>CAJUME010000001.1 GCA_910587015.1 uncultured Christensenella sp.
AAGGGGGGTGGGCGCTTTACATTAATCAGGCATTCCACCTCCAAATCTATCTCTGCAAAAACTCTTTATTGAAAATTGCCCCGTCAATATCCCCCGACAAAACGCATTTCACGCACTTTATTCCAAGCTCAACAGCCTCCTCAACCGCGCCCGCAAGTGCGGAAAAATCGTATTCGCAGACGTAGGTCTGCTTTTTTGTTTTGTACAGCCAGCGGGTGTACACAAAATGCCTTTTAAGGCACCGCTCAATGCCCGTAACGGTCACGTCCGGCTCAATAAGCTTAATCGCGTCATACACCGCAAAGGTGTTTTCAAGCAGTCTTTCGCGCGGCATAATAGTCCTCCGTATCCCGAAGTACTTGCTTATAAACAGCCCCAAATCGTTTTCAAACCTCTGGTGTGCCAAAGGGTGCTTGTGTGCGTTTTCATAGGCGTATACAGCGGGGTGCAGCGTGCAGTCAAGCGCGTAGTGGGTGGCGTAGCCCGCCGCATATGCGCTGTTTGCGCCCTTCAGGGCGTTAAAAAGCTGTTCCGCGCCTCTGCGGTGCAAATCCCTGCCGAGGTTGGTTTTGGTCAGCTTATAGTTATACATAAAAAACACGTCCGCGCCCAGCGCGCCAAGCGTGTATAAGGTCTTGTTTTTAAGCAAAAGCTTGTCCGCCGCGCCAAGCCTTTCAAAAATCTTTTCGGCGGCAATCACGTGGGAAAAATAATCAGGCATACTATAAGCTTTGCCGTTTTCCGTAAAATAAATACTGCTGTATATATCCGGAATCCTCTCCGAACAGCCCCGTAAAATACTCGCAAATCTTATTTCTGTCCGTCAAAGCGCCCTTAAAGTCCTCTTTATAAATCCTTTCAATCCACACGTCCACGGGGAAGCTCCCGCGCTTTCCAAACCCGAACAAGGCAACGCAGTCGGCAACCTTCGCGCCGATTCCCTTGTATGTCAAAAGCTGTTTTTTAAGCTCTGCGCCGTCCAGTCCGTCAAGTCCGCTTATGCCCTCCGTCAAAATCCTTGCAGAGGTTTCGGCAAGGAAAACATCGCGGTATCCGCACCCCGCATTGCGGAAAAATTCCGCGCCCGCGCCCGCAAGCGCGGCGGTGGAGGGGAAGGTGAAATATTCCTTTCCGCAAAGCTCTCTTTTTTCGCCCAGCCCCCCGCATATGCGCGAAATAATGCCCTTAATCCGCGGAATATTATTGTTCTGCGAAATTATAAAGGAGTATATCATTTCCTCCTTGTTCTGGTTCAGCAGCCGCAACCCTTTAAAAAGCTCGGCAGAGCGCGTCAACAGCGGTATATTGTGGGACTTAGCGCGGCTTACTATTTCGGAATAATCGCGGTTCAAATCAAAATATTCATAAAAATAATCGCTGTCCTCGCTTTCCACAACCGTCTTACAGCCGTCCGTGTGAATGTAACATGCCTTGTCTGCGGAAACCACAAAATACCCGTCCTTGAACGGCTCAAAGCGGAAAACCTGTCCGCAGTCAAGCACGTGCTCGGGGTTGAAATAGGTGCTGTCAAAATCGAAACGCATACACAAAATTTTCCTTTGTAAAGCAGTATAAAAAATGCAACCGCATTTAACGGTTGCATTTTATCATTTATGAAGCTTGTTGTCAATCAGCCCTCCGCAAAGTCCAGCTTCACAGTTCCCGCCGAAATTTTCACATAAATCTTTTTTTCTGTCGTGCCGGTGGCCGTATCCACGTTGCAGGTCCCCGCAGACTTATTCACGTTTATATTATATTCCGACTGCTCTCCCGCAAAGCCCGCCTTAATCGTTCCGGCCGAAGCCTTAAAGGAGGTTTCGGGGCTTACAATTTTCGTCATTTTAACCGTTCCCGCAGATATATCGCACACAACGCCGTTTGCGGTAATTTCGTTTATCTCCACGGTTCCCGCGCTAAGTCTTGCGTAAAAGTCCCCGCATACAATATTGCCCGCCTTAACGCTGCCCGCGTCAAGCTTAATATCCAAAGCCTTGCACGTCATATTTTCCACATAAACGTTGCCCGCGTCCAAATTCATCTTAACGTTTCCGTAGTTTCCGTCCGCAAGCTTCACGTTACCCGCGTCAAGCTTAACCTGAGTATCGTAAATTTTGTCTTTCGGCAGTTTAATAACCGTTTCGGGTACGTTCACGGGCAACCAGCTGAACCAATGCCAGAACGAGTTGTCAACCGTCACAATCACAAGCGTTCCGTCATTCTCGGTAATGGAGTAGCCGAAATCCTCACACTCGGGATAGTCCACGGTAATGGTTTCTCCGTCGTAAAATTCCGTTCTCACCGTTCCTATATCTATATCCAGAGACAAAACGTTTAAATCTCTGTTTTCCGAAGCGTACGCCTTCATTTCAAAGTTATAGTTTGCGTTCGGCAGCTTCCAGCCGTTCAGCCACAGTCCGCCAATCAATACGGCAACGCCGATAACGGCAATCACCGCGCCGGCAATAATTCCTTTAACCCAAGCCTTCATTTTTACGCCTCCTTCCCGCTGAACAGCGATTTAAGCCAACGGAAGAATTTCCCGAACAGCGTCCACATCAGCTTTATAAGCTTAATAAACAGCGGAATAAGCGCAATGCACACGCCGCAGATAATAATTCCGACGCCCGTCTCGCACAGTCCCGCCGCAATCCCGTGCGCGACCATTGTGCCTATGCCGGAGCCAACCGCAGCCACGCCCGAAATAAGCGCGGCAAAGGGTGCCACGCACACGCCTGCGGTAATGCCGACCATTGCAATTATAACACCGCAAATGGGCACTGCAAAAATTATGCACAGCAACACAAACACCCAAGTATAGTCGCCGCTCTCCTTCTTTTTTGGCGCCGAAGCGGGTGAGGGAGGGGGAGGAGGGGTATGCGTTGCCCCCGATGCAGCCCTCGGTGCAGTCCTCGGTGCGGGCTCGTTGGCGTAGTTATAGCTTTCAAAGTCGCCCGCGCCCCGTCTTGCGCGTTCGCGCTCGCGTCTGCGCTTTTCCGCCTCGATACTGCGCAGCCTTTCCTCGTCGCGCCTCGCCGTTTCCTCGCGCCGTCTGCGTTCCTCGTCGTCGCGCCGCGCCCTCTCGTCAAGCCGTGCGTTGCGCGGCTCGTAATAATCGTTGTAATCCCCGCCGCGGTTCTCGGCAAGTATTCTCTGCGCCGCGTCGTAGGGCGCGCCGAAGTCCTCTATAATTTCCCTCTCGGTAAAGCCCGCGTCCCGTCTGTCGGCGTACGCCTCTGCGTAATAATCCAGCACGCGCCTGCGCTCGCTTTCGGCAACGCTCAGCAAATTCGATTTCAGCTCATCGCGCCATTCGTTATAGGTCATATTCTTCCTCCGAAGATTTTTTTATAAATATGGTTTATTTCCAGCAAATCGTCCCTGCCGGAAACCAGCTTTTTCAGTCCCGCGTGCGAAATTTTATAATACCGTCGCAATCGTCCGCTGTACTCCGCCGTCCGCGCGGTAATAAATCCGCCCGCCTCCAATCTTTTCAAAATGGGGTACAGTGTGCTTTCGGATATCTCAATCACGCCTTCCAAATCGCTTATAATTTTATAGCCGTAGCTCTCTCCTTTGGAAATAGCGTGCAGTACGCAAACGTCCAAAATTCCTTTTTTCAATTGAATATCCATTTACAAATACCCCGCTTTGTCTAATACTATACATTGCAGAGTATGAGTTGTCAAGTATTTTTTGTTAAAATTTTCCGCAATTTCAGGTTGCGCGGTTGCCGCCCGTTGCGCGCCGCAAAAAGGGAGTATTATTTAAAAATTATTACTGATAATATTTTTATGGTCACTCTGGAAAAAAATATTAAATCGGTAAAAAATATCCTCACCTCACAGGATATCCTCGTTTTCGAATTTTCTGCGGAAAGCGGTAAAAAATTCGCCGTAATCTATGCGGACGGCGTAGCCGACAAGGCGCTTATAGGCGAGCTGGTCATAAAGCCCTTAAAATACTCGCCCGCAGACTGCAATTTAACGGCGGCAAAGCAGCTTCTCGCCTCGCCGGAGGTCAAGGACGGCAAAAAAATTCAGGACGCCGTCAAAGAGGTTTCCGACGGCAACGCCGTGCTGTTTGTTGACGGAGAAAAGGACTTCATAATAATCGGCATTAAAAATCCCCCCGGCAGAAGCGTGGCAGAGCCCCCTACACAGGTCGCCGTCCACGGCCCGAGGGAGGGCTTTACCGAGGATATAAAGGTCAACCTCGGGCTTATCCGCAAGCGCATAAAAACGGAAAAGCTCCAAATAAAAATGCTAAAAACGGGGGAGAAGTCAGAAACCGCCGTATCCATAGTATATATAAAGGGCGTCTGTCCCGACGACCTCCCCAAAAAAATCGAGCGCGAGATAATGCAGAACAAAATAGACATTATCCCCGACAGCTCGTATATCGCGCAGTTCCTCGCCCAGCGCCCGCGCTCGCTGTTCAAGCAGTGCGGCACGTCTGAAAAGCCGGACGTTTTCTGCGCCAAGCTGTGCGAGGGCAGGGTGGGCATAGTGGTGGACGGTTCGCCGATAGCCCTCACCGCGCCGTATATGCTTGTGGAGGACTTCCAGTCGGTAGAAGACTATTACACAATATCCTACCGTGCCACAACGCTGCGCATGCTCCGCATTTTCTCAATCATAATCGGGCTTATGCTCCCCGCGCTGTACATTTCCGCCCAGCTCTTCAAAATCCAGATAATCCCCTTTCAATTGCTCCTCAAAATTTCCAGCTCGGTCGCGGGTCTTGCGCTTTCGCCGAGTACTGAAATGTTTTTAACGCTTTTCGTGCTTGAAGTTCTCAACGAGGCGTCAATCCGAATGCCCAAATACGTCGGACTTGCGCTTTCGGTCGTCGGCGCGCTTGTGCTCGGCGATACCGCGGTCAAGGCTGGCGTCATATCCACGCCCGCAATAATAATTATCGCGTTTTCGGCAATCTGTCTTTACACCGTCCCCAACGCGGTGGAAATGACAACCACGCTCAGGTGGATGTACCTTATAATCGCGGGCAGCATGGGCCCCTTCGGTATGGTCGTTTTAACGGCATTTCTTTTATGCTATATGGTCGGCGAGCAGTCGTACGGCGTGCCGCTCATTGCCCCGTTCGCACCGCTCGTCAAAAGCGATTTGTACGACAGCCTTGTCAAAGCAAATCTGTATACGCTCAACCGCCGCCCCAGGGTTTTAAAGGCAAAGGAGAAGGTAAGACTTGAAAGAAATGAAGATTAACACCCGCCAGATATGCTTTATAATGCTCGCATATACCGCGGCGGCAAAGCTTTTGCTCTATCCCACAATATTAAGTCAGCTCTGCGGCAGAGATTTACTTTTCCCCGCTGCGCTCAGCTTTCTTACGGAAGGCATTGTCATATGGTCGGTTGCATATCTGTGCTCGCGTACGGATAAAACCTTTTACGGCCTTCTGCAAAACACCCTCGGCACTGTCGTTGCCCGCATAATCTACGGACTTTTCGCGCTGTTTTTCCTTATGTCCGCGCTCGTGCCCGTGTTCGAGCAAAAGCAGTACGTCCACAACATTTTTTACGATACCGTCCCGTCAATCGGCATATTTCTTCCCTTTTTCGTGTTTGCGGCGTATGCGGCAAGCAAAAAGCTCATAAATATCGGCCGCTGTGCGGACGTCTGTCTGCCCATTTTCGCGGTCTGCATGCTCTTTCTTT
Source organism: uncultured Christensenella sp. (assembly GCA_910587015.1). Lineage (GTDB taxonomy): Bacteria > Bacillota > Clostridia > Christensenellales > Borkfalkiaceae > Coproplasma. Next base: position 5,678 of record CAJUME010000001.1, read on the forward strand.
ACGCAATGGCAATTCCCGAGGTGAAGTGGGACGACTTCCTTCCCGTGCTCAAAACCCCCGCAAAAAGCATCTTCGGCGGCTACGTCGGCACCGCATTCAACTTTGCCGAGCCGTGCTGGCTGCTAATGCTCATGGGCCACTTCAAATACAAAAAGGGGGACGCGGCAAGAATAACCTTTTCATATGCGGGCGGCGCGGCGTTCGTTTTAATGTTTTTGGCGGTGTTTTACGGAATGTACGGCGCAGTCGCCCCGTCCCGCACCTTCGCCGTGGCAAGAACGTCCCTCTTTTTTCCCGCGATAGAAACGCTCGGCAGAATAGATTTGATAATTCTTCTCACGCTCGAAATGGTAATGCTCTTTGCGTTGGCGCTCAATATCCAGCTTTCCGTGCACTGCATTTCCAAATGCGTTGGCTGGAATAACTATATGGTGCTGTCGTTAATAGTCAACGCCGCGCTTATGCTTGTAATTATTTTCTGCGACAGCAGCTACAACTCCATTTACAGCCTGTACTATCGGTGGTCATGGCTGCCCGTGCTTGTTTTTACCGTGCTTATCCCGCTCGCCGCATGGGCGCTTAAAAGGAGAAAACGCGAATGAAAGGCAAACTCAAAAACAGCTTAAAAAGCAAGCTCAATATAAGTAAATTGTCCGTGCTCGTATACTGGCTTATATTTCTTCTGCTTGCGTGTCTGTTCTTCACAAACGACTTCGGACTTGTCGATATCCACAAAACCTCCATAATCACCGCCGTTGCAATCGACACGGAGGAGGGAGAGGTGCTCGTCACTGCGGAAATCGCCGTCCCCCAGCCCTCGCAAAGCGGAGAAAACATAGTCTACACTCAGGTACAGGGTAGCGGACTTACTATTGCGGACGCGCTAAACGAAATCAACGCAAAAACGGGCTTTTATCCCAAGCTTCAATTCTGCAAGCTCATTTTAATAGGCGAAAGCTGCCGCGACAAACAGCTTTTCCGCGTGCTCGGCTGCTTTTACCGCAAAAACTATTCCGAGCTAACGGCGCTTGTCGCCATGTGCGAGGGCAACGCGTACGACATGCTCGCGCAAAAATCCAACGTCTCGGACATGACCTCGGAGGCTATCCGCAAGGTGCTTTCCGATGAAATCGAAAAATCCGCCAATGCCACAACCTCCAACCTCAAAAGCATCGCGGCAATGGAGTTCTCCCACAGCAGGGCGTGCTATATGCCGTATGTAGAGGTAAATAATCAGGGGGAAAGCCAGCTCGGCGGCAACGGCGACAACGTCGGCGGCGAGGGCGAAAACAACGGCTCGCAGGGCGGAAGCGGAGGCGGTCAAAGCGGTCAAAGCGTAGAAGGTGGTCAAAGCGGAGAAGGCGGTCAAAGCGGTCAAAGCCAACAAAGCGGCGGACAAAGCCAACAAAGCGGCTCTAAACCCGTTGAATTCACCGCCCGCAAAACTGCATATTTTTCGGACGGCCGCTTTATCGGCGTTCTCGACGACCGTCAGGCGTTCGCGCTCGCCGTGCTCGAAAACGACATTCGTCTTGCCGTGCTGCCTTGCGATGCAGACGACATTCACTACACCCTCGGGCTTAAAGGCGTTAAGTGCGACGCCGATTTAAAGGTCAAGGACGGCGTGCCTCAGCTGAAAATCAGCTTTAAGGCAAACGCCCGCATACAGGGCGCTCGCGTCAAGGTAGATTTGCAAAAAATCATTTCCGACGACGTGGTTAAGGCAAGCGTGCTTGACGGGGCAGAGGCGGAAATGCGCGCCAGATTTGAAAGTCTTATAAATGTCGTCCGCGAAACGAACAGCGATATTATCGGCGTAAGAGAGCTTCTTTATAAAAAGAATTATAAGTATTACGAGGCATTCCGGAACGACGTTTTGCAAAGAATGACCGTAGCCTACGATATAAAAATCGACAGCGTTTCATAGCACTCAACCGCACCCCCTGCCTTCGGCGGGGGGACTAAGATCGGAAGAGCACA
>CAJUME010000002.1 GCA_910587015.1 uncultured Christensenella sp.
AAAGCTTAAAGAAATCAGCTATATCCATTCCGAGGCGTACGCCGCTGGCGAATTAAAGCACGGCACAATCAGCCTTATAGAAAAGGGCACGCTCGTTTTCGGCGTGCTTACCCAAAAGGGACTTGTGGAAAAAACCATAAGCAACCTTGAAGAAACTGCAAGCCGCGGCGCGTTGATTGCGGCTGTCGCGTCCGAAAACGTAAGCGTGGAAAGCACGGGCATAAAAAATGTTTTCCGCATACCCTTGACGGATATGCACTTTACGCCCAGCCTTGCGGTTATTCCCCTTCAGCTTTTCGCCTATTATTTAAGCGTTTTAAGGGGCAACGATGTGGACAAACCAAGAAACCTCGCCAAAAGCGTTACTGTGGAATAGCCTATTACATGAATTGCGGAAAAAAATAAATGAAGAACAATTATAAAAAATTAAAGGATATAGGTATTCTCGTTCTCTGCGATTTTGCCTCGATAACCGTCTCGGTTTTGCTGTCGTTGCTGATAGTGCACAGCAGGGTCGATTTTTGTCTTGAGCTTTTATACTGGTATCTTTTGAATATAGTTACGGTATATGTGTTTTTTGCGCTGTTCAGGCTGTATTTCATAGTTTTCACCTCGGTGGGGCTTGTGGATACGCTTAAAACAGTCGGCGCAATACTTTTCGTGTTCGGCGCAAACCTCGCGTATATGATATTCCTTAAAAGGTTTCTCAATATCAGGGTCTGCATAACCTATTCAATCATTCTTGCCCTATTCGGGCTTGCTTCCCGCTTTTCGCAAAGAATGTACGTTGCCGTAAAATACGCGCTTTCAAGAAAGAACAAAAACAAGGTCAGGGCAATGATTGTCGGCGGCGGAAACGCGGGCACAATGCTTATCCGCGAAATTCAGACTACCGATAAAATAACCTATCTGCCCGTGTGCGTCATAGATGACGACCCCACCAAGATAGGCAAAAACATAAATAACGTAAAAATAGTCGGCAGTACGGCAGACATACCTCTTTATGCGGAAAAATACGGCATAGACGAAATTTTAATAGCAATGCCCGCCGCACCCAAGGCAGAGGTAAAGCGCATTTTCGATATTTGCGAGGGCACAAAATGCAAGGTTAAAACCTTGCCGGGCATTTATCAGATTGTAAACGGCGATGCCAGCGTCACCGCCTTGCGCGAGGTGCAGATTTCCGACCTTCTCGGCCGCGACCAGATAAAGGTCAACCTCGATGAGATTATGGGCTATATCGAGGACAGAGTAGTGCTCGTAACGGGCGGAGGCGGCTCTATCGGCAGCGAGCTGTGCCGCCAGATAGCAACCCACAACCCCAAACAGCTTATAATTTTAGACATTTACGAAAATAACGCCTACGACATCGAGCAGGAGCTTAAACGCCGCCACCCCGAATTAAACCTTCTCGCGCTTATTGCAAGCATAAGGGACACGGGCAAGATGGAGAACGTGTTCAAAAAATACTCGCCTGAAATCGTGTTCAATGCCGCCGCCCACAAGCATGTGCCGTTAATGGAAACAAGCCCTAACGAGGCGGTCAAAAATAACGTTTTCGGCACGCTCAACGTTGCGCGTTGCGCGGATAAGTTCGGCTCCAAGGTGTTTGTGCAGATTTCCACCGACAAGGCGGTTAACCCCACAAACATTATGGGCGCCACAAAGCGCATCTGCGAAATGATAATACAAACCATAGGCAAGCACAGCAAAAACACCAAGTTTGTCGCCGTGCGCTTCGGCAACGTGCTCGGCTCCAACGGCTCTGTAATTCCGCTTTTCGAAAAGCAGATAGCGGAAGGCGGCCCCGTCACCGTTACCCACAAGGACATTATAAGGTATTTCATGACCATTCCGGAGGCGGTTTCGCTCGTTTTGCAGGCGGGCGCATACGCCAAGGGCGGACAGATTTTCGTGTTGGATATGGGCGAGCCCGTCAAAATTTACGATTTGGCGTACAACCTTATCAAGCTTTCGGGGCTTGAGCCCAACGTTGATATAGAAATTAAATGCACGGGTTTGCGCCCCGGCGAAAAGCTTTACGAGGAGCGGCTTATGGACGAGGAGGGTATGCAGCAAACCCCCAACGGACTTATCAGCATAGCCAACCCCATAAAGCTTGACGAACAGCACCTGTGGACTACGCTCGACAGCCTTAAGGTAGCGGCGTACGATGAAACGGAGGAAATGAAGAACCTCGTTGCACAGCTTGTAACAACCTACAAGCCCCAGAAATAGAGGTAAAACAAAGCGGCGGCTGCGCAGATTTTTGCGCAGCCGCCGCTTTTATTATGTCAAAATTATTAAACTGTTTTCTTGCTTGTCTTGTCCAACACGGCCATAAAAAAGCTGTACAAAAGGGTAGGCAGAATATTGAACAAATGTGTATCCAGCAATGAAAGTATAAGCATTCCGAGTACTATAATCGCAATAAAGGTGCGCTCGGGCGTGACGTTTTTAAAAAAGCAGATTATTGTCTGTATGCGGTGCGCCGCGTAAGCGATAATACCAAGCACGCCGCAGCTGCACATAATCTGCAAAACCGTGTTGTGACACAAATGCGGAAGAAAGCCGTTGCCCGTGTCCTTCCAGTGCGAAAACTGTACAAAGAAGCCCGCGCCGAACACGGGAGAGGACTCGAAATAATACAGCGCCTCCTGCCAGATATTCCATCTGCCGCTGCCGTTCAGCGAGCCGTTTACAATGATATTTGCGGTAATTTCCTTTATAAACTGATAAATCTGTCTGCTGAAAACGCACGCAAGCACAATCCCCGCCGCCACGGCAACACCCGTCACAATAAGGTTTGCAAGGCGGTTTTTGCCCTTTACAAGCAAAATTACAATACACAGCGGATAAACCGCCGCCGCGCCTAAAATGGCTTGTCTGCTGCAGCAAAGCACCGCCGCCGCAAGCACAAAAAGCGAGTATATTGTAAAGCAAAAGCCGTATTTCTTTTTTGCCGCAAGATAGGTTACGGCGGGTATACACATTACAATATACAATCCGTATGTATTGTAAACTCCCCAGCCGAAAATTATCGCCTCGCGGTTGATTGTGCCGTTTGCAAAAATGTCGTCCTTTGTTACATAAAGCACAAACAGCTCTGTAATAAGCAACGCGCTCAGCGCCATAAAAGCAAAGGCAATATTTTCAAAGCTCTTTTCGGTAAGCTTTAAACCGTCCTTGAATACTATGTACACGGCAAGCAGACAAACGGTCATAAGCCCGCCGAAAACAAGATTTTTAATATCGTAATTTCTGGCAAATACTCCGTTTAATAAAAGCATAACGCACAGCGCGCACATGCCGATAAACAGCGGGGTTATTTTAAACTGTTTTTTAATGCAAGCCTGCACAAAGCGGAAAAGCGCAGATGCTATAAAAAGCATAGCGACAAATATAATCTGCGTCAGAATTTCCGGTCGGTAATAATAGTCGGAGCCGCCGCCCGTAAGTAGAAACGGCGTATTTTTCATCGAGCTGAAAACGCAAATAAACAGGAAGCTCGAAATTACGGGTGTAACATCGTCAAGTAAAAGCAGAGTAAGCGTGCCGGTTATACCTATATAATAAATAGCCACTATGTCAAGGCTTAAATAGTAGCATAAAATCATAACGGCGGCGCCCACAAACGGAAAGTATTTCGATGATAAAATAGCTTTCAGAATATTCACGGCCCTGCCGTCTTTTATTTTTTTTAATACGCTGCTCATACTTTATAAAAAGTATATTCCAACAAAATTACAAAGTCAAGGCAATACGCGCATTTATCGTTATCGGCGCCGCCATAAAACGCAATTTATTTTTGCTATCGCTTGCATTTTATACGCGAATATGCTAAAATTATTCTGTTTAAAATTATAATTATAGAAAAAAAGCTTTTACACAAAAAGAGGAATTATGCAAATATCTTTTTCACCGCCGGATATATCCGAAGCCGAAATTGCAGAAGTAACCGAAGCGTTAAAATCCGGCTGGATAACCACGGGACCAAAAACAAAGGAGCTTGAAAGGCAGGTCGCCGTATTTTGCGGTACAAAGCGCGCCGTTTGCCTCAATTCTCAGACCGCCTGTGCGGAAATGGCTCTGCGCGTTTTGGGCATAGGCGAGGGTGACGAGGTAATAACCTCCGCATATACCTATACCGCGACGGCGTCTGTAATCGAACACGTTGGTGCGAAAATAATTTTAATAGATACGCAGAAGGATAGCCTCGAAATGGACTATCACGCGCTCGAAAAAGCAATAACCGAAAAAACCAAGGCAATTATACCCGTGGATATTGCGGGCATTCCCTGCGATTATGACAGGCTTTATAAAATCGTAAACGATAAAAAGCGCTTGTTTAAAGCTGAAAACGCTATTCAGCGTGCGATAGGCAGAATAATTATTCTCGCCGATACGGCGCACGCCTTCGGTGCGGAATACAATGGGCGCAAAGCGGGCAGTATAGCCGATTTTTCCGCATTCTCCTTCCACGCAGTCAAAAATTTCACAACGGCGGAGGGCGGTGCGCTTATCTGGCGTGAAATCGAGGGCATTGACAGTGAAGAAATTTACCGTCAGCTGCAATTGCTGTCGCTTCACGGACAGTCTAAGGACGCGCTCGCAAAAACCAGGCTCGGCGCGTGGGAGTACGATATCCTCGGCACATGGTATAAATGCAATATGACGGATGTTGCCGCCGCAATAGGGCTTGCCCAAATGAAGCGCTATCCCGATATGCTTAAACGCAGAAGATGCATAATCGAAAAATACGACAAGGCTTTTAAACCGCTCGGTATAAAAGTGCTTCCGCATTATGCTAACGGATATTCCTCTTCGGGTCATCTGTATATTACTCGCATACCAAACATAACCGTCGAACAGCGTAACGAAATCATAATAAAAATGGCGGAACAGGGTATAGCCTGCAACGTGCATTATAAGCCGTTGCCTATGCATACCGCTTATAAAAAGCTCGGCTTCGATATAAAAAGCTATCCGAACGCATACGCAAATTTCGCTAACGAAATTACGTTGCCCCTGCATACTTGCCTTACGGACGATGAGGTTGAGTACGTTATCGCAAAATTTACAGACATCGTAAGAGATTATTTATAATGCTTATAAAAAAATGGGAAAAGCTTCCGCAAAATATGCAAAACGAAGCTGTCCGGCCGTATTACGAAAAACTCAGAAAAAAGAATTTCAGTCTTTTCTGGAAAAGATGCTTCGATTTTTTTGTTTCAGGCATTATGCTGATACTCTTTTTGCCACTGTTTTTAGTTTTAGCTCTGGCTATAAAAATAGACAGCAAGGGCCCCGTGTTTTTCAGACAGGAACGGGTTACTCAATACGGCAGGATGTTCAGAATTTTCAAATTCAGAACAATGGTCGACAACGCAGATAAAATCGGCTCGCAGGTAACCGTCAATAACGATGCAAGGGTTACAAGGGTCGGAAAATTTATCCGCAAATGCCGCCTTGACGAAGTAAGCCAGCTGATAGACGTCTGGCGCGGAACAATGTCGTTTGTCGGCACGCGTCCCGAGGTGCCTAAGTATGTTGACAGATATTCGGACGAAATGCTTGCCACGCTTTTATTGCCCGCAGGGGTCACAAGCGAAGCGAGCATAAGATTTAAAAACGAGGACGAGCTGTTAAACGGTACGGAAAACGCAGACGATGCTTACGTCAATGTCGTTCTTCCTCAAAAAATGGAGTACAATTTGCAGTCGTTAAAAAAATACGGCTTTTTCAGAGATATCGGCACAATGTTCAAAACCGTCTTCGCGGTGTTAAAGAGGTAGGTCAATGGAAGCAACAGTATCCGTAATAATGCCTAATTACAATTGCGGAAAAAATTTGCGTGAGACAATTGCATCCGTAATAGGTCAGTCTTATAAAAATTGGGAATTATTAATAGTGGACGATTGTTCAACGGATGATTCTGTTGAAATTATAAAATCCTTTTGTGAAAAAGATAACAGAATAAAGCTTTTTACAAATAAAAAAAATAGCGGCGCAGCGGCTTCAAGAAATTTGGCCATGCAAGAAGCAAAAGGGAAATGGATAGCTTTTCTGGACAGTGATGATTTATGGTATCCGGAAAAGCTTGAAGCACAGATTGCTTTTATGGAGCAAAACGGTTATTGTTTCAGTTATACCGCATACGAGCATATTGACGAAAATAACGATAAAATGCACATTGTTGTTACGGGGCCGAAAAAACTGACTAAGCGTAAAATGTTTAATTATTGCTATCCGGGTTGTCTGACGGTTATGTACGATGCTGAAAAAGTAGGACTTATTCAAATACCAGACGCCATTGCAAACGGTGAAAATGATTATGCTATATGGCTTAAAGCTATCAAACATTGTAATTGCTATTTTTTTCCAAAGATTTTAGCCCAATACAGAGTTCGTTCAAATTCACTTTCGCATAAAAGCAGTAAATTGAAATTAGCAAAAAATCATTATAAATTATTTAAATTGAGCGAAGATAAAAGCTCGGTTTCGGCTTTTTTTCATATGCTAAGAAATTTATTTTACGGCTTTTGGAAAAAAGCAATTTATGTAAAAAAATTGAAATAACCGGTAATATGCAATATTCATTAAAAAGAGCGTTTAATTTCATAAAATTCAAAGACATATTACATTTGTTTATCGCAGCACTCATTTTGCCGTACGCGCTTATTGCCAAAATTTTTATAAGAGATTTCTGGCTTATTTGCGAGGACAGAAATGAAGCGCGCGACAACGGCTATTGGCTTTTTAAATGGATACGCGAAAATAAGCCGAAGCAAAAAATATCGTATGCCATAGATAAAAAATCTCCTGACTACGACAAGGTAAAAAAGCTTGGCAAAATAATAAGCTATGGCACTCTAAGTCATTGGTTCTGGTATATTGTTGCCGATAAAAACATAAGCTCGCAAAAGGGCGGAAAGCCAAATGCCGCGGTTTGCTATTTGTTTGAGGTTGTTTTTAAAATGCGTAAAAATAACCGAATATTTTTACAGCACGGAGTAATAATGAACGATTTAAAATGGCTGTATTACAATAATTGCTATTTTAAAATGTTTTGTTGTAGCGCAAAGCCTGAATATGAGTATGTTTCAACACGTTTCGGTTATCCTGAGGGGATAGTTAAATGTTTGGGACTTACGCGTTTTGACGGGTTACACAATGCCGAAGCCGATAACAATTTAATTCTTGTTATGCCTACCTGGCGGAACTGGATTAGTCGGGAAGGGCGTGATAATCAAAATTTGGATTTCCTGCAAACTGAATATTTCAGACGTTGGAGCGAATTTCTTAACAGCCCGGAGCTTACGCGGTTACTTGAAAAATATAATAAAAAATTGCTGTTTTATCCGCATAGAAATATGCAGAAATTTTTGGGGAGCTTTTCAACGAATTCAAATCATATAGAAATTGCAGATTGTAAAAAATATGATATTCAGGACGTTTTAAAGCGTGCGGCTCTAATGATAACCGATTATTCAAGTGTGTTTTTCGATTTCGCATATATGCGCAAGCCGGTTATCTTCTATCAGTTCGACGAAAGAGAGTTTCGTGAAAAACAATACGGCGAAGGCTATTTGGATTATCACGATACAGTTCTCGGCAGCTGGTCAGATAGCTTGCCGCATACTCTTGAGTTGTTGGAAAAGCAAATTATAAGCGGTATAAAGCCTGTTGAAGAAGCTGTTATACGTCAATTTTTCCCGCTATGGGATAATCAAAATTGCAAACGCACTTATGAAGGTATAGCGTCAATTTAACGGAAAGAATTTATGAAAAGAATTTTACATGTTATTTCCACGTTAGAGCAAGGCGGAACGGAAGCAGTAGTTCTAAATTATTTCGCAAATATAGATAATAGTCAGATAATGTTCGATTTTCTTGTCATTTGGGGAGAAAAGAAAGGCTTTTACGAAGATTTTTTGCTGTCAAAGGGCTGCAAAATTTTTAAAATGAAAAATCCTCCTAATAAATTTTCGGCTCATGGTAAAGAACTGAAGGATTTTTTCAAAAGCAATAAATATGATATCGTGCACATTCACGCTATGTCGGCTTTGCGGTACAGAGTAGCAAAGGCCGCAAAAAAGAATGGAGTAAATACTGTAATTTATCATTCGCATAACTCGTCAAATGCAAAGCATTTACTTTTTCATAAGCTGCTGAAAAAAAGAATTAACAAGTGGTGCGACTATAAATTTGCTTGCTCGAATTTAGCGGGAAAATATATGTATTGCGGTGCTTTTGACGTAATTAATAACGCTGTGGATACACAGCATTTTGCCTTTAACGAAAATTATCGTGCGGAATTGCGTAAAAAGCTTGGGCTGGAAAACAGCTTTGTCATAGGTCATGTGGGGCGATTGAGTGAAGTAAAAAATCAACAATTTTTAATTAAGCTTGCTCCGTATTTAAAAAGGTTAAAGGATAATTTTGTAATATTCTGTATAGGTGAAGGCGATTTGCGCCCATATCTGCAAAATTTTGCAGAAGCAAACGGTTTGAAAGATAAATTCATTCTTGCAGGCAATGCAGGTACCGAAGTTTACAAATTTTACAGTATGTTTGACGTTTTGGCTTTTCCTTCATGGTATGAAGGGTTAAGTATGGTGTTAATGGAAGCTCAGTCCAACGGCTTGCCGGTCGTTGCTTCGGATAAAATTACGCCGGAAAATAAGGTAAACAATAATTTTGAATTTTTACCAATTGATGAAAACGAGCTTAATTATTCTGATTGGGCGCAAATGATTTGTAAACTTTCCGAAAAAAGAATTTACGCATCAACCGCTGTAATAGATGCGGGCTACGATATAAAGACGGAAGCAAAAAAGCTTCAGCAATTTTATTTAAATATTTAACATGAACGCGGAAAAGAATAAAGCGATAACAGACAGAAATTTTAAATTAATATTACTGCTTCTTTTTTTCTCATTTTTTGAGGAGTCGCTTTTTTCGTGGCTTTCTTTTTCCGCGCTTGCCGCAATGCTTTTGTTGCCGTTGGTAATTTTAGCTGATTTTATAAAAGACGGCATAAGGCTTGGCAAGGACGAAAAAGCTATAATAGCAGCGTTCATTGCTTTTATAGTATTACAGATAGCTTGTATACGCTTGGACGCTCTGTATACAAGTATTACGCCCATATACCGTAGCTTTACCGTACTGATGACGGTATTATATGCAAGACGGTTGGTTTTGGACGTAAGTAAATTAAAAGCTTTAAATATTCTTACATTTGCAACGTTAATAATCGGATTTATAACATTCTTTTTCCATGTTGAAGTAAATTCACATGTTCTCATCGGTAATTATAATACGGTGGGCGTTTTGTATTTCACGTTGGGGATAGTAAACGTTATAATTTATTTAAAAAACAGGCAAGCAACGCAAATAATCTTATTTATTTGCTGTATAGCTATGATTTTACTAAGCGTTACAAGAACGGCATTGCTGTTAATGTTCATAATGTTTGCCTTGTGGCTGCTGTTAAAAATAATGCCGAAGGCCGTAATAAAGCCTAAAATAATTTATCCGTTGTTTTTTATTGTCATAATCGGTTTTGTTTGGGTTTATTACAATATTAAAAATTTGCCTGTTTATTCAACCTTGAATAGCATTTCGCTGGCACTGTTTAATAAAAGCTTTGATTCCGGCAGACCGGATTTATGGCATATGGCGGTTGAATGTGTTGGCAACAATATATTCTTAGGACAAGGCACGGGAATTGATTTGGAAACATTTATTCCAACCGTTAAAACTCCGCACAGCGTTTATTTCGATATTTATTTGCAAAATGGCATAATCGGTGTTGTTTTATATATCCTATGCATTTTGGTCGTGATAAAATCAAAAGGAAAATGGAATAAAAGCAGTATAAATTTATTGCTTGTTTCTGTGGTTTTTGTCATTGTATTTTATAATGCTTTGGGTATTGTATTTACAAAAGCACGTTCGGGTATAGGCTTGCTTCAATGGCTGTTGATAGCGTTGCCGTATTCCGTCAATAAAAGCAAACTTTCATATAGGAGAATAATCAATGATAAGCTTAATAATTCCGATATACAATGTGAGAGAGTATCTTGAAGAGTTTCTTGAATCGGTTGTAAATCAGACCTTTAAGGATTTTGAGGCATTGCTGATAGATGACGGCTCAAACGACGGCTCGGAAAAAATAATCGATGAATATGCAAAGAAGTATTCTAATTTTCGTGTTATCCATAAGGCTAATGAGGGGTTGGTTTTAACATGGAAAAGAGGTGTTAAAGAAGCTAACGGAGAATATATAGCTTTTGCCGACCCGGACGATATTTTAAAGCCTGATATGCTTGAAACGCTGAATCGTTTGATGGTGGAAAATAATGCCGATTTGGTTATTTCCGGCATCACAAGGCTTGAAAACGGTGAATTTCGTCCGATGTCTGCCGATAATTGGAATTTAGCTGACGGCTTGTATACCGGCGATAAGCTGAAAAATATAAAAATTAATTTATTCGGCAACAAAAAAGTACGGAAAAATGTATTCTTTTTTGCCCGCTGGAACAAGCTTTTCAAAAAAGAAGTGTTATTGAAAAATTTATCCTTTAGTAACGATACGTTAAAATTCGGCGAGGATGTTTGTTGCAGTGCATCGGCAATATATGATTGTGAAAGATTGTATTATATCAGCAAGCCTTTATATATTTACCGTATTCGTTCTGACAGCTTAACAACGGTTATTTTCAATAAGGCGCAAATCGATAATGCGTTGACCCTGATAAATTCAGTCAGAAAACTATTAAACGATAAGGGCTATATGAATGATTTCATATATTATAATGACCCATCGTATCATATAATCTGGCTTATGCGCAAAATAAAAGCGTGCAACGTAAGCAAAAATGAAAAGAAACAGCTTTTGAAATTTTTGAAGCAGCACGAATTTGTTAAAAGATATAATTTAAAAGGTGCTAAAAAATACATTTCTTTTAGAAGATATATGGTTATTTGGCTCCTTAAGCACTCAATGTATTCGTTATTAATTAAACTACTGTAAGAAAAATTATAATTATGGATAAGAAGAAGGGTCTTTTAAACGTAATAGTCTCTGTTGCGTTCAAAGCGATACTTCTTGTCGGGGCAATACTCGTAAGAAGGTTTTTAATTAAATATATCGGGAACGAGGTAAACGGACTTAATTCACTGTATACAAGCATAATCGGTTTTCTTGCCGTTGCAGAGCTTGGCGTTGGCAGTGCAATTACTTTTTGTATGTACAAGCCCATAGTAGAGGGGGATAACGATAAGGTATCCGCCCTTTACCATTTGTTTACAAAGATGTATCTTATAATAGGCGCAATTATTTTTGTGGTCGGCTGTGCGCTTATTCCGCTTTTACCGTATTTAGCGGCAGATTATAACGATATAAACCAGAATTTATATCTTACATTCTTTCTTCTGCTTTGCTCGGTTGTCATAACTTATCTGTTCAGTTCAAAAACCTCACTTATTAATGCTTATAAAAACAATTATATAACGACTATAATTTCTTCGCTCGGACTGATTTTGCAGTACGGCTTGCAGATGCTCGTTTTATTTTATACACATTCGTTCATGTGGTATCTTGTCTGTGCGATAGGCGCGTCTGCGTTGCAGTGGGTCATAACAGAACTGTTCGCCCGTAAAAATTATAAAGCGATAATAAAAAACAAGCAGTCAATAGATATCGAAACAAAAAAAGAAGTCACAAAAAGCATAAAAGCAATGTTTATGCACAAAATTGGCACGGTTTTGGTGAGTACTGCCGACAGCGTAATTATTTCAGCCTTTATAGGTGTTGTAATATTAGGCAAATACACAAATTATACAACAATAATGTTATCAATGACGGGTATTTTAAGCTTATTTTTTACTCCGCTTACTTCGATTATAGGACATTTATATGTGCAGCAGGATAAGACCGAGGTAAAAAAATACCTTAATTTCTTCCATACCTTCAATTTTCTTGTAGGAATTGTTTTCTTCCTCGGCTATTATGCGATAATAGATAATCTTGTTAATATCTTATTTAAAAGCGTAGAAGAGATAGAGCTTTCAAAAAGCGTTTCTTTTATAATTACGCTTAATCATTTTGTCCAGTTTATGCGTTACGCCTCTCTTCTTTTCCGCGATGCAACAGGAACGTTTTATCACGACAGATGGAAGCCGTTATTTGAAGGGCTTCTGAACGTTGCACTGTCAATAGGGTTTGTATATTTATTTTCGTATTTGTTCGGTGAAGATTTTGCGGTGGTCGGCGTAATAGTGGCAACTATTATAACAAATCTCACAATTTGTCATGTGGTCGAGCCGCATGTGCTGTATAAATACGCCTTGCAAAGCTCAGCAAAAAATTATTATTTAAGAAATTATGTTTACATCGCCGTATTTGCCGCGGCGTTGGTTGCGCTTCATTTCAGTTTGCAGTCATATTCAAGCGAGTGGAAGGAATTGCTTGTCAACGGCTGTATTGCGGTCGCAATAGCAATAGTTCCAAGCATAGCGGTAACGCTTGCGGATAAGGATTTCAGGCATTACTTGCATTCGGTATTTGAAAGAATTAAAAGTAAGCTTAAAAGAAAAACCGAAGAAACAGAATAATCCCAAGGCGGCGGCTTTAATAGCTTTGCCGCCTTTTTCATGTTTAAAATACCTGTCAAACGTCAAAAATCTGCCTATGCCAGCTTCAAATCCCAACCGTTGCAGCTCAATTTCCGCCAAGCCCGCACCCCAACCGCGCGCAGTACAAAAACCTAAGCAGCCATATCAAATCAGCATAAACAATATGCAAATTTCCGTATTTTTCTCGCAAAGTCCAACCGCGCCCACTCTGGAAAACGCTCTGGCAAATATTGCCATACGCAAATCCGACTGAATGCCTTGCGCAAGCCGCTCGCAATGCGGTAAAATAACTATGTGTTAAAGCGCCGTTGTCCCTGAACGTACATATGGCAAGAACAAGCAAATACAGACAAGCATACAGCTCGGCGGCGTCACCGCAAAGGTGGCGCGTCGGGCTGTATATCCGTATCTCGCGCGAGGACGGCGACAGGATAGAAAGCGAAAGCATCGCCTCCCAAAGGGCGCTTTTACAGCGCTTTGCGGAAGAGCGTCCCGATATGCAGCTTTTCGATTGCTATACCGACGACGGCTTCAGCGGAACAGATTTCAACCGCCCCGACTTTCAGCGCATGATAAAGGACGCGGCAAACAAAAAAATCAACTGCATTATCGTAAAGGATTTGTCGCGCTTCGGCAGAAACTATGTAGAAGCGGGAAAGTACCTCGAAACAGTCTTTCCGCTTTTCGGCGTCCGTTTTATCGCAGTCAACGACCAAATTGACAGCGTTGCAAGCCCCGCCTCGGTCAACAATATAATCGTTCCGTTCAAAAATATAATCAACGATGAGTATTGCCGCGATATTTCCATAAAGGTGCGCAGTGCGCTCGATATTCGCCGCCGACAAGGCAAATTCATAGGCTCGTTCGCGCCGTACGGCTATCGCAAGGACCAAGCCGACCGCAGTAAGCTTGTAATCGACGATGAGGCGGCGCAAATCGTACGCTTCATTTTTAAGGAATTTCTAAGCGGAAGCGGCATTTCCGCCATTGTCCGCAGTCTTAACGCGCGCTCCGTGCCCAACCCTTCCGCATATAAGCGCTCGAAGGGGCTAAGCTGTAACCGCAATTCCGAAAACAGCTCGTTTTGGGTGGATTCCACCGTCCGCCGCATTCTCCGAAATCAGCTGTATATCGGCAACCTCGTCCAAAAGAAGAACGAGGTAATCAGCTACAAAATCCATAAAACAAGGGCGGTGGACAGCGCAAGCCGCATTATTGTGGAAAATACTCACCAGCCCGTCATATCAAAAGCCGACTTTGCCAAAGCTCAACAGCTTTTATCGCGGGATACCCGCATAAGCCCCAAAACGGGCAGGCTGTCTGTCTTTGCGGGGCTTGTAAAATGCGCCGACTGCGGCAGAGCCATGCAAAAGCGCACCGTAAGCCAGCCAAATAAAACCTACGGTTATTATGTTTGCTCAACCTATAAAAAGCTCGACAAAACGGCATGCACAAAGCACGCCGTCCGCATAGACGCGCTCGAAGCGTCGGTGCTTGCCGTAATAAATAAGTATATCGGCTTTGCGGTGAATTACGAAAGCCTTTCGCAAAAGGTCAGACTCGCAAGGTCGGGCGGCGGCACAGCCTCCCGCATAACCGCCGAGCTTAACGCAAAGCGCGGCGAGCTTTTAAAGGCGCAGCGGCTGTTAACGGAAATTTACCCCGATTTCAAGAGCGGAATTTTAAGCCGCGAGCAGTATTTTGCCCTTAAAGAAAGGTATGAAAATATGTGCAACGGCACACGGACGGCAATCGAAGGTCTGCAAAGGGAATTAGACGGACTGAAAGACGAGGCGGACAGTATAAACGACTTTATTGCCTGCTTCGGCAAATATGCACAGCTCACACAGCTCACGCGCGAGGCGGCGGTAGAGCTTATTGACAACATTTACATCCGCGAGGGAGGCAAAATAGATTTGCACTTAAAATTCAGGGATGTGTATCTTGCGGCTGAACAAAGCTTAAACAATGCAGACAATATTGCAGAAAAAGCCGCAATTCAAAAATAAAACAGCAAAATAGCGATAAAATTTTAATTTGCCTATTGAAATTTGCCCGATTTCATTTTATTATTAATTAAACAACCGTTGCAAAAACGGGATAAGGGGACTAAATAAAATGAGTATTACGGCAAAAGAGATTCGCGACATAGCGGTTATAGGCCACAGCGGAGAGGGCAAAACCACCCTTTGCGAGGCAATGCTGTTCAATTGCGGCGCAACAGACAGAATGGGCAAGGTAGAGGACGGCACCACCGTCATGGACTTTGACGAGCTGGAAAAAAGCAAAAAATTTTCCATCTATACCTCGGTTGCTTACGTTATGTGGAAGGGCGTCAAAATAAACGTGCTCGACTTGCCCGGCTTTTACGATTTCGAGGGCGAGCGTCACGAAGGACTTGCGGCGTGCGGCGCGGCAATACTTGTCATAGGCGCAAACGCCACAATCCCAATCGGCGCGGAAAGCGTTGTGGATTACTGCCTTAAACTCGGCAAACCGCTTATAATTTTCATAAACGGTATGGACAAAGCCAATGCGGACTACGCGGGCACCGTAAACGCGCTCAAAGAGAAATACGCGGGCAAGCTTGCGCCTATACAAATTCCCGTAATTTCAGACGGCAAAATGACGGGCTACGTCAACGCAATACAGGAGCGCGCTTACAAATTCTCCACGCAAGGCCCGCAGGAAATTCCCGTTCCCGCCGAGCTTGCAAAGAATATGTACGATATGCAGTCGGCGCTTATGGAAACCGCGGCGGAAAACGACGAGCTTTTGCTCGATAAATATTTCGAGGACGGTAAGCTTTCAAAGGAGGACACCGTTCACGGTATAAGAAGGGGCATCGCCACGGGCAACGTAATTCCCGTAATGGCGGGTAGCGCGTACCAGAACCGCGGCGTTATCAACCTTCTCGACGAAATCGTCCGCTATATGCCTGCCGCCAGCGAAAGAAGCAGCACCCTTGCCAACGACCTTATCGCAGACGAGGTTGTCGGCATAAATTGCGAGGAGGACGCGCCCTTCGTCGCGCAGGTATTCAAAACGGTTAACGACCCGTATTCGGGCAAAATGAACTATATAAAGGTTTTCCGCGGCCGTTTAAGGGCGGGCATGACGGTATACAACTCCAATACCGACACGGAAGAGCGCATAGGCCAGATATTTTTACTCCGCGGCAAAAAGACCGAGCAGGTTGCCGAGCTTTGCGCGGGCGACATAGGCGCCGTAAACAAGCTTACCGATACCGACACAAACCATACGCTTTGCGAGGCGGGTACGTCCATTCAGTTCGACCCTATCCGCTTTCCGCGCCCCGCGCTTGCGCTTGCCGTACGCACGTCTGTGCGCGGCGACGAGGAAAAAATGTTCGCGGGCTTCAATAAAATGCGCGAGGAGGACTATACCTTTTCAATCGGCAAGCGCGCGGATACGGGCGAGTTTGTTTTAAGCGGTCAGGGCGAGGTTCACCTCGAAATGCTTGCAAAAAAGCTTAAAGCGCGCTACGGGGTAGATATTATTCTGTCTGAGCCGAAGATACCCTACCGCGAAACAATCCGCGCCGTTGCAGAGGCAGAGGGCAAGCACAAAAAGCAGTCGGGCGGACACGGGCAGTACGGGCACTGCAAGGTGCGCTTCGAGCCTTGCGAAAACGAGTTCGAGTTCGGCGACGAGGTCGTCGGCGGAGCCGTCCCCAGACAGTACATCCCCGCAGTCGAAAAGGGGCTTAGGGAATGCCTCGGCAAGGGCGTTCTGGCGGGCTATCCCGTTACGGGCGTAAGGGCTGTGCTTTACGACGGCACCTATCACGACGTAGACTCGTCTGAAATGGCTTTCAAGGCGGCGGCGGCAATAGCCTTTAAGGAAGGGCTTAAAAACGCAAAGCCCGTGCTTTTGGAGCCGGTTATGAAATTGAAGGTAGCCGTCGCCGGCGAATACCTCGGCGGTGTTATGGGCGATATTTCAAAACGCAGAGGCAGAATTTCCGACAGCTCGGCAGAGGGCGGCGTAACGGTAGTCATTGCCGAGGTTCCGCTTTCCGAAATCACCAAATACTCAACCGATTTAAGGGGACTTACCCGCGGTCAAGGCAAATTTTCCACAGAATTTTTAAGGTATGAAGAGGTTCCGCCCCAGCTTGCGGAAAAAATCATAGCCGCAAGCAAGCAGTAAGGTAAATAAATGCGGCCCCGCCTGCGCACAAATGCGCCGGCGGGGCTTTTTAATGGCAAAAAAATTTCAAAAAAGCTATGGTGTTTTATTGACCTTTTCCCCCGCCGCGGCGGACACCATAATGCAGCACTTCAAGGACACCGAAACCTGCGCGGACGACTACGACTTGATTTTAACGGGCGATTTAGGCGCTTTGGGCAGCCGTATTTTAAAGGATTTGACGTGGGAAAAGGGGTATGATATATCCGAAAAGCACGTCGATTGCGGCGAAATTATATACAAGGTAATCGAAAAGGAGTTTCAGGGCGGCAGCGGCGCGGGCTGCTCGGCAACCGTTTTAAATTCTTATATATTTACCAAAATGCAGGCGGGCGCGTACAAGCGCGTGCTGTTTGCCGCAACGGGCGCGCTGTTGTCCACGGTTTCCTCGGGACAGGGCGAATCTATCCCGTGCATATCGCACGCCGTTCAGCTGGAGGTGTAAATTATGGACGAAAAAATGCTCGAAATCGCTTTACAGTTTTTAAAGGCGTTTCTTGTCGGCGGCGGAATTTGTCTGCTGGCGCAGATAATAATCAACTTCACCGACCTCACCGCGGGCAAAATTCTTGTATATTTTATGCTCGGCGGGGTGGTGCTTACGGCGGTGGGAGTGTATCAGCCCTTGGTCGAATTCGGCGGCGCGGGCGCAACCGTGCCAATATCCGGCTTTGGCTATCTTTTGGCGCAGGGCGCAATGAAGGGCGCGGAAAAGGGCTTTTTCTCTGCAATAACAGGCTCTCTCAGCGCGGCAAGCGCGGGCGTAACCGCCGCGGTGGTATTTGCCTTTATAATGGCGCTCATATTCAAATCGCGCACAAAGCGCAATTAATTGCTTATAATAAATAATCAAAGCGAGCCATACAATATTGTATGGCTCGCAATCCTTATAAGGCTGTACGCAAAAACAGAAAATTTCGCCGTTTCAAGCTGCTTTTGGTCATTTTCTGCTTTTTGATAATAGGCGTCCTTATCTTTTTTCAGCGCAACGTCACGCGCGTGCTTATTTCCATAAGCGAGGCGACTATCCGCTCCATAACCACGGTCGCCGTAAACGATGCGATTTATTACACGCTCAACGACGTTATGCGCTACGAGGATTTAATTTATATTGAGCGCGATGCGGCGGGCAATGTAACTTCTATTACCTCCGACAGCTTAAAAATCAACAGAATTGCGCGCGATACTGCATACCTTTCGCAGGAAAACCTCAATAAAATGAGCGAGGACGGCATAATGGTACCGCTTGGCGCGTTGACGGGGGTAGAGGCGCTTGCGGGCTTCGGCAAAAAAATCAATATAAAAATCATTCCCATAAGCAACGTCGGCTGTCGGTTTGTATCAAAATTCACTCAGGCGGGAATAAACCAGACAAAGCACTCCCTATACCTCGAAATCGTTTCGGATATTTCGATTATTCTTCCGTCAAAAAGCACAAACCTCGCGTCCACTACCGAGGTTCTTATTTGCGAAAGCATAATAACGGGCAAAATTCCCGATACATATCTGCAAGCCTCGATTATCGGCTCCAACGGTGCCCTCGTCCCCAAAAATTAAAAGTTTAGTTTTGATTTTCAGAATTTTTATCAGAATTTACTTTTTCTGTCCAAAATGGGCATACATTGCCTATATATCCTAAAACATTGTGCTGTGAACATATGCCTATATGGCTTTTAATAAAGTTCTCATTTTGTTTGGTATAAAATCTTTGAAATTTTTTACAAGTAATGCACTCTTTATTATTCATATAGTAATAATAATCTTACAGTTGTAAGAAGTCAAGTAATTATCTTACAATCGTAAGATAATTTTATTATGGAAAACAATTTTGGAAATATTTTGAAAGCAATTAGAACAGAAAAGGGAATAGGACAAGTAGAGTTGGCTAAGGCAATAAATGTAAGTAAGGGGCTGATAAGTTTATGGGAAAATGGTTTAAGAGAGCCCAAAATGACAAATTTAGTTGCTTTATCAAAATATCTTAATGTGTCTTTGGAAGTGTTGACCGGAATGTCTGATTATTAAATTTAAAGCGGCGCGCATATAAAAATGCGCGCCGCTTTTTAATTTTCTGCAATACAACTTTACCTCAGCACAATATTCAGCTTGAATTTAAGATTTGAAAGTATTTTCTTTACAAACCCGTCAACGCGCTCCTCAATCGGCTCGTCCTTAGGGGTAAAGGTAACCTTAAACGCCATCGATTTTTTGCCCTTTTCAATCTGCTCTCCGATATAAACGTCAAACAGCCTTACGTCCGTCACGAATTTGCACGCCGCATATATTTCATTTTCAATATCCGCGCACGTCACCGCTCTGTCGCACGTCAGCGCCAAATCGCGCGTAACTTCCGCAAACTTCGATATAGGCGAGTATTTAAACGGCTTTGCGTGCTTTTTCAGCTTGTCGTAGTCTATTTCCGCAATATACGCAAATCTGTCAAGCGCAAGCTCGTCCGCAACCTCAGGCGAAAGCATTCCCGCATACCCTATTTCAACTCCATCGCAAAGTATTTTTGCCGTAATTCCGGGGTGGAGGTAGGGCTTTTCCGTCGGCGCGTACTCGAATTTGACGTTCAGCACGCCCGCAATGCAATCGATAATTCCCTTCAAATCGAAAAAGTCCTGCTTGCCCCAAAGTCCAAGCGCTATCACCTCTTTTTCCTTCGGAAAGGTCTTAACCGGCAGCTCGTCGGCGATATAAATTTTCGCCTGCTCAAAAAGCCTGCCCTCCATATTTCCGCGGCGCAGATTGCGCACGATAACGTTCACCATAGACGGCGCAAGCGTGGTTCGCATAATCGATAAATCTTCGCTAATCGGGTTTAAAATGCGTATAGCCTTTCTTTCGTGCGCGTCCGCAGGAAAGTGCAGCATATCCAAATCTTTCTGCGAGTAGAAGGAATAGGTCGAAATTTCATACAAGCCCTTTGCAACCAGCTCGCCCTTAATGCGCCTTTGCAGCTTTTGTTCGTCCGTAAACCCGCCGTTTGTAATCGAGGCGGAGGGGAGGAAGGTTCCTTTTATGTTATCATAGCCGTAAAAGCGAATAATCTCCTCGGCAATATCGGGGTAGCCGTCTATATCCTCGCGGTACCTCGGCACGGTCAGCTCCATCTCGTCGCCCTTTAACGTAACGCCGAAGTTAAGGCTCTTCAAAATTTCCGCCATTCTTTTCGCGGGCACCTCAATGCCGAGCAAAGCGTTTATCTTCGACACGCTCACTGTCATTTTCTTGCTCTCAAGGCGGGAGTTCTCCGTAGTTATATCGATATGAACATCGGTCACAACTCCGCATTTCAGGGTCTGAATAAGGTTCAGCGCTCTTGAAATAGCGTGCTCGGTCGTGTACTCGTTTACGCCCTTTTCAAACAGAGCCGAGCTGTCGGAATGCTGTCCCAAAGCGCGCGCGGTCTTTCTTACGCTGTCGCGCGCAAATTTCGCGCTCTCGAACAGCACCTCCGCCGTGTCGTCCTTAATTTCGCTGTTCAGTCCGCCCATAATTCCCGCCAGAGCCACAGGCTTTTTGTCGTCGCATATAACAAGGTTTTCGCTGTTCAGTTCAAATTCGTTTCCGTCCAGAGTGGTTATTTTCTCGCCGTTTTCTGCGCGGCGGATAATCACCTTTCGCCCGTCAAGCGTCCGCAAATCAAACGCGTGCATCGGCTGTCCAAGCTCCAACAGCACAAAGTTGGTTATGTCAACAATATTGCTTATTGACCGCAGTCCGCACAGCGCAAGCCTCTTTCTAAGCCACAGGGGGGAGGGAGCGGTCTTAACGTCCTTAACGTAATGACCGATGTATCTGGGGCATATGTCGGGGGCTAAGTCGCAAATTTCAATTTTTTCATAACTTCCCGCAACGGCTTTGTAGGAATAATCGGGCTCCTTCACGGGCTTGCCCAAAGCTGCCGCAACCTCGCGTGCAATGCCCAAAATGCTCTGGCAGTCGGGTCGGTTAGCCGTTACGCCTATATCGAAAATATAGTCGTCAAGCCCTAAAACCGGCTTAACGTCCGCTCCGTTTTCGCAGTCCTTCGGCAACAGAAGCAGTCCGCAGTAATCGCCGCCCTCGTACATATCGCCGTTAACGCCCAGCTCCGCGCCGGAGCAAAGCATTCCCTCGGATTCTATCCCGCGCAGCTTGCCCTTTTTAATGGTCATCACGCCCTCAACGGTAACGTGGTCCTTTGCGGTTGCGTAAACGGTCGCGCCGACAAGCGCGCACGGCGCCTTAATTCCCTTTTTAACGTTGTCCGCGCCGCAGCAAATCTGAAAAATTCCCTTCCCGCCGCAGTCAACCCTGCATTTGGATAAATGCGTGCCCTCAACCGGCTCGCATTCTATAACCTCGCCTACGACAACGCCCGTAATATCCTTGCCGATATTAATTAATTCCTCAACCTCGAACCCGCAGGAGAACAGCTTTGCCTGCAATTCCTCCGCGGAAACGTCTATATCAACATAATCTTTCAACCAACTTAAAGGAGCTTTCATTTTCTTTCACCTCAACCCTTGAACTGCTTCAAAAACCTTGTGTCGCCTTCGAATAACAGTTTCATATTGTTAATGCCGTATTTAAGCATAGCAATGCGCTCAACCCCCATTCCGAAGGCGAAACCCGTATATATATCGGGGTCAATTCCGCAGCCCTCCAAAACACGGCGGTTAACCATGCCCGCGCCAAGCACCTCAATCCAGCCCGTGCCCTTGCACAAACGGCAGCCCTTTCCGCCGCATTCGAAGCAGCTTACGTCAACCTCGACCGAAGGCTCCGTAAACGGAAAGTAGGAGGGGCGCAGCCGCGTTTTAACGCCTTCGCCGAAAATCTTTTTCGCAAACTCGTCAAGCATACCCTTAAGGTCGCAAAGCGTAATTCCCTTGTCAACCACAAGCCCCTCCATTTGCGAGAACATGGGCGAGTGCGTTGCGTCGTCGTCGCTTCTGTAAACCTTCCCCGGCGACAAAATCTTTATGGGCGGCTTTTTGTTTTCCATAACCCTTATCTGTCCCGCGGAGGTCTGCGTCCTCAGCAATAATTCGGGCGCAAGGTAAAATGTATCCTGCATATCCCGCGCGGGGTGGTCGGCGGGGGTGTTCAGCGCGGTAAAGTTATAATAATCGTTCTCTATTTCCGGCCCCTCAAAAACCTCGAAGCCCATTCCCGAAAATATCGAAACAAGCTCGTTCACTACAAGCGTGTTCGGGTGATAAGCCCCGTCCGCCGCAGCGCGCCCGGGCAGTGTTACGTCTATTTTTTCATCGGAATATCTCTTTTTCAGCTCGATATCCTTCAACCGCTTTTCTATCGCGTTGAATTTTTCCTCCGTCCATTGCCGCAAGGCGTTCAAAAGCTTGCCCATAGAGGGGCGTTGCTCGGGCGGAACGTCGCGCATATTCTTCATCAGCTCGGAAATTTTACCCGTCCTGCCAAGGAATTTCAGCTTTATTTCCTGTAACGATTTGCTGGATTGCACGTCCTGCACGGCTTCATCGATTTGCTGTTCGATTTCGTTAATCTTTTCCTGCATAAAAAACTCCTCTCAAATAAATAAAAGCCCCGTGCCGTAAAAGCACGGGGCGAAAAGCTACTTTTTTCGCGGTACCACCCGAATTTGCGGCATAATGCCGCCTTGATTAAGCCCTTAACGCAGGCAAACGGAGCGGACTAATAGGCGCAATAAAGCCTTTCGCCCGTCGGCTCGCAAGTGAATACCGCTTAAACTCTTTAAGAAATCTTTCAGCCGTTTTCGGATTTCTCTCTCTGGAAAGAATTATGCAAAGCGTCTGTCTTGGTCACAGCCTTTCAAATTTGTATTAATTATAGCCTTATATAAAACCAAAGTCAAATAATTTTTCGCAGTTTTAATAAATCGAGCCGCCATCGCAGTCAAACGCGACTATTGCGGGGAAGCTGTCAACCTCAAGCCTGTAAACCGCCTCTGACAGCAGGTCCTCAAACGCAATGCATTCGCTTTTTTTAATAGCGTTGCCGTACAGCGCTCCCGCGCCGCCTATCGCCGCAAAATAAACGCAGGTGTTGCGCTTCAACGCCTCGCGCACTTCGCCGCTCATTTCGCCCTTGCCGATAATCGCGCCAAGTCCGCAGTCAAGCAGCATCGGCGCAAACACGTCCATTCTTGCAGAGGTGGTCGGGCCGCAGCTGCCGCAAGCCATATCGGGCTTAGCGGGGCACGGACCCGCATAATAAATAACCGCGTCCTTCAAGTCGAAGGGAAGGGGCTTGCCCTCGTTCAGCAGTCCCAGAATGCGCTTGTGCGCACAGTCGCGCGCCGTAAGTATTGTTCCCGACAGCAAAACACTGTCGCCCGCTTTAAGCGTTTTTACCGTTTCCTTGTTCAACGGCAGTCGTAGCTTTCTCATAATTCCGCCTTTTCGCACCGCACACAGTGGCACTGAATATTAACCGCAACGGGCAACCCCGCAATGTGTGTTGGCGCCCATTCACACGCAACGCCAAGCGCGGTGGTGCTTCCGTGGAAGCCCTGACAGCCTATATCAAGCTTATTTATTTTTTCAAGCGCAACGCGTTCTATTTCCGCAATATCCCCGCGCGGGCTGGCTGTGCCTATGTCGCGCGTCAAAGCTTTTTTCGCAAGGAAGGCGCAGGTGTCGAACGTTCCGCCTATTCCCACGCCCACGTAAACGGGCGGGCACGGGCGCGAGCCCGCAAGCTTAACCGTTTCCTCAATCGCGTTTATAATGCCCTCAACGCCCTGCGCGGGCTTAAGCATATACAGCCGCGACATATTTTCACTGCCGAAGCCCTTCGGCATAAAGGTAATTTTAATTTTATCGCCCGCGATTATTTCCGTATGAATAACGGCGGGGGTGTTGTCGCCCGTGTTTTGGCGGGTTATCGGGTCGCAGACCGACTTTCTGAAATATCCGTCCGCATAAGCGCGCTTAATTCCGTCGTTCACGGCAACGGCAAGCGGCTTGCCCTCCAAAAATACCTCTTGCCCTATTTCAAGAATAACAACCGCCATACCCGTGTCCTGACATACGGGCATCTGCTTTTGTACGGCTGTTTCCGCGTTCTTCAATAGCGTTTCAAGCGCAAACGCCGCCGCATCGCTTTTTTCGGTTTTCAAAGCGTTATTCATAGCCGTTTTGCAGGCAGGGGTAAGGTTGACGCCCGCGTGTAAAGCCATTTCGTAAATTTTTTTCTCTATAACTTCCGTATTTATCTTCCGCATAATCTGATTTTATAACAATTTCACCGAAAAGTAAAATAAATAATTTACTTAAAGCGCTTTTTTCGGTATAATGAAAATATGTCGGAAAATCACAGCAATAACAAAACACAGTCAATGCAGGCGGTAAAGCCCCCGCTTAACTCCGCAACCGCGGGTATTGCGTATTCGGCGGGCGCGGTTGCAGTAATAGCCGTATCGCTTATAGTCGGGCTTATACTTGGCGCGGCAAAGGTAGCCAAATACAGCGACGCATACTGGTATATAAATTTTCTTGCCTCGCCCGTAGCAATCGCGGCGGCGGTCGGCATAACGCTTGCGGTGCGCAAGGTTCCTTTCAAGCGCGTTTTTCCCGTAAAATGCCACCCTAAATACTATTTAATCGCGCTTTTGATTGTCTGCGGGCTTTTCTGCTCGCTCAATCAGATAAACGGTCTTGTTTTAAAGCTGTTCGGGCAGGAGCAGACAGAGCATTCAAAAATGCTGACGGAGTATATCCTCGGTCTTTCGGGCGGAAGGGCGGTTGCCGCGATTTTGGTAATTGCGGTGCTACCCGCCTTTTTCGAGGAGCTTTTATTCCGCGGCGTTATGACCTTTGGCAGCGAGCGTGATGTCGGCACCGTAAAAACTATATTTATAACAGGCTTCTGCTTTTCGCTTATGCACACCTCGCTGGAACAAACGGTATACCAGTTTATCGCGGGCTGTCTTTTTGCGTTCGTGGCGGTGCGCGCGCAATCCATTCTGCCGTGCATTTTAATGCACTTTATCAATAACGCGCTTACGATAATAATTTCGCTTTGCGGCGGCTGGACGGAGGCGGGCGAGCTTGCAATATCCTTTGGCGGCAATATCGCAATGATAGTTGTCGGCGCGCTTGCGCTTGCGGGCGGCATAATCTGGCTCGTGCTTGATAAAAAGCCGACAGAAAAGGGTGAAAAGGGCGGCGTTAAAAGCTTTTGTATCTTTGCCGCCTGCGGTATCGCGGTGTTCGGGCTTATGTGGATACTCACACTGTTCGGGGTGGCGTAATGCAAAAGGTCAATATAGTCTGCATAGGTAAAATAAAGGAAGAATTTTACCGCCGCGCCCTTGCCGAATATTTAAAGCGGCTTTCCCGCTTTGCAAAGGTAGAGGTAAAAGAGCTTGCCGAGGGCAGAAGCATAGAGGAAGAGGCGGCGCCCGTTTTAAAGGCTTGCAAGGGCTTTGTGTTTGCATTGTGCATCGAGGGAGAGCGCTTTTCAAGCGAAAAGCTTGCGCAAAGCATTAAAAAATTGTGCGATAAGGGCGAGGAAATGACCTTTGTTATCGGCTCTTCCTGCGGGCTTTCGGATAAGGTTAAGGACAATTCGGATATAAAGCTGTCTTTTTCGGACATGACTTTTCCGCATCAGCTTATGCGCGTAATCCTTGCCGAGCAGCTTTACCGCGCTTTTATGATTAACAGCGGCAGTGAATACCACAAATAAAATACAATTTATCAACATATAGTAATATGTGATATATGAAGAAGTAAAAAGCTTTTACCAGTGCTTCGGCGGCAAAAAATGCGTAATCGGCTACTCTTGTCAGGGCAGAGAAATTTACGCCTTTCATTTGGGTAGCGAAGCGTGCGCGCAGTTTATGGCCGTGTACGCAGTTCACGCGCGCGAATGGATAACCGCGCGGCTTGCGTTAAGGCACATAAAAACTGGACTGCAAAGGGGCGGCGGCTGGGTAATTCCACTGCTTAACCCCGACGGCGCGCTGATTTCGCAGACAGCCTATCCGCTCTGGAAGGCCAACGCAAGGGGAGTTGATTTAAACTGCAATTTTGACGCGGACTGGGGCAGCGGCAGACTTAACACAAAAATCCGCGGCGGCGAAAACTGTATAGGCGACTATCCTTTTTCCGAGGCGGAAACCTCCGCTCTGCGTGATTTTACTTTGCGTATGCGCCCGTATGTAACGCTCAGCTTCCATACCAAGGGCGAAGAAATTTACTGGGAATACGGCGGTAAGGGCGATAGTAACGGCGCAGAGCTGCTCGAAAAAATTACAGGCTACACGGCAAAGCGTATTTACGGCTCGGCGGGCGGCTATAAGGACTGGTGCATTCAAAAGCTTAATATCCCCGCATACACAATCGAATGCGGCGCCGACAGTCTTACTCACCCTATAAAAAAGCTGGGCGAGCTTAAAAAATGCTATAAATTGCTTAAAATATTTATTGAAAACTATGGAAAACAAGCTTAAATTTATGAAAGCCGCGCTTAAATGCGCGCAAAAAGCCTCTGCCGAGGGCGAGGTGCCTATCGGCGCGGTTGTCGTCTGCGACGGAAAAATCATAGCCCGCGGCTACAACAAGCGCACAAAAAAGCAGATTGCTACGGCGCATGCAGAGGTAGAGGCAATAGAAAAAGCCTGCAAACGGCTTAAAAGCTGGCGCATTCCCGAATGCGAAATTTACGTCACGTTAGAGCCGTGCCCCATGTGCATGGGCGCAATGCTTAACGCGCGCATAAAAAAGCTGTATTTCGGCGCGTACGAGGCAAAGGGCAGGTCAATGACCGCTCAGCTTGCCGCCTCCAACCTCGTCAATCACACAATAGAGGTAGAGGGCGGGGTTATGGAACAGCAATGCGCGGAGGTGCTTTCCTCGTTCTTTATTGAAATGCGTGCCCGCGAGAAAGTGCGCGAAAGGGCTAAAAAGGAAAATTTGCAAGAAAGTAACAGCGGGCAATACGAAAACTAACAAATGGAAAAGGCGGGTTAACTTAGTTGACTTTGCTGCTGTATAATAATAAAATATATAGGCGTCAGCATTCTACAATCCGTAAAAAAGAGGGAAAACTCTTTCAATATACAATTTTTCGGAGGAAAACCTAAATGATTAACCACGGAAACGAAATTAAAATCTTTTCGGGAAATTCCAACAGACCGCTTGCCGAGGCTATCGCGGCAAAGCTGAACACAACGCTCGGCGATATGGAGGTTACGCATTTCTCGGACGGAGAAATTTACGTCCGCTTTGCCGAAACAATCCGCGGTATGGACGTGTTCCTTGTTCAGTCTACAAGCTACCCCGTAAACACCAATCTTATGGAGCTTCTCATTATGATTGACGCGGCAAAACGCGCCAGCGCGGGAAGAATTACGGCTGTTATTCCCTATTTCGGCTATGCCCGTCAGGACAGAAAGGCCCGCTCGCGCGAGCCTATTACGGCAAAGCTCGTGGCTAATCTTATCACCTCCGCAGGCGCTGACAGAGTGCTTACAATGGATTTGCACTGCATGCAGATTCAGGGCTTTTTCGATATTCCGTTGGACAACCTTGTCGGCGGACCCACGCTTTACAACTATTTCAAGCCGAAGGTAGACGATAACTTCGTTGTCGTTTCGCCAGACATCGGCTCGGTCGCAAGGGCAAGAAAGGTCGCCGCGAGAATGGACGCAAAAATGGCGATTATCGATAAGCGCCGCCCCAAGGCTAACGTTATGGAGGTCATGAACATTATCGGCGACGTAAAGGGCAAAAACTGCCTTATGGTCGACGACATGATAGACACCGCCGGCACGATAGTTCAGGGTGCGAAGGCGTTGAAGGAGGCGGGCGCAAAAAATATTTACGCTTGCTGCTCGCACGGGGTTTTATCCGGCCCCGCTATTGAAAGGCTTGCCGCCTCGCCCATTAACGAGCTTGCCATTCTGGATACAATCAATATCCCCAAGGACAAAATGCTGCCGATATTCAAAATAATATCCACGGCGCCTATATTTGCTTCCGCAATAGAGAATGTGTATCTGGATAAGTCAATGTCCAAAATCTACGACTAAAATTAAAACCTTATATAAACATCGCAATACTTTGTCAAGCTTACGTTTTCCTTGCTCGTGTACGCCTAAGTACACTTCGCTGCGGAAAGCCGCGCTTTCCTCGTCTTGCTTGTTTCTCTAAGGTTTTGAAGATTGTTCAATTAAATGCAAAAAACAAAAGCCGCAGGCTACTGCGGCTTTTAATTTAAAGGGTAACTATGTATATAATTGTCGGACTTGGTAATCCCGAGGAAAAATATTTAAAAACCTTCCACAACATGGGCTATCTTGCCGCGGGCGACGTTGCGGCAAAGCTCGGTGTAAAATTCAAAAAAAAGGAATGCGAGGCATACGTTGCGGAAGCGAATATAAAGGGCGAAAAGGTGATAATCGCCCGCCCCGTAACCTATATGAACGCAAGCGGAAGGGCTGTTAAACAGCTTTTGGCAAAGTACAAAACGGACAGCTCGCACCTTGTTGTGCTTTACGATGATTACGACATTCCCAAGGCAAGCGTGCGCATACGCCCGTCCGGCAGCGCGGGCACGCATAACGGAATGCGCTCTGTAATAGCCGAAATCGGCACGCAGAATTTTGCGCGTATCAGAATAGGTATCCGCGACCCAGAGGTTAATATCCCCATTATCGACTACGTTCTGTCGGAGGTCAAAAAGACCGATTACGAGCTGTTTGTTTCCGCATGCGGCCGCGCCGCAGACGCCGCAATTGCACTTGCTGGCGGTGAAACGGTAGAAAACGTTATGACTAAATACAACGGTTAAAAAGCATAAATATAAGGACATTTTGAAAGAAAATTTTTTCACTTACAAAAATTTAGGCGGCGATTTGCCCGCCCTTGAAAACGATATCCGCCTCGGTATGCCGACGGCGGCTTTCGGTCTGTCCGAAGCGCATAAATATCTGCTTGCCGCTTTAACGCAGGGCAGGCTTTTATACGTCTGTGCGGACGCGGTTTCGGCGCAGAGGGCGTGCGCGGGCATATCCGCGCTTTCTGGCAAAAAATGTGTGTATTTGCCCGCCAAGGACGAGGTTGTTTTATACAAGGACGCGCTGTCGAAGGATGCGCTATACCGCCGCATATGTGCCGTTTACGACATCCTGAACGGCGTTGACTATATCGTCTGCGAGATAGAGGCGTTAATGCAGCTGTTCCCCGCGCGGATAGACGCGATAAGCTTTAAAACGGGGTGCGATTACGACTATACCGCACTACCGCAAAGGCTTATAAAAATGGGCTACACCCGCGAATATGCCGCAGATAACAAGGGTTGCTTTGCCGTGCGCGGGGATATTTTAGACGTTTTTCCGATAAATTCCGAAAACCCCGTCCGCATAGACTTTTTCGGCGATACTGCGGAAAAAATCCGCCCCTATGACGCTGTCAGCGGCGAGCGGCTTGAAGAGGTTGACCAAATAACCGTAATCGCGGCGACTGACGCGGCTTTTACTGCGGAAGACGTTCCCGAAATCAAAAAAATCATCTCCGCGGAAGTAAAGCGCAGTGCAAACGTAAAAGCCTACGAAAGAGCGAAAGCGATTGAGAGCGATTTGTGCGAAAAGCTTGCGCTCGGCGTGCCGTTTACGGGCGCGTCCTTTGTTATGCCGCTGTTGCGCTCGGCTTGTACCGCGTTCGATTTGCTTGCGCCCGACACGCTGATAATTTTTGACGAATGCAAGCAGATAAACGACAGAATGGACGCCGCCTTCAAGGAGCATTGCGCGCGCGTTGAAGAGCTGAAAAAGGGCGGGGAGGCGTTTGCCTTTTCAGAATATCAGCTTATCTCTCCCGCGCGGCTTACGGAGGGCTTCGGTGCATACCGCCGCCTTGCCGTGCAGACGTTCACCTCCTCGACAGCGTTCTTCCGTCCGTTAAAAACCTACAATCTGCGTTCCTCGCCCTCGCCGTCCTATCTCAATTCTATGCCGCAGTTTATAACAGACTGCAAAAGCTGGCTTGCAAACGGCTATCGGGTGCTTGCGTTCACGGGCAGCGTTGCGCGGCACGATAAGCTTGCGGACGCGCTTACAAACGAATATCTGCCCGTTTATCCAGTGCCCGACAGGCTTGAAGCGTTGCGCGGCATTGCAATAAGCAGTGAAGAGCTTGCGCACGGAATAATTCTGCACGAGTGCAAAGCGGTTATAATCGGTAGCGGCGATTTGTACGTCAAGGCGGTTACAAAGCGCATAAAAAAACGCCGCGGCGATATGTTTACCGCGCCCGAGGTAGGCGACTATTGCGTGCACGAAAAGCACGGCGTGGGCAAAATTACGGGCACTAAAAAAATAGAAACCACCGATGGCATAAAGGAATATATCTCAATTGAATACAAGGGCGGGGATATGCTGTATGTGCCCGTGGAGCAGATGGATATTCTGTCCAAGTACATCGGCGAACAAAGCCCCAACCTTTCCAGAATAGGCGGCGCGGACTTCGAGCGGGTGAAGGAGCGCGTAAAGCAGTCGATTAAAAGGCTTGCCTTCGATTTGAAGGAGCTTTATGCCGAGCGCAATGCAAAAAGCGGCTTTAATTTCCCCGAAAACACCGTAATGATGGAGGAGTTCGAAAACGCCTTCGGCTATGAGGAAACCCCCGACCAGCTTACTTCTATTGAAGAAATCAAGTCGGATATGTGCTCCAATAAGGTTATGGACAGACTTTTGTGCGGCGATGTTGGCTATGGCAAGACGGAGGTCGCGCTGCGCGCCATTTATCTTTGCGTGCTCGGCGGCAAGCAGGCGGCGTTTATGTGCCCGAGTACCGTCCTTTCCGAACAGCATTACAATACCGCGTTGGAAAGGTTTAATGAATTCGGCGTAAGGGTGGAGGTGTTAAACCGCTTCCGCACGCCCGCGGCACAGTCAAAAATTTTAGCGGCAACGGCGCGCGGCGAGGTTGATTTGCTTATCGGCACGCACAGACTTTTGTCAGCAGACGTAAAATTCAGGGATTTGGGACTGTTGGTGCTGGACGAGGAACAGCGCTTCGGCGTAGAGCATAAGGAAAAAATCAAGCACATAAAGAAAAATATAGACTGCCTTACAATGACGGCAACGCCCATACCGCGCACACTGCATATGTCGCTTGCGGGCATACGCGATATAAGCACCATAAGCACACCGCCGCTAAAACGTCTGCCCGTGCAGACCTATGTGGTTGAGGAGAGCGAAACGCTTATCCGCGATGCAGTTTTAAGGGAAATTTCCCGCGGGGGACAGGCGTTTATACTTTATAACCGCGTGGAAACTATTTCCCGCTTTGCGGGCAGAATGGCGAAAATAATTCCCGAGGCAAAAATTTGCTACG
Organism: uncultured Christensenella sp.; assembly: GCA_910587015.1. Taxonomy (GTDB): domain Bacteria; phylum Bacillota; class Clostridia; order Christensenellales; family Borkfalkiaceae; genus Coproplasma. Next base: position 31,194 of record CAJUME010000002.1, read on the forward strand.
CCCACGGCAGAATGGAGCGCGAAACGCTTGAAAACGCGGTATTTTCCTTTTACCGCGGCGAAAAAAACGTGCTTGTAACCACAACCATTATCGAAAACGGCATAGACTTGCCCAACGCGAATACTATTATCGTAATCGATGCGGACAGACTTGGCATTTCACAGCTTTATCAGCTACGCGGGCGGGTTGGCAGAGGCGCGCGCCTTGCTCAGGCTTATTTTACCTTCAAGCCCGACAAGGTGCTTACAAGCGACGCTTCCGAAAGGCTTAAAGCCATAATGCGGTTTACCGAGCTTGGCTCGGGCTTTAAAATAGCCATGCGAGATTTGGAAATACGCGGCGCGGGCAACGTGCTCGGCGCGGAACAGCACGGGCATATGGATAAGGTCGGCTACGAGCTGTATTCGAAGCTTTTAAAAGAAGAGCTTACGGGCGAAAAACAGCTTTCCTGCGAGCTTGACATTAAAACCTCTGCCTACGTTCCCGAAAATTATATCGAAAGCAGTGCGGGCAGGCTTGACTGCTACAAGCAGATTGCCGAAATACGCTCGGTAGAAGATTATAAGCGCGTTTGCCTTTCTATCGAGGACAATTACGGGCGCATGCCGGAGGAGGTTTTGCACCTTCTGATTATCGCCGTGCTTAAATCGTACGCCTCTAAATTCAACGTCAAAAAAATAAGCGTGGACGGCGCCGCGGGCGCGTTGGAGCTGCCCTCGGTAAACTCGCTCGGGGACGAAAGACTTAAAGCCGCGCTGGATAAATACGGGCAAAGCGTAAGCCTTTCGATGGCAAAAGCGCCGCTTGTGATATTCCCGCCGCGCAGCTCGGCCGCAAAAACCATGCTCGATATGACAAAATTTTTAAAATTTGCGTTAAGTTTTAACTAAAATTCACAAAAAAGATTTGCCATAAAAATTAAAATGCTTTATAATAGTAAAGATTTTAAAAAAGCATAATCCATAGGAGAAAACCGTATGGGAAAGAAAAAGATAAAATTGATAAGCGGAATTGTTGCGGCGGCGCTGACCTGCTCGGTCGCTTTCGGCGGTTGCTCGCTTATATCCACAAATACCGCAAAGGACATGAAGCGTACCATTGCGGAGGTGGACATTTCCAAAACCGAGGCGTTTAAAACCGAGTTTGGCGACAGCAGCAGCTATTTCGACGCTATAGGCACTACCAAGGTTATAAAAAGAGAGCTTATAACATACTTTGTAAATGTGGGCTATTCCTACATGCAGCAATACGGCTGGACGGCAGAGGAGACCTTTACAAGGCTTGCGGACGGACTTGTGGAGAACGCGGTGCTTACGCAGTACGCCACAATGTACCTTTTGCAGCAGAAGGCGGCGGAGGACCCTTCCGCTTTGGAAAAGTTCCGCTCGCTCAGCGGCAGTGACCACGAGGAGTATGAAAAGTACGAGTATCTGCTCGGTGAAAACAGCGACGAGGTCAAGCTTGCCAAATACAGTCTTATGGCTTCGGTAAATGCCAGCATAGATAGCATAGAAAAAAGAAAGCTTCAATACAGCAGTAATTCCGCGGGCGCAGATAAGCGCACCGCGCCCGACAACGTGGACGAGCAGCAGGACGACTTCTATCCCAAAAAGAAAAATCCGAGCGGACAATACGTCCGTCCCGACGGTACTGTAATAAACGAAAACGATGCAGATAAAAATTACGTTATAGACTACGATATTTATACGGGCTATTCCTCGCTTAAAAGCTGCGGCACCTATGCCGGTGACAGAGGCGACTTTCTCAGCGAAAAAAGCACTACGGCAACCCGCGTACAAGCTTATTACGAATATATAAGCACACTTATAAGATTTAACCTTGTAGACGAAAAGAAGGAAAATATAAAGGACTTCAATAGCCTTATTTATAGGGACAACGAGTATGTAAGTCAGCTTAAGGTGCGCGTAATCAACAAGTATTACGATATGTACGAGGAGGAGCGTATCGAAAAGCTTATAGACGATTCCTCTTACCTCGACACGGCTTACAATCTGCTTTACAACAAGCAGAAAAACAGCTATAAGACGGAGGCGGACTTCTCTTCCGCAATGGGCAGTATGTCCGACACCTCGTTCATACTTTACGCGGCAGAGGCGGAGGACGGGGGCACGTTCGGCTTTGTTTACAACATTCTGTTGCCTTACAGCGCATCGCAGGAGGCTAAGCTTGCCGAATACAAGTCGTTGTATGCAGACGACAAGGTAGACAGCGGTTTAAGCTCAAAATACTACTACAACAGAAATCAACTGCTTAAAAATATCAAAACGACCGACCAGCGCAAGGCATGGTTCAACGGCGAAGAGGAATATTCCTTCGAGGCTGAAGGCAAGGTGGACAATTATTTCGGCAACAGCGGCTGGCTGTTTTTCGAAAACAACCTTACCGATACAGACAGATATAAGCCGCTGAATAAATACGTTGGCAAATACGCATATAACGGCAACGTTGTAAAGACCAAGGACGGCGAGTATATCTTCGGCTCTCCCGTGGAACTGACAATCGATGATATGCTTAAAGAGTTTAACGATTACGTAAACTACGTCCTCAACGGCTATTCGACAAGCGGAGCAAGCCACGTTACGTTTGACAACAACTATAATGCAAGCACGTGGACAAACGCAAACGGCTATTACGACAATACAAACTTCTACACGGGCGAGCAGAACGATGACAAGCAGGACCAGATTGATTACGGCAAGCTTGTTTACGCCTCCGGCAAGGTTGGCATTACCGCGGACAGAGGCAACGTCCTTAATCCCGATGAAAACAATGCGCAGTACTGGGCTATGTCGGCTGTAAACGAGCTGCAATACGCATACACTACCGATACGGGCGTGCTTTCGCAGTACCTCGGCTATACGGTAGAGGCGGGCGATACAACGTATATCAAGGAATTCGAGTACGCTGCTCACGAGGCGGTTAACAACGGCGCGGGCTCGTTCACAGTATGCGCGGGCGACTACGGCTGGCACCTTATATATGTAACCTATACCTTCGATATAGGCGCGGACAACGATGGCAGAGCTGTTTATACGCCCAACTGGAAGGAAAACCTTACCAAGGAAGGCACCTTCGAGTATATGTTCTACGAATGGATAAAGGCAAACGACGTTGAGGATATTTCGACAACCCGCCAGACTCAGATTATAAACAGATACAAGAAGGATAAGGAAACGGTAACGAAGTACGAGAAGGCGTATAAAAATCTGACGAACATAAGCTGAAAATATTCCGGTTAACAAGCAGGCTCCGCCGCAAGCGGCGGAGCCTGTAAAAGGTTTTTTTATATGGACATCTGGCAAGCAGTCATACTCGGCTTTGTGCAGGGCTTAACTGAATTTTTACCCGTGTCATCCTCGGGTCATATTGCATTTTTACAAGGCGTATTCGGTATTAACGATTCTGATACCGCCTTGTTTTTTACTATAATTCTGCACCTCGGCACCCTTGTCGCGGTGTGCGTGGTGTTTTGGCGGGATATTCTCGCGCTGTTCAAAAAGCCCTTCAAAACGCTCGGTTTTCTTGTGCTTGCAACAATTCCCGCGGGCATTACGGGCATTCTGTTCAAAATTTTCGATTTGGACAATGTGTTTTTCGGCAAATATATGTGGATTTGCCTTGCAGTGTTCTTTTTTTGCACCGCAACGCTGTTGCTTGTTACCGAATTAGTCGCAAAGCGCAGACTGAATACCTTGCCAGTATGCTTAAAAACGGTTATACCCATGGGGCTTGCGCAGGCAGTCGCCGTATTGCCGGGGATTTCGAGGAGCGGCTCCACAATCTGCGCGGGCACGATTGCGGGCTGTCAGAGGGAAGAGGTAGCAAAATTTTCGTTTATAATGAGCATACCCGTAATTTTGGGCAGCTTTGTGGTGGAGCTTGCCTCGGGCATAGCCAGCGGAGAAATAGCCCGGTCCTTTGCCGAGGGCGGGGCCACGCTCGGCTGGTCGGTTGCGCTCGGGTTTATAGTTTCCGCCGCGGCGGGGCTGTTTGCAATCAAAATTATGTTAAAGGTCATACAAAAGGCAAATTACAAGTGGTTTTCGGCATACTTGCTTGCCTTGTCGATAGTGTGCGTGGTTTTGCAGTTTACTGTATTTGCATAAAAAAAGGGGGACGACTTGCTTCGTCCCCATTCAATATTCCGATTTACCGAGTAAATAGTCCGTGCTTGTGCAAAAAATTTCCGACAAGGCAATCAGCATATCGAACCCGCATTCCCGCTGTCCGTTCTCCCAGTACGCTATAAGCCGCACGGAAACGTTCAGTTTTTCCGCAAGCTCTGCCCGCGAAATTCCCTTTTCGTTCCGCAAATCTCTCAGTCTTTCGCTAAATCTGTTCATATAATAAATATTAGAACGTTTTGTTCCAATTATGCTTGACATGGAACGTTTTGTTCTTTATAATTGCCTTGTAATCAAAAACCGGAGCTTAATAAATGGAAGAAATTTTAAGGGTAGAGAACCTGAAAAAGGTCTTTAAGCTGTCGCGCAGACAGCAAAAGCTTGAAAAGACAAGCTCGGCAATCAAGGTTGCCGTAGACGATTTGTCCTTTTCGGTCAACCGCGGAGAAATTTTCGGGCTTTTGGGGCCGAACGGCGCGGGCAAGACCACAACGCTGAGAATGCTTGCAACGCTTATAAAGCCGGACAGCGGCGATGCGTTCATTGACGGAAAAAGCGTCGTTAAGGAGGCCGACGCCGTGCGCGGCAAAATAGGCTTTCTTACAAGCGAGCTTAAGCTTGAGGAATTTTTTTCGCCAAGCTATCTTTACGACTTTTTCAGCGAGCTGTACGGGGTTGAGCGCACCGTACGCGATGAAAGAAAGCGGAAATTGTTTGCAAAATTCGGCATTGACCGCTTTGCGGAAATTAAGTTCGGCAATCTTTCCACGGGTATGAAGCAGAAGGTTTCGCTTGTTGTTTCTGTCGTTCACGACCCCGATTTTATCATTTTCGACGAGCCGACTAACGGGCTTGACGTGCTGACCGCAAAGGTTGTCACCGACTTTTTGGAGGAGCTGCGCGCGGCTGGCAAAACGGTTATACTTTCCACGCATATATTTTCGCTTGTGGAAAAGCTGTGCGACAGGGTCGGTATTATAATTGACGGAAAGCTGGTCGCGCTGGACACTCTTGAAAATATCACCAAGGACAGCAATCTCGAGGATACATTTTTCGGCTTGTACCGAAAATTCACGGGGGAGGGCATATGAAAAACGTTCTGACGATAGTAAAAAAGGAATTTGCCCGCTTTTTTAAGGACAAAAGAATGGTTTTGACGGTGTTTTTGCCGGGGTTGCTTATTTTTGCGCTTTATTCCATTTTGGGCGCGGTTATGAGCGAGAAGAACGAGGTGCCCGACGGCTTTAAGCCGTATGCGTATTTCATTGATATGCCCGAGAAGTATTCCGCGCCGCTTGCGGGGCTTGTGACTTTGTGCGAGGACGCCTTGACCGAGGAGCAGGCCATGGACAAGGCTGAGGCGGGCGAGCTTGTCGTGGCGAAATATGTGCACGGCAACGGCGGTGCGGCAGACGAAATCCGTATTTTTTATAATTCTTCAAGCAAGGACGCCGATTTAGGCTACCGTATTTTAAGCGGGCATTTCGCACGGTTGCAAAATCCCGACTTTGTGATAAACAAATCGGAAGACGTTACATTTGATTTTGCAAAGGACAGCGGTGCCGCAAGCGTGCTTGCAATGCTTATCCCTATGCTTATGTTCTCGCTTCTGGCGTCCTCGTGCATGGCTGTCGCGCCCGAATCGATTGCGGGCGAAAAGGAAAGGGGTACCATGGCGACAATGCTGATTACGCCGATAAGGCGCTGGCAGCTTGCGCTCGGCAAAATAATAAGTTTGACGTGCTTTGCCATGCTTAGCGGTATTTCAAGCTTCCTCGGCGTAATTTTTTCGCTTCCGAAGCTCGTCGGCGGGCTTGCGGTTGCGGGCGCGCTGACCTATACGGTAGGCGATTACTTTATGATTTTTGCGCTGATAATTTCGATTGTGTTCGTCATAATCGCGGCGTTTTCGGTTGTTTCGTGCTTTGCAAAAAGCGTAAAGGAGTCAGCCTCGCTTATCGGACCTTTAATGATTGTAATTATTCTGTTGGGGTTGGCGTCGTCAATGGTTCCGTTCACGTCAATCGGCTACTATTTAATTCCGCTTATGGGCAGCGGAATGGCAGTTTCCTCAATTATGGGTCTGTCGGTAAACGGGCTGGGCGTGGCTTTGGCGGTTTTGTCCAACCTTGTGGCGGCGGCGGGGCTGACCGTTCTGCTCGCGTTTATGTTCAGAAGCGAGAGGATAATGTTCAAAAGATAATTTAATTATAAAAATAAGGCCGTCCGCGCAGAAATTGTTGCGCGGACGGCCGTTCTTATTAAAAAAAGCTGTGCAGTCTTTTTTGCCGAAGCAAACCGAAACGTAAGCTGTACAGGTAGCTACTCCAAAGCTACCTTATGGCACACCGACGCGACTGTTTAGTGCTGCTACATCCCTGTCCTGACACGGTTCGCAGCTGTCGGTTGCATAAGACCTTGGCATCAACACCCCTTATACAGCGCAGCTTTCCATTTGCTTCGTCGAGAAAGACGTTCAGTCCTGCTATAGCGGATTGCAGGTACAGGGCACCGCTAACTCCCCACTTAGCACAGTGCAATAAGTTTAGCAAAATTCCCGCAAAAAAGCAAGCGATTTTGCGCACAAGTTGGGTTGTGCAATTTTTGTGCGGCAAAGGTTATAGGCTTGACTTTTTATTGTCAATACTCTATTATATAACAAAATATAAAAGGCGGTAAATTATGGCTGATAAATGTTCGCATGATTGCTCTTCGTGCGGGGAAAGCTGCTCCTCCCGCGATAAAAAAAGCTTGCTTAAAAGCCCGCATCAGTTCAGCGATATAAAAAAGGTTATCGCCGTTGTTTCCGGCAAGGGCGGCGTAGGCAAATCTATGACCTGCGCTTTGCTTGCGGCGGCGGCGCAGAATAAGGGTAACGTTACTGCGGTTATGGACGCGGATATTACGGGGCCCTCGGTTCCTAAGATGTTTGGCGTGCACGAGCGCGCAACCGGCAGTGAAAACGGCATTCTTCCCGTTATATCCGAGGGCGGCGTACAGATAATGTCTATGAACGTTTTGCTTGAAAACGAGGCGGAGCCCGTTGTATGGCGCGGGTCGCTTATTTCCGGCACGGTTTTGCAGTTCTGGACGGACGTAATCTGGACGGGGGTGGATATTATGTTCATCGATATGCCACCCGGCACGGGCGACGTGCCGCTGACCGTGTTTCAGAGCATTCCCATTGACGGCGTAATAGTTGTGACCACGCCGCAGGATTTGGTGGGTATGATTGTGGAAAAGGCGGTAAATATGGCGCAGATGATGAACGTGCCTATTTTGGGCATTGTGGAGAATATGAGCTATATCAAATGCCCCGACTGCGGCAGAAAAATTTCGGTATTCGGCGACAGCTCGGTAGACGCGCTTGCGCTCGAGCACGGCATACCCGCGGTTGCAAAGCTGCCCATTGACCCTGCGCTTACAAAATCGGCGGACGGCGGCAATATCGAGAATATTGAAAATAACCCGCTTTGCGAATTTTTGGATAAAATTCTCGGTCAGATTAAAAAATAATACGGCTATATTAAAGCCGCCCGCGCTTTTGCTTTAAGCGCGGGCGGCTTGTTTTTTGTTTTTCAGCTCTTGCTTCAGTCTTTTTTTTCGGGCAGATATTTCCAGTATCGCACGGGCATAGAGCCCTTCATTTGCTTTTCGTGCGGGCGTTCTGTTACGTTAATGGACTTGTAATACTTTTTCCACAGCGTTTCAAAAGTCCTTTCGTATTCGGACAAATAAATTTCCGCTTCGCCCGCATAGCCCATAATCCATTCATGTCCGTTGTACATACCCGCAATTTTGCGCTTTAAATCGTGAATTACAAACCGCTCGCTTTTAAATCTTTCCGCAAAGTGCGGCATTAAAAGCTCGGTTATGTCGTTATCGGGCGAATAAGGCGCGTAAAAAGCGCCGTTTGCGCTCTCCATAAACCTCAGCAAGCCTTTAAGGCGGTGTATTTCGCCCGTAACCATATATAAAATATCGTTAAAATCCACAACCTCGGGCAGATTATACGCGTTTTTTACGGGCGCTTTTTTCTTCATAAGCGCCTTGATATATTCGAAGGCGGTCTGTTCTTTCAAGCTGTCGCAGCTTCTCAAAACAAACGCAATATCGGCAAGCGCTTCGCCGTCTGCGCGGTTGATTGCCGTCTTAACGCGTTCGCTCTTTGTATAGTCTGCTTCTATCCGCACAATTTCGCTGTCCAGTGACAGCTGAACCTCGCTGTTGGAGGTTATTATGCAGTCGCTTATATTAAACGCCCCGAAAACGGCGGTAAAAAACCCGTCAAGCGTGCCGTCGCAAATAAAAATCTTCATATATTCCCCGTGAGGGCGGAGATGGCGGTAGGGGTATCGGAAAACATCGAAAGCTGTTCGCTTACCTCGTGACTGCCGTCTATAAGCAGTGCGGTCTGCACCCTTGCAAAGCCGTCCGCGCCGTAAAATTTGCCCTTGCAGGTTATAAAGTGCTTCGCCCTCTTTAATACTATGCGCATTTTTGCAAGGTTTTCGTAATCGAGGGCGGAAAATTTTCTTGCTTCCACGATTTTATACGCGCTTTTTGCGCCTATCCCCGGCACGCGCAAAAGCATTTCCAGCGGCGCGGAGTTTATTTCCACGGGAAAAAGCTGCATATTCCTGAGCGCCCACGCGCATTTGGGGTCGTATTCGGAGGAGAGGTTTTCGTTTTCCGCGCAGATTTCGTCAACGTTAAAGCCGTAAAATCTTATAAGCCAGTCCGCCTGATACAGTCGGTGCTCCCTCAAAAGCCCCGCGCCTACGGTCGGCAGCTTACTGCTTTGCACTACGGGAATGTAGGAGGAGTAGTAAACCCTTCTTAAATTCATATTTCTGTACAGCGCCTCGGTCAGCTTCAAAATTTGTCCGTCGCTCTCGGGCGAGGCGCCTATAATCATCTGCGTGGTTTGACCCGCGGGCAGAACGCGCCGCCGCATTTTATTCAGCTTTTCGTAATCAATTGCGTCTTTAAGGCTTTTCATGGGCAGAATAAGACTGCTTTTGGTCTTTTGCGGGGCTAAAAGCTTCAACGATTTTTCGCTTGGCAGCTCTATGTTATAGCTCATTCTGTCAACCAGCTTCGCCGCCTTCATAATAAGCGTGCCGTCTGCGTGCGGTATGCCCTTTAAGTGGATATAGCCGTTAAAATTGTAAACCTTTCTAAGCCTTGTAACCGTTTCCGTCAACAGCTCCATGGTGCGGTTGGGCGTGTCAAAAACGGCGGACGACAAAAAAAGCCCCTCTATATAATTCCGCTTGTAAAAATTCACCGTCAGCTCGCAAATTTCGTCGGGCGTAATTCTCGCCCTGCGCACGTCCGCGCTCTTGCGGTTGGGGCAGTATTCGCAGTCGTACTGGCATTCGTTGCTCATTAAAATTTTTAAAAGCGAAACGCAACGTCCGTCGGGCGTAAAGGAATGGCATATTCCACCGACCGACCCGTTGCCGAGTCCGCCAGCGCGGTTTTTTCTTGCCGAGCCGGAGGAGGAGCAGGAAACGTCGTATTTCGCGCTTTCGGTTAAAATTTCAAGTCTGTTTGCGTCTAACATAGCCTTTTACCGTAATATAAACAAATGTTTATATTATTATATTACCACCCCGACGCGGCTTTGTCAACGCTTTTTGCGTGTTGACTGCAAAGGAAAATTATGGTAAAATAAAAGTATGGTACAATTAATAAGGAACGGCAATAACACAGCCTGTTGCTTTGAAGCTGTTAATGACGGCGAGGCGGTAGGTATTATAGAGTACAAGGCATTTTGGGACGGTATGCCGTATTTAAGCCTTTTAAAAATCCGTCCGGAATATCAGGGTAAAGGGCTTGGCAGACAAGCGCTGACGCTGTTGGAAAAGCAGTTGAAAAATCAGGGCAATAAGGCGTTGCTTACGTCAACGCGCGCGGACGAGCAGGCCCAGCACTTTTACCGTGCGCTCGGCTATAAGGAATGCGGCTGTCTGGTTCTTGACAACACGCCGCTTTCACAGCCGATTGAAATATTTTTTATAAAAACGCTGTAAATTTCACAAATATTTCATAATAATATTAAATTTGTTTAAACCTCGGGGTTTATTATATAAACAGCAAAATGCTTTTGGAGATTTTATGAAGGTACTTATAGTTGACGATGAAGAAATGATAAGGGGCGTGCTTAAGGAATACGTCGAGTTCGAGGGCGGTACCGCTTACGAGGCTGCAGACGGCATGCAGGCGGTAAGGCTTTGCAAGGACAACGACTTCGATATAATTTTAATGGACGTTATGATGCCCAGACTTGACGGCTTTTCTGCCGTGAAGGAAATTAAAAAGAGCAAGAATATCCCTGTTATAATGCTTTCCGCGCGCGGAGAGGAGTACGACAAGCTTTTCGGCTTCGAAATCGGCGCGGACGATTATGTTACAAAGCCCTTTTCTCCCAAGGAGGTTATGGCGCGCATACACGCGGTGTTAAAGCGCACCTCGCAGGAGAGCGTCAACGATTTGGTTACCTTCGAGGGGCTTACTATCGATATGGTCGGGCGCAATGTATACGTTGACGGAGAAAAAGCCGAGCTAACGCCCAAGGAATACGAAATTCTGTTCTATTTCGTCAAAAACAAGGGTATTGCGCTCACGCGGGAAAAGCTTTTGATGGACGTGTGGGGCTTTGACTTTTACGGCGACGACAGAACGGTTGACACTCACATAAAAATGCTGCGCTCCAATTTGAAGCAGTACAGAAAATTTATTGTAACATTACGCGGATTAGGGTATAAATTTGAGGTCTGAAAAACAGCAAAAGCTTAAAAAAATAAAAAATCCCCGCAGCATAAACCTTGCCATGTGGGGCTATTTTTGCTTGCTTGCGTTTATCCTTGTACTGCTTGTCGAGCTTGTTTTTTATATCGTTGTCGCGGGCACCTTCGAGGATAAGGCGTGCGAGCGGGTGGACGGCATTTGCGCCGAGGCGGTGCACGAGATAGAGGTAAACCCCAACGGACTTAATAAAAGCATTTTCCGTTACCGCAACGAGGGCGTAAACGTGTTTTTGCTTGACGAGAGCGGTAAAATTATTTTGCCCGCGCAGATAGACGGACTGACGGGCACGGTAATAGACGGCGATTTTATTAACACAATGAAGACGCGTATCGGCGCGGACGGCATGGCGGACGTTTTTCATTACGGCTCCGACATAATGAAGGCGCAGAAGGTAGGCTATATGGGCGAGGGCGCATATGTGCTTGTTACCTATTCGCTTACGATTGTACACGGCACGGTAAAAACACTGCAAATATATCTAATTATTGTGGGTGTTATAGTTTTGCTCGGCTCGTTGCTGGTGACGTACGCCTTTTCGCAAAAGCTTACCCGCGGGCTTAAAAGTATGTCCGATACGGCTGTGAAGCTTGCCGAGGGCGACTACACCGTAAAATTCACAAACGCGGACTATACCGAAATGGCGCAGCTTTCCGATACGCTTAACTATGTGCGCGACGAGGTGAAGAAAAGCGAGGACTTTCAGCGCGAAATTCTTGCAAACGTATCCCACGACTTAAAAACCCCGCTTACCATGATTAAGGCGTACGCGTCCATGATTAAGGAAATTTCGGGCGATAACAAGGAAAAGCGGGAAAAGCATTTGCAGGTAATAATAGACGAGGCGGACCGGCTTACGGGGCTTGTAAACGACGTTTTAAGCGTTTCCAAGCTGCAATCGAATATAGAGGAAATCAACTTCAAGGTGTTTAACCTTACCGAGCTGGTTTACGGAATTATAAACCGCTTCGGATACTTGCAGGAATCACAGGGCTATAATTTAATGGTGGATATAGACAAGGATTTGTACACCCGCGCGGACGAGGAAAAGATAAGTCAGGTTATCTACAATCTTTTGGGCAATGCGGCAAACTATACGGGCAAGGACAAAACCGTTTATATCAGCCTTAAAGCCGACCTTGACGGCAAGCGCATAAAGTTTTCCGTACGGGATACGGGCAAGGGCATTTCAAAAGAGGCTTTGCCCGAAATCTGGGACAGATATTACCGCGTGAAGGAAAATCATCAGCGACCCGTAAAGGGTACGGGGCTGGGGCTGAATATCGTAAAGGTGATATTGCAGAACCATGCCTTTGACTTCGGCGTGGACAGCGCGCTTGGCGAGGGCTCTACCTTCTGGGTGGATTTCCCCGCCGTGCCGGCGGAAATAGAATTAACGGAATAATGCAGGTTTGTAATTGTTTACAAACTAATCGGATTATAGTATCATAGTATGGTATTATCGCAATTTTAAGGAGTGAAAAGAGCAGAAGTAATGTTCAGGCTTTATAAAAAATTACGACCTATCGACTGGGTTTTGCTTGTAGTGCTTATGGGGCTTACCGTTTTGCAGGTATACTGCACCATAACGCTTACCGACTTCACGCAGGACATAATTCAGTCTATAACCTACCTCGGTTATCAGAAGAACCCCGAAAACCTCCCCGAAGAATTTGCGGCGGTTTACGCGTTTATTGAAAGCATTGGCGGCTGGCAGAACTGCACCGCCGAGGTGCTTGCGGGCGCGGGCATAACGGGAGAGGGAGCTGACGCTCTGCTTGCGATTGCGGGCGCGACCACGGGCGACATATGGTACCACGGCGGCATGATGCTTGCAGTTGCTGCGGGCAGTATGGCGTGTCAGGTGCTTGTAGGGCTTATCGCCTCCTTCATAGGCGCAAACTTTGCGGCAACGCTGCGCTCGTCCATATATAAAAAGGTTGACGGCTTCTCCATTGCGGAGCAGCATTCTTTTTCCACGCCCTCGCTTATTACCCGCACCACAAACGACGTACAGCAGGTGCAGATGGCTAATATTTTAATGCTGAGAATGGCGGTTGCCGCACCCATTACCGCTATATGGGCGATTTGCAAAATTCAGGCGACAAGCTTCCAGTTTACGCTTGTCACCGCGGTTGCGGTTGTCGTGCTTGTGCTGTTTTTGTCAATGCTTATGGTATTTGTAATGCCTAAGTTCAGAATTATGCAAAAGCTTGTCGACGGGCTTAACGGCGTTTCCCGCGAGCATCTTACGGGTCTGCGCGTAGTCCGCGCTTACAATGCCGAGGAGTATCAGGAAAAGAAATTCGGCGTAGCCAACGACAAAATTACAAAAACACAGCTGTTTACGGGCAGAATGATGGCGCTTATGTCGCCCGTTATGATGCTTATAATGAACGGCGTTTCGCTGGGCATTTACTGGCTGGGCGCGGCGCTTGTCAATAAAGAGGTTGTAGACCTTTCCACCATAATGCAGTTTATGATGCTTGCATCGCAGATAATTATGTCGTTTATGATGGTCATGATGATGTTTGTGCTTCTGCCCCGCGCTCAGGTTGCGGCTACGCGTATCAACGCGGTGCTGGACACAAAGCCCTCTATTACCGACCCCGAAAGCGAGGCACCGCGCACGGAAACGGGCACTGTGGAGTTCAGAAACGTCACGTTTGCCTATCCCGATTCGGATTTGCCCGTTTTAAAGAATATCAGCTTTAAGGCGGAAAAGGGGCAGACGGTTGCGTTTATCGGCTCTACTGGCAGCGGTAAGTCCACGCTTATAAACCTTGTGCCCAGATTTTTTGACGTGACGGAGGGGCAGGTGCTTATCGACGGCGCGGACGTAAGAGAGATAAAGCAGTCCACACTGAGGAGCATTATAGGCTACGTTCCGCAGAAGGGCGTGCTTTTTACGGGCACGGTAAAGGAAAATATAGCATTCGGCAAGCCCGAGCTTTCCGACGAGGAAATTATCGCCGCGGCAAAGGTTGCGGAAGCGGACGAGTTCGTCCGCGAAATGGAGCAAGGGTATAATTCGGAAATTTCTCAGGGCGGCAAAAACGTTTCCGGCGGGCAGAAGCAACGCCTGTCCATTGCGCGCGCCGTTGCGGTTAAACCCGAAATATTTATCTTTGACGACAGTTTTTCCGCGCTTGACTACAAGACCGATAAAAAGGTGCGCGAAAATTTAAAGGCCGCCTCCGACGGGGCGACAAAGCTTATAGTCGCGCAGAGAATAGGCACTATTATGGACGCGGACTGCATTGTCGTGCTTGACAGCGGCGAGGCGGTGGGTACGGGCACGCATAAGGAGCTTTTGCAAACGTGCCCCGTTTACCGCGAAATAGCGCTTTCACAGCTTTCCGAGGAGGAGTTGGGCTTATGATGGGACGTAAAAATATGACGGCGGTTCCTTCGGAAGGAAACAAAAAAGGAAGCATGAAGCAGCTTTTGAAGGCGTTGAAGCCGTATATTCCGCAGATTATGGTTTCATTTATCTGCATAGCCGCGTCTACCGTGCTTTCCGTGCTTGCGCCGCAGTGGGTATCTAAATTAACCAACGAAATAAACGATAACGCGTTAAAGCACTCTATCGACTTACAGAAAATAGCGAATTTCGGTATAGTTTTGATAGTGTTTTACAGCTGTAACGCAATTTTTAACTATATCTCCAACTTTATAATGACCACTATAACCCAGAGGTTCGCAAAGAAAATCCGCGGCGAAATTTCCCATAAAATCAACCGCGTGCCTTTGAAATACTTCGACAGCCATTTGTACGGCGACACTCTGTCGGTTATCACAAACGACGTTGATACCGTGGGTCAGTCTATGGACCAGGCTGTTTCGATGTTCTTCTCGTCGGCGTGCATGCTTATCGGCGTGCTTATCGCAATGTTCGTAACGGCGTGGCAAATGGCGCTTACGGTGCTTTCCACACTGCCGCTTATGCTTGTAATGCTGTTTATCCTTACAAAAATAGCCTTGCCGCAGTTCGAGCGCAACCAGAAGCTGTTGGGCGATTTGAACGGCAAGGTAGAGGAAAATTATTCGGGCGCAACGGTAATAAAGGCGTTCGGCGCGGGCGCAAGAAAGACGGAAGAGTTCGAAAAAACAAACCGCACCATGCGCAAGGCAATTTTCAAGGCGAATTCAATAGCCGGCTTTATGCAGCCTGCAATGACCTTCGTGTCCTATTTCGCCTATGCGGCGGTGTGCGTTGTAGGCGGACTTTTAATGAGCAACGGCGTTATACAGCTTGGCACGATTTCCGCATTCCTAATCTATATAAATCTTTTCCAGAACCCTTTAAGCCAGCTGGCTCAGGCAATGAACAGCATGCAGATGGCTACTGCGGCATCGGGCAGAGTATACGAGTTTTTGGAGCAGGAGGAGCTTTCCGATGAAGCGGGCAAGCAACGCAAATTGCTTACCGACGGTAAAACCGTGCGCGGCGAGGTGGAGTTTAAGAATGTCCGCTTCGGCTACAATCCCGACAAGATAATCATATCCGACTTTTCGGCAAAAATCCGGTCGGGTATGAAGGTTGCAATTGTCGGGCCCACGGGCGCGGGCAAAACCACGCTTGTAAACCTTTTAATGCGCTTTTACGAGCTTAACGGCGGCGATATTTTAATTGACGGCGTTTCGATAAAGGATATGCCGAGGGAAGAGGTGCACGATATTTTCGGTATGGTTTTGCAGGATACCTGGATGTTTGAGGGAACCATAAGGGACAATATACTGTTTTCCAAAACGGGCGTATCCGACGAACAGCTTGACGGAATCTGCAAGGAGGCGGGCATATATCACTATGTCCACACTCTTCCGGGCGGGCTTGATTATTACGTTGAGAACGAGGCGAATATTTCGGGCGGACAGAAGCAGCTTATAACCATTGCCCGCGCAATGGCGGAAAATTCGCCATTGCTTATTCTTGACGAGGCGACCTCGAACGTGGATACAAGAACGGAGGAGGTTATTCAGCGCGCGATGGATAAGCTGACCGAGGGCAGAACAAGCTTTGTTATAGCGCACAGGCTTTCAACCATAAAAAATGCGGATTTGATACTTGTTATGCGCGACGGAAATATTGTGGAGCAGGGCAGTCACAACGTGCTTATGGCGCAGAACGGCTTCTATGCGGGGCTTTACAATTCGCAGTTCGCGGGAGAATAATTCGGTATAAAACCTATAAGCATTCCGCGCCCCGCAAACGAAATTGCGGGGCGCGGAAAAAGCTTTATTTGCTTTTTAAAACGGTAAATTTTAAGTAAAAATATATAAAAATTGCTTAAAAAATTACTTGACAAAAATTTACGCTTATATTATTATATGTAAGCGTTGTGCGAAAAGCGCAAAGCACCCTTTAAGGGCCTTTAGCTCAGTTGGTTAGAGCGGTCGGCTCATAACCGATTGGTCCGCGGTTCGAGTCCGTGAAGGCCCACCAAAAAATATTTATCGGCGGCTTTGTGCATAAGATAAATATTTATATTTTAATTTGGCCCTATAGCTCAGTTTGGTTAGAGCGCCAGCCTGTCACGCTGGAGGTCGACGGTTCGAGCCCGTTTGGGGTCGCCAAATTATTTATAAACGCCATTATGGCGTTAAATGCCTTGGTAGCTCAGATGGTAGAGCGGTGGACTGAAAATCCATATGTCGGCGGTTCGATTCCACCCCAAGGCACCACCCCGAGCGGGCGGCATGCTGGTGTAGCTCAACTGGCAGAGCAGCTGATTTGTAATCAGCAGGTTGTTGGTTCGATTCCGATCACCAGCTCCAACAATTACCCCGTATAAGCGGGGTAAAATTGAATACGGGCGGATTGCAGAGTGGCCAAATGCATCAGACTGTAAATCTGACGTCTCCGACTTCGGTGGTTCGAATCCACCTCCTCCCACCAAAATAAGCACCTTTTTTAAGGTGTTTATTTGTTTTTGTTTGTAACATTAATTAATATGTGATATAATTACGGCGTTGCGGCGTGCTTAGCCGTAAACGGGAGAAGTAAAGAATGTTCAGAAAAAATTTATTGACGCAATTAATTTACAGAATGGTTTTATGCTGTGTTTCGGCGCTGGCGGTGTTGCTTACCTTCGGAATTTTCTACGCGGGCAAGGGTCCAAACACGCTGACGTGGGAATTTTTGAAATATTACACCAACATAAGCAATTATTTTGTGTTTGCCGTTTCGGTCGTCGTGCTTGCGGACACCGTTAAGCGCGTACGCGCGGGCGAAAGAGAGGGGTTCTGCAACAAAATAAGCTTGCTGAAATTTATGACGACGGTTATGATTCTTGTGACCTTCCTCGTCTATCTTATACTTTTGGGTGAGCCGTTCACCGCAGATTTTTGGCGGAATATAGGCAATCTGTCATACCATGTGTTTGCGCCGCTGCTGTTTATTGCAGACTACTTTTTGTTTGACGAAAAAAAGTCGGTTTCGATTTTCGCGCCCCTGTTCAGTATTATAATTCCGCTTGTATACGTATGCTATACGTTTATTCTCGGCGCGGCGATTAAGGACTTTGAATATCCGTATTTCTTTTTGGACGTCAACGAGCTCGGCTATGGCGGAGTAGTGGTTTGGGTTGTAATTCTGGTTGCCGTGTTCACCGTGCTCGGCTATCTGCTTTGGCTGTATAACAGAATAGTAATAGTAGACGGCAAGCTTAAACTCGATTTAAAAAATTTAAAGTGGTTACGCAAGCCCGAAAGCGATGTATAACCATAAGTATAAAAAACGTTTAATCCGAATACAAACCCCGCCCGCGGAGCGTAAAAGCTCCGCGGGCGGGGTGTTTTTTATTTTATTTCCTGTTCCAGCTCGGCAAATTCCTTGGTGTCGAAAAATTCGGGTAAAGAAATTCCAAGCCCGTCGCAAAGCATTTTAATGGTCACAATGCCGGGGTTTTTGCTTTTTCCGTACAGAATATTTTTTATGGTAGATGGCGGGACGCCGGAATCCATGGCAAGCTTGTGGAAGGATACGCGCTTTATTTCGCACAGCACCAACAGCCTGTCCCTTACGGCGGAATAGGTATCCATATCATACCTCAGTAAGTCGTTATACACAAATTATATCCTTAATTATTTGACATTGTGGGCTATATATAGTACTATATGGACTATATATAGCCCAAAACTGCATTTTAAAGTATGCGGGAGGCTGTACGCATTGTTTAAGGTGCTATGCAAATGGATAAGTCTGCTTTAATAAAAAAAATATTGCTTGCCGCCTCGGTATTTATTGTAATTTTATTCGAGCTGCTTAAATATCTGTTTTCGGTTCGGCTTATTGCCGTTGCCTCGTGTGCGGAAATTGTTCTTGCGGCAGTTTCCGTTTTTTGTCTGTTTTCCGATAAAAGGTCGCTTAAAATCGCGGCTGCGCTGTTGCTTGCCTTTGCCTTAATCACCTTTATCCCGAATATGATTATCGGCTTCAATAAAACGGAGGCGCCGACAGAGCCGCAGTACGTTATTCACGCGGGCGGAAGGGAGAGGTCGGACAAAACCTACCTTAACTGTGGCGAGCCGCTGGAAAAATACCTTGCCGAGGGACAAAAGCTTGTTGAGATTGATTTTATGCTTACAAGCGACGGCTATGTCGTATGTACTCACTGGTTCGAGCATACGCCGTACAGCAAGAAAAACCGCCCGACCTTAGCCGAATTTATGTCTTATGAAATCGGCGGCAAATACAAGGCGATGTCCTTTGAGGGGCTTATAGAAATTCTTCAAAAATATCCGCAGGCAAGGATAGTTTTCGACAGTAAGGAAGACGATATAATCGAAATCCTTTCGGTAATGTGCACCGTTGCCGAAAATAAAGGGCTTGACATTTATTCGCGCTTTGTTATACAGATTTACGGCGCGGACGATTACTACAATGTAAAAGCGCGGTTCCCTGAGTTTGCGGAGTACTGGTTCACAAACTATAAGGCAAGCTATCCGTTTACCAAAATGTTAAAGCTTTTCGAGGATAAGGAAGATATAACGACCTATGTAATCTGCAAGGAAAGCTGGTGCTGTTACGCGCTGTGCATGCTTAACACTGATAAAAATATCGCCGTGCATACCGAAAACCTTTCTGCAAACAGCAAATTTTACTGCGCGCGCGGCGTTACCTACGTTTACGCCGACTATGTCTGATAACGTTGGTTTAAAGCCCGACCTTGGCATTTTGCCAAGGTCGGGCTTTTTTATTTGCGGCAAAATTTTACAAAAACCGTCAATAATACAGAAATTTCCTTAACGGAAGTATAGTAATATTTTTAAAAAATCACGGAGAAAGAAAAATGGTTGTTTCCGGCTGCGTGAGCGGTAAGGTTCTGTACATAAGTCTGTCGGGCGAAATGGACGAATGCTCCGCACAGTCCGCGCGCGCAAAATGCGATAAGCTGATAGACGACAATCTCGGCGTCACAAAAATAATAATAAATCTGTCGGAGGTGGCTTTTATGGACTCCACGGGCATAGGCTTTTTGATAGGCAGATACAAAAAAGCCTCCAAACTATCTATACCGCTGTGCGTGGAAAAGCCCAATTTCGCCGCCGATAAAATTCTGAATTTAAGCGGAATTTACTCGCTTATCCCCAAGGAGAAGTAAAAAGGATATAAATATGACAAAAAACTATTTAAAGCTTCAATTTTATTCGCTTCCCCGCAATCAGGCGTTCGCAAGGGACGCCGTTGCCGCGTTCTGCTTAGAGCTCAACCCCTCGCTTTCCGACCTGTCGGACGTTAAAACCGCCGTGTCGGAGGCCGTTACAAACTGCACCGTGCACGCCTACAAGGACGGCATGGGGCTTGTTACGGTTGAGTGCGAAATCGAAAACGATGCGCTACATATCAAAATAAGCGACACGGGCAAGGGCATACCGGATATAGGCAAGGCGGTACAGCCGTTTTTTACCTCGGCGCCGTCGGACGAGCGCTCCGGCATGGGCTTTACGATAATGCAGACGTTTATGGACGAGTTTAAGGTGAATTCCGTCCGCGGCGAGGGCACGGTCGTTTATATGACAAAAAGTTTTAAAGCGGAAGTGAAGAATGCTTGACGTCG
>CAJUME010000003.1 GCA_910587015.1 uncultured Christensenella sp.
CAGCTACTTTTACGCCAACGCTGCAAATGCTCTGGCGGCCTCGGGCGGTAACGCCGGTTCTACTGTTTCGTCCGTCGCTGCTGTCCGCCCCGCGCTTCACTTAAATCTCAAATCTGCCGCCTTGGCGGCGAGGGGTATTGACGTCCCCGAAGAGGTGAAGACCGAAACGGAAAAAACGTACAACGGCAAGGATATTGCAGGGCTGCAATATATCGATTTGACAAAAAGCGAAATATCCAAGGTTACGCTTGAAAAAGAGGATAACGATGGCCACAAAACAACGGCGACCCTGACCACCGCAGAATATTCGGTCAAGGACGGCGTGTTTTATGCTGCCAACGCGGGCAAATACAGCGTAACCTTTTCAATAAAAAATCAGCCGAACGTGTGGAACGGCACTTCAATCGACCCCGATACCGACCTGCCGTACGACCCCGCCGACGTCGATAAAGAGGTAATATATTGGGAGGTTGACCTGCCGGAAGGCTACATCCCCGCAGGTCCCGACGATTTGCGATTGCAGGACCAGACGATAACCTTCACAATAAAGAAGGCGGAAACCACCCTGTCCGACGTAAGGAGGACCGAAACCGGTCAGCTGTATACGGACGGCGTTCTGCCCGCGCTGACTTGTACAACAAGCGTGAAGGGTACAATCACGCTTGACGCGGGTCAAACGCTCCACCACGACACAACAACCTACAAATGGACGTTCTCGCCCACGGGTGCGGACTGCTATAACTATAAAAAGAAGACGGGCACGATAGAGCTTTCCGTCAAAAAGCCGTTGCTGAACAAGCTTGAAGCCACCTTCGATACCGCCGCGTACGCAAGCGCGGTAGAGGCGGGCACAGCCGCGCCCATATATTCCTCCACACCCATTGATACGATAAAGGGCATAATCGCGCAGTTTGTAACAATCAAGGGCACCAAGGAAGACGGCAAAGCCTATACGGGGCTTATATCCTATGATATAGACTATACCGATACCGACAAGCTTAACGGAAAGCTTAGCTACGGCGACAATTCGTCCGTAATGGCAAGCTATCAGGACGACGATATGAATGAGGCGGGCGTTGCCGCCGTTTCGTGCAAGATTACGGGCATACCCGTTATCGCAGTCGAAATGACGGGCATAACCCTTAACGACGCCTACAAAACCGCCTACAACGCTTACGACAAGTTCGATACCTCCGCGCTTGTGGTAACGGCAACCTTCAACGACAATTCCACAAAAACAATTTCGCTTAAAACAGCGGAAGCTAACGGTTATACAATCGAGTATGCGGACAGCGCGCGCTCGGTTTTGTGGGCAAGCGATACCGCAGTCACAATCAAGTACGCCTACACCGCGGAAAACGGCAAAGAAAATTCCGACAGCAAGACTGCCGCGGTAACCGTTTCCAAAATAGACTTCGAGGGGCTCACCTTCGAGGACGACACCGTTGACTATGACGGTCAGAAGCACGCAATAACCGTTGGCGGCACGTTTGACGATACAAAAATGACCGCGGTTTACGGCTATTCGGGCTCGGTCGGCGAAGGCAGAGTAAACGTAGGCAGCTACACCGTATCGGTCGTGGTCACCTTTACCGACGACGAGCTTATAACCAACTATAACGAGGTTAAGCTTGACGATGTAACCCTTAAAATCGTTGCGGTTGACTATTCCGATTTGACTAACCTTGTATTTAACAATACCTCGGCACAGTTTATCGGTCAGTCGCTTGCAGAGGTTATTAAGGCGGCGGGTATGCCCGCGGGCGTTACCGCAACCTATACGTTTGCGGACAGCGAGGGCAATCCTGTTGCCGCGGAGAACGTTAAGGCTGTCGGCACATACACGGTTACGGCAAAATTCAAGGGCGACAGCAACCATAATGCCATTCCCGATAAAACCGCAACCCTTACAATCACGCCCAAAACAATAATGCTTAACGATTTAAGCGGCATAAACTCCACCTATGTTTATGCGGGCAGTGCATGGAGCAACCCCGTGCCCGTTTTAAAGGTTAAGCTGGGCACCGACGCAACCGCAACCAACCTTGTTGCGGATACCGACTACACCGTTGCATACAAGGTAACCGCAGGCACGGCGGGCAAGGCGGGCGCAACCGTTGTTATAACCGTTACGGGTAAAGGCAACTACACGGGCGAAATTACAAAATCCTTCTCGATAGAAAAGGCAACCCTTAACTTAACGTGGAATGCGGGCGCCCCTCAGTATGACGGCAACCCCCACGGCGCAACTCTCGAGGTTATGGGCGGCGTTCAGGCGGGCGACGAAAGCGCGGTAACGACCGAGGCTTTGGCGGCGCTTGTCAGCATAACCTATACCAAAAACGGCGCAGATGTAAGCGGAGTTCCCTCGGCAATGGGCGTATATAAGCCCGCGTTCGACAACTTCCCCGCAACCGAGCCCTATTCCAACTACAAATATGTAATAACCAACGCGGACTACACCTACGAAATTACCGCGGCGGTTATTTCGGGCGTCACGTTCGAGGATTTGTCGGTTGAATTCAACGGCAAAAACCAGACCATAGAAATCACTGCCGAAAACGCCCTTCCCGACGATATTACGCCAGTTTACTACTATGCGGGCACGTCAAACCCCTTCACGGGCGAAACAAAGGCGGGCAGCTATAACGTAACAGTCAAGTTTGTAAGCGCAAGCGGCAACTACACCGCGCCCGCGGATATGAACGCAGTGCTTACAATCACCGCAAAGGCAATTGCGGATACAAACGTTTCCAACATTGACAGCGAGTACACCTACAATGGCGAGGCGCACAAGCCCGTTCCCGCAGTGGCGGTGGTGCTCGGCGATGACGGCGCGGCAACCTCGCTTGCAAAGGAAAGGGATTACACCGTTGCATACAGCACGGAAGATTACGCCGCAGGCACGCAGGTTGACGTAACCATTACCGGTATAGGCAACTATACGGGCACCGTAACCGTCAGCTTTACAATCAAAAAAGCAACCTTAGGCGTTGAGTTTGACGGCGTTGACAAAAAGTTTGTTTACAACGGCAACGTTCAGGGCGTTACCGCTAAATTTACGGGCGTTGCGGAAAGCGATAAGGATACCGTTGTTCCCACAATCGTATACGAAAGCGCAGACGGCACAACCTATCCCGCAAGCGCAAACCTGCCCAAAAACGCGGGCAGCTATGTAATTAAGGTCACGCTTGACGCGTCCTTCGATAATTACGAAAGCTTTGCGGAAATTTCCAGAACGTTTGATATCGAAAAGGCTACGCCCGTTGTACATGTCACCTTTGACACCTACAACCCCGATACCGACCACATTTATGCGGGCGGCGATTTGCCCGACCTTAGGGTCGTTTCCGCAATGTTCGGCACTGTTGCTGTTACGGGTACTGTAACGTGGCAGCTTGTTGACGGCGTTAAGCCCGTGCTTACTACCGAGCTTAAAGCGTACGTCTGGGAATTTGTTCCCACGGGCGATGATGCGGTCAACTTCAATTCCGTTACCAAATCGATTGAGCTGAGCGGCGAAATCCCCGGAATTGCGGGCATTACCGTAGAGTGGAAGGCGGACGTAAACGTTCCCACGATTTACACCTCGACCACGCTTGACCAGCTTAAACAGTATATTACCGTGCGCGCTACGCTTGACAGCGGCAAGCCCGCAGACGATGAAATCACCGAATACACCCTTAAAGGCAGCTGGGGCGAGGGCGTTAAGCCCATACTCAACGCCACTGCGGACTACGACATTACCGTAATTTCCGCAAACGGCAAGTCTGCCGTGCTTTCGGGCGTCAAGTACTACAAGGTAGAGCTTGTCGGTCTTGAGGTAGAGGCGGCGGACAGCTCCGTAGGCATAAAAACCACGTACGATGCGCTTACCGCGTTCGACAGAACAAGCATAACCGTAATTGCGATTTACAACGACGGCAGCCGCGTAACCGACATTACCGATTATGAAATAAAGTACGCGGTAGAGGGTGAAACCGTGCTTTGGGCGGGCAACACCTATGTGACCGTAACCTATAAGGACGACACCGTTGCAACCGCAAAGGAAAAGGTTGTAGACGGACTTACAGTCAATTCGGTTGACTTCGACCTTACGGGCGTAACGTTTGCAGACACAACCGTTGACTACGACGGTAACGAGCATGCAATAGTCGTAACGGGTCTGCCTTCGAGCGGCATCACCCTCGAATACACCTATGACGGCGCAAGCCTTGCAGAGGGTGTTAACGGTATGGTGGACGCGGGCAGCTATACTGTCGGCGTAAAGGTTACCTTCACCGATAACAAGTATATCGTAAACTACAACGCGCTCACATTTAACGAGGTTACCCTTACAATCTCGAAAATCGACTATGACGGCGTTGACGGTATTACCTTCAATGACGTTGCGGTTGATTATGACGGCAATAAGCTTGCGGGCAAGCTTGTCGCAACCAACGTTCCCGAAGAGGTTGTCGCGCTTGGCGTCAGCTATAAGTATGAAATCGTGGGCGAGGACGGCGCTTTGACCGAGTGCACCGCAGACGATATTGTAAATGCGGGCGAGTACAAGGTTACCGTATCCTTCACGGTTGACAAAAACCATAAGGAAATCCCCGCAATAACCAAAACTCTTACGGTTAACAAAATCGACCCCACGCTTAACCCTTCGATTATAAAGGCGCTTTCGGGCAGACTTATCACCTTCTCGCAGCTTGTATTCAAGGATACGGATACCGCGGGCACCTATAAGTGGGTTGACGAAAGCTATAAAATGCAGGCGGACAATATCGATATCGAATATGTGTTCACCCCGACCGATACGGTAAACTATAATACCGTTACAAGAAAAATCACGTTCGTTGCAGAGCTGAAAATTTTAACGGGCATTGTTGCGGAATTCGACCAGAAGGATACCGTGCTTTATACCTCGTACACTATCGAGGACGTTAAAAAGCTGATTGAGGACGGCAAAATCGGTATAACCATTACCGCAACCTATACGGACGGCGCAAGCGTTACTACCGAAAAGATAACGGAAGGCTATACGCTGTATTTGCTTAACGATGCAACAACGCTTACGGAAGGCCGCTGCAAGATAGGCGTAGGCTTCGAAAACCATAAGGACGAAACCCACGTACTCAACGTTACCAAAACCGAGCTTGCAAGCATTACTCCCGAGTTCGACCAGAAGAACGTAAATATTTACAGCACTCCCGATAATATCGAAACGCTTAAAAAGCTTATTGCGGACGGCACCGTTTCCCTCAAGGTTACGGGCACCAACAACGACGGCAAAACTGCAACCGAGGAATTCACCTATACGCTTACGGGCGACTGGTCGAATCTTACGGCGGACGGCAAGGCTACGATTACGGTAACCGTAGACGGCACAAGCATTGCCGCTACGTTCGAAATCGATGTAACCGTTGCCGCAATAACCTCGATTAAAGCGGTGTATGACCAGAAGGACGCGAAAATCTTCACCTCCACCGATTTGGACGGCTTTAAGCAGCTGTTGGCGGACGGAAATGTTTCGCTTGTCGTAACGGCGTACTACAATAACGGCAAGTCCGTTGAAATCGGTCTTGCAACCGATGATAATCCCAACGGCTATACGCTTGCTCTTTCGGGCTCGAATTTCGAGGTCGGCGGACTTGTAAACGTAAGCTATACCGAAAACGGCAACGTGCTTCCCGCTTCGTTTGCTCCGACAGTAACGGAGGTAGAGGTGGTAAGGGTATCCGCAACGGTAAATGCAGGCTTTACAATCTACACCGATACCGACCTTGCAAAGGTTAAGGAAAATGTAACCGTAACGGCTTACCGTAACGACGGTACCAGCTTCACGGTTGCCGCAGACGACTTCTCGCTTTCCTTGCCCGATGGCGAAACCAAGCTGACTGCGGGCGCTCAGAAGGTAATATACGTTACCTATAACGGCGCGGATAAGTCGGCTGAATGCACGGATTTCAGCCTTATAACGGGCGTATCCAAGCACGCAACACAGATTTATTATAACGGTACAACCGAATTCACCTATACCGGCAGCGAGCAGGTTATAAACAGCGGCGCAACCACAACAAGCACGCAGAACCCGACGATTAAGTATACAATCAACGGCGCGGACGCGAAGTTTACCGATGTTCCCGCAAACGGCGAGCTGGTGCTTAAAATCACCGCAGAAGAAACGGACGACTTCTATGCGGCGGAAATAACGCTGACCATAACGGTAAGCAAGGCTGACATTGATATGTCCGGCGTTGACTTCGATGATTTAGAATGCGAATACGATGGCGCCGATAAGAGCATAACTGTTGATACAAGCAAGCTTCCCGCGGGCGTAACCGTACAGGGCTACGAATATATCGATACCTCGGACGGCTCAACGCTTTCCGGTTCAAGTGTAATTTCCGCAGGCGTATATAAGGTAACCGTCAAGTTCACCGTTACGGATACAAACAACTACAACCTCGTAGCTTCCAAAACGGCAACGCTTACGGTCAAGAAGGCAGACTACGATATGACGGGCGTAACGTTCGACGGCGACACTGTCGAATATGACGGCTCTGCGCATACGCTGACCATTGACGACGCAACGCTTCCTGCGGGCGTAACCGTAAAGGAATACGTTTACACCAACAAGGCAGACGGCAGCAAGGTAACCGATACGGGTGTTATAAACGCAGGCGAGTATACCGTTTCCGTAAGCTTCAACGTTGCGGATTCCGTAAACTATAACGGCGTAACCGCATTGACCGCTACGCTTACCATAACCAAGGCGCAGACGGTTATAGACACCTCAGCAATCGTAACGGACTACACCTATGACGGCTTATCGCACACGGTTGACGGCGCAACGCTTACCAAGGGCGAAACCGGCGCGGTTATAGAGTACTCTTCAAACAGAACGTTTACAAACGTACCCGCAGGCGGCAAGCTTACCGTTACTATATTCGTAAACGACAGCACCAACTATATCGGCGCTTCGGCTACGGTAGAGATTAACATTAACAAGGCGTCGCTTACGATAACGGCGAAGGATAAGTCTATATTCTACGGCGACAGCCCTGCAAACGACGGCATAGACGAGCCCGTTGGCTTTGTAAACGGCGAAACCGTTGCAAACCTTAAAGGCGCGGCGGTTTACAGCTACGACTACGCAAAGGGCGGCAACGTAGGTGACTACGTTATCACAGTAAGCGGCTACACCTCCGCAAACTACGAAATCACCTTCGTTGCGGGCGCGTTGCACGTACTTCAAAAGACGGTTGCAGTTAGCTGGGCTACCGACAGCTATGTATATAACGGAAAGGGTCACGCGCCCACGGCAAGCTTCCTCAGCATTGACGGCGACAAGCTTGTTATGACCGTTAGCATAGCTAAAAAGGACAGCGGCGATGCAATAGTGGGACTTCCCACCGAGGCTGGCGACTATGTCGCAACCGCTTCGTCTACCAACACAAACTATAAGTTTACAAACGAAACCTGCGACTTCAATATTGTACCCGCAAGCATAACCGTAACGGGCACGGGCGACCAGTTCTATCTCAGCGGAGATAAGGAAATTACGCTCGATGCTATTGAAGGCGGCAAATACAAGTTTGTAATGCTGCAGGGCAACGTAGTGCTTGCAACGTTTGAATACAGTCAGGCACACGATGCAACGGGCGTTGTTCCCACTCCCGAACAGGAGAATGCGTTTACAAGCGCAAAGCCTTCTATAACGGCGGCGGGCAGATATGTAATCAACTACCGCATAACTGCGCTTAACCATAACGAGTACCGCGGACAGTGGACGGTAGAGGTAACGGACGATACCGAAAAATCGGTAACCATAACCTTCAAAAAGCCCTACACCGTTGAATTCGGCAACGTGCCCGAAACCGAGGACGAGTTAAACAAGCTTGCAGAAGAGCTGTACGACGGCGGCTATATAGAGGTTGACGGGCTTGACAGAGATACCTTCCTGCAGGTTATGGCAATTCGTTTAAGAGTTGACAACGCCAACGATGCCACGGCAGATACCGAGGTCGGCAGCTACACGCCTTACTTTGAATTCAAATCCGTATACGAACCCGTTTACGGCGGCTATGTAGTATTCTACAAGACGGAAAACAATCAGGAAAACACCAATATCGGCAAGTTCGAAATCAAGCAGAAGGAGCTTAACGTAGTCTGGGACGTCACCGACTTTGTTGCGGACGGCACGTTGCACCTTCCCAAGGCAACCGTAAGCGGCTTCAAGGACGGCACCGTTGCCGAGCTTGAGCTTGACGGCGCGGCGGGCAAGACCTTTAAGGTTGAAGCGGACGGCAAAACAATCAATATCACCGTTGGCGTGCAGGGCGACCTGACCGGCACGGGTGGACATCAGCTTGTGGTAAGCGTGGACGACGAAAATTATAAAATCGACGTTCCCGTTCAGACGATTTCAATCAAGGCTCCTACCGAGCTTGAAATTGTATGGAACAACACAAGCGTTGTATATGACGGACAGCAGCACCTGCCCACCGCGGTTATAAGCGGCTTTGCGGGCGGCAAAACCTTCGAGCTTGTTCTTACCTCGGTAGAGGGCGGCAGCTACAACTTCGATTTGGACGGCAAAACAATAACCTTCACGGTTACTGTCGCGGGCTCCGGCAACGTGTTAACGGACGTAGGCGTCTATGCGCTTTCCGTTGCGTCAACCAGCGCCAACTATGTAATCAAGAACCCCAACGGCACGGTAACTATTACCGCTCCCAGAAAGCTTGTCGTTACATGGAACCAGACCACCTTCGAGGAAAACGGCAGCGCGCACCTTCCCACCGCGGTTATAAGCGGCTTTAACAACAGCGACCCCGTTTCAATCGCACTTAAAACTGTCAGCGGCGGCGTGTTCCCCGTAAAGGTAGACGGTAAAAACCTCACCTTCACAGTAAACGTAGTGGGCGAAGGTCAGTTGCTCAGGGACGTAGGTAACTATACCGTTACCCTCACGGTTGACAGCGCGGAATACGTTATCGACAACCCCGATGTGGCAATGTCCGTAAGGGCGCTTATCGGCGGCACGGGCAAGCTTTCCACGCCTTGGCTTATAGGTCTTGCGGCGGCGCTCGGAGTGCTGTTCATAATGATTATAATCGCATATATCGTTGCGGCTAAGCGTAAGCCCAAGCTTGTCGGCGGATATGACGAAGGCGGCTTCAGCGACCCTTACGACTCCCTTGATTATATGGAAGCAGCTGTAACCGACGACGAAGGCGATGCAGACGCAGATACTGAAGAAGAATAAGCTTTTTAACCAAGTACCACACTGCCGGTGCGGCTACGCATTAAAAAGCTTATCCGTACCGGAATTCTCAGCCATTGCCGCATTGCCCGAAAGGGTAATTGCGGCGAGGGCGTTACCACACCCAAAACGCGCGTTAAACCGCGTTTTAACCTACCCTAAGGACAGGGCGGCGCATTTGCGCCGCCCTGTCTGAATTTTTATAAAAAATTTTTGTTTAAAATCTTGCCGTATTTCAATAATTAAATCGGAGGATAACGCAATGTGCACTTTGATAACCTTTAAAACAAAAGCTTTTTATTTCGGCAGAACGCTCGATTTGGAGTATTCCTATAAGGAAGAGGTGGTAATAACCCCGCGCAATTTTCCTTTTGAGTTAAGCTGCGGTCAGGCGCTTACAAGCCATTTCGCAATTATCGGCACGGCGTATGTGCCGGATAAGCTGCCGCTGTATTACGAGGGCGTTAACGAAAAGGGGCTCTGCATGGCGGGGCTTAACTTTGCCGGCAATGCAAAATACAACAAGCCCGCAGACGGCGCAAAAAATATAGCGCAGTACGAGCTTATATTATATATATTATGTACGTGCGCGCGCGTGGACGAGGCTGTGGAGGCGCTTAAAGCAATAAATTTAACCGACCGCCCCTACGGCAAAGGCCTGCCCGTTGCAGAACTACACTGGCTTTTGGCAGACAAAAGCAAATGCGTCACCGTTGAGCTTGTTGCCGGCGGCTTAAAAATTTACGATAATCCCGTCGGCGTGCTTGCAAATAATCCGACCTTTGATATGCATATGTTCAACCTCAACAATTATATCGGTCTGTCGGCGGAACAGCCCAAAAACACCTTTTCCGATAAGCTGAATTTACAGCTGTATACAAAGGGACTTGGCGCAATGGGCTTACCGGGCGATTTATCATCGCAGTCAAGGTTTGTAAGGGCGGCGTTCAACAAGCTTAACTCCGTTTGCGGCAGCTCGGAGGAGGAAAGCGTAAACCAGTTTTTTCATATTTTGGGCAGTGTAGAGCAAACGCGCGGCGCAAACAGACTTGAAAACGGCAAATACGAGATAACTGTTTACACCTGCTGTTGCAATGCGGATACGGGCGTTTATTATTATACAACCTACCAAAATCACCGCATAACAGCAGTGGATATGCATAAGGAAAATTTAAACGCCGATAAGCTTGTACGTTATCCGCATATCCTGCGGGAGAGCTTTGACAATTTATTAAAAAAATAGTGCCAAAATAGCCTTATAGCTCAATAGGCGTATGTAAAAGCGCCCCCGCAGTACACACTGCGGGGGCGCGTGTTTTTAATTTTTACAGCTTATGCTTTGCAAGCACAGCGTTAAGGTCTGCATTGTCAGGCTTTTTAAGCTTCTGTACGATATTTGCCGTTTCCGCCTCGTCCAGACACTGCAACGATAAAACAAAGTCTGCCACGGCGGGCTTTTTCAGCATGCTTTCGGTAACCTTGTCGGCATTTTCCGTAACAAATTTTTTATAGCCTTCTGTAATTTCCGCTTGCAGCTCTTCGCCCGCGTAATACATTTCCGCATACCCGAGCAATGCGCACAGCTGATATGCCTTGCAAATTTTATCAAGCGGAATATTTTTCGCATACAGCTCGAAGGTGGCTCTGCCCAGCGACCGCATATTAATTTTCACGTTGCTGTAAATAGTTACCTTGTTCATTCTGCATTGGTCAAACGCATAGCCCTTTAAGGTTTTTACTGTTTCGGGAATGGTTATTTCTTTAAGACCGCACAGCTCGAAGGCGCTTGTGCCGATAGCGGTAAGCTTTTCTGGCAGTTCTATATGCTGTAAGCTTTTGCCCCCTCTGAAAATGCTGCAATTAAGCTTTTTGATTTTAGACGACAGCCTTACGTTGGCAAGTCTTTTACAGCCGTCAAAAGCAAATACGCCTATGTTTACTACCGTTTCGGGCATAATCAGGTCGGTTATTTGCACGCAGTCCTCGAATGCGTGCCACGCAATATTTTTAACGCCCTTGGGAATTTCGCAAACTCCCTTTTTATATGGCATGCAAGCCTCTACGGTTGTGCCGTCTGCGGAAATAATCAATCCGTCTGCATATTTAAATCTGGTATTTCCGTCTGCTATTGTCAGCTTTTCAAGACTGCTGCAATAGCCGAATACGCCGTAGCCAAGCTTTGTAAGGCTTGCGGGCAGGCATACGCTTTTCAACCCTTCACAATATTCAAAGGCTCTGTCGCCCAATTCCGTCAGAGTTTGCGGCAATTTAATTTCGGCAAGCTTTTTACAGCCCAAAAAAGCGGTTTCGCCAATGGCGGTAAGTCCTTCGGGCAGAATAACGCTTGTAAGCTGCTCGCAACGTAAAAAAGTATTTTCGCCTATTTGTGTTACCTTTTCGGGTATCTCTATATGCGGTAGCCTGCATTCGAGAAAAGCGCTCTTCCCGATGCTTTTAAGCCCCTTCGGCAAATTAATTTCTTCAAGGTTATTACAGCCGTGGAAGCAGTAGGCGGGCAAATTTTTCACCTTTTCGGGCACGGTTATTTTCTCAAAGCTTTGGCATACGGCAAAGGCTTGTTCGCCTATCGATACAACGCTGTCGGGAAGGTGCACGTCCTTCAGCTTGTAGCAGAAGGCAAACGCCATAATTCCTATTGTCGTAACTCCGTCGGGTATGTTTATTTCCTCAAGCTGTTCGCAGTGGCGGAATGCCTCCTGAGCGATAATCTTAACGGTGCTTGGCAGCTTTACCCGCTTTATTTGCTTGCAACCCCAAAAGGCGTCCTGTCCTATAGTTTCCACACCCTCGGGAATTTCAAGGTTTACTGCATTGCCCTTGTATTTTTTCAGTACGTTGTTCTGAATGGTAAAGTTAACTTCTGCCATAATTTTATCTCCCGTCTTTACTTCTGCGGTAATTATAACAAATTCCAAACCGCAATGCAATACCTGATTATGTGTAAATAAAAATATTTAGGGTGTACAAAGCTTCATACGTGTGCTATAATAAAAATATGGAAAAGCTTAGAAATTTTTTAATAATTATTGTTGTCGGCTCGATATTTAGTTCTATAGCCTTGTTGTGTGGTTGTAGTATTAAAAATCAGCCGATATATTACGATTTAATCTATATAGCAGGCGAAGGCGGTTATATAGACGGGCAAGCGGAACAGACTGTAGAAAGCGGCAAAGACGGATTAACAGTAGTTGCCGTGCCTTATGACGGTTATGAATTCGTTCAATGGTCAGACGGAGGAACAGAAGCTACACGGCAGGATAAAAACGTAACTGTAGACATTTCGGTTACTGCCGAATTTAAATTAAAGATTAATCCGGCAAAAAGTTATACGGTTATTTATCAGGCAAACGAGGGCGGAACAATTTCCGGCGCCGCTGAACAATCCGTAAAAGAGGGCGAAAACGGAACAGAGGTTGTTGCCGTACCCAACGAGGGCTACAGATTTGTTAAATGGAGCGACAATATAACCGAAGCCACAAGGCAGGATAGAAACGTAACGAAAGATATAGTTGTAAAGGCAATATTTGAAAAGCAGACTTACACGTTAACTTACGTTGCAAGTAACGGCGGGTATTTGGTCGGCAACGCAAGTCAAACTGTTACATACGGCGAAAGCGGAACAGAAATCACCGCAGTTACAAAAGAGGGTTATAAATTTGTTAAATGGTCAGACGGTGTAACCACGCCGAATAGACAGGATATAAATATCACAGCAGATACAACCGTTACGGCAATATTTGAGAAGCAGACATTCACTTTAAATTACGTTGCGGGCACAGGTGGAACGATAGACGGAGAATCGGAACAGCAAGTAAAATATGCAGAATTAAGCGAAGCGGTTGTTGCAGTCCCGCAAGCGGGATATAAATTTGTAAAATGGTCGGACGGTAACGGCTCAACGGTAAGACGCGACTTGGTAATTTCAGCTATGACCTTAACCGCCGAGTTTGAATTTTTATATGAAGGCGGCGAAGGTACGCAGTCAAAGCCGTTTACCATTGCAAACTATACGCAATTAAACGATATGTGGTATTACCCCGAATCGAATTATAAGCTGATAAACGATTTAGACCTTAGCGGTATATCACATGAGCCTATATTTGATAAAATTAATTATTTCAAAGGGAATTTTGACGGAAACGGACACACTGTAAAAAACTTAACCGTTGAAACAGAAAGTAATTGTCCATCGTTGTTCGGTGTGTCAGGCGGCAGTATAAGCAATTTAACTATCATTGATGCAAACATAATAACTGCCGATTATGATACGTTGAACAGAAATGATAATTATTACGTCGGTATTCTCGCAGGAATGGTTAAGGGCTATGTCCACGATGTTAATGTAAGAGGAAAAATAGTAACTAACGGTTTTAGTTATGCGGGAATCGCAATCGGCGGACTTGTAGGTTATGCCAATGGTACAGTAGCTAATTGCAGTTGTAACGTACAGTTGGATATAAAAAATATTTACAGCAAAAGTTTAAATTTGCCGTTTGTATTTGGAGGAATGATAGGCGTTTGCGATTCGGCGTTTGTCAGAGATTGCCAAGCCGAAGGTCAAATTAAGATAACCGAGTGTTATTGGACTGAAAGCGGTGATACAGGTGCTATAAATAAGTCTGCTGAAATTGTGGCGGGCGGCTTGATAGGCTATTATTTTACAGCCAGACAATTAAATGCGTATATAAGAAATTGTCGGACTGATGTAGAAATATACGGCGACAATAACTATAATGCGGGCGGCTTTGTTGGCTATTTGGACGCAGTTCAAGATACAACATTACAAATTACTGACTGTTCCGTTTACGGCGACGTAACCTGCGGAAGAGTAGGCGGGTTTGTTTATAGAGCATATAGCTCAAACAACAGTACATTACTGTTTGATAAATGTATAATCGAAAACAGTGTAACGGCATTCTCTTACGGAGCGGGATTTGTATATTTTTGTCAAGGCTCATCTAACGGCGTTTTTCAAATAAAGAATTGTTATACGATAGGCGATATAAAAACTCGTGGCTGGTTTGACGCTGAACGCATTGTTGGCAGAGCTTCAGGCTTTGGTTGGCAAATGAGTTATGTATCAATTGTAAAAAGCTATGCGAAAAGAGACATAATTTCAAGCGATGGCAGAGGGTTTTCTTTTTATTTTTCAAATAGTGAAATCATTTCATGTTTTTATGAAGGTACTATTGATATAAGTAACGGAGCAGGAACTCTAAGAGGTGTTGGAATGTTCGACGTTTTTTCAAGTTCCAAGTTAGATAATTGTTATGTAAACGTAAATTTTGTAACGGGCGAAAAAGATACATCTAATTTATATGCGTTAATCAGACAAGGCGGCGGAAAGATAAGTAATTTTTATTGTTACGGTAATTATTGCAAAATCTTTGAAAGCTATAATATGCAAAATGTAAGTAACGGGCATGTTTTTAAAGGAAACATAGATGAAAATAATCTACCGCAAGAAGGCGAAGGAACTGATATAGCAATTTACGATAATATTGAAGATATGTATTTTTTAGCCGATAAACTTAACGAGGGGCAAGGCGAGGAGATTTGGGTAAACGTTGAAAATGATTTACCTAAACTAAAAAATTTAATCTGAAATTTTCAATCCACAATAAAAGGGCTTCTGATAATACAGAAGCCCTTGCTGTAATACTATATTTTGTAAAATTACTTTGTCATTGCTTCTTGCACGGCAACCGCAACTGCAACGGTTGCGCCGACCATAGGGTTGTTGCCCATACCGATAAGTCCCATCATTTCAACGTGAGCGGGAACGGAGGAGGAGCCTGCAAACTGCGCGTCCGAATGCATACGTCCCATCGTGTCGGTCATACCGTAGCTGGAAGGACCGGCCGCCATATTGTCGGGGTGCAGTGTTCTGCCCGTGCCGCCGCCGGACGCAACCGAAAAGTATTTTACGCCGTTCTCGACGCACCATTTTTTATAGGTGCCTGCAACGGGGTGCTGGAAGCGGGTGGGGTTGGTGGAGTTACCCGTAATCGAAACGGAAACATGCTCCAACTTCATAATCGCAACGCCCTCGGGCACGTTGTCCGCGCCGTAGCATTTAACCTTTGCTCTTGCGCCGTCCGAGAATGCAACGCTGTCGACAACCTTAACCGTTTCGGTGTAGGGGTCAAACTGCGTTCTGCAATAGGTGAAGCCGTTAATTCTCGAAATTATATAAGCCGCATCCTTGCCTAAACCGTTAAGAATAACTCTCAAAGGCTTAGTGCGCACCTTGTTTGCGTTTTCAGCAATTTTAATAGCGCCCTCTGCCGCAGCGAACGATTCGTGACCGGCGAGGAAGCAGAAGCAGTCCGTTTCTTCCGACAGCAGCATAGAGCCGAGGTTTCCGTGACCTTCGCCGACCTTTCTGTTTTCCGCAACCGAGCCGGGAATGCAGAAGCTCTGCAAGCCTACGCCGATTTTAACGGCCGCGTCGCTCGCCTTTTTGCAGCCGCTTTTTATCGCGATAGCCGCGCCTACGGTGTACGCCCATACCGCGTTTTCAAAGCAGATAGGCTGCGTGCCGCGTACTATTTTGTCTACGTCTATTCCCTTTTTAAGGGTAATGTCGCGGCATTCCTCGATTGATTTAATGCCGTATTCCTTCAAAACGGAGAGAATTTTCTTTTCTCTTCTTTCATAGCTTTCAAAAAGCGCCATTAGTCCTTAACCTCCTTGTCCGTTCTGGGGTCAATATGCTTTACGGCGCCGCTCTCGTAGGAGTATCTGCCGTAGGTGCCGATTGCTTTTTCGTATGCCTCGTTGGGGGTAAGCCCTTTCTTAATAAAGTCGGTCATTTTGCCCAAAGCAACGAATTTATAACCGCAAATTTCATTGTTTTTGTCAAGCGCAAGCGCAATTACGTAGCCCTCTGCCATTTCAAGGTATCTTGCGCCCTTCAAAGCCGTGCCGTACATCGTGCCTACCTGCGAACGCAAGCCCTTGCCCAAATCTTCCAGACCCGCGCCGATAGGCAGACCGTCCTCGGAGAACGCGGACTGCGTTCTGCCGTATACGATTTGCAGGAACAGCTCGCGCATGGCGGTGTTAATCGCGTCGCACACAAGGTCTGTGTTCAAGGCCTCCAAAATCGTCTTGTGGGGCAGAATTTCCGCAGCCATAGCGGCGGAGTGGGTCATGCCTGAGCAGCCTATGGTTTCGACAAGCGCCTCCTGAATAATTCCGTCCTTAACGTTAAGGGTAAGCTTGCAGGCGCCCTGCTGAGGCGCGCACCAGCCGATACCGTGCGTCAGACCCTTGATGTCCTTGATTTCCTTTGCCTGAATCCACTGCCCTTCCTCGGGAATGGGAGCGGGTCCGTGCTCGAATCTTCCGGAAACGCCCTTGGCAACGCAAATCATATTTTCAATGTCTTTTGAATATTGCATTACTGTTCCTCCAAAATATTTTTAACATTTACATTCAGCTTTTTTAACAGCCTAAGCTATTATATCACGCATAAAGCATTTAAGCAATATTAATTCGATAAAAAAATAACAAAAAATTTAATATAAGCCGCAGGTTTTTTTGTTTATCCGCGTCCGATTTGTTGTATAATTAAAGTGAACAAAAAAATTTCTCACCAATGCCGAGTAAGCGGCAGGTTTATAAAGGTAGTAATAGATGCTTTGTCAGCACTGCAAAAAAAACACGGCGACGTATAACCGCGTCGAGGATATAAACGGAGAGCTGTTCGAAACCCACCTCTGCAAAAGCTGTTATATAAAGCTTTTCGGCGGGCTTAACTCGCTTAATACGGTCGGGGATATAAACGCGTTGCTGTTTGGTTCGCCGGTAAAACGGCGCAAGGCCTGCCCCGTCTGCGGCACAACCTACAATGATTACGAGCGCACGGGACTTTTGGGCTGTGCCAGCTGCTACGACGTTTTTAAGGAAGAGCTTTTACCCGCGATAGACAGAATACACGGCAAAACCCGTCATGTCGGCAGGGTCGGCGCCAACAACGACGACCACGGCCTTTACCGCAGACTTAAAGCCTTGCAGGAGCAGCTCGAGGTTGCGCTACGCAACAAGCAGTATGCCGAGGCGGGCAGACTCAACAAGCGCATAGACGAAATCACCAAAGCATTGTACGGAGGCGGAAATGACAGCTGATAACCTATCAAAGACGGTCGTATCCACGCGCGTCCGCCTTGCAAGAAATTTAGAGGGCTATCCGTTCCCCTCGCATTTAAAGGACGAAAAGCAGGCAAAGGAAATTATCCGCCTTGTTTCAAGCGGGCTTTCCCGTGTGGACGGCTTCAACAGCCCCGACGAGTTCAGGCTCTATTACATGGACGCGGTGTCCGAGGAGGAGGCGCTCTCGTTAAAGGAAAACCACCTAATAAGTCCTAAGCTTATAGAAAACAGGCGCTATTCCGCCGCGCTTATCAACAGCGACAAAAGCATATCCATAATGCTGAACGAGGAGGACCATTTGCGCGAGCAGTGCATAGTCAAGGGGTTAGAGCTACGCCCCGCATACGAGGCTATGTCGCAGATAGACGCAAGAATTTCCGCGTCCATGAAGTTCGCCTTTGACGAGCAGCTCGGCTATCTTACGGCGTGTCCGACAAACCTCGGCACGGGCTTGCGCGCTTCGGTAATGTTCTTTTTGCCCGCGCTTACAATCAACGGCGTCATGCCAAAAATGATACGCAGCATATCCCGCCTCGGCCTTACCGTGCGCGGCATCTACGGCGAGGGCAGCGAGGCAGAGGGCTATATGTACCAAATCAGCAACGAGGTAACCCTCGGCGTTTCCGAGGAGGAAATTCTCTCCTCCGTGGAGGACGTGGTAAGAAAGGTCTGCGCATTAGAGGAAAACGAGCGCAACGTTTTAAAGGGCGGCGCGTCCTCGCTCGATTTGCGTGATAACTGTCTGCGCTCCTACGGCATACTCACCAACTGCGTAAAGCTTTCCACAAGCGAGCTTATCAAGCTTGCCGCAAACGTAAAGCTGGGCGCTTGCCTCGGCTGGATAAGTCTTGCCGACGTATCGCTTATCGACGATTTGGTGGTAAAAATGCGCCCTTCAAACATAACCGCGGCGGCGCAAAGACAGCTTTCCGCAGTGGAGCGGGATATGTACCGTGCCGAGGCGGTGGGTAAATATTTAAAGAAGCTTATAGGCTAAGCCTTTTAAGCAAAACTCAACCATATTACGGGGGTAATTAAAAAAAACGATATGAATTTCAATAAATTTACAGATAATTTACAGCAGGTAATTTCAGTCGCGGAGGAGGCGGCAAAAATCTACGGCAGCAGCTATATCGGCAGCGAGCACATAGTTTTTGCAATGCTCAACTGCCCCGACTGTACGGCGTGCAAGGTGCTTGTATCTTGCGACGTGTCGGAGGCGTCCTACCGCGAATATTTCCAGCGCTCCATCGACAAGCGCTCCAATATAACGGGCTACACCCCGCGTACAAAGCACATGATAGAGCGCGCGTTAGAGCTTTCAATAGACATCAACGGCGAGGACTCGCTTGCTGGTACCGAGCATATGCTGCTTGCAGTAATGTCCTCAAACGACTGCCTTGCAATGCGCATACTCTACGCGCTGGGCATAAATATCGCAGTGCTTGCGGGCAAGCTCGACCTTGTCATAAACGGCGGCGTCTCCGAGCTTTTTCAGGAGGAGGAAAACGAAGACCCCTTCAAGGGCTTTGCGGAAAGCTTGTTCTCTTCCCCGCATTCCTCTGGCGCGGCTTCGGCAAAAAAGCCCAAGGAAAGCCGTACCGCAAGCCCGTTGGATAAGTCCGTGCTTCAATACGGCTCCGACCTCACCCAAAAGGCGCGCGAGGGTAAAATAGACCCCGTTATAGGCCGCAAAAAGGAAATTGATAAAATAATTCAGGTGCTTTCCCGCCGCACAAAAAACAACCCCGTGCTTATAGGCGAGCCGGGCGTTGGCAAAAGCGCGGTTGTGGAGGGGCTTGCTCAGGCAATCGTCAAAAACGAGGTGCCCGACCTGCTTAAAAACAAGCTTGTGTTTTCGCTTGACCTTGCGGGCATGGTCGCGGGCGCAAAGTACCGCGGCGACTTCGAGGAAAGGCTTAAAAACGCAATAGACGCAATAAAGCGCAACGGCAACGTAATACTTTTCATAGACGAAATTCACCAGATTGTCGGCGCGGGAGCCACCTCCGAGGGAAATATGGACGCGGCAAATATTTTAAAGCCTATGCTTGCCCGCGGCGAGCTGCAAACGGTCGGCGCAACCACCCTCGAGGAATACAGAAAATATATCGAAAAGGATTCCGCCCTCGAACGCCGCTTTACGCCCGTTCAGGTAGACGAGCCGAGCGTTGAGGACACCGTAGAAATTTTAAGGGGGCTGCGCGACAAGTACGAGGCGCACCATAAGGTCGTAATCACGGACGAGGCTATTATTGCCGCGGCAACCCTTTCCGACAGATATATAACAGACAGATTTTTACCCGACAAGGCAATCGACCTTATAGACGAGGCGGCCTCCCGCGCGCGCTTAAATGCAATGAACAGCCCCGACGAGGTGAAGGAGCTCGAAGAAAAGTTAAAGCGCTTGAACCTTGAAAAGAACAAGGCGGCGAAGGGTGAAAATTATTCTCAGGCGCAAAAGCTTGTAGTGGAAATTAACGAAATTCAGGAAAAAATCAAAAAGCTGACCTCCGAATGGAAGGGAGAAAAGCAGACCACCGCGCCCAATATCGGCGGCAACGAAATCGCGGATATAGTCAGCGGCTGGACGGGCGTGCCCGTAATCAAGCTGACCGAGCAGGAGAGCGAAAAGCTTTTGCATCTGGAAGAAAATCTCCACAAGCGCATAATAGGTCAGGACGAGGCCGTTTCAGCCGTTTCCAAGGCAATACGCCGCGCCCGCGCGGGACTTAACGAACCCGACAAGCCCATAGGCTCGTTCATATTCGTAGGCCCCACGGGCGTAGGTAAAACCGACCTTGCCAAGGCGCTTGCGGAAACCATGTTCGGCGACGAAAAGCTGATGATAAGGCTGGATATGTCGGAGTTTATGGAAAAGCATTCCGTTTCCAAGCTTATCGGCGCGCCTCCGGGCTATATCGGCTATGACGACAACAACGGCGGACAGCTTACCGAGAAGGTACGCCGCAAGCCCTATTCCGTCGTGCTATTCGACGAGGTTGAAAAAGCCCACCCCGACGTTTTCAACGTGCTTCTGCAAATTCTCGACGACGGAAGGCTTACCGACAGCAAGGGCAGGGTAATCAACTTCAAAAACACCATAATAATTATGACCTCCAACGTCGGCGCAAGCCGCATAAAAAAGATGTCCAATTTCGGTTTTTCCGCAGGCGACGAGGCGGATACGGGCTACGAAAAAATGAAGGAGGACATAAACGAAGCGCTTAAAGAGCAGTTTAAGCCCGAATTTTTGAACCGCCTTGACGAAATTATCATCTTCCGCAAGCTCAGCAAGGAAGAGGCGGGTAAAATCTGCTACAAGATTATAGACGCGCTTTCCGAAAGACTTAAAAACAAAAATATCAGCCTTGTCATTTCAGACGAGGCTATGGACAAAATTCTTGACGAGGGCTACAATGATATGTTCGGCGCCCGCCCGCTTAAAAGGGTTGTTCAAAAGCGTATAGAGGACAGACTTTCCGACGAAATTCTTGCGGGACATATTCTTCCCAACGAAACCGTCACCGTAACCGTGGCAGACGGCGGACTTGTTTTCCGCTCCGACAAACGGTAATAAT
Source organism: uncultured Christensenella sp. (assembly GCA_910587015.1). GTDB lineage: Bacteria > Bacillota > Clostridia > Christensenellales > Borkfalkiaceae > Coproplasma. Next base: position 21,016 of record CAJUME010000003.1, read on the forward strand.
GCGTTAAAATGCGGTCGCAATTCAATAAAAATTATCAAAAAGCCCCTATATAGGGGCTTTTTGCATTCTACTCACGGTAGAGAGCTTTTTCAGGGGGTGTGGAGCCGTAAAAAATATATGTAGAGCGCGTAAGCGCAGGTGTAGGTTTACCTTTGCCTCAAGCCGTATATAATTATAAGGCAAATTATAAAAGGCGGTACGCAACAATGCAAAAAGCTGCAGCTTATCCCGCGGCGCGGCAGAACAGGCCCGCGCCCGAATACACCAAGGGCGAAGAAATTTTCAACGCCGTATCCCACATAGTCGGCGGCGCGCTCGGGCTCGCCGCGCTGATAACCTTACTTATTTTCGCCTACCCTAACGCGGGGTATATGGCTTCCGTGGCGGCGTTCGGCGTCAGCGTAATCGTGCTTTATACCATGAGCGCGCTCTATCATTTTCTCCCGCGCGGCGGCGGCAAAAGGGTCTTTCGCATATTCGACCACTGCACAATATTTCTTCTTATTGCCGGCACCTATACGCCCTTCTGCGTAATTGCCCTCGGGCTTTCCACCTTGGGCATAATTATTATCGTAATCGAATGGGCGCTTGCCGTTCTCGGCATAACGGGCAACGCAATCGCAATGCACAATAAGGTGATAAAGGGTATCTCGATGGCGTTTTACTGCATAATGGGCTGGCTTATTCTAATCGCCTTCGGCGAGCTGTTGCAAAAGCTTACCGTTGCGGAGTTCGCTCTACTGCTTGCGGGCGGGCTTGCGTACACCCTCGGCATAATCTTTTACGCCCTCGGCAAAAAAATAAAGTATTTTCATTCCGTATGGCATTTGTTTGACGTTGCGGGCACCGCGTTGCAGTTTGCAAGCCTGCTTTTATTGCTTATTTAAGGCATAAGCGCTGTTGCCGTACCCTTGCTATTTAGCGTCCGAAAAAACTTTTCACACAATATGTTGTGTTTTGTTAAAAATTTTCAGCACAATATTTTGTGCTTTACCGTTGACAAAAACCGCGGCGGCTGTTATAATAAAGCTCCGAAAAGCAAGACCGCTCGGCAACTGACGAAAACGCGAATCGACGCAAGGAAGCCCCGCGGAATAACTTTTGTCGTTCGTCTGGGCTATTTTTGCTTAATGCAGAATAGCTTTTTTATTTTCTTAAACGGTGGCAAATGGAAGGGTTTATTCATTCTTTTGAAAGCTTCGGCACGGTAGACGGTCCGGGAATACGCTTCGTCGTTTTTATGCAGGGCTGTCCTATGCGCTGCAAGTACTGCCATAACCCCGATACATGGCGCTTTGGCGCGGGCAAAAAATATACTGCCGCAGACGTGTTTAAAGAGATTTTAAAATACAAAAGCTATATTAAAAGCGGCGGTGTTACCGTTTCGGGCGGGGAACCGCTTCTGCAAGCCGAATTTATCACTGAACTTTTCCGTCTTTTAAAGGCGGAGGGCATTCACACCGCGCTCGATACTTCGGGTGTTACATTCGATAAAGACAATCCGCAAAGCGTTGAAAAGCATTTAAGCGTTTTGAGGTATACCGATTTGGTGCTTTTGGATATAAAGCATATAGACGAAGACGAGCATAAAGCTTTGACGGGCTTTTCAAACGAAAATACTCTCGCTTTTGCAAGGTATTTATCGGAAAACGGCAAAAAAATATGGATACGGCACGTGCTCGTTCCCGATATAACCGATAACGACGAATATCTGCATAAATTAAAGCGGTTTATTGACGGTTTAAGCACGGTAGAGCGGGTAGAGGTTCTGCCCTATCACACAATGGGCGAGGTCAAGTACGAAAGGCTGGGTATGCAATACCCGCTTAAAGGCGTTTTGCCGCCGTCAAAGGAGCGGATAGAAAACGCCCGTAAAATACTGAAAATATAAATTTAACTTATAAAGAGGTTTAAAATATGCAATTTAAGGCTTGGGAAGGCTTTTCTGCGGGCAAATGGTGCGCAGAGGTAAACGTAAGGGACTTTATTCAGCGCAACTATGCGCCCTATGACGGCGGGGACGAATTTCTTGCTCCGCCCACAAGCGCAACCAAAAAGCTGTGGAAGGAAATTTGCGAGCTTTCCGATAAAGAGCGCAAGGCTGGCGGCGTGCTCGACGCGGATACTAAAATCGTTTCCTCGCTTACCTCCCACGGCGCGGGCTACATTGATAAAGCTCTGGAAAAAATAGTCGGCTTACAGACGGACGTGCCCTTTAAGCGCGCGTTGCAGCCCTTCGGCGGAATAAGAATGTCCTCGGACGCGCTTGAAATGTACGGCTATCATATAGACGACAGCGTAAAGGAAATTTTTACAAAATATCGCAAAACGCACAATGACGGCGTTTACGACGCATACACTCCCGAAATGCGCCGCGCCCGCCGCGCTCACATTCTTACGGGGCTGCCCGATACCTACGGCAGAGGCAGAATAATAGGCGACTACCGCAGAGTAGCGCTTTACGGCGTGGACTTTTTGATTGAGCAAAAGGAAAAGGACAAGCTGTTGATGGACGGGGATATGGTTCCCGATAAAATCCGCGACAGAGAAGAGCTTTCCGAGCAGATTAAAGCGCTTAAAGCCCTTAAAAAGCTTGCGGAAATTTACGGTCGCGACATATCCAAGCCCGCGCAAACCGCGCAGGAGGCAATTCAGGCGCTGTACTTCGGCTATCTTGCCGCAGTCAAGGACCAGAACGGCGCGGCAATGTCGATTGGCAGAAATTCCACCTTCCTCGATATTTATATTCAGCGCGATATCGCAAGCGGCGCGCTCACCGAAAAAGACGCGCAGGAGCTTATAGACCATTTCGTTATGAAGCTGCGCATTATCAAGTTTATGCGCATAAAGGAGTATAACGAGCTGTTTTCCGGCGACCCCACATGGGTTACCGAATCAATCGGCGGCATGGGCGTGGACGGAAGAACGCTTGTAACAAAAACCTCGTTCAGAATTCTGCACACCCTCCAAAACCTCGGCCCCGCGCCCGAGCCCAACCTTACCGTATTGTGGAGCAAAAGCCTGCCCGAAGGCTTCAAAGCGTTCTGCGCAAAGCTTTCCATTCAAACCTCGGCAATACAGTACGAAAGCGACGACTTAATGCGTCCCGAAATGGGCGACGATTATTGCATAGCGTGCTGCGTAAGCGGTATGCGCGTCGGTAAGGATATGCAGTTCTTCGGCGCGCGCGCCAACCTTGCAAAATGCCTTCTGTACGCAATCAACGGCGGCAAGGACGAGTGCATTGTGGACAAGGCTACGGGCAAGGCGTTGCAGGTTTCGCCCGAGTTCGCTCCCGTCCTCGGCGACGGAAAGCTCGACTTCGAGGAGGTTAAGCAGAAGTACGAGAATATGATGGGCTGGCTTGCGGGACTGTATGTAAACGTGCTCAACTTAATTCACTATATGCACGATAAATACAGCTATGAAGCGCTTGAAATGGCTCTTCACGATACCGAGGTAAGAAGGTTCTTCGCCACGGGCGTTGCGGGGCTTTCATGCGCGGCGGACTCGCTTTCGGCTATCAAATACGCAAGCGTCTACCCCGTAAGGAACGGGGAGGGCATAGTCGTCGACTTTAAAATAGAGGGCGACTATCCCAAGTACGGCAACAACGACGACAGGGTGGACGAGCTTGCCGTTTGGCTGGTTAAAACCTTTATGGAAAAAATCAAAAGCCACTACACCTACCGCAACAGTGTGCCCACAATGTCTATCCTTACCATTACAAGCAACGTCGTATACGGAAAGAACACGGGCAACACCCCCGACGGAAGACGTGCGGGCGAACCGCTTGCCCCCGGCGCAAACCCCATGCACGGCAGAGATTGCTGCGGCGCGCTTGCTTCGCTGGAATCGGTTGCAAAGCTGCCCTACGAGTACGCCCGCGACGGTATTTCCAATACCTTCTCGATAACCCCCGAATCCCTCGGCAAAAACGATTAAAACGCATATATACGTCGCAATACTGTGTCGCGCTCCGCTTTTTTTGCTCGTGTACGCATTGTACATGTCGCTTCAAAAATGCTCGCGCTCCTTGTCTTGCTCGCATCTCTGCGTTTTAAATTACAATAAAAAAGGAGTAAAAGATGACAAATCAGGAAAAAAATTTAGTAAACCTGCTTGACGCATACGTTGCGGACGGCGGCTATCATTTAAACGTCAACGTATTTAACAGAGAAACCCTTCTCGATGCGCAGGCTCACCCCGAAAAATATCCCCAGCTTACAATAAGGGTTTCGGGCTATGCCGTCAATTTCAACAAGCTCACGCGCGAGCAGCAGAACGACGTTATTTCGCGCACAATTCACCAGACCTTTTAAGGCGGCAAATCGTCTAAGCGCGACTTATAGTCGCGCTTTAATGCTTTATGGGTAGCTTTAAAATAAATTTTAAATTACAGAAATTAAATAAAATCAAGCCGTTCGGTAAAAAGGGCGGTTACAGCCTCGGCTGGTTCGGTCTGACCGACGGCTTGCTGTGGATTAGCGTCGGCGGGCAAACAATTTACGAATACGGTAAAGAGGCGCGTAAACGTTTTCACCGTTGCAAAAAATATAACGATTATTATTTAGCCCGCTTTTTAGAGGATTTTTTCAAAACCTTTCGATATGTTGGCGAGCCGATACCCGAAAAGCTTTACGATAATGTCGAAAATTTTGCATTGAGGGCGGAAAAGTGGCTTGATAGCTACGGTGACGAGGCGGACGAAATTTACGAAAAATTTTATTCCGAAGAATTTTTTCCGCTTTACGAGTGGTATTCCCAAAGGTCGTTCGATTCCGCACATTTGCTCGGCGGACCCGATATCGGTTGTTTCAGATGCGAAAATAAAATCAAAATCGTCTGGCAAAGCGATTACGCTCTCGATAACGGAAAAAGTATTTGGACGGCTCCGCACGGCTGTTTTGAGTTGCCTTATAACGATTTTGTTTGGGCTGTCGAAGCTTTTTTTGAAGACTTTTGCGCCGAAATGGATATGCAGATCGAAAATGCGCTTAAAAAGAATTGGAAAAAGCTTTTAGTCGATAAACAAAAGCTTGTTAAAGAAAACGGGTCGAGAAGGTCGGAATTTTTGCAATGTATTTCCTTGCTTAAAACCAACAAAACGGTTACCGATTGGGAAAAAATTATTGCAATTTATCAAAAAATGACGGAAGAGGTCTGATTTTTTCACTGCGTATATTTAAATAAACTGCGTAAAACAGTTTGTTATAGAATAATAATATGATATAATACGGACAATATCGGGCGCATAACTTTATGCGCCCCTTGTATAAAGCGGCTTTATACAAAAAACATTATAAGGAGCTTTGTTTGATGAAAATAGGAAAATTCGAAATCACCAGAAGAATAAAAATAGTCGCTATAGTTGCGCTTGCCGCAGTTCTGCTTATAGCAGCAATTCTCGGCATAGGCGCGATAGTCGGCACGGGCGCAAATGCTGTGGCATGGAAAAACACCACCAAAACTCCCAAGGTGATGTATTATTCCGAATATCTCGGCACGGTAGAGCGCAATATTCCCTCAACAATGGAAAACGGCGGACTTGAAGCATATCCCAAGTACGGCTATACGCTTAACAGCGTTTTAGGCAGCGCCAATGTTTCCAAAAGAAACGAGCTTATTTCTGAAAGCTGGCAGCTTTGCTCGGTAAATACCCGCATTGGTACTGACGGTTATCCTAAAAACACTTACGACAGTATCGCTAAGGACGGAAGGCTGTTGCTTAACGGGGTTGATACTGGCAGAAGGCTATATAAGCATACCGCTTCCGTAGGTATGTATCTCGGCGATGTTGACGACAGCGAGCCGGGAATAATAAAAAAGCTTACGTTCTCACCCAGAAGCTACGGCAGATACTATAACGTAACTGGCGTTTACGCGCCCGCGGGCGAGGTTGTCAAAATAGAAATATCCGAAGAGGATATGAACGCCACAAACGGAATTACGGTATATATCGGTCAGGCGCTCTATAACGGTAAGGCCAACAATATATGGGCGTCAAAAAATGCAATGAACCGTATGCCCGTAATTATGAACACGTTAAACATAACAAAAACCAACGCTACGCTCGAGAATGGAGTTTACACTGCTTACATAGGCTCGTTTTTGGGCGGCCCCATATACGTTGTGCACGAGGGCGTTAATTTTTCGGTTACAATTTCGGGCGGGGTGCGCTATTCGCACTATATTTACGGCTATACTACCGAAAAGGAGTTTGAGGAAAACGCCAAATCCTCCGCGCCCTATTTCGATTTAGAGGTATGGGATAACGGAGTTTTACATTCCGGACCCAAAACCTACGCCAAAAATTTCAGCTATGACGATTTAACCAAAGCCGCCGAGCTTTGGGATAAAATTTCGCTTGTTTCCACAAAGGTTTCCACGCAGGGCATAGTATTTTTGTACGACCCGTTCGTTGCGGCGGGCGCGGCGGTTGCCTTCCCCGGACAGGGCTCCGTAAACTGTCCGTCGGGCTGGATGTCTTCGTCGCTCAATTACAAATCGTTCACAAACTCGGGCGCGTGGGGAAATATGCACGAATATAACCACAATTTCCAGAGCGGCTGGGGACGCGGCAACGGCGGCGAGGTTACGAATAACGCGCTTAATATCGTAGAATACAGCTTGTTTACCAATATTTCCTCGCACAGAAGGATAGGCCTTTCGGGCGATGGCTTGGGCGGCTGGAACAGATACACAAGCCCGAGCTGGTCGCTGAATCAAACGCTTTTGAACGCGGTGGACGGGGTTAATCCCGAATATCCGCTGAACGAATATTCCACAGTAATACACAACCTCGGACAGGAAGTGTTCATGGACGCAATTCAAAAGCAGAGAACCACTTCCGCGTACACAACAACCTACACGGGCTGGTACGGCGCTCTGTCGGAAACCTCCCATTACGATTTTACATACTTTTTCAGCGATATTTTAAGGGCGGATTTGGACGCGGAAATCGTAGATAAAATCCAATCGAAAAAGTATCCCGCGTTTATTCCCGCGGCAAGCATTTATCAGACGGGCAGAAGCTTTTATTATTACGAATACGAGAAAATGCTTGACGAAAACGGACAGGAAACCGCAGAGGACAATCCGGACAAAATAAAATCCAAAACGAAAAAATATTGCGAAACGGCAAAGCCTTATGTTATACCCTACGGACAGGATTTTACCGTGGATTTATCGCCGTATACTTTGAATGAAGGCGGTCAGTACCAAAGCGGAAGCGTAGTTCTGCCCTCAGGCTTTACCTATAAAATAAAGAAGGTTTCTTCTCCCGAGCACGGTAAAATGAAGAAGGGCAAGGACAATGTTTATACCTTCGTACCGGATAAGAAGAATTTGGATTCGGGTAAAATCTATGTAACATTGCAAATTAAAAAGGAAGGCGAATCAACCAAGTTCGAGGATATCGAGCTTGTGCTTGAATTCCACCAGTCCTACGAAATGAATAAAAACGTTATCGAAAGAACGTCTTACTCCTTCGATACTCCCGTGTATACCGATGCCGTTGAAGCGTACGAAAACGAGTATAAGGGTTATAAGGAGGTTGTTTCCGCCGACAATAAAAACCCCGTGCAAAACTCCAATTCAGAAGTATGGTATACTTCCGCGGAGGACGTGCCCCAAAACGGCGTGGTAGAAATAAAGGGTAAGCTTTACATAAGCGAAAGCGGCAAATACAGGGTTGCGCTGCGCGGAAGATACAACTGTGCGCTGTACATGGCGGTCGTGGACGATAAGACCGACCCCTCGACGGTAAAGACGTCCGATTATAAGCTTGCCGCGCGCATAACCAACGCAAGCGGCGGCGCGGGCTTCACGCTGGCGGAGGGAACGTATTGCGATTTCGAAGATTTGCATGCGGGGCAGTGGCTGTATTATAAAGCTGTTATGATATGCACGACTACGCCTAGAATAAGCTTTATCGGCTTAGGCTGGGGCAAGTTCGAAACGATGGGCGGCACCATTGACGAGGAGGGTAACGTTGTCGGAGGGGTAGAGGACACTCCGCCTAAGATAAGCTATGCAACTTCTTACAGAAACGAGTATAAATTCGATGCTTTGGAATTTAAAACCGAGTATTTCTACGAGCACAGCTACAACGTAAGCTATTCCAACGTGCTGACGGAAATAGACGGCAAAAGCATTGTAGAGGTTAAAAACTTTACCCCTTGGGACGATACCCGCAAGATAGAGAACCTTATCGATAACGATACAACCAACTACATGCATTCAAAGGAGTACGTTTCCGCCGAAAAGCCCTTTGATATGACGGTTGACCTCGGCAAAATAATTTCCGCAAGCCGCGTAACCTTCTACGGCTACGATATAGGCAAAAAGCACACGCCCACAACGTTTGAATTTTATGTGGGAGAAAAGCCGGAAAGCTTAAAGCTTGTTGCAAAAATAACAAACGGCGGACTGTCCGGTCATAATTCCGCATTTAATTTGACGGGCGGCGAGCAAAATTTCCGCTATTACAGACTTGTGGTAACAGATACGGCGACCCACCAGTATATCGCCTTGCGCGAAATCGAGTTTTCCGTTTCGGCAACCGGCAACCTTTTCGGTCCTCAGGACGAAAGATTTGAATACGGCGGCAAAAACGCATGGAGCTACGAAAACGCCTTTGCAAGCTTCGGACAGATTGCCGTAGGCACCTCAAAAGCCTCGTTCGAATTCGAGTTCACGGGCACGCGCGTTGCATTGTATTCGGTTTTCGGTGATAATTACAGCGGCTATACCGTTTATGTCGACGGTAAAAAGCAGGCGGTTGTCAACCTCGGAGTTGGCAATGGTCAGCAGTGCGCATTTATAACCGAAACAAGGCTTAAGCAAGGCAAGCACAAGGTTAAAATAAAGCCTCTTGGCAAAAAGGACGTAAAAATCAATATTGCCGCGATAGGCGTTTGGGAATAATGCATGCAAAACCCCGCCGCGCCCGTAAATTTACGGGCGCGGCGGGGTTGTTTTTTTAACAAAGTTATGAATAATAGCTAATTGCGCCTTTAAAAATGCTGTAAGCAATTTCCTTTCGGTGTTCTGACGAGGTCAAAAGCTTTTCGTCCTCCGTGTTCGATAAAAACCCGCATTCCACAATAACAGACGGGCTTTGCGTGCATTTCAGCATATAATAATCGCCTGCAAGCGCCTCGTTTGCTTTAATTTCGGAATTAAGTCCGTTCAGCTCCTTCTGAATGCATTGCGCAAGCTCGGTGCCGCTTTCGCTCGATTTATCGAAGAATACCGTTCCGCCGCGCTTAGAGGGGATAGAGCAAAAATTCTGGTGTATGGAAATAACCATATCCGCGCCGCTTTCCTCTATAATCTGCTTGCGCTTTTTCATGTCCCGCATTTTAAAGCCCTTTGTGGGCGCGCCGTAAAGCCCCGCGTTGGTCTTTCTGGTCATAACAACCTTAAAGCCCGCGTTCGCGAAATACCCCTTCAGCTGCTTTGCCAAAGCAAGGTTTATATCGCTTTCCTTTGTGTTGGTGTTTATGCCGTAAACGCCCGCGTCCATTCCGCCGTGCCCCGCGTCTATAACAACCACCTTCTCACGCACGGAGGCGGTGGAGGCAGTTGTTGCCGCCGCGGCTCCGCAACAAATTCCTATTGCAACGCCAAGGCATAAAATTGCCGCCAGCGCAATTAACGCGCCTTTTTTTAAAACTATAAATTTCACGCTATATCCTATGGAATTATTGCTTTTTTTATGATAACATGTTAAAATAAAACATAAGAGAATGGGAGTATGTTTAGCTTTTTTACCACCGTTTCCGAACGCGAAGCAAAAATTATGAACCCCGTCACGCTTGCATTTGTGGGCGATGCGGTCTATTCGCTGTATGTGCGCGAAAGGCTTGCGCTTTCCGCAGATTTTTCCGCGGGTAAATTGCAAAAGCTTACTTGCGAGCATGTTTCCGCGCACGGACAGAATATTCTGCTCGAAGCTGTCCTCCCGAAATTTACCGAGGACGAGCTTGCCGTTTTCAAGCGCGGAAGAAACGCTAAAAAGCCCACCCACAGCAAAAGCGCAAGCCTTGCGGAATACAATAATTCCACGGGGTTAGAGGCGGTTTTCGGCTATTTGTATCTTACGGGACAGTACGACCGTTTGTCTTATTTATTAAACGAGGAAAAATGAAAATTCAGGGCAGAAACGCCGTTTTAGAGCTTTTGAAAACGGACAAAAGTATAGATAAAATACTTATAGAAAAAAATCCGCAGGGCAGTCTTAACAAAATTTTTGCCGAGGCGCGCAAAAGCGGCGTGCGAGTGCAGTTTGTTGATAAAAGGGCGCTGGATAAGGAAAGCGAGGATAAGCGCCATCAGGGCGTAATAGCCTTCACAACCGACTTCAAATACGCTTCGTTGGACGATATTCTGGGGTCAACCGAAAAAAACGGGCTTATTATTCTGTGCGATGGTATCGAGGACGTGCACAACCTCGGCTCTGTAATAAGGGTTGCCGAGTGCGCGGGCGCAAACGGCGTAATAATTCCCTCCAACAATTCCGCAAGCGTGACCGAGGCGGTTATCCGCATTTCGGCGGGCGCGGCGCAGCATATCCCCGTAGCAAAGGTGAATTCCATAAACCGCGCAATAGACGAGCTAAAAAAGGCAAATTACTGGTTGTACGCGTTAGAGGCGGACGGCAAAAGCATTTACGAGGCGGATTTAAGCGGCAACGTTGCGCTTGTTATCGGCGGTGAGGACAGCGGTGTAAGGCGGCTTACAAGGGAAAAATGCGACTTTACTCTGTCGCTTCCGCTTAAAGGCAAGGTCAATTCCTTAAACGCCTCCGTTGCTTTGGGTATTGCCGCCTACGAGGTTGTAAGAAGAAAGCTATGACCGATGAAGAAAACGCGCTTAAAGCGCAGAACGGCGACAAGGCCTCGCAGGAGGTTCTGCTTAACAAATATTCCGCCCTTGTCAAGGCTATTGCTGCGCGCTTCTTTCTTTGCGGCGGCGAAAGCGAGGATTTGGAGCAGGAGGGAATGGTCGGACTGTATCACGCGGTCAGCACCTTCGGCGCGGGTAGCGCAAGCTTTGCAACCTATGCGTATGCTTGCGTGCGCAATGCGGTGATAGACGCCGTAAAAAAGGCGGGCGGTGCAAAATATGCGGCGTTAAACAACTTTGTGCCGATTGTCGAAATAGGCGGGGAAATCTCCCCCGCAAGTCCCGAGGACGAGCTTATAAAACGCGAAAACAGACGGGAATTTCTGCAAAAAATTTCAAAACGGCTCTCCTCGCTGGAATTCAAAGCAACGGTAATGTACGTTGACGGTATGGGCGTTGCGGAAATCTCTTCCGCCCTCGGCAAATCGCAAAAAAGCGTTTCAAACGCGCTTGCCCGCGCAAAGCAAAAGCTTGTAAAGCTGTATTCGTAATTTAACAAATTTACGTTCGGAATTTTCAAGGGCGGATTTATTTCGCCCGTTAAGAAAATTCCCGACAATATCAACATCGCAAAAATCGTAAGCATGAGATTTTTGCGACACAAGAGGGTATTATGGCGTATCTTGCGTTTTACCGCACCTTCCGCCCCTTGACCTTTGACGAGGTCGTGCGGCAGGAGCATATAGTAAGAATACTGAAAAACCAGATAGAAACCGATAAGGTCGGTCATGCGTATCTCTTCTGCGGCCCCCGCGGAACGGGTAAAACCACGCTCGCCAAAATTTTTGCGCGCGCAATCAATTGCGAAAGCCCTCAAAACGGCTCGCCTTGCGGCAAATGCGCAACCTGCAAATCGCTTGCAGAGGGCAGCAGTCTTGACATATCCGAAATAGACGCCGCCTCCAACAACGGCGTTGACGAAATGCGCGACCTGCGCGAGAAGGTTCAGTACCCGCCAGTTGCGGGCAGGTTCAAGGTCTATATCATTGACGAGGTGCATATGCTTACGGCGTCGGCGTTCAATGCGGTTTTAAAAACGCTTGAAGAGCCTCCCCGTCACGCGGTATTTATCCTCGCCACGACCGAGCCGCAGAAAATCCCCGCAACGATTTTATCGCGCTGTATGCGCTTTGACTTCAAATTAATTCCCCAAAGCGATTTGGAAGAGCTTATAAAAAGCGTGTTTATAAAAACGGGCAAGCCGTTCGAGGAGGCAGCCGTTTCCGCCATAGCAAGGGCGGGCGCGGGCAGTGCGCGCGACAGCCTTTCGATAGCGGATATGTGCGCTTCGTACTCGCAGGGTAAGCTGACCTATGACGATGTAAACGCCGTGCTCGGCAGTACGGAATACGCAAAAGTCGCAGATATATGCGGGGCAATTTTAAGCGAGAACGCTTCCGAGGCGCTTAAGCTGACCGAGGAAATACTTTCAACGGGCAAAAGCGTTGGCGTGCTTGTAAAGGATATGCTGTCATTTTTAAACAGCTGTACGATTGTCAAGGTCTGCCGCACCGCGCGCGAAATAGTCAACCTCCCTGATGAAACCTATAACCGCATAGAGGGCATTGCCAAAACTGCGGACGCACACAAGCTTTTGCGCGTTACAGAGGTGCTTGCCAAGGCGGAAACCGATTTAAGATATTCGCTGAACGGCAGAATTACCCTCGAAACGGCTGTATTAAAGTGCGCCGTTCCGCAGACGGACTACAATATAGACGCGTTAATAGGCAAAATTGCCGCGCTGGAAAAGAAGCTTGCGGACGGAGTAAAGGTGCAGGCAAGCCCCGCGCCGTTACCCACACCCGCGGCGCCCGCACCGGTTTCTCGGCAAACGGCGAAGCCCGAACGGGAAAGCGCGCCCCGTCCCGCACAAAATACCGCAAGACCGATATTGAGCGAGGACGGCGCAGACAGCCCCTTTTCACCTTTTTCAAGCTCTCCCGCAGAGGCGCCCGCAGGCGCCCCCGCAGAAGCAGAGGAGGTTCAGCCCACGCTTTGGGAGAACGGCGGCGAGCAAAAAATATCAAAAATTTCTGCCGTCCGCGAGGGCGATAAGGGCAAAATCTTCGGCAAATTCATTCGCGCACTCAGAGAAACGCATAAAAACGCCGTGCTGTTCACGCTTTGTATGGATTTGGAGCATGCCTTCGAGGGCGATAAATTTATTCTTATAACCGAAAGCGAGACTGTTTACAAGGGCTTACAGCGTGAAGCAAACGCTAAATTTATCGGCGGAGTGCTTGCAGAGCTGGGCGTAAACGATTACGAGGTCCGCTTAAAGGCGAAGGGCGAAAACGACTACGACAAGGCCATGCGCGAGCTTCGCGCAAGCTTTGACGGCGCGGATATAGAGGAAAAGTAAAAGCGCAATTTATCCGCAGATTATCAAATGCTTGATTTTCCGAATATAAAACTATAACGAATACATTTTTAAGGAGTTTATTATGGCTTTTAAAGGCGGTATGGGCGGCGGCATGGGCAACATGCAGAATATGATAAGAGAAGCCCAGAAAATGCAGGAGCAGATGCAGGCGGCGGACGCCGAGCTTGAGGAGCTTGAGGTTGTAGGGCTTTCGGGCGGCGGCGAGGAAGGCGATGAAACCGTTGTGGTTTATATGAACGGCAAAAAAATCATAAACGGCATAGAATTCGGCAGTAAGCTTGCCTCGCTTGTGGATATAAGCGATACAGACGATGTGGAAATGCTTGAAGACCTTATTATGGCGGCAATAAACGATGGCTATAAAAAGGCGGACGCGCTGTACGAGGAAAAAATGGGCCCCTTCGGCAAGGCGGGCAAGGGGCTGTTTTAAGCATTCAAGGCAACAGTGAAAAAGTAAGCAAGGTTAAAAATGGACATTTTTATAGAGCCTATCGGCAGACTTATAAACCAGTTTTCAAAGCTCCCCGGCGTAGGCAAAAAAACCGCGCAAAGGTACGCGTATAAGGTTATCGGAATGACCGAAGCAGAGGCGAAAGAGTTTGCCGAAAGCATAATAAACTGCAAACGCAAGGTAAAATATTGCAAAACATGCGGCAATTTTACCGAAGAGGACGAGTGCGAAATCTGCAAGCGCCGACAAAGCAACACAATTTGCGTGGTTAAAGAGCCGAAAGACGTAATCGCAATGGAAAAACTGCACGAATACAAGGGCGTTTACCACGTTTTGCACGGCGTAATCAGCCCTATGGACGGAATAGGCCCCAACGACATACGCATTAAGGAGCTGCTCGCCCGCATAGACGGCACCGTGCAGGAGGTAATAATGGCGACCAATCCCGACGTAGAGGGCGAAGCCACAGCAATGTACATTGCCAGACTTTTAAAGCCGCTGGATGTAAACGTCACCCGCCTTGCGCACGGCATACCAATCGGCGGCGAGCTTGAATATACAGACGAAGTTACTCTCTCCCGCGCCCTTTCCGAACGCAAGAGCATTTAAAAGAAATTTTTTAAGGAGTTTTTATGAATATTTCTGTCTTAGGCTGCGGCCGTTGGGGCTCGTTCATTGCGTGGTATCAGGCAACTCAGCTTAAAAACAAGGTTATAAGCTGGGGTCCGCAGGGCGACTATTCTTACGAGGTTCTTAAAAACACGGGCAAAAACGAATACGTCGCACTGGACAAGTCAATAGAGTTGACGTGCGATTTGCAGTACGCCGTCACCGCAAGCGACGTAATAATCATATCAATCTCATCGCAGGGTCTGCGCGGGTTTATGCAAAAGGTCACCGCATACAACGTTAAGGATAAAATTTTCGTGCTCTGTATGAAGGGCATAGAAGAGGCTTCTGGCAAGCGCCTTTCAGAGGTTTTAATAGAAAGCGGCGTCAAAAAGGATAAAATCGCCGTCTGGGTCGGTCCCGGTCATATTCAGGCGTTCACGCAGGGCATTCCCAACTGCATGCTTATAGACAGCTACGACCCCGCGCTTAAAAAGCATATTGCAGACAGCTTCAAAAGCAATTTAATACGCTTTTATTACGGCAACGATATAATAGGCTCAGAAATCGGCGCCGCCGCAAAAAACGTGCTCGGCATAGCCGCGGGCGTGCTTGACGGAAGCGGCTACGTCAGCTTAAAGGGCCCCCTTATGGCGCGCGGCGCATACGAGGTAGGCAAACTTATCAAGGCAATGGGCGGCGAATTTTCCTCCGCCTACGGACTTGCGCACCTCGGCGATTACGAAACTACGCTTTTTTCCGAATATTCCCACAACCGCCGCTACGGCGAAATGATGGCGCACGGCGCAAGGTTCGAAAAGCTTGCAGAGGGCGTTATGACGGCAAAGGCAATGAAGGAGCTTGGCGACAAATACGGCGTAGAGCTGCCCATCACCAACGCCGTATACGAGGCTTGCTTCCTTTCAAAGCCCTTCGAAAACGGAAACGGCTCGGAAAAATGTATGGAAATTTTATTAAAGCTGTTTGACAGAGAAATAAAAAGCGAGTTCAATATATGAGTGAGAGTTCTTTCGCGTTAAGTATGTTCGGCTTAACGGTTGTGTTGACGGTTATTCCCGTAATCATTTTTATTGCGGGAATAATAGCTCTGGTCGTTTTTCTTATGAAGCAGTCTTCACATAATAACGAAAGCACATCCAATAAGCAATCGACCTTTCAGCCAAATCGGTACGCCGATGGTACCGAGCCTTCGGTTCAACCGCAAACGGCGAAGAAAAAGCACGTCAATCCCGCAACCGTTATTCAGCTTGAAGAGGAGCTTAAAAAGCTTTGCAAAAACTGCGTTACGCTTGAAATTTCTGGCGAGCCTTCGCATGTAAGCGGAGCAACCCGCTTCGGTGGTATGCCTGACGTTCCCGCGGGCTTTGTGTGGCCTTATTTCGAAACCGATACGTTTGACGATAAAAACGTCAAGCCGCGCCCCCTTGCGTTTATTGCGCAGTTCGATTTGGCGGAAATTTCCGCGTTCGATAAGGACGGACTTTTACCGCGCTCGGGCACGCTTGCGTTTTTCTATGAGTTAGGTTCCCAACGCTGGGGCTTTGACCCCAAGGACGGCGGCAGTGCAAGGGTATTTTGGTTCCACGAGTGGGAGGATTTGGCTCCCGCGGAATTTCCCGCGGATTTGCCGCAAGCCTTCCGTTTGCCCGCGCTTAACATAACGGCAAAGTCCGAAAAATCTTACCCGACCAACGAGGATTTTTATTTAAACCGCAAGGATTACTCTCAGACGATAGACGACTTTAAAGCGGCGGAAGCACAGCTTAATATACAGCGCCCCGATAACCGCTCCAAGCTTTTGGGCTGGGCGGACGTTATTCAGGGCAATATTACAAGCGATTGCGAGCTTATTTCCCGCGGATATACCTCGGACGAGGTATGGAACAGCGGAAGCTTCCCCAAGGAAGAGCTTGAAAAAATCGAAGCCTCCGCTGACGAATGGACGCTTTTATTCCAGCTTGACACCGTGGAAAAAGAAGGCTTTCAGCTTATGTTCGGCAATTACGGCAGAATTTACTTCTATATCCGCAAGGACGATTTGCGGGCAAAGCGTTTTGACAGAGTATGGCTTATGCTGCAATGCGGTTAACCGCACGGATATAATTAAAACTATTTAATTTGTCAAAAATTTTTTATATACGAGGCACAAATTTGTTAAGAGAAGATTTAAGAAACGTGGCGATTATCGCCCATGTAGACCACGGCAAAACTACGCTTGTAGACGCACTGCTCAGGCAAAGCCATACCTTCCGCGACAACCAGTCGGTTGAAGAGCGCGTAATGGACAGCAACGATTTGGAGCGGGAGCGCGGTATAACCATACTTGCAAAAAACACTTCCGTTCATTACAAGGGCGTTAAAATAAACGTTGTAGACACCCCCGGACACGCAGATTTTTCGGGCGAGGTAGAGCGCGTTATGATGATGGTCAACGGCGTACTCGTGCTTGTAGACGCGGCGGAGGGCCCCATGCCGCAAACGCGCTTTGTCATGCAAAAGGCGCTCGAAATGGGTCATAGGCTTATTATAGTAGTCAACAAAATCGACCGCCCCGATGCTCGTTTAAACGAGGTTCAGGACGAGATTTTAGAGCTTTTGTTAGAGCTTGACGCCTCCGATGACCAGCTTATGAGCCCCGTTGTATGGTGCTCGGGCAGGGACGGTACGGCAACGCTCGATTTAAACGAAAAGGGCAAGGACTTAACGCCCCTTTTCGAAACGATTTTAACCCATATCCAGCCCATGGAGGCCGATACCGAAGGCCCTGCGCAGGTGCTTGTTTCCTCAATCGACTATAACGACTATGTCGGCCGTATAGGCATAGGCAGAATCGAGCGCGGCGAAATTAAGCAGGGACAAGCCGTAACCGTCTGCAATTATAACAACGTCCAGCTTAAAAACAGCGGTAAAATCGTAAACCTCTATCAGATAGAGGGCCTAAACCGCACCGCATGCGAAACGGCAAAGGCGGGGGATATAATCTGCTTTTCGGGGCTTGAAAAAATAAACATAGGCGACACCGTCTGCTCTACCGACTGTGTAGAGCCGCACAAATTCGTCAAAATTACCGAGCCGACCGTGGAAATGACCTTTTCTGTAAACGACAGTCCGTTTGCGGGCAAGGACGGCAAATGGGTAACCACAAGGCATTTGCGCGACAGACTTTTCCGCGAGCTTTTAAAGGATGTTTCTCTCCGCGTGGAGGAAACGGAGTTCGCCGACAGCTACCGCGTCTGCGGCAGAGGCGAAATGCACCTTTCCATTTTAATCGAAAACATGCGCAGAGAGGGCTACGAGTTTCAGGTTTCCACCCCGCGCGTAATGTATAAAGAAATAGACGGCGTCAAGCACGAGCCTATGGAAAGGCTTATTGTTGACGTCCCCGACGAGGCTACGGGCGCGGTTTTCCAGAGCATGGGCAACCGCAAGGGCGAGCTGTTGCATATGAGTGCAATCGGCACGCGCACAAGGCTTGAATTTATCATTCCCGCCCGCGGACTTTTCGGCTATAAGTCGGAATTTTTAACCTCAACCAAGGGCGAGGGCGTTATGAACAGCGTATTCTTCGAATATCAGCCGTTCAAGGGCGAGCTCTCCCGCAGAAGCACGGGCTCGCTTATCGCGTTTGAAACGGGCGAGGCGGTAACGTACGGACTTTTCAACGCGCAGGGCAGGGGCACGCTGTTTATCGGCGCGGGCACTCCCGTGTACGAGGGTATGGTAATAGGCGAAAATCCCAAAAGCGAGGATATGAACGTAAACGTCTGCAAGACGAAGCACCTTACAAACACCCGTTCAAGCGCCTCGGACGACGCTTTGCGCCTTATCACTCCCAAGAAAATGAGCCTTGAAGAATGCCTTGAATTTATCGCCGACGACGAGCTGTTGGAAATTACCCCCAAAAATATCCGCATAAGAAAGCGTATTCTTGACAGCGAGCTGCGCGCAAAGGCCAACGCAAAAATCAAGAAAGGCCTTGCTTAAATTTATATGAACGAAATGCAGAGGGCTGACGATATAACGGTAAAGGACGTTGACGCAACCTTAAACCACGGGCAGATTTATACTGCTAAGCTTTGGGATATATTTCTGATTTATATGCTTGTCTTTTCTGCCGCTATTATAGCCGTTAGCGTTGCCATATGGATTTTTTCGGACGACAAGGAAACTTTGTTTGCCGTTAAATTCGTTTTCGGCTTCGGAATAGTATTTCTATTAATTATGGGCTTGCTGTGTATTTATATAATTAACGGCAGACGCAGAGTAAAGCGTTACCTTGAGGACGCGGAAATTTTAAACGCAAAAGCAACGTCCTCGGGGTCGGAATTGCAGTACAGGCATCCGTTAATTTTCGTCAAGGCTACTTCGCTTGCGGTAAAATTCAGATATAACGGCAAAAGGTACTTAAAGACAAGTAAAGCAAGCTTGCAGGTCTATAATAAGTACGCAGATAAAGAAATTAAAATTGCCTATTCGCCCAAATATGACGAGGTTATGCTGATAAAAGCAAGCGATAAGTACTAAAACATTTAAAATACACATATAGTAATACCACCCGCACAGGGTGGTATATTTTTATAAAGGTGCGTAATATGGAAGATAATCACAATTTAAGCATAGAGCAATGCAAAAAAATAACGGCTTCTGCAATAGCAAGCGTAGACGCTTTTTCCGAAAAGCAGATTGTTTTAAGCTATTCGGGCGGAAAAATAATAGTCAACGGCTCTGGCATGAAAATCGTCAATTTCTCAAAGACGAGCGGCGCATTTTCGGCAACGGGCAGCATTACAGGTGTGCGCTATGCGCAAAAGGGCGGCTCTTTAAGGCAAAAATTATTCAAATAATCTATGGCGCAATCGGTTTTCATATTTTTGATATGCCTTTTCTGCGGCGTTATAAGCGGCGTTGTGTACGACGTTCTGTATACCGCAAGGTGTATAGTCTGCGGCATGGAAAAAACCGCTTACACCGCAAAGGACAGAATTTTTATAATAATTTCCGACGTAATTTATTGCCTTGTGTTTGCCGCGGGCTTTATTTTTGTGTCGGTTATGTTCGATTTTACCTCGCTTCGGCTGTATATGCTGTTGGGCTGTGTGCTCGGCGCGCTGATATATTTAAAAAGTTTCCATACAATCGTTGCATTTCTCGTAAAAAAAGTGTATAATGCTGTAAGTATAACAAAGCAGAAAAGGAAGGCAGAAGTTGAGCGAACTGAAGAAAAACCGCATAGCCGCCGCCGTAACGGTAAACGCAATAATATTGATAGTAATCCTCGTCGTCGCCGCCGTTTATACTATGGCGCAGGTCGTCATAAAGGCAAAGCAGGAAAAAGCGCTGAGGGCTGAAATAGCAAGGTATAAGCAGCTGATTGAGGAGGGCGAAAAAACGCTCGAGGATTTGCAGTCGGACAGTCATCTTCTGTATCTTGCGCTTTTAAACGGCTGGGTTTTTCAGTCGGATACGGGTAATTAAGCTTTATTATGAAAATTTCCGCAATAGATATCGGTTCCAATTCCGTCCGCCTTGCACTTGTGTCGGACGGAAAAACTTTATATAAGCGTATCCGGACAACCCGTTTGGGTGAGGGGCTGTCCTTTTCAGGCGTAATGAAGGACGGGGCAATCGAGCGCACCGCGCTTGCCGTTGCCGATTTTGTCAATTGCGCAAAAGCCGAAAAAGCGGACAAGCTGTATGCTTTTGCCACCGCCGCCGTGCGTTCAGCGGGCAACAGTCAGACCTTTATTAACCGCGTAAAACAGCTTTGCGGCGTTGACGTAGACGTAATAAGCGGCGAAACCGAGGCAAAAATAGGTATTTTGGGCGCGCTCGGCAATAACGACGGAGGAATAATCGACGTAGGCGGCGCGAGTACGGAGGTTGCCGTCTGCGCGGGAGGGAAAACAGTTTATTCAAAGAGCGTAAACGTTGGTACTGTGCGCCTTTTCGATATTGCCGCGCGCAACAAGCAACAGCTTTTGCGGATAATTGCAGAAAAGACGGAAGAATACGGAGAATTTTCGGCGGAAAACGTTAACGTATGCGCAATCGGCGGCACGGCAACAAGGCTTGCCGCAATCAAGCACAGGCTTTTGCGGTACACGCCGGAGGTTACCGACGGTACGCAGTTCACAGTTGGCGAGCTTGAAAAATACGCCGATGCGCTTCTTTCAACGCCGGTGGAAATAATCCGCGCAAACACTATATGCACAGCATCGGCAGAGGTTATAGGCGGCGGCTGTCTGTTGCTTGACGAAATTATGAAAAAGCTTAAAATAAAAAGCCTTACCGTATCCGAAAGCGACAATTTAGAGGGCTATATAATTTACAAAGAGGGCGCGCTATGAAAAAGCTTACAATAGCCCTTGCCACAGTGTTAGCTGTGCTGTTTGCGGGGCTTTTAGTCTGGGTTTTCTGGCTTGAATACAATTTGTACGCACTTGCCGTGTATGCGGCAATGATATTGGCTTTACCGTTTTCAAGTCTTATGCACGAGCTGGGGCATATGCTTTTCGGCGCAATTTGCAAAATAAAAGCCGTACCCAAATTTAAGCTTTTCGGCTCGTCAAGCTGTAAACTAATTCCCAAAACGGACAAAAAGCTGAAATGGCGGCTAATATTTACAGCATACGGCGGGCTTGTAATAAATGCGTTTTTATTTATTTTGGGAATTGTCGCACTGGCAACAAACGATGTTCCCGTATGGCTTGCGTTGTTTATTCCGTCAAACGTGTATCTTTATATAATTAACGCTATGCCGGTGCAGTTTGACAGTGGAAAGACGGACGGACTTATCGGTTCGGAGCTTATAAACCAAGCCGACAGCGCAAAGGTTATGCTTGCCGTGCTGACGGTGCAGGCGCAGGTTCTTAAAGGAAAACCAATCGCAGAGGTTGACGAACAGCTTCTTTTCGGCGTTCCGCAGATTATCGAAAGCGATGAAAGCTTTATAGCTCTGACGGAACTCAGATACGAATATTTCAAAGCCAAGGGCGAAACTGCGCAAGCGGAAAAATACAAGGCAAGGTTTGAAGAGCTTAAAAAAGAATATATGTAAATATAACGCTGTGGGCGGTGCTTTAAGCACCGCCCACAGCTTATTAATCAGCTTATTCTGTAAAGCCTTCCAAAGCAGTGCGGGCAAACCCGTCCCCACAATTCCGCCTTTACCTTGCACACATGGTTGCCGCAGCTTCCGCACTCGAAAAACTCTTCAAAATCCGTAAAATTCTTGTCTTCCCCGCAATTGAAATTATTCATAAAACAAGTATGCAAATTTATAAGCATTTAATACAAAAACCGAAAAAATCAATTCAAGGGCTTTACTTTGATTATATAATATGGTATAATAAAACAAAGCTTCAAGCATTGAAAAATTTCTTCAAAGAGGTACATTTATGCCCCATAAAACCGAAGGCAATTACGACGCGAATTCCCTGCGCGCCCTCAAAGGGTTAGAGCCGGTGCGCGAGCACCCCGGTATGTATATCGGCCCTACCGATGAAAAGGGTCTGCACTGCCTTGTAAGAGAGGTTATCGACAACTCAATAGACGAAGCGCTTGCAGGCTATTGCGATACTATCAACGTGGTCATAACCGAGGACGGCTCCTGCTCCGTTCGGGACAACGGCCGCGGCATTCCCACGGGAATTAACAGCGAGGAGGGTATAAGCGGAGTAGAGCTTGCGCTTACAAACCTCAACGCGGGCGGTAAATTCGGCGGCGGCAACAAGGCGGGCGGTTACAAAATTTCTTCCGGTCTGCACGGCGTGGGCGTTTCATGCGTCAACGCGCTTTCCGATACGCTTATTGCAGAGGTCTGCCAGAACGGTCATATCCACCGTCAGGTCTACCATTGCGGAATTCCCGAAGAGCCGCTTAAAATTGTCGGCGATACCGAGGCTACGGGTACGACCATAACCTTTCACCCCGACGCAACCATTCTCGAAACGGTTGACTTCAATTACGATACCTTAAAAACCCTTTTAAGAGAGCTTTCCTATCTTAATAAAGGCTTAACGCTCACTCTTTCCGACTTCCGCGGCGAGAAGGAACGTCACGACAGCTTCTGCTACGAGGGCGGTGTCGTTCACTTTATCGAGGACATAAACAAGGGCAAGCAAACGCTGTTTGAAAGGCCCGTCTACTTCGAGGACAGCGAGGGCGACGATAAATTTCTCGAAATTGCAATCCAGTATAACGACAGCTATTCGGAACAGATTTTTCCCTTCTCCAACAATATCCGTCAGCCCGACGGCGGCACTCACCTCGACGGCTTTAAAGCGGCTTTGACTAAGGTAATAAACGATGCGGGCAGAAGACTGAACATCTTAAAGGACAGCGAAAAGCTTTCCGGCGATGACGTGCGCGAGGGTATAACCGCGGTCGTTTCGGTAAAAATCGCAGACGCGCAGTACGAAAGCCAGACAAAATCAAAGCTTTGCTCCACATATGTAAGGGGCTTTGTGCAGAAGGCGGTAACCGAAAAATTCGGCACCTACCTTGAAGAGCACCCCACCGAAACGCGGGAGCTGATTATGCGCTGTATCACAGCTCAAAGGGCAAGGGAGGCGGCAAGGCTCGCCCGCGAGGAAACTCACCGCAAGGGCGTTTTCGAAAGCGCCAAGCTCCCCGGCAAGCTTGCGGACTGCTCCGACAAGCGTCCCGAGCTGTGCGAAATTTATATTGTCGAGGGCGACAGCGCGGGCGGCACGGCAAAGCAAGGCCGCGACAGACGCTTTCAGGCAATATTACCGCTCAGGGGCAAAATTCTCAACGTTGAAAAGGTACGCATAAACCGCGCGCTCGAAAACGAGGAAATCAAAGCCATGATTACCGCATTCGGCTGCGGAATGCTTGAAAACTTCGATGAAAGCAAGCTGCGCTACGACAGAATTATAATAATGACCGATGCGGACGTGGACGGCTCGCATATAAGAATACTGCTTTTAACCTTCTTTTACCGCTATATGCGCCCGCTTGTGGAAAACGGCCACGTTTACGCGGCTCAGCCGCCCCTCTACAAGGTGGTGGGCAAGGGCGTGCCCGAGGACACCTATCTTTACGATGATAAGGCGCTTGAAGAATTCAGAAAATCGTTTGACGGCAAATTCACCCTCCAACGCTTTAAGGGACTTGGTGAAATGGACAAGGAACAGCTGTGGAATACCACAATGGACCCCGCCCGCCGCACGCTTGTAAGAATAAGCGTAGAGGACGCGGTTGAAGCCGACAGACTTTTCTCGCTTTTAATGGGCGACCAGCCCGAGCTGCGCAGACAGTTTATAGAAGAAAACGCAAAGCTTGTCGAAGAGCTGGATATTTAAGGAGAGCTTAAAAAATGGCTAAATCAAAGAAAGAAACCAGTCCCGAGCTGACTGAAGAATTCAAGCGCACGCTTGAAATGACAAAGCTCCTTGACAGAGAGGTTGACGAAGAGCTTAAAAAATCGTTTATAGCCTATGCAATGGCGGTCAACGTATCCCGCGCAATACCGGACGTTAGGGACGGCTTAAAGCCCGTACACCGTAGAATACTCTATTCCATGCACGAGTTAGGCTTGTATAACGACAAGCCCTTCCGTAAATGCGCGCGTATCGTCGGTGATTGTATGGGTAAATATCACCCCCACGGCGACAGCTCGGTTTACGATGCGCTGGTCAGACTTGCGCAGGACTTTTCAATCAACTTTCCTCTTGTGGAAGGTCACGGCAACTTCGGCTCGGTCGACGGCGACCCCGCCGCGGCAATGCGTTATACCGAGGCAAGGCTTTCCAAGCTTTCTGCGGAAATGCTCCGCGACCTCGATAAGGAAACTATCGACTTTTATCCCACCTTCGATGATACGGGCATGCAGCCCTCCGTTTTGCCCTCGCGCTTTCCCAACCTCCTTGTAAACGGTTCGGACGGCATAGCGGTAGGTATGGCAACCAACATTCCACCGCACAACCTCGGCGAGTGTATTGATGGCGTTATTGCTTTAATCGAAAATCCCGATATAGACGTTGACGGGCTTATGGAATACATCACCGCCCCCGACTTCCCTACGGGCGCGCTGATAATGGGCAGAAGCGGCATTAAAAAGGCGTACAGAACGGGCAGAGGCAGCATAATTATCCGCTCCCGTTGCGAGATTGAGGAATACCAAAGCGGCAACCAGACGCGCACGCGCATAATCGTTACCGAAATTCCCTATCAGGTTAACAAGGCAAAGCTGATTGAAAGCATTGCGGACCTTGTTAAAAACAAGCGCATAGACGGCATTGCCGACATACGCGAGGAGTCCGACCGCGACGGTATGCGTATCGTTGTGGAAATAAAAAAAGACGCAAACGCGCAGGTCGTTTTGAATCTGCTTTACAAATACACAAATTTGCAGGTTTCCGACGGTATTATAATGCTTGCGCTGGTAGACGGCACGCCTAAGATTTTAAACCTTAAAGAGTGCCTTTATTACTACCTCGAACACCAGAAGGAGGTTATCGTCCGCCGCACAAAGTACGATTTGAATAAGGCGGAGGACAACGCCCACGTTTTGCGCGGACTTGTAATCGCTCAGGCAAGCATTAACGAGGTTGTAGAGGTCTGCAAAAACGCCAAGGACAAGAGCGACTGCGTGCAAAAGCTTACTCAAAATTTCGCGCTTGACGAAAGGCAGGCGACCGCCGTTGCAGAGCTCAGGCTTTTCAGAATATCCCATCTCGAGGTCGATAAGCTCAACAGCGAGCTTGCCGCATTAGAGGCGCAGATAGCAGACTTTAAGGACATACTCGCAAACGAGAGCAGAGTTCTCGACATTATCAAAACCGATTTGCTTGAAATCAAGCGCAAATACCCCTCCGAAAGACGTACTGAAATTTCCGTCGATTTCAGCGGCGATATAGAGGATGCAGACCTTATCCCCGTAGAGCAGGTTGTTGTATCAATGACGCATACGGGCTACGTCAAGCGCCTTCCCGTTGCCGAATACCGCGCGCAGCACCGCGGCGGCAAGGGTATAACGGGACATAAACCCAAGGAAGAGGACTTTGTGGAAAAGATGTTCGTATGCTCCTCGCATGACGATTTGCTTCTGTTCTCTACCTACGGCAAGGTATACCGCATAAAGGCGTTCGAAATTCCCGAGGCGGCAAGAACAGCCCGCGGCAGAGCAATGGTTAACCTTGTCCAGATTGCACAGGACGAAAAGGTAACAAACATAATTCCCGTACCCGAGGGCGCACAGGGCTATATAGCCTTTGCAACCAAAAACGGACTTATCAAAAAGACAAAGATAGAAGAATTCGAAAGAATTAACCGTAACGGCAAAATAGCAATTAAGCTGAACGAGGGCGACGGGCTTATTTCCGTACAGTTCACAACGGGCAGTAACGAGCTTATGATAGCCTCCCGCGCGGGCAAGTGTATCCGCTTTGACGAGAGTAACGTGCGCTCTATGGGCAGAGATACTGCGGGCGTGCGCGCAATGAAGCTTGACGGCGAGGACGATGCGCTTGTCGATTTGCTTGTCGTGGACGAAAATAAGGACGTGCTGACTGTAACTGCCAACGGCTTCGGCAAACGCAGTAAGATAGAAGATTACCGCGTTCAAGGCAGAGCAGGCAAGGGCATTAAGGCGGGAACCTTTAACGAGGTAACGGGTGCGCTTGTAAACCTCAAGCAAGTCACTCCCGAAGAGGACGATATAATGCTTATTTCAGACGGCGGCACGCTGATTAGAATGCACTGCTCGGATATCTCAAAATTCGGCAGAGCCTCGCGCGGGGTGCGCTTAATGCGCCTTAGGGACGGCGCCGTTGCAACGGTCGCTATAACCGAGCGCGACGAAGACGCGGAAGCGGTAGCTCCCGAAGAAACCGCCGCAGACGTAACCGAAGCTGAAGCCGCAGACGATAACGAAAGCAACAGCGAAGAATAATGCAAATCAAAAGCCCCGTGCGCTTTAAAGCGCACGGGGCTTTTTTAATATCTAAACTTATTTAATTGCCTTGGCGGACTTCTTGCCCGTCGGCATAATAACCTGCATCAGCTTTATCAGCCAGCCGGAAAGCGGGAAGGCGGCCTCTATAACCACAACAATCGTCAGTATCTGTCCGTAATCCCATTTCAGCTCGCTCCAGCCCTCGAACAGCATATCGTTGATAATGGCAACGGGCAGCGTTGTTATATACAGCGCAAGCATACATATCGTCAGCACAGACAAGCACAAAACTATACGGTAGGCGTTGAAGGGCTGACACAGTCGGAACACCATAACAAATCCCGAGAACGTAAGCGCAAGCATACACATTGCCATACGGTGTCTGTCATCGAACAATTCGGGGCTTATTTCCGTTGTCAGATACATCGCCATAACGCAGATAATCATAAGCAGCGCGCCAGATACGGCTCCGCTCATAACGTGGGAAATAAACTTGCCCTGAACTCTGTCCTTGTTCGGCTGTAACGAAAGGAAGAACGAAGGAATACCTATAATCGCCGTTTCCAGCAAAAGCATATTCGCGGGCATAAACAGATACGGCCTTGCCATACAAATGCAAATGGTCGCAAGTATGGCGGTAAATAATGTTTTCATTAAATACAGCGAGGACGAGTTCTGTATGTTGTTTATAACGCGTCTGCCCTCGGAAACTACCTTCGGCATAGACCCGAAGTTGTTGTCCATAAGCACAAGGTGGCTTACGTTTCTCGCCGCCTCGCTGCCGGAGGCAACCGAAATCGCGCAGTCTGCCTCTTTAAGCGCAAGTATATCGTTTACGCCATCGCCCGTCATTGCAACGGTATTGCCCTCGGCTTTAATCGAACGCACCAAAATAGCCTTCTGCTCGGGCGAAACTCTGCCGAAAACGGTGTACTTGTTGGCAACGTTTTCAACCTCTCTCTCGTTAAGTCCGTCTAAGGAAATAAACTTCTCCGCATGCGCTATACCCGCGCGCTTTGCAACCTCCGCAACGGTTACGGGATTATCGCCCGATATAACCTTTACGTTAACGTCGTTGTCCTTGAACCATTTAATGGTTTCTATTGCGTCCTCGCGCACGTTGTCCGCAATCGAAATTATCGCAACGGGCTTCATGACCGCGGGCAGCTTTTCACCCGAGATAGAGGCGGAGGAGTGCGCCAAAACAATAACGCGCAAACCCATCTGCGCATACTGCTTTACAATTCTTTCAACCTTGGCGGGGCAGGGCTTCAACACAAATTCGGGCGCGCCCATTGCAAAGGTGCCTATGTCGTCAAAGGTAACCGCAGAAAATTTCCTCTTGGAAGAGAACGGAATTTTTGCAATCGCCGAATATTTTTCGCTGAACCCGAAGTGGTTATTAAGCGCAATCGAGGTCTGGTTGTTTCCGTCCAGCTCCCTCAGCATACTGCCCATAATATCGTTTATGGAGTGGTCGCCGACTGTGTTTAAAATTACCGTGTCGTTAACCTTCATTCTGCCGTCGGTTATCGTACCCGTCTTGTCAAGGCACAATACGTTTACGCGCGCAAGCATTTCAAGCGAATACATATCCTGCACAAGCGTGTTTGACTTTGCAAGCCTTATAATTCCCACGGCAAGCGCAAGCGAGGTCAGCAGAAGCATTCCCGAAGGTATCATTCCTATCACAACCGTGCAGGTGCGCTGAATTGCATAATTTATGTTTGCCGAAAAAATTCCCGCAAATACCGAAGCGTCGGTAAAGGTCGGGTCGGTGGGCGGCAAAGCCTTAACGCTTGCATAGGTGCGCAAAAACGTGCCTATCGCAATGGGGATAATAAGTATTGAAATACACTTAATTATCAGCTTTGTCGAGTTCATCAGCTCGGAATTGGGACGCTTGTATTTTTTCGCCTTTGAGGAAAGCTTTTCAAGATAGGTTTCCTTGCCGACCTTTTCAACGCGGAACTTACCGTTGCCCGAGGAAATAAAACTTCCCGCATACAAAATATCGCCTATCTGCTTTTTTATGGCAATGGATTCGCCCGTCAAAAGGCTTTCGTTCACCTCAACGGTGCCCTCGGCAAGTATACAGTCTGCGGGCACCTGATTGCCCATATCCAGAATAATTACGTCGTCTACAACAATTTCCTTAGTCGGAATTTCAATAGTTTCTCCGTCGCGTATCACCTTGACGGTATTAGACGACAGAATTGACAGCTTGTCGATAGCCAGCTTCGAGCGTATTTCCTGAACAATGCCTATAACTATGTTGGCGGTGGTTATAACTATTACAAGGTAGTTGGAAAACTTCTGCGTATTCGCAAGCAACAGCGCAATAAACGCAAGCAGACACAGCAGATTGAAGAAGGTGCAGATATTCCCGATAAAAATACTCGCGTAGGAGCGGGAGTACTTTTTGTTGGTATCGTTGAACAAAAACTGTTTGAAGCGCGTTTCAACCTGCTCGTTGCTCAAGCCCTTGTTAAGCTTGGGCGAAAAGCGCTCAACCTTGGTGTTTACCGTCTTTTTGGGGTGCCGCTTAAAGTATTTTACTATTTTTTCCTTATCGAAGGCGCTTGCCTCGGGCTTTTCCTCCTGCGCGCTCGGCGGCGCGGGCTTGGGCTCGTCGCCGGGGAACAACGCAATCTGTACGGGCTCGGCGCTGACCGGGGCGGTTTCCTCCACAGCCTCGCGCACGGCTTCGCTTTGCTCTGCGGCAACGGCTGGCGCGCGCTTTGCGCCCCTTTCCGTTTTTGCGGCGGGCTTATCAGTTTTTACGCTCTTTTCCGTTGCGGCGGACTGTCCGTTCTGCGGTTCTTCGTCCGCAGGGTTGTTTTCGTTTCTTTTAAAAATTATCTTGCTCATATCCAACCGATTAATAAAATTCTTTATCCATTATATTATATCACCAAAGTATATGTTTTTCAATATATTTTCGGATAATTTAATTGCTTTTGACGTTTGTTTGCTATATAATTTTATTGAAAAAGGAAGGTTTAGTAATGATAGACATAAATTTAATCCGCGACAACCCCGAGCTGGTCAAAGCCAACATAAAAAAGAAGTTTCAGGACCATAAGCTTGTCCTTGTAGACGAGGTAATCGCGCTCGACAAGCAAAAGCGCGCGCTGCAGCAGGAGGGCGACAGCCTCCGCGCACAGCGCAACACCCTCGCCAAGCAAATTGGCGCGCTAATGCGCGAGGGTAAAAAAGACGAGGCGGAAAAAATAAAGGAAATTTCCAAAGCCAACAACGACCGCGTCGCAATAATAGAGGCGGAAACGGCAGAAATAGACGTAAAGCTTAAAAAGGCTATGATGTCTATCCCCAACATTATTGCGGACGACGTGCCTTTGGGCAAGGACGACAGCTGCAACGTGCAGGGCAAAGTATTTTTGACCCCCGCCGAAAAACCGTTCGAGGTGCCCTATCATCTCGATATTTTAGAAAGCTTAAACGGCATAGATTTAGACAGTGCAAGGCGCACAAGCGGCAACGGCTTTTACTACCTCACGGGCGATATAGCTCGTCTGCACTCCGCCGTCTTGTCGTACGCCCGCGATTTTATGATTGACAAGGGCTTTACCTACTGCATTCCGCCCTATATGATTAGAAGCGAGGTCGTTTCCGGCGTCATGAGCTTCGAGGAAATGGAAGGTATGATGTACAAAATAGAGGGCGAGGATTTGTACCTTATAGGCACGTCGGAGCATTCCATGATAGGCAGATTTATGGGTCAAACGCTTTCGGAGGAAAATCTGCCGCAAACGCTTACCTCGTATTCTCCCTGCTTCAGAAAGGAAAAGGGCGCCCACGGCTTGGAGGAGCGCGGAATTTACCGCATACACCAGTTCGAAAAGCAGGAAATGATAGTAATCTGCAAGCCGGAGGACAGCGATATGTGGTACGAAAGGCTGTGGAATTACACGGTAGAGCTGTTTGTGTCAATGGAAATTCCCGTACGTCAGCTTATATGCTGTTCGGGCGATTTGGCGGATATGAAGTACAAGAGCTGCGATGTAGAGGCATGGAGCCCCCGTCAGAAGAAGTATTTCGAGGTCGGCAGCTGCTCCAACCTTACCGATGCGCAGGCAAGGCGCCTCGGTATAAGATATAAAAATTCAAAAACAGGCAGAAACGAGTTTGCGCACACGCTTAACAACACCGTTGTAGCTCCCCCCAGAATGCTTATCGCCTTCCTCGAAAACCATTTGCAGGCAGACGGCAGCGTCAATATCCCGCCTGTACTGCGCCCTTATATGGGCGGCAAGGAAAGGCTTGTACCCAAAAAATAAAGTTAATGTAAAGAGCGCGATTTTTATATCGCGCTCTTTTAAGGTGATTTTATGATTTTGACAAATCAGCCGACGGACATAGCGGAAATCGGCGGAAAGGCGTATAATCTGCTTGCGCTCGGCATAAAAAATACGCCGCCGCTTTATGTCTGCCCCGTAAGCTACTTTAAACAAGCCGCCGCAGACGAAACGTTGAAAACGGTGCTTGCAAAGGAAATAGATAAGCTGTTTTCACCTAAAAAGCTTTATGCCGTTCGCTCGTCCGCCGTGGACGAGGATTCTTCCGCAGACAGCTTTGCGGGCGTGCACGATTCGTTTTTAAACGTCCGTAAATCGGATATTTTAAAATACATATACAAGGTTTACGACAGCGCCTTCACGGACAGAGCCATGTTCTACCGCAAAACGCGCGGACTGTCAGCCGAGGATGTGCAGATTGCGGTAGTCATTCAGGAGATGGTAGACGCGGAGTTTGCGGGCGTTATCAACACCGTCAACCCCGTTACCGACAATCCCGATGAAATTATTATAAGCGTTGCGCGCGGGCTGGGCGATAAAATAGTAGACGGAAGCGAAAGCGGCACCGTCTACAAGGTGAACTGCGGCAAAATAACCTGCGAGGGCGAAAATATTTTAAGCGGCAAGGCTCTTAAAAAAATTATCGCGCTTGCCCGCGAAATCGCCGCCAAAACGGATACCTTTCAGGATGCGGAATTTGCCTACGCGCGCGGCAAGGCATATTTTTTGCAGTCCCGCGCCATAACTACCTACCGCAACATAAATACCCGCAAACGCGGTCTGCTGATTGACAACGCAAACATTGCGGAATCGTTTTTCGGCGTAACCTCGCCGCTCACCTTTTCCTTTGCCAAAGAGGTATACCGCGATGTTTACCGTGCGGGGCTCGAATGCGGCAGAGTTCGCAAAAAAATCCGCACCGCCCTTGACGGCGCGCTTTCGCAAATGCTGTATTATTACGAGGGCAAGGTTTATTACAATATGAACAGCTGGTACAGCGCGGTAAGCGTTCTGCCCTTCAAAAATTCCGCCGACTATTTCGAAAATATGATAGGCGTAGACAACAAAATGCAGTCTGCAAAGCGAGTAAGAATGAATATATTCGATTTAATCGGCGCCGTTACAATGTTTTACGGCAAAATCAGGCGTCTTGATAAGCTTGCGGACGGGTTCGAGCGCGACTTCGATAAAACGATAATGCCCTATTACGGCAAAAAAATCAGCGGCAGCAATGCTCAGCTTATTGCCCTTGCGCAAAAGCTTCAAAAAATCATACGCGGCTTTGTTGTGCCAATAATAAACGACTGCGCCGTCATGCTTTACTTCGGCAAACTGAAAAAACGCGCCCAAAGACTTGGCATATCAGAGGAGCAAATCAATAAATACGTTTCCAGCGGCGGCAACGTTTTAAGCGCGGACGGCGCAAACAAGCTTTGCGAGCTTGTGCAGCTTGTAAAAAGCGACGAAAAAATATATAACGATTTTTTAACGCTCGATAATGGCGCGCTTTTAAAAAAATACAGAGAGGGTACGGAGATTTCCGAGGCTCTTCGGCAATATCTTCACGGCTTCGGCGCGCGCGTAATGGACGAGCTGAAGCTTGAAACAATAACCATGATAGAGGACGAAACAATTCTCTATGGTATGATAAAGGACAATTTATCCGCCGAATACAAAAAAACAGAGCCGTTCAAGGCGGAAATTCCCAAAAAGCTTAAACGTCTTGCGGCAAAAACAAGAAAATATATGCGGCTTAGGGAGCGCTTGCGCCTTAAAAGAACGTACGCCTATTCGGTTGCAAGAAATATCTTTCTTGCTATGGGCGAAAATTATGCGGCGGCGGGCAAAATAGATGCGGCAAGGGATATTTTTTATCTTACCAAGCAGGAAATACTTGCAGACGAGGGCGATTTTATAAAATTGATAAAGGAGCGCAAGGCGGCGGAGGCAGAATACCTCAAAAAACCTGTTTACGACCGCATAGTATTCTTTGACGGCGTGCCTCTGCCCGTAAAAAACGAGGTAAAGGGCAACGGGCTTTGCGGCATACCCAGCGGAAGCGGCGTTGTAACGGCACGGGTAACGCTTATGCAGTCGGTGGCGGATAAGCTGCCCGCGGGCAATATCATTTTAACAAAGCGTACAGACCCCGGCTGGATAAGTCTGTTTCCGCTTGCGGGCGGGCTGATAGTGGAATACGGCAGTATGCTTTCGCACAGCTTTGTAGTTGCAAGAGAGCTGGGGCTTCCCGCAGTGGCTGGACTTAAAAACGCAACCGAGCTTATCCCCGACGGCGCGCTTGTCACGCTTGACGGGCTCAGCGGCGAGGTTAAAATAATAGAAGAGTAAAAAATCATAAAAGAGTAAAAACCGCCCCCGCAGACCAAAAGTCCGCGGGGGCGGCGTTGTTTACAAGCTTATTTCATTAAAAATTTTTCGAATTTTTTAGCGGTTAAAAAGGATATTGCGAACCCTTTTTTTCTCAGCTTGCCAAGGCTTGCGGGCGTAAACCGCTTGTCCATTGCAAGGTACAGTACCACGTTTTCCTTTAACAGTGCGTCGAATTCCGTCAAAACGCTTAAAGGAATTGCCTTGCTTTTTATTGCAAGCATCGCCGCCGCATAGTAGTATGTAAGCCGCAGACAAATTATATCCACCGCGTAGGTATATACGTCCTTCGGCAGCTTCGATTTGCATTTTTTAAACTCTCTCAAAGCGTATGCAAGCTCTTTTTCGGTCTGCTCGGAGTATAAATATTTGTCCGCCTTCCGTTCGTTTGCCAATACAAACGGCTTAATATTGCTTTTTTCAATGCTTTTTGCCGCCAGCACGGCTAAAATTTCCGCCGTAGCTCTGTCGCCGCTCGGTGCAAGGCCCTTGAACAACGCCGTTTTTAATGCTGTTGCGCCGTCAAATACTATTATATCCGCATTCGAAGCGCCCGCAACCGAAAGCATTCCCTCGGCGTCCGCAAACTCAAAGCCGCCGTCGCAAAGCAAAACGTATTTCCCCTTGGCCTGCTTTAACCCGTTCTGCACAATTTCCGCAAAGCCGCGGTTTTCTTCCGTGTACAGAATTTCCGCCGCCTCCGGCTCGGTCGGTATTTCCGCAATATTTTTACAAACGATAATCGAAACAACCTTTTTCATATCAAAAAAATTATATTACAAAATATCGCAAAAGTCAATGGCAAATAAACCGTTTACTTGCGCCGCGGCTTGCTTTGTGCTATACTTGTATACGAATTTATTTACGGAAATTAAAAATGAAGCTTGTATTTTTTGACATCGAATGCGCGGGCGTGCACAAAACCTATGCAAAAATCTGCGCTTTCGGCTACGTTGTCTGCGACGGGCAGTTCAACATACTTGAAAAAGAGGATATTTTAATCAACCCCCGCGGTCGGTTCGAGCTGACTAACAGAAAGGGCGAAAAGGGCATAATTTTACCCTACGAGTATTCGGAATTCAAAAAGCACCCGTCCTTTCCCGCAGTTTACGAGCGCATAAAGGCGTTGCTTGAAGATAAAAACACATACGTTTTCGGGCACGCGGTGCTTAACGATGTAAAATATCTCAATCTGGAAACCCGCCGCTTCAAGCTGCCGTCCTTCAGGTTCCGATTTAACGACAGTCAACTGCTTTTTATGTCGTACAAAAACGATTTCTCCCGACAGTTCGGTCTGGAATTTATCGCAAGCGAGCTTGGGGTGGAATTCACGCCACACCGCGCCGCCGATGACGCCTATGCGACAATGCGCGTTGTCGAGGCAATGTGTAAGGTGAACAATTGCGGCTTTGAAGAGCTTTTAAAGCTTTACCGCATAAAATCTGGCAAAATAGAAAATTACAATATAACCCGCCCGCTGTCGGAAGGACTTAAAGGGTACGAAAGGCAGAGGAAGAGCGATAAGGAGCAACGCTCCCGCGCGCGCATAAAATTCAACAATTACTATCTTAAAAAGCGCGTTGTAAAGGGTGGAAGGCTTGGCGGCGCAACGTTTACGTTCTCGCGCGCAATCGAGGACGATATAAGCGTTTCGCTTGCGCTTGTTGATAAAATTTACGCCAACGGCGGCAGATACACCCAGCAGGTAGAGGCTTGCGCATACTTTGTAAAGACGGAGGGCGATACTTCCGGCCGCGCCAAGTCGGCAAGCAGCCGCAAAAATGTAAAAATGCTTGAAATTGCCGATTTGGAGAAGCTTTTAAATGATTGATTTGCCCGCAGAGTTTATAAAAAGAATGCAGAACGCGCTCGGCAGCGAATATGAAGGCTTTATTCAAAGCTATTCCCGCCCGCCAGAAAAGGGAATACGGGTAAACACTCTCAAAATTTCCACGGCGGAGTTTGAAAAAATTTCTCCGTTCGCGCTCGGCGATAAAATTCCGTGGGAGGACAGCGGCTATTACGTCTGCGGCGAGGGGCTTGGCAGAACAATCGCCCATGCGGCGGGGCTGTATTACGTTCAGGAGCCTTCCGCAATGTGCGCCGCGCCCGAGCTTGACGTGAAAGCCGGCGAGCGCGTGCTCGACTTATGCTCTGCCCCCGGCGGCAAGGGTACCCAGCTTGCACAGTATATGCAAGGCGAAGGCGTGCTTGTTTTGAACGAAATCGATACAAAGCGTTGCGAAATTCTGCGCTCCAACACAGAACGCCTCGGCGTAAAAAACGCGGCGGTTGTTTGCAGAAGTCCGCAGTCGCTTACAGAAAGCTTCGAAGGCTATTTCGATAAAATTCTGGTTGACGCTCCTTGCTCGGGCGAGGGTATGTTCAAAAAGGAAGTAAACGCAATTCCCGAATGGAGCGCGGCAAACGTTGCGCGCTGTGCAGAACGGCAGTCGCATATTTTAAGCTGTGCGGACAAAATGCTTGCCGCGGGCGGCAGACTTGTATATTCCACCTGCACCTTTGCAGAGGAGGAGGACGAGCGGCAGATAGAAGGCTTTTTACAAGCTTACGGCAATTACAAGCTTTTAAAAATGCAAAAGCTTTATCCGCACAAGGTACGCGGGGAGGGGCACTTTTGCGCCGTACTCGAAAAAACTGACGGCGTGCGTATGCCCGTGCGCAGTCTTAAATTAAATGTTGACAAATCCGCAGAAAAGCTTTATCATGAATTTGAGAAGGAATATCTTGGCGTGCAGTTCGGCAAGCTGCATATGTTCGGTGACAAATTGTATTCGCTTGTGGACGGTCTGCCTCAGCTTATGCGCTCGGGCGTGTACCTCGGCGAAATAAAAAGCAGAAGATTTGTACCCTCGCACACGCTTGCAATGTGCCTTAAAAAGGACGAGGCAAAGCATATCGAAGTCGACGAAAAAACTGCTTTAAGCTATCTTCGCGGGCTTACCTTCGATTGCGGCGAGGATATTAAGGGCTGGCGGCTTGTCTGCTGCTACGGCTATCCGCTCGGCTGGTGCAAGGCGGTGGGCGGCACTGCAAAAAACCATTTGCCCAAGGGCTTAAGAATATAAGGGGGTGCGCAATGTCAAAAAAACTTAAAATATCGCTGTGCTTATTGCTTGCAATATGTATGGGCGCGCTTATATCGGGCTGTAACAAGCCGCCGGCTCCTCCCAAAAACTGCGAAGCCGTGGTAGAAGCCACCTTGTACAGCGGAACGGAGGGCTGTAAGGATTTTGTTGCAATCTGCCGCTCGCTTGATGAGCTTGAAGAGGAATGTCTGCGCAACGGCTACGATTTTTTCAACGAAAGCAACAGCCAAAATAATTGCTACGATAGCGAGGCAGGCAAAAAAATCCGCGAATACAATGACGAATATTTTCAGTCAAAGGTCTTTGCGGTTTGCGCCTTTTTCAGTAACGGCCGGCTGGGACAATACCGTATAGAAGAGGCGGAAGTCGCCGCAAACAAGCTTACGCTGTATATACGCCGCCCCAAAAAGAACGATGCCGCCGATGTTATTAATAACGTATTTCTGATAGCGGGAGTAGATAAATCTCTTGTTTCACAGGTTACGTCTATTGAATATGTTTTGCGCTGACTAAGTTAAAATTTAAAACCCCGCCCCGAACTGAATTGTTCGGGGCGGAGTTATTTTAGTTGTTACAATAAATTATTCGTTTACTTCGCCGCCGTTTTCGTCCGTGTTGTCGTCCGTATCGGTAGCTTCTGTAACGTCCTCGGTTACTTCTTCCTCGGCAGGCGCTTCCTCAATAGCTTCGTCCGCAACGTTCTCGTCTGTGCTTTCAGCCTCGTCCGCAACGGGCGCGTTGTCGTCTGTTTCCTCGTTTTCAACAAGGTGCAGCTTTCTTATATAGCGCTTGCGCTGACGGTAGTTGTTCTTCTGCAACGATTTCTCGTTCTTTGTGCGGCGCTTCTTTTTAAGCAAATCTCTAAGCAACAGCGATACAAGCGTTATAAGCAACGCAACCACAAGCACAATCGAAGCAATATACAGCCAGAAGTTGGTGGGGTCCTCGTCCTTGTCTGTATCCTCGTCGCCTTCGTCCTCAACGGTCGTTCTTTCTACGTTTTTATCGACTGCGGAGTAATCTGCAAATACGTTGTAGGAATTTTCTTCCTTGTTTTCGTAAATGAAGAAGCCTAAGGTTTCCGCATTGTCGGAAATTTTATATTCGTAGCCCGTTTCGCCCTCAGCCGCTGTGTCCGCATTGAACGGCTCGTATGCGGCGGAATCGTACAGAGTGTAGGTGTAATACAGCGCGCTGTATTCGTCAACGCTCTTAACGTCGTTCTCGGTAAGACTGCCGTCCGCGATAAGCTCCTTTACAAGGCCTTCGAAGAATGCAACCGTCTCGGTCTTAACCTCGGCTTTGTCAAGCAGGTTCTTGCTTTCAAGTATCTGCTTGTACTGGTTGATAAGCTTGGTTTCGTATTCGCTGCGGAGGGTTGAATAGTTGTCGGAGGTAGCGGAATAAGCGCTGTAATCAAACGCAACCGCGCCAGTAGTATAGGTGCCGTCCTCGTTTATGCCGCTGCTGCCGCGTTCGCCGTTCCAAACCTCGATACGGTAATCAAGACCTTCACTGCCCGTGTGGATAAAGAAGTTAACCGTTACCCAGTCGTCGCCGTATGTCGCATTGTCAATGTTGACCATATACGGCGTGCTGTTTTCGGGCGCTACATATCTGTAAGGCGCCTTTTCGGTATCGAAGCTCTTAACCTCGTTCTCTCTCTTGCCGTCTACAAGATAGTAGTAGGTGCCGTCAACGTATTCGTAAACGCGCTTGCCGCTCTCCGTGCAAAGGAAGTGGTCCGCAACCTTTCCGTCCTGATAGTAATAGGTTTGTCCGTCAACCAAATCATCGAACAGTATTTCGTTTACGCCCTTGTCGTCCTTGAAGTACTTGCCTCTCGTTTCATATTTATAATACTTATACGATTTTGTAAGGTTGTTCAGGTTTGCGTAAAGCGACTTGTCGGCGCTGTCAACGCTTTCGTAAAGGCCGTCCTTGCGCAGCTTGTAAACGATAGCGGCACGGTGCTCCTCGTCGGTCATGTCGTCCTTATCGTAAGCGGTGTTCAGTACGTTGCCCTCGTCGTCGTAGTAGTAGGTGTATTTGGGAGTGGAGTAGGTCATCACCTCGCGCGTGTTGCTGTCTACAAGGTAGACGTACGCGTTCGCGCCGTTGCTTGCCTTCACCTTGATTGAAACAGTCTGATAGCTGTCCGCGGCTACGTTTTTGTTTTCGCTTACAAAGCCGTAGTTTACCGCAAACGAGAAGTATTCGGTATCCTCGCTGTATTTATCCTCGGAGGTAGCTTTTCTGTAATTCTTGCCGTTAAACGAAACAACGTTGCCGCTGTAATCGTTTTCGGCCAAAATATAGTAGTTGGTGTAGGTATTTTCGTTTGCGGAAGCGTTTTCGACATACTGGCGCAGATTATTGATAATTATCAGCGGCTGATAGCAGTCCTCGCCGAATACCTCATTCCATGCCGACACGGCGTTGTTGTTGGAGTTGTTGAAGGCGTCTCTTATCGTCTGCCAGTTAGCATAATCCTTAAAGCCGTCCTTATTTATAAGTCCCGCAAGTCCGTTGGTGTTCTGCGCATCGTAGCCGTCGCTGTAAATGCTGTCGGAAACGGAGGAGCTGCCGCCGTTGACACCGTTATAGTCGCTGGGCTTGGAAATTTCCTTCTTCACGTCGGAAATTCCGCTTGCGTCCGCAAAGCCCTTGTGCTCGTTGTCATCGCTGTCCTCGGCAAACGAGAATTTAACGGCAGTATCTCCCGCAGAGGTAAGCCCGTAAATTTTCTCGTTTATTTTCAGCGTCTGCAAGTTCGCAAATGCCGCCCAGCCGTAGTTGAAGGAGGAGGCGGAAGCGTTTGCAACGTCCGTAACGCCTAAGCTGAATTCCAATTTAAAGGTCTTGCTTACATATTCGCCGCTAACCTCGTCCTTGTCGTCGCAGGTGTTCTCAACGAACATAAAGCAACGTACCCAGCCGTTGTAAATGTCCTTGTCGTCGCCGAAGCTCGTCGTTTTGTTGGTTGTGTCTACCGTAAAGGTGGCAGAGCTGTCCTCATCGTCCACATCAGTAATTTTTACCGTTGCCGCGGGCGTGCCGCCCATATCCGCAGTCTTAACCCAGAACGAAACAATCATTCTTTCGTCATAGCCGAGCGTAAAGGTCGTTGCGGAAACGGTAGAGGTGTAAGCCGCGCCGCGTGCGGAATGCAACACAAGCATATTGTTTCCGCTTGCATATCCGGGCAGCTTGTCAAAGCCGTTGTCGCCCGTAAGCGCGTCGTTCAGCTTTTTGGAATAATCGAAGCCGCTTATTCCGTTAATGCCATCCGTCCCGAAAACGCCCGCAAGGTCCTTGGAGGTATCGATTCCGCCCTTGACGTTTTTGGGAAGATTGTAATTTTCAGTGTCGTTTTTATTAATGCCGGATACAATAGAATTGTTTTTAACGGTTTCCCCGTCAAGCGTGCCCACGGCGTACCACTTGCCTTCCGATTTCTGTGCGGTCAGCTGAGCGGTTGTGTTGTCCTGTCCTAAGGTAATGGGCTGATAATTTCCTTCAACGCCCGTTCCGTTTTCGGAAGCAAGGTCGATAAGATAGCGGAAGTGGCGGGAGTTTCTCAGATATTCGGGCGAGCTTACGCTGCTGCCGTGGTATCTTATGTTGGTGTCTGCCGTGAAGATTTTATCGTCCGCATCGCTCGTCAGTGTGCAATAGGTCTTGTTTGCTTCTATTTTCGTTGCATATTCGTTGTAGCTGCTCTTGTATTCGCTTGTCTCGTTTCCGTTGTCGTCAAGCGCCTTCTCGTCAAGAGAGCGGAACTTTTCAACAGAAACGTTATCGAAGAATGCGTAACCCGTGCACTTTTCGCTGTTCGCGCTCTGGCCGAGGCCGAGGTTAAGCTGAATGGTGCTGTCCGCAAAGTCGCATGCGTTCACATAAACGGTGTATTTAAGCCAGCCGTTGTTCTGCTCTATTGCAGAAGGGTTGTCCTTGTTCTGGCTTATAATTTTTTCTGTGTTTATCGCCTTGATTTTAAAGGAGTCGAGCGAGGTGCCGTTAACTGTCTGGCTGACTTCTATAAACGCGCCTCTGTCCTGGTCGTCAAGCTGGCTGTAGCCCTTGTCGAATTTCAAGTCTGAGGTCTTTACCCATACGGAAATTTCCGCCGCGGTGTTCGCTTCGAGAGTAATCGTCTGCGAGGCAAAATATTGCGATATACCGTTATAGCTGTTGTTGGAGGGGAAGTTGTGCACCATTAAAACGTTGTCGCAGGGGAATTTAAGCTCCTCATCGTAATAATGGTTGCCGTTGCCGTCCTTGTAAACGGTCACCTTTTTACCGTTTTCGTCCTCGTAATAGCTTTCGCTGTCGGTATCGGTAAATTTAAAGGGAGTGCCGGGGTTGTCGATAAGCGCAAATCTTACCGACTCGCCAAGACTGCCGTCCTCGTTCACAAAATAATATTCGTTATCGGCGGTTTCACCTTCCGCAGCTTCCTTCTTTTTAACCTCTTTATTACCGAAGTAGTGCTTTCCGTCGCGCTCGGTTATGCCGAAGTAGTCCT
This sequence comes from uncultured Christensenella sp., assembly GCA_910587015.1. Taxonomy (GTDB): domain Bacteria; phylum Bacillota; class Clostridia; order Christensenellales; family Borkfalkiaceae; genus Coproplasma. Next base: position 61,656 of record CAJUME010000003.1, read on the forward strand.
CATAGGTCTGATATTTGATATAGCTGTCCTCAACGTCCTCGGCAGAAAGCATTGCCGCATAGGTGTCCTTATACAGCAAATCGCGTGCCTTCATGCCGTTGTAATCGACGTAATCCTCGTCGGTCGTCTTTAAATCGGCGTTGTATTCAAGCTTTCCTCTCAGCTCTGCGGCGGTAAGCCTGTCCCATTCATAGGAGGAGGTGCCGATAATTCCCGACATCGAGTTAGAGCTGTCGCCCGAGCGCGTCCAGCTGTCGGCGGTCTTTATAAGATAGACGGCCTTTCCGTCCTTAATGTATTCCTCGCTCGGATAATTGAAGAACTCGAAATTGCCGTTCTTTAAAAGCTGGGTATCCTCCTGCTTGGGCGCCAGCGCCGTGGGCTTTTCTTCCTTGTCCGTTTTAGCGCAGGCCGCCGCAAAGCCCGTGCAGGTAACCGCCGCGGCTGCAAGCAACGCTATAACCGACTTTCTTTTTTTGCTTTTGAGATAATTGTTTTTAGACATAAACATACACCTTGGTTAAGCGGGCGGGTCAACCGTTTCCGCTATATATCTATTAATAATCGTACTAACTTATTTTAATATAATTGCCCTTTTATAGCAAGCAAAAACGCTTAAATCGGGCAAAAAAATTTATTATTTTTCATCTAATTGCAAAAACTTTTATCAAAGGATATTCGAAATCGGATTTTTGTATATGAAAATGAATAAAAGTTCACTCAAAAGAGTGTTTGCGGGTCTATTGACAGGCATAGTCAACGGCCTTTTCGGCGGCGGCGGGGGAATGGTGGTTGTCCCGCTTATGAAAAATATGCTCGGCTACGAGGAAAAGTACGCCCACGCCACGGCAATACTCGTAATCGCGCCCGTCTGCGCGGCAAGCCTTGTAACCTACATTGTCAACGGCTATTTTTCTGCGGAGGTAATCCTTCCCGCGGCAATCGGCTCGGTCGCGGGCGGGCTTGTCGGCGCCGAGCTTTTAGATAAGCTGCCGGAGTTCTGGGTGAACGCAGTATTTCTTGCGGTTATGCTTGCGGCGGGCATAAGAATGTTGTTTTAGTTGTTTTTCGGAGGTTGAATTTGAGCTTTATTTTATATCTGCTTGCGGGCTTTTTTTCGGGAATGCTCGGCGGCATGGGCATGGGCGGCGGCACGATTTTAATTCCCGCGCTGACAATACTATTCGGTGTCGAACAGCATATAGCGCAGGCAACCAATTTAATAGCCTTTCTGCCTATGGCGGCGTTCAGCCTTAGGGTGCATAAGGATAAGGGCAACCTCAAAACGCAGGGGGTGTGGTGGATTGTCGTGCCTGCGGTTTTAACCTCGGTCGCGGGCGGACTTGCCGCCTCGCTTTTGCCCGCTGCCGTGTTAAGGAAGCTTTTCGGTGCGTTTTTGGTGTTTCTGGCGTTGAAGGGCGTGCTTTCCCTGAAATTTCCCGCAAAAAAATTATAAGCAAAGCCGCCCCTCGGGATAAATTCCCGAGGGGCGGCTTAATATGCGGCTTGTTTTTATGCGCCGCAAAGCGGAATTATTTCGAAATAAGCTTTTTAAAGGGCTTTAAGGTGAACATTTCCATTGCGTAAAGTATTCCGCCCGTAAACGCAAGCATCAGCGGAGCGCAGATAAGTATCTGTAACACCTCCGAAACATATCTTTGCAGAATTCCGTTCAGCAGCCACCCGAACATACACGCAACTGCGGAAACAAGTATGCTCCTTACCGTGTATTTGATATAGTCTATGCCGTCGCACTTCTTTTTCAAAAGCCTCAAATTAAGCGCCGCGGTCACAAGCTGCGCCAGCGCAAGCCCGACTATGTACGAATAAATTCCGAGGAATTTGGTAAGCCCCGCTATCGAAGCAAGCATAAGTATCGCGCCTATGCAAAAGTAAATAAGCGTCCTTTTTTCGCAGTTCATCGAGTTCAATACGGTGTTCGTAATCATTGTTATGCACATCGGCAGCATTATGAACGCGCTTATCATAACAATCTCTCCGCAAAGCTCGTTGTCGTACAGTAAAATACTAATCGCCTTGCCCAGAACAAACATTATCGGCATCAACAGCGTAGCTATAAAAATCGCCGCCTTTACCGTCTTTTCAACGTCGTGCTTAACGGCTTTTGTCTTGTTTTTGTAATAGTTTTCCGAAAGCTCGGGCGCAACAACAACCGCAATCGAGCCTATAAGCGTGTTGGGAATAAACAGCATAGGCACAGCCATACCCATAGCCACGCCGTAAAGCGCAATCGCCTCCGAGTTGGTGTAGCCGCAAAGATTAATCAGCAACGCGGGCAAAATAACCGCCACGGCGGAGTTTAGCAGCGAGGTAGAGGTGCGCATCGCCGTAATGGGCGCAGAGGAGGAAATAAGCGGCTTAAGCTGTTTTTTGGGGCTTACAAACCGCCCGCCCTTTTTAAAGTACCAGAACAGCGAAACCAAAAACGAGAACACATAGGACACTAGAACGGCTATAACGGCCATCCTTGCGCCGTAAACGGGGTCCTTACAGCCGAAAATAAGCGCAATGCCCACGCATACCATAACGGCGTCCTCCAAAAGCTCGATAACCGAGTACGCAAGGAACTGCTTACTTCCCCAGAACGAGCCGCGTATAACGGCGTAGACGGAGGTCAGCACAAGCCCCGGCAATAGGATTATAAAAATGTCGGTGCAACGGCTGTCGGAAAAAAGAAAGCCGAAAATGTTTCTGCCGAAGAACAGAATAAGCGCAATGGGTATGGTTAGCATAAGTGTGCACAAAACTCCCGCGGTAACCGCGGAGTGCCTGCCGTGAATGTCGCCGGTGGCGCGGCTTTTTGCCATAAGGCGGGATACCGTAACGGGCACCCCGCTTGACGCAACCGTTAAAAACACCGCGAAAACCGTAAGGCAAATCTGGTAAATTCCCAGCCCCTCGGCACCTATGCTTCTTGTCAAAATTATGCGGTAAATAAAGCTTAAACCCTTTTCCACGGTGGAAAAAACGGTAACCATTGCCGCCGATTTGTAAATATTTTGCTTTTTTTCTTTTTTCAAACGCTTTGCTTTTAATGCTTTCATTCAGATGTCCTTCCCCAATATTCTACAAATTTCTCGGCGGTTTTATGAACAAAAAAATTTTTTAGTGCGTATAATATACCAAATGTTTACGCTTGTAACGGAAAAAAGCAGATTTTTCAGGATTAAACGCGGTCAAAGCGGCGAGGAGGTGGAAAAATTTTTCCTCACCCCCGTCGGCGGCGCGGCGTTTGCTGGCAGGATTATAGAGGTAAAAAGAAATCTTTCCGTGCATATCGCCGCCGTAGGCGACACCTACCGCACAATCGCGGCGGCAACGGGCTGCGGAGAGGCGGCTTTAAGGGAATTAAACGGCGCAAAGCCCGTCTATCCCACCTGCAAAATTTTTTATCCCCGTAAAAATAATTAGCGGCTTGCAAGGCGATTTTTTGCGCCTTGCACGGCTTAAAGGCGGAAAACATATAAATATAATACATAACAAAAAACAAGGAGGAAATTATGTCGTTTTTTTCCAATTTCCAGTCGGATAAATGTCCCGGAACAATAAGCGGCAACCCGCTTAACGGAATGTGCGAAAAGGTCTGCATTCAGGCGCAGAAAATCTTTGACGCGTGCATAAAACAGATTCAGATTGAAAACTACACGCTCACCTTAACGGACGCCGTCCCCGCGGAACCTACATATCCTTTGACCTTCATAAGCGCAAGGTCGCTCGGCTCTACGGGCAATATCACAAGCATCAATATCGAAAGGCTTGCGGATAAGCCCAATTGTGCAAGAGTGCAGGCTACGGTATCCATTCCCGTAGAGGTGCTGTATACCGACGCAAACGGCGTGGAAGGGGTGGCGCAGTCCACAATCAGCGTGTCAGAGGACGTTCTGCTGTTCGTGCCCGCTCCGTCGATTATGCCCTACCGCGCCACAGCCGAAGCCTCTGCCGTATGCGCCGAGGGCAGGTTCAATGCGGATACCAACACCTTCACGGTCAACGCGTGCCTTACCGTAATTTTAAAGATTGCTATAGACGTCGAAATTCTGGTACCCAGCTACGGCTATTGCGCAATACCGCCCGCACAGGATTACTCTCAGGAGGTATGCGCGGGGTTCTTCGAGCTGCCGCTTTACCCTCAGGGCAAAAGCTGTTCCAAGCAGTAGCCCGCTTGCTTAAAAAATTACGCCTTTCCGTCACGGAGGGGCGTTTTTTATGTTTTATTTTTGCAATTTCAAGCATTTATACAGTACTATGTCACGCATAATAAGTGATTTAATAAACATAATTAACTAAATTGTCTATTTATTTTTACTTATCAAAAACACTTTAAAAACGCCTTAAAATATGGTAAAATGCTGTTATGAATGTTTTTTCGATTAGCGATTTGCATCTTTCGGGCTGTACCGACAAGCCTATGAATATCTTCGGCGCGGGCTGGGAGGGTCATCTCGAAAAAATAAAAGCAGACTGGCAAAGCAGGGTTTCCGACGACGATATCGTACTGCTGTGCGGCGACACAAGCTGGGGCACCGTGCTTGAAGAGGGGCTTTTCGATTTGCGTTCGCTTACCGGCCTAAAAGGCAAAAAGGTATTTATCCGCGGCAATCACGACTATTGGTGGAACGGCATAACAAAGCTTCGGCAGTCCGCACCGGACGAAAGCTTTTACTTCCTTCAAAACGACTGCGTTAAGTTCGGAAATATAATAATCTGCGGCTCGCGCGGGTGGACGTGCCCCGGCAGCGCGGACTATACCGAAAACGATTTAAGGCTTTACAAGCGCGAGGCAGAGCGCTTCAAGCTCTGCTTTAACGAGGTAAACAAGCTAAGGCAAGAGGGCGACAGACTTCTTGTCATGATACATTATCCGCCCTTCGCGCCCAAGCTTCCCGAAACAGATTTTACAAGACTTTTCGAGGAAAACAAGGCGGAAAAGGTAGTATTCGGGCATATCCACGGAGAAACCTATTTCCCGTTCAGAACGGTGAAAAACAATATAGAATACATTCTCACCTCATGCGACAAGGTTGGTTTTTCCCTTCAAAGAATTTTATAATACGGCTTTTCAAACGCTTTACAACCGCATAGCCGTTGTGATATAATTCAAAGCGTTAAAAACGTAAAGGGTAAACTGCAAATGATTAATTTCACGGCCTGCCCCGTAACAAAAACTTAAAATTACTAAAAAGCGGAAGGATGACCTGATTAGGGCGTCTTTACCGCTTATTTTTTAAATTCAGGAAAAAAATATGTTAAAAAACAAGGATTTGCTCGGACTTCAATATTGCTCCGCAGAGGAGATAACGGAAATTTTGGACGGCGCTGTGGAAATGAAAAAATTTCTCTGCGGCAAGGCACGTAAATCAAACCTTCTTGCGGGCAGGTCGCTGGTCACGCTTTTCTACGAAAACAGCACCAGAACGCGCTCCTCGTTCGAGCTTGCTGGCAAGCTTTTGGGCGCAAGCGAGGTGAATATTTCCTCGGCGGCAAGCTCGGTGCAGAAGGGGGAAACGCTTATTGACACGGGCGAAACGCTGGACGCAATGAAGGTGGATTACATTGTTATCCGTCACCCCATGGCGGGCGCGCCGAAATTGCTTGCCGAGCACGTCAGGGCAAGCGTCATAAACGGCGGCGACGGCATGCACGAGCACCCCACGCAGGCGCTTCTGGATATGTTCACTATGCGCGAAAAATTCGGCTTCCTCAACGGTCTTAAGGTTGCGATTCTGGGCGATTTGAAGCACAGCAGAGTAGCAATGAGCAACGCCTTCGGACTGAATAAATTCGGCGCAAGGGTTTATGCATACGCTCCCGCAACAATGGTTCCCAAGGCTTTCGAGCGCCTCGGCGTAACGGTCGCAAAAAGCCGCGAGGAGGCTGTCGAGGGCGCGGACGTAGTTATGGGGCTCAGAATTCAGCTGGAAAGACAGAACGGCGGACTTTTCCCCTCGCTTTCCGAATACTCCAAATTCTACGGCGTAAACGATGATGTTTTAAAGCTTGCAAAAAAGAACGCAATCGTCCTTCACCCCGGCCCCGTAAACCGCGGGGTAGAGCTCTCGCCTCAGGTCATAGACGGCGAAAAAAGTCTGATTTTAGAGCAGGTTACAAACGGCGTTGCAGTGCGTATGTCAATACTTAACCTGCTTGCGCAGTATCGGGAGAAAAATTTATGAATATACTGATAAAAAACGGCACGCTTGTGCTTAAAGATAAGGAAATAAAAGCCGATTTGCTTGCGGAAAACGGCAAAATTGCAAAAATTGCCGAAAAAATATCCCTTCCCGCAAGCTCTGCGGATTGCGTGGTTATCGATGCAAAGGGCAAGCATATAGTAGCGGGAATAATCGATATGCACGTTCATTTGCGCGAGCCGGGCTACGAGGGCAAGGAGGACATTGCAAGCGGTTGCCGCGCGGCGGTTGCGGGCGGAGTTACGCAGGTCTGCTGTATGCCCAACACTAACCCCGTCTGCGACAATGCGGTTGTCGTATCCTACATAAAAACCCGCGCACAAGAGGTTGATTTGTGCAAGGTAATGCCCATAGGCGCAATCACCCGCGGGCAAAACGGCGAAGGGCTTGCGGATATAGGCAAAATGAAGGCGGCGGGCGCGGTCGCAATCAGCGACGACGGCAAATCCGTTTCAAATTCGTACATTATGCGCCTTGCAATGGAGTACGCAAACGACTTTAATTTAAAATGCCTTTGCCATTGCGAGGATATAAATCTTGTTAACGGCGGAGTCGTCAACGAGGGCTATAATTCCACGCTCTGCGGCTTAAAGGGCAGTCCCCGCGCGGCGGAGGATATTATGATTGCCCGCGACATTTCGCTTGCGGAAAGTCTTAATATTCCCGTCCATATCTGCCACGTTTCCACATACAGCGGCGTGGAAATTATAAAAAGCGCAAAACAGCGCGGCGTTAAGGTCACAGCGGAAACATGTCCGCACTACTTTATTCTTACAGACGACATAATCACTGGCTACGACACAAACACAAAGGTAAATCCGCCCGTAAGAGAGGCGCGCGACAAAGCGGCGATAATAGAGGGCTTAAAGGACGGCACAATCGACTGCATTGTCACCGACCACGCTCCCCATTCCTTAAAGGACAAGCAGGTGGAATACAATCTTGCGGCTTTCGGCATAAGCGGGATAGAAACCAGCTTCGCGCTCAGCTATACCTATCTTGTAAAATCGGGTCAGATGACCCTTCCGCAGCTTATGCAGAAAATGAGCGCGGCGCCCGCAGACGTTCTCGGTCTTGAAGGCGGCGAAATAGCGGAGGGCGCGGTTGCAGACCTTGCCGTTGTGGATTTAAGCAAAAAATATGTAATCGACGGCAATAAATTCATTTCAAAGGGCAAAAATACGCCCTTTAACGGCTACGAAGTGTACGGCACGGTAGAATATACCATTGTCGGCGGAAAAATAAAATACAAGGCATAAAGGAAAAAAACAAATGATAGACAAGCTTATAAAAAGAATAATCGAACTGCAAAACCCGACGTGCGTGGGACTTGATACCGACTTCAACTATCTCCCCGATAATTTGAAGGAGGGGGTAACGGGTTTTAGAAAGGCTACCAACGCAATCTGCGAATTCAACAAAAACATAATAGACGCGGTCTGCGACATTGTTCCCGCGGTCAAGGTGCAAATCGCTTATTACGAAATGTACGGAGTAGAGGGCATGAAGGCGTTTAAATACACGTTAGACTACGCCCGCAAAAAGGGGCTTATAGTAATAGCAGACTGCAAGCGCAACGACATAGGCTCAACCGCAAGCTGCTATTCCAAAGCCTATATCGGCAAAACAGAAATCGGCGGCAAAAAGGCGCGCGCGTTGCCCGCGGATATGCTCACCGTCAACGGCTATCTCGGCTTTGACGGAATAAAGCCCTTTGTAAGCGACATAATCGAAAACAAAAAGTCGATTTTCGTGCTTGTAAAAACCTCCAACCCGTCCGGCGGCGAGCTGCAGAATTTAAAGCTCGAAAACGGCAAATGCATTTACGAGCAAATGGGCGAGCTGGTAGAGGACTGGGGCAAATTCTTTGTCGGCAAATACGGCTATTCCGAGGTCGGCGCGGTTGTCGGCGCAACACATCCCGAGGAGGCGGCGCGTTTAAGGTCGCAAATGAAGAATACCTTCTTCCTTATCCCCGGCTACGGCGCGCAGGGCGGCAGTGCGGAAATGCTCAAGGTCTGCTTCGATAAGCGCGGACTTGGCGGCATAGTCAACTCTTCCCGCGCAATTATATGCGCATACAAAAACGAAAAGTACAAGGGGCTCGGCTATGCGGAAGCGGCGCGCGCGGCTTGTATCGATATGCAGAAGGACCTGTCGTCGACAATAGGACATATGGGAAAATAAAATGAATATTCATCGCCCAATACTGTGTTGAACTGCGCTTTCCTCAGGGTCATTTACGCAAAAGTAAATTCCCCGTCGGAAATGCTCGTTCGCCTTGTCTTGTGCGCGACTATTTCATTTTTAAAGGTGAATATGAAAGATTTACTCGCAACGGTAAAGCAAAATGTTGAAATTGCCGAAAATATCTATAAAATGACGCTTACCCTGCCCGAAAGCTCGGGCGAGCTGCTCGGCGGTCAGTTTGTCAATCTGTCCACGGGCGAAAACGCACAGCTTTTGCGCCGCCCCCTCGGCATTTGCCTTGCAGACGGCAAGGATATTTCCGTTTGCTATCAGCTAAAAGGCAAGGGCACCAAAAACCTTGCAGAAGCAAAGGCGGGCGACAGACTTAAAATTCTTTTGCCGCTCGGCAACGGTTTCAACCTCAAAAACGCAAAAAATATCGCCGTAATCGGCGGCGGAGTGGGAATTTTTCCGTTAATTTACACAATGCGCAAAAATTCCGATAAAAATTTTTATACATATTTCGGCTTCCGCAACAAGCAGGCTGTTTGTCTTTTGAACGAAATTCCCAAATGCAAGGAATTAACTGTCGTCACCGACGACGGCAGCTACGGCGGCAAGGGCAATGCGTTAGGCGCGTTTTTGCAGTCCGCGCCGCAGGTCGATTTAATTATCGCGTGCGGCCCGCCCGTAATGCTTAAAGCGTTAAAGTCCGCGCTGGCGGAAAAGCAAATAGATACGCCTTGCCTTGTATCTTTGGAAGAGCGTATGGGCTGCGGAATAGGCGCGTGCCTTGTTTGCACCTGCAAAAAAACGGACGGCGGCAACGCCCGCGTCTGCAAGGACGGACCCGTTTTCGATATAAATGAAGTAAATTTATAAAATTCAAACGTAACGCAAAAAGCGGAAATTAAAGGATAAGCATGGCAAATTTATCGATTGAAATCTGCGGGGTAAAATTTAAAAATCCCGTTATAGCGGCAAGCGGAACGTACGGCTTCGGGCGCGAGTTTGACGAGGTTTACGATATTTCCCAAATCGGCGGCATAAGCACCAAGGGCATGACTTTGGAGCCGCGCGTCGGCAATCCCGTACCCAGAATTGCAGAGGGCGACAGCGTAATTTTGAATGCTGTCGGTCTGCAAAACCCCGGCGTGGAAAGCTTTATCGAAAAGGATTTGGGATATTTAAGGAGCAAGGGCGTTGTAATTATCGCCAACGTCGCGGGCAAAACGCTTGAAGACTACGGCAAAATCTGCGCGCGCCTTAACGGACTTGTCGACTTTGTGGAGCTGAATATTTCCTGCCCCAACGTCAGGGCGGGCGGTATGGCGTTCGGAATAAAGCCGGAAAGCATTAAAGAGGTAACGCGCGTTTCAAAAAATTCGCTTACAAAAACCCCGCTTATGGTCAAGCTTTCTCCCAATGTGGAAAGCATTTCCGTCAACGCAAGGGCGGCGGAGGAGTGCGGCGCGGACTGCGTTTCTCTTATCAACACGCTTACGGGCATGGTTATAGATTTAGAGCGCCGCAAGCCCGTTATCGCCAACAACACGGGCGGCGTTTCGGGTGCGGGTATACGCCCGATTGCGCTCAGAATGGTTTACGAGGCGGCGCACGCCGTTAAAATACCCGTTATAGGTATGGGCGGAATAACAAGCGGCGAGGACGCGCTTTCGTTTATGATGGCGGGCGCAAGGGCAGTGCAGGTCGGCACGGCAAACTTTACAAACGCAAACGCCATGCCGGAAATAATCTCGCAAATGAATACGTGGCTGGACAGTCACAATATCGCAAGCGTGAACGAAATCGTTGACACGCTTACGCTTAACGGTTAAAGGAGCAAATTATGACATACAAACAGCAGTTTATTAAATTTATGGTAGAAAACGGAGTGCTTAAATTCGGCGAATTCACGCTTAAAAGCGGCAGAAAAGCTCCCTATTTCATCAACACGGGCAACTATAAGTCGGGCGCGCAGCTTGCAAAATTAGGCGAGTATTACGCTAAGTGCATAGCCGAAAACAACATCGAGGCGGAAACGCTTGTCGGCCCCGCATACAAGGGCATACCTCTTGCGGTAACCACGGCGGTTGCTCTGGCGGAAAAATTCGGCAAGGACTTAAATTACTGCTTTGACAGAAAAGAGGCAAAGGACCACGGCGAGGGCGGGCTTTTTGTAGGCAAGCAGCTTGCCGACGGCGAAAGGGTAATAATTATCGAGGATGTTATGACCTCCGGCAAGGCTTTAAGGGAAATGCTCCCCAAGCTTAAAGCCGCGGCAAACGTCGAAATTGCGGGAATGGTCATTTCCGTAGACAGAATGGAGCGCGGGCTGGAAAGCAGCCTTTCCGCCGTGCAGGAGGTTTATAAGGAGTTCGGCGTCAAGGTTTACTCTATCGTAACCATGGCGGACATTATCGAGGCAATCGAAACGGGCGTTATCGAGGGCAAGGAATATCTTGCAAAAATGAAAGAATACCGCAAAGCCTACGGCGTAGACTGAATTCTCTTAAAAATGCACTTGTAAAGCATGAGCGACCAAAATAATTTATCTTTTACAGAATTATCGCTGTTGATTTTTATTCCAAGCTTAATATCAACGGCATTATATATAACAATCGGCAGCTATTGGCAAGGCATTCCGTCGCTGTGTCTGTTTCTGATTGTATTTCTGTTTACCCTTTTACCCTTTGAGCTGGGGCTTGTATTATTTGCAAACAGAAAGCAATACGGCAAATTCGGATTAAAAATTGCATTTGCATATCACGAAAAGCAAAAATGGTGGAAAACCCTGCTGTGGGGCGTTGTTCTGTTTGCATTTGCGGGAATAGTCTCTTTTACTTTGGGAGAGGTCGAAAACAAATTGACCTCGGGTTTATCCTCGTGGTTGTTCTCACAATTAGGCGAATACTTTAACTGGAATAACCTTGAGCTGATAAAACAATACCCCCAAGGTATACTGATATTCACAAGCATTCTGTATGTAATTACAAATGCCCTTGTATACCCCGTTGCTGAAGAAATATATTTCAGAGGGTATTTGACGAACAGCTTACAAAAGCAAGGCTTATTTGTTCCCGTTGTCATATCCGTTTTGTTCTCTTTATATCATTTGTGGCTGCCGTTCAATAACGTTTTCAGAATTACAGTCTTTGTCGTCGCCTATGCCATAGCCTACAAAAAGAAGGATATAGGCATAGCCGTAGTTTTTCACTGTTTATGTAATCTGTTTTCAAGCGTAAGCTTTATTGTTTCGGTTTTTATTTGATTGTGTATTTAAACCCCTCGGACAAGCTGTCCGAGGGCTTTTTTTAAAGCGCCTTAAAAGTATAGCCTTCGTTTTTGAAGTGCTTTATAACATATTTTAGCGCCTCCGCAGTGGCGGTTTTGTCGGTGGAATCATGCGCAAGCATAACTATTTTTTTTGGGTTTGCAACCGTGCTTTTCGCCGCCGTTACAAGCTGCTCGGGCGAGGGCGACAAAATTTCGCTGTCGCGGAAGGAGGCATTCCAGTCAACGTACTTCATTCCGTGCGCGTTCACCGCGCTTACAAGCCGTGAAGAAAGCCCGTAGCTTCCTCCTGGGAAGCGGTACAGCGCAGACCGTCTTCCGCAAACCTCCTTAATAAGCTCGTTACAGCGGTCAATATCCTTAATCAAACTCTGCGGCGAAGCATAAATTTCCTTGTAGCGGTGGGTGTAGGAGTGCACTCCTACGGAATGCCCCTCGTCAAATTCCCGCTTTAAAAGCGTTTTGCGCTTTTCCGCGCTCTTGCCAACTATAAAAAAAGTGGCTTTTACGTTTTCTTCCTTCAGAATATCAAGAATTTTCGGCGTAACTCTGTCGCTCGGCCCGTCGTCGAACGTAAGATAAATTTCCTTCTGTTGCGCCGCGTCAGCAAAGGTCAGCTCGCTTTTATTTAAGCTCACGCTTCCTATAAACACAATCAGTATTGCGCACATAAGCATTGCCGCGCAAATTGCGGTAAAATTCCTGTTCATAACCATATATTGCGCAATATCCAACATTTTACAAGCGTTTTAAAAAATTTTCAGTATAAACGGATATTTATTATTGTATCCGCAATTGCAATTTGCAGCTTTCGCAAATCCTTTGAATAAATTATCCCGCCCGCCGCGTCCTCGCATTCCGCAGTAAGCCTGTTAAGCTCTACCGTAAAGCAGTTGCTTGTATTCGCGTTGGAAAGGCTGTTCAGTCCGCTTTTTATGTCCGTTAAAACCGATTTTGCGTTGCTTTGGCTGTATTCGCCCGTATCCAAAGCGTTCGCGCAGTCATACGCCATACGCGACAGCGAGTACAAGGTGTTAAGGTTTCCCTTGTAAAGCTCTGCATTTTTCTTTGCGTTCGGGGTCTTTAAAAGATAACTGTTCGTTTCAATTTTCAGTACCGAGCATTGCAGATTTCTGTCCTTAAGCTCGCGGCAGATGTTTTCTGCATCCTTTTCCTCGTAATAGCAGGATACGGTAATGTAGTATTTTCCTCTGTATTCTATAATGTATCCCGCGCCGCCGTATGCAGAAACGGCAGAGGATATAGAGCCCGCGGAAATAGAATTATCCTCCATTGCATAGCACACAAAATAAAAGCGGGTTGTATATTTCAGCTTAGAGCCGTAGCAGGTCGCCGCAAAAACGCATATCAGTACGGTCAGCGCCACCGCGGCGATAACCGAAATAAAAAACGGTGAAATTCTGGTATTTTTCAACATTTAAGGCAGATTTCCTTTTAAAAGCTTAAACAAACGGTTTGGTATATAATATTTGTCTTATGACTTTATTATGTTTAATGCAAAAAGCTATTATTTGCGCTTAAAAACGCTTGCAAAATTTTTTTTATGCAGATATAATAAAAAAGTCGTTTTTGCTACTGTGGCTCAGCTGGTAGAGCAGCTGATTCGTAATCAGCAGGTATTCGGCCTTGAACTTTTCCTTTAAGGCGGAAATCGCATCAAGCACCGCCAATAAATCGTCTTTTGCTTCCACTTTTTTCTGAGTGCTCCGGCAATTATCGCAGTTTCCGCAATTTTCGTCCGTGA
>CAJUME010000004.1 GCA_910587015.1 uncultured Christensenella sp.
GGGGGGGGGGGGGGGGGGGTTAAATTGCGCGAGGAGCGCCGCCGCGGGCAAGGGGGGTTAGCTTGCGAAGGAGCGCCGCCGCGGGCGGGGGGTTAGTTTGCGAGAGGAGCGCCGCCGCGGGCGGGGGGTTATTCTATTATTCTGTCGTAGATGTTTTTATGCAGGAGCTTTTCGTACAGCTCGTCTTCCGTTATTTCGTCTATGAATACGTCGCCGTAGATTTGCAGAATGAGATAGCGACTGCCATCGAGAAACCTTAACGCATCGCGGAAGGTTGCGCTTTCGTCCAAAATGACGTAGCGGATTTCTCTGCCGCGCTTTTTTTTGCGGGCGGCGAAGTTGATTTTTTGCGCGGGCGGACTTTTGGAGAACGCCGAACAGAGCAGAAAAATTGCGACCGCGATAAGCGAGGCGTTTTTGTATGCAAGGAAAAACACAAGCGCTATTCCGATAACGGCGAGGATATTGACCGTGCGCAGAATTATGCTTACCGTTTTGGGCTTGAAGAATTTCGAGAGCGCGCACCGTGCTATTCTGCCGCCGTCAAGCGGGTACGCGGGCAGGAGGTTGAGCGCGAGCATTGCCGCGCTGGCGTAAAAAATTCCGTCCGTATATGCGTAGGTTACGGGATAGAACCACCACAGCCCCGCCACCGCTATGCACAAAAGCAGGTTGACGAGCGGGCCTGCGAGCGCGAGGCGAACCTCGTCCGCGGGGGAAATGCCCTCTATATCGCACGTTGCCGCCGCGCCGTAGGGCATGAGCGAGATTTTGGAGCACTCGTAGCCCATTCTTGCCGCGCAAAAAATATGACCGCACTCGTGAAGGAGTGCGGTCAGCACGCAGATTACAAATTGCGGCAATCCGCCGAACAGTGCGGACAGCAGTCCCACGAATAAAAACAGCGGATGTACCCTGATTTTCACGGCTTTAAGTTATGAGTTCCAGACGGGAATTTCGCCCGAGAGCGTATAGCAGTTTAAAAGCGTTTCGCCGTCGTACATGGAAATTTGCACCTGAGTATTTCCGTCGGAATAGCCGAACGGGATATTTGCGGCAACGGCGGTATCCTTTTGGGAATAGACCGAGCTGAGCCCCGTGATTACGCTTGAAAACGTGGAGGTATGCGCGATTTTGACAACGTACGTTTCTCCGTCCCTGGCGACCGAGGCAACAGTGCCCGCGCAGACGGGGTAAACGGCGCCCTCGGCAGTAAACGAAAGCACGCCGTTGTCCGATACGGTTATTTCCGCCTCGGAAAGGTCGCTGACCACGGCGGAGAGCTTTATGTCGCTGTAAGCGGGCTCGCTCTTTTTGGGCGTGCCGTTGGCAAGCGAGGAGATAAACGTATTTATTACGCTTGTGGGCATGAATATGTTTGTAAGGAAGATTGCGACCGCGATGACGCAGACGGCGACAAGCTCGCTTAAAACTATTATACTGCCCTTATCCTTTTTGGGGCGGGCGGTGACTGCGGCGGGGAGCTCTGTCTGAGGGTCGGATAAATCCTCTGCATAGACGTATGCGCCCACGCGCTCGTTAACGCTGTCTACAACGAGGTTTTTAAGTTCGTCCGCCTCCTCGAACTGCGGAGAGGGCTCCGTTTGGGGCGCGGGCTTTGCCGCCTTGCGCTTAAACAGATTTAAGCCCTTCTTTTTAACTACGTTGACCGTGCTTACGGGTATTTCGAGCATTTCGGCATAGTCGAGTTCCTGTTCCATAAATTTCCTCCGGATTTTAAAGTCTACCTTAATGTATTCGGCAAAATTTATAAATAGAACACTTTTTTTGCGGAAGGCATATAATGAATGCTTGCCGCCCCCTTAATCCCCCCGCCCGAGCGCGGTGCAGTCGGCAAGGGTTGCAGAAAGACGGGCGAAGGCTTCCGGCGAGAGAGTTTCGCCGCGGGCTTTAATATCTATTCCGCATTTTATAAGCGCCTCCTCTGCCTGAGCGCGGGAAATGCCGAATGAGTTGACAAGGTTGTTGACAAGCGTTTTGCGGCGGGCGGCAAATGCGGCGTGGACGGTTTTTTTATAAAGCTGCGCGTTTTTGACGGGAAGTCTGCCGTCGCGGACGGTGAGTTTGACGACCGCGCTGTCTACATTGGGCTGTGGGGTGAACATTCTGCGGGGCACCCGCTTTATTATTTCCGCATCGGCGCGGAGGGCGATTATTGCCGTGATTGCGCCATAGTCGGGGGTATTTTCGCTTGCGCACAGCCTTAGCGCGACCTCCTCCTGCACCATTACCGTAAGACTTTTGCAGAGCTTGCCCTCTTCCAACAGCTTTGTTATGAGCGGGGTGGTGACGTAATACGGGAGGTTTGCGACGACGCTGTAAGAACCGATTTCGCCTTCTAACTGTGCAAGGTTGACCTTTAAAAAGTCTTTGAATATGATTTGCGCGTTGTCGAGCCCCGCGAGGGTTTGGGCGAGCACGGGCTTTAGGGTTGTATCTACCTCGAAGCCGATTACACGGCGTGCGTGCTGTGCGATTGCGCGGGTTAGAGTGCCCGCGCCGCAGCCGATTTCCACAACGGTATCGTCCGCGGTGACGCCCGACTGCTGTACAATGGACGAAAGCAGGTTTTTATCGGTTATAAAATTCTGACCCAGCCGTTTTTTGAAGCCGAAGCCGTTTTCGCTTAAAATACTTTTTACGTCTTTTTCCATAATTTACCCCGAGCGGTTTTGGAATAAAAATATTATAACAATTTAAACTAAGAATGTAAACGCAATTAAAAGCGTTTGCCGTACTTTAAGATGAAAAAGCCCCGCTTAAAACATTTAAGCGGGGCTTTGACTATTTGATTTTTTACAGCTTTTTAAATAGCTTGTGCGCGTTAGCCCAGACGGTTTGCGCCGCCTCCTCTTCCGTTACCCCCCGAATATGCGCGATATTCAAAAGAATTTCGGGTATGCTTGCGGGGGTGTTGGGGAAATGACCCGCAAGGGATTTGGGGGGGAGGTACGGGCTGTCCGTTTCCGTTAAAATTCTGTCCGGCGGGAGCGAGGCGATTACTCTTTTGACCTTTTTACTGCCCGAATAGGTGCTTGTGCCGCCGAAGGAGAAATAAACGCCGAGCTTTAAAAGCTGAGCCGCAATTTCGGGGGAATGGGAATAGCAGTGCATGAGCGCGCCGTTGGATAATAGCGCGGAATGCTCCTTTAAAAGGGCGAGCATATCCTCTGCACAGTCGCGGGAATGGATTTGCACGGGAAGCCCCAGACGGTGCGCCAGCTGCAATTGACCCGTGAATATGCGGCGTTGAAGGGGCTTATCGGTATCGGGATAGTGATAATCGAGCCCGATTTCGCCTATTGCAACGCAATTTTCGTCCGAGGCGATTTCCGCGATTTTTTCAAGGTCGCCGTCCCTGTAATTTTTAAGCTCGGTCGGGTGAATGCCAGCCGCAAAGCGGCATATATCATGGACCTTTGCAAGACTGCGGCAGAATTCGCTTGTTTCAACGTCTACGCCGACAACTATCAGCTTTTTAATTTGCGCTTGCCTAAGGGCGGTAAAAAGAGCGGTTAAATCGCCGTAATGACCGCCGTCGAGGTGGCAATGCACGTCTATATAGTTCACGAAAGCAGACTCCCGTCGGGGACGTCCTTTTCGGGCGCGACAACCGAGAGGGTGCCGTCGGGCGCTTCTGCGCAGACTATCATGCCCTCGCTTAAAAGCCCTTTCATTTCTCTGGGGGGCAGGTTGCAGACGACAATGACGCGCTTGCCGACCATCTCTTCCGCCGTGTAATGCTTTGCAATGCCCGACAAAACTGAAATTGTTTTATTGCCGAGGCTGACTGTTTCGTGCAAGAGCTTGCTTTTTTTGACTGCCTCGCACGCGGTAACAGTGCCCACGCGCATTTCTATTTTTGCAAAGTCGTCTATTGATATTTGCTGCTTTACTTCCTCGTTCACGGGGGCTGCCTCCATTCTCTGTTTTTCTTCGATTTTTGCGATTAACCCCCTGATATCCTCGAACTTAACGCGTTCGAACAGCGTTGCGGGGGCGGGGGTTACGGTGTATTTTGTAACCGCCTTTAAGGCTTTTGCGTTGGTTGTTCGGGTTGCTGCCGCGCCGATTTCCGCAAGGATTTTTGCGGAGGTTGAGGGCATAAACGCGCTTAAAATATTTGCGCCGACTTCGATAGCGTTAAGGAGGTTGTACAAAACCTCGGAAAGTCTGTCCTTTTTGTCTGCGGACTTTGCCAAAAGCCACGGGGTGGTTTCGTCTATATATTTGTTTGCTCTGCGGAAGAGCGACCAGAGAACGTCGAGCGCATCCGATACCTTGTACTCGTCCATTTTTTGGGAAACGCGGGCGAACGTACTGCTTATAACCTCTTTGAAGTCGTTGTCGGGCTCTGCCTCCGCTCCCGTTTTTTGGGCGGCGCCGCCGAGGTACTGGTTGGTCATGGAAACCGTTCTTTTTAAAAGATTGCCGAGGACGTTGGCGAGGTCGGAGTTAATTCTTTCGCAGATAAGCTCCCATGTGATTATGCCGTCGTCGGCGTAGGGCATTTCGTGCAAAACAAAATAGCGAACCGCGTCCACGCCGAAGATTTGGGCGAGGTCGTCCGCGTACATGACGTTGCCCTTGCTTTTGGACATTTTGTCGCCGCCCTGCAACAGCCACGGGTGACCGAGCACGCATTCGGGCAGAGGCTCGCCAAGGGCCATAAGGAATATGGGCCAATAGATTGTGTGGAAGCGGAGAATGTCCTTGCCGAGGATATGCACGTTTGCGGGCCAGAATTTTTTGTAGCTTGCCGCCCCTTCTTTGCCGTTTTCGCAGTTGCCCGTATAGCCCACGCCCGTGATATAGTTTGTGAGCGCGTCCAGCCAGACGTAGACAACGTGCTTGTTATCGAAGTCCACGGGCACGCCCCACTTGAAGGTTGAGCGGGAAACGCACAGGTCCTGCAATTTGGTTTTGAGGGTACCGCCCTCAACGGCTTTTAAAAGCTCTTCGTCAGACTTGCCGATAAACTCGTCCGCGAGAAGGAAGTTGTTGAACATTTCGTTCCTGCGGGAGGCGGGCTTTATAAACTGCGGGCGGGTTAAAATATGGTGCACAAGGCGGTTTGCATACTTGCCCATTTTGAAGAAGTACGCGTCCTCGCGGGCGGGCTTGACAGCTCTGCCGCAGTCGGGGCATTTGCCGTCTACAAGCTGGCTTTCCGTCCAGAAGCTTTCGCACGGGGTGCAATAGAGCCCCTCGTATGCGCCCTTGTAGATATCGCCCTGAGAATAGAGCTTTTTGAAGATTTTTTGCACGGCGGCAACGTGGTAGTCGTCCGTGGTGCGGATAAACTTATCATAGGACACGTCCATTAAGTCCCAGATGCGCTTGATTTCGCCCGCGACGCTGTCGACAAACCGGCGGGGAGTTACGCCCTTTTCCGCCGCCTTTTGCTCTACCTTTAAGCCGTGCTCGTCCGTGCCCGTCATAAAGAACACGTCGAAGCCCTGCATACGCTTGAAGCGGGCGATTGCATCGGAAAAAATCGCCTCGTACGTGTTGCCGATATGGGGCTTGCCCGAGGTGTAGGTTATTGCCGTGGTTAAATAGAATTTCTCTTTCATATAATTCTCCGTTTGTTTCCAAAAAAGTATAGCACAGCCGACAAAAAATGTAAATAAAATTGCGGCAGACATTAGGGGCGGTTTTAGTAATGTTGCGGGGGTTGTCTACATAAAGTAATTTATGAACGCAATTTTTACCGTGATTTTTATAGCCTCTGCCGCGGCGATGCTGTTTATGGCGCCGAGCGAGCTTCTGCCGACGATGATGGACGGGGCGGAGAGCGCCGCGAAGACGGCTTTGACCTTGTTTTGCATTTATGCGGTTTGGATGGGGCTGAGCAGAGTTGCGGAAAAGAGCGGACTTACGCGCAAGGCGGCAAAAGGGTTGAAGCCGATTGCTAAAAGGCTGTTTAGAACGGAGAACGAGGCGGCGTTGGAAAATCTGGCAATGAATTTATCCTGCAATCTGCTTGGGATTGGCGGGGCTGCCACTCCCTTTGCCGTTAAGGCGATTGGCGAGCTGGAAAAGGACAAGAACGAATTTGGGCAAAAATTACTTTTTGTTATAAACGCTACCTCTATTCAGCTGTTGCCGACTACCGTTATTGCGCTGAGGGCGGCGGCGGGAAGCGGGGCGGCGGCGGATATATTTTTGCCGTCACTGATATGCACGTGCGTTTCTACAGGGCTGGGCGTTTTGCTGTTTGTGCTGTCGCAAAAGGTTGCAAGGCGCGGGCGGGGCTTGGCGCGGCATAGACGGGGATTTTGGCGCAAGCGGGGCGGGTGAGAATGGTTTACGTTATTCCCGCTGTTTTTTTGGTTGTGTTTGTGTTTGCCGCCATTAAAAGGGTGAAAATTTACAGCGAGTTTTCGCAAGGGGTTAAGGAGGCGGTTGAGTTCACCGTGTCGCTTATACCCTGCCTTGCCGCAATTTTTATGATGTGCGCGGTATTCGAAAAGTCGGGACTTTCGGACGCACTGACAAGACTGCTTGCGCCGCTTTTCGGGGGGCTGGGTATTCCTCCAGAGCTGACTAAGCTTGTGCTTATCAAGCCCTTTTCCGGAAGCGGGTCGCTGGCGTATCTTAACGCGGTTATAACACAGCACGGCGCGGACAGCTATATTGCGAGGTGCGCGTGTGTTTGCTATGGCTCGTCCGAGACGGTGTTTTATATTTCCGCCGTGTATTTTGCGGGAATTAAGGTGAAAAGGCTTGCCGCGCCAATTGCGGTTGTGCTGGTTGCGGCGTTTGCTTCAACGGTAGTTGCGTGCTTGTTGTGCAGAGTTATGTGAGAGAGGGTTGCCACCCCCCTTTATCCCCCCGCCAAAGGCAGGGGGTTAGGTTGTGAGAGGAGCGCCGCCGAGGGCAGGGGGTTAGGTTGAGGAAAAACGTTAAAAATTATCAGATTATGTGAGAGCGTTTTATTAAAGCGGGGTAAATAAAATTTTTTTAAATTTATTTTACATTTTTCGCGGGAATGATATAATTGTAAATGTAAACAGCGTTCAGCGTTTACCACTTACACAGCTCATCATTTTTCCCCCTTATCATATAGAGGCGGCGCAAACTCCGGTTTGTGCCGTTTCTGTTTTTTGCATAAAAAAAAGCGTGCGCTTTGCCGAGAAATCCGGCAGAGCGCACGCTTTTATTAACCTTTAAAACATTACGAGCAGAAAGCCGCAGATTACGCCAACGAACACCGCCAGCGCGGGGAGCTTGCTTTTCCACATTAAAATAGCCTCGGGCAGAAGCTCGCCGAAAACGACATACAGCATTGCGCCGCTGGCAAAGCCGAGGGATATGACAAGCATTATGCTGTTTATTCCGCCGAGGGCAAAGCCCAGAAGCGCGCCCAACACCGTGGGAAGCCCGCTGAGGGCGGTGAGCAGAACAGCCTTTATTTTGCCCATTCCGCCCGAAATAAGGGGCACGGATACCGCCATTCCCTCCGGAATGTTATGCAGACCGATAACGACCGCCATTATAAAGCCGCTGCCCGAAAAGAGGCTTGAGGTTAAATTTTCTACCATGGAATAGGACGCGCCTATTACCATACCCTCCGGCAAATTGTGCAGAGCGATTGCGGAAAGCATTACGATGCCCGCGACAAACAGATTGTTGTTGGTTTTTTTATGGGTCTGGTAATGGTCGGCATGGATAAGCTCGTCCAGACTGTCGGCTGTGGCGGGGTGCGCCTCGTCTATATGCTTTACCTCGTGATTGGTGCATTTGTCTATGACGAAATTTAAAAGCCAAACCACCGCATAGCCGCCCGCGACAGCCGCCGCAACTATCAGGGGCGTGTAATTAGGGAGGTCGCCCGCCTTCATCATTTCTATCGGCTCGCTCATTAAGTCGAAGCAGACGACCGCAAGCATAATGCCCGCGGCAAAGGACAGCAGAAGGCTGACTATTTTGTTTGAATCGCGCCGAAGTACCGCGCCGATTACGCCGCCTATACCCGTACCGACAACGCCCGATATGAAGGTGATGATTATTATTGCCAGATATTCCATAAAGCTTTTGTCTGATTGATTATATTATTTTGCGCCGCGGATTTTTTGGACGGCGCGCTTTAATGCGGCGACGGTTACTTCTACCTCGTCCATTGTATTGTATTTGCCGAAGGTGAACCTGACCGCGCCCTTTGCGCGAGCCGCGTCATAGCCCATTGCAGTGAGCACGTGCGAGGGCGTTACCGCGCCCGCGGAGCATGCCGAGCCCGTTGAAACGGCTATTCCGCTTAAATCGAGAAGGAAAAGGATATTTTCGCCGTTGCAGCCGTCAAAGGAAAAATTTGCATTAGAGGGCACGCGGGCGGCTTTGTCGCCGTTCAGGTGCGAGCCGTCTATTTCTTTAAGCACGCGGGAAACGAACGTATCCCTGAGCTGTGCGATTGTTGCGTTGTTTTGGGCGCTGTTTTCGGTAGCCGCTTCGAGCGCCGCCGCAAGACCGACCGCCGCCGCCGCGTTGAGGGTGCCGCCGCGGAAGCCGCGCTGCTGCATTCCGCCAGAAATAAGGCGGGATATTTTACCGCCGTTTTTTATATACATTGCGCCGAAGCCGCGCGGGCCGTAGAATTTGTGCGAGGATATGCCCAAGGCATCGCAATGCGCTGTGGGGAAGGGCAAAACGCCCGCCGTCTGCACGCAGTCGCAATAATAAAAAACATTGTGTTTTTTGCAGACATCGCCGATTTGCTCTGCGGGCTGGATTACGCCCGTTTCGTTATTCGCAGACATAACCGCGCAGAAAATTGTGTCCTTGCGGAGGGCGTTTTCCACAGATTGGGGGCTGACTATGCCGCGGTTATCGGGGTTGACATACGTTACCTCGAAGCCGAATTTGCGCATATCCGCGGCGCTTTCCGTCAGAGCGGGGTGCTCGATTGCCGAAATTACGATATGACCCTTGCCGTGAGCGGCGCAAACGCCCTTTAAGGCGGTGTTGCCCGCCTCGGTTCCGCCCGAAACAAAATACACCTCGTTACTGCTACACCCCAGAATATGCGCCGTTTTATCGCGTGCGGCGACTACGGCGTTTGCCGCAGTACGGCCAGCGCCGTGCTGTGACTGAGGGTTGCCGAAGCTTTCCGTCATATACGGCAGCATTTTTCGGAGGACTGCGCCGTCAAGCGGGGTGGTTGACGCGTGGTCGAGGTAAATCATTACGCTTTATCCTCTGCGTTGTCTGCATTGCTGTCTGCGGGGGCTTGGGCGGGGGCTTCTAAGGGAGCGGAAATGCTGTTGATTGCGGCATATATGCGGGTCAATTGCCGCAGATGGGCAGATTGCTCTTCATACTCGCGCCCGAGCCTTGTGGAGGAGTTGCGCTCGTTAAGCCTGACGTTGCGGCTTGCGTCCCAAAGTCTGTGCGCCAAAAACAGCATTGCAACGAACGCGACAAGCGCGAGCGAGGCGCACACTATTGTTATGATTGTGAAAAGCGCGTCCTCGCGCGTGTACATAAAGCGAACGCCGAAAACTATTGCAAGCACGGTGAACAGCACAAACGGCGCGGCGCACGCGCAGAACGCTGTAAGCGAGGTTTTTTTGCGGGCGGCGAAGCTTGCTCTGCGCTCTGCCTTTCTGCACTCGTTTTCCTCTTTCAGCTGTGCCGCCGAGGCTTCCGTTTGGGATATTCTTTGCGTAAGCGGCGCGGAAATTGCTTTTAAGTCCTGCTTTAACCCGTCAGAGGCGTATTCGGCAAGGCCATCGGCCGCCTCTGCACAGTCGTCTATAAACGACCAGTCGGAAAAATACTTTGTATAGACCTTGATTTTGAGGGCGTAGATTTCGCCGTTCTCCTTATCGAGCTCGCCCGCCTCGTTAAGCGCGTAGCTTGCGCCGCTGAAATCCTCTTCTTCAAGGCAAGCTTTTGCGCGCCGGACATACGCCGCAACCTTTTTTGCGCGGCGCGCCGCCTCTTCCTCGCGCTGGCGCTGGCGTGCGGCGAGCTGTTCGGGCGTCATTACCGCCGCCTCCTCATCGTCATCGTCGAAGTCGGGAACCTCGAAGTCGATTTCCGCCGCCTCCTCCGCCGCGGTCTGCGGGGCGATTATCAGCTCTTCCTCGCCGTCCTCGTTGATGCGGATTTTATACTTTCTGTCCTTGTCATCGTCTATTAATCTTTCTTCTGCCATTTTTTTACCTCTTTTTTAGCACCTTAAAGGGCGGGAATTATGCTTTTTGTTATTATGCATTCGAATTTGCCGCGGTAGCGGCTTTTTGCCCAGCGGCAAAATTCATCGTTTTCGAAAAGCGCGTATACACAGCTGCCCGAGCCCGTCATATTCACGCCAAGCGGGGAGAATGCCGAAAGCTCTTCAAAGGCTGTTTTTATATCGCTGTTTAAGGAAGCTGCGGGCTGACAGAGCGCGTTGCTAAGCTCGGCACCCAGCCGCGGAAGGTCGCCGTTGATTAATGCGGAAACGGCGTTGCCGCTTAAATGCGGCGGGGAAGGGGCTTCGTCATACCTTTTATAGCAAAGCGGGGTTGAAACGCCGTGCGGGGGCAAAAGCAACAGCAGACTGAGGCGCGCGGAAGCTTCTATCGGAAACACGCGCTCGCCCCTGCCCGAGAGCCGTGCAAAGCCACCCGTGAGCATATAGCCCGTGTCGCTGCCGAGGGTGTCGGCAAGCTCTTTAAGCTCGCGCTCGCTGCCGAGACCGTAAAGCCTGCCCATGCCGCGGATTACGCCAGCCGCGTCCGCAGAGGAGCCGCCGAGCCCTGCGCCTATGGGGATATTTTTGTAGACGGTTATGTCCGCGCCGCACGTTTTGAAGCGGTTGACATAGGCGACCGCCGCCTTGTAAGCGTTGTTTTTCTCGGGCGGGAGGGCTTCGGTGCCCATTCCGCGCATTTGCACGGTAATTTGACCGTCCCTGCGCTTGTTCAGCGTTATCAAATCGAAAATATCGATTGAACAGACAAGGCTGTCCAGCATATGCCAGCCGTTGTCTGCGCCCGTTATGCCGAGCGTTAAATTGAGTTTTGCATAGGCTTTTACGCGCACGCTCATACACGGATTATAACACATTGCACGCCGCTTTACAATAATTTTGAAAAGCTTTGAAAATAAATATACCGAAAGCCGCCCGCGAAAAACCGAAATTTTCGCGGGCGGCGGTATTTGCAATGGACGGCTTAGCCGTGCTTGGGTCTGTATATTAAAATTCTTTCGTTGCCGCTGAGCGGGAAGCTGAGGTCGGGGTTGGAAAGCCTGATGCTTTCGGGACTTTCCCCAAGACGCTTTGCCGTTTCCCAAAGCCCGTCGCCCGCGGCGGGTATGTACACGCTGACCGCGCTGTCGCATGCGCTTTTAGGCGCGCCCTCGGTTGCCTCGGTGACGTATCTGACGGTGTGCTCCTCGCCGTCTGCGGCGGAAATTTTGAGCACTGCCTCGCCCTCGCACTCGCCTTCCGCGCGCTGGCGAAGGCTCATTCCGCATACAGCCACGCTGACTGTGCGGCAGCTGTCCGAAAGACCCGAAAGAGCCACGCTAAAAGGCATATTCACCTCGGTGGAGTGCACCTCGCCGCCCTGCTCGTACAGGAGCGTTGCGGTGATACTGCCCTCGACCCCATCGGGAGTTCTTTCAAACTCCGCCCGCGGCATTGCCGCCGCAAGGAAGGCGCAGGTGTAGTCTATTTTTGCTTTTGCCGCGCAAGGGCCGCCGACGCGCTCGGAATACACCTTGAAGTCGGTGTCTACCGTTGTTTTTTCCTCGTTAAAGCTTAAATTAAGCTCGCTGTCGGCGCAGAACGCATCGGAAACGCAGGACACCTCTTCCTCCTCGAAGAAATGGCCGCTGAATGCGAGGGTTGCATCGAAGTCAACGGTGCATTTGCCGCGCTCTTCGTTGACCTTGCAGTTGACGTTGAGAGTTTTGACCTCTGCACTGCAACAAGCGCGTCTGGAAAGCAGAGCTTCATCGCAGGGAAGCTCGCACTTGAAGGGAATTATTCTGTCCAGATTGACGGGCGCGCCGTCACGCACGGCGAGGAGGGCGAGGTAAATTTCGCCGCTGACCTCTACAACGCCCGCGCGGGCGTTACAATCGAGCACCAACGCCTGAGCCGAGGGGATAAGCACATCGGAAGCAACGCAGTCGAAGTCGTCTTCAACCTCGCTTTCGCCCGAGAAGTTGACCATTGAATAGAGCTTTGCGCTGTCCGTACGGCAGATTGCGCCGTCAATTGCGGAAAGGTAGCTTCTTTGCGCGCTGTCGTATACGCTGATTTCCGCGCCGACAACCACCGCAACGGCAAAGCCCGAGCCATCGCGTCTGACCTGCTCGCGCTCGCATACAAGACGGCAATAGCCGCGCTGGGCGGGGGCAAGACGCTCGTCATCGGCATAGTGCGAGAACTCCGCGCCCTTCTGAATGCGGCAGAGCTTGCCCTCGGCATCGGTATATACAACGGTGACGATAAGTCTGCCGCCGTAGTTAACTCTGCCGGAGGAAACCTCGCACGAGTTTAAGGAAAGCTGGGGGCAGACGGCGACAATTTCGACCATATCCTGACCCGCAAGCTTAATTTCGACCATTGACTGGGATTTAAGCACAGCTACTCTGTGCGTAAAGCTTCCCGTTTGAAACTGAGAATTTATAGACATATCAAGCCTCCACGAAATACCGTTACAAGGCTATGATATGTTTGGGGGCACGCGTTTATGCCTTAAAATTTTCGGTTGGGGGAATTTTTATTCGGGCGCGTTATTCGGGCGCGTTATTCGGGCTTTGCGGATTTTAATTTTTCGTGAATGCGTACTCTGCCGCATAAAATTTCCGAATACGAGTACGCGGTTTTGCCGAGGAAGCTTTTATCGAACGGGCTGACCGTGAAAAGCGAGGGATACACGCCGTTGACGACTGCGGGGAAGGTGACGAATTTGTTGCGGCCGAGGTTGAGCTTGACGGTGACGGGCTTGCCGCTGAGGGAGTTTATTGTTTGCTTTATCGAGTTTATCGTTATGCCTACTTTAATCATACTATTATTTTTGACAGATTTGCCAAAATTATGCAAAAAATAAGGCGGAGAACGCCTTAGCGCCTCCGCAAAATCGGTTTTCGGTTTATGGTTCAATTAAAAATCGTCGTCGTCATCATCGTCTTCTTCGTCATCGTCGTCGTATTCGTCGTCCTCTAAATCGGAGAGGGAATCGACGTCGTCGCCGTCGAAGAAGTCGTCCTCCTCTTCCTCGATTTCGTCGTCGGCAAATTCTTCGTCGATTTCTTCCTGCAACGCCTCGTCGTCAACGGTCAAATCTCCGTCGTCCTCTTCAAGGTAGTTCTTCCATTCCTCGTCCTGCTCTATATCGACGTCCTCGTCGTCCTGATATTCCTGTTTAAGCTTGCAAGCCTCGCAAAGCTTTTCGCCCGAGCGCAGGCTGTTTACGCCGCAGACGGGGCAAAGCTCTTCCTCCTGCTCGATTTCCGCGTTTACCTCCTCGAAATCCTCGTCGTCGAGGTCGGCAAACTGAAGCTTGCTGCCCTTTATTTCCGCTATGCAGACATCGCAATATTCCTGCTTTTCGGAGTCGATATAATTAAGCTCGCAACGCGGACACTTAACGTATTTGACCATATGATAATTCTCCGTAAAAAAATCGTTTTAAGGCTGCCGCCATTACAGCATATGCCGCAGAGGGCGTATATGCTATTTTTATGCTTTTTTGTGGTAACATTATATTAATATTTATTTGGTTTGTAAACTGTTTTACAGCCGTTTAAGGCGTTAATTTTAAAAAAATTTTGGCGTTTTTTGCGGAAGGCATTGCGCGGTAATTGCGATATGCGCCGAGCCGTAATTGCGGAAGGCAGCGCGCCGCCGCTTTAATATAAATGCGCAAAAAGACCTCCGATTATTCGGAGGCCTTTAAATTGATTTTTTAAACGCTTTGACGCGCGGGATTACTGCATATCGTCGGAGTAAACGTCTATATTTCTGTCGTCCGTGGTGTCGACCTTAATCTTACGTTTGCGCCTTACCGACAGATTGCCGCGGCGTTTTTTAACAAGCACAATTGTTACGGGAACAACCACAGCCGCAATTACGCCAAGACCTATCAGGCACATGCCTATGATAAAGAATACCTTTTCAACAGTTTTAAGACCGTTGTACCAGCTGACCTTTTCGGGCATAGAGTTGAGGTTTGCCGTTTTGAGTGCCGCCGAATAGTCCTTTGCGTCGCTTTCGGACATAACGCCGACATAGCTGTAATAATAGTCGCGTCTGTTGGAGTAAACCTCCGCGCCGTTGATTGTAAGCTTGTCGGTGTACTCCGCCCATTCGGTACCCGCAGCGGGGGCGAGAAATTCTGCGTATTTTTTAAGGGTTTCTTCGGAATATACGGGGTCGGCGTCCTCGTCTGCCTTCAACGCCGCCGCATTGCATTCCTTTGCGAGCTCTTCAAGATACACGTCTGCGCTCTCGCCCGAATAGTAGGCGTATTTGATAGCGCCCGTGATGTTTGCATAAATTTTTACGTCGTATTTTTCGGTATCGCCGAATTCGTCTATGGTTTCGGTTATGCCCTCGTACTGCACCTTAAGCGTGTGCAGAGCGGCGTTGTCCATAAGCGTTGCGCTGTCCGTACGCGAGCGCAAATCGAACGCCATTACATAGTTGACTGCGGAAAAGCTGCTGTCCGTATTGCTTGCGAAGAATATGTGCGAGCTGAGAATTTCCGGCATAAACCAATCGGAAACGCCCGACAGGTCGAGCAGCTGAACGGCTCTGTAATCGTCGTACTCGTCCTCTACGGGCATAAGACCGTAATCGCTCTTAACCCCCGTATAGTCTACGCGCCAGAAGGAGTAACCGCTGTCGCCGCCGACGGAATAATATAAATAACTGCCGTCCGTTAAAAGCGCGGTGCAGTCGCCGCTTTTTACTATGGGGAAATAGGTTTCGGAATTCTTTTCTTCCGCCGTCTGCATTTTGCCGCCTACTAATTGGTTGACGTAAATGCCGCCGTCGCTGTCGCAGATAAGCACCTTTTCGAGGTTTTTGCCGGCACCGAAAAGATAGGTATATTTGTCTGCGCCGGAGCCGTCGAGGACGATATAGCTGTCCTCCGCGGCGTTGTCCTTGACGGGGTTGAAGCCTTCTGCCAAAGCCTTAGTATCCTTGACGCTGAAAAGCGAGGCGCTTGTGCTGGACGAGGGAAGAGCGGTTGTTCTTGTATAGAACAGCGTGCCGCCCTGATATGACGAAAGCGTGTAGGTGAGGCGTCTGTCGTTGAACTCGGAGCCGTCGGGCTTGTAGTTGAAAGGGGTTGCCTTGTTGTCTGCCGCGACAACGTCCGCCTTGCCTATGCCATCGAAAACCAAATCGCCGCAATTGATGTAGCGGGTTACGTCGCCCTTGTCCGCGTCAGTATTCCAGCCCTCGATAGCTTCGAGCTCCGCCTTCTTTGCCTCGGTTGCGAACTTGTCCTCGGTTGCGTCCGCGCGGACGGTATAAACCTGATTATAGCCGAAGTCTGCATTGCGGGAATAGTCCTTAACCTTCATGGTATAGTAGGCGCGGGGATTTGTTTTGTCGGTTTTGTCGAATACAACGGTATCCACATTGTACGCAAGCAGCGTATCGGTAGCGGTGCCGTCCTTGTCAATCTTTACCGAATGCAGGTTTGTTACGCCCTTATCCTCGCCCTCGTTGAAGAGGGTTTCGCTTGTGGCAACGTACATAAGGTAAACGGTGCCGTCCACCTCTACAAATCTGTGCTTGAACGAGGTTGCGGAGAACTGTGCGAACGAGCCGCGCATAGTTTTACTGCCGTCGAGGCTGGTGCGCTTTAATTCTAGCTTGTCGCTTTGCACCTGTCCTGTTGCGCTTTTGTCCGTGGAGGGCGTTGCATAGTAGATATAGCCGCCGTAAATGAACAAGCCCGCATCGTAATCCGCAGTGTAAGCGACCAGAGGGACAACGCATTCCGCATTGGAATAGTTGCGCGCCGAAAGGTCGGATTTGGAGATGCGGTAAATTGCGCCCTTTACGGGAGCGCCGAAGGTGTTGTCCGCAGTGTTGCTCTGCACGCCGTTGATATAGTAAACGTAGCCCTCGGTTTCTACCGCAAAGCCGCCGTTGGAGGCAACGCCTGCGCCGCTGTCTGCCGCAAGGGCCTTTTTGGAGAAATAGCCCGTACAGCCCGCGGTGAACGCAACGCCCAAAGCGGCAATTAAGCCGACGATTACGCATATAATTTTAGTGAAACGCTTTTTCATATAAAAAACTCCGTAAAGGGTATAGCCTTGGAATAGAATTCAAGCATTAAGGATTATACACCAAATACAATTTTTAATCAATAAAAAATTGCGTGATTTTAAAAAAAACAGCAAAAAAGGAAAATAAATCTTGGAAAAATTTGCGCTTTTGAATTTACTTAACGCTTTAAACAGCCTTACCGCCAAGCCTGCCGCAGACAGTACGGACAACAGCACGCAAGCCGCGGGCAATTTTGCCGCGGGAAACGTACAGAACAACGGCGCCGAGCCCGCGATGGGCACGGGCTTTGGCGGGAATGGCGGCGGAGGCTTTGGCGGGGGCGCGGCGAACGCGCCCGCGGAGCATACATATCCGAACGTTATGGCGTCCGTGCTGGAGAGGCACGAGGCGATTGCAAACCGCGTTAAAAACAAAAAATAGCCGCCGCGTTGCCGCGGCGGCGTTCTGCAAAAAGCTTATTTGTGCAGTCTTATATGGCGGGGAAGTCCGTTTATCCAGAGCGGGGTGATTTCCGCCTGAATAAGCGGCAGAATGTAATGGACAAGCTGGGGCATTACGTTGGTGCCGTCTGCGTTTATCCACTCGCGGGGGACCTTTTTTTCGATATTTGCGATAAGGCGGACGTCCGCCTCCTCCGTTATGCACATATAGGGGTCCTCGGATACGCGTTTAAGGGTGATAACCCGACCGCTTTTGCCCTCGAACGCGGCTTTTACGCCCGCGCCGCCGCAGTTGAATGCTTCGGTCACGTCTATACGCGCCTGAATGTGCGCCGCACAGCGTTGCAGGGAGGAAAGCTCGATTGCCCTTGTTTTTACGCCGTAATTTTCCGCGATTTTGCCCGCGAGGAACCTTGCGGTGCCCGCAAGCTGCTTATGCCCGAATGCGTCTACATAGTCGACGTGGTCGCTGAGCTCGCAGACGTATCTGCCGTCCGCGACCTTTACGCCCTCCGACACGGCAATGACAACGGAGCGTTCTTCCTTTAAAAGTCTGCCCACGTCCTTTATGAATTTATCGACGTCGAAGGTGACCTCTGGCAGATAAATAAGGTCTACGCCCTCGCAGTCCTCGCCTTTTGCAAGCGCGGTTGCCGCCGTTAGCCAGCCTGCATTTCTGCCCATTACCTCTATGACCGACACAACGGGGTAGTCGTAGACAAGTCCGTCGCGGATAATTTCCTTGGTGGTTGCGGCGATATATTTTGCCGCGCTGCCGAAGCCGGGGGTGTGGTCGGTTATGGCAAGGTCGTTGTCGATGGTTTTGGGCACGCCGATAAAGCGGATTGGGCTGTTGATTTTTGAGCCGTATTCCGAAAGGCGCATAATCGTATCCATGGAGTCGTTGCCGCCGATATAGAAGAAAGCGTAAATATCCAGCTCGGTTAAAATTGCGAAAATTTTATCGTAGGTTTGCTCGTTGCCAGAAATATCGGGAAGCTTGTAGCGGCACGAGCCCAAAAACGAGGACGGCGTGCGTTTGAGCAAGTCCATATCCAAATCGTTTTTGATACGCACGGACAAATCGACTATGTCCTTGTCGAGCAGTCCCTTTATGCCGTGCACCATGCCGTAAATTTTGTCCGCGCCCCTGTCCTTTGCGGTTTTGTATACGCCCAAAAGCGACGCGTTTATGACCGAAGTAGGCCCGCCGGACTGTCCTACGATTACGTTTTTCATTTAATTTTACCCCCTCAAAATTCTTTTGGCTGAAACGCCTTAATTATACGGCACCGGCGGCGAAAAATCAATATTAATATGAAAAATATTTGCGAATATTGTTATAAACGATATATTTTGAGTGCAAAAAAAAGGCATTGCCCGCGTTTGCGCCGCAAGCAATGCCGTTAAGCATATACGTTATTATTTTTTAAGGAATACGGGCACAAGCGCCGCCAAGCCTGCAAGAATGCCGAATATTCCCGCGAGAATAGCGCCGTAGGCGAGGGTTGAATTCTCTCTGAAGGCTTTTACTGCCTCGTCCTTGATTGTGCCGCCGAGCTTATCGGTAAAATAGGGCATTACAAGCTGAATTGCGAGGAAAAGCATAACGCCCGCCGCGATATAGCAGCCCGCGGAGATAAATCTTGTGATTTTGGGAAGAATGCCGAAAATCGACAGCACGCCGAACACAAGACCCGTAAGCAACAGCGCATAGGGAACGAAGTACGCGGAGAATTCCAAAAGCTTTGTTGAAACGGTACTGCCGAGTATTTCGGACTTGGACGTGTAGCCGAAAGCCACCTGAAAGCCTGTATACGCAGTATCCGTTCCGCTTGTTATTGCGGGAGCGAACATCATAAAGAACGCAACGAGCGCGAGCACCGCCGCCGCAAGCGTGAGAATTTTGCCTAAATCGAGCTTTGATTTTTTCTTTGCCATTTTTATACCCCTTTTGGTTTTTAATGCATTTTGCATATACAGCATATTATTTTTTTACCCGTTTTGTCAACAGAAATTTTTAAACGACCGCGCATTGTTATTTTTATAAAACAGATAATAGACACTTTGTATATTATCTGTTTTGCGTAACGGATAACGCCGCCCTTGCAAGCAAGGGCGGCGTTATTGCCTTGACGTTCAGTTGTTCAGCTCTGCCAACTCTTTTAAAATCAGCATATGCTCTATAAGGGTGTCAACACGTTCCTTGGGCGTTTGTCTGCCTTTAAGACGTATTTCGGTTTCTTGCAGCGCAGTTTGTAATAATTCTTCACGGTCGTAGCCGATGACGTTTGTTTGCAATTTTACTTCCTCCTAAGTGATTTAAGTATTTTACTTCCGTATTTTAAGACGCGTTACGGAATGCGCCTTTTATTGCAAACTTAAACCGAATAAAAATAAAAATAACCTACCTTTTTTCTTAGAAAGCGCTGATTTCCAAGCTATAAACAAAAGTCTTTTATAATCAAAGATTTCGGTTTTTGTTTACAAATTAATTTTAGCATAAGGGCGGCGCAAACTCAACAAGAAATTTTATAATTTATCCGCATTCGACCGCTTTCGACAAACAAAGTGCTTTTAAGACAATTTTCTTGGTGGCGCGCGGCGCAAATTTCGCCATAAAAAAACGGAAAGCACTGAAAAATGCCTTCCGTTTGTATGATTTTTGCAGAAAAATTATCTTTTTGAGAACTGGGGAGCCTTGCGCGCCTTCTTCAAGCCGTACTTCTTACGCTCCTTCACTCTCGGGTCGCGGGTTAAGAAGCCTGCCTTTTTAAGTGCGGGACGGCTGCTTTCTTCCGCCTGCAATAACGCGCGTGCAATGCCGAGGCGGATTGCGCCCGCCTGACCGGTGTAGCCGCCGCCGTAAACGTTGACAAGCACGTCGTACTTTGCTTCAACGCCCAACAGCGCGAGGGGCTGCTTTACTACGTAACGCAACACGCCCTGAGGGAAATAGTCCTCGAACGCTCTTTCGTTTATTTCAATGGTGCCCGTTCCTGCGGGAATGAGGCGGACGCGGGCGATAGCCTTCTTTCTTCTGCCCGTGCCCCAAAACTGAAGTTTTTTCTTTAAATTAGCCTTTGCCATAAATAAATCTACCTCTCACCTTTAAAATAATTTCAGTTCTTCGGGCTTCTGTGCCGCGTGGTTGTGTTCGCCGCCCTTGTATACCTTGAGCTTTTTAATCATATCTCTGCCGAGCGAATTTTTGGGGAGCATACCGCGGATTGCCTCGTATACGGCAAGGTCGCTCTTTTCAGCAAGCAGCTTTTTGTAGGAAATTTCCTTCAAGCCGCCGATATAGCCGGTATGGTATCTGTAAAATTTATCGTCAAGCTTTTTGCCGGTAAGCACTACCTTATCCGTATTAAGAACTATGACGAAATCGCCCGTATCTACGTTGGGCGTAAACGTGGGTTTGTTTTTGCCGCGAAGTATGGCAGCCACCTTAGACGCAAGTCTGCCGAGGGGAACGCCGGTTGCGTCAACAACGTACCATTTTCTTTCAACCGTTTCCGCCTTTGCCATGTAGGTTTTCATTGTCTGCTCCTTTCAGTTTCTCGAATTCTCTTTCTCTGAGCGGCCCTTCTAACCGAGCCGTAATTAATTTCTTCTTTAAACGTAAACCTATTTTATTATTTTATAAAATATCTGTCAAGCCGTTTTGAGTTTGGTTTGCAAAGTTTTTTATAAATTTTGAATTATTTTTTCATTGCCGTAAAACAGCGCGAAAACGGCACGTTTTTTGGTAAATTATGGCGTTTTTGGGGCTTTTTACCTGCAAATTTTAAAGCTAAGGTCGTAGATAAACTGCTCGATTGCCAAGCCTATTCCTATTATTATATAGATATAGAAAACGAAGAAACGCCATACAAGCACCGACCAGCCGAGCACGCCCGTGTTGGTCAGGACGGCGGTAAAGGCTATTGTGCCTATGCTTTCTATCGCGCCCGAGTTGCCGGGGGTGGGGATTATGCATACGCTTTGCGTTACGAACACGTTAAGCGCCATTACCTTTATAAGCTCTGCAAAGCCCGCGTCCGCGCCGAGGCCGTTGAACATCTTCATTATAAAGAAGGGCAGTGCGAACCGAAGGCAGTCCTCTGCAAGGCATAAAAGGACGAGAGCGACAAATTCTTTGGGCTTTTTAGCCATTAATTTAAAGGCGGCGCGGAAGTCCGTAACCGTTTTAAGCGCCTTTGCAAGGGCTTCTTCCTTATTCTTGACTATTTTGACCTTATAGCCTATGCCGATTACGAACGTGGCAAGCTTTGTTGCGAATTTGGGGAAGATTACGAAAAACAGCACCATAAGCGGCAAAAACATATTTACAGCAATGCCGACCCACGCCGCAACGTGAATGAGAATGCGCGCCCAGTCGACCTCTATCGCGCCGAGGACGTGAGTATTGCACGCCATGACAAGGAGGCTGACAAGGCACATGCTGGTCATATTGAAGAAATATTTGACGAGCACGACCGCGCTTGCCTCGCCGCCGGAATAGCTCGCCCTTTGGTGCAGATAGTAAATCTGCATAGGCTGACCGCCGACCGCAAAGGGGGTTACGTTGTCGTAAAACTTGCCTATAAGGTTGACCTTTAAGCTGTGTCCGAGGCGGTTGCTTATTACATAGCGGCGAATTCCGTAGCCGCGGCCTTCAACCGCGCTTATTATAACAAAATATTTAAACCAGTCGAAAATAAAGATGCAGAGTACTACCGCAAGGCAGACGAGCGCGAATACCCAGCTGCTTTGGCGGACGAGGTCGCTTATATGGGTTGTGCCCGCGTCCGTTATTTCGCGGGAGATGCCGAACATTGCCCAGACGCCGAGGCCGATTGCAACAAGCAACAGCACCGTAAATATCCAGCCGAATTTTTTCTTTTTGGGGCGTTCTATATCTCTGTCGAAGTCTTCAACATACACATCGTCGGAATTTTTTGCGCCGATTTTTTCTTCGGCGGGGTTTTCTTCCGCGGCAGCTTCCACAACGGGGTTTTCTTCCGCGGGAGGGGCTTCTTCGGTGAAATCGTCCTTGTTTTCCTGCATTACAGCTCCTTTAAAATTCAGCGGATAAGCACAGCCTTAATACGCTTTACGCCTGCCGACACGTTCTCCTGCTTGGCAATTCTGAACGTTCCCAAAAGTCCGGTGTGCTCGGCATGCGGGCCGCCGCAGATTTCGCGAGAAAATTCGCCTATGGAATAGGTTTTTACAACCTCGCCGTACTTGCTGTCGAATACGCCCGTAAAGCCGAGATTTTTCGCCTCTTCAAGCGTCATTTCCCGCATTACTACGGGAATATCAAGCTTTATCTGCCCGTTTACAAGCTCTTCCACCCGAGCGACCTCTTCGTCGGTCAGCTTTCTTGAAAAATTGAAGTCGAAACGCAGTCTTTCCTCGTTTATGTTACTGCCCTTCTGGCATATATCGGGCGAGCAGACCTGTTTGAGCGCGGCAAGCAGAAGATGGGTTGCCGTATGATAATAGGTTGCCGTCTGCGAATGGCTTTCAAGCCCGCCCTTGAACTGACCCGCCTCTAAAACGCGGCTCTTTTCGCGGTGCTCCTTAAACGCCTCGTCAAAGCCCGCTCTGTCAACCGTAAGATTATGCTCGCGCGCAAGCTCCTCGGTCAGCTCGAGGGGGAAGCCGTAGGTATCGTAAAGACGGAATGCCTGCTTGCCGCCGATAACCGTTTCCTTAACGTAGTCGGGGTTGCTTTTGGACATAAACTCGTTTTTGCGCTGCAACGAGGTTACGCATTTATCGAATTCCTTAATGCCCTGCGCAAGAGTTGCCTCGAACCTGTCCGCTTCCTTTTTGATTTCATCGAGAATATATTTTTCGTTTTTGATTAAAAGCGGGTACGCCTCGCCGTAAATATCCTCTATAAAGATTTTTGCGCACGAAAGCAGAGCCTCGCCGTTTAAGCCTATCTGGCGGCAATAGCGGATTGCACGGCGCATAAGTCTGCGGAGGACGTAGCCCGCGCCCGTGTTGGAGGGCAGCACGCCTTGCTCATCGCCGATAAGCATAACCGCGGTGCGGGTGTGGTCTGCAACAATGCGCATGGCCTTTCTGTCCTCGCCGCCGTTGTCGTAGGCTTTTCCGCTTGCCTTTTCCAGCGCGGAAATGACGGGCGCGAACAGGTCGGTTTTGTAACCATCGTCAAGACAGTTTAAAAACAACAGCATTCTGTCGAAGCCGAAGCCCGTGTCAACGTTTTTGTTTTCGAGCGGGATGTAGCCCGTTGCCGTCTTTTTGTACTGCATATAAACATCGTTGCCGATTTCAACATAATCATCGGGGAAAACGGGGCTTGCGGCGCTTGCGTTAAGCGGATAAAACCACTCGTTATCGGGGCCGCAAGGGGTGTCCGTAGTGCCCTCGAGCTCCCACCAGTTGTCGTTTAAATAGAAGATATGCTCGGGCTTGATGCCGAGGTCTATTAAAAGTCGGGCGGTTTCTTCATCGCGCGGGGCGCTGTCGTTGCCCGCGAAAACGGTAGAACAGAGCTTGTCCTTATCGAGCCCGAAAACCTTTGTCAAAAGCTCGAAAGTCCAGGCGGTTTTTTCTTTTTTGAAATAGTCGCCGAGCGACCAGTTGCCCATCATCTCGAAAAAGGTGAAGTGCGAGGCATCGCCCACTTCCTCTATATCCACGGTGCGAACGCAGCCCTGAATATTGCAAAGGCGCTTGCCTTGGGGGTGACTTCTGCCAAGCAGATAGGGCATAAGCGGCTGCATGCCCGCAACGTTGAACATTACGCCCGTTGCGCCGTCGCCGATAAGCGATACCGCGCCGATGTCCGTATGGTTTTTGCCCTCGTAAAACGAGAGCCAGCTTTTTCTGAGTTGCTTTGAAGTTACTTTCATATTTTTTCACCTTGAAGTGTTTTTATTTTGCGATTATGGTATAACCCTCTTTGCCGTCTTTTACGACAAACCCAAGCTTATCGATTTCTGCGCGGAGGGCGTCTGCCTCTGCCCAGCTTCTGGCAAGCTTAGCCTCCCACCGCTTTTGCGCAAGGGCTGCAACCTCTGCGGGAATTTCCGCAAGGTTTTCGGGGTTTTTTGCGGCGACCTCTTTAAGATATTCGTCCGCGTTCTTTTTGAAAAGCCCTAAAAGCGAATAGGTTTTGCGGATTTGAAGGACGTCCTCCGCCGCCGTCTTGTCGTTTGCGGAAAGCTTTGCGGAAATTTTTTTGAAAAGACCGAACAGCTCTGAAAGGGCGAGCGCGGTGTTGAAGTCCTCGTCCATGTCCGAATTGAATTTTTCGTCTATGGCGGGGTTGCCCGCTTCACCCTTGCCGAATTTGTCCTCTACTGCCTTTATGACCTTGTAAAACTCGGTTAAATGCTTTTCCGCCTCGGGAAAAAGCCCGTCCGTGATATTTATATCGTTGCGGTAGTTGTTTTGCAGAAGGGCGAATTTGACTGCCTCGTTAGTGTATTTTTTAAGCAAATCCTCCAAAAGCAGGCTGTTGCCGAGGCTTTTGGACATTTTTTGGCCGTTGACCTTGATAAGCCCGTTGTGCGTCCAGTATTTTGCGAACTGCTTGCCCGTAAGGCTTTCCGTCTGGGCGATTTCGTTCTCGTGATGGGGAAAAATAAGGTCGCGGCCGCCGCCGTGAATGTCTATCTGCTCGCCAAAAGCGGCGCGGTTCATTGCGGAGCACTCTATATGCCAGCCGGGGCGACCGTTGCCCCAAGGCGATTGCCAGCTGATTTCGCCTTGCTTTGCCGCTTTCCACAGAGCGAAGTCTGCGGGGCTGCGCTTTTGCTCGCCGTTGTCCACGCGCACGCCATCGAGCATATCCTCTACCGAGCGGTTGGACAGACAGCCGTATTTTTTGAAGCTTGCGACCTCGAAATACACGTCGCCGTTATCCGCCGCATACGCGTGCCCGCTTTGGATAAGGCTTTGGATAAAATCTATGATATTGCCGATATTTTGCGTGGCTTTGAGCCATAAGGAGGGCTCGTCCACATCGAATTCCGCCATGATTTTGTCGATATTTTCTATCATTTTTGCGGCGTAAACGTCGGCGGGAATGCCCGTTTCATTCGATTTTGCGATAATTTTATCGTCTACGTCGGTATAATTGCGGGCGTAGGTGACTTTATATCCCTTTTTTTCGAGATATTTACGCATTATGTCGTAAATAAGTGCCTGATAGCCGTGGCCTATGTGCGCCTCGCCAGAGACGGTTATTCCGCAGGCGTACATTTTCACTTTTCCGTCTTCAAGCGGCTCGAATTCTTCCTTTCGTCTTGTCAGAGTATTGTAAACGCGCATCATTGCTCCTCCGTTTTTGTGTTTTCGGTTACGGGACGGCCGCCGATTTTGACGACCCTTGCGGGTACGCCGACAACCGTTGCGTGGGGCGGAACGCTTTTTAACACCACCGCGCCCGCGCCGACCTTGGCGCAGTCGCCGACGGTTATGTTGCCCAAAACCTTGGCGCCCGCGGAAATTACGCAGCCCTTGCCGACCGTGGGGTGGCGTTTGCCCGTCTGCTTGCCCGTGCCGCCGAGCGTACAGCCCTGATAGAGCACGGTGCCCTCGCCGACCTCTGCAGTTTCGCCTATTACAACGCCCGTGCCGTGGTCGATAAACACGCCCGAGGCGATTTTTGCGGCGGGGTGAATTTCTATGCCCGTCCTTCTTTTGGCGTGCTGGGAAACCATGCGCGCAAGCAATTTAAGGCGCATTTTGTACAGTGTGTGCGCCAGCCTGTGCCACGAGAGCGCGTGAACGCCCGAATAGGTTAAAAAAACCTCTAAATTACTGCGCGCGGCGGGGTCGTTTGCCCGTGCCGCGGCGATATCCCGCCTGAGCCTTTTGAAAAACATGATTTTTACCGCACGGCTAACCGTATATTATTATATGTTTTAAGCGGCTTATTTGCAAGCATTTTTTACCCGTGTGAAAGGGTATTTGCCCGCGCAACGTTTGCCCCGCGGCAAACCGAGCGGTTTTTTTGTAAAAATTTAACAAAAAATAATAATTTTTGTGAATGTTACCGTTAAAGCCTTGACTTTTATATGTTAGTATATTACAATATTTAAAAATTGTTACTTTTTTACACGGGAGATAACAAAAAATGAAGCGTGAGAGAATAGAAGAAATAGCCGAAATTTTGGACAAACGCGGCAAAATGACGCTTGAACAGCTTGAAGAGGTATTCCCCAACGTATCGCAAATGACGTTACGCCGCGATTTATTTCAATTAGAAGAGGACGGGCGCATTATACGCATTCGCGGCGGCGCTATGTCCGTTAAAGAGGTGCAGAAGGTCAGCGGCGAGGCATACACCAAAAAGACGACTATTAATACCGACGCGAAAATTGTTATCGCGCAGAAGGCGGCGGCTTTGATTGACGAGGGCGCTTGCATCTTCCTTGACGGCGGCACCACGGCGATGTATCTTTCCAAGGAATTGCCCGACATTAAGTGCAATATCTTCACCAACGGCATTGCCGTTGCAATGGAGCTTGCGCAGAAAAAGAACATTAACATAACCGTTGTGGGCGGACAGCTTATGAAGGATAACCTTTCCACCTCTTCCCCCGCGGCGAAGGTTTACTTCGATTCCACAAACTTTGAAATTGCCATTGTTTCGGCAACGGCGTTTACGCCCGAACAGGGCTTTTCCTGCAACAGTCAGGTAGAGGCGGAGCTTTTGAAGGACTGCTTTAAAAAGGCGCGTATGGTTTATATGATGCTTGACAGCTCTAAAATAGGCAAGATTAACCCCTACACCTTTGCAAGGATTGAGGACATTGACGTGCTTATTACAGACGACCACTTCCCCAAGGACTGCAAAATGCTGTTCGAGCAGAAGAACAAGGTTGTTATGTAAATTGTTGAATT
This sequence comes from uncultured Christensenella sp., assembly GCA_910587015.1. Classification (GTDB taxonomy): domain Bacteria; phylum Bacillota; class Clostridia; order Christensenellales; family Borkfalkiaceae; genus Coproplasma. The sequence goes on from CAJUME010000004.1 coordinate 26,593, forward strand.
TATTTATCTGTTTAAGAACGCCCCGAACGGCTGTTGTCGCCGTTCGGGGCTTATTTAATTTGTCATTTCGAGCGCAGCCGTAGCGCCTAAGACTTTGGGATTTCTCCGCTCGCTTTCGCTCGGTCGAAATGACGGGAAGAACGGTCTTTATGTCATTCTGAGCGTCAGCGAAGAATCTGATGGTTATAAGTAATTCACCGCAACATTAAAACCAAACTTAAAGCCTTCTTTAAAATCTTTTTGAGTAAGCTCGTCATTTAATTCAAAAAGATTATCCAAAACTTCTTCAAACATTACTATCTGTTTTTCAGTAAGCGTTTCTATAAATTTCTCGTAAAGCGTTAGCGCTGTTTTCTGCTTTTCATTATTTAATATTTCTTCCTTTAATATCAAAATGCTTTTACCTCCGTTTAAATACAGTTTTAAACTTTATTTTTAATATTATAAAGTTTAAAACTGTATTATGTCAATAGAATTAAACGGATAAAAATAAATTTTATGGAAGAATTATATAATCTTGCGAAAAATTTAAAAGATTTGCGTAAGCAGTTCGGCTATACACAAACCTTTGTTGCAAAACAATTAGGCATAACCTGTCAATCGTATCAAGCTTATGAGTGGGGATTAACCGTTCCTACTTTGCAAAACTTTATTAAGCTGACTAAGCTTTACAATGTATCATGCGACGATTTACTTGAATAAAAATTTATTCTTTTGATAAAAAACTGCGGCGGAGGGTGCAAATTGCACCCTCCGCCGTTTTATTTTTTACATTATTATTTATGTAAGCCCGTCTGAACTGATAAAAAATGCAGAGATGCAAGCAGAACAAGGCGCGAGAGCATTTTTGAAGCGAAGTGTACAATGATGTACATGAGCAAAAAAAGCACAGCGCAACGCATATATGCATTTTTAAAATCAGTCGCTCCACTTATGCTTTGCAAGCGTTCTGTCCTTGACGTCGTCGTAAAATTCGAAATATTTTTCGCGGATTTGCTCCGCAGTCATTGCCTCGTCAAGCAGACCGAGCAGCTCGTCCAGCTCCTCCGCGGAAAAGTCGGATAGACAGAACTCGCCGTCAAACGCCTGCGACAGCTTCATTAAATCCCAGCTTGTAGCCTTCATATAAACCGCCTTTAAAATTTACTTAAAAACTGCTTTACCCTCGGCAGCATGGTAACCGCGTCGATTATCAGACTTATTCCGAAAACGACAATGTGGAAAAAGTGCGCCTCGTGACTTTCCGGACGATACAGCATCATAAACGCGACCACGCACTCGGCTATGCCCTTTATAATGTAGTACACGCAACGCTCGGAATTGGCTATGCGCGTGATTGCGTGGTTGAACGCGTGCGCGCCCTCGAACAGCCCGAACACGCCCCAGATTATGGAAATGAGCATAATCGGGTCGCTTTTGGGGTCGAATTCCTCAAAAATTATAAGTATTCCCAGCCCGAGAGCCAGCAAAAAGGTTGCGATTTTGTTGGTTTTTACGCTTTTGTAATCGCGGTGGACAAGCGAAAACACGAACCCGACCGCACCGACAAGCGCGAGCATGGCGCCGACGATGTACGAAAGCACGACCGTTATATAGCTTGTTATCGAAACGCACAGCACGCCGACCACGAAATACACCGCCGCGACCAGATAGACCGCAACGCGCTTGGGCAGTTTTATCGCCTCGGAAAGACGTTGCGCGTTGTGCTCTGCCGATAATGCTTCCACCATCAGCTCGGGCACGTTTTCAACGGCGAGAGCGTCCGTTACAGCGGCTTCTCCGTCGTTTTCTTTTGTTACGGAAGGGGCGTTATTGACGGTAGGAGCGTTGTTGACGGTAGGGGCGTCGGCGATTTCGGTTTCTTCTTCAATTTTCGACATAAATCTCCCTCCGTGTTTGTTTATTATATCAGCCGCAGACAGTATTGTCAACGTCCGCCGACGGGCTTTAAGCGGCAAATAGCTGTAAATAGCGGCTACCTCTATTATTATAATTTAATTATAGCTCAATTTTTATGAATTGCAATAAAAAAAGCGCCCGATTATGGGTGCTTTTTAATAAATGAAAACCGGCAACTACCTTATCTTGCGGGACGAACACGGAGCAATCAAAACAGCGGACACCCGCTGTTTTGCCGTGTGAGAAGAGTGAGCGCATAGCTCTGCGCGAACGTTGACCGAGGACGGCGTTGCCCTTGCGCCGTCCGAGAAAAAACCCAACGGGTTTTAACCCCGACAATAAAAAATAACAGTACTGCGTTAGTACTGTTATTATAAATGAAAACCGGCAACTACCTTATCTTGCGGGGTTAAAACCCAACTACATCGGGCGTAAACGAGCTTAACTTCTGTGTTCGGTATGGGAACAGGTGGGACCTCGTTGCTATCGTCACCGGTATGGTTATATAACGGCTGAAAGCCGATAATATATAAGCTTTTGTGCGGTTTACTGCGACTAAAACCGCAATTTTAGTTCGCTGCACGCTTAACCGCGCTTCAAACCGACTTTAAACTCCGCTTTTCCGCGGGAATTTAAAGGCTGACAACTGCATAGGTTTTGGGAAGGAAGGGTAGTCAATTCAGGTACAAAAGGTTAAAGTTGCTCGTTAAAATGTAGCCAATCTTTTATAATTGTTTTGTGTTTTTGTTCTTGTAAGAATTCGTAGTTCTCTTACTCATATTATGAGTTCAAGCCCTCGACCTATTAGTATCGGTCAGCTCAATACATTACTGCACTTACACCTCCGACCTATCAACCTTGTAGTCTACAAGGGGTCTTACTTCAATTGAATGGGATATCTTATCTTGAGGTGAGTTTCACACTTAGATGCTTTCAGCGTTTATCTCATCCGCACTTCGCTACCCTGCTATGCCGCTGGCGCGACAACAGGTGCACAATAGGTGCGTTCATCCCGGTCCTCTCGTACTAAGGACAACGCCTCTCAAATATCCTGCGCCCACGATGGATAGGGACCGAACTGTCTCACGACGTTCTGAACCCAGCTCGCGTGCCACTTTAATCGGCGAACAGCCGAACCCTTGGGACCTGCTTCAGCCCCAGGATGTGACGAGCCGACATCGAGGTGCCAAACCTCCCCGTCGATGTGAACTCTTGGGGGAGATCAGCCTGTTATCCCCGAGGTAACTTTTATCCGTTAAGCGACGGCAATTCCATTCTCTACCGCCTGATCACTAAGCCCTGCTTTCGCATCTGTTCGACTTGTCAGTCTCACAGTTAAGCTCCCTTATGCCTTTGCACTCAGCGGACGATTTCCAACCGTCCTGAGGGAACCTTTGGGCGCCTCCGTTACTTTTTAGGAGGCGACCGCCCCAGTCAAACTGCCCGCCTGACACTGTCCCAAACCCGGTTTCACGGTATTCGGTTAGAACCGCAGCAATCAAAGAGTGGTATCCCAACGTCCGCTCCATCACCCCCGAAAGAGTGACTTCTAAGCGTCCCACCTATCCTGTGCATTAATTGCCGAGATTCAATATCAAGTTACAGTAAAGCTCTACGGGGTCTTTCCGTCCAGTCGCGGGTTAATACGCATCTTCACGTATACTACAATTTCGCCGGGCCTCCTGTTGAGACAGCGCCCAAGTCGTTACTCCATTCGTGCGGGTCGGAACTTACCCGACAAGGAATTTCGCTACCTTAGGACCGTTATAGTTACGGCCGCCGTTCACCGGGGCTTAAGTTCATTGCTTCGCTTGCGCTAACAAATCCCCTTAACCTTCCGGCACTGGGCAGGAGTCAGCTCCTATACCTCAGCTTGCGCTTTAGCAGAAACCTGTGTTTTTGATAAACAGTCGCTTGGGCCTCTTCACTGCGACCCGCCTTTCACAGCGGGTTCCCCTTCTCCCGAAGTTACGGGGTTATTTTGCCGAGTTCCTTAACAAGAGTTCTCCCGTTCGTCTTAGAATTTTCTTCTCGTCTACCTGTGTCGGTTTGCGGTACGGGTACCTCATAAAATTTAGCAGCTTTTCTCGCCGGTGTGGATTCACGTGCTTCACTTCCCTAGTCCGTTCCCCGTCACGGCTCAGCCTTACGACATGCGTACTTCACTACATGCCAACCTAACCGCTTGGACGCGTCACCATCTGCGCGCCTACGCTATCCTTCCGTGTCACTGCTTCATTAACTTATTCGGTAGTACAGGAATTTCAACCTGTTGTCCATCATCTACGCCTTTCGGCCTCGACTTAGGTCCCGACTTACCCTGGGCGGACGAACCTTCCCCAGGAAACCTCAGACTTTCGACGGCGGAGTTTCTCGCTCCGCTCTCGCTACTTATGCCGGCATTCTCTCTTCCATACAGTCCACCACCTCTTCCGATATGGCTTCTGCCCGTATGCATTGCTCCTCTACCAATGTACATTCATACATTCCCAAGCTTCGGTGGTACGTTTGAGCCCCGTTAATTTTCGGCGCAACGTCACTCGACCGGTGAGCTATTACGCACTCTTTTAATGTGTGGCTGCTTCTGAGCCAACATCCCGGTTGTCTATACAACGTCACATCCTTTTCCACTTAACGTACACTTTGGGACCTTAGCTGTGGGTCTGGGCTGTTTCCCTTTTGACAATGGCACTTTTCTGTCACTGTCTGACTCCCAATCATCAATTATCCGTCATTCGGAGTTTAAGAAGCTTCGGTAAGCTGTGAAGCCCCCTAGGCCATTTAGTGCTCTACCTTCGGTAATCTTAATTGAGGCTAGCCCTAAAGCTATTTCGAGGAGAACCAGCTATATCCGAGTTCGTTTGGAATTTCTCCGCTAACCACAAGTCATCTCCGACTATTTCAACAGGCGTGAGTTCGGTCCTCCACAACGTTTTACCATTGCTTCAACCTGCTCATGGTTAGGTCACTCGGTTTCGGGTCTACGACATTATACTTTTCGCCCTCTTCAGACTCGCTTTCGCTTCGGCTCCGCGTCTGTAACGCTTAACCTCGCATAACATCGTAACTCGCCGGCCCATTCTACAAAAGGTACGACATCAGACTGGGTTGCCCCGTAGTCCTCTGTCTGCTTGTAAGCACACGGTTTCAGGTTCTCTTTCACTCCCCTCCCGGGGTTCTTTTCACCTTTCCCTCACGGTACTATTCGCTATCGGTCACATGGTCGTATTTAGCCTTATGGGATGGTCCCCACATCTTCCGTCAGAATTCCTCGTGTTCCGACGTACTCGTTGTATCTCGCATAATCACCCTTTCGCCTACAAGCCTGTCACTTTCTCCGGGACGGCTTTCCAACCGTCTTCGGCTAGGGTTCTTACACTAATTGATACCAGAGGGGAATTACTTCCCCTCCTTCGGGCTCCTCCGTTTTCGCTCGCCACTACTCGCGGAATCGTTCTTACTTTCTTTTCCTCCGGGTACTAAGATGTTTCAGTTCCCCGGGTTCCCCTCGTATACCTATGTATTCAGTATACGATAACGTACATCTCTGTACGCTGAGTTCCCTCATTCGGATATCTGCGGCTCTCAGGATATTTGCTCCTCCCCGCAGCTTTTCGCAGCTTGTCACGTCCTTCTTCGGCGCCATGTACCTAGGCATCCTCCGTATGCTCTTTGTAGCTTGAACTTGTCTCTCAAAACAGCATAATTTTTATTAGCTATTTTTTCGTCTACTCATTCTTTCTAAAACAAAAATTCTACGCTCTTAACTCGACTAATTTCTATTCATACAGCTCAAAGACTTGCAAAATTTTTTCGCATTGCTTCGTTATTCGTATTAACCAAATTAATCTTAAATTGCCTTTTTGTACTTATATTTTCTATCTTTCTTCTTCTCTATTCACTATGCAGTTGTCAACCTTCA
>CAJUME010000005.1 GCA_910587015.1 uncultured Christensenella sp.
CATTGTTTACTCCTTTTTGCTTTGTGCGAAAAAACTATTCGTTAAATAAACTTTTCAAGGTCGAACATTCCGTCGCGATAAATCAAATCTCCGTTTTTATGTTCGTAACCCAATTTGCGGTAGAACGGAATCGCCGATATAGCCGAATGGATTTCTATTCGGTTTGCTCTTTTTGCGTATTCGTCGCTTTCCAAATGCTCTATGATTTTCTTGCCGATTCCTTTATGTTGATAGGAAGGCGCTACAAATATGGTGTTTATCCAACTTTCCGTTAAACTATCCCAATACGCACCGATACAACCGCACCCAATAATTTTATTGTTTTCCTTTACCACGTAAAAATGACCGTACTCGGCTTTTTGCTTTATTTCGTCATACGGAATAGAAAAATATTGCGGCTGTTGCGGATAAAATTCGGCAAATACCGAATTTTTACACGCACTTGCTACCATATCGCAGGTTTCTTGTATCTCGCTTTCTTTTATAAGTTCTATTATCATTCGTTACAACCTCCTACATTTTCGGCATAGGTGCGGTATAAAAACCGAGTTTGTGAAAGTCGTACCAACCTTTGATTTGCTCGTCGCTTGCAACCGATAGAGCTTTCAAAATTTCCTGTGCAAATTCAAGCGCCGCCGTTCCGTTTGCCGTTATAACGTTATTATCCGAAACAGCTTGCCTATGTACAAAGCCCTGCTCGTTGGTATAAGCCGAATACTGCTTTAATTCGTTTAAGTCGTTTGCGGTATGCTTTGCGCCGTTCAATGCGCCGACAGAACCTAAAAACCTGCAAGCGTCGCAAATTGCGCCCAAAACTTTTCCGTGCTTTATGCAATCTTCGATAAGCGGTTTAACTTGCATAGCGTTTTCGTTGCGCCACGACATACCGCCTATAAGTATCAAAGCGTCATAGTCTGACGGAACGCTTTGCAAATCGTAATCGGGCAAGCACTTAACGCCGCCGATAGAAGGTACAGTGTCTTTCGTAAGCGATACAGTCTTGTTCTCTAACTTACCGCCACCGAGCAGATTGACCGCCGACGAGATATAGGCAAGTTCCCAATCCGCCCATTGTTCCAAGATAACGTATAAAATTTTTTTCATAGAATTTCTCCTTTATTTGATTTAAGATTTTCGAGCGCTTCGGCATTATTCGATATTACCATACCCACAGTCCGGCAGCCGCTCATTGCCGAACAGTCGCCGCATGTTTCGATAGCCTTACCGAGCGCGCACTGCCGTATAGGACAAAGACTGTCGCAATAAGGCGTTTTTACTCCGTCAGCACGGCAACCCTCACAGTTTATCATCTCGGGCGTGATTTCCACTCCGTTCAGTTCCGACCAAAGTTTAGCTACTTTTTCACGCAAAGCATTGTCGTTATTGAGCGTCGCTTTTCGTGCGTCGCACTTTTCGCAATCCAGCCCGCAATATGCAATAAGTTTTTTCATTCGTTATAGCCGCCGATACACGCTTTCGTCCAATTTATAAGTAACTCCGACATTTCCTCGAATTGTACGTCTGCGCCGTTCTTTAAGTTTAGCGCCGTTGTAAGCACGGCTGACGGCGGATTGATTGCGTTTTGCAATTCGGTTTTCGATTTTATGTATTTACCCGTTTCGTAAAACCATATCGCTTGTAAAACAAATACAGCAGATTTATAAAGCGAGCGCAGAATATCGTAGTTTTTTTCGTGAACGAAGTTATGCACGCAGGCGTGATAAATATTGCACGCTCCTATTTTTATAGCACGCTTTACTGCCTTTTTATCTATCTTTTCAAGCAAGTAATCGAGAGTTCCTTTAATGGGCGTAGTGTCATAATAGAATTGAAAAAGGTCGCTCGCCTCCCAATTCAAAAGTTCGTCCTTGCCAGAAATAAAACCGCAAATCAACTGCCTGTTCTGTAAGGTATCGAGCATATCTCTATAAGTTTTTAAGTCGTTCATTCTCAATTCGTCGAGAATAACAACCACGTCTATATCGCTTGTTTGAGTTGCTTCGCCTCTGCCGTAACTGCCTTGCAAACCTATAAACCATACACGGTCGAAAAAAGTTTGCTCGACTTTGTTTGTAAATTCCGCAATCCAATTTTTAATATCAATCATACTTTTTCACTTTACCGCTATGTATAAATAGCAATGCGCTTTACCGTCTTTGGTATATTCGGCGGGTACGGTGCTTTCATAGTCGATTGTAAAAGCACGTTTAAGTTCGCCGCTTGCGGTAAGTTGCCAAACTTTCGACCACGCTTTGTTAGCGCAGTCGGTAATCGTTTCGCCGCTCTCGTCGATTTTGATATACTTGCCTTGCGCGACCAATTCTTCCATTTTTGCAAAGAAATCTACTGTTACGGACATAACGGACAAGTTGTATTTGCCTTTCTCGTCGCTTTCGTAATCGCTGTATGACGATATAGGCGACAGTCCTTTTACGGGTGTGCCGTTTTCTATAAAGTCAAGCGTAATTTTGCCCGTCATAATATCCGCCCAAAGTTCGTTGATTTTTGCCATGCCACTCTCGGAATTGTCCGTGCGTATCGTTACGCTCTTAAATGAGTAAGCCATTGTATTCCTCCGAAGTTTAATCATTAAAATTATAGCACAACAAAGAATTTTTTTCAAGTGAAATTTTATTTCTAAATCGTATTGACAATAATCTTTATAAGTGATATAATAATTCAAAATAAAGATTTAGGTGGTTATATGAAAAAACCGACGATAGTAGCGCAAAGATTAAAAGGATTGAGAGAAAGCGTTAGACTTTCGCAAGCAAAGCTCGCGGCAAATTTTGAAGGCGTAGAACAGCCCGCCATTTTCCGTTATGAAAACGGACAAGCGTTTCCGCCCTACGGCGTGTTAATGCAGTACGCCGATTATTTTGACGTATCGCTTGACTATATATTCGGCAGGACGGACAACCCGCAAGGCAAGCTATACAATTTTCAACCCAAAGTATGGAAAAACCAAACTCAAATGCAAGAGCTAATCGAAATGTGCTTTGACCCGAACTCTCCTGCAAACGCACAATTAAAGGAAACGCTTTTGCGTATTATGAGGGAACAAAACAAATGAGAGCAGTCATTTACGCAAGATATTCAAGCGATAACCAAACGGAAGCGAGTATCGAAGGTCAGCTTCGCGAGTGTATGGAATACGCAACCTATAATGACATTCAAGTTATGGGCAATTACATAGACAGAGCGTTGTCCGCAAAGACGGATAACCGTCCCGAATTTCAGCGTATGATAAAGGATAGCTATAAACACGCTTTTGATTGTATCATCGTTTGGAAGTTAGACCGTTTTTCCCGTAACCGTTACGACAGCGCACACTATAAAGCACTACTCCGCAAAAACGGCGTAAAGGTTGTATCGGCAAAGGAAACGATTGCCGAAGGCTCGGAAGGCATACTCCTTGAATCGGTTTTGGAAGGAATGGCAGAGTTCTATTCAGCCGAGCTTGCCGAGAAAGTAACGCGCGGTATGAAAGAAAACGCATTAAAAGGTTTATGGAACGGTGGCAATACTCCGTTTGGCTATGTAATCAATGCCGAGCATAAGTTAGATATTGACCCGAAAGCCGCACCTATCGTTGCCGAGATATTCAAGTTAAGCAACGATGGGAAAACGGTAAAAGAAATTTACAACATAATGTCCAAGCGGAAAGTTACGCGTCCGAACGGAAAAGAGTTGCGGTATAACGCTATTCGGTATATGCTCTCAAACAGAGTTTATATAGGCGAATACCGTCATATGGGCGTGGTTATAAAAGACAGCGTACCGCCGCTTGTATCGGAAGAACTGTTTAACGCCGTACAGTTGGAACTTGCCAAGAATTCAAAAGCACCGGCAAGGCACACGGCAGACGACGACTATTTATTAACGACAAAACTTTTTTGTGGGCGTTGCGGTGCTATGATGGTAGCGCAAGCGGGAACGAGCGGAACAAAAGGTGTTGTCTATCGGTACTATGCTTGCGTTCGACAGAAAAAGCATAAATGCGAGAAAAAGGCTGTCGGCAAGATCAAGTTAGAAGATTTAATTGTCCATAAAACAATGGAATTTCTAAAAGACGACGGTGTGATTGAAAGGCTTTCGGAAAAGCTGTTTGAATTGCAATACACGGAAAGCACGCTACTCCCCAAGTTACAAGAACAGTTAAAGCAAAAAGAAAAAGAGATTGAGAATATAGTAAACGCCGTTCAGAAAGGTTACGCAACGGAAATACTGTTAAAGCGGCTGTCCGACCTTGAAACAGAGCAAAAAGAAATAACGGACGCGATTGCAAAGGAACAGTTAAAAGCACCGATATTCACGCAAGACCATTTCAAAATGGCACTATATAACTTCCGTAAGATAGATATATCCACGCAAGACGGAAAACGAAAGATTATTGATACCTTCATAAACTCGATTTACCTTTACGACGATTATATGAAAATCGTCTATAACGCGAACGGTAAAGAAGAAATTGTATCGCTTGAAGAACTCGAAAGTTCAACCTTGTTTTCAAACGGTGCACCACCTGAACACTCTATTAAGTTTTGAACCCTAACAGTCCAGAATTGATAGAGTGTTCTTTAGTTTATGTCAACTTCAGTTCCTTTTGCTGTATTTTAAAATACAAAGTACAACAATAAAAAAACGCTAATAATTTTATAAAAGGAGATAAAAATGAACAGCCGAATTATATTGAATTATCTTGCGGAATTAAACGCAAACAACAACCGCGACTGGTATCACGAACATAAGAGCGAAAATAAAGAAGCTACTGCGCAGTTTGAACAGCTTGTGCAAGAGCTTATTTACGGTATCGGTTCGTTTGACCAAAGCGTATTGCACAACAATCCCAAAGAGCTTACCTTCAAGCTCGTGCGGGATACAAGATTCAGCCACGATAAATCACCGTATAATCCGTCATTCAGGGCCCACATATCATCAATGGGCAAGCTCCCTATCCCTGTCGGATACTATGTAATGATTAAACCCAACGGCGGCACATTTTTGGGCGGCGGCTTATTTGCGGATATGTTTACAAATGCTACCGCTATGGTTCGTAATTATATATCGAAGCATTCCGACGAATGGAACGATATAATATCCTCAAAAGAATTTAATAAGTATTTTACAGTAAAGGGCACGGCATTAAAAAATGTTCCCGCCGGATATGACAAAGAACATCCGCAAGCCGAATACTTAAAATACAAATCGTGGTATTTAGAATATTTTTTAAGCGACGATGAAGTAATTGACGAAACTCGATTTTTGCAAAAATCAATAGCTATTTTCATGGCAATGAAGCCGTTTAATGATTACCTAAACAAGGCTCTTAAGGACTTCAAAATGCCGACAAGATAATACAGCGGCAATTCCCACCGCGCAATTTAATCCCCGCCCATAAAACAATTAACATACCCCCCGCATAAGGCATATATTGCCTTATGCGGGGGACTTTTTACATTTTATGCTTACAGCATTTTACGGACGGCTCTGATATTATATTTCCGTAAATATCGAAACGCGAGCCGTGACACGGGCAATCCCACGTCATTGTGTCCGCATTCCACTTTAACTGACCGTGCATATGAGGGCACATTCCGCCTATAACGTAAAGCTTCCCGCTTTCGTCACGGTAAACTGCGCGTTTTTTGCCCTTATACCGCACAACGGCGCCTGTGCCGGCTGGGATATTTTTGACGGTTTTGACAGTAAATGGCAGATAAGCGGCAGTAATATACCCGAAATTAGTTAAAATATTTGACAGCGCCGACTTAAAGCAAGCCTTTATTTTTCTCTGCGGAGAAAACATACGCGCATATTTATTTTCCTTTCCGCAAATTGCATCGCGGATAATTTCCGCGCAAACCACCGCGTTTGTCATTCCCCATTTATTGAAGCCGGTTATAACGTAAACGTTATTAAGCTTTTTTGAATAAGCTCCGGCATACGGCATACCGTCAAAGGTCATAACGTCCGCCGCCGCCCAGCAATGCGTTACCGTTTCCCCTCCATATAAGGCAGATTTATTTATTAATCTTGCAAAGCTGCCGACGCGCTTTACTCTGCCCGTGCGGTGGTCGAAGCCGCCGAAAAGCGTACCGTTTGCGTACGGGCGGACGGACAAGCCGTCCTGCTCCTCGTCAAGAAACATTTTATCGGTAACCTTTTCCTTTACGGCGATTGTATACGACAGCGACTGCCGAAGCTTAAAAATATACCCGCCGTATTTATCGATTATGGGAAAATGCGTTGCAATCACAATAGCATTTGCATGAATTTTATTTCCGCAATATAATATTTTATTTTCTGCATCGATTTCGGTTACTCTCGTGTTTTCGAAAATTTCGAAATTAACGGGTAAGGCTGACAAAAATTTTATCGGGTCAAATAAATATTGTCCGCTCATTTTAAGCGCGCATACAGATTTGACGGGAGCAACCTCTCCGACAATTTCGCAATCTGCGCCAAACTCCTTTAATAGCCGACAAGTGCTTTTTAGCCTTTCGCCGCCGCAACGCGAAAATATAATACCTTCCGTGCGCGTAAAATCGCAATCGGCGCCGTATTTTTCGATTAAATCGGCAAAGCCGCGCATTCCGTCAATCTGTGCACGGAAATATTGTCTTGCTACTTCCTTGCCGTACCGCAAATACAGCTCATAATAAATATTGCCCTGATTTGCGGTGATTTTTGCCGTGGTTTTGCCCGTTGTGCCGCCGAAAAGTCTGTCCGCCTCTACGAGCGTAACGCTTTTTCCATCCTCCGCAAGCTTAAAGGCGGTCAAAAAGCCCGCTATACCTCCGCCGACAACCACAATATCGCGCCTTATATCTTTTTTCAGCTTGGGATATTCTTTTTTACATTCCGACCATACCGATTTGTTCAACATTTTTAGTACCTTTCTGCTTAGCTTGCCCGCGCCAAAACAAAAAAATACAAAATATAACGAAAACCAACAAAAAACTGCCACCAAAAAGCAACAGCCTTCTTGATTTTTTAATATTAAAATATAGGCTGTGAAAATATGTGTAAATTTACGGCTGCCCGTAATACTTGCATGCTCGCTTGCGACGGGTGCCGCCGCGGGACTGTTTTTCAAAATATATCAGACGGAATTGATATGGCTTACGGCCTTTATTCCCGCCGCCGCAATTCCCATTATAATTCTTACGGCAGTTTTCAAAAGCTTTAAGCCGCTTATTTTTATTATTCTTGCGCTTCTGTTTTTATATGCGGGCGCGCTAAGCTGTATTTTAAGACTTGACGCATACGATAAAACGCGTATAGATATCGCAAAAAACCGGACTTTTACCGTTTGCGGAACGGTTAAAGAAAAAAGCGCTTTTTTGGGCGGCGAGTATATTGTTATAACCGATGCCACGGCAGACGGCGCAAGGCTTGGCGCGGACGTGATTGCCTATCTTGCAGAAGGCTACGGCGATTTTTGCGATAACGGCTATAAGGTAAAATTTTTAAGCAGTCTTAAAGTATTTGACACCTTTGAGGACGGAAAGCTGAGCTATAACGCCCAAAGAAATATTAAATACAGCTGTTCCGTTAAGGGCGGACTTGAAAGCGAGTACCGCTTTTCGCTGTTCGGCGAAATACGCTCGGCCGTGCGCAGAACTTTATTTGAAAATCTCGATTACGAAACAGCCGCAGTATGCTACGGAATGCTTATCGGCGAAACCGCTTTTATTGACGGCGATGCAATGGAAAACTTTCGCTATGGCGGAATCGCGCATATTTTCGCCGTTTCGGGACTGCATATAGGTATAGTTTTTGCAATAATCGGCTTTTTTCTTAAAAAACTGAAATGCAACAAATACGCAAGCGCAATACTGTGTATATTTTGCGTGTTTTTCTATGCGGGCGTGTGCGGCTTTACCGTTTCTTCTCTGCGCGCCGCAATAATGTGCGCCGTTGCAACGCTTAGCAGACTTGCCTACACAAAATACGACGGACTTAACTCGCTTTCCGCCGCAGTTATTTTACTGCTGTTGATAAACCCCTTAAATCTGTTTTCGGTCGGCTTTCAGCTTTCGGTATGCGCGGTAGGCGGAATTTTCTTGTTTTCCAAGCCGCTTGAACGCATACTGTGCAAAATAAAAATTCCGCAAGCGCTTTTGAAAAGCTTGCCGTCAACAAAGGCAAAGCAATTTTTAGGCAAACTGCAAATCCACCCGAAAATAGCGTCCGCATGCACGATTTCGCTATCTGCACAGGCGGGTACATTGCCGATTATGCTTTCGGCATTTGGCTACCTCAGCGGCGCAAGCCTTGTTCTTAACATTATCGTTGTGCCTTTGCTTTCCGCGCTTTTTTCGGTTCTGTTTATCGTAACTATGATTTGCACCGCCGTTGCACCGGTTGCGGCGTATATTCTGCCGCTTGCCACAGCTCCGCTTGACGCGGTACTTTCCTTTCTGATAGGCGCGGGGTTTGAAAAATCGCTTATTTCAGGCTTTGGCACGGGTTTGTTCGCGCCGCTGTATTATATAGCCGTTATCTTCCTTTCCGATAAGCTGAATTTAAAACCGCTGACAAGGTTTGTCGCCTTCGGCTGTTCACTTGTTTTAATCACCGTTTATGTGCTTACATTTGCTTAAAATATTTTAACAAACCGCCCTGCGTTCGGCTTCGAACGCGGGGCGGTTATTAATACAACTTATTTATTTGCAATACTTCTTTTCTATGGCGGTAATTTTATCCACGCGGCGCTGATGTCTGCCGCCCTCGAATTCGGTTGTCAAAAATTTTTCGACTATTTTAAGCGCATAGCCCGCGCCTACAACCTTTTCACCGAGCGCAAGCACGTTCGAATCGTTGTGCAAGCGGGTAAATTCCGCGCAATAGGTATCGTGGCAGTGCGCGCAACGTACCCCCGGCACCTTGTTCGCAACGATAGATACGCCTATCCCCGTAGAGCAGACTACAATTCCCTTATCGCAATCGCCGTTTGCAACAGCCTCTGCCGCGGGCAAAGCAAAATCGGGATAGTCGCAGCTGTCGGTTTTGTCCGTGCCGAAGTCAACGGGGGTATAGCCGTGCGCGTTTAAATAATTAATAATTTCTTTTTTAAGGTTAAGACCGCCGTGGTCGCACGCAATAGCAATTTTCATTTAATTTCTTTACCGTCCTTATATTGAGTTATATAGTTTTTTATAATTATATCGCACGCGCGAGAAATTGCGTCCCGCGCAACCTTATACGTTTCTACACCGCAGCCGTAAGGGTCGGGAATGTCGTAGCCGCAAACGTCCTTCATACAAAAGACGTGCCCGCACCCCTCCAATACCTGCTTTTGGGTTTCCGTCATACAGATAACAATCGTGCTTGCCTCAATCAGCTTTTGCGTCAGCTGTCTGGGTCTGAACTTCTGTACGCTTATGCCGATATCCTCAAGCGCGGTTTTGCTGTTTGCGCTTATTCCGCTCTCGGTTTCCGCATTTATCCCGCACGAAGCCACGTCCCACCAGCGGATTTTATTGCGCTTGATTTTTGCGCGCAGAATAAATTCCGCCATAGGACTTCTGCAGGTGTTGCCCGTACATACAAAAAGCACTCTTTTGCGCTTGTTTTTCTGCTTTGCTTCGCTCATATTCATTTACTTCCGCACGCTTTTTTAAGGCGGTTCATAACCCCGACCATTGCACCGTCCTGTTTTTCGGGAGCGACTGCAATAATCAAATCTGCCGTCTGCTCGCCCTCGCGCAGCTTAGAATACAGATTTGCGGCAATTTCCGCCTCCGTTTTACCCAAATCAAGTATACGCGCTTCGCCTATTCGCTCCGCAACGTCGCTGTCGCACATAATGCAGACCGATACGCCGTTTTCGCACTGCCTGCGGTACTCGGCAAGCGCCTTATCCAGCTGGTCAAAAGCAAAAAGCACGGTGCCGCAATTCGGCGAATAATGCTTGTACTTCATTCCCGGTGAGCGCGCCGCAACGCCTTCCTTATAGACGTACTCTCCGCAGCTGCCCGCAACCTTTTCTATCATTTCCCGCGTTACAAGTCCGCTACGAAGTATCACTGGAAAATCGCCCGTGCAGTCCAAAACGGTGCTCTCTATGCCGCCCTCGCATTTGCCGCCCTGCAAAACAACCTCTATTCTGCCATTTAAATCGTTAAAAACATGCTCTGCCGCAGTAGGACTGACGTGCTTTGATATATTTGCGGAGGGCGCGGCTATCGGCAGATTAACATATTTTAAAAAGCTTTGAGCGCCCTTGTGCGCGGGTATGCGTATTGCAAGCGTATTCAGCCCGCACGAAACCGCGGAAGAAACCACGCCCTTGCTTTTGTATACCATTGTAAGCGGTCCCGGCAAATACGCCGCCGCAAGCCTTTTGGCATAATCGGGCACTGCCTCTACCAGTGCAGAAATGTCATAGCCGGCATAAACGTGCACGATAAGCGGGTTGTCGTTGGGGCGACCCTTTATTTTAAAGATATTCTCGACTGCGGCGGTATCGAACGCGTTCGCGCCTAATCCGTAGACCGTTTCGGTGGGAAAAGCCACCGCTCCGCCCTCGGAAATTATCCGTTTACAAAGCTGTAAAGCGCTTTCGTTGATTTCCAGAATTTTAGTCTGCATAGTAAATTACTTCTTAGCTTATTTTCAGAACGGAGGCTCCTCATCGTCCGGCGGCACGTCCATTGCGCCAATCGGCGTAACCTCCTCTGGCTGGGGCGCATACGCCTCGCTACGCTGTCTGCGGTTTTCCGCCCGCGCCTCTTCCTCGTTTGCGCGGGCCTCCATATCCTCGTTGAATTCGGGATTGACAAACTTTGTAAGCTCTCCCTTGAATCTAAGCGGAATTCTTTCCAATCCGCCGTGTCTGTTTTTTGCAATGTTGAGGTACGCCATGCCCTTTACTATCTTCTTTTTGGCCATATCCTCCTCGGACGCGCCGACGTCGGGACGGTTGATAAACATAACCATATCCGCGTCCTGCTCTATCGCGCCCGATTCGCGCAGGTCGGAAAGCTGAGGCTCGCCCGTCTGTATACGGCGTAGCTGTGAAAGCGCAAGCACAGGCACGTCAAGCTCCTTTGCCATAATCTTTAAATCACGCGTAATCGAGGCGACCACCTGCGTTCTGTTTTCGTCGCCGCCCATGCGTTTACCGCTGTCCATAAGCTGAATATAGTCTATCATAATCAAATCCAGTCTGCCGCCGTTGCGCGACTTTATTCTGCGGCATTTTGAAAGTATTTCCGCGGGGGTGACAAGCGAGGAATCGTCTATGTTAATTTTGCTTTTTCTCAGCTTTTCCTGCGCCTTGGCAATCTTTTTCCAGTCGCTGTTTTCAAGCTTGCCCGAAAGCGCCGCCGCCATACTTACGCCCGCCGCACTGCACAAAAGCCTTGTCAGAATTTCCGTTTCGGACATTTCCAAAGAGAAAACCGCACAAACAAGTCCCTCGTTTAAAGCCGCGTGCTCTACAATGTTCATTGCAAGCGAGGTTTTACCCATACCGGGGCGGGCGGCAAGCACGATAAGATTTGTCTTTTGCAAGCCGTTGGTAAGCTTGTCAAGCCGTATAAAGCCCGTGGATACGCCGCGGTAGGCGTTTTTATCCTCTGCAAGCTTCTGGAACTTTTCCAGAACCAAATCCAGCCCGTCGCTTTCACGTATGTCCTTTACGGACGAGGAATCGTTCTTGCGGGAAATTGCGTAAACCTTTTCCTCGGCAAACTGTATGCTTTCAACCGAGTTGTCGCTCTTTTGCGAAAATTCAACTATTTCGCGGGCGGCGCGGATAAGACTTCTGTTAACGCTGTCGCGCTTGACGATTTCAAGATAGTACTTGTAATTCGCCGCGGAGGGTGTAATCTGCGCAAGCTCGGTTATATAGGAAATTCCGCCCGCCTTTTCAAGGTTGCCGTCGCTTTCAAGCCTGTCGCTGAGCGTAATAATGTCAAGCGGCTTGCGCTCGGTAAAGTTCATTTTTATTGCGGAAATTATATATTGGTGAGATTCCTGATAAAAATCCTCTTTTTTAAGCCCGTCGAGGACCTCCGCAAGTATTTCGTTGTCGATTAGCATACACCCGAGGAGCGCCTGCTCGGCGTCCAGATTGTTGGGCATAACGTTGGTCTTTTCTGCCATAGTAAAACTCTTTAAATCAGTTTATTCCCGATAATTTTTCGAATTCGGTCAGAGTATCGTCAAACTCGCGCATTGCAACGTTAAACGGCTCTGTTGTGGAAAGGTCTACGCCCGCAAGCTTCAAAAGCGATACGGGGTCGGTTGACGAGCCGCCGGAAAGGAATTTAAAGTAATCCTTAACCGCCTTGTCGCCCTCCGTTAAAATGCGCTTTGCAATATTTATTGCGGCTGTTATGCCCGTTGCATACTTATAAACATAGAATGCGCGGTAAAAATGCGGTATTCTCGCCCACTCGCAGGAAATATTGTAATCGTGTTCAATTTCCGTGCCGTAATACTTTTTACCCAAGGCGGCATAAGTACTGCAAAGTATTTCCTTTGTAAGCGGCTTGCCGCATTCCGCAATCAAATGCGCCT
The DNA here is from genome assembly GCA_910587015.1 of uncultured Christensenella sp. Classification (GTDB taxonomy): domain Bacteria; phylum Bacillota; class Clostridia; order Christensenellales; family Borkfalkiaceae; genus Coproplasma. Next base: position 12,535 of record CAJUME010000005.1, read on the forward strand.
CGTACTCGAATTCGGCAAACATTGTCTGTCTGTGCAGCGTTGCGCGGATACTGTCAAGGTAATAATTGAGAAGGTATTTGCGCATATCCGCGTCCTTTGCTTCCTTCAACATATATTTGAGTAAAAGCACCTCGTTGACCGTGCTTGCAACCTCGGCAACGAAGATTTTATAGTCCGCCTTGGCATAAGGCTGATTTTTACTTGAAAAATAGGTATGAAGCGAATGTCCCATTTCGTGCGCAATTGTGAACACGTTGCTTATATTCGGCTGATAGTTCAAAAGCACGAAAGGATGAACGCCGTTGCAGCCCGTGCTGTATGCGCCGCTGCGCTTGCCGTCCGTTTCCTCAACGTCTATCCAACGCTCATCATGCCCCTTTTTCAAAAGCGCCTGATACTCCTTGCCGAGCGGCGCAAGCCCCTTTATTACATACTCGTAAGCCTCGTCATAGCCTAGCTTAAAGTCTACGCCATTGACAAGAGGCGCGTAAATATCATAAAAATACAGCTTATCGTACCCCAAAAGCTTTTTTCTGTCCGCAATATAGCGGTGCATAGCGGGAAGATTTTCGTCCACTGCTTTCAAAAGATTTTCATAGACCGCTCTGTCAACGTCCTCGCTGAAAAGCGCATTTTCCAAGCAAGAGTTGAATTTGTAAGCCTTGCTTAAAAATACGTCCTTTTTAACGTTGCCGTAGTATGTGGAGGTGATTGTATTTATAAGCGATTTATAAGCGCCGTAATATTTTTCGTAAGCCTCCGCTCTCTTTTCGCGGTTGTCGGAGTGCAGTATTATTCCGTAAATGCCGTGGGTAAGCTTTATATTCTTACCCTCCCACTCGATTTCGGGGAAGGGCAAATCGACGTTGTCAATCATGCCGAAGGTATCGCTGAAGGTGCCGAAAATCTCACCCGCCATGCCTATCAGCCTCTCCTCCGCCTCGGTCAAAACGTGGGGCTTGTGGTCTAAAATGCGTTTTAAAGTATAATCGTAGTCGGAAAAGCGCTTGTCCGCAATCAAGTTTTTCAGATATTTCTCGTCCTGAGCCGCCATTTCGGGGTCGAAAAAAGCCATTTCCGTAGAAAACTTAGCAAAAAGCGAGCCTATCCTTGAATACATTGCGCCGTATTTGGTATCGCCCGCGTCCTCGTCGTGGCGCATATGCGCGTATACCGCAAGCCTTTCAAGCAGCTTACCGAATTCGTCGTCCTCCTTGAAAAATTCAAGCAATATCTCCGCATTGCCCAGCTTGCCGGCGTATTTTGAAAATGTAATCGACTTTTCCGCTTTTTCAAAGTCCTTTTCCCATGCCTCGTCCGTTGCGTAAATATCCTCTATCGCCCATTTGTATTGCTGCTTTACTTCGCTTCTTTTCATGATATATACCTCTTAATTCTTATTTGAATGTATGGGCGCGGGTATAAGTCCGCCCCTTGCGATAAATTTTGCCGCACCCTCCGCGTGAACGGGCATAACGGGCGCACGCCCCAAAAGCCCGCCGAAATTCACCTCGTCCCCTACTTTTTTATCGGGTGCGGGTATAATTCTTACTGCGGTAGTCTTGTTGTTTATCATACCTATCGCGGCTTCGTCCGCAATTATCGCGCTTATCGTGGAAGCCGAGGTATCACCGGGAACGGCAATCATATCCAACCCGACGGAGCAAACCGCCGTCATAGCTTCAAGCTTATCTATACAAAGCGCGCCGCGTTCGGCGGCTTCTATCATACCTATATCCTCGGAAACGGGTATAAACGCACCCGAAAGCCCGCCCACGCGCGAGCTTGCCATTACCCCGCCCTTTTTAACTGCATCGTTAAGCATTGCAAGGCATGCGGTTGTTCCGTGCGTGCCAACGCTTTCAAGCCCCATTTCCTCTAAAATCGCGGCAACGGAATCCCCTCTTGCAGGCGTAGGCGCAAGCGACAAATCTACTATGCCGAACTCCGCGTTCAGCCGTTTGGCCGCCTCCGTTGCAATAAGCTGACCCGCACGCGTAATTTTGAACGCCGTGCGCTTTATCATTTCCGCCAAATCGGAAAGGTTTGCGTTGGGAATGCTTTCTATTGCGTGCTGTACAACCCCCGGCCCCGAAACACCGACGTTGATAACGGTACCGCTTTCACCCACGCCGTGAAATGCGCCCGCCATAAACGGATTGTCCTCTACCGCGTTACAGAACACAACAAGCTTTGCACAGCCGAAGCCGTCCCTGTCCGCCGTTTTTTGCGCGGTCTGCTTTACGATTTCGCCCATAAGGCGAACCGCGTCCATATTTATGCCCGACTTTGAAGAACCGATGTTGACCGAAGAACAAAGTCTGTCGGTTGAGGCAAGCACTTCGGGAATACTTTTTATAAATTCCGTTTCGTAGTCCGCCATTCCTTTGTGCACAAGTGCGGAATATCCGCCCAAAAAGTCCACGCCGACCGCCTTTGCGGCGTTATCGAGCGCCTTGCCTATAAGATATGACTTGTCCGCAAACGGCGCGCAGATAAGGCTTGCGGGAGTAATGGAAATACGCTTGTTTACTATGGGTATACCGTATTCGCGCGACAAATCACCCGTAACCTTTACGATTTTTTCCGCCCGTTTACAGATATGGTCGTAAACGTTTTCAGCGGTTTTTTCGGCTGTGCCGCCTATGCACGGCAAAAGCGATATACCCATTGTAACGGTGCGTATATCCAGATGCTCGCGCTCGACCATATTGATAGTTTCCAAAACCTCGTTAGTGCTGAACATTTTTCACCTTATACGCTGTGCATTGCGTTAAAAACAGCCTCGTGCTGGACGTGTATCGACATGCCGATATTTTTGCCCATTTCCGCACATTCGTCCGCAAGCACTGCAAGCTCGGTCTTTGCTTCCGATAAATCAACAAGCATAATCATTGCAAAGTAATCGCTTAAAATAGTCTGGCTTATGTCCAGAATATTCACCCCTCTTTCTGCAAGAAAGCCCGAAACCCTTGCAATTATACCCGTTTTATCCTTGCCTACAACCGTTAAAACAGCGCGCATAGTCTTTCTCCGTAAAATTTTAATATGATTATACCACTAATTCACGCCGTTAGCAAAATATTTTCCGCGGGAATTTCCGCAGTAGTTCTGCCGCGCAGCTTAAAATAGAAAAACGCGTGCATAGCCGTGGTAAATTTTTTGAATCGTACCGACCACGCGGGCACCACGCCCAAAACGTTTTTCAAATCGTAATCGCCGTATCTTCTGCTGTCGTCGCTGTGGTTGCGGTTATCGCCGAGAAGGAAAACCTTGCCCTTTTCAACCGTGTGATGCTCCCCGTTTGCGGGATAGTTATAGTACAAATTGTTTGCGGCGGTGCGGTACTCGTCGGAAATATATTTCTCCTCCTGCTTTTCGCCGTTGATATACAGCCAGCCATCGATAAATTGCACCCTATCGCCCCCGAACGCAACCGCGCGCTTTATTATATTGTCGCCCACGTCGGGTCTATATACGACCACAATATCGCCGTAACCTGGCTTTGCGCCCGTTTTTATATAGACATAATCTCCGCTTGTGTCCGCAATGGGCCGTCCCGCATTGTCGTAGCCTATGACGTTTGCGCCCGTAAGCGTAGGCGTCATGGAAACGTTTACAACGTATATGCCCGTATAGCGCATACTGAAAATTATTTCCGCAGACAAAATCAGCGCAAGAGCTATTAAAACGATATTTATTATTATCCCCGCAACGGTAGCGCGGTCCTTTTTTTCGTATAAGCTGCTTCTTACTTTATTTAACATACAATAAATTTTGCGCCGACTATGCGCCGCTTCTGATTCTGCAAAGGGTGTTACAGCCACATAACGTTGTTTACTGCGTATTCTGCCGCGCAGGTAATTTTAAGCTTCATTCCGAAGGCGAAATTTTCCAGCGCAACGCCGCTTGCGGTTTTGAAGGCTTTGCTTTCAAGCACCGTATTCTGCCACACCCCGCCGACAATCTGCACCTTATTTATATACTCCTCGCCCGAATTTAAATCAAGCACGGAAATACTTATGCTTGCGGTTTTATCGCAGTACACGTCCATTGCAAGCATATTGCCGCTTGCGGGCGCAAATCTGGGATTGTTCAGACGGTAGGTAGAAAGCCCGCTCGAACAATAAAGGCCCTTTATACCCTTTGCCTTTTCAACGATTGAGGGCAACAGCGAAGCGTCCGTAATGAATATGCCGCCGAGCGCGTTTCGCACGGGGTCTGCAATGGAAAAGCCGTCCGCGCCGAAGTCGCTTGAATATAAAACGCGGCATCTGCTTTGCATATTTCTGAATTTGCCGCTGATTTTTTTGACGGTCATTTTTGACCATACGGTAAAGCCGTTGGAATATTTAACGCTGCAAAGCACGAAAATCGTAGAGGTCTTTTCGTAAATATTCAAAAAGAAGGTCTGTACGTTTTCCTCAGTCTTCCTCTGCAAAGGACAAACAAGCCAGTCGCGCAGTGCCGAGTCCATGCTATCCTCGGAAAGATATACGTTGCATGCTTCTACAACACCCTGATTGTCGGGAGTGATTTTTGCGATTAAGTTAGAGCTTTCGTCAAGCTCTACAGAAACCTCTGCGGGGCGGGGAATAAACACCTGACGCTTTTTAAGGTGCTTATCCAAAAACAAAAACATATCGCTTACGCTTTTTGCGCCGACGCTTGAATTTCCGCGTACGGAATAGGATATTGCACTGCCCGTTATATAGGTTGCGTTTATGCGCGAGAAGGTGTCGTAAGCCCTGTCATAGTCAAAGCGTTCATCGTTGGTGGAGCACAGCATAAGCACGGGGCACCTTACATAGGGAGCGTATGCCTGAGAGTCTATGCCGCCGATAAAGCGGTATCTTTCCTCGTCAAAGCTGATTTCCTTCGATAAATATTTGCTTATGCCGGCGTAAGCCTTCCAGCCCGCCGCGCATACGGGTACAATGCACGAAAACTGCTCTGCAACGCCCATTTTCCAGACTATTTCACCGCCGTCGCGCAGTCCCAAAAGCGCGATGTTGTCGTTGCCCGTGCGCTCGGTTATATATTTGCGCGCATAAAGACCAACGCCCGCCCACTCGTACCAGCTTGTTTGCTGTGCGTTTGTGTCCACGTAGTCCTTGCGGCGGCCGCATTTTGCCGTGTTTGCGTAGGCGATATTTTCGGGATACTCGGTATGGAAGGCACAATCCTCCCATTCTCCGCGGTAGTCAACCATAAGCGCGGCATAGCCGTGCTTTACGATGAATTTAAGCAGTCCCTCGTCGATTGTCTGCGTGCTGTCGGGCATAATAAGCACCGTACCCGCAACGGGCGTCTGCGGCTCGCTTGCAAACGCAGCGGCAATTTTTACTCTGCCGTTGCCCGTATCTCTGCCGAGAAAGGTTATTTTCTCGATTTTTACGCCTTGACTTATGACCTCGGACTTTATTTCTGCCTTGATATCCTGCGAAACGTCGAAATTGCTCCAAAGCGATATAGGTGTTAAAATATTTGACAAAATGTACTCCTCAGCAGCTGACCTGCACGGCCGAGCCGCGGCTTTCGGTTGCTTTTATTACCGTAATTTTACTGTCTATTCTGTGCTTCAGCTCTTCCACATGGCTTATAACGCCTATGGTGAAGTCAGAGCTTTTCAATTTTTCAAGCGCGCTCATTACCGTATCGACAAGCGTTGAATCGAGAGTGCCGAAGCCCTCGTCCAGAAAGAAAAATTCAATCGACTTCATGGATTTTGCGCAAATTGTCTGCGATAACGCAAGCGCAAGCGACAGGGAAACGAGGAAGGTTTCTCCGCCGCTGAGCGTATTTACTCCGCGTAAGTTTCCGCAGTCGAAGTTGTCGCCGACAAAAAACGCGTTGTCCTTATAGGTTAAAAAATATCTTCCGTCCGTCAGCTTAAGCAATGTTGACGATGCTATGGAGGAAATGTCGCAAAGATATTCGTTTGCGATAAATTCCAGAAATTTGTTGCCCTTTGTAAGCTCTTTAAGCTTTGATAAAAGCCCGCGCTCCCGCGAAATTCTATCAAAATCCTTATTGAGAAGCTTTTTTTCGTCAAGCCGCTTGGCGCATTCCGCACAGTTTGCGTTGCATACTGCAATCTCGCCCGTAAGCTTGCTTATTTCGCCTTCAAGCGCAAGCTTTTGCGCCTTGGCTTGGGCAACCGCTTCGTCCGTGGCCGCATTTATTCCCTCGGTTTTTTCAAGCTCTTTTCGCTTTTCCGTGAGGGCGACAAGCCTTACATCGTATTCCTTCAGTTGCTTCTCAACGTCCCCGAGCGCGGTAAACTCCGCAACTGTTTGCACGCATTTTTCAACGCTGACAAGCTTGTTTTCCGTCAAAGCACAGTCAAGCTTTTTCCTAAGCGCCTCCGCCTCGGTAAGCGTTGCGGAATGTAACGTTCTTTGCTTTTCTGCAGAAATTTCAAGTAAATTTTTGTTGCTTTTAAGCTCTTCCAGCCGAGTTAACAGCTGCGCCTTGCGTTGTTTAAGCCCGTTTAAGGCGTTTTCGTTTGCCTCCGCGGCGGCGGTATAGTCCTTGCGCGCCGCGCCGAAAAGCTTTTTCAGCTCGTCCTCAAGCTCGTCTGCGCGCCGCCTTAGCTCCGCGCCCTCGTTTTTAAGCGTTTTCAGTTCGCTCTGGCACAGCTGATAAAGCGTTACAAGCTTCTGCACGTCCTCGCGCTTATCGTAAAGGCATTTTTGCAAACGCTCGCGCTCCTCGTCGTTTGCCTGCAATTGCGCAAGCTTTTCCCTGACGGACGCAAGACTGAAATCCTTCACGTCCGCAACGCGCTGTCTGTATTCCGCAATCCTTGCCTTTACCTCTTTGACGATAAAATCGTATAACGGAGTAGCCTCTTCAAGACTGCGGATTTCGCTGTTAAGCTGTAAAAAGTAATCTAAATTTTTTGCGTATTCTTCCTTTAATACCGCGCCCTTGAACTGCCCCTCGAAAACCGAATTGAGATTTTCGCCCGCGCATTTCGCAAGCGCCTTCTCCGCCTCTGCCGCGGCCGCCTCCGCAAGCGTTAAATCGGAAGCAATTTTATTGAAGCTCTCTTCCTTTTTCTTATATTCGGCGCGCTTGGTTTCAAGCTGGGATAAAAGCTCGTTTAGCCTTTGCGGCTTGCCCTCTGCCGATTTGTATGCCGCGGAAAGCGTCAGCAATTCCGCTATACGGTTATCGAAGTCGGCTGCCTTTATATCCTCTTCAAGTCTTAAAAGCTGTTCGCAAACGCCTTTAAGCTGTTTGTCAAGTCGCGATATTTCACCGTCGTTTATTGCCGCCTGCCGGAATTTTTCGGTAATTTCCTCATTAAGCCTTACCGCCTCCTTACATGCGGGCAACAGCGCAAGATTTTTACGCAGCTTTTCCACACGCTCGTGCTCGGCGGTGAGCTGTTGTATAAGTCGCAGAGTTTTTTCAAGCTCTGTACGTTTTTCGTTTAAAGAATTCAGCCTGTCGTAATTTTCCGCCGCGACCTTTAAATCAAGCTTGAGCTTTGCAAGCGCCTTTTCGTTATCTGCCGCTTGCTTTTTTAATGCGGAAAGCGCTTCCTCGGACACATTTTCATAGCTCTGCAATCTGCCGCTTAAATTCTGATACTCGTCCTCGGTTGCGCGCTGTCTTATGCTCAGCTTTTCCTTTAATCTGTCGCCGTACTTCGACAGTGAAAACAACCGTTCTATCAGTGCAAGCCTTGCGCTTGGCGTTGATTTTACAAACTGGGCAAACTCGCCCTGCGGCAATGCAATGCATTTGCGGAAATCGTCGTCACCGACCCCGAGAATTTCCTCGATTTTTTTCTCTACCGCAGAGGCCTTGTCTGCAATGCACAGCTCGGTTATGCCGTCGTTTACATAAAGCATTGCCTTATGCGTACCGCTTTTGTCCTTTTTAAGCACGCGCTCTACCGTATAGGTTTTGCGCTTGCCCTCGTTAAGGATATTGAAAACAAATTTTACTTCCGCGGCGTTGCAACGGTAATTTATTATGTCCGTCTTTATTTCGCTGCGCTTTACATTGCCGTACAGCGCAAAGTTGATACAGTCCAGAACGGTGCTTTTTCCGCTGCCCGTATCCCCGAAAATTCCGAAAATTCCCGTTTTGGTCAAAGCCTCGAAGTCTATTATTGTATGCTCCGAAAAGCTGTTTATGCCTTTAAATTCAAGTCTTAGCGGCTTCATTCTTCCTCCGTCAGCGAAAGGAACAATGCCAGAAGCTCTGCCGAGGCCTCTGCTCCGTACCGCGATTTATAGTATTCCGAAAACAGCTGAGACGCCGTTTTATCCTTATAGGAAACCCTTTCCTCGCCGCTTTGCAGGCTTTGAACCTCCGCCTTTAAGGATACGAGATTTTCCTGTTGGTGCAACTGCGCGCTTTGGTTTGCCGTCAACGGCTCGGAAAGATTTAAAGTAAGCTCCACAAAATATTGCGCGTTTGACTGCAATAAGACTATGCCGTCATCGGCGCCGTTTGCTTGCAGGCGGATAAGCCTTCTTGCGCTTGTTATGGGGATATTTATTAAATTTTGCACGCCGTCCACGGTCAAATCGAAGAAATTTACCGATTTTTCCGCGCCCGCCTCGTCAAAGGAAAACTGCATTGGCGCGCCGCTGTAATATGCGTTTGCGCCTATCCTTTGCCGCTTGTGCAGATGTCCAAGCGCGCAATAATCGCAGGCGGGCAGTAAAGTTAAGGGTACGGCACGCGCGCCGCCCAAATCAATCTCCCGCTCGCTGTCGGAAACAGCTCCGCCCGCAACGAAAATGTGCGACAAAAATATCGAAGGAAGCTTTTCCGCTTTGCCTTGCTCGCCCGTTGCTATCCAGCGCGCCGCCTTTTCTTCAAAGGTTTCGTCCGTTCTGCCTTCCTTAAAGCGCGCCTCGTTGGGGTAGGGCAAGGCGTTTATATACACTCTTTCGCCCGAGGCATTTTCAAAAATCACCCAGCCGCAGCCCGATTGTACGGGAAAAGCCTTACCATTGCTGCCGCATTTGACGGCCTGAAGGTTATTGCCGACAATATAAACGTTAAGCTCCTGCGCAAGCGCGGACGCCGCAGTCAGTCTGACATAATCGTCGTGATTGCCGGAAATTATTAAAACGGGGCAAACCTCTGCAATAGCCTTTACACCGCTGTAAAATATTTCTTCCGCCTCTGCAGAGGGCGTGTAGGTATCGAAAACGTCGCCGGCTATCAGCATAAGCTCTGCCCCGCGCTCGCGGCAGATTGAACAAAGCTCGGAAAGCACCGCGCGGTATTCCGCGTAGCGCTCTCTTCCCATAAGCTTTTTGCCGATATGCAAATCGGAGGTGTGCAGAATTTTCATACGGAAAAAATATAATTAAAAGTTAAAATTTACGTTGATTTTTTTGGCTTGTGCCTTTATAATTGAATTTACTCTTCAATTTGCACAAAACAAAATTTGTTCAATTATAGTCCTTTTTGCAAAATAAATCAAGCGTTAAACCGGAGTTTGAAAAAAATGCCCTTTATTTCGGTCGCGGACGAGGTAGCAAAAAAATCGTTCACGCAGGTAGAGAACAAGTTCATAACAAAGTATATGCCCGTTCTGGACCCGACTGCGGTAAAGGTCTATCTTTTTGCCGTGTATCTTTACCAGCGCGGAGCCGCGGCGTACACGTTATCCGATTTAGCTGAAGCCTTGAATTTGTCCGAGGACAAGGCAAAGGACTATTTTACATATCTCGAAGAGTTCGAGCTGGTTTCGATTGTTTCAGCCTCCCCGTTCGAGGTAAAAATTCTTGACGCAGAAAACGTGTACGGCACGCCGAAAAAATTCAAGCCCGAAAAATACGCGGATTTTACCAAAAGCGTGCAGAATATTATAAGCGGAAGAATGATTTCCACAAACGAATTCCGAGAATATTTTATTTTGCTGGACGAATACGGCTTTGCGCAGGACGCGCTGCTTATGATTATAAACTACTGCGTCAATTTAAAGGGCACGGATATAAGGCTGCAATACATAAAAAAGGTTGCAAAAAGCTTTGCCGAGGAGGGCGTTACCACTGCGAAAGGGGTTGAGGACAAGCTTTCAGCCTACACCTCCTCCACGCCCGCGCTTATCAGGCTTTTCAACGCAGTCGGCATAAAGAAAAAGCCGGATATAGACGATGATAAGCTTTACAAAAAATGGACGGACGCGCTCGGCTTTGAAGAAAACGCGATTGTCGCCGCGGCAAAGCAGTTTAAAATAAAGGACTGCTTAAAGCTTGACGCCGCGCTTGAAGAGCTGTATAAAAACCGCAGGTTTGACGTAAAGGAAATTGAAAGCTATTGCAAGGCCAAAAACTCGGTTGTTGCGCTTACCGTTAAAACGGCGAAAAGCCTTGGCGTTTATATGTCAGATTACACCCCCTACGTTGAAAATTACGTCAACGTTTGGTGCAATATGGGGTATTCCTTCGACTGCATCGAAAATCTGTCCAGATACTGCTTTATGAACGGAAGAAATTCATTTGCGGATATGGATACGCTGATTAAAGCGCTGTACAGCGACGGAATTGTTGCCGATGAAAGCGTTAACGAATATATCGAAAAGCAAAATGCCGACGAAAAGCTGCTGAAAGAGCTGCTTGCCGCGTGCGGACTTACGAGAAAGCTTATTCCGTGGGACAAAAGCAGTCTTGAAAACTGGCGGAAATGGAATTTTTCCGATGAAATGCTGTTTGAGGCGGCAAAGCTTGCCGCTGGCAAGGCTAACCCTATGGCGTATATAAACGGCATACTTTCCTCGTGGAAAAAAGACGGAATTTTCGAACCGAGCAAGCTTGCAGACACGCGCACCCCTTCCGCCGTTGCACAAAGCAAGCCCGCCGACAATCTGCACGCGCAAATAGAACAGCATTATTACGATTTGAGGCACGCCGCAGAGGCGCGCGCGGAAAAAGCGACAGCCGCCGCTATGTCCGACGAAATTTACGGCAAAATCAAAAAGGAAATAAACGAGCTGTCTATTCAACTTGCGTTTGCGGAAATAAGCGACCCCGGCAAGGCGGAAAAATTAAGGGTAAAATTAAACGTGTTGGAGGCTGACGCAGACAAGCGGCTTGCGGAGCTGAAAATCGATAAGGCTGATTTTACGCCGCGATACTCGTGCAAAATATGCGGCGACACCGGCTATGACAAAAACGGCAGATCCTGCGAATGCATGAAAAAATTTATAGCGGAATTCAACAGTTGATTTACTGCAAATAATAATCGGGCGGAGTTTTTTGAAAAACCGCGTTAAAATCGCTTGTTTTTTATTGTGTTTTATTATAAAATTATCAGGCAGTGCAGAGATGGCGGAGTGGTCGAACGCGCACGACTCGAAATCGTGTTACGGGCAACTGTACGGGGGTTCGAATCCCTCTCTCTGCGCCATAGGACGGGTATATCGCTTACCCGTCTTTTCTATTAAAGAAAAGCTGCGGGAGTATTGACATTGTGAAAACTATGTGATATTTTATATGTAATAACTTATAAATTAAATAAAGCTTTGCGAGGTAATATGAATAAAATTTTAAACGAATTTTTGAATTCCCATTCGTTTACCAACGACCCGAAAACGGGCTTTTACGGCAAGCTGAACGGCTTTCAGATAAGCGGAAGCGTGAACCAAATGACGGGCTCTACCTGCACCGTAAACGTGCACCTTAACGAGGACGCGGCAGAAAAGGTTGCGGCGTGGGTTGAAGAAAACAAGAAAAATTACGGCATTCTAAACCCCGTATACACCACAAACTCGGTAAGCTGTATGATAAACCCGCCCTTTGGTCTGGTTAAAAAATACATAGCGTTTATGGAGGATATAACCGCTTTCCTTAAAGACGTTACAGCTGCCGACTGCTGTCCCTTCTGCGGCGAAACGCTTGAAGGCAGCGAGGATATCCGCCTTGTGGGCACCTACGGAAGAATGTTCCACGCGCACGAGCATTGCTTTGACGAATATACCGAACAGGTTAAATCGGGCGAGATTAAAGAGGCTCAGGCGCCCAACAATACACTGCGCGGACTCCTCGGCGCGATTATAGGCTCGCTTGCGGGTTGCATTATCTGGGCGCTGATGTTTTTGTTCACCGATTATTTTGTTGTAATCGTCGCATTCCTTATTTCAATGGGCGCGGCGTTTATGTGGGGAAAATTCGGCGGCAAAAACAATAAAACCAAAATTGCGGTTGTATGGGCTGTTTCGATAATTATGATGATGTTGACAATGCTCGCGTCCTATCTTATTTTTGTAGCCGTGAATGTTGACGGTAACGTTTTTGATAATTTTATTTATAATTTGCAGGTTACCCCCTCCTTCCGCTCTCTGGTAATTGTGGACACGCTTATTTCCTTTGTTTTTATAATCGTTGCCAATGTTTATATGACAATAAACGTTTTGAAAACGCAGAAGCTTGAAAGCCAGACCTTAATCAAATATTAAAATTTACGCCGCCCGCGGAATTGTGTTCCGCGGGCGGCGATTTTCAGACAGAACAGTTAAAATTGTTGACTTGTCAACCGTAATTTTATATAATAATTGCAATTTAATAGGAGAATTACTGAAAATGAAAACAGCCATTATCACAGACAGTAACAGCGGAATTACGCAAAGCGAAGCAAAAAAGCTTGGCATACGCGTTGTGCCCATGCCCGTTTTAATCGACAACGAGCTTTATTTTGAGGACTTGACGCTTACGCAGGAGCAGTTTTACGAGAAGCTTAAAGGCGATGCGAACGTTTCCACCTCTCAGCCCAACCCCATAGACGTAGGCGAAATCTGGGCGGAAGCGTTAAAGGAAAACGACGCAGTTGTTTACATACCCATGTCAAGCGGGCTTTCGGAAACCTGCCACACCCTTCAGCACCACGCCCAGACGGAGGAAGCGTTCAAGGGCAAGGTTTTTGTTGTGGACAATCAGAGAATTTCGATAACCCAGCGACAGAGCGTTTTAGACGCAATGAAGCTGGCTGACGAGGGCAAAACCGCACAGGAAATTTATGATTTTTTGATGGACACGAAAATGCAGTCAAGCATTTATATAATGGTTGACACGCTTAAATATCTTAAAAAAGGCGGCAGACTTACCCCCGCCGTTGCCGCAATAGGCACCTTGCTGAAAATTAAGCCCGTTTTACAGATTCAGGGTGAAAAGCTTGACCAGTTTGCAAAGGTTAGAAAGCTTACCGATGCAAAAACTACAATGATTAACGCAATAAAAAAGGATTTGAGCACTCGCTTTAAGGAGCTGACCGAAAAGGGAAAAATGACGCTTGCGATAGCGCATACCGAAAACTTTGAGGAAGCGGAAAGATTTAAGAGCGAAGTTAAAGAAGAATTCCCGAATATAGAATTTACATACATCGACCCCCTTTCTTTAAGCGTTTCCTGCCATATCGGCCCCGGCGCGCTTGCGGTTGCGTGTACAATTAAGTATTAATACAATTCAAAAGCAGGCGCCCCTTGTGCGGTATATTACCGCACAAGGGGCGCTTTAACATTAAAAAACAGGCGTTTTCCTTTACGGAAAACGCCTTATTGCACAAGTATCTCTCATCGGTTACCACACCATTAATTCTACAACCATTGCACCAAGCAAAGATATTTATGTAAGGAGATACAACAATGCCGAGTTTAAATCCTTGCATAGTAACCGATTATAATTGTAAATTTAATTGATGTGGTACCATAAATATAGCACTGTTTGTACGGCTTTGCAACAAAATTTTTAAAATTGCATGATTTTGGCAGAAAATTAATAAAATAAACGCTTATTTTGCCGCGCGATTAAAATATTGCAATTTGCAAAATATATTTTTATGCGGGAATTTGCCGTAAACGCCTATCAAGGGGTTAAAAAAACAATTAAATATTATACCGACAAAAGATTTTCCACAATAGCGGGCACGCTTGTTTACTTTTTTTTGATGAGCATTACCCCGTTTTTGCTGTGGCTTACGCTTGTTTTCGGGAATGTTGACGTCAGCAGATTTTTAAACCACAGACTTCTTGAAGGCGCAAGCCCCGTTTTGAGGTATCTTAAAAGCTCGGCAGAGGCCGCGGCGGGCAACAGCGACGGTACTGCGCGCTTCGGCGATATTGCATTTAACGGCGCGGGAATAGTTTTTTTGGCAACCTCGCTGTACTCCTCCTCCAACTTTTTCTATCACTTACGGCGGAGCGGCGAAATAGTATACGAAAGTCAAAGCCTTAAGGGCGGCATTAAATTAAGACTTCTGTCCGTTGCGCTTATTGGCGCGGCCCTGCTTATGATTGCATTGGTTGCGGGAATTTCGGTTGTAGGCACAACGTTTATGGAAATGCTTTTGCCCGCGGAAATATCGGACGCAATTTCGCTTGTTTTTATAACCGCGCTGATGTTCGGCACGGCGGTTGTAATGAATATATTCGCATGCCCGCAAAAAATAGGTCTGTTCGATGCGGCGTGCGGAAGTCTGCTGACAACTGCGCTGTGGCTGGTTGCGGGAACGGGCTTCGGCATTTATATGGGCTTTGCCTCGCCCGAAAAGCTGTACGGTAAAATAGCGTCGCTGATAGTGTTTTTGCTGTGGTGCTATGTTATGATGTGCTGTTTTGTGATAGGTATGATTAACAACCGACGGCATATCTGCAACAGACCCGTGCTGTCCGAAGCATTATACGGCAAAGGTCAAAAAAATAAAGAGCTTTCTTCAAGAAAGCTCTTTAAGGATTATTTTACGGCAATTAAATTTAAGCGGTTATAAAATGGTTACGTTGTTACAGCAGGATGCGGAGCGGGTCTGGCATTCAAACCAGTCGTTTCTGCCGCAGCAGCCCATATTCAGTCCGTACTGTCTTGCATAATAGGCGTCGAAGCAGCCGCAGCCGTTGTTGTTGCCCGCGCGGTTGTTATTGCAGCCGCAGCCGCAGCCGCAATGATGATGACAGCCGCAATTGTTGCAACGGTCGCAACGGCGACAACCGCAACCGCTTCTGTTATTTCCCCAAAGCAGGTTGTTCAGCAAGCCGCAAAAGCTGCAGCCGCAGCAATTACTGCCGCAACGGTTGCAATTGTTACAGCGGGAACAGCCGCAACCGTTTGCATTGCGGAAATCGCCGCAGTTGTTAGGTACGCCATTATTGTTACAGCCGCAGTTATTATCGCGTCCGCAGCCGCAGGATGAATTTACATACATTTGTTTATTTTTCCTTTATCCGAATAAGTTTGCAGTGCAAGGGTTTTCCCCCTTGCCTGTATTTTATTATATGCGGGATAAAAGCATGATTGTGAAGAGCCGGATTTTTATACAAAATAAGGCGGCGGACTGTTTGCCCGCCGCCTTAAAATAAGCTTAAATTTTAAATAATTATTTGCCGAAATATCTTTTCAACAAACCAGCAAAGCCCGCGCCGTGTCTTGCCTCGTCCTTAGCCATTTCGTGAACGGTATCGTGAATAGCGTCAAGACCGAGCTGCTTTGCACGCTTTGCAAGCGCGAACTTGCCCTCGCATGCGCCTGCCTCTGCCGCCGCGCGGAGCTCGAGATTCTTCTTTGTGGAGGAGGTAACAACCTCGCCGAGCAGCTCTGCGAATTTAGCCGCATGCTCTGCCTCTTCATAAGCGTAACGCTTGTAAGCCTCTGCAATTTCGGGATAGCCCTCGCGCTCGGCAACTCTTGCCATTGCAAGGTACATACCAACCTCGGTGCACTCGCCGGCAAAGTTTGCGTGCAGGCCCTCCATAATTTCAGCATCATCGCAAACGCCGTCGCCCACAATATGCTCGCAAGCATACTTGGCGTCAGCCGATACGGGCTCGAACTTCTTTGCCTTGCATACGGGGCAAACCTCTACGCCGTCTTCTACGATTTCACCGCAAACTACACATTTCTTCATAATTTGATTTTACTCCTGATTAATTTGAATTTTTATCTTTGTATATTGTAACACACCGTAAGGTGAAATACAATATTATTTGCAAAATTTTGACCCGCAATTGGCAAAATTTGGTAATTTATGCGTCACATAGTACTACGCAAATGCTTGATTACCTTTATCTTTTGCAGTTTTTTCGTAATTATAACGAATAAATCAGCTTTTGCAGCTGGTCGTAGCTTTCCGCAAAAATACTGCCGCCCGCATTCAGCAACTGACTGCGGGTACGGAAGCCCCACAGAACGGATATGCATTTTATGCCCGCCCGCGCCGCTGTCTGCACGTCTGTTTCCCCGTCGCCGACAAGGACGCATTCGCTCTTTTCCACGCCGAATTTTTCAATCAGCTTAAGCGTTGTATAAGGGTCGGGCTTTAATGGAACGCCGTCCGTTTGCCCGACAACAAAGTCAAAGCCGAATTTATCGAGGTGCATTTTACAGACGTTTTCCGCCGCACGTTGCGGCTTGTTGGTTAAAACCGCAAGTCTTATCGCTCTGTCCTTAAAGCTTTTAAGCGCCTGCTCCTCACCATCGTAAAGCGTGGTCAATGCATTATCGCATTCGGCAAACGCCTTTGAAAAATCTGCATAAATTTCGGGAACAAGGCTTGCATATTCCTCTCCCGCCGCGCGCTCTACAAGCTTTTTGGCGCCGTTACCGACAAACTCGATTGTCTGCCGAAGAGTAATTTGAGGGACGGAAAATTTTTGCAGGCTTGTATTAAGCACCTTATGAATATCGCGCGAGGTATCAACAAGCGTGCCGTCCAAATCGAATATAATCGCCTTAACCATTACATTTTTTCGGGAACGCCTATTCCCAGCAGTGCAAGCGCGTTTTTAAGCGTTTGCAAGGCGGCGCGCGTCAGTGCAAGGCGGAAGGGCTTGCTGTCCCCCTCGGCGGTAAGAATTTTGCAGTCTATATAAAATTTATTATATTTTTGCGCAAGGTCTACAGCGGCGCGGGCAATAACGGAAGGCTCGTACTTTTCCGCCGCCTCGGAAACAACATCGGGGAATGCCGCAATTGCCTTTATTACCTCGAATTCCTGCGCGTTCGGCTCGTAATTTTTTGCAAAATGCTTGTCTTCTCCGCTCTTTAACAATACGGAGTTTGCTCTGGCACAGGTATACTGCACATATACGCTGGTTTCACCCTCGAAGCTTAAAACCTTGTCGTAGGAGAAGGTTATATCCTTGATTTTATTGTTGTACAGCGCGCCGAAAATTACCGCGCCAAGCCCTACCGTCTGCGCGATTTGCTTTTTGTTTTCAAGCGCGTGATTTTTTTCGTCTATTATGGCGTACGCCTTTTCTTCACAGCGGGCAATTACGTCCTCAAGCCAGACTACCTTGCCCTTTCTTGTGGACATTGCTCCGTCCTCGAGCGAAACCATTCCGTATGCAACGTGCACCAAATCCTTTGCCCAAGGCTTGCCCATTAATTCAAGCACCTTAAAAAACTGCTTGAAGTGCAGATTTTGCTGATACGCAACAACGTAAAGGCATTTGTAAAAGTCGTATGTATTTTTGCGGTAAACAGCCGCCGCCAAATCGCGCGTGGCGTAAAGCGATGCCCCGTCAGAGCGCAAAATAAGGCATGGAGGCATTCCGTACTCCTCCAAATCGACTATTTGCGCGCCTTCGCTCTCTTTAAGCAGGTTTTTAGCGCGCAGTTCGTCTATTATAGGCTGCATTTTGTCGGTATAAAACCGCTCACCCGCATAGCTGTCGAAGGTTATATTCAGCTTTGCGTAAATTTCCTTAACGTATTCGAGGGTAAGCGACTTAAACCATTCGAAAAGCTCGCAAGCTTCCTTATCGCCGCTTTCGATTAGTCGGAAGTATTCACGCGCCTCGCTTTCCATTTCCGCCGTTGCCTCGGTATTAAAGCGGACGTATAAATCATTGATTGCGTGAATACCGCCCTTCTGCACCTCGTCACGGTCGCCCCAGCGCTTGTATGCGCAGATAAGCTTGCCGAACTGCGTGCCGTAATCGCCTAAGTGATTTATACCGACCACGTTATAGCCAAGAAAGCGGAATATTTTGTACAGCGCGCCGCCGATTACGGTAGTTGACAGATGCCCGATATGAAAGGGCTTTGCAACGTTGACGGACGAATAGTCGATACATATTGTTTTGCCTTTGCCGACCGTTGAAGAGCCGTATTTATCGCCGCTGTTCAAAACATCGGACAAAACTGCATTTGTAAGCGCAATTTTATTGACCTTGAAATTGAGATAGCCGTTTACAGCCGAAACTTCGCTTATAATTTCATCGCAGACGTACGAATTTTTCAGCTCCTCTGCAATGGCAACGGGGCTTTTTCTTAATATTTTTGCGAATTTAAAGCACGGAAGGGCGTAATCTCCCATTTCCGAATTCGGCGGAAGAGCCATTGCGGAGTAAATTTCCTCCTCGCTTACGCCGTCTATTTTCAGTCCTTTTGCAATGTGCCTTTTATAATCCATTTTTTGTGTTTCCTTTGCAAACAATTTTATCATAACGGCAAAAATTTGGCAACTTTACCGCACATTCGTTTTGATTTTTTTTGATTTTATATTATAATCAAATACAGAAAATTTACATTTTTTATATAAGGTAATTTATGAAATTAGGCGTTGTAGGCTTACCTAACGTAGGCAAATCGACTTTATTCAATGCAATAACCCACGCGGGTGCAGAGGCGGCTAACTACCCCTTTTGCACCATAGAGCCGAACGTAGGCGTCGTACCCGTGCCGGACGAGCGGCTTGACAAGCTTGCCGCACTGTATTCAAGCAAGAAAATAACCCCCGCCATTGTTGAGTTCGTGGATATTGCGGGGCTTGTAAAGGGCGCTTCCCGCGGGGAGGGTCTTGGCAACAAATTTTTGTCGCATATACGCGAATGCGACGCGATTGTGCACGTTGTGCGCTGTTTCGAAAACGAAAACATCACGCATGTAAACAATAAAATAGACCCCGTTGCGGATATACAGACAATTACGCTGGAATTGATTTTATCTGATATAGAGGCTGTGCAGAAGCGCGAGGACAGAATACGCAGCGCGGCGCGCGGCGGCGCCAACAAGGAAGCCGCGGCGGAATATGCGTTTTTGGAAAGGCTTGAAAAGTTTTTAAGCGAGGAAAAGCCCGCGCGGCTTTTTAAATGCTATGACGAGGAGCAGCCGCTTCTGGATAATTTATATCTTCTGACCAACAAACCCGTCATTTATGCGGCGAATATTTCCGAGTTCGATATGGGAAAGAACGAGGACGATATTCCGCTTGTCTGCGCCGTTAAAAAATATGCCGCCGAGGAAGGTAGCGAGGTTTTGGTTATATGCGCCAAGACCGAGGAAGAGCTTTCTCAAATGGAGTCCGAGGAAAGCGCGGTGTTCCTTGAAGAACTGGGGCTTAAAGAGAGCGGCTTAAACAGACTGATTAAAAAGAGCTATGCTCTGCTTGGGCTTATATCCTACCTTACCGCGGGCGAAAAGGAAACGCGCGCATGGACTATCGTCAAGGGCACAAAGGCGCCTCAGGCGGCGGGAAAAATTCATACCGATTTTGAAAAGGGGTTCATCCGCGCCGAGGTTGTGGAATGGGAAACGCTTTTGGAATGCGGCGGGCTTGTCGGCGCGCGCGAAAAGGGCAAGGTACGCTCGGAGGGCAAGGAATACGTCATAAAGGACGGCGACGTAGTACTCTTCCGCTTTAACGTTTAATTTGCTTAGCTTTAAATATGAGACTACCGTGTGCTTTTATACAAAATAAAAGGTAAAAAACAACGGGCGGCGCAGTTTGCGCCGCCCGTAATATTTTATTTTGAAAGAATTTCAAGACGGATTTCACTTTCGGCCTCGACCGAAATAAAATCTATATCGTCCTTTAAAACATAGCCCATGCCAACGCCCTTGCCGCCGCCGTTGACAAGCGAAACGGTGACAACGCTTCCCGAAGCGTCTGTAATCGTCCCGCTCATTCCGCTGTCCTGATAGGTTTCTATCCTGCAAATTTTTTTATTTTTTATTATGTACTGCAAAATGGTTTCAAGCACGTTTTTGCCGTCGCAGTCCATATCCTTATGGTAGAAATTATAGAACGGCATAAGCTTTTTCAAGGCATCGATACACGGCGTTTCCTGCCGAATCATAGAAATATCCTCTGTAAGTCTGCATTGAAAGCCGTCCCACCTCCCATCGGGCGAAACGCATTCAAGAATATAATAATCGTCATCGCAGTCGTACACATAGCCGACCGTGAAGGTGTCCGCATTGCCGTTTGCGGAATAAATTTCGCAAAGCGTTTTTTCCTTTTTGATTTTTTTAAGAATGTTTATCATACAAGTCCTCTTTAAAAAAGTATTTATTATTATATATTTTAAAGGCAGATTGTCAAGCCGATACGCACGTTAAAAAGCCCCCTCGGAATAATTTTTCCGAGGGGGCTTGCTTCGTATTATTTATTTTGAATTATTTTTTAAGCTCGGCAAAGTACTTGATTGTTCTTACCATTTGCGAGGTGTAGGAATTTTCGTTGTCGTACCAGCTTACAACCTTAACAAGGGTTGTGCCATCGCCGAGGGGCATGCACTTCGTCTGCGTAGCGTCGAAAAGCGAGCCGTAGCTCATACCGATAACGTCGGAGGAAACAATCTCCTCTTCGGTATAGCCGTAGGAAGCGGAAGCTGCAGCCTTCATTGCGCCGTTAACCGCATTTGCGTCAACCTCGCCCTCGCAAACTGCGATAAGCTGGGTAAGCGAACCGGTGGGAACGGGCACGCGCTGTGCGCAGCCGTCAAGAACGCCGTTAAGCTCGGGAATGACAAGACCGATAGCCTTTGCCGCGCCCGTGGAGTTGGGAACGATGTTAACGGCAGCGGCTCTTGCTCTTCTTAAATCACCCTTGCGGTGAGGACCGTCAAGAACCATCTGGTCGCCGGTATAAGCGTGGATAGTCGTCATATAGCCCTTCTTGATTTTGCAGAGCTTGTTGAGCGTATCCGCCATAGGCGCAAGGCAGTTCGTTGTGCAGCTTGCCGCGGAGATAACCGTGTCGGAAGCTTTGAGAGTGTTCTCGTTTACGCTGAATACAACCGTAGGCAGGTCGTTGCCGGCAGGTGCGGAGATTACGCACTTTTTAGCGCCCGCCTTGATATGAGCGGAAGCCTTTTCCTTCGAGCAGTAGAAGCCCGTGCATTCCAAAACAACGTCAACGTCCAAATCCTTCCAAGGAAGATTGATTGCGTCTTTTTCGGCATAAATTTTGATAGTTTTGCCGTTTACCGTAATGGAATCCTCACCCGCAACAACAGAATCGGAATACTTGTATCTGCCCTGAGCCGAATCGTACTTCAACAGATGCGCAAGCATTTTGGGGCTTGTCAAATCGTTGATAGCTACAATTTCATAGCCTTCCGCGTCAAACATCTGTCTGAACGCAAGACGGCCGATACGACCGAAACCGTTGATTGCAACCTTTACATTTGCCATAAAATAAATTCCTCCGAATTTGAAATTTTATTTCTGAATTTTAGTTTGATTAAAAATCGTTCTAATTATAACAAATAAGTTTTTTTAAGTCAACAGTTTTTTTCGGATATTTCCCGACGGCGCATTTTGCAAATAATTTAACGCATTTGACTGCAAATAAACTTGAATTTTGGCGGGCAATGAATTATAATAATTAAGGTATACAAATTACCTTAATTTATTAAATAATATCTATCGGAGGTTTTTATGGCACACACGTTGGTTTCCGCAAAGGAAATGCTTGAAAAAGCGAGGGACGGCAAATACGCCGTAGGTCAGTTCAATATAAATAATCTGGAATGGACAAAGTCCATTTTACAGACTGCGGAAGAGCTTCACTCCCCCGTTATCCTCGGCGTTTCGGAAGGCGCAGGCAAATATATGACCGGCTTTAAGACGGTTGCGGCTATGGTTTCCGCTATGCTTGAGGACCTTAAAATAACCGTTCCCGTTGCTTTGCACCTTGACCACGGCACCTACGAGGGCTGCTATAAATGCATAGAGGCGGGCTTCTCCTCCATTATGTTCGACGGCTCCCACTTCCCCATTGCGGAAAACATTGCAAAAACCACCGAGCTTGTCGAGGTTTGCAAAAAGAAGGGCTTAAGCCTTGAAGCCGAGGTAGGCTCTATCGGCGGCGAAGAGGACGGCGTTATCGGCAGAGGCGAATGCGCTGACCCCGACGAATGCAAAAAAATCGCTGATTTGGGCGTAACCATGCTTGCGGCGGGCATAGGTAACATTCACGGCAAATATCCCGCAGACTGGGCGGGATTAAGCTTTGAAACGCTTGCGGCGGTTAAGGAAAAGGTCGGCAAAATGCCCCTTGTTCTGCACGGCGGCACGGGTATTCCCGTAGAAATGATTAAAAAGGCAATTTCGCTTGGCGTTGCTAAAATCAACGTTAATACGGAATGCCAGCTTGCGTTTCAGGAGGCTACGCGCGGATATGTGGAAGCGGGCAAGGATTTGGTTGGCAAGGGCTTTGACCCCCGCAAGCTGCTTGCTCCCGGTTGCGAGGCTATTAAGGCGACCGTCCGCGAAAAAATGGAAATTTTCGGAAGCATAAACAAGGCGTAAAATTTAATAAAGCAAAATTATGCCCCCGCTTTTATCGGCGGGGGTTTATTTTTAAAAAAACGCGCATACTTTTTGCGTATGAAAAGAAAATTGATTTTGATAAGTGTTTTACTTGCGCTTATGCTGATTATTTTACCCGCATGCGATATGGAGGCAAGCGGCTCGGTAAAGTCGCTGACAAAGCCGTATATCGGCGAATACGAATGCGTTGAGGCGCGTTTAGGCGAAACCGACCTGCTTGAAAAATACGAATATATAAAAATTACGCTGATTGACGACAAAAAGCTGGAAATAAGCTTTAAGCCTGTAAACGGAAGTCGCCGAGCCTTCGAGGGCGAGTATTCCGTAGACGGCGAAACGCGGGAATTTACCGGCGAAGCGGGGATTTTAGGCTATAAATTCAAGGAAAAGGCGTTAATAGAAAACGGAAAATTTGTAATATCGAAGCTGATTATGACAAAGCCGCTTGTTATGAAGTTCAAGATGAAATAAAAAATTTAACGCCCGATGCGCTGCTTGCGCGTCGGGCGTTTTCTACACTTCGTCTTTAATTTTTCTGCGGTCAAAAAGCTTTTTTATTCCTTTTGAAATAAAGTATCCCGCCACTCCGCATGCAGAGCCTATCAGTATTCCGCCAAGCACATCTGTCGGATAGTGCATACAAAGATAAATTCTTGAAAAAGCCACAAGCGCGGCAACTATAATTGCGGGTATTCCCTTTGCCTTGTAATACATAACTATGCACACCGCCGCCGCAAACAGAGCCGCAGTATGACCCGATGGAAATGACGAGTCCGTAGGCTCGCGGACGCCTATCAGTACATGAAATTCATGAAAGCCCAAATCGGGATAGGCTTGCCAAGGTCTGGCGCGGTTGACGGCCAGCTTTAATATTATGTTGACGATAAGCACGTCAAGAACAAATGCCGCAGCAACGCCCACGCCCGCCCAGCGGGTTTTTCCGAAAACGAACAGCACAACGGCGGAAATTATTGCCGCCGCGCCGAACTCGCCCAGATAGGTAACGTACTTCATAATGTAGTTCAGCCACATCTGGTTATGGAATACCTCGCCGAACCACTGTAAAATCTTTATATCCATAATAAAATCAGGGCTTGTAATTGCCCGTTATCTCTTCTATACCCTCGGTGGTATCCGCCGAGCCGAGAAAGGAAAGCTGCTGGTCTCCGTCGGAATTGACAGAGGCCTGACCGCCTTTACCCATTGCGCGGTCGACAAGCTGCTCGGTTTCCTCGTCGTACATTGCAAAATCGTATTCCATTTTTGCCAGATTAGGGTCGGCGTACATTTTAGAAAGCTGTTCGTCCCGCTCTTGCCTGCGCGCCTTGCCGCGCGAATAGGTAACGATAAAGACAAGTAATATTATTAAAAACAGCGCGCCGAGCACTATCGCCATTATCTGCCACAATTCCATAGGACGATTTTACAACTTAATTGAAATTATGTCAAGTTTTAATTTGATTTAACGGTCAACTCGTTGTATAATAGTCGCGTTGAACACCCGAACGCAATACTGCGGATAAACAGGCTTATGGCTATTGACAAAAGAATTATCAAGACAAAAACCAATATCAAAAACGCGTATATGCGGCTTACGCTGGAAAACAGATACCAAAAAATAACCGTGTCGCAGATTGCGGAAAAGGCAAACGTAAACCGCTCTACCTTCTATCTGCATTACGCCGATACGTCTGCCGTGGCGGCGGATATCGAAAAGGAGATTTCCGCAAAAATATCAAGCTGTCTTGACTGCTTTGATATAAACGACGTGTACGGCTCGGCATTCAGTATATTTACAAGGCTTTCCGCCGCGCTGGACGAGGACTCTGTACTTAGCAGCTATCTTCTTCTGCTGTCCAACAAATCAAAGAACATTCTTGAAACGATATTTGCCGAAAAGACAACCGACGCTATGCTTAAAGCGTATCCGTATGTTGCGGAGGACAGACTTTTGTACCCCGTGACCTTTGTGTCTGCGGGGATAGTTTCCTGCTATCTTAAATGGTCGGCCTCCGATAAAAAGGTTACGACAATGGAAGGTCTTATAAAGGAGCTTAGCCTTATGATAGATTTGATAATAAAGAACCTTGCAGAGGTGAAATAACGTAAAAATTTAAAATCAATGCAAAGCGGACTATTACGGTCCGCTTTTTTACATAAAAAACGGCAAAATTAAATATATTATTGCTATGAAAAGGATTGCATTTTGCGGAGGCGGAAGCGCCGGACACGTTATACCCAACATAGCCGTTATAGAAAATCTGGGTAAGGATATTAAGCCGTGCTATATAGGCACGGACGGAATAGAGAAGAGAATTTGCAAGGACAACAATATAGAATTTTTCGAATGCGGAGCGCCGAAGCTTGTGCGCGGCAAAATTTTATGCAACCTTGCTTTACCCTTTAAGCTTTTAAAAAGCATTATGGCGGCGGGCAGACTTCTGGACGAAATTAAGCCCGATTTGGTATTCTGCAAGGGCGGATATGCGTGCGTACCGCCCGCAATCGCCGCAAAAAAGCGCAATATACCCGTGATAACGCACGAATCCGACGTAAGCTCGGGCTTGGCAAACAAGGTAATTGCGCGGCGCTGTAAAAAGGTGCTTGCCTCCTTCCCCTCCGCCGCGAGATGCTTTCCCAACGGCATTTGCACGGGCACGCCTATGCGCGGAAATATCTTTGGAAAAAGCAAGGCGCATGCGCACGAATATTTCGGGCTTGACATGCGCCCCACTCTCGTTGTTATAGGCGGAGGCAACGGCTCTGCCATAATCAACGAATACGTCAGAAAAGCCGCGCCGAAGCTGTGCAAGGATTTTAATATTCTGCACCTGTGCGGAAAAGGAAAGACCGTAAGCACAAATATTTACGGCTATAAGCAGGTTGAATTCGAAAACGATATGGGACTTGTTTATGCGTGTGCGGACTGCGCGGTTTCGAGGTGCGGCTCTAATACCGCGCACGAGCTGATTGCACTTAAAATACCCACCTTGTTTATTCCGCTGGAAAATAAGCGCAGCCGCGGCGACCAGCTGAAAAATGCGGAATATTTCAGCGCGCTTAACCTGTGCAGAGTTTTAAGGGAAAAGACGTTGAGCGAGCAGACGCTGGTATCCGAGGTATACGCGTTGTTTTTGGACGAAAAATTAAAAACCGCGCTTAAAAAAAGCACGGTTGAATGCGGAAACGAAAAAATTATAAAGGAAATTTACGGCACGCTTTACGGCGGTTAAGTTAGGCTGTGCCTTAAAATGGCAGAAGTCCGTAGCCGCTTAAAACCATTTTGACGGCTAAAAGCACTAAAACAACGCCACCGACAATGGTTGCCGCGCTTGCCTTGCGCTTAAACAGCTTGCCCACTCTTACGCCGATTATTACGCCTGTAAGTGAAATTATAAAGGTTACAACCCCTATTATTGAAACGCTTAGCCACGCCCAAAGCTGAACGGGCGACAGCAAGCCTATCATTGTGTTGAGGGTAAACCCGAAAAAAAGCGCGTCTATGCTTGTGGCAACGCCTTGCACAAGCACGTTTGCATATGAAAAATTTTTCACTTCAATTTCTTCGGTTTGTTTAGTTTTTAGCTCTTTAACGCCGTCAAAAATCATTTTTGCGCCGAGCACGGCAAGCAAAACGAAGGCTATCCAGTGGTCGAAGTCGTCAAATTTTTCGAATTGAGTGAAAAGCGCGCCTACATAAAAGCCGATTATCGGCATAACAGCCTGAAAAATACCGAAGGTTAAGGGTATTGAAGCCGCTTTCAGCTTGTTTAAATTGCGGAAGGTCATTCCATCGCAGACCGACACGGCAAAGGCGTCCACTGCAAGCGACAGTGCGGAAAGCAAAACGGAAATTATTAATGCTGCAACCATAATGCTTGTATTATAACAAACCGACAAATTAAAGTAAATATTTATTTTGACATAACCGAAAATTTTTTGATAAAAGCGCGTAAAAGCGTTTGCTTTTTTTTATTATTTAAGTATAATTATATTGCTTATCTGGTTTGCGCATAAGCGACAATTGAATATTGAGGCGTAGCGCAGTTTGGTAGCGCGTCTGGTTAGGGACCAGAAGGTCGTGGGTTCAAGTCCCGTCGCCTCAACCATTAAAAACCTAAATTGAACCACTTTAAGGTGCTTCGGTTTAGGCTTTTTGTTTTATTAAGTATTTAAAAGGACATCTATGAATAAAACAAGCTTAATAGCTTCTTTAATTAACACGTGGCAAAGCAACCAAAATAAAGAGCTACAAGACAATACAACCTTTTTTGAAATTTTGGGCAGAGCCTACGATGAGGATTTAATTTCCCGTATGCTTGCTTATACCTTTAAAAATGATGAATTGCTGTTAAAAAATGTTTTGGAATTCTATTTTGGTGAAGACTTGAATTTATGCACGGTTGACAGTGTTGAATGCGAAAAAACAATGCTTGGCGGGCGGGCAGATATTTTTATTACAGCACATAACAGCAAAAGAGAAACCTTTACTGTTACTGTAGAAAATAAAATTTACAGCTGGGAGCATAACGAACAAACAAATACTTATTTTGATTTTGTAGAAAAGCAATTTTTGGGCAGTAAAAACGCTTATATATTTTTAAAGCCTGTATTTAATGTTTCGCCTTGCGCGTGCAAGCATTTTAAAGTTCTGACATACGCTTCTCTTTTGGGATTAATTTCAAATACAAAGGATGAAAAGATTACTGATTTTAAAAAGCATATTGAGAAGTTTCTTAGCTGTAAGGAGGTAAAATTTATGGAAATCGATATAGAGGTTTTAAAAAATTACGGAATATTGAAAAGTATTATAAAGAGTGCTGAAAATAAATTCGACGCATTTAAGAAGCAATTTATAAGCGATTTATGCAATAATAAAAGCGTCAGCTATGCGAATAATTCGCAATCGGAAAATGATAAGTTGTTTTTAAGCTATAACCCGTTCAATAAAAACGACATAAAAAGCTATGATACTTTATCATCCGATACGTTGGTGGTTGAACGCACAAATGAAAATAAATACATAAGATTTTACAGAAAAAAATGGTATTCAGGCAAATCAGTTGACGAAAACGAAAAGTATTATTTTTATGTTGAAATCGCTTTTGAAGACAATGCCCCGAATGAAATCAAATTTCAGAAGGTTATTAAAAAATACGGCAGAACCGATACAAACAACACATTAGTTAAATTTTTATCCGATAAAAATTACAACATTCAAGGCACATGGTGGTATAATCAATGGTTTGTGCTTGCTTATCCGAAAAGCTTTATAGACAGCGAGAATGAAATTCTTTCCGAGCAATGGCGCAACAGTTTAAAAAGCTATGCAATTTCTGCCATTGAAGAATTGATAAGCGAAATGGATAAGACATTTGAAGCATTCGAAGCTTATAAAGCAAATAATATATAAAAAAAGCCCCTTGAGTGCAGATTGAAATGCGCCAAAGGGGCTTTTATATTTATTCTGTTGGCTTATTTTCTTCAACGGAAGGCGCTTCAACGGCGGGGTCGGTAAGCTGTTCGGCGGGGGCGCCGCCGGAAAGGCCGACAACGTTGCTGACCGCCATGGAAAAGGCTATTCCCTGCCCCGCGGTCTTTAAGCCCGCCTGCTGATAGACTGCGTGCAGTACCTTGTCCTTAATATCCGCGGGCACCAGAATCATAACGATTTCCTTATCGGGCTGAATGGTTATGTGAAAAAACTCCTCCGCCTCCTTATTTGCCGTGCCGCGGGCGTGGATAACGGTGCCGCCGCGGGCGCCAACCTCCTTTGCTGCGTCCATAACCGTTTCCGAAAAGCCAGAATTGACTATACAAAAAATTACCTCGTATGCGGTATTCATTTATTTTCCTCCTGCACAGTTCTGTTATTGCTTAAAAAGCCGAAAATAAGCTTGCCGATTAAGCTTGAAAGCGGAATTGTATACGCTATTCCGTTTCCGCCCTTTATGGTTTTGAATTTCTCTTCCAGCACTCGTACGGCTTTGGGAATTTTCTCCTGCTGTATCACGCTGAAAATTACCGATTTTTCGTTATCTGAGAGACCTAACAGCGAAAGCATTTTTTCGTTTGCGGTGCCGCTTGCAAGCGCGGTAACCTGCATATTTACGTCGAAGGATAAAATCAAATCCTCATAATATTCCGCTTTGCTTCTGCCGACAACCGTTACAAGCAGTTCAAGGCGGTTAGACGTGACCGTGTTTGGCGCTTGTTTGGCTTTTTGCACTGCCGTTTTAACCGCTCTTTTAACGGCCCCCTTCACGGGTCGGCGTTTGGTATTTTCCAAAGGCGTATTTTCTGACATGGCCCTCTCCTATTTGAAATAAATGATTTGCTCGTCGTCGGCGGCGAGAATGCGCTTCATGGTTATCTTTGAACGCACCTTTGCCGACATAACTGCCTTAAAGCCCAAAATCTGTATTGTTATCAAGGGCGTCATTGCGACCATTGCCACAACGCCGTATGCAAAGGAGTAAATTTCGCCCTCGCCCCACATAGTCGCACATGCGCCTATGACCATAGGCAGAATAAAGCTTGAGGTCAGCGGACCGCTGGCAACCCCGCCCGAGTCGAACGCGATTGCCGTATATATTTTTGGCACGAAGAACGAAAGCCCCAAGGATATTAAATAGCCGGGGATAAGGTAGTACAGAATGGAGAATTTGAAAATCATTCTGATAAGCGTAAGACCTATGGATATGCCGACAGCGATTGACAGCGCGATAAGCATTTCTATCTTTTTAACTCCGCCGCCCGTTACATCCTCTACCTGCTTGTTTAAAACGTGAACGGCAGGCTCTGCAAGAACTACGACCATACCGAGAACAAAACCAAGCACCACAAGAAGGGTTTGGCTTTTTTCCGCAAGCTGCTTGCCGATTTTAAAGCCCACGGGCATAAATCCGACCTCGACCGCGACAAGGAATATCACAAGCCCGAGGAAGGTATACGCAATGCCTATGCCTATTTGTATAAGCTTTTGTTTGGGAAGCTTTAACACCGTAAATTGCAGAATGAAGAAGAACGCAACCACAAGCCCGAGCGCGAGCGCAACCTCGCCCAGCTTTTTTAAAAGCAGAGGACCGAAGTTTACGCCCAGCTTATCCGCAATTTCGTAAATGCCTGTGTTATATGTATCCAAATCGCCTTTTGTCGTCATTGACAGCATCATCACGGCAATTACGGGTCCTATTGAGCACAGAGCGATAAGTCCGAAGCTGTTTTCATTAGAGTTTTTACCGCCTATTGTGGAGGAAATTCCTACTCCTAACGCCATAATGAACGGAACTGTTATGGGGCCCGTGGTAACGCCGCCCGAATCGAACGCGAGCGGAAAAAGCGTTGATTTGCCGATTTCGGGCGAGGCCATAATAGCGCAGACCGCAAACAGCATTAGATAGAAGAACATCAACAGCGCGGACAGGTCTTTGCGGAATATAATCTTTAAAATAGCTATTACAAGAAAAATTCCTACGCCCAGCCCTACGGTTATAATAAGCAGCCATTTGCTTACTTCGCCCTCGCCCGGCATTATGTCCTTGACCTGGTCTGCAAGCACTGACAAATCGGGCTCGGCAACGGTAATCAGCAAGCCCATTATAAAGCAGACGGAAAGGAGTATTCCCACCTTTTTCGATTTTGTAAGACCCGAGCCGACGTGCCCGCCCATCGGCGTCATTGCAAGGTCTGCGCCGAGGTTGAAAAGACCTATACCGAGTATTAAAAGCACTGCCGAAACGGCGAACGCGATTGTTTCCACGGGCTGCAAATCGACAAGCGGAGTAAACGATATTATGAGAACTATTACCGTGACGGGTAATACCGAAATAAGCGATTCTTTAAGTTTTGAAAACAGAGCCTTGAACATATCTTAAATAATTGCGAAAAATTTGTTGAATATATTAAATTGTATCATAAAATTTAAGCGCGTGCAATATGTTGGCAATAAAAAATACCGCTATAAAGCGTATCTGTTATAGGAATTACTGATAAAACACAGCGCGCTATCTTTGCTTGCGAAGATAGCGCGCTGTGTTTATAAAAATAAATTCAAATTTAACGAGTCAGCATATCAACGGCTTCTTCTTCGGTAGCAACAAAAAATACACTTTTCCCTCTATTGCTCTCATAAATAAAGTCTTTCAATGGCTTACTTGTGTAATGGGAATAGTCCCCAAAAATAGCAACGCGACCACCATAGTTGATAAATTTCTGCAAAATTTCACCGGCAAGTCCTGTGCTAAGAATAAAAAAATCCTCTATTATCAGTTTCTTATCAATCACAACGTTTGAAGTCTTTGCTTCATAAATTGCGCTTATAAGTACGTCCATAGCAGACTGCACATTCGTAATAACTTTTTTATTGTCGCAAATGACCGCACACCGTATCTGATTTTTTTCAATTATTTTAATTTTCATATTTATAATATCCATTTAACCGTAAAGCCCTTCGGAAAGGTATCTTTCTCCGCCGTCGGGCAAAAGCGTAACTATTGTTTTATTAAAATTATCCGTACGCGCGGCAAGAACTGTTGCCGCATACAGCGCAGCTCCCGAGGAAATTCCGACAAGCAGACCTTCCGTTTTTGCAAAAGAATTTGCGGTTTTAAACGCGTCCGCGTCGGCAACGGTTATAACTTCGTCGTAAATTTTTGTATTCAAAACCTGCGGAACAAACCCTGCGCCTATCCCCTGAATTTTATGCGCGCCCGCCTTGCCATTTGAAAGCACGGGAGAGCCTTGCGGCTCGACCGCAACGATTTTTATTGCGGGATTTTTGCCTTTAAAGTATCTGCCCGCGCCCGTAATAGTACCGCCCGTACCCACTCCCGCAACGAAGATATCAAGCTTGCCTTTGGTTGCCTCCCATATTTCGGGAGCGGTTGTAGAAAAATGCGCGGACGGGTTGGCGGGATTTGTAAACTGCCCCGCAATAAACGCGTTCGGAACAGCCGCGGCAAGCCTTTCCGCCTCTTCAATCGCGCCGCGCATTCCCTTGGCTCCGTCCGTTAAAACAACCTCCGCGCCGTAAGCAGCCGTAAGTCTGCGCCTTTCAATGCTCATTGTATCGGGCATAACGACAATCACTCTGTAACCCCTTGCCGCGCCCATTGCGGCAAGCGCAATGCCCGTATTGCCGGAGGTCGGCTCGATTATGACCGAGCCCTTTTTAAGTCTGCCGTCGCACTCCGCCTGCAAAAGCATGGCGCGCGCCACTCTGTCCTTTACCGAGCCCGCGGGGTTAAAGCATTCCAGCTTGACCAAAAAACGCGCCCTTATATTGTATGCATTCGAAAAATTTTGCGCGTGTAAAAGCGGGGTGTTTCCCGTAAGGTCGAATACGGAATTGAAAATCTGCATTTTAGTTTATTAAGTCTTTTATTACTTCGCCCGCAATAATCAGCCCCGCAACGGACGGAACGAACGCGCAGCTTGCGGGAATTTCACGCTTGGCGCAAATTTCCTCGCCGTTTTGTTCACGCGGTTTAAGAGGTTCTTCGCGCGAATACACGACTTTAAGGCTATTTATTCCGCGTTTTTTCAGCTCTCTGCGCATTACACGCGCAAGCGGACAAACGGAGGTTTTGTAAATATCCGAAACTTCAAAAGCGGTCGGGTCGGTTTTGTTGCCCGTACCCATACAGCTTATTACCCGAACGCCGCAATTATGCGCTTTTTCTATAATTGCAAGCTTGCCCGCAACCGTATCAATAGCGTCAACTATATAATCGTAGTTTTTAAAGTCGATTTCGCACGCCGTTTCCGGCAGATAAAATACTTTACGCGCGGTAACGGCGCAGTCGGGATTAATTTGCCTTATGCGCTGTGCGGCAACGTCAACCTTGTAATTGCCAACCGTTTCAAGCGTGGCGATTATCTGGCGGTTTATGTTGGTTAAGCTAACCTTATCGTCATCTATAAGGTCGATTGCGCCGACGCCGGAGCGGGCAAGCGCTTCCACGACATAGCCGCCCACTCCGCCTATGCCGAAAACCGCCACGCGCGCCGAGGCGAGCTTTTGCATTGCTTTTTTACCGAAAAGCATTTCCGTTCTTGAAAACTGATTAAGCATTATTTTTCCTTATATACAAAAGCACCCTTTTATTAGGGTGCCTGATTTTTTGGAGCAGGTGACGGGAGTCGGACCCGCCGATACCAGCTTGGGAAGCTGGCGCCATACCGATAGGCGACACCTGCGTTTAGCTTTTTGTACTGCTAATATAACACATTTTTATAAAAAAGAAAAGCGTTGTAAGGCAAAATTTTCTATTTTTTATTGACAAAAAAATTATTGAAGATTTTTGAAACGGTTTTGCCGAAAAACCTGCAAAAAACGCCGAAACCAAAGCATAGTACGGGGGCAATGTAAAAAACACGCTGTACTGCGCGCATAAATACAAAGCGGGTTTTTAAAGTATTTACATACTTTTTATAAATTTTTATTTTTCCGTCTGCAATGGCTTCCGCGCACTTTTCACCGCTTTTAAGTCCGTATCTCAGCCCCGACAAGGTCATAGGGTCGCACGCGCCGACAGCGTCACCCACAAAAAACACATTGCCGAAAACAATCGGTTTTCCTACATACATCGGCGTAAACGCACCTTTAAGTCCGCTTATGTCCGCGGATATATTCAGCTGTTTTAAAAACCCTTCGAACGCCCTTTTATAGTCTGTCTTTTTGCTGTAAATGTCCGTCAGTCCCACGTTTGTAATGCCGTTATAAGAGCTTACCCAGCCATAGCCGTGCCTTGTTACTCCGAAGTGAATTTGAATGCTTTCGGGAATGTCGCTTTCAAAAGTCAGTTGCATTGCAATATTCTTACGCTTTGATTTTTGGTATCTACTGCCGAAACCTGTCGTACCATCGGCAAAAATGAGGTAATCGTATGCAACGGTTGCTCCGTCCGACAGCGTAACAGTGTTTGTCTGCGGGCTGTGAGCGGTAATTTTTACGCCCTCCGCAACCTTAATGCCCTCTGCCTGTGCAAGCTTAAAAAAGGCGTTGTCAAGCTGAACTCTGTCGATTTTCTCGTTCGTGTATAAAAATTTGTTTGTAATATTAAGTCTGTTTTTATTTTTATAGAAAATATTGAAGTCCTTTATCAGCGAGTAATTGCATTCCTCAATGTCAAGCCCGAGCTTTTTATACTCCCCGCCCGTCTTGGCGGTGACGTACCCCGCACAGCATTTGTACCGCGGGAAGGTAAATCTTTCAACAACGAGAATATCGCTAATATCAAGATTGCTAAGCTTTAACGCGGCGGCAAGTCCCGCAGGTCCCGCGCCGATTATAATTACTTTGTATTTGCTTTTTAACACGGCGCGCCTCCGTTCACTCTTTAATTTATTTTATGATTTATTGCAGAAAATAGCAAGCAACCGAATATAAAACGGTAAAAATGACAAAAATTTCTGCGGAGGACTTTTTTATGAACCCTATAAAAGAAAAAAGCAGAACGCTTGAAAACAATTTTTTACCGCTGAAAAAAATGTATCCCAAGAGCTATAACAAGGACAAGACCTCGCCCTACACTAAGACGCGCGTTATACTTATGAACGGCACGGAGTTCGAATCGCAGTGGTTTATGCATAACTTTGCAAGGCATTGCGAAATACCCGAAATTTTAGAGGCTTTGGCGGTTGTGCGCCGTCAGGAACAGCAACAGCAAAAGCGCATAAGCTGCTTGAAGCCGATTAACGAAAGCATTCTTGAAACGACCATAGCCTACGAACAGCTTGCCGTTGACCTTACCGCTGTGCTTGCCCGCAACGAAACGGACGAAAACAATATAAAGGCCCTTAATTTTGCGCTTTTGGAGGACTTTGACCACCTTTACCGCTATGCAAACCTTTTGAAAACCGATAAAAATATCGACGCGGATACGCTTGTTGGCAAGTATACCGAAATTATGCCCGGCAGACCCACGGTTGCAGAGCACCGCTATCCCGCAGACGACGTAAAGCCGCATATGGACGCAAAGAAGGCGGACTTGTATACAAAGCTTGTGGCAAGCACCATAACCGCCGCGGAACAGCAGACAATGAACTATTATATGAACATTGCTCAGTGGTATAAAAACGACGTGGGCAGAAGGCTTTACGCCGAAATTGCAATGATTGAGGAGGCGCATGTAACCCAGTACGAAAGCCTTAAAGACCCCACTCTTACCTGGTTGGAGCAGTGGGTTATGCACGAGTACTGCGAGTGCTGGCTGTATTATTCCGCAATGCAGGACGAAAGCGATGAGGCAATCAAGAAAATCTGGACAGAGCATTACAAAATGGAAATTGCGCACCTTAAGATTGCGGCAAAGCTGCTTAAAAAGTACGAAAACAAGACGTTTGAACAGGTTTGCGGCGACGGCGAATTCCCCAAGCTGTTAAAGCTGGGCGGAAACAAGGAATATATAAGAAAGGTCATTGCGAACACAATTTACCTTACGGCGGACAACACGCAGAGCAAGCCTGATTATAAGGACGTTAAAAAGCTGCCCGACAGCCACAGATATTTCGACTATCAGAAATATATGTCCGGCGACCCCGAAAGAAACCCCTCTCACCTTGTCATTAAAAAGGCGATTGAACGGCTTGGACAGGATTATCGCTATCAGGACAGCGAGCACCCCGTAAAGGATTTGAGAAACCGCAAAAAGGACAACGTTACCGTTGCAAGAACAAAATAAATATTGAAATTATTCAAAAAGCGGAGCCGCATTTTGTCAGCGGCTCCGCTTGCTTTCTTTTACAAAGCGTTTAAGCTCCTTGAACATTTCATTTTCACCCTTATCGCGTAATAGCGTCAAAAAATATCTTAAAGCCTCGCATGTTTTTTCGTTCATTGCCGTTTTATCCGTCTGATTTTCGAAATAGGCAAGCGGATTTGCATCGGTATACTCCTTACCCCTATAGGTTTTGCCCGCCGCTATTCTGTCGCAGACCATTTCGGCAAGGTATTTTGCGGGCATTTCCACATATACTCTTTTGCCGTCCGCAAAGTCAGTCCAGTATTCGTAATGGTGCTTGTTCCTGCCCTTGTGGTGCAGCCATGCGGCGGAATAGCCGAAAAGCTCCCGCTCCTTTGTCTGCGGACTGCGGTTGCCCTGATAGTATTTGACGCCACGCCAGAACTCCGTCGCGGAAAGCTTGGATAAATCGTGCGTTAAGCCTTGTCTGATAAGTCCGCATTTAAAGCAAAGCCGACGCACAAGCCGTCTGTGGGTTGTAACCGTTTTCAAATGTCCGAAAAGCTTATTCATAAGCAGTTAAATTTCCAAAAGCATACCGTCGTATGCGGCAATTACCGAATACTTTTTTTCAAGTGCGGCAAGACGGGCGCGCGTGGGATTGCCGTTATGCGAAAAATGAGTAATTACAAACTTTGTGTTACTGTCAACCGTTTCGCAGTCTTCAAGTCTGCGCCTTATTATCATATCGTCCTCTACGCCCATATGCCTTGCCTGCAAGCCCGCGGAATTATCTGCAAAGGTGCAGTCGATTGCAACAACTTGCGCCTTTACATTGTTTTTTGCAAGAAATTCAAAGGCGGCGGCGTCCAAATTGCCCGTATCGTATAAATGCAGATAGCCCTTGCCGTTACGCTCTATATAATACAGCAGACACTGCTCCGTTTGGGAATGCTGCGCGGGCAAGGTAAGCACCGTGTAATCGCCGATTTGCAGACGCTGATACGGCGCAACCGTGCGGACGGAAATGTCCGAGGCTATCTGCGGCTTAAGCTCGCGTCTGGTACATTCGTTGTATACTGCGGCAACCTCTGCATTACCGTAAATCTGCAGCTTTGGCTGGCTGACACGCGCATATTTATAGCCGCGCAAAATAAAATCGTGCGCGTAAAAATGGTCCATATGCGAATGGGTGACCAGAATATATTTCAGTTCGCCGAGGTTATAGCCGTATTTAAGGCTGTTGGAGTATGCCTCCGGCGGAAAATCGACGGAAAGACAGTCGTCTATTATAATCTGCGAGCGAGTGCGGTATTCCTCTGCCTTGCCGCGGATGGCTTCGCAGTATTCACAGCTGCAGAACACGGCGGGAAAGCCCTCCGCCGCGCCTGTTCCACAAAATCTTATTTTCATATCCGTATAACCGAACAGGGCGAATATTTTCGCCCTGTGCTTTAAATTTCGTATATAATTGTGACAGGGCCGTCGTTAAACTGCTCTATCTTCATATCCGCGCCGAAAACGCCTTGCTTTACCGTATACCCGTAGCCGCGCAAAAGCTGGGCAGTGTATTCATAAAGCTCGTTCGCTCTCTCCGGGCGTTCGGCAAGCGTAAAGCTGGGTCTGTTGCCGTGCGAACAGTCGCCGTAAAGCGTGAACTGCGAAATCAACAAAATTTCGCCGCCGACGTCTTTAAGCGATAGGTTCATTTTTCCGTTTTTGTCCTCGAAAATCCGCAATGCGGCAAGCTTTTTTGCAAGCTGTTCGGCTTGCGCGGCGGTATCGCCGACCTTTATGCCGAGATATACCGCAAGCCCGAAGGGAATTTCGGAAACAATACTGCCGTCAACGGAAAGCGCCGTATGCCCTGCCCGCTGAATGACCGCCTTCATATTATTTGCCTACGCGCGACATATACTCGCCCGTGCGGGTATCGATACGGATGGTTTCGCCCTCTTCAACGAACATAGGCACCTGAATGGTTGCGCCCGTTTCGACAACGGCGTTCTTCATTGCGTTGGTTGCGGTGTTGCCCCTTACGCCCGGCTCGCACTCGGTAATTTTAAGCTCTACAAAGTTTTCGGGCTCTACCGAGAAGGCTACGCCGTTAAGCGATTTGACCGTAACGGTATCGTTTTCCTTGATGTATTTAAGCGCCTCCTCAACCTGACTGTGATTGAGCGTAATCTGGTCGTAGGTTTCGGGGTCCATAAATACATAGAATTCGCCGTCGAAATACAGATATTCCATTTTTCTGGTTTCTACCTGAGCCGTTTCGAGCTTTGCGGTGGGGTTGAAGGTTACGTCCGAAAGCACCTGACCCGTTACAACGTTTTTAAGGGTTGCCCTTACAAACGCCGCTCCCTTGCCGGGCTTGACGTGCTGGAACTCGGTTACAGTGTAAACGCCCTTGCCGTTATATTCGAAGGTTGCGCCCTTTCTTATATCGCCTGCTAAAATTGATGCCATAATTTTAAACTCCTTGTATGTTAAACTGAATTTATAAAATAATCAAATTTTTATCCGAATCCGTCAGGCTTACCGCTTTGCCGTCAATAAGCGTTACGGTATCCTCTATTCTTATTCCGAAATCACCCTCGAAGTATACCCCCGGCTCGTCGGAAAAGACCATATTATTCCTTAAAACGTCCTCGCTTTTTGTTGAAAGACGTGGGAATTCGTGAATATTAACGCCTATGCCGTGCCCGAGCGAATGCGAGAAGAATTTGTCAAGCTCGTTCGCCTTTAAATAATCGCGGGCGATTGCGTCCGCCTGTCTGCCCGTCATGCCGTCCGTTAACCGCTCCTTGACAAGCATATGCGCCTTTAAAACGTGCGCGTACGCGGTTTTAAAGCGTTGGTGCTTTTTGTCGTCGCCGAAAAGGAAGGTGCGCGTGCAGTCGGAGCAATAGCCCCCGACCTTACAGCCGTAATCTATAAGTATTATATCGCCGAATTTAAGCTTGCGCAAACCCGTTTCGTGATGGGGAACGCTTGAATTTTCACCAAAGCCAACGATTGTGGGAAAGCTTGTCCCGCTTGCGCCAAAGCTGCGCATAAGGTATTCAAGCTCGGCGGCGAGCTCGTTTTCGGTCATGCCCTCTCTGATTTTCGAAAGCAGACATTCAAACGCTTTATCGGTAATTTCGCATGCCTTTTTTATCGAAGCCAGCTCGTACGGCTGTTTAATCGACATCGCTTCGATAAATGCGGGCTCGCTGTCGCATATCTTTATCCCCGTATCGGCAAGACGCTTCCAGTCGTTGTAATATGTCCTTGAAAGCGGCACTGCAACCTGCTTATAGGGCTTTAAAAGCTTTTCTATCGTGCCTTCGAAAATTTTTACAGCTATATCGGAGCCTTCAAGCGCCGCCGTTGCGCCCTCTATATAGCGCCGGTCGGTATAAAAGACTGAACCGTTTTTATCGCTTAAAACATAGCCGAACGTACTGCCAAAGCCCGTTAAATATTGCCTGAGGTCGGACTGTTCGGTTAAAACCGCTTCCGCGCCGACCTTGTCGTATATAGTTTTTGCGTTGGTATATGTCATTTTTTACCTTTTTAACGGAATTATTGTATCAAATTTATACAGCTATGTCAACGGAATTATAAATTCTCTTCATTTCGCAAGCGTCCTTTGCCTGCGTGCCCGCCGACTCGCTGACGATATACGGCTGCAATTTAAGATTTTTAAGCGCTATTGCAAGCGGCTCGAATTCGGGGCCGTAAACCTCGTCCTCGAAGGTGAGGTGCTTTATTTCGCCCTTGCCGCCGTACATAATTTTGGAAAAATGAACGTGAAAATGCTTAACGCGGTCATAACCAAGCTCCGCAAGCATATATTCGAGCCTCGACTGATAGTCCGCAACCGTTTTCAAGCTGCCTTGCTCTCGCGCGTTTATGTGACCGAAGTCGATTGCGGGAGTAAAGCATTTATCTATTTTACAGAATGC
Organism: uncultured Christensenella sp.; assembly: GCA_910587015.1. GTDB lineage: Bacteria > Bacillota > Clostridia > Christensenellales > Borkfalkiaceae > Coproplasma. The sequence goes on from CAJUME010000005.1 coordinate 51,700, forward strand.
GACAACCTCTTCCAGAGTGCCTATCTGCGCTGCCTTGCCCATAGTTTCGGGACAGAACATAAGCTTTTCGTAGCCGTTAAGATAAATATAGTCCCTTAAAATTTTAAGTCTGTCGATAGTTTTTTGAACTGCCTCTCCGCGCGTGGCCTTGCCCTGCGCCGCGGGGTGAAAGACAAGCCTTTGCCCGCCGAAAAGCGTTAAAAATTTTGCGCTGTCGAGAACGTAGCCGTAGGACTTCTGCGCCGCCTCGTCAGAGGGATTTGCAAAATTAATGAAATACGGCGCGTGTACGCTGATTTCGATATTTTCGCGGCGGAAGGCTTCGCCTATGCTAAGCGCTCTGCCCTCCGACATATTTACGCCGCGACCGAAGGAATACTCGTAGCAGTCAAGCCCGCGCGCCTTGCAAAACTGCGCCGCCTGCTCTGTATGCTTGTGTCCTTCGGCATAAAATTCTTCGCAATTGCCGCTTGGGCCGAATTTAATCAATGCTGTTCTCCGTTTGCTTGTCCGATTCCGTCTCTTCCGCTTCTTCAACGGTTTCGGGAATGCTTTCTTTATTGCTATCGTTATTGCTTTCGGGCACGGCGCTTCTGCAAAAAATCTGCATTTCCATTCCCGTATCGTTAACTAAAATATCCTTTGGATAGCGGGCGGTTTTATAAACGCAGAAGAAGTCGCCAGCCGCGCCGCTTATATTACAGATTTGCAGAAACCAGATTACCCAGAACCAAATGCCGCTGTGAAAGAATATATTAAGCACCGCAAAAACCACGCCCCATACCACAACGGGCGCAAGCGCAATTATAATGTAGTGCTTTTTATCGTAATATGCCGAGCTGCCCGCATACGCCGCCCAGCCGACAAAGCCGTATTTAATTTTCGTCTTGCAGAAGGCGTACATAAAAAGCCCGTGAACGGCCTCGTGCGCGAAAATATACAGCACAAAGCCGACAGTCAACACTACCAAGCCTATAATCGACTCGGTATTGTTTTCTATCTTTGAAGGACTTTCGATAAGCCAACCGATTCCGAACATAACTGCAATAATTGCCAGACAGATGCCCTGAACCGTCCAGAACTGCTTTTTGTTATTTTTTAAATCGATTTTATCAAAAAAGGTATAGCCTTGCGGCAGAGTTTTATAGCACATCAGCCGTTCTCCTCTCCGCTGTCGGTAATTTCTTCCTCTGCGGGAGCCTCCGCCTCTTCACCGCTTTCTTCCGCGATTTCCGTAAGCGTTTTACCCTCGTCCTCGGATACGGGTTCGGGTTTGTTCTCGGGTTCGGGTTCCGTGTCCTGAGTTATTTCCTCTTCCGCATTTTCCGTTAATTCTTGTTCTGCAATTTCCGTCAGGGTTTTACCCTCGTCCAGCTCCTCGGAAGGCTCTTCCGTTTCCTCTGCGGAAGACGCCTCGAACTCCTCTTCAAGCTCGTCCTCGAACTGCAAATCCTCGGTTACCGTTTCCGTGTTCACTGTTTCTGCGGGTACATCGTCTACGGGTACTTCTTCCACAATAGGCGACTGCTCGGTATTTTCAACCTCATCGGTTATATCGGCAACAGCCAACTCGCCGACCGCCTCTGCTTCTGCCTCGGTAGTGTCGCATTCGGGCTGTGAGGAAAGTTCTTCTGTCTGCATAACGCACTCGCAAGCCGATAAAAATTCGATTTTTATTTGCTGTCCGTCGATATTTCCGCCGAAGTCTTCAAGCGTAACCGTAACATCGCCGCTGACTGCCGCCGTGCCGTTATATTCGTTTTCGCCCACGGTGCATTTTACGCAATACATGCCGTCCTTGGGGGCTATCTTATTCTGCGGATACAAAATTTTAATCTGATTGCCGCACGTTTCGCCGACTGTCGCTGTTACGGAAAAGTTTCTTCCCAACAGCTCGTTTGCGGAAGCGATTTCTCCGTTTTCGAGCAAGGATTTTATCAGGGTAGTGCTTACCTTTTCGGAGCCGCTTAAAACGTCCTTGACGGACATATACCAGACGCCGTTTTCCTCGTCCTCGCAATAATTTTTTAGTGTGGAGGACTTGCCCTTTGCGCCCGCGCCGAAGCGGAAGTCCTTGCCGCTCATATACGCCTTAACGTTGAGCTTATCCTCTAAAACCTGCAAAAAGTCAAGCGGCTTGGTATTTTTAAAGTCGTTCGTAAACTCTATTCTGACGACAAATTTGACGTTGTACTGTTCTAAAAGCGCTATGCGCTCCTCAAAGGAATAAACCTGCTTACCGCCCTTGCCGTCGGCGAACAGCATAACGCCCAAATCAAGCCCATTGATTTTAGCCTGCAATTTTGCCTTTTTAAGCAGCTCGGCATGTCCTATATGCAGACCGTCAAAGCAGCCCAGAACAAGCAGGCATGGAAACTCGTATTCGCCTTCATTGTAATTAACGATTTCTAACATAATTTTTTACCTACCTTTAAAACAGATTGACTGACCTCTGCAAGTCCGTAAAACGTGCCGTCTACCGAATAAATTTTATAAACGCCGTCCGCCTTATCGCATGGCACCGACAAGCCGTTGAAAAGCTTTTTAGCTTGCTGTGGCGTCGGCACGATAGCCTCGTAAGGCAATACGCTTTCAGTCGGAATTATAAAATTTTGTATATTACCGGTCGTCAGCGACCTCGTTTTTACAGAATTTTCAAGCGAAAATACTCCGCTTGCCGTTCTTACAAGCGCGCTCATTACCGCGCACGTTCCAAGACCTGCGCCCAAGTCCCGCGCAATCGAGCGGATATAAGTTCCGCCGCCGCATTCTATTTTAAAGCGGAAGGTGTCCTCTTCCGTCTGATTTATCAAAGCTATGGAATAGATATTTACTTTTTTTGCTTTCAGCTGGAATTCTATACCCTCGCGCGCAAGCTGATAGCCGCGTTTGCCGTTTATATTCTTTGCCGAAAACTTGGGCGGAAGCTGCTCCACCTCGCCCACAAGCTTGTGAAGTTCTGCTTCTATTTGCTGTTTGGACGGCACATATCCCGCGTTTAAGCGTATTTCGCCCGTGGTATCGAGAGTGTCGCTGTCGACGCCGAAACGGAAATCCGCAACGTAGGCTTTGCGCTTGTCAAGAAAAAAATCGAACAGCCTTGCCGCGTTGCCTATCGCAACGGGAAGCACGCCTGTAGCCATAGGGTCGAGCGTGCCCATATGCCCGCACGGAGTATTTAAAAGGCGCTTTATTCTGTTAACCTCCTGTGCGGAGGACGCGCCCTGTTCCTTATCAACAACAATAAAGCCCGTCATAAATTCTGGTAAACAGCATAGGTAAGCTTATCTATAACGTGCTCGACCGAGCCGCAAAGCATACAGCCGCTTGCAAGTATATGCCCGCCGCCGCCGAAGGACGTTGCGATTGCGTTGACGTTTACCTTACCCTTGCTTCTTAAAGAAACCTTATATCTGTCCTTCTGCGCCTCCATAAGCGCCACGGACACCTCTACGCCGTCAATGGTAAGCGGAAAATCCACAAAGCCCTCCGTAAGGCTTTTGTCCGCGCCCGTTTCCTGCATATCCTTTGCCGTAATCGTAATAAAGGTAAGCTTATCGTCCAAGGCGAACCTTATCTTGCTCATTGCCCTTCCGTAAAGAAGAGCGCGCGATTTGGGCTGGCGCGAGAATACCTCGTAATTAATTTTACTGCAATCTGCACCTTTGCCCCGCAAATATGCCGCAGTTTCGAATGTTTTGGGACTTACGTCCATATGAATGAAATTGCCACTGTCGGTAGCAAGCCCCGTCATAAGAGCGTTGGCTATCGGCACGGTAATTTCAAACCCGCCCGCAAGCAAAAGCTCGCATAAAAGCTCGCAGGTGGCGGGGCGTTCCACAACATAATTATACCTTGCATAGCCGTTGTTGGAAATATGGTGGTCAATATTGACCGTTTCCTTAAATTTTACAAAGCCCTTTGCAAACGCGCCCAGACGGGATACGTCCGCGCAGTCCACGGCAACCATAAGGTCGTAATCGCTATCGGGCAATTCGGTCTTTATTTCCGATGCGCCGTCAAGAAACAGAAACTTATCGGGTACGGCGTCCTCGCAGACAAAATACGCGGTTTTGCCCTTGCTTTTCAGCGCAAGATACAAGGCAAGCCCGCTGCCGATTGCATCGCCGTCTGGATGAACGTGGCAAAAGACGGCAATGCGAGTGGCATTATTGAGTTTTGAAAGTATTTCGTCTGTCTTACTGTTCATCTTCCTCTTCAAGCTCAGAAATTATTCTGTCTATTTTTTCGCCGTACGCCATACTGCCGTCCTTTATAAAACGCAACTCGGGCACCGTTCTAAGCCGCATAACCTTTGACAGCTCGCGGCGGATAAAGCCGGCGTTCTCTTTAAGAATTTCAAAGCTGTTGTCGGCGCGGGTCAAATCGGTATCATAAACGCTGATATATATTTTCGCGCTCTTTAAATCGGGCGCGATTTCCGCCTCGGTCACACTTATTATTGCGGAAAGCTGCGGGTAGCTTCCACGAAGCTTACCTGCAATTATGCTTGAAATTTCCTTACGGAACTCGCCCGCAAGGCGTTCCCCTCTTATACCCTTCATAAAATCAGTCCTGCTTTATCTCTTCAATGAGGTAGCACTCTATAATATCGCCTATTTTTATATCGTTAAAACCTTCAATCGAGCAACCGCATTCATAGCCCGCCGCAACCTCTTTGACGTCGTCCTTGAAGCGTTTAAGCTGTTTTACTCCGCCTTCGACGATAAGAATGTCGTCGCGGTAAATTCTCAGCTTGCCGCCGCGGACGATTTTGCCGTCAAGCACCATACAGCCCGCAATATTGCCGACGCCCGTGATTTTGAAGGTTTGACGAACCTCGCACTTGCCGAGGAGGTTTTCCTGATATTTCGGCGCGCGCATACCTTTAAGCGCCGCCTCCATATCATCGAGAAGGTCGTAAATTATTCTGTATGTTCTTACGTCAACCTTACTACGCTCTGCAAGCGCCTTTGCCTTGGGGTCGGGACGGACGTTGAACGCGAGAATTATTGCCTTGGAGGATTCCGCAAGCATTACATCGCTTTCGGTTACCGCGCCCGCCGCGCTGTGTATAACCTTAACCTGTATCTCGTCGTTGGTCAGCTTGACAACCGACTGCTTTATAGCCTCTACCGAGCCCTGAACATCGCCCTTTATAATGAGGTTGAGGTTCTTCTTTTCTTCGCCTTCAAGACCGGCGAACGCATCGTCAAGCGAAACCTTTGACATCTTTTTGGTCATGTCATCGCTGAGCTTTCTCTTTCTTTCCGCCTGAACGCGCTTCATAAGCTCGGAGGAAACGGCGTTGATAGTTTCGCCGGAATTGGGCACGGCGTCAAGTCCGAGGACGTTTACCGCCATAGAGGGGCCCGCCTCCTTAACCGTTCTGCCGCGGTCGTCTATCATTGCACGCACCTTGCCCGAAACCATGCCGGAAACAAGGTTGTCGCCCGTGCGCAGAGTACCGTTCTGCACAAGCACGGTGGCAACGGGGCCCTTGCCCTTGTCGAGCTGAGCCTCGATAATAACGCCTCTTGCTTCCCTTGCGGGATTTGCAAGCAACTCCTTCATTTCCGCCTTTAAAAGAAGGCTTTCAAGCAAATTGTCTATTCCCTCGCCCGTCTTGCAGGAAACGGGGCAAATCATGGTTTCGCCGCCCCATTCCTCGGGTACGAGGTTGTATTCGGTAAGCTCTTGCTTAACCTTATCGACGTTTGCCGCGGGCTTATCGATTTTGTTGACCGCAACAATAATGTCTACCTTTGCCGCCTTTGCGTGGTTGATTGCTTCAACCGTCTGCGGCATTATGCCATCGTCCGCCGCAACCACAAGAATGACTATATCGGTAACCTGAGCGCCCCTCGCGCGCATAGCCGTAAACGCCTCGTGACCGGGGGTATCAATAAAGGTTATGCCTTTACCCTGCACTGTTACTGTATATGCGCCGATGTGCTGGGTTATGCCACCCGCCTCTCCCGAGGTTACGTGCGCCTTTCTGATATAGTCCAAAAGCGAGGTTTTGCCGTGGTCGACATGGCCCATTACCGTAACAACGGGCGCGCGCGGCACAAGGCTTTCGATTTCTTCAACCGTATCGGCCTGCTGTTCGAAAAGCACCTCCTCGGCGGTTTTTTCGGGCTTGTATTCAAGCTCGATGCCGAGCCCTGCCGCGATAAGCGCAGCGGTATCGTAGTCAATGCTCTCGTTAACCGTCTTCATTATGCCTTCCTTAAAGAGGCGTTTGGTTATTTCAGCCGCGCCTACGCCCAGCTTTTCGGAAAGAACCTTTAAAGGAATATCGTCCGTGGTGACTACCGCGTGCTCGATTTTGATTGACTGCGCGGTGTTCTTCTGCGCTTTTTTGACCCTGAGCTTTCTGTAGCCGCTCTTATTCTCGTCAAAGTCGTCTATGCTTGCGCCTTGTTGCTTTTGCAGAGCGCGCTTGGAAAGCGGAGAATGACCTTTCTCGACATAGGTCTTTTCGAAGGTTTGCTTCTTTTTATCGGGTCCGAAATTTTTACCGCCCTTGTTAGGCTGTACGGGAGGCACTGCCGCGGGGGAATTGTACCTTTGACCGCCGATGGGTCTTGCGCCCGTCTGCGCCGCGCCGTTGCGGGGCTGATAGGACTGACCTGCGGGTCTTTGTCCGCGGGGGTCCGGTCTTTGAGGACGGCTGTCGCGGTTGATAAACGTTCTGTTTTCCGGTCTTGCGGGGCGGGGCTCTACGGGGTTAACGTGTCCGCGGATATACGAAGGACGGGGCTTTTCCATCGGCTGAGCGGGTTGCGCCGTTTGTGCGGGCTGCTCTGCGGGAGCAACGGGCGTTGCCGCGGGCTTTGCCTCTTCAACGGGGGTTACCGCGGGCTGAGCTTCGCGCACGGGCTCTGTAACAGCCTCTGCGGGTGCAGAGGGCTGAGCCGCAATTTCGGGCAACGGCTGTGAAGCCGCTTCCGTCTGCGCGGGTTGCTCTGCGGCAAGCTTTGCCGCCGCCTCTGCCTCGGCCGCACGAATGGCCGCCTGCTCCTCCTCGTACCGTCTGGTACGGATAGCCGTTTCGATATCGTTCAGCTTTTTCAGAATATCCGAAGCCGCTTTTTCTGCAACGGAAATCTTTTTTGATAGCTCCGCAACGGCTCCGCCGGAAATGAGTTTCCCTATATTTTCAATATTCTCGTACTTTTTTGCCATATTTAAAAATTACTGCCTCCGCAATATAATTCGTAGTTGCCGTCATTTGTCTGCAAAATTGCTTTTGCCAAATTTTCATCGCGCACTGCCGCAATTTTACAGCCCGCGCGGTTGACTGCGTTTTCAAAGCCCTGTCCGCATATAAGCAACGGACAATTAAAACGGTTTTTGAATTTAAGCGCAAGTCTTTTGGAATTTTTTGCCGCGGTTCCGTCCGCGATTATAAGATATACCCCGCCGCGAAGCGTTGAAATCGCGCCGCTGCCGAGAGAGATTTTGCCCGCCTTGATACAAAAGCCGAGATAGGCTTCAATTTTGCCGTTTGCCAAAATATTCCTCCTCTATCGCGGAATATATGTCGTCCTCAACCATGCACGAAAAAACCTTGTTCAACAGCCTTTGACGCTTCAATTTTTTAATACATTCGGAATTGTCGCAAATATACGCGCCTCTGCCCGCCGCCTTCGAGGAAAAATCGAGAAATATTTTGCCTTCCCCGTTCTTTACAACGCGAAGCATTTCTCTTTTTTCTTTAAGCTCACGGCAAGCAATGCACATTCTAAGCGGTATCTTTTTCTGTTTGGGCATTTTATTACCTTAACAACAAATTACTCCTGCTCTTCTCCGTCGTCGGGAATTCCCTCGTCAGCTTCTATGCCTATTCCCAGCTTTTCCGCTGCGGATTTGCTTTTTACGTCTATCTTCCAGCCCGTAAGTCGGACTGCAAGCCTTGCGTTCTGTCCGTCTTTGCCGATTGCAAGCGACAGCTTATCATCGGGCACGACAGCCATTGCCGTCTTTTCGCCGTCGAGCTGAGTTACCGAAATAACCTGCGCGGGCGAAAGCGCCTTTGCGATAAATTCAAGCGGGTTTTCGCTCCACGGAATAATGTCGATTTTTTCGCCGCGGAGCTCTTCCACGATTGCGTTTACCCTCGCGCCCTTGTTGCCTACGCAAGCGCCGATAGCGTCAACGCGGGGGTCCTCGGAATAGATTGCCATTTTTGTTCTTGCGCCCGCCTCGCGGCTGAGCTCCTTAATGATGACCGTACCCTGCTTGATTTCGGGCACCTCTTCCTCGAAGAGCTTTTTGACAAGCCCCGCCGCCGAACGGCTGACAAGCACCTGAGCGCCGCGGAAGCCGCTTTTTACACGCTTGACAAACACCTTGATTTTGTCGTTTAAGTTGTATTTTTCACCGGGGACCTGGTCGGAGGGAAGCATAAGCCCCTCTATCTGACCCTTGCCGAGCTCTACATATACGTTTTTGGCGTCGATTTTTCTTATAATGCCTACCATAAGCTCGCCCTCTTTATTCGAGAACTCGCTCATTGCCGCGTCGCGCTCGGTTTCGTGAATTTTTTGAAGAATTACCTGCTTTGCCGTCTGTGCCGCGATACGGGTGAAGTCCTCGGGAACAAATTTTTCGGTAAATCTGTCGCCGAGTTTATAGCCCTTTTTAACGGTGCGCGCGTCTGCAAGCGAAATTTCGTTTTCTGCGTCCCCAACCTCTTCGACTACCGTTTTTACGGAATAAAAGTCTATTGTCCCTTTTTCGGGGTTCATTTTTATATCTATCGCGCCGACTGTACCCGAATACTGCTTTTTGCAAGCGGAAATCAGCGCGTTTTCAAGCGCCTCCAAAAATACCGACTGGGGTATTCCCTTTTCCTTTTCCAACGCTTCAAGCGCCGCAAAAAAATCTTTGCTGTATTTATTGCTCATTTTAAATCTCCCGATTAAAGTTTAGAAATTTATATTTTTGAAATATGCTTTTAAAGCCCTCAGTCAAACCTTATGGCTTTGTTTATTTTTGCTATTTTGTTGCGGGGAAGCTTCAACTCCTCCCCGATATTGACCGTAACGCTGTTTTCGTCAAAGGCGATTAACGCGCCCTCTAAAAATTTTTTGCCCTTTAACGGAGCAAACAGCTTTATTTCCACGTCCTTGCCGAGGTTTCTTTCAAAGTCGCGTTCGGTTTTGAAGGGTCTGTCAAGTCCGGGGCTGGAAATATTGAGGGTGTACGGCTTGTCGAAGGTGGGGTCAAGCTCGTCAATCGGCTCCATAACAGCGTTATGGAATTTTTCGCAGGTGTCCAAATCGACGCCGCCCTCCGTTTCAATAAAAACCGTCAACGCCGCAGACCTATCGTTCCACTCCACGTCAACTATTTCTATGCCCATGGGTTGGGCGATTTTTTCAAGAAATGTGCTGATTTCGCTTATCGGCTTTATCGTCATAATTGTCCTTACAAAACGATTGAGTGCCCTCAACAGGCACTCAATCTTAACATCACTATTAAGGTCTTAATAAGTTTAGCACATATAAAAGTAAAATGCAAGCACAAATTACCATTTATTGAAGTTTAGGCAAAGATTTTTTGATTTTTATAAGCTCTATAAATATTTTGGCCGTTGCAAGCGCATCATCGACCGCTCTGTGGTGGTTAAAGCTGATATTGAATTTTGCCGCTATTGTGTTAAGCTTGTAGTTTGAAAGCCCCGACAGCAGCTCTTGCGAGAGCGGAATGGTATCCAAAAGCTTTCTGTCGAAAATATAGCCGAGGTGCGACCAGTAATAGTCTACGAATTTATAGTCGAAGCCGACGACGTTGTGACCGACAAGTATACTGCCGTAGCAGAACTTGTAAAAATCGGGCATGACCCGCGCGTAATCGGGCGCGTTTGCTACCATTTCCTCGGTTATTCCCGTAAGCTTTATAATTTCGTCGGAAAGTCTGCGTTCGGGATTAATGAACGTTGAAAAGCTTTCCGCAATTTCTCCGTTGACGATTTTATAGGCGCCGATTTCTATAATTCTGTCCATATTCCCCGACACGGGCGAACAGTTAAGACCCGTTGTTTCGAGGTCGAAAACCACAAAGCTTTTGTCCTTTAAGCAATCGGGGATAATTCTTTCCGTTAAAAAGTCGGCTTGCTCGGCATCGATATAAGGCTGTGGCTTTACCGTGTGATAGTACAAAGGAACGGGCTTCGATTCTCTCTTTTCCGGCACGAAGCCCTGAGGAATTTTACCGTAGTCGATTATTTTTGCGGTATAGCGCAGCTCGCCCTTAAATTCCTCGTTAGAGCCGGTGCAGACAATGCTGTCGCCAAGCTTTAAGCCTTTGATTTTTTCCGCGGACTTCTGGCGGAGGAAATAGGTAAGATAGCATGACGCGGTTGTATCGTTAAGCGTGAGCGAGAGATAGGTTTTTTCTATGCCGTTTTTGTTTTTATAGCTGCGTTCGCGAATGTCCTCGATTGTGCCGCAGATTACAACCTCCTCCGAGGAAAAATTCAAATCGCTTAAATACACTGCGGTAGTCTGGATTTTTTCGCCCTCCAAAGGCTGAAAATCCTCTATTTTGAAGGTGCGGACGGGCATTTCGAACTCGATTTCGTCCTGAGCCTCCTCCGTTTCCAGCTCCTCTAAATTTATCTGCGAGGCAACGCACTCACCCGAAAAATCGCCGCAATAGCATTTTTTTAAAAAGCCGTTGATTTTTTCGCAAAGGCCATCGTTTATAAACGAGGGCGCAACCGCAATTTTGTAGAAAAAACCGTCCCCGCGCTTTTCTACGGATATATCATCGGGGGAAAGGGTTGCGAAAACCGCCTTGGAAAAGCCGTTGACAGCCTCATAAATTTTGTTTTTGACCATTTCGCAGTCGGGGGAGAGCTTTACGATTTCCACCGCGCAGTTGAAATACGCGGGAACGTGCCTTCTTATTGCCGTAGCCGCGTTTTCCTTATCCGATTGCGTAAAGGCTTTGTCGGAAATGAGGTTGACTATAACCAAACGGCGCGCTCTGTAAGCTTCGACAGAGCGCACAATGCAGTTTTTTAAGTTGTCGGATGCGGAGCGTATATCCGCGAGTACATTTGACAGCATTTTATTTACCGAAAAAATCAAACGCCGAGCAATGCGTTTATTTCCTTAAAAAATTCTTCCTCCGCATTTTCCGCGGGGATTTTTCTTATAATTTCGCCGCCCTTGAAAATGACGCAGTAGTCCTGTGCGCCGGCTATGCCGATGTCGCAGTCCTTAGCCTCTCCCGGACCGTTGACAACACAGCCCATAACGGCAATTTTTAAGGGCTTTGAAAATTTTTCGACGTAATCGGTAACCCTTTTGGCAAGCGACATAGAATTCCACATACATCTGCCGCACGTCGGGCAGGCTATGACGTTGACGAAATTTTTATCCAACCCCACCGCGCGCAAAAGCCGTTTTGCCGCATAAACCTCTTTAACCGAGTCGTCCGTTATGGAAACGCGCAGAGTGTCCCCTATTCCGTCCAAAAGTAACGCGCCCAAAGCCGCCGAGGATTTGACGACAGCCATAGCCTCAGTGCCCGCCTCGGTAACGCCGATATGCAACGGATAGTCGGTTTTTTGGGAAAGCAGCCTGTAAGCGGCGACCGTTAAACGCGCGTCCGATGCCTTGACCGAAATCACAATATCGTTAACGCCGTGTTTTTCGAGCAAGGAAACGCTTTTTAGCGCGCTTTCCACAAGGGAGCGCTCGTTCTTGCCGTATTTTTGCAGAAATTCCTTTTCTATACTGCCCGTGTTTGCGCCAACCCGCACGGGAATTTTATGCGCGCGTATACAGTCGGCGACAAGCTTTATTTCTGCCTCGCCGCCGATATTGCCGGGGTTTATACGTACCTTGTCCGCGCCGTTTTCTATTGCCGCAACGGCGAGCCTGTGCGAAAAATGTATATCCGCGACAAGCGGAATTTTTATTTTTGAGCTTATAGCCTTTATGGCAAGCGCGTCCGCCTCGTCAAGCACGGAAACGCGGATTATTTCGCAGCCCGCATTTTCAAGCGCGCAAATCTGCGCGACCGTCGAGCTGACGTCCGATGTTTTTGTCGTGCACATCGATTGAATTTTAACGCTTTCGCCGCCGCCGACAAAAATTCCGCCGACTGCGACCTTTTTTGTGATTTTATCCATTACAGCTTTTTATTGTCTATAAGCCTTTGCAGCTCATGCATAAAGCTTTCGATATCCTTGAACGAGCGGTAAACGCTTGCATAGCGGACGTACGCAACCTCATCGTACTTTTTAAGCTCTTCCATAACCATCTCACCGATGAGCTTGGAGGAAATTTCCTGCTCCATGGAATTATAAACCTTTTTTGCAACGACCGAAACCATTTCGTCAATCGCGCTCATGGAAACGGGACGTTTTTCGCACGACTTTATAATGCCGTTTTTGACCTTTTGCGCATCGAACGCCTGCCGCAGTCCGCTTGTTTTTACCACGAGCACGGGGGTGTCCTCGATTGTTTCATAGGTGGTAAAGCGTCTGCCGCAGCTTATGCATTCGCGGCGGCGGCGGATTGTTCTGCCCTCGTCTGCCGAACGGCTGTCGATAACCTTACTGTCCTCGCAGCCGCAATAAAGACATTTCATTTTTTATTTTCCTTAAATATTTTTATGCTTTTACGCGCTGTCCGCGCGATTGCTTACTTGAAATATTTTACGCCGCTTTCGAAAATTTGCATATCGAACGCACCCGTAAAGTTTTTGTAAAGGTTAATGCCGCGCCTTTCACTGTGACCCATTTTGCCGAATACTCTGCCGTCGGGCGAGGTTATGCCCTCGATTGCCCACATACTGCCGTTGGGGTTATAGGGGCTTTCCATTGTCGGCTTGCCGTTTAAATCAACGTACTGCGTTGCGATTTGTCCGCGCTTTTTCATAAGAGCGAGCTCTTCCGCGGGAGCGACTATTTTCCCCTCGCCGTGGGATACGGGAACGGAATACACATCGCCCACCTTACATGCCGAAAGCCACGGGCTGACAACAGACGATACGCGGATATTCGCCATAGTGGAAACGTGACGGGAAATATTGTTGTAGGTAAGCGTGGGAGAATTTTCCGTAAGCGGGCAAACCTTGCCGTAGGGAACGAGCCCGAGCTTGATAAGCGCCTGAAAACCGTTGCATATACCAAGGGCAAGCCCATCGCGCACCCGCAAAAATTCCATAATCTTTTCCGAAATTGCGGGACTTTGGAAGGTGGTTGCAATAAACTTGCCGGAGCCGTCCGGCTCGTCACCGCCCGAGAAGCCGCCGGGGAAGGCAATTATATTTGCGCGCTCTATTGCCGAAATTATTGCTTTAACGCTTTCCTCAATGTCCTGAGGAGTGCGGTTTTTAATGACGAGAATTTCCGTTTCAGCGCCCGCCAGACGGAAGGCGCGTTCTGTATCCAGCTCGCAGTTGGTGCCGGGGAATGCTGGTATAAACACGCGGGGCTTAGCCGCTTTAATAGCGATATTTGTATATTTAAGCCTTATGGGACAGTCGCAGTCGGGCGTTTCTCCCTCTGCGGATGCGGTTGCGGGGAATACTCCGTCAAGCCTCTGCGTATACGCCTTTACAACCTCCGACTGCTCTGCCGTTTCGCCGTCAAGGACAAAGTCCTTTTCAATCGTTTCGCCGAGCAGAGTGTATTCCAGCCCCTCAAAAATGCTTTCGTCCTCGGCAGAAACAATAATATCACCGTAGCACTCTTTAAACAGTTTGCCGTAACCGCAGCCGAAGCTGAAACCGAAACCGTTGCCGAGGCAGGATTTGACGACTGCCGCCGCCGCGCCGCCCTTTTCCACAACGGTTGCAAGCTTGATTTGCCCCCCGCATATGCCCGAGTTAACGGTATTGTACAGTGTTTTGAGGTACACAAAATCGGGGATATTGCTTTCGTCCCTTTTGATGTGAAGTTGGTATAATTTTTTGCCCGCGCGGGTTACCACGTTGGTAATAAGCGCAGACGCCTTTGCGGGTGCAAGCGCAAAGGATATAAGCGTGGGCGGAACATCGATATCCTCGAACGTGCCGCTCATGGAATCCTTGCCGCCTATCGCGCCCAGACCGAGGTTAATTTGCGCATATAAGGCGCCCAACAGTGCCGCAGTAGGCACGCCCCAGCGCTTTTTGTCATCGCGCAGGCGCATAAAGAATTCCTGCAGGGTAAGACGTATGTCCTCCATTTTTGCGCCCGCGGCAACCACCTTGGAAACCGAGGTAACAATCGAATATATCGCGCCCGTGAAGGGTGACGAGGACATAAGCTCGGGATTATATCCGTATGCCGAAACAGTGCAGTCGTCCGTTTCTCCGCCGGTCAGCTTTGCCGCCATTGCAATTACGGGCGTAAGCTGATATTTGCCGCCGAACGGCATATATACAGACTTTGCGCCGATTGTGGAGTCGAACGTTTCCGCAAGACCCTTTTTGGAGCAAACGTTTAGCTGTGAAAGGGTTGCGCAAAGCTTATCCTTAAGCGGCTGAACGCTTTCCGGCTCGGCAAAGAATGAGGTGATATTGTCGTTTATTTCCGCGTCTGTCTGCTGCTTTACGCCGTTTGTATCGAGGAAGGCGCGCGCAATATCAACAATCGTTTTGCCGCGGTGGTACATTTTTATTCTGCCGTGGTCCATGACGAACGCAACGGGCGTAGCGGAAAGGTTTTCCTCCGCCGCAAGCGCGATAAATTCATCTGCATTCTCGGGCTCGATTACTACCGCCATTCTTTCCTGAGATTCGGAAATGGCAAGCTCGGTACCCGACAGCCCCTGATATTTTTTGGGAATTTTATCAAGGAATATGTCAAGTCCGTCCGCAAGCTCGCCTATGGCAACTGACACGCCGCCCGCGCCGAAGTCGTTGCATTTTTTAATCATTTTGGTAGCGCGGGGATTGAGGAATAGCCTTTGAAGCTTTCTTTCCGTAAGCGCGTTACCCTTCTGCACCTCTGCGCCGCAGGTCTGCACGGACTGCTTGTCATGCGCCTTGGAGGAGCCCGTAGCCCCGCCGCAGCCATCGCGGCCCGTTTCTCCGCCGAGGAGTATTATAACGTCGCCCTTGACGGGCTTGGCGCGGTAAATCATATCCGAACGCGCGCCGCCGACTACAAAGCCCGTTTCAAGACGCTTTGCCTTATAGCCCGCGTGATAAACCTCGTCAACCTGACCCGTGGCAAGACCTATCTGGTTGCCGTAGGACGAGAAGCCCGCCGCCGCAGTGGTGGTTATTACCCTTTGCGGAAGCTTGCCCGCAATGGTGTTTTCCAAGGGCTCGGTAGGGTCGGCGGAGCCCGTTATTCTCATGGACTGCAAAACGTAGGTTCTGCCCGAAAGCGGGTCGCGGATTGCTCCGCCGAGGCAGGTTGCCGCACCGCCGAACGGCTCTATCTCCGTGGGGTGGTTGTGCGTTTCGTTCTTGAACATTATTGTATATTTTTCGGGCTGACCGTCTATAGTCGCATCGATTTTTATGGCGCAGGCGTTTATTTCGTCCGATTCGTCGAGATTGTCGAGCTTGCCGTCCTTTTTAAGCTTTTTTGCGCCGATTGTGGCGATATCCATAAGGCAGGGATATTTGTCGCTTCTGCCCGCGTACAGCTCACCGAAAAGACTATTATACAGTTCAAGCGATTTGGAAATATGCGCGTTATCGCTGTTGACTGTTATATTTTTAAGCTCGGTAGCAAAAGTTGTATGGCGGCAATGGTCTGACCAGTATGTATCTATTACGCGGATTTCCGTTTCGGTAGGGTTGCGCTTTTCTTTTTTGAAATAGTCGCGCACAAAAGCAAGGTCTTCAACCGACATTGCAAGACCCATTTTTGCGTGATAATTCTTTATATCCTTATCGGAGAATTTGATAAAGCCCTCTACGTCGCTGACGTCCTCCGCTTCTGCCGCGGTCCGAATAAGCGTTTCGGGCTTTTCAAGCGAAACCTCTTCGCTTTCCACGGGGTTGATAAGGTGCTTTTTTATGCGCGAAAGCTCGTCCTCGGAAACGCCCGAAACCGCGTAAACGGTTGCGCATTTTATAAGGGGACGCTCCTTCTGCGTCAACAGCTGAACGCACTGAGCCGCGCTGTCCGCGCGCTGGTCGTACTGGCCCGTAAGGTAGGCGATTGCAAAGGTTTTATAGCCGCTTTCCGCCCTGAACTCTTCATAAATGACGTTATCCACGGGCGGCTCGGAAAATACGCAGGGAACTGCGGAATTAAATTCCTCTTCCGTAAGCCCCTCAACATCGTATCTTATAAGACTGCGCACATCGGATGCGTTTATTTTGAGGAGATTGCGAATTTCTTCCTTAACCTTTTTTGCATGTAAATTGTCTTTTTTTTCTACAAAAATTCTGTAAATGTTCATATATTTAACCTTAGCCTTTGCGGTATTTTAAGCCTATATCCGTGCGGTACTGCATGCCTTCCCAGTGAATGCCCTCAACCGACTTATAGGCTTTTTTGCGGGCGTCCTCAATTGTTTTGCCCTTGGCAACCACGCCTAAAACCCTGCCGCCGTTTGTTACAAGCCTTCCGTCCTTAACGGCGGTGCCCGCATGCACAAGCACTGCCTCGCCCGTGTTGCCTATTGTAATTTCCTTGCCCTTTGCATAGCCGAGGGGATAGCCGCCGCTTGCCAGCACAACGCAGACGCAAGCGCCCTCCTCCCACTCGATTTTTATGTCTGCAAGCCGTTCGTCCGTAACCGCCTCGAAAACGTCCATAAGGTCGGTCTTTAACATAGGAAGAATAACCTGAGTTTCGGGGTCGCCGAAGCGGGAATTGTATTCAATCACCTTCATACCCTTATCTGTGCGCATAAGCCCGAAATACAGACAGCCCTTGAACGTTCTGCCCTCGGCGTTCATTGCGTGCATTGTAGGGAGCATGATTTTATCGTAAACTTCTTTCTCTATCTCTTTCGACCAGAAAGGACAGGGTGAAAACGTGCCCATACCGCCTGTGTTAAGCCCCTTGTCGCCGTCGTAAACGCGCTTGTGGTCGCAGGAGGTTATCATGGGTACTATTGTTTTACCATCGGTAAACGCAAGTACGGAAACCTCCTCTCCGGGGGTATATTTCAAGCCTTTAAGGCACTCCTCTATAACAATTACGTTGCCCGCCGCGCCGAAGGCTTTGTCAAGCATAATTTCCTTTAAGCCCTCTTCCGCCTGCTTCAAATCCTCGCACACAAGCACGCCCTTGCCGAGGGCAAGCCCGTCCGCCTTTAAAACGATTGGCGCGCCCTTTGCGCGGATATACTGCAAAGCCTTGTCATAGTCGCTGAAAATTTCCGATTCCGCGGTGGGAATGTTGTACTTTTTCATTAAATTTTTGGAAAAAGCCTTGCTTGCCTCGATTATAGCCGCATTTTTGCGGGGGCCGAAACAGCGTTTACCCATAGCTTCCAGCTCGTCCACAAGCCCTATTGCAAGCGGGTCGTCGGGCGCAACGACAATATAGTCGATTTCGGGGTGCTCGCCGACATATTTTTTTACCGCCGAAATGTTCATATAATCAACGTCCACATTTTCCGCTATCTGCGCGGTGCCCGCATTGCCTTTCATGCAATACAGTTTTTCAACGCGTTTGCTTTTTCTTAATGCGATAAGAATTGCGTGCTCTCTTCCGCCGTTACCTATAACAAGTACGTTCATTTGTCTACCTTTTGTTATTTGATTATATCAGTGCTTGAAATGGCGGTTGCCGACAAATACCATAGCAATGCCCGCCTTGTTGCACGCTTCAACAGAAGCCTCGTCCTGAATGGAGCCGCCCGGCTGAATGATTGCGGTTATTCCCGCTTTCACGCACTCCTCAACGCAATCGGGGAAAGGGAAAAACGCGTCCGAAGCCATTACCGAGCCTTTCGCCTCTTTACCGGCGTGCTCGATTGCCTGCTTTGCCGCCCAGATACGGTTTGTCTGCCCCATACCTATGCCCGTGGTTCTGCCCTGCTTGCCTATAACTATTGCGTTGGATTTGGTATGCTTGACAACTTTCCAGTTGAAAAGCATTGCCTCAACCTCGTCCGCCGTAGGCGCGCGGTCGGTAACTACGCCTACGCCGTAAGTCTTTCTCTGTTTGCCGTTTGCGGTAGTAACCGTTTCAACCTTAGCATTTGTTTTGAAGACGTTCATATCCTCGTTTGCAATAAGGCTTTCGTCGTACTGCTGTACAAGAAGTCCGCCGTAAACCTTTTTCATATCGAAAGCGGTGCTCTCTCTGCGGGCGGAGATATTTTCAATCTGCAAAAGACGGATATTTTTCTTCTGTTTGAGTATTTCAAGCGCCTTGTCCGTGTAGGCGGGCGCCATAACGATTTCTATAAAAATTTTATTGATTTCTGTCGCGGTCTGCTCGTCAACGGTGCCGTTGATTGCGAGTATTCCGCCGAAAACGGAAACGGGGTCGCTTTCATACGCCCGCATATATGCCTCGAATACCGACTTGCCGGTGCCCACTCCGCAAGGATTTGCATGCTTGCACGCGACCACTGCGGGAGTTGTACCAAACTCCTTCAAAAGCTCCAAAGCGCCGTTCGCATCGTTGATATTGTTATATGAAAGCTCTTTACCCCAAAGCTGTTTTGCCGAGGAAAGCGAGCCCTTGCGGATAAACTGTTCGTTATAAAAAACCGCTTGCTGGTCGGGGTTTTCGCCGTAGCGCATATCCTGCGCCTTTTCGTAAGCGAAAGTTACCTCGTCGGGGAATGTTATGCCGAGCTGGGAAGCAAGATAGTTGGAAATAAGACTGTCGTAAACCGCTGTATGCGCAAAAACCTTGTATTGAAGGTATTTTTTTGTGGCGAGCGAAACTCCGCCGTTTGCAAGCTCCTGCAAAACCTTGTCATAGTCCTTGGGGTCAACGATTACGGCTACGTCCTGATAGTTTTTAGCCGCCGCGCGTATCATTGTAGGCCCGCCTATATCTATGTTTTCAACACATTCGGCGAAGTCCGCGCCCTTTGCAAGCGTGGCTTTGAAAGGATATAAATTTACGCAAACAACGTCTATTGTGTTTATGTTGAGCTTTTCAAGCTGAGCCATATGCTCGGGGTTGGAACGCATTGCCAAAAGTCCCGCGTGAACGTTGGGGTGCAGAGTTTTAACCCTGCCGTCAAGACACTCGGGAAAGCCCGTTATTTCGGAAATGCCTATAACTTTAAGCCCCGCGTCCTTTAAGGCTTTTGCCGTGCCGCCCGTGGATATAATTTCGAACCCGCATTTTACAAGCCCCTTGCAGAACTCCACAACTCCCGTTTTATCGGAAACGCTTACAAGCGCTCTTTTCTTCATTTTCATAAATCTTTCTCCTTTTAAGCTTTTGCCAGCTTGTCTGTCGTATCTATTTTAATTTTTAATCCATTTAGCATAAAGCTTTAAACCGTCTTTCTCAGTATATTGAGACGGCAAAGTCGGCAAATAGTTGTTTCCATAATGCGCTATAGTATTATTATCAACCACCAACTTTTCGCCCGTTTTGTCAGTTTCAAAATCCCATGCATTTATACATTCGGGTTCTTTATACCAACCGCCGAAAGCATAACCCGACCTTTCCGGCTCAGGCGGTATAAAGCTGATTGTTTCGTTATCATAGCTGTCTACCCAATAATACCCCTCGTTTTCTGCAAACTCGTAATTATACATATAAGAAACGTTCGCTAACAAGGTATATCTTACTGTATTCGTACCATATCCTATCTCCGGATTAATAATTTTGTCATAAACTGGATAACTCACAATATCGCCGCCACCGCCTCCAATTTTATGAATATTATATTTTAGGTATACTTCAAAACAATTTTCAAAAATTGCAGAACCTTCCTGCCCCCAATTATCTATAGAAAAATTTATGTATAATTTCTTTAAATTATCGCTTACTAACCTACCAATAGGTGCAGTCCATGTATTTTTGCGAGAATATCCAATCCCTAAAATCGGAACACCGTCTATTTCCTGCGGCAGTATAAGCTCTGTTTGTTCTGTTCCAAGCTCTGTCAACCCAATCAGGTAACCTTTCTTTTTACCTTTTTCAGTTCTGACCGCATAACGGAAGTATTCGTTGTCATATTCAGGTAAATAATCTTCTGGGAGCAAGAAACACCCCGACATACTGCACAGCATTATCAAACAGCATAGCAAAAGTGGAACTTTATAAAGTAATTTCTTCATGCTTTTGACCTCCTTCCATTTACACTATTGTAACCGTTCTTCCGTTTTTGATAATTTTGCCCTCGCAAAGCTTTTTAACGCAATATGGCAAAAGCTTGTGCTCCTCTTGCAGTATTCTTGCTTGCAGGCTTTCGGGGGTGTCGCTGTCCTCAACATTAACCGCAGTCTGTGCGATTATCGCGCCTCCGTCCGGCACTTCGTTAACGAAATGCACCGTACAGCCCGACACCTTTGCGCCGTAATCTATCACCGCTTTATGAACTTTCAGTCCGTAAAAGCCCGCTCCGCAAAACGCGGGAATAAGCGACGGGTGAATGTTGATAATTCTGTCCTCGAATGTTTTTATAAAGCTTTCGGGGATAATTTTCAGCCAGCCCGCAAGCACTATAAAATCTACGCGGTGGATATTTAAAAGATAAGTCAGCTCTTTATAAAGCTCGTCTATATCGGGATAACCGCTCTTTGAAAAAACAGCCGTGGCTATGCCGTGCTTTTGAGCGCGGTCGATTGCGCCTATCCCCTCCTTAGAGGCGATAAGATAAGCAATTTCGCAAAATTTTTCTTTTTCGTTGGCGTCTATGACCGACTGAAAATCGGTACCGCCGCCGGAGGCAAAGACGGCTATACGCTTCACTTTAAGGTTACCCCGCTGCCCTTGACCGTTTTACCGAGCACAACGCATTGCTCGCCCGTGGCTTCAAGCTGGGCAATCGCCTTTTTAACGTCGTGCTTTTTGACGCAGACTACCATTCCTATACCCATATTGAAGGTGTTGTAAATCTGCTCGTTGGAAAGCTCTGCCTTCTGCTGCATAACGCGGAAAACCGCGGGAACCTCGTAAGACTTTGTATCAATAACGCAACCTATGCCCTCGGGGAAAATGCGGGGGATATTTTCTATAAACCCGCCGCCCGTAATGTGAGCGATGCCTTTGACGTTAACGTTCTTTATCAGCTCTAAAATGCTTTTGACGTAAATTCTTGTAGGGGTTAAAAGTACGTCAATAGTCTTTGCTCCCAGCTCGTCGTTGAACTGGTTCAGCTCGTAAATATTTTCGCCGAAAAGCTTTCTGACAAGCGAATAGCCGTTTGAGTGGATACCGCTCGATTTAAGACCGATAAGCACATCGCCGGGCTTTATGGTACTGCCGTTGATAATTTTCTTTTTATCTACCGCGCCGACCGCAAAGCCTGCTATATCGTAGTCGCCCGTGCGGTAAAAGCCGGGCATTTCAGCGGTTTCTCCGCCGATTAACGCCGCGCCGCTTTGTCGGCAGCCTTCGGCAATACCGGCGACAACAGTTGCAACCTTTTCGGGACTGAGCGCGCCCGTTGCAAAATAGTCGAGGAAAAACAGAGGTCTTGCGCCCTGACAGACAATATCGTTTACGCACATTGCAACCGCGTCAATGCCGATTGTATCGTGCTTGCCCGAAATTATGGCGTATTTCAGCTTGGTGCCTACGCCGTCCGTACCCGCGACAAGCACGGGGTGCTTAATATCCTTGGGCATAGCAAAAAATCCGCCGAAGGAGCCTAAATCGCCAAGCACTCCGCTTGTGTAGGTGGATTTGACGTGCTCCTTCATTAATCTTACAGCCTCGTAGCCTCTTTCAACGTCGACGCCGCTGTCCTTATAAGAAATACTCATTTTATCTCCTTTGAGTTTTGTTTTTATATTCAGTCAAGCTTGTGCTTGTCCGCCTCGTAGTCTTCGAGGGAATACGGATACCGTCCGTTAAAGCAACCGAGGCAAAAGCCCGTATTCGCGCCCGCGCAGGTGGATAAAAGCTGTTCAACCGTAAGATACCTCACGCTGTCCGCGCCGAGGCTTTCGCAAATCTGCTCCTCGTCCTTATACGCGCCTATCAGCTGGGAATAGGTCTGAATATCTATTCCGAGGTGGCACGGGTGCTTTATTATCGGGGAACAAATTCTGATATGCACTTCCTTTGCGCCCGCGTCCCTGAGCAATCTGATTATTTTCCGCATAGTCGTGCCGCGGACGATGCTGTCGTCTATAAGCACAACCCTTTTGCCGCGCACGTTGCCGCGCAACGCGTTCATTTTTACGTTAAGACTGCTCTCCCGCTGCCCTTGGTCGGGCTGGATAAACGTTCTGCCGACATATCGGTTTTTGGCAAGCGCTTCCACGAACGGTATTCCGCTTTCCTCCGCATAGCCGCGCGCCGCAACGTTGCCGGAATCGGGCACGCCAGAAACTATATCCGCCTCCACAGCATAGTGCTTTGCGAGCAGTCTGCCCGCTTCTTTTCTTGCCTCGTACACGCTGTAACCGTCCAGAACGGAATCGTGACGGGCGAAATATACATACTCGAATATGCACATGCGGGACTGCGCGGGAATGTTTTCCATCATATGGGAATGTATTCCGTTGCTGTCTATAACGACAATCTCGCCCGCCCTTACGTCGCGCAGAAGATTTGCGCCTACCGCATCGAGCGCGCACGTTTCGCTTGCGACTATAACGTCGTCGTCATTCATGCCTATGCACAGCGGACGTATACCGAACGGGTCGCGCACGGCAATAAGCTTGTCGCAAGTCATAATAACCAGCGCATAGGAGCCCTTTAATTCAGCGCACGCGCGTTTTACGCCGTTAATAATATCGCCGTCGGAAAGGCTGTTGATTAAAACGGCTATAACCTCGCTGTCGATTGTGGTCTGAAATACCGCGTTTTGTGCGATAAGCCCGTCGCGCAGAGCCTTTGTATTGATTAAATTACCGTTGTGCGCAACCGCCATTTTGCCGCATTTGCCCGTAAAAACAACGGGCTGAGCGTTAAGCAGCATGCTTGCGCCCGTAGTGGAATAGCGAACGTGACCGATAGCTATGTCGCCCTCCGGCAGTGCTTCTATCTTGCCGTCCGCAAAAACGTCCGCAACAAGCCCCATACCCTTATGATACGAGATTTTATCCGCATAGGCTACGGCGATACCGCTTGATTCCTGCCCTCTGTGCTGTAAGGCGTACAAGCCGTAATAAACGGTTTGCGCAACATTGCGGTTTTCCTGCGAGTAAACGCCAAATACGCCGCATTCCTCATGCTTTTCTTCCATTCAGTTCACCTTGTATAACCGTAAGGTCATTCTTTGCCCGTCCAGCAATATGTGCAAAGCTTGCACGGCTCTATCCCGATTGCCTTCATAAGACCCTCGATAGACTGAAATTCCAGAGATTCGAACTGAAATTTGTCGCATATAGCCTTGCGCATTGCCTTGCCGCGCTCGGTTTGGGAATTGCTGTATTCCTCTATATGATTAACGGCTTCCTCGCCCTCTAACTCCATCATAGTACGGCGGGTAATCAAATCCATATCGCCGGACGAGCGCGAGAAGTTGAGGTATTTACAGCCGTACATAATCGGCGGACAGGCAGAACGCATATGCACCGCCTTTGCGCCGTGGGAATACAAAAAGTCGACCGTTTCTTTAAGCTGTGTGCCGCGTACAATGCTGTCGTCCACAAGCAGAAGCCTTTTGCCGTCGATAAATTCGTGCACGGGTATAAGCTTCATTTTTGCTACCTTGTTGCGCTCCGTCTGATTTACGGGCATAAAGCTGCGCGACCATGTGGGAGTATATTTTATATACGGGCGCGCAAACGGTACATGGCATGCGTTTGCATAGCCGATTGCGTGCGGCGTGCCCGAATCGGGAACTCCGCCAACGTAATCTATATCGTCAAGCCCGTGAATTTTGGCATCGTTTTCCGCAAAGACAGCGCCGTTTTTACAGCGCATCATTTCAACGTTTATGCCCTCGTAGCTGGACGTGGGATAGCCGTAATACGACCATAAAAACGCGCAAATACGCATTTCCTTACCGGCGGGGGCAAGCTGTGTTATGCCGTCTGCGGAAATTTCAACGATTTCCGCGGGGCCGAGCTCTCTTTCGTCTGTGTAGCCGAGCTTTTTATAGGCGAAGCTTTCGAAGGAAACGCAATAGCCGTCCTCGCACCTGCCTATCTGCACGGGAAGTCTGCCGAGCCGGTCCCTTGCGGCGATAAGAGTGCCCTTATCCGTCAAAAGCAGTATGGAAACGGTGCCCTTGACCTTTTCGTGGACGTAGCGAATACCCTCTACATAGCTGTTTTTGCTGTTTATAAGCGCCGCGACAAGCTCGTTGGAGTTTACCCTGCTGCCCGTCATCGCGTCGAAGTAGCCGCCGCCGTCAAGCACGCCCTGCATAAGCTCTGCCGCGTTGTTTATTATGCCTATCGTGCAAATCGCATAGGTGCCGAGCCGTGAAACGGTCAAAAGCGGCTGGGGGTCGGTATCGCTGATACAGCCGATTGCCGCGTTGCCCTTCATTTCCGACAAAACACGCTCGAATTTGGTTCTGAACGGCGCATTTTCGATATTATGTATCTCGCGCTGTAAGCCGATTGAAGGCTCGTAAGCCGCCATACCGCCGCGTTTGGTGCCGAGATGCGAATGATAGTCCGTGCCTATAAAAACATCAAAGATTGCACTGCTTTTTTTGACCGAGCCGAAAAATCCACCCATATTTAATTATTCTCCGCAAATGCGCTTGAAAATTTCGGCGTAAGCGTCCTCTACGCCGCCCAAATCGCGGCGGAATCTGTCCTTATCAAGGCTGACGTGCTTTGTGGTATCCCAGCTGCCCGCCTCCCAGAAGCGGCAGGTATCGGGCGAAATTTCGTCCGCAAGCACAATCTGACCCTTAAATCTGCCGAATTCGAGCTTGAAGTCGATTAAGTCGATATTCAGCTCCTTAAAGAAGGCAATCATAGCCTCGTTTACGGCGAATGCCATTTTCTTTATGGTGTCGATTTCCTCTGCGGTGGCAAGCTTTAACGCAAGCGCGTGATAATCGTTGATAAGGGGGTCACCCAAATCATCGTTTTTATACGAAAACTCTATTGTCGGCGCGGAGAATTTGGTTCCTTCCGCAACGCCGTAGCGCTTTGAAAAGCTGCCCGCGGCAACGTTCCTTATAATTACCTCGAGGGGAACAATCTCAACCTTTTTGACAACGGTGTTTCTGTCGTCAAGCTGTTCAACAAGGTGCGTGGGAATACCCTTCTTTTCAAGCAGTTGCATCATCTTGTTGCTCATAATATTGTTGATAACGCCCTTGCCCGAAATTGTGCCCTTTTTCAGTCCGTTGAAGGCCGTTGCATCGTCCTTATAGGATACGATAACGTAATCGGGGTTTTCGGTTGCGAAAACCTTTTTTGCCTTGCCTTCGTAAAGCTGTTCCTTTTTAACCATAAATTTTTATCTCCTGAAAAAAATCGTTAATAAATTTGTTTTTTAATTATAAATACCCGCAGAATATGCCGCGGGTATAATTTAAGTCTGCGAAATTTCACGCTGAAGAGCTTTATCGTCAGCGTTTATCTTTTCTCTCATATTTCTTTTGTATTCTTTAAGCTTTGCCGCAATTTCGGGATATTTTATGCCGAGCATCTGCAAGGCAAGCAGACCGGCGTTTTCACCGCCGTTTACGCCGACGCAGGCAACGGGTATACCAGAGGGCATCTGCACGATTGACAAAAGACTGTCAAGCCCGCCCATCATATCCGTCTTTACGGGAAGTCCTATTACGGGCAACGTGGTATTAGCCGCGATTACTCCGCCGAGGTGCGCAGCCTTGCCGGCGGCGCAGATTATAACCTCTATACCGTTCTTTTCTGCATTCAGCGAAAATTCGTGAGCCTCGTCGGGAGTGCGGTGCGCGGAAATAACCCTTACCTCTGTCTGCACGCCGAAGCTGTTGATAACCCCTACTGCGGGTTTTACAACGTTAAAATCGGACTTGCTGCCCATTATTATAGCAACCTTTGACATCTGATAATCTCCGTTTATATTATTTTTAAAAAAAGGAAGCATACTGTGAGTATGGTTTTGCTTTACGTTATTTTTATAGTTTATATACTTGCCGTAAACGTATTTGCAATTATTCTTGTCAAGAGCCAGAAGGACGAGGCAATCGATGAAAACGGCAAGGCGAAAAGCGGCGACGGCAAGCTGATACTTACCGCAATGCTCGGCGGGGCGATTGCCATTTACGTTTCTATGTTCGTAATGCGGTATCGGCTGAAAAATCTTCTGCTGATGCTGATTATGCCCGTGATTGCCGTTTTGAACGTGTATTTTTGCATAGTCGCGTTCCGCTCCGGCTTCACCTTTTTCGTTGTGGCGTAAAAATACACAACATTTACAAAATACGCGTTTATTATAACACAATATATAGTTAAAAGAAAAATGTTTGAATAAGCTTTTTTAAAAATTTAAGAGTAAAAATTTGACTTTTTACGCATTTAAACAGTTGACAAACATAAAATTTTGAGTAAGTGAAATTTAAAGCCCGCAGGCCTGCGTTGTGCAGGTCTGCGGGCTGATTGTATTATTGCCTGTTTTCGGAATTTTCTTCCGCGGTTTTTAATGCCGCGTCAGAATTGCGCGCCTTTAAAAGGTCGCGGATTTCCCTTAACAAATCTTCAGTGGTTTCAACGGGCGCCGCGGGCGCGGGTGCAACGGGCGCAACCTCTGCCTTGACTGCAGCCGCCTCCTCTTCCGTTATTTTACCCTTTTTAAGCTGCTTTTCTATCTTCTTTTTCTGCTTTTCGGCAAGTCTTTTGCCGCCCTCACGTATGGAGTTTATGGTTTTAACTATAATAAACAGCACAAACGCGGTTATTAAAAAGGTTATTACGGCAGAAATCACCGCGCCGAAGTCGAGCACGACCGCCTCGGTATTTTCTGTAGCCTTGACAAGCACTATCTGCAATGCGCTTGTCCGGTCCGCGCCGGGGATTGCGTTTATAAGCGGCTTTAAAATGCCGTTGACAAGCGAGTTGATTACCGCCGTGAACGCACTGCCGATAATTACGCCGACCGCCATATCCAGAACGTTGCCGCGGGATATGAACGTCTTGAATTCGTTGAAAAACTTCTTCATTATATTCTCCTGCAAATTTTATTCAACGGTATTATAAATTTTGCCGCTTTTATTGTCAAGCGATATTTTGGTTTCAGCCCTCTGTAAGCACTGAAATAAGTCTTTTACGCAAGCCCTCGCAAAAGCCGTCCGCCGCCCTTTCCGCCGCTTTTGGAGAGCAGTCGAAAACAATTTTGCCGCCATTCAAAACAAGAAGTCTGTCGGCAAGCTTTACCGCCTCGTCAACGTCGTGCGTGACAAAAAGCACCGTGCGCTTATAGCGGCTGTTTATTTGCAGAAAAAGCGAATGCATTTCGTTTTTTAGCCTTAAATCGAGCGAGGAAAAGGGCTCGTCCATTAAGAGCGCATCGCTTTCGTACAAAAACGCGCGGGCGAGCGACACGCGCTGTGCCTGCCCGCCTGAAAGCGATTTGGGGTACGCTCCGCGCTTTTCGCCAAGTCCAACGTCCCCGAGCATGGCGCATACGCGCGCCTTGTCACGGCAGACAAGCGAAAGATTTTGCTCCGCCGTGAGATTTGGCACAAGCCGCGGCGTCTGGAACACATACGAGCATTTTACAGGCGTTATTTGCCCGATATAACCGGTAAGCCCCGCTATACAGTTTAAAAGCGTGGTTTTACCGCTTCCGCTTTCACCGAGAATGCAGGTTATTTTTCCCTCTTCCACCGATAAATCAAAGCCGCTGTAAACCTCGGTTTTGCCGTACGCTTTTGTAAGCTTTTTAATTTCAAGCATAATAGACCTCAGCACCATTTGCGGGTAAGCCGCTTCAACTGCGAAAAAGCTATATCCAGCAACAGCCCCGCTATCACCGCGGAAACAGTAAGAGCGGCAAGCTGTGCGGTTTCCGCCGCAAGACTGCTTTCCTGCAGCATTCCGCCAAGCCCCTTTGCGGTGTTTACAAGCACCTCGGCAGAAACGGTTACCTTTAGCCCGAGCGAGATATTAGCACCGCACTGCGACAGTGTTGCGGGCAGCATATGCGGCAGATAAATTTTGAAAAGTCTGTCGCGTCTGCTTATGTTGTAGACCCGCGCCATTTCCGCAAGTCCGCCGTCAAGCCCCTCCGCTTCGGCAATAAGCTGCGCATAGATTGCGGGGAACAGCACCAAGAAGGTGACGATTGCGGGAGAAACGCTTCTGTCGCCCTGCACAAGCTTTAAAATAATAAGGCTGACCGCAAGCGTGGGCAGAACGCGGACAAATGTAATTATCGGCTTTAAAACAGCCTTTACCGTTTTGCTGAGGGACGCGCCCGCCGCGCAGACCGCCGCCAGAAGCAACGAAACGAGGAAGGCAAGCAGCGTCCTTAAAAGCGAGCCGCCGAGCGCCGCCCAGAACTCCGCAGAGGCGAAATTTTTAAAAAAGCATACGGCGGTTTCCGTAAAGGACGGAACTATAAGCTTATTGCCAACCGAATAGTAGGCGGTTATCCACACCAGCCACATTAAAGCGATTGCAATGGCAGAGCCGAGTATATTGAATTTTCTTTCTTTAAAAAAGTTTTTTAATGCCGTCATTTATATGCAATAGAAAAATTCGTCGCTGACGGCGGTTGCCGCCGCATCGTTTACGTCCGCAAGCTCGCTTAAAAAAGCCTTTACGCGCTGTTTGCCTTGCGCCGCGGGCTCGAAGCGGATTGCACAGTTGCCTATTACCGTTTTTGTAAGGTTTGCCGCGGTAAATGCGGGCTTTGTGTTTTCGGGGTCGGCGTAATGGGACTTGACTGCGTTTAAAATTGCCTCCGCCGTTACGCCCTCGTCCAAAAGCCAGTCCGCGCCGTCGGACATTGCCTCCATAAATTTTGAAATGAACGCGGGATTTTTTTCTATAAGTGAATTTTTAGCCACAAGCACTGCCTGAGGATAGCCGTTTTCGCCGTAAAGCGACTGCAAGCTGCCCGCAAGCTTTAAATTGAGGTTGGGATTGTTGAGCCGTGTGCTTGCGGCGGGCTCGGGAATGACAAAATAATCGTACTGCGCCTCTGTGCCCGTAACCTGAGTTGCCGCCACGCCTTCAAGCGTGACGCTGTTTAAAATACCGTGCTTTTTAAGCACAAGCCTTGTCGCCGCGCCCGGAAAAGCCGCAAGATTGACAACGCCTATCCGAGCCCCGTCGAGCGTTTCGGCAGCGTTGTCGGCGGTAACGGTCGGCTTATCCGCGCCCGCAACGATATACAGATTGCCATGAGTTACGGCGCCGAGCATTTTATAGCTTTGCCCGTTGCCTACAAGCTTGCTTGCAGTGTTGACGGGAAGTATGCACATATCTGCATTCTTGCTTTCATCGTTATAGGTAACGCAAGAGGAAATTTCCTCGGGCGAAACTATTTTGTAGCTTACCTTTTCAACGAAATCCGTTTCCTCCGACATAAGCCCTGCAAGCGCAAGCGCGGGCGCGCCGTCGGGGGCGTAAACGGTTATGCTTGCATTCTTTTTGTTGCCGCACGCCGATAAGCCGAGCGCGGAAATGCAAAACGCCGCCGCGCACATTAATGCAATTATTATTTTTTTCATACAGTTACTCCTTTTAAAGCTTGGACATAAGGGTTTTTGCCGTAACGCCGTCAAGCATTCCTATTTTGCCCGTAAGCTTATTTATAAGCTCGGTCGGGGCATCGAGCACGATACTTATAACCGAAACGCCCTTTTGCTTGTACGGCAAGCCCATTCTGCCTATTATGTAGTCGCCGAATTCGGATAAAAGCGCGTTTATGCCCGCGCTTTGCTCTCTTTTTTCAACGATAACGCTTATTACCGCAAGTCTGTTTTCCGACATAAAAAAATTCCCCCTTTAAAATCGAGGGAACGGCAAAACCGCCGCATATGCTATGCGGAAATTAAAAATTTTGCCTTTACCCTCAGAAAAATCTTCAAGCTTAGGCTTTAAGTATAGCATTTGCGGAGATTTTTTTCAAGCATATGAATAAGCTTTTTAAAATTATGCATACTTGTTTTATGAAAAAGTCGATTTTGAAGGTTATTGCAATTCTTACCACAGGCTGCGCCGTTTGCTTTGCGGGCTGCGCTAAAAATTCCGACCATAACTCCGCCGTGCCCGAAGAAAACGGACAAAAAATTACGCGGACGGACGATATTACTCCCGATGACGGCAACGATAATATGAATAAGCCGCCGCGCAAATGCCCCGACGGCAACTGCGGACGCGGACACCACACGGGTCACGGCAGAGCCCGCCGTATACCCCTCGGCGAGAATTTCACTTTTATTATTGAAATTGACCCGAATTGCAGACACGGCAAATGCCGCCCGCAGGATAAGCCCGACAACGGCGAAACGGAGCCCGCACCCGACGATAGTGAAAACGGCGCCGAAAGCAACTGAAAATTATAAAGCCGTACTTTCAGACAATAATAAAAAGCTCCCGAACAAAATGTTCGGGAGCTTTCGGCTTATACATAGAAAAATAAATTGAAGCTTGGTTACGGCTCGTCAAAATACAGCTTTAAGTCGATATCTTTGCAATTATATCCAACTATCTTAAATCGGTTCAGTCCGACTTTTAAAGATAAGCTTTTCATCACCGATTGCTTATCGGAATTAGCTTGAGAACATTCCGCTAAAACGGTTATGCTATTATCGCAATCAATATGTACAACTTTTACATGACCGCTTGAAATACTTAAATCAAGCCGTACTTCCATATCGGCATTTTCTTCAATGGCTTTATTCCAAAGCGTTTGTCGGCCGTTGAATTTCGAAGCAGTAAAAGAATATCCGCCATTAATCGGATTAAATACCGAATTTTCTTTTGCGTAACGGTCTTCAAGCTGCACTATTTTTTCAGTATCATTGTATTCACGTTTTGCAAATTCATTACCGCACCCGACCAAACTTAGAGCAATACACAAAATCAGACAAATCGAAGCGCTTGCAATAATTTTTTTCATCGAAAACGGACCTCCACTAAATTTCTGTTTATCTCGGAATAATTATATCATAAAAACAAAAAAACTCAACCGATTATATTGCACGTCGGCTTTGTTTATTAACCTCAGTGCTAATTTGCGCCTTTCTTTTTTATTTAAAATAGATAAAAGCTATTGATTTTTTTATATTGCGGCTATATAATACGGATATGAAAAAATTTAATTTTAAATTTTCAAGGACTATTTTAGTCTTTATATATATAGGAATTGCGCTTGCGGTTATCGCGTTCGGCGTAAACACTTATTTTGTTTTTGCACAGGGCGTTGGCGGGGAAAACAAGGTATACCCCATTGTGCGGTATGTTTTGATGTATTTTGTATCAATTCTGCTGTTTGTTGTGCTTGTAAGCTTGAAAATAGCGTCCTACTATTCCGTTGACGAAAAATACCTTAAAACGAGCTTCGGAATAATAAGAAGCAAATACGATATTGCAAAGATTGAAGCGGTTTTGATTGACAGAACCAACAACAAGCTTAGCGTGTACTTCGAGGACAAGAGCTTTATCGTGATAGCCGTCAACGATGAATGGTACGAGGAATTTACCGATGCATTGCTTAAAGCCAGACCGGAAATAGAGTTTTCGATTAAGTCAAAGGAAAACGGTGCTGACGACGACAAAAAATCAACTTAAAAAGTTAAAGGAGCCGAGGCTTTTTAGCCTCGGCTCCGTTTTTTTATTAAGCTAAGTCCGCTTGGTTTTGTTTTTTCTTTTGATTACCGAGGTGTGATGCTCTTCACCCGCGACAAGCTTATAAATATTTGTGTTATGCCTTAGCCACGTCAGAAGATTTATGGCTAAAAACATCATAAATATCGAAATCACCACGGGATTAAGCGCGGCAAGCTCTGCCTTGTATCTTACGGCGAATATGCACGCCTGCCATATCGTCAGCCCCGAAACGCCTATCAGCGAGCCCATGCTGCCCCACTCGGTAAGCGCGATATAGCCGAGCACCGCGCAAAAGAATGCGGCGACTATAAAGAAGTACCACCACTGCTCGCACGGAAGCGCAAAAAGGAAAAGTCCCATTGTTGAGGCAATGCCCTTGCCGCCCTTGAATTTGAAAATTACGGGAAAAACATGCCCGACGATAACAAACGTTCCGAAAAAATATCTTGCAAAGTCGGCGATGATAATTTCCGTTCCCTCAAAGACATAGTCCCTGAAAATAAGCCACGCAACAAGCGCGGGAAGTCCGCCTTTAATTGCGTCGCAGAAAAAGTTGATTGCGCCGATTTTAAGCCCGAAGGTGCGCGTCATGTTCATGCTGCCGGGGTTGCCGCTGCCTATGTCGCGGATATCCGATTTTTTAAAGTGGGAAATAAGCACGGCAAAATTGAAGCAGCCTATAAAATAGCATACAACCGCCGCAAGCAAAAACCAGTACCAGCAGTCGGCAAAGGCAAGAGTTTTTTGTGGCAGAAGCAATAGCGAGGTCATTTTTCCGCGTTCTCCCTTATAAGCAATCTTATGGGCGTGCCCGTAAAGTCGAAGTTTTTTCTGATTACGTTCTCTAAAAACCGCTCGTATGAAAAGTGCATTAAATCGCACGAATTTACCTTTAAAACAAAAGTCGGAGGAGCCACCGCAACCTGCGAGGAATAGTAAATTTTAAGCCTTCTGCCGTTGTACGAGGGCGGCTCGCTTGCGCGGACGGTATCGGAAATAAGGTCGTTGAGGGTGCCCGTGGGAATTTTGAAATTTGCGTGGGCAAGCACCTCGTCAATAAGCGCGAACAGCTTTTCGGCGCGCTGTCCCGTCTTTGCGGAGATATACACGGATTTGAAGTAGTCCATAAACTTCAAATCCTCTTTAAGCTTTTGCTCGAATTTGTTAATGGTGTTGGTGTCCTTTTCAACCAAATCCCATTTATTCATAACTATTACAGAGGGCTTGCCCTGCTCGTGGACGTAGCCTATGATTTTGGTATCCTGTTCGGTAAGCCCCTCGGTTGCATCCACCACAAGAAGGCAGACGTCCGCACGGCGCACCGCATCGAACGCGCGAAGGACGGAATAGTATTCGATATCCTCCTCCACCTTGCTTTTTTTGCGTATGCCAGCCGTATCTATAATGGTGTAGTCCTTGCCATTATAGGTCAGCTTTGTATCAATTGCATCGCGCGTGGTACCGGCAATATCAGTTACAATAGAGCGCTCGAAGCCGAGCAGTCTGTTTACAAGACTGCTCTTGCCCGCGTTGGGCTTGCCGACAACCGCAATTTTTGTGCTTGCGTCCTCGGCGGTTTCGCCTTTTTCAAACCAGCTTACCGCCTCGTCCAAAACATCGCCCACGCCCGTGCCGTGCTCTGCGGAAACGGGAAAGGGCTCGCCCAGACCGAGCGAGTAAAATTCGAAAATTTTATCCTCGGAATAATCGTCAACCTTATTTACCACAAGGATAACGGGCTTTTTACTGCGGCGGAGCATATCTGCAACGTCATAGTCGGAGGAGGTAAGCCCCTCTTTGCCATCCACAAAAAGCAGAATGACGTGCGCGGTGTCTATGGCGACCTCTGCCTGCTTTTTGATTTCGCGCCACATAGTGTCCTCCGACCGCATTTCTATGCCGCCGGTGTCCACGATTGTGAACGCCTTGCCGCGCCATTCGCCGTCCGCATACAGTCTGTCGCGGGTGACGCCGGGCTTGTCCTTGGTTATTGAAATTTTTTTGCCGACCACCTTGTTGAAGAACGTGCTTTTGCCTACGTTCGGTCTGCCGACTATCGCTATTAACGGATATGCCATATTAACCTCTCACAAAAATCTCGGCAAGCCGCGCCTGCGATTTTTAGTGATTTTAAGGGCTGCTCGCCCTCTTTGCGCAATATTAAAGCGCCCTCATATTGTATAATTGCGCAAATTCACCCCGCCGAGGTTGCTGAGCGCAACAAATTGTGTCTGCTTGCAAAAAATGTGATTTTTGCGCGCAATGTCTATTATTTTAAATCATTATAATTTATCGGGAAAAATTTGTAAAGAAAAACCGTACAGAAAAATTCCCCCGACAAAAAGTCGGGGGGAAATAATTTTTATTATTATTTTCAGAAGGCGAGATTTATTCCAACAAGTCCGAGGACAATGAATATCACCGCAACCCAGAAGAACGCCTGCCATACCGTTGCCTTGCCGCGGGAATATCTGTACGCGGGGATAAGCGCGGCTATTATAAGCGCGATTTGGGAAATGGTATTGCAGATACCTACAACTCTGCCGAGCAAATTCCATTCAACGCCGCATTTGCCCAAAAGCGCAAGGATAAACGAAACTACTGCCGCGATTGCTGCGATTACAAGCCCCCAGAACGCGCAGAATTTTACAATGTCGTAATTAGACGATGTTGTTGTGGTTGTCGTCTTTTTCTTATTTGCCATAAAAATTCAACTCCTTAAAATATACTTGCCATTAAATTATATCAACCGCCGCGCCGATTTGCAAGCGTTGATAAGCAAATTTTAAATTTCTTTAAGCTTGCTTAAAACGCTCTTAAAATAGTCGGGCAGGGGCGCCTCGAAGCACATTTCCTCACCCGTTGCGGGGTGGGCAAATTGCAGACGCCATGCGTGCAAAAGCTGTCCGTTAAGACTGAACCGCTGTTTTTTTATGCCGTAAACAGGGTCACCGACCACGGGATAGCCGAGGTGCTTTGCATGGACGCGTATCTGGTGCGTTCTGCCCGTGTGCAAATCGAAGCGGCAAAGCGTAAAATTTTCCTTATAGCGCTTTAAAACCGTGTAGTCGGTTATTGCAAGCTTGCCCTTTTCGGGCGAAACGACTGCCATTTTTATGCGGTCGGTCGGGTCGCGCCCGATGTAGGTTGTAACCGTTCCGCCGTCCTTTTTAACAACGCCCTCCAAAAGCGCAAGATAGGTGCGGCGGCAGGTCTTTTCCTCTATCTGCTTTGATAGGCTTAAATGCGCCTTGTCGTTTTTTGCAACGACAAGCAGTCCCGAGGTATCCTTGTCTATTCTGTGCACTATTCCGGGGCGCAGAACGCCGTTTATTCCGCTAAGGCTGTCAAGCTTGTACAGCAACGCGTTTACAAGCGTGCCTTCGGTATTGCCGTTGCCAGCGTGAACGGTCATACCCTGCGGCTTGTTGATTACGGCGACATCGCCGTCCTCGTAAACAATATCCAGAGGGATATTTTCGGGCTTGGCGGAGTACTCCTCGGCATCGGGCAAGGTTGCCTTTACAACGTCGCCCGAGGAAACGGCTTGCGAGGGCTTTGCCGCCTTGCCGTTTATTGAAACGTACCCGCCCGCAAACAGCTTTTTTACTGCCGAGCGCGTGTAACCGTTTAAATTTTCGCTTAAAAAAACATCGGCGCGGGCATAGCTTTCCCGCGCGGTAAACAGTTCTTCCTTCATTGGCTTTCCGTATCGTTATCGGTTTTTTCTTCGGTTGCGGCGGGGACTTCGGACACGGCGGAGTTAACCTCTGCATTTCCCGCGGCTGGGGTTACGGCTTGCGCCGCCTTTTCCGCCTCCTCCTGCGCCCTGCGCTCCGCTTGCGCGGCCTTTGCCTTTTTTGTAAGCGGGAATACCGCCCACTCATTCAAAAACATTAAATCGACAACCGCAAGCGCAACGCCTATCACTATCCAGAAGTCGGCGAAGTTGCAGAAGGTCATTCCCCCGAACATCCACAGACCGAACCAGTCACGAACGTAGAAAAAGGCTATTCTGTCTACAAGATTACCGATTGCACCCGCAACGACTATTGCTATCGCGGTTTTTAACACGGTGAAGCGCTCCGGCAGGCAGATAAATGCGAAAATCAGAAGCGCAAGCAATATAAAGGTAAGAGTTATTAAGATAGGCTGTCCTATCTGGGGGTTGTTGTTAAGAAAACTGAACGCACAGCCGCCGTTGCGGTGTATTCCGCCGCCCTCTATCTCGGCAAAACCGGGGATAATTTTAAGCTGCCAGTTGTTTTTTTCTTCAAAATATTTCGTAAGTAGGTCCGCGGCAAGCAAAACAACCGATGCAACGATTAAAATTATGCTTTTTAATCCTATATGCGGTTTTAGCTTCAATTTCTTTATTAACATATTGTTTATGATACATTATTTGCGCTTGCTTGTCAATGAAGATTGGGTGAAATGTGTTTTTGTTTTATATCATTGAACAATAAAAATACGCCGAAAGCTTATTTCGGCGTAAGATTATTTTGTGAAGCCAAGGCTTATTAAAATTGCTTTATCCACCTGATTCATTGTAACGTCGTTCAGCTCGCCTATGCGCTCCTTCAATCTGCGCTTGTCGAGCGTGCGGATTTGTTCAAGAAGTATTACGCTGTCCCGCTGAAGTCCATAGCTTGACGAGGGCAGCTCTATATGAGTGGGTAGCTTTGCCTTGTTTATTTTGCTTGTGACCGCCGCTGCTATTACCGTGGGCGAATATTTGTTGCCCACGTCGTTCTGCACAACGAGAACGGGACGCACGCCCCCCTGCTCGCTGCCGACAACCGGCGACAAATCTGCATAGTAGAGTTCTCCGCGCTTAATAGTCATATCAACCTCTTTATCGGCAGGGTATATTTTATTATATGTACTGCCTGCACTTATTATTGACTTGTGCGCGGGAAATTATACGGGCGCGGCGGTATTGCTTATACGGGAAGCCCCGGAAGATACAGAAACAGAACGTATTTGTTGAGGAAGATAAAGCCGTAATAGCAGACGAAGCACACAAGCATTACCACGCCCGCGACCCTTGTAAGGCTTTTTGATTTGCTGCCGACAGAAAAGCCGAATATAAGCAATGCGGCAAGCAGAGAAACGACTCCGCCGACCAGCCCTTCCATTGTGAACGGCACCCCGCGCGAGCCTGTGCAAAGCGCGCCAAGCCCGCCTATAAGCAGTATGTTTGCAATATTACTGCCTATTATATTGCCCGTGGCTATGCCAACATCGCCCTTTTTTGCCGCGGAAACAGAGGTGATAAGCTCGGGAAGCGAGGTTCCGAATGCAACAACCGTTAAAGCCACTATTTCGGGGTCGATGCCTATAAGGTTGACAGAAACCGTTCTTGCCGCGTTTACAACAAGCGTTGCGCCGCCGACCACCATTGCAAGCCCGACAATGCTTATGACTATTAAAAACCACACCCTTGCAAGCAAACCCTCGTACCCGCTTTTAAGCCGCGCCATTATACCCGTGCCGACTGCATTGCCGTTATCCGCGTCGGCCATCGCATAAGGGTCGGGAACGGATATTGCGGCGGCTTGTTCAAGCCCCGCCTTAGACTGCTTTTTTGCAAGCACTATATTATACGCCATAAAAGCAAAATACAAAACAAGAAGAATTAAACCGCAGTACCACGGCATTGTGGCGTTGAGGAATGCCTCTCCGCCTTCTGTTTTGCCGAAAGCGTACGGCCCGACAAACACGCCGAAAACGAGAAAGAGCACGCTGACAAATATAAGAAAGGGCATATCGATAATTCTTGTTGTTTTTTCGGTGGGCAGCTTGCAGATAACCGCGGATATGCCCAAAATCAGCAGAACGTTCAAAGCGTTGCTGCCGAGGATATTGCCCATGATAAGGTCGCCGCCCTCGGGCGTGACTGCATCCACAATGGTTACGGCAAGCTCGGGCGCGCTTGTGCCCACGGCAACGACCGTTACGCCGATTATGAACGTTGAAATACGCAGTTTTTTTGCGATACCCGCCGCGCCGTCGACGAAAAAGTCCGCGCCCTTTACAAGCAGAACAAAGCCCAGCGCAAGCAAAATTAGGTTGACAACCCACGTTGCGGCAGTACTGCTTAAAATCAGGTCATAGCTCATTGTGCACCTCTTTTTTGTAATTATTGACTGAAATCAAAGAAAAAATAAAAGACTTTCAACTTAAAATTACTTTTAAGCCGAAAGTCTTGTTCCCTTCAAATAAAAGGGGCTGCGACACGATTAAAAAATCGGGGTCTGTTGCCGTCAGCCTTTAAAACTACTCCCTTTCAACAGTTCGGATTGTAACAAACATCTTAAATTATGTCAAGCGCTTAACCGAAAAATGCAGATTTTTTATTATGTCCCGTGCGGTTGCGCAGTATTCCGTCTTATCTGCGGCGGCAATTTCCGCCGCATGACCGAGGACGTAGGCAGAGCATACGCAAGCCTTGAACGGTGGCACGCCGCGGGCGAGCGTTCCGCAAAGATAGCCGGAAAGCATATCCCCGCTGCCGCCCTTCGAAAGCGCGGTATTTCCATTAACATTTAATGCAACGCGCGCGCCGTCTGTTATTACGCTTGCCGCGCCTTTAAGCAACACGGTTACATTGTATTGCTTTGCAAACTGCTTTGCCGAATTAACGGGGTCGCGCACGATTTCGTTTACGGTTATGCCCATAAGGCGCGAAAACTCCTTAACGTGCGGGGTGAGTATAACGCGGCAATTTCTTTCGGCAGACAAAATGTCAATACCGTAACGGGCGAGTGCGTTTAGCCCGTCCGCATCGATTAAAAGCGTTCCGCAATATTCTTTAAGCAGAGCTTTGATTGTGTTATACAGCTGTTCGCTTATGCCGCAGCCCATACCTATTGCGATTGACTGCGCCGAGAGGTCGGGGCAATCGGGATAGATTGCCGAGGGATAGCGGGGCGCAAGCGACAGCACGACCCGTTCTGTCGAGGCGAGCTTTACATACCCGCAACCAGATTTTAATGCGGCGCTTACCGCAAGAGCCGCCGCGCCGATATATTTGTCGGAGCCCGCAACTATACACGCGGAGCCATAGGTGCCCTTATGCGAGTTGCGCGGGCGCTTAGGAAAATATTTTTTTATATCCTCGGCACCGTATATTAAAATATATTCGTCATAAGGGCAAACTATGCCGATATCCTTTTTAACGATTTGGCCGCAGTAGTCGAGGCCATCGTTTAAAAGCATACCCGCCTTGTATTCCGCAATTGCCACCGTTAAATTTGCCTTGACCGCGCAGCCCTCTGCAATGCCGTTATCGCCGTTAAGTCCGCTTGGAATATCCGCAGAAATAACATATGCGCCGGAGGCGTTAATTTTTTGAATAACCTCGGCGTACCGCTCCTCCGCTTTGCGGTTAAAGCCCGTGCCGAAAATGCAGTCAATTATAATTGACCCCGATATATCATCGGAATAAGCGCATTTGCACGCTTGTTTTACGTGGGCGCATTCCTCTGAAAGAGCGCCATCGAAGGCGTAAATTTTTACATAAAAGCCGCGGCCTGCAAGCAGTTGCGCGCAAACATAGCCGTCACCGCCGTTATTGCCAATACCGCAGACCACGAGGATATCGTTTACGTTAAGCCTTTTTGCGGCGGTTTCCGCCTCGTCCGCAATCGCCGCGCCAGCGTTTTTCATCAATTGCCCCGCACATATGCCGAGGTTTTGCATTGTATGGCGGTCGCCCTCCCGCATTTGCGCGTTGGTTAAAGCCCTTTCCATTACAGTCTTAAAGAAACCTCCGCAGAGCTTATTTCAATAATTTTTCCGTCACGGCTTACAACAAGTCTGCCGTCCGCGGTTACGTCAAGCGCGGTTGCGGTATAGCTTTCCTTATCGGTGTGCAGAGCAACCTCTTTACCGAACCAGTCGATATATTTCTTGTAATCATTAATAGTAAAGCTTTTTTGAAGATTTGCAATAAGCGCTTGTTTAACCGTTTGCAGGCTTATCCTTTTGCCGAGTATTTCGCACATGGAAACGGCAATTTGACTGAGCTCGGGCGGCAATTCGTTGTTGACATTTATGCCCATACCGACGATTGAACGGCGGATATTTGCGCCGGAAAAGGTATTTTCAATTAAGGTTCCGCAGATTTTTCTGCCGTTTACGAGCACGTCGTTAGCCCAACGGATTACGGGCTTTATACCGAAGCACTCTACCGTTTTGCATACAGCAACACACGAATTAATCATAATTTCGAAGGCGTTTGCCGCGGAAAAATTTTCGTAAAAGCGCATAACGGAAAGATACAGTCCGCCGTCTGCCGAGGAAAAGCTTCTGCCCTTGGTGCCCTTGCCAGCGGTCTGGCGCAAGGCGGTAACGATTGTATCCTCCTCACCGTTAAGCCGCTTTAAATATTCGTTGGTGCTGTCGCATTCCGAAAGCTCAATAATTCTCATTATCGCCCCCGAAGCCGTCCAGCGCGGATTTTGCGGTGTCGTAAGAAAAGCCCTTTGACAGCAGATATTTATAGCCCTTGTACAGATTTTCTTTTGTATTGTCCTTGCCGCGAAGATATTTGCGGAGTATGCGCAACGCCTCTTCGCCGTCCTCCTCCGCATCCTCCAACGCCAAAGAGATAGCGCTTTTTTCGGCTCCGCGCTTTATCAGGTCAACCTCCAAGGCGCGTTTGCCCTTGCCTTTTACGCTGTTGATGTAGGCGCGGCAATATGCCTCGTCATCGATTAATTTGTAATATTCCAGCCGCTCGATAACATAGTCGCAAACCGCCTCGGTATAGCCCTTTTTTGCAAGAAAGTCGCGTATCTGCTTTTTGGTTTTCATTGCCGCGGAAAGATGCGTCATAGCCTTATCCAGCGCCTGAGCCTTTTCGGTTGCAAGCTGAATTTCGTCAAGGCGGCTTTTGTCTATCTGCATGCCCGCTTTAAGGTGGTATTTTATAGCGACCTCTAATTTTATTCCGCAATAAAACCGCCCGTCAACATACACACTGCAACGGGTTTTGTCCTTTATCTGCGGTTCGATTGAGGTTATTTCTGCCATTTTTAAATTCTGAACGGAAAAAAATATTCCCTTATTTTTTTAATCTGCACCCTGCCGTTTAAGCGGTTAATAAGGTTAGCGTTGAAAAGTGCCTCCTCTTCCCTTTTTACGGCAACGGTAAAGTGCACCTCGTTGAGGTATTCCGTATTTATTATGTCTGCGTTGCTGTCGGCAAAAAAGCGCAATGCGATATCAACCGAGGAATAATCTATCTTATAGCGACTTTCCACGCACATTTGGTACATTACCTTATTTGCCGTTGCTAAATTTTCCGCAGCCGCGCCCGAATATGCGCGCACAAGTCCGCCCGCCCCGAGTTTTATTCCGCCGAAATAGCGCGTAACCACAACGGCAACCTCGAAAAGAGAGTTGTTTTTGATAACTTCGAGCATAGGCATACCCGCCGTTCCCTGAGGCTCGTTATCGTCAGAAAAGCGCAGAAAATTGCCGAGATTATCGCAGATATATGCGTAACAGTTGTGGGTTGCGTCCGAAAATTCCGCGGAAATTTCCGCAATAAAACGCTTTGCCGCCTCCTCGTCCTCAACGTGGCGCGAGGTGGTAATAAAGCGGGATTTTTCTATTGTTTTTTGCGTGCGGCAATCGCCAAGCACCGATAAATATTTTTCGGGCATTCTGTTATAATAGTGTTATTTTTATATGAATTTTCTTGCCCTTGTGGATAATATCCCCGCTTTTTACGGGCGCGTTTATGTCGGTAACCTTGCTGTCGTTTAAGGAAACGCCGCCCTGCTGGATAAGTCTGCGGGCTTCGCCGTTGCTTGCGCAGATACCCGCCGCGACAAGCACGGGGATTATGGTTGCAGGCTCTGCCTTGACTGCTTTTTCGGGCAAGTCGCCGCCGCCGCCGAACGCCGCTTTTGCCTGCGCCTGCGCCTTTAAGGCTTTTTCCTCGCCGTGGACAAGCTTAGTAAGCTCGAAGGCTAAAATTTCCTTCTTTTCGTTTATGCGGTCTGCCGGCCATGCCTCCATTTTTCTTATTTCATCAACAGAAATAAAGGTGAGCATTTTTATGCATTTCATAACATCGGCATCGTCCACGTTGCGCCAATACTGATAAAAATCGTAAACGGGAGTTTTATTCTCGTCAAGCCAGACTGCGCCCTTTGCGGTTTTACCCATTTTTTTGCCCTCGCTGTTCAAAAGCAGGGTTATCGTCATTGCGTAAGCGTCCTTACCCGTCTTTTTGCGGATAAGCTCCGTTCCCGCAAGCATATTGCTCCACTGGTCGTCGCCGCCGAACTGCATATTGCAACCGTACCTTTCATTCAGATGATAAAAATCGTACGCCTGCATAATCATGTAGTTGAATTCGAGGAAGGACAGCCCCTTTTCCATACGCTGCTTATAGCATTCGGCGCGGAGCATATTGTTGACGGTGAAGCACGCGCCGACCTCGCGCAAAAGACCGATATAGTTTAAATCGAGAAGCCAGTCCGCGTTGTTTGCTATTATCGCCTTGCCCTCGCCGAATTCGATAAACCGCTCCATCTGCTTTTTGAAGCAATCGCAGTTATGACGAATATCCTCTGGCGTGAGCATAGACCGCAAATCCGTTCTGCCCGTGGGGTCGCCTATATAGCCGGTACCGCCGCCCAAAAGCACAACGGGCTTGTTGCCCGCCATTTGCAGTCTTTTCATAAGGCAAAGCGCCATAAAATGCCCGACGTGCAGACTGTCCGCAGTTGGGTCGAAGCCTATATAAAATCTGGCGCCGCCGCCGTTTATAAGCTGTTTAATCTCTTTCTCGTCCGTAACCTGAGCGATTAGCCCGCGCTCCTGCAATTCTTCAAAAATATTCATACAAGCTCCTTATTGTCTTACAGTAGAATTTTAACACTAAACGGGCGATTTTGCAATAAAAAAAGCGGTTTACCTTATGGATAAACCGCATATTGTTGGACTAATCTGTAAAAAAGTCGTCTTTGTTAAGGTGCTCGCGCGCTTTTTCTATCGCGCGCTTTTCTATCCGCGATATGTACGAGCGGGAAATGCCGAGCGTATGCGCGACCTCGCGCTGAGGAAGGGCAACGCCGTCCTCTAACCCGTAGCGCATGGAAATTATCGTAAACTCGCGCTCGTTGAGGATTTTTTTGAGCAGTGCGACGAATTTTTCGCGCTGAATACTCTTTTCCACCTGAGCGAATACGTTGTCCTCCTTTTCGTACAGCAGGTCTATAAGCGTAAGCTCGTTGC
Organism: uncultured Christensenella sp.; assembly: GCA_910587015.1. Classification (GTDB taxonomy): domain Bacteria; phylum Bacillota; class Clostridia; order Christensenellales; family Borkfalkiaceae; genus Coproplasma. Next base: position 94,711 of record CAJUME010000005.1, read on the forward strand.
CGTCCTTGTCGGTGCCGACCGGGTCGGTTATGGATACGACGTTTTTATGCTTTTTACCCGAGCGCAGAAGCATTAATATTTCGTTTTCTATACAGCGCGCGGTATAGGTTGCAAGCTGAGTGCCCTTGCCATCGCGGTAGGTGTTTATCGCCTTTATAAGCCCTATCGAGCCAACGGAAATAAGGTCGTCCGTTTCCGCCGCGCCCGCGTATTTTTTTACTATGTGCGCTACAAGCCGCATATTGTGCTTTATTAAAATTTCCTTTGCCTTTTTATCGCCGCTACGGGCAAGCGCGAGGTATTTTTTCTCCTCCTCGGCGGAAAGCGGCTTAGGGAAGGTGCCTTTGCTTTGCACCATGCCCGTGAAGAAGAAAATTTTACCGAACAGCAGACTTAAAAAATCAAAAAACATATGCTTTACCCTTTTTGCGCGGTTAACTCCGCGGGTTAATAGCATATGTTTTATACAGGTTGTACTATTCGACAAAATTTTTAAATTAAGCGGGGTTTTTTGTTTATTGCAGTTATTCCAGCTCGAATGCGCCAGTATACAGCTGATAATACTTGCCGCGTTGCTCTATAAGCTGCTCGTGACTGCCGCGCTCGATAATTTCGCCGTGCTCAAGCACCATAATCGCGTGACTGTTGCGGACGGTGGATAGCCTGTGCGCTATTACAAACACAGTTCTTCCCTCCATAAGCTTATCCATGCCCTGTTCTATAAGCTTTTCCGTGCGGGTATCGATTGAGGAGGTTGCCTCGTCCAGAATAAGCACGGGGCACTCCGATACCATTGCGCGGGCTATTGCCAGCAGCTGACGCTGGCCCTGGGAAAGGTTTGCGCCATCGCTTTTAAGCATAGTGTTGTAGCCGTCCGGCAAATGACTTATAAAGAAATGTGCATTTGCGAGCTTTGCCGCTTTTATGCAGTCCTCATCGGAGGCGTTAAGTCTGCCGTAGCGGATATTTTCCATAACCGTGCCCGTGAACAAGTGAGTATCCTGCAAAACCACGCCCAAGGATTTGCGCAAATCGTCCTTTCTGATTGACCTTATATCCAGCCCGTCGTAGGTGATTGTACCAGACTGAATATCATAAAAGCGGTTTATAAGGTTGGTTATCGTTGTTTTGCCCGCACCCGTAGAGCCGACAAAGGCTATTTTTTGGGCGGGCTTTGCATACAGACTTATATTTTTGAGAATTACCTTTTCGTCCGTATATCCGAAAACAACGTCGTTGAAACGAATATCGCCTTTAAGCGGGATATATTCAAACGAGCCGTCCGTATTCGGCTTTTTCCATGCCCATTTTCCCGCTTCGTGCTCGCCGTAGGTTAAAACGGTGTCGCCGCCCTTATCCTCGGGCAGGGTGTCCACCATTTCGAAAATGCGTTCCGCGCCCGCAAGCGCCATTACTATTGCGTTGAACTGCTGTGAAACCTGCATGACGGGCATATTGAACTGCCTTGAAAACATTAAAAACGAAACGAGCATACCCGCAACGCATGCAACTCTGTTGAACTTATCGGCGTTAAGCACAGAGCAATAAATGGAAAGCAGACCCGCCTCGCTGCCAAGCGCCATAATAAGTATGCCGACTATTGCGACAAGCACATACTGCAAATAGCCGAGGTTGTTGTTGATAGGCCCCAGAACAAACGCGTAGGAATTGGCTTTTCTGCCCGCCTCGTACAGCTCATCGTTGACGACCTTAAACTGCTCGCGCGCCTTTTGCTCGTGACAGAATACCTTTATGACCTTTTGTCCCTCTGTCATTTCCTCCACAAAGCCATTGAGGTTGCCGAGGGATTTTTGCTGAATGAGGAAGTTTTTTGCCGAGCGGCTGCCTATGTATTTTGTTGCGAAAATTATAGCGACAAGCACGGCAAGCACTACAAGCAGCAGAGTTACGCTGTACATTATCATAAATACAAGCACAGCTACAAGCGTTATTGCAGAGGAAATTATCTGCGGTATGGTTTGCGTGAGAAGCTGGCGCATTGTGTCCACGTCGTTTGTGTAAAGACTCATTAAATCGCCGTGGGTGTGCGTATCGAAGTAGCGCAACGGCAGATACTGCATTTTTGCAAACATTTCATCGCGCATTTTTTTAAGCGTGCCCTGCGCGATATACATCATTATAATGTTATACGAAAATGAAGAAACCGAGCCTGCAAGATATATGCACGCCATTGCAATTACGTTGGGATAGATAACCTCCCAAAGATTTGTCGATGCATCGCCGTTGCTTATAAGAATAAGCTCGTCAACTATTACGGAAACGCGGGACGCCGCAATTACGTTTGCAACCGAAGCGATAAGCACGAAAAACACGACAAAGCAGGTTGCAAGCTTGTTCCTTGAAAACGAATACGCAAGCAGACGCTTTAAGGTTTTAAGCGGAGCCTTTGCGCGCGCTGATTTTGAAGCCTTAGGCATTCTCTTCACCTCCCTTCATTTGGGACTGATATACCTCGCGATAAATTTCGTTATCGCGCAAAAGCTGTTCGTGCGTGCCGGTGCTTGCAATTTTGCCCTCGTCCATGACGATAATTCTGTCCGCGTCCTGAACCGAGGCAACGCGCTGGGCGATTATTATTTTTGTTGTTTGCGGCGCATATTTGGCAAGCGAGGCGCGTATTTGCGCATCGGTATGGGTATCGACCGCCGACGTGGAATCATCGAAAATGATTACCGCGGGCTTTTTTAACAGCGCGCGGGCAATACAAAGCCTTTGCTTTTGTCCGCCCGAAACGTTTACGCCGCCCTGACCCAAATCGTAGCCGTAGCCGTTGGGGAGCGCGTCTATAAACTCCTCCGCACACGCCTGACGCGCGGCAAACCGAAGCTCTTCATCGGTGGCGTTCTCATCGCCCCAGCGCAGATTTTCCGCAACCGTGCCGGAAAACAGCACGTTTTTCTGCAAAACCATTGCAACCTTGTTGCGAAGAGTGTCCATATCGTAATTTTTTACGTCCTCTCCGCCGACCTTTACCGTGCCGCTTGTTGCATCGTACAGTCTTGGAATAAGCGACACAAGCGAGGTTTTGCCCGAGCCCGTTGCGCCGATTATGCCTATTGTTTCGCCCTCGGCTATATGTAAATTTATATCTGAAAGCACTGTCTTATCCGACTTCTGCGAATATGCAAAAGACACGTTCTCGAAGTCGATACTGCCGTTTTTCACCTCGGTTAAGGGCTGGTCCGAGCGGGAGAGCGTGGGTTTTTCGTTCAACACCTCGCAAATTCTGTCCATAGAGCCCTTTGACAGCGAAATGAAATTGAGGCACATTGCTACCATTATAATACCGGAAAGTATCTGCGCGGAATACTGGATAAGCGTTTGAATATCAGTCGCCTTTACGTTGCCGTAAATTTTTTCGCCGATAATCATATTTGAGCCGACCGTTAAAATGATGATATTGACAATAAACAGAACGAGCGTTGCGCAAGGCATTAATACGGTAAGAATGCGCTCTGCCTTGACCGAATATTTATAGACCTCGCCCGTGGCGTTTTTCATTTTGGCGATTTCCTTATCCTCGCGCACATAGGACTTGACTACGCGGATAGCCGTTAAATCCTCCTGCACGACCGAATTGAGGTCATCGTACTTGCGGAACATTGTTCTGAAATAAGGCACAACCTTAAACATGCAGATTGAAACGACTATACCGAGAATTACCGCGGCGCACGCAAAAATAAGCGCCATTTTCGGCTCTATAACAGAGGTCATAATTATCGAGGCAATGAACAGCACGGGCGCACGGACAAGCATTCTTATAGACATCTGATAGGCGTTCTGCACGTTTGTTACGTCCGTGGTTATTCTTGTTATCAGGCTTGACGCAGAATAATTGTCTATATTTGCGAAGGAATACGTCTGAAGCTTGTCGTACATATCCTCACGCAGGTTGTGCGCAAAGCCGCAGCTTGCCTTTGCGGCGAGCTTTCCGCCCAGAACACCGCAAATAAGCGCAAAAACCGCGCACAAAATCATTATGGACGCGTTTATCGCAAGCGCGCCGACGTTAATCTGCGAAATTTTGCCCCTTGCAAGCGCTTCGAGCTGACCGACAATAGACGTCATTAAAAACGGTATTATTATTTCCATAACCGCCTCGCCAACCATTACCAACGGGCAAAGTATGGAAGAAAGCTTATATTCCCTTACGCTTTTTAAAAGTGTTTTTATCATTTATTGCAATTACTCCTCCTGTCTTTACTGAATATAAATTTTAAGTATAAGCGTTCATTTTGATATGCTGTCTATTATTTTTTGAAGAAGCTTTTCAAGCTCCTCCTGCTCCTGCGGGGAAAGGGCGTTCTGGATAGCGCTGTCGCAGCTGTCCATAAAAAGCTTTTCCTTTATGCAGATATAGCTGCCCTTTTCGGTCAGTTCGAGGTGCTTCGAGCGGGCATCACCCTCGGAAACCGTTCTTTTAAGAAAACCGTCCTTTTCCAGATTGGAAATAAGCGAGGAAACGGAGGACGGTCTTAAATTTATCTGGCGCTCTACGTCCTTCTGGCACACCCTGTGCCCCGACCTTGCGTTGCAATGGATAAAAATAAGCGCCTGCATTTGCACCGGCGTTACGCCGTACTCCGCAAAAAGCTGGTTATTTTCGCGGCGCATCTGGCGGTGAAGGTAGCAAAGCTTGCCGAAAAGTCTTTTGTTATCCGATTTATTATCAGTTTTACCGTCCGTTTTGCTGTCGGCAATTGCATTTGGCTTGTTGTTTTGCACTTTTTTCCTCTGATATACACAAAAAAATTATTTCGACTTCTAATAGTTAGAAGTCGAAATAATTTTAAGACGGATTTATTTTTTTGTCAAGAAATGTAAATTTATTTTGGGGTTTGCTTGTAATTGTTAGATTAAAACAAGCTTGTGATACAATTTATCTTTGTAGCTCCAACGCTTTTTTGGGACAGAAGTCGGAGCATTTGCCGCATGCAATGCATTTATCGTAATTAATTACTGGCGCGGAAAAGCCGCTTTGCGACAGCGCGCCGACGGGGCACACCTTTACGGCGGGACAGCTGTGGCTTTGGGGGCAGTTTTCTGTTTTGATAACAAGCATTCTACTCATAAAAATCTCCTTATTTAGGGCTTTATTAAATAAAAAACCTAAATCAACTTTATACATTATGCATTTTCTTCAATTTGGCGTTTTAAATCATTAAAAGACTTCTTTCTGTCTATTTGCTCAATTTCAAGAAAAGCAAGTAAGCACATTTGATAAACTTCATCATACCATTGCTCTAAATCGTTATCAGGCATATCCGCAATATATTGTTTATACTTTTTATAATCTTTATCTTTATTGTTATGCCTTAAATTTAGGTTATTAAAAGCATAAAACAAATCATCTTCTAATGAAGGATTTATTGATTTTAGTTGCTTGCGTTTGCCTTCAAGTAAGTTTGCTAATTTTAAAATAGTATCTTTTTTATTTTCAAGATTTCCTTTCATTGAATGATGATTATAGGAAATTACTTTATAAGATATATCGTTAGGGACTATTTCTGAAACTGCAATAGCTGAAACTGATTTTTCAGTAAAAATCGTTAATCCATCTTGTTTAGTGGACATATAACCAACTGCTTCTATAACTCTGTTGATTTGATGCAGTATAAAAGTTACATTGTATTTATTTAATGCAGGTACATCTATATATGCACAAATTAGATTATAAAAATACTCACAGAAATTTATTAAATAATCTATATTAAAGCTCTGTGGGTATTTTTCAAAGTCAAATCCGTACTGTTCATCGAAATCTTCCAGACTTAGAGAAGTGCCACGAAACCATACATTAATAAAATACTCACTAAATTCATCATATAATGATGTTTTTTCACCATAATCACTGTCAAAATCTTTATCATATCAATTCATATAATTGTTCATATTCTTTTTTGATGTCAATTTTTGCACTTTTTAAAATATCAGCAAAATTTTTTCTCATAATTATAACTCATAAATTATTTAAGTCTGTTAATTTCAGCTTTAATTTCATCAATAACTTCGGTATTAACAATGATTTTCTTATCGCCTTGCTTGCAAGAATAGAGATAGTATACTTTACCGCCATACTTCTGATTAAATTCTATATGCGATTTATGCTGTATTTCTTTTTCTTTAAATATTTCAGGTATGTGTGCAACTTGCGACACTGGTTTAATTTGCAAGCCAATATATTTATCATTTATTTTAATAAAGAAATCAACATTGAATAACCTGTCCCAATCATCGGGGGCAGGTTCGATTTTAACTTTCAAAATTTCTTGCAACTGCTCGTATATTGTTTTAATTTCACGAACATATCCGTCATATGTACGGTCAATAACAAGCTCTTTTATGTAGTTGATACAATCTTCTTCGGTTATTTCGTCTATTTCCGCAACAAGCACTTCAGAAATCTTTACATATAATTTTTTACCCAATTCAACTATATGTTCTTCACTTTTAACAATAGAAAAATAATACGCTTGCCATTCTTCTAATGATTTAGGCGCACACTTTCTAATTGCTTCCGAAGTCGCACCGACGTTACGTTTAAAATTTAATTGAAATCTATTAGTTGCGCTATTCAAAATCCATTCCTTAGCCATTGTTTAAACTCTCCAAAAATTTTTTCTTGTATTTATAATCAATTGATGTATCGATTGAAACAAACCCTGTCCGCGCTAAATGGTTATTTACAAATGTTTTGTTGTCTAAATAAACATAGCAAAGCAAGTTATTATTATTGTCGTATTTAATAGTATCATATTTTAAAAATATTTTTCTCTTTTTAAATATGCCTTGCAAATATTCAATAGCTTGTGATATCGTTTCTTTTTTTTCTAATATGCCTAATAAATTAACAACAAGACCTGTATTTAATAAAATAGTAGTTGGCGAAATAACCTGTTTAACTATAAACAGGTTGTCATTTTTAATATTATTTTTATCTATTTTTGACCCAAATTGTAGATTTTTAATATCTATTTTTTTATCCAATTTGTGCGGGTCATGAAATATGTACGGTAATGATTTATAATCATACTTAGATTTAATGTCATCACAGAATTCAATAGTGTTTTGCATATTCAAAAATCTATAACCTAATTTATCTTCAATTGTAGGTGCAAATTCTTTATTAATTTCATATCCAATAGAATTGCGCCCCAAATTCAAAGCTGCCAATGAAGTTGTCCCACTACCTAAAAAAGGGTCAAGTATTGTTTCACCTGCAAAAGAAAACATTTTAATCAAACGTTTCGGCAATTCTTCAGGAAACATAGCAATATGCCCTAATTGTTTGACACCGTTAAAATTCCAGTGTGATGAAAAATATTCATTCCATTCTGATTTTGAGATAACTGAATTTTTTTTCTGTTCTGCTGTAGGTTTAGGCGCATTTCCTAATTTTTTAAAAATGAGAATAAATTCATAATCCATTTTTAATATGCCGTTTCTTGGATAGGGAAAACTGCCCATAATTGCACCACCACCAGAAGTATTCATTGTAGTAGCTTTTTGCCAAATTATGGCACCCATATAGTCCATACCCAATGTTTCGCAAAAACGAATTATTTCTGTTCTTATTGGTATAACTTTATATCTTCCATAATAAACAGAACGGGCAAATTGGTCTCCTATGTTAATACATAATCTACACCCGTCAGCGAGAACACGATTACATTCTTTCCATACAAGATTTAAATTATTTATGTATTCTTCGTAACTATCATTAAACCCTATTTGGCTGTCTTCGCCGTAGTCTTTTAATTGCCAATACGGGGGAGAGGTAATGATTAAATGAACAGATTTATCCTTAATCTGTTTCATATCCCGACTATCACCAAATATAATTTTATGTTTCGTCATTATAGTAGCTCCTGCAATTGATATAAGTATAGCATTAATAAAGCAATTTTTCAAGTCATACTTTGAATAATAAAAAATCAACTAAAAAGCCGTACATACTAAAATATACGACTTTATTATACAAAAAAAACAAAGTCGACTTTTCTTAAATGTGAAAGTTCGACTTTTTATCTTGGTGACCCTGCCGGGAATCGAACCCGGGATTGAGCCTTGAGAGGGCTCCGTCTTAACCGCTTGACCACAGGGCCGTGATTCAATTGCTATGTGATTATAGCACACGCAAAACGACTTGGCAAGCAAAAAAACACTTTACAACGCAGAAATTTTTATTAAATAATTTATAAAAACAACAGCCCGCGCTTTTTTAAAAAAAGCGCGGGCTTGTTTTGTTATTGTTTTGTATTATGCCTTGACAAAGTCTGTTTTAAGGCTGAGATAGGGCGCGGTAAGCGTATCGGTCGAGCCTTGCGCATAGTGGTAATTCCAGATTTCCGATGCATAGCCCATTGCAGTGTAGTTTTCTGCCCTGACTATGCTGTACTCGGTATAAACCTCTACGCCGAAGTTGGTTTCGTACTCGTCGAACAGTGCGCCGCAGTAATAAACAACGATGTCCGCATTAGCGGCATAGCCGCCGACCACGGGCGACGTGTTTTTAATGCTTTCGCCCATTTCGCCCTTGGTAAGACCCGTATCGTCATAGTAGATTGTGCCTATCGACAGACAGCCGGTAATTCTTACAACGCCGGGGTTCTTCATATATCCGAGCATACCGCCGCATCTTCTGCCGCTTCCGCTGCCGCCCTTTGCATAAAGCGTGCCGTCCACAAGGCAGTTTGTAATTTCGAGATAGCATTCCGACTGCTCTATGATATTGCCGTTGGAATCGCACTCGCCCACTATTCCGCTTACGCCGTCGCCGCCGCCTTCGATATTCGCGCTGACGTGACAGTCGGTAATGTGCACCTCTGACGTTTTAACGCCCTTGGCCTCGCCGTCGTTGTGGTAAATTCTTCCTATAATACCAGCTGTTCTCGTGCTTGTGCCGAGGATATTAGACTGACCGTCGATATAAACGCGGCTGATATAAATAGGCTTTGTGTTTTCGCTGACAAGTCCGATTAAGCCCGCCGTTGCCTGATAGCCCTTTGCGGTATGCTTTGAAATTACTATATCCCTGAAATATCCGCCGAGGCAGGTGCCGACTATGCCGACGTTGTTGCCTTTGTCGCCGGAGCTTTCAAGTCTGGTATTTTCAAATTTAACATTCATGACGGTGCCGCCGTTGACCTGATAGAATATGCCGGTTTCGCCGCCGGTTGTTTTACCCGTTACGCTGATATTTGAAATTGTATAGCCGTTGCCGTTGAGCACCGCGCTGAACACCTTTTTAGCCGCGACAAACTTTGTGGAACCGCCGAAATCGAGATTTTTTGTAAGCGAGTAAATGGTCTTAGTACTGTCGCCGTCGCCGAACTGCCCTGCGCCGATAAGCGCGTTGAAATCCGCCTCCGAGTTGATTTCAACATATTTTACCTGGTCTTGATAAACCTGCGAGGTTACAACTCCGTTGGCGTTTGCCAAAGCGTAATAAATATAATACGCGGAATTGTTTTCCATATTAAAGTTTACTTTAAGGCTGGTTGCTCTGTAAGTGTACTTCTGTACACCCTCAGCCGTTGCTATATCAGCGGGGGTAAGATTGAGCTCGGTTTTGGAGGCAACCGTATAAAGCGTGCCCGTAGCGCTGCCGAGCGTGCCCGCTATAGTATAGCCGTCCTGATGAAGGGTAATCGTTGCCGCGCCGTCAAAGTCTGCATTTGCCGCGGGATTAGCCACATAAATACGGTAGCTCATCTGCGCTTTTGTATTGTCCGACTTTAAGGTTACGATATTAGTTATCGTGTAAATGCCAGCGGTTGACGGGGTGAAGCCCGCAATTTCCACCTTGGGAGTATTTACGTCAGGCTGATATTCGTAAATGTGCTCGACATCGTATAATGACGGGTCAATGTATCTTACATGGTCGGGATACATATCGTTTCTTACCTGAACAGTCGGCTCGTCATACACGAAATACTGGTCGGCGATAACACCGCCGTTTTCGATAATTTCGCCGTCCTGCGTCAAGACCGAAACATCGCCGAGCACGGGCTTGCCGGGCATTATTTTAAGAGTAAATTCCTTGACGGTCGTCTGACCCTTATAGGAAATTGTCGCAAGCAAATTGACGGTGACCGCGCTTGTTACGGGACGGTTGACATCAATGGTTATATAGGTTGCCTTTGACAGCGCGGAGCCGTGCGATTCGGTGCCGGGGATAAGATAGTCCTCGTTTTCCGAAGTCCAAGTCACATCGCAGTCGAGCATCTTGTCAACCACGTCGAAGGGCTGATATACCGCGTTTTCGTTACAGCTTACGGTAAGCGCGTCCTTTGCCCTGTTAAGCACGGCGGTAATTTCGTCGTTGCCGGAAACAAAGTTGTCGGTATAGAAGTGCAGACCCGCTTCGCCGTACTCCTCCCAGCTGCTCTTGCTTAAATCTGCGCCGATTTTAACGCTTTCCGAAATTAAGCTTGCATATGCGGAATCCTTAACCTTGAACAGATTGCCGAAGTTGACAGAGCCATCGGGATTGCGGAAGGTTTTATGCGCGTTCTGGTTGGATTTGCCAAGACCGCTGAGGTTGTAGGTTGTGCCGTCTATGGGCAGCTGCTCGAATATATCAGCTGCAACGGGCGCGGTGAATTTTGAACCGTTTATACCCGCGTTTGTGTCCAGCTCTGCACTGCCCGACTGCTTATAGCCGAGGAATACGCTGTCCGTCATTGAGCCGCGGTAGGTGTCAGCGCCGAGGTTTGTCTTTAATTTTGCGGAAAGCGAGTTGCTTATGCTGTTATAGCTGTAGCTGTGGCGCGCAAGGTTGAAGTTTGCATTCGGCTTGTCGCCCGCATAGCTGCCAGATACAAGTCCCTCGTTATTGATATAAGCGTTGTTGTCAAACGCGGTAACGTTTTTCAACTTAAGAAAGCCGGGGTTGGAGTTATCGGTTACGCCGTGGAGCTTGTTGCCGTAAGCAATGCTGTTCATTAAAACGACGTCGCCCTCCATAACGGAGCCGCCGAGCTTGAAGCCGTTGCCATCGCCCCTTGTAGTGTCGTAGGGGTTTTCCTTAAAGTCCTTTAAGGGGTAGACCACCTCGCCCGTGGCGTTGTCCTTAACCTCGTTAAACTGCGCGTTGTACTCGTCGCGGGTGTATTCGAGGAAGCCGTTTTCGTAGGCGATACAGTTGGTTATAAGCACCGTACCGATATTGCCGTTGGACGCATAAGCGAACAAGTCCCAGCCATCGTCAACGTTTCTGTAAGCGATACAGCCATCGAACACATTGCCGTAGCCGATTGTAAGCTTTGCGGCAAAGCCGTCCGCATTCTCGCCGAGCGTTCCGCCGTTATCGTAATTGTTGTGCGAGGAGCAGTTTTTGATAAGGTTCCAGCTGGGCCACATATCAATAGTGGTCATACTCGAAGCCTCGCGGCCGAGCTGTAAGCCAGTATCGCGGTTGTTGTAGAATTCGGAATACTCTACCGTATTGTACTTGCCCGCGACAAACATACCGTTATCGCCCGCGCCGCAGATGTCTATGTTATACCAGTAGAGATAGTTGCCGTACAGCTGAATGCCGCGGTAGGTATCGCCGAGCACCATTCCGCTGAAATCAAGCAGAACCTTTTCCGCGTCTACGGGGATATTTTCGTTATCCTCGTGCGTGCCGGGACGGAAAGTGATATAGCTGTTGAAGCTGCCCTTCGCGCGGACGTGCACCGAGGAGATAAGTCCCTTTTTATATGTGCCGGGCTTGAATAAAACGGTGTCGCCCGCCTGTAAAAAGGCGTCTTCCTCTGCCGAGGTGTGCAGAATTGTATTGATGTGATAGGGCTTTTCAAACGAGCCGTCGCAATTGATTGTGTCGCCCGAGGTAGCGTCGGGGCCGACCCAGATGGGCGCCCTGTCGCTTGCGCGGGAATACGTCTGTCCGACAGCCGTATCGATAACCGTTATTTTGCCGTTTTCCGCAGAGCCGTTGTCCGACGGAGCGGAGCTTTTACCGCAGCCAGCCAAGGGCACGGCGCACGCTATGCCCGCCGTGACGGCGACTACCGCAAACGCAGAAAATATATTTTTTAAATTTCTCTTTTTCATTACCTTGCTTCCTCCCCCGCTTATGCACCGTAATCGACCGTATAGGTGATTTCTATTGCGTACAGATTGATACCCTTGCTGCTATCGCCGTCAATCGTGTAAATTCCCGCGCTTGCGTTCTGTAATTGCAGCCGCAATACATAGGGAGCGGCAACACCGCCGACAGGAGCGATAGCCACACTGCTTAAAACGTTTCCGCCTCTGGTAATGCGCGCCGTACGCGTATCCGTTGTATTGTTGTGCAAAACATAGGCGGTTATATTTATGCTGTCCGCTTTTACGCCGTTGCCGAACACAAGCGTTACCGTCTTGCTGTCCTTTATTTCGCAATAATTGAGGAACTGTCTGCCGTCCTCGGTCTGCTTGGCGCTTGTCTTAAAGGTGCTGACGCTTGAGGACATTGACAAATCGTCGTCGGAGCCGATATTTTCACCCCACTCGGCGGCAAGCTTTGTGCCGTCACTCGCATAGGTAACAGAATACTCTACAACGCCGACGGGCTTATTGATAACGTAGCTTACCTCGGTTTTTACGGTTATGCCGTAGCTTGTGTAAGAAACGCTTGCCTTGCCCGCAGCTGTTATTTTACGGGTATTTACGCCCGTAACGGTAACGTCCGCAATGCTTAGCTCCTTTTCGATTCCGCTTTCGTAAACAGCGTTAAATTTCCACGTTTCCGTCATTACGTCCGCGCCCATTGTCTGTGAGGTGGCGCCGCTTTTGAAGGTCAGGGACGTAAGAGTGTCGTTTATATACACTATAACGAATGCGGAAACCTTATGCCCGTCCGGCTTTGAAGCGTCGTAAGGCATGGACGCCCAAATCTGGTATGCGCCGGGGCCGCACTGGTTTAACGCATCGCCCGCGACCTCGGTTTTTCCGAGCATAACCTTAACGTCGTAGCCGGAGGAAATGGGTGCGGAGTTCATATCCACAACGCCGAAATTATCTGGCTTGCGCACCTCTATCCAGCTTGCCGCCCCCGACAAGTCAACGGTGGGCGCATCCTTCGTAAGCGTATAGCTTGTGACTGCGTCGGATTTGAAATTAACCGCAAGACCCGCCGCCTCTTCCTTTACCACAATATTGTATGACTTGTTGTAGGAGTTGTTCTCGTAGGTGTAGTGCACCTTTATTTCGTAGGTGCCCGCTATATAGTTATTTTTTTCGTTTGATTTTATCGAGGTTTTGTCGATATAAACGCCGCTGTCCGAGGGAAGCACGTCTGCAACCTCCGTCTTGCCGCTTTCGTATTTGAACGAGGCTTTTATGACAAGACCGTCAGAGGTATAATTTTCGTTTGCGGACGATGAATATTTATTCGGCGTGATATACAGAAGCTTTGCATTGCTTGTGTCAAGCTCTATCGACTGCAAGGCTTTTGCGCCGTCGCCCTTGGGGGCCTCGGGTTTTTTCTTACAGTCACAGCCAACGGCAAAGGCGACTATAAGCGCCATGACCGCGGACGTTACCGCAAGCAAAAGGTGTTTGGTTTTCTTCATTGTTTCCTCCATACAATATTAATGGCAGTCAAGGCGTTTACAGAGAACGGTGAAAGCCGTTCTCTGCGGCGGATATGGAAATATCCGCTACGCTTAACTGCAATTATTAATTTTATTGTTTGTTGTTTACCGCTTAAAATGCGCGCGGACGCGCTTTTGCGCAAAATTTAACACATTAATATTATCACTTTGTTTTTTCACTGTCAAGGCGGGATATTGAAATTTTTACTTTTTTTGTAAATAGCTTACAAAAATTAAACCGCAAAAATGTGCGTTGCGCGCACAACAAAGCGCCCGCGGTTAACCGCGGGCGCAAAAAAAGCCGAAATAAAAAAATCCGCCTGTGCCGTGATATAAAAAAGTATTAACCCGCTTCTCGCAGGTGGGTGCGGGGCAACGGAGCCTCGGACTTTCCGATTTTCAAAAACCAGACCTTGCCTATTTCCGCCGACAGCCCGCTCCCTTTTGGTTACTTTGTGGATTACGAATTTTTTATATCACGAACACCGCAGACCTTATGTATATTATATTGTGCGGACTGCCAAAATGCAACCAAAAAATTTTTACAATCGATAAAATATTTGCCAGATAAAAATAAATATAGGCAAGGCATTTTCAATTTGCTTGATTTTTGCAATCAAAAGCCTTAAAATCTTTTTAATAAATATTTTACGAGGCTTATAATGGAAGAGATACAAGGCGTACTGCCAAAAACCTCTACACCCTATTGCGAATTCAAGCAAAACCTTGACAAGGTTGTAACCGTCAAGGGCGCCATACACAACATAAGGGAAATGTCTGACTTCGCGTTCATACTTTTACGCACCGCGAGAGAGCTTATTCAATGCGTTTACTCGCCAGAATTTTCCGACTTCCGCCTTGACGACAGCATTGTCGAGCAGGCTTCGGCAAAAATTACGGGCAAGGTTGTAAAAAGCGAGACCCGCGACGGCAGCGAGCGCTTCGAGCTGCAAATTCACAATATAGAAATTTTATCCACGCCAGCGGCAGTTCCGCCCGTGGTTATTTCCAAAAAGCAGATTAACTGCGAGCTTTCCGTCAACCTTGACAACCGTCCCGTTACTCTGCGCAACCCCAAGGAGCGCGCTATCTTCAAAATTCAGGAGGGTATTGCGCGCGGCTTCCGCGAATATCTGCAAGGTCAGGGCTTTACCGAAATCCGCTCGCCCAAAATCAATTTTGCGGGCGCAGAGGGCGGCACCAACGTTTTCAAGCTCGATTACTTCGGCAAAACTGTTTACCTTGCGCAAAGCCCCCAGCTTTACAAGCAGGCGCTTGTGCCCGTTTATGAAAGAGTTTTCGAGATTGCGCCCGTTTTCCGCGCGGAGCACCACGATACCTCCCGCCATTTGAACGAGTACACCTCTATGGACCTCGAAATGGGCTTTATAGAGAGCTTTACCGATATAATGAATATGGAAACGGGTGCACTGAAGTACATTATGAATTTGCTGAAAACCGAGTACGCGCCCGAGGTGGAATTATTGAAGGTAGACATTCCCGAAATAACCTCTATTCCGTGCATACGCTTTAAGGACGCGAAGGAGCTTTGCGTTAAAAAGCTTAAAAACATTACGGACATGAAGGACTTCGAGCCCGAGGAAGAGGCGTTTTTGGGCAAGTGGGCAAAGCAGCAGTTTAATTCCGATTTTCTGTTTGTAACGCACTATCTTTCGAAAAAGCGTCCCTTCTACACCATGGACGACCCCGAGGACCCCGAGGTTACCCTTTCCTTCGACCTGCTTTTCCGCGGGCTGGAAATAACAAGCGGCGGACAGAGAATTCACGATTACAATATGCAGGTTGAAAAAATGAAGCGCATGGGTATGAACC
The DNA here is from genome assembly GCA_910587015.1 of uncultured Christensenella sp. Taxonomy (GTDB): domain Bacteria; phylum Bacillota; class Clostridia; order Christensenellales; family Borkfalkiaceae; genus Coproplasma. The sequence goes on from CAJUME010000005.1 coordinate 110,148, forward strand.
CCGACGAATTCGAAACCTATTTAATGCTGCACAAGTACGGCGCGCCCCCTCACGGCGGGCTGGGGCTGGGACTTGAAAGACTGACAATGCACCTTTTGGGCTTTAAAAACGTGAGAAACGCGACTATGTTCCCCAGAGATATAAACAGAGTTACCCCTTAAACGCTACGTTTATTTTATAACGGTGATGCTATGTGCCGTACTTTTTACTGCAAAAACTGCAATTACTGCCAACGTACCGCCGACCCTTTGGTCTGTTGGTGTACATATTGGAAGAAAGTCGTTTATATTATAAGCTTTTGCGAAAAGGATAACGATTAATTATATTACTTGTTAATAGCGGCGGCGGGCGCATTTTTGCGCCCGCTGATTTATACTTATTTATACGTCTTGTACAACTTGCTTTCCGAGCAAAACCATCTCTTCAATTTCATTTTTATGAAATTGAAGCAAATCGTTTAAACTGTCTGTTTTACAGACTGAAATTCTTCTGAACGTTTTTATACCCATATGCCCGAAATAATGCTCGATGGAATTAAGTATCAGTTCGTTTTCACTTTCACGAACGCCGGCGCGAACGGCAACGGCTATTCCGCTAATTTGCTTGTCGGCTTTCAATTTTATTGCCGGGTTGGTATTGCCATAAGGCGTACACCTGTCGAAAAATGTTTTTAACTGACCCGGCACGTCTGCCCAATACGAGGGCGCGGCAATCACAACCAAATCCGAGGACAAAATATCCTCTACAACTTGCTTTACGTCATCCGATTGAACGCACTCGCCGTTTGTGTAGCACATTTTACAGCCGCGGCAAAATTTTATATTTTTATCCCCTATACAATGCCTGCAAATTTTCGCTTTTCCGTCAGTACCCTCAATAAATTTATCAATAAGATATGCCGTGCTTCCGTTATTTCTAGCGCTTCCGATAACACAAGTTATTTTCATTCTCGCTCCGTACTGTTTTTGATTTTATATAATATCAAGGCAAATAAATTTTGTCAATAATATAAGCGCCCTCAACGCCGTACCGTTTCGATTTATCAAGTTTATAAAAGCGGACGTCCTTTTGTTCCATTTTGTAAAATTGCGCTTATCTTATAAAATTTGTTCTTACTTTGGGAATTTGCACGGGCTTTTCAAGCTTTGTGCCCTTTGCGCTTTCAAGCAGTTTTAAAAGCCAAGCCATATTGCTTGCGATTGCGCGCATTATGCAAACGCCCTCCTCGTCCTTAAAAACGTCTTCTGGCTTAGAACCGTGCACCATATTCCAGTATGTTGACGGAACCTGCAACATATTGTTTATGCCTATTCTGTGCGGGCGCACAAACAAAAGCATAGACTATTGAAATTAAGTTTTAAAATAAAAAGTAACGTCCGATGGAAACCCGCCGGACGAACCTTTTTTCTCCCTATTGTTACAGCTTTACCGCCGATTTCAATAAGCACTCGGTAGTGAGTGTTGCTATTATATTATTCAAATTTGCATTTGTCAACAAAAAACCGCATATTTTGTGCAAATTGCACAAAATATGCGGTTAAATTACATTTTACGCCTTATTACTGCTCTTTATACAAAAATCTGTGGCAGTTGTCGCATTCGGTAGGCTGACCCGATTCTATTTTTTCCTTTGCGCTGAGCGACAGCTCGGTTCCGCATTTGGAGCATCTGCCGTTGCTTACCGCGCAGAGTATGGGAAATATCCGCTCGTTGCGCTTTGACAGATAGCGTTGCATAACATCGGGAGCGATGCCAGCGGCAAGCTTTTCGAGCTGAGCTTTTATCGCGTTCATTTCCGCAAGCTTGCTCTCCTTATACGCTTTATAGGTTTCGGCATACTCGGCATACTGCTTCTGCACCGCGATGGTCTTTTTCTTCATTGACTGATACTCTTCATCGGCGTCCTTAATGGATTTTGTAAGCGCGGCAACCTCTGCCTTAATACTCTTTAAGCGCTCGGTTATCTGCAAAACGTTCTTTTTATAAAAGGAAATATCCGCGCCGCCGTCAATAAGCTCGTCAAGATTTTCAAAGTCCTGCAGGGTTTCGTAAATGTCCGAATACTGCTTGTTAAGCTGTTCCAACAGCTTGGTTAATTCGTTTGCCTTTGCCTCGAGCCCTTCGAGCTTTTCGGGCGCCTTGGTCAAAAACGCCTTTGCCTGCGAATAGTTTTTTCTTTCGTCCGAGTTAGCCGTTTCACGCTCTAAGCGCAAAAGCTTTTCGTCCTCCGACTGGTACTTTAAAAGCTGTTCTATCTGTGCCATATTATTCTCCTTGGAACTTACAGAAGTCCGGCGTCGCAAAAGTACGCCGACCGTATATTAAGTTCGTCTTTTATTTTTTGATAAATTTTGTAAAAGCCGTAGCTTTCCGCGCAGTAGTGCGTAAGCTGAATTACGTTTAAGCCTTTTGCAGTAAGCGCGGCGATTTCGTGGTGCTTTAAGTCCGATGAAACAAACACGTCCGCGCCGTTTTGCGCGGCAAACTCAATCGCTCTTTCGTCACAGCCCGCACCGCAGAACGAGGCGATGCGGCTTACCGTCCTTTGCGTATCGCCGTACGCAAGCGCTTTTTCAGTATTAAATTCCTTGCCGATGGCTTTGACGTATTCGCCGAAGGTTTGTTGCCGAACGCCGTACACTCTGCCATACCCGCCGCCGACAATGGGTGCAAGAATTTTATCCGCCTTTTCGCCGCCCAGCCCCAGCATTAAATAATAGTCAATACCGTTGGGCGCGGCATCGAAATTGAGGTGCATGGAAATTACAGAAATTCCACTGCTTATGCATTCCGCAAGCGCTTTGGATTGCGGGTCTGCCGTTAAATCGAAGCGGGATATTCCGCCGTAAATCGCGGGGTGGTGGGTTATTATTAAGTTACAGCCGTTATTTTTGGCTTGCCGTACGGCGTTTTCCGACAAATCGAGGGAAAACAGCGCGCCCTTTATATCTGCTCCGCAATTGATTATAATGCCGCTGTTGTCGTACATTTTGTATTTTGCGCAAAACTCGTCAGAGAGCGCAACGGGCGCAACCTCTTCAAGCCTTTGCAATACTTCATTCAATTTCACCGTCAAGCACCCCCTTTATATAATCCGCTTGCTGTTGTATGTCCGCGCGGGCTTCCGCGCTTAAATTTCTGCTTAAATAAAGCTGCTTTTTTTCAAGCTCCGCCCGCATATATGCCTTGGTTTCGGCACTTTTAAGGCTTTGCCCGAAGTTGAGCTCCGCCCGAGTATACGGTCGGAAAATTCCGTCCCTTTTGCCCTTGATTACATAATAGAATTTGCCGCCGCATTCAAACGGCTCGTCCACGGTCAGCTGTGCGCCGCGGCTCAACAAAAATTCGCGCACCTCGCGCACGTTGCGCATAGGCTGAAAAACGAATGACCGCGGGATATATGCGGCTTTAAGTATGCTTACAAGCTCCTCTCCGCCCATACCCGCAATAAGAATTTCTTCAATGCTTTCGTCTATTTTTTCAAGACCGTTACAGCAAACCGAGGTAACCGCGCCCGTTGCGATATAGGCAGATAAAAGCTTTTCTGCCTTTGCAAGACATTTTGCGCTTATATCGGATATGACGGCTGTTTTGCACAGCTTATTATCAAGCATATACCGCGTGCAATAGCCGTGGTCGCAGCCAACGTCCGCAAAGCTTTCGCAACAGTCAAGGTACTTACAAAGCTTTTCAATTCTGTTCATTTATCAGGTATCGAGGAAGTCCTTCAAGTGCTTGGAGCGCGAGGGATGGCGCAGCTTTCTTAACGCCTTTGCCTCTATCTGGCGGATACGCTCGCGGGTGACGTTAAACTCTCTGCCGACCTCTTCGAGGGTGCGGGGTCTGCCATCGTCAACGCCGTAACGTAAACGAAGAACCTTTTCCTCTCGTGGGGTAAGGCTGTTCAAAACGGACAAAAGCGTTTCTTTTAGCATTGTAGTGGAAACGCTGTCCGACGGGGTTACCGTTTTATCGTCCTCGATAAAGTCGCCGAGGTGGCTGTCCTCTTCCTCGCCGATAGGCGTTTCAAGGGACACGGGGTCCTGTGCGATACGCTGAATTTCGCGAACGCGTTCCTCGCTGATATTCATTTCCGCGGCGATTTCCGCGGGGGTCGGCTCTCTGCCGTATTTCTGCAAAAGTATGCGGGAAACGCGGGTAAGCTTATTGATTGTTTCGACCATATGCACGGGGATACGGATAGTCCTTGCCTGGTCTGCAATGGCGCGGGTTATTGCCTGCCTTATCCACCACGTTGCATAGGTGGAGAATTTGAAGCCCTTCTGATAGTCGAATTTTTCTACCGCCTTCATAAGACCGAGGTTGCCCTCCTGAATTAAATCGAGGAAGAGCATTCCGCGGCCGACATAGCGCTTTGCAATGGAAACGACAAGCCTTAAATTGGCTTCGGAAAGCTTTTTCTTTGCTTCCTCGTCGCCCTCCTGCATTCTGCGCGCAAGCTCTATCTCATCGTCGGCGGAAAGAAGGGGCACCCTGCCTATATCCTTTAAATACATCTTTACGGGGTCGTCAAGACCGATATCGGAAAGGGCTTGCTCGTAAAGCTCTCTGTCGCGCTCTGCCTCGTCGATAATCTGGATACCCGCCTCTGCAATGGACTTATAAACAAAATCCATTTGCGCGGGCGTGGTTTCGTATTTTTCCATAATGTCGCAAAGCGTGTTTGTGGTTATAGAGCCCTTGGAGCCGTAGGTGTCTATTATATGCTTTAAAATTTCGTTTAACTTCTGGTCGGATAAATTCATAACCCTTCTCCGCTTTTTATTTTTTTCTTTTGGATAAGTAATTTTTGCAGCTCTGCCATAAGAAGCTTTCTTTTATTCAAATCGGTTTCAGCCTCTGCACTGCGCTTAACCGTTTCCATTCTCTCGTCAATTTCGCTTAGCTTAAGCGATTTTATGCAGTCGTAAAAATATTTTTCCGCAACCTCGCCCGCAAGAGCGTTGCCGTCGGAATAGTCGAGTATTTTAGTCAGCTCGGTAAATTCTTCGGTATTCTCCTCGAAAAATTCGAACAGCTCGGAAGGGCGCACGCGCTCTTCAAGCAGTTGCTTGGAGCGTATGTATTTAGCGATAATTTCGTGCACGCCGTCCTTGAACGGTATTGTGGAAATATCCGCGTCCGCCGCAAACCTTGCGCCGAAAAGAAACGCCGCAATTATAAACCGCGAGGCCTTTTTCTGTACCGAGCTGTCGTCCCTGCGTTCGGGGCGCTGCTCTGCCGCGGGTCTTGGCGCCCTCGGCGCGGAATTGAGGTCGCGCTTTAAAGACTCGTAGGAAATGCCCGTCTGGTCGCGCAGTCCTTTAAGCAAGTCCTCCTGCTCGGACGCGCTGTCCGCGGTTTTTATAATTTTAATAGCCTCGGCAACGTATTTCTGTCTGTCCTCGTTATTTGTAATATCCAGACTGCCCTTTGCAGTTTTAAGCTTGTAATCGATAAGGGGCATTGCCGAGGCAAGGCAAGCCTTGTACCCGTCCGCGCCGCGCTGCTTTATTACGTCGTCGGGGTCAAGCCCCTCGGGCAGAGGCACAACCTTTACGTTAAGCCCCGCCTCCTTTAAAATTTCCAGACCGCGCATATTCGCCTTTTGCCCCGCGCCATCGCCGTCGTAGCTGATTAAAACGTTATCCGTATACCTTTTTAAAAGCCTTGCCTGCTCCTGCGTGAGAGAGGTCCCCATGCTTGCGACTACGTTTTTAAAGCCCGCCTGATAGAGGGAAATAGTATCCATATACCCCTCTACGACTATAACCTCGCTTATAGTCTGGGTTTTTCTGAGCTTTTTTAAAAGGTTAATATTGTAAAGAGTTTTGCTTTTGTTGAATACGACCGTTTCCTTGGTGTTTTTGTATTTTGCAAAGTCCGTCTTTTTGAGCACCCTGCCGCCGAATGCGACAACCTCGTCCATGGCGTTGATAATGGGATATATAAGTCTGCCGCCCTGCGCGTCAAGAAGTCTGCCGTCCGCCTCGTTTATGGCTCCGCTGTCCAGCATATCCTGCCGAGAATAGCCCTTCGATAAAAGAAATTTGGGCAAATCGTAAAAATTCAGGCTTGCGCCCAGCCCGAATTTACGGACAATGTCGGAGGGGATATTTCTTTTCAGTATATAATTTATATGCTCGTCGGCGTTGCCTGAGTTAAGGTTTTTAAGATAAAAGTGCGCGCAATCGTTCAAAATTTTTAAAATTGCGTCCTTTTTGCGTTTAAGCTCTACCGTCTGACGGTTATCGAAGCCCGTTTGCGGCATTGTAAGTCCGGCTTTATCGGCAAGCAGCTTTACCGCGTCCATAAAGTCGATATTTTCCATGCTCTGGACAAATTTGATTACATCGCCCGATTCTCCGCAACCGAAGCAGTGATAATACTGGTCTGCCTCGTTTATGGCAAAGGACGGAGTTTTTTCGTGGTGAAACGGACAGCAAGCCCAGTAGCTTCCGCCGCGCCGTTCAAGCGAAACGTATCCGCTTGCGACCTCCGTTATATTCGTTTTTTCTTTAAGAGTATATAAAAAACTCTGTAATTCCGTTGCCATTGTAAATTTTACTGCTCGTTCTGAAAGGTCCAGCCCGTGGGCACAAACAATCTGTTGAAGGTGTAAACGGCGTATCTGTCGGTCATGGACGAAAGATAATCGCAGACGACCTGCTCTATGCCGTATTTTTCCGTAAGCTTTATATAGGTTGCGGGCAAGGCGTTGGGCTTGTCCGTGAAATACGAGAACATTGCGGACAGCATTCTTTCCGCCTTTTCCTCCTCGCCGCGCGCGCTGTCGGTAAGGTATACCCTTTCAAACATAAACGCGCGTAAGCGCTCGCTTGCCTCCTCGGTAAGCTTGTCCATTTTTACGAAATTTTTGCCGTAGGAATTGCGGTAAACGGAGGATATTGCGGTATTAATTCTCTCACGCGAGGTTAAACCCAAAGCCGAACGTATATCCTCGGGAATATCGGCAAGCGTTAAAATTCCCGCCCTTACCGCATCGTCCAAGTCGTGGTTTATGTAAGCAATTCTGTCCGCCACGGAAACGCACTGCCCTTCAAGCGTGGCGGGCTTATCGCTCTTTCTGTGGTTTAAAATACCGTCGCGCACCTCAAAGGTGAGATTTAGCCCGTTGCCGTCCTTTTCCAGCACGTCCACCACGCGGAGGGACTGAACGTTGTGCTTGAAGCCCGCAGGCGACAGCTTTGCAAGTATACGCTCTCCGCTGTGACCGAACGGGGTATGACCGAGGTCGTGCCCCAAGGCAATCGCTTCAGTCAAATCCTCGTTCAAGGCAAGCGCGCGGGCGATTGAGCGGGCAATCTGCGCCACGTCCAGCGTGTGGGTAAGGCGGGTTATATAATGGTCGCCCTCGGGCGAAAAGAAAACCTGCGTCTTGTTTTTAAGACGGCGGAACGCCTTGCAGTAGATAATTCTGTCGCGGTCGCGCTGAAAGTCGGTGCGCATTTCGCAGGGCTGTTCCACGCGCGCTCTGCCGCGGGTGTCCTTTGACATGCACGCAAACGGCGAAAGAAAGGCTTGCTCTATTTTATAGGTTCTTTCCCTTAAAGACTGCATTTTATTCCCCGCCGTGTTTTCTCTACGCTTAAATAATACGAAAAAAATTTTAAAATTACTTTTTTTTGTGAAAAAATATGCTAAAAAACCGAAAAACGCCGATTTTCGCTATTTCTGTCAAAAGCACGGCGCAACGATGCTATGCAATGTATATATGCGTTGTTATTTACCGAAGCCGCCGCCGACCGACAGCACCTCGCCCGTTATATAGCTGCTTTCCGCAAGCATTAAGCATGCTTCCGCCACCTCAGACGGCAGACCTATTCTGCCCATTGGTACGGAATTTTCCAGCTCCTCCATTTCACTTGCGGAAAGGTGGGAATTCATTTCGGTATCGATAACCCCCGGCGAAACGCAGTTGACGCGCACGTTAGAGGGGGCAAGCTCCTTGGCGAGCGCCTTGGTAAACGCAATGACCGCGCCCTTGGAGGCGGAATAGGCTACCTCGCAGCTTGCGCCGACCTCGCCCCAGATTGAGGAAACATTTATTATCGCGCCGCCGCCCGCAAACACCATTTTATCGGTTACCGCGCGGCTGCATAAAAACGTTGATTTTACGTTGACATCGAAAATTCTGTTCCAGTCCTTTAACGAGGTGTCCTGTATTACCTTTACGAGGGAAACGCCCGCGTTGTTGACAAGCACGTCAAGCCGCTCGTAAATGGAAAAAAAGTCTTTGAACATTGTTTTGACCTGCTCCTCTTCGGAAACGTTGGCGCGCAAAAGCACGGGGCAATAGCCCTGCATATTGAACTCTTCCTGAGTTGCAAGCGCCGCCGCCTCGTTATTGCAGTAATTGAGCACAACCTCGTAACCGCGCTGTAAAAACGCAAGCGCGATTGCCTTGCCTATTCCCCTTGTTCCGCCTGTTATAAGAGCAGTTTTCATTTAATCAACTCCGCAATCGAACTTGCAATTTCTTCGGGTGAAAGCCCGTCAGTATCAATAATTATATCAGCCGCACTCTCGTAAAGGGGCGTGCGCACGGCAAACAGCTTTTTGATTTTATCCTCTGCGCCGCCGCTTAAAAGAGGGCGCGAGGTATCGCCGTTTATCCGGCTTAAAAGCGTTTGAAGCCCCGCCCGCAGATATACTATTTTGCCGCTGTTTTTTAAAAGCCCGATATTTTCGCTACGCAAAATACAGCCGCCGCCCGTGGAAATTATGACGTTTTCGAGCGCGCAGGCTTTTTTCAGCTCCTCGGTTTCCAGATTGCGGAAAGCCTCCTCTCCGTACTGTGCGAAAATATCGCTGATTGCGCCGTACTTTTCCGAGATTTTTCCGTCTGTATCATAGCATTCCGCACCCGTCAGCCTTGAAAGCGCGCGCGCAACCGAGGTTTTGCCGCCCAAGGGCATGCCTATAAGCGAGATATTCATAATTTAAAGCTTTCCGCCGCGAGAATGTAGGAATTTTTACCGAACCCGCAGATTACGCCCTTGCACACCGCGGAAATGACGGAGGTATGACGGAACTCCTCCCGCGCGTGCACGTTGGACATATGCACCTCGATAACGGGCGTTTTTACGGAGGCAATGGCGTCGCGTATGGCTATGCTGTAATGGGTGTATGCGCCCGCGTTTAAAATAACGCCGTCAAAGCCTTCCTTATCCGCGCCCTGAATTTTCGAGCAGATTTCGCCCTCTGTATTGCTTTGAAAAAACTCGCAGACATCGCTTTGGAAATGCCGCGAGATTTCCGCGTTGATTTGGTCAAGCGTCTGCGTGCCGTATACGCCCTTTTCGCGTTCGCCCGTCATGTTGAGATTTACTCCGTTTATAAATAAAAATTTCATAATACTTCCCTTTTATATTCTTCAAACAGCCTTTCCGCCGTCCTTTCGTCCGCGGGCATATCCGCAAAAATGCATGCGGCGTAATATGCCTGATAAAAAAGCATTGCAAGGCCGTTTACAGTTTTTTTGCCGCACTCTTCCGCAAGCTGTAAAAAGCGGGATTTACGCGGCTCGTAAATAAGGTCTATTGCCACCTCGCACAGTCCGAGCAAGTCCTTGTCGATAGGCGACAACCCAACCGTGTTGTGCATACCCACGCCCGTTGCGTTTACAACGGCATAATATGGCTTTATATGCAATTGCCCCGCACATATCACACCTTTAAGCTCGTTTGCAACGGCTTGCGCCTTGTCAACGGTTCTGCTGTACAGCGTGACGCGCGCGCCGCCGTCGGCAAGCTTTTTAACCGCGCTTCTGCCCGCACCGCCCGCGCCAAGCACAAGCACGTCTTTGCCGTTAACGTCCACGCCGGCATTTTTAAGCATAAGCGCAAAACCCAGCCCGTCGGTATTATAGCCGCATTTTGTGCTGCATTTTACAGTATTGACCGCGCCGAACGCAACCGCGTCGCCCTCGGTTTTTTCAAGGTACGGCAAAATTGCAAGCTTATAGGGTATTGTTACGTTAAAGCCGTCCAGACGCCCGAAAAGCGCGGGGGCAACGGCGGAAAACTCTTCTTCCGCAACGGACAGCCTTTGATACCCGACCGCATAGCCCAGCCTTCGCGCAATAAACTGCTGAATTTGCGGGCTTTGCGATTTTGAAACGTCCTTGCCGACAACGGCTAATTTCAGGCTTTTCATAAGGTTGCCGCGCACTCCTTCAAAAGCCTTGTGTAGTCCGACAGAGAAAGCTTGATTTCCGCGCTTATTCCCTCGCTTTGCGGAACGATTAAGGAAAGTCTTCCGTCATCGTTCTTTTTATCGTACACGGCAAACGCCGCCGCCGCCTCAATATTCTCGTATACGGGTATTTTTTTAAGCACGCACAGTATCAGCTTTTTCAGCTCCTGCGCGTATTGCCCCCCGCATATGCCAGACTTTTGGGCGATATACAGCTCGTAAAACATTCCGATAAGCACAAATTCGCCGTGCGATTTTTTGCGGTAGAAAAGCTCTAACGCATGCCCCGTGGTATGCCCGAGGTTTAAAGCTTTTCTTGCTCCGTTCAGGTCGCGCTCGTCCTCGCAGACGACCCTTGCCTTGTGCGCAATGCAGTCGTAAGTGATTTCTTCAAGAAAATTCAAGTCGGTAAGCCGCGCTGAATTTGCTTTAAGCTTTGCAAATATTTCGCTGTTCAGCGCGCCGTATTTTATAATTTCGCCAAGACCGCAACGGATTTCTCTGTCGGTCAGCGTTTTTAAAAACATCGGGTCGGCTATTACCTCCTCGGGCTGGTAAAACGTACCTATAACGTTTTTTACCCCGCCCATATCGACTGCGGTTTTTCCGCCGACGGAGCTGTCCACCTGCGACAAAAGCGTTGTGGGAATTTGCACAAGGCGCACGCCGCGCATATACAGCGAGGCGGCAAGCCCCGCAATGTCGCCTATAACTCCGCCGCCGAACGCAACGACGGTGCAATTGCGCTTCATGCCCGCGCTAAGCATATCCTTTAAAATGGCGATAAGATTGTTGTAGGTTTTACTGCCCTCGCCCGCGGGGAGAATTGTTACTGGGAAATTGTCACCGAAGGTCTGCCACATTAAATGGCGGTAGATTGCGAAAACGTTGCTGTCGGTTACAACGTAAATCTGCCTTTTTGCAAGGTCGGGGGCAAAGGCGTTAAATGCGCCCGCGCCGCAATGTATCACACTTTTTGCCGACGCCGCGCAAAGCGTTAAATCTTTCATATAATCACCCGAGTAAATTATAGCGGCTTACCGCCTCGTCCATGGTATCGCCGCCCAGCCGAGAGGAAACCACCTCTGCAAGGGCGAACGCGGCAACGCTTTCAAGAATTATTTCCGCCGCGCAGATTGCGCAGACATCGCTGCGCTCCCCCGCCGCTTTTGCGGGCTGTTTGGTTGCCGTATCAACAGTTTTAAGCCCGCGCATAAGCGTGGGAATGGGCTTGACTGCGGCGCGGAGAACTATCTCCTCCCCGTTGGACATGCCGCCCTCTATGCCGCCCGCGTTGTTGGTTTTGCGGCAATATTTTCCGTCATAAAAAATTTCATCGTGCACGCTGCTGCCCGCAAGCGCGGCGGCGGAAAAGCCGAGCCCGACCTCTACGCCCTTGACTGCCTGCACGCTCATAAGCGCGGAGCATAAAATTGCGTCGAGCTTGGTTGAATACTGCATACAGCTGCCGAAGCCGCTTTTCAGTCCCTTTATGCGCACCTCTACAACGCCGCCCGCGGTATCGCCCTTTGCTTTAAGCTCGTCCACAAGCGCAACAGCCCTATCCTGCAAGGCGTTATCAAGCATAAACAGCGGCTGACCCTTTGCCGCGGAAAGCTGTTCGAATTCATAATGCTTATTATCGCAAATTCCGCAAACGCTTTTGACGTAGCCGCAAACCTCTATGCCAAGCCTGCGCAGATACTGCCGCGCAATAGTGCCCGCGGCGACCCTTGCCGCGGTTTCGCGCGCGCTGGCGCGTTCGAGAATGTTGCGGGCATCGTCCGTGCCGTATTTTAGCATACCCGTTAAATCCGCATGCCCCGGCCGTACCCTTGTAAGAGCCTTTTGCGTAACGTCGCAGCCCTCGGGAGCCATATAAGCGCGCCAGTTTTCGTAATCTTTATTTTTTATCAAAAAAGCAAGCGGACTGCCAAGCGTTTGCAGATTGCGTACGCCGCTTAAAATTTCGACCGTATCACGCTCGATTTTCTGCCGTCCGCCGCGCCCGTAGCCGCTTTGCCTTAAAGCAAGATACGCGTTGATTTCGTCTATGTCTATTTTAAGCTTGGAGGGCAAGCCCTCTATTATACCCACAAGCGCCTTGCCGTGGGATTCGCCCGCTGAAATGAACTTCATTTTTTCTCCTTGAAAACCGTACAGCTGCCGTTGCCGACCTCAACGGTCAGCGTGCCGCAGTCCTGCGTAGTATAAACCTTGTCGCCCGTATATTTCTGTACGCCCGCAAGCGCTTCTGCCGAGGGACAGCCCTTGCCGTTTTCACCTACTGAAATTATTGCCGTTTCGGGCTTTAATAAATCGTACAAAAGCGTGCTTGCCGACCTTGCGGAGCCGTTTGCGCCCATTTTAAGTATTTTGCAGCTGTCAAAGCTGATTTTACGTCCGTTTATCTCAAAATAATCGTTCAGTCTGTATTCGGAATACAGCTTGTCCGCCTTAACCGAGGTTATATCGCCCGCAAGAAAGAAGCCCGCGCCCGCATATTCCAGCCAGATTACCGCGGAGGAATTATCCACGTTATCCTCGGTGGGGCTTTTGTTCAGCTCGGCGTATTCCCCGCCGCTTAAAGAGCTTGCCGAAGGCGACAGAAAGCAGAGCGTGTAATCTGCCGTGAAAGCAATCTCCCCGTAGCCGCAGACCTCGGTTTTGACGCCGTCTGCCTTTTTCAGCTCCTCGCAAAAGCTTTTATATCCGCTGTTTATTCTTGTAAGCGAACAATCGGGCGCAAAAACCTTGTTCACGCGCTTATACTTTAAAATTTCGCCTATCCCGCCGCAACGCTTTGCAGAAACCGAGGAGCAGACAAGATAGTCGATTGTATCAACGCCGCGCACGTTTAACAGCTTTAAAATTTTAAGCTGATGAGTACGGCTGCCGTCGCCCGCGTCTATCAGCGCGGTTTTACCGTCGGGCAGTTCGATAAGGGTGCTGTCGCCGTAGCCGACGTCGATAAAGCTTATACGAAGCGTGCCCGCCGCGTTTTTATCGTGCGCAAAGCCGATATAGGCGGACAGATACTTTACGGGAATAAACACGTTTGTAATAATAATTGCCACGGCGGCAATACATGCAACCGCCGTGGCTACAATGGTTATTAAATGCGATTTTTTAAGCTTACTTTTCCCTTTCATCAGTACAACCGTAACTGCCTTCAGCCGAAAAATTCCTTATATATGGCCCTTATGCATTTTTCGTAGGACTGATTATCCACACCGACGATAATATTTATTTCGCTTGACCCTTGGTCAATGACCTTCACGTTTATATCTGCGGCGGCTATCGCGCAGAACAGCCTTGCAGAGGTGCCGACCGAGGACGACATACCGTGCCCGACCGTTGCGATAAGCGCAATGTCCTCGATAACTCTGACGGTATCGGGGTTGACTGCGCTTTTAATTCCGTCAATAAGCTTGTTAAGCTTGTCGCCGCACAGCCCTTCGCTTTCAACCACAAGCGACATTGTGTCTATACCAGAGGGCACATGCTCTACCGAAACGCCAGCGGACGCGACCACGTCAAGCACCTTGCCCATAAAGCCGATTTCGGAGTTCATTAAGGATTTTTCTATAAAAATTATCGAAAAATTCTTTTTGCCCGCCACACCCGTTACGACCGAGCCGCCGGGCTTATACCGCGAAATTGGTAAAATAGACGTGCCCTCGTCCTCCGGACGGAAGGTGTTTTTTATTTGTATGGGAATGTTTGCGCTGCGCACGGGGAAAATGGAATCCGCATGCAGAACGTTCGCGCCCATATAGCTTAGCTCGCGCAGTTCCTTGTAGGAAATGGTTTTAATGCGCTTGGGACTGTCTACTATTCTCGGGTCGCACGCAAGGAAGCCCGAAACGTCCGTCCAGTTTTCATAAAGAGAGGCGTTAACCGCCCTTGCGACTATTGCGCCAGAAATATCAGAGCCGCCGCGGGAGAAGGTTTTTACTCTGCCGTCAACGCCGCGCCCGTAAAAGCCGGGGAAAACTGCGCGGTTGCAGTCTTTAAGCGCGTCAGCCACTGCCTTATAGGATTTTTCGCCGTCAAGCGCGCCGTTTTCATCAAAGAAAATTACGTCCTTTGCATCGATAAAGCTTGCGCCGAGGACTGCGGACATTATGCGCGCGCTTAAATATTCCCCGCGGGAGGCGGTGAAATCCTCGCTGCGCTCGCTTTCGATAAGCGCTTCCGTTTCGTCAAGCACGGAATTGATATCGAAAACGATATTCAGCTCCCTGACAAGCGAAACAAACCTTGCGCGCACCGCCGCAAACACCGCCTTTACATTGCCGCCGCACATAACCTCGCTGTGGCATTTAAGCAATAAATCGGTTACCTTTACATCGCCCGAATACCTTTTGCCGGGGGCGGAAACAACGATAAATTTGCGCTGACTGTCCGCGTCTATTATATTTTTTACGTTTTTTATGACGTTGCCGTCCGCCATGGACGTGCCGCCGAATTTACAAACCTTTGCCATTTTTTAAATTTATTTTATAAGCTTTGCTTCTATATAAAAGCGTTTTTCATCGCCCTCTCCCATAGAGAAGGTTTTCCTCGGCAATTCTCCGCCGCAGATAATCGTTTTGAAAAAATCTTCCTTTTTTATTGCGGGCAACAGCACTCCCGCGCCGCCGCTACAAGTAAGGGCTTTAAGCTCTTGCCCGCCGTGGACGTAATCGACCGTGCCGCCGTGCTCCCGAATAAACTGCGCAATGTAACAATCAAGCTCCCTTATTCCCTTCGGAATATCGGCGTCGAAGGCAATTTGCCGAGCAACGCCGTTTATTACAGTATACGCTTTTTGCCCACCAGAGGTTTTTAAGCCCTCTGCAAACAGCATAGGCTTATCGGTTTTGATAAGGCGGTGAATGGGCTCGAAGCGCAATGCGCCGTCGTAGATATTAACAGCCTCTGCAAGCGCGTATCTTGCGGGGTGATTTTTAATTTGCTCGGCAGAAAGAGATTTTTTCAGCTCTTCCCAGCATGTTTTTGCGGTTGCGAGCGAATGGTTTCCATCGCCGACCGCAAACAGCAGTCTGTTGCCGCTTGAAGCGTTATCGCCGTCAATCAAGGCATAGAGCGCGGATATAACCTCCTTAGGGTTGGTTATGTAAGTGCCCTTGACGTGCCCGCCGTTAAAAAGCAAATCGAAGTCGTACAGCACCTCGCCGCGGCGGACGCAATTTAAAACGCTGTCTGACTTGTCGTCATACAAAAGCATTGCGTGCGGAAGCTCTATTTCCGCATTTTTACGTATTTCCACACGCGGGGGAATTCTTTCTAAAATTGTCGCTTCGGTTGAGCGGATAAGCGACTGCGCGCCGTTTTTAAAGGAATAGTCCTCCAAATCGACGCTTAAAACTATGCCCGTACGCGTGCCCGAGGCGGTTGTGCGCTCTACAAGAATAAACCCGTCATTAACTGTCCTGAATACTCCGCCGGAAAGATATTCGCGCATGGCTTTGTTTATGCCGGCTATTCTTTGTTGCGGGTTATCGTTGAGGTAAATTTCGGGAAAGATAAGCTTGAAAGCCGAAGGACTGCCCTCCGTTGCCGCCTTAACCTTTTCCCAGTATTCCGCATCGCTTGTGTACTGGTCGCACGCGTTAACCGCCCATTTTTGCATATCTGCATTTGCGGGCAGAAGAATTCGGGGTATGCGAACGGTATTCATTGCTTAAAGATTGATTAAAATTACCGTTACTGCGGCAAGCGCTATGGCAAGTAATTTTAAATACCAGTTTTTAACGAAAAGATTGTAAAGAAATTTCCTCATAATTTTCCCTCCGCAGTCAAATCCGACCAGTAGTAATCGGAAAGCGCGTTTTTAAGGTCTGCCGCGTCCGCGTATTTTTTTCTTACGGCGCCGTTTTTGACAATCGAGATTATGCCCGTTTCCTCGGAAACGACTATAACCGTAACATTCGCAACGGTTGTGACGCCAAGCGCCGCGCGGTGACGGCTGCCCATTTCCTGAGGGAGGTTTTCATTCTGAATTATCGGCAAAAAACAGCCCGCCGCGTAAATTCTGTTGCCTTCTATAATCATTGCGCCGTCATGCAAGGGCGCCTTGGGATAAAACACGGCTTCTATCATTTCCGCATTAATATCCGCGTTTATGACCGTGCCGCTTTCTATAATTCCCTCGGGAAGGTTTTCATTTGCAAGCACAATAAGCGCGCCTATATTCTTTTTGGACATATTCTGAACGGCGCGTACCGCTTCTTCAATAATAAGCTCCACGCCCGAAGCGGAAAAATGCTCGCCGCGGCGGCGTTTGCTGTGCGAAACGGTTGCCATACGCTTGATTTCGGTGCCGAACATTGTGTACATAAGCAAGGTTATGCCCGCAATTACCGCCAGCGCGATAAAAGACGAGGTTACGTTGCCGCCGTTGTCCGCACGGGTAAAGGCGTACACCAGCCCGACCGCAAGTATGACTATCGTGAAAATGTAGACGAAATTATCAGCCTTGTTGGCCTTGAAAACTCTGTAAAGGTAGTAAAAGCCCAAAGCGAGCATAATAAATTCGATTATTATAGCAACATAGTTGCCCGCAATGCCATCGGTGAAGAAATATTTAAAATTGTCCCACAAGCTGTTCCACATACTCACTACCCCTGAAAAATGCTTTATTCTTTACTATTATATAATTATTTATATAAAAAATAAAGCGTTTAGCAGTATTTAATTTCTTCAAATGCCGAAAAATATTGCATTTTGAACACTTTGTAACGCGCTTTGTGGCGTCAGCTGTCCGCCCTTTATTTGCGCTATACTGCCGTATATATACGTTATAAGCCCTTCTATACGCTTTTGCCCTATCGCCGCCGCCTGCTCGCGGCTTTTTTTGACGGCAAACTCCTTCATTTTGAGCTGAGCGGCAAGCTGTGGCACGGACAAATCCGAGGTATAGACCGTCAACAGATTCTTTAAAAAATTGAACAGTCCGTTTAAAATATACATTTCATCGCCGTCCTTTTTTAGCAGCTCGTCTGCAATCCGGCAGAATTTCGTATAATTTTTTGCGGGGATTGTGTTTGTCAGCTCGTAAAGTCTGAAATCGGCGTCCTTGTAGACGAGCGCGTCCGCCTCCTCCTGCGTAAGCGTGCCCCCGCCCTTGTATGCAATAAGCTTTTGCACCTCTACCGAAACCCTTGCCATATTGCACAGGCAGTAGTCGGCTATGCTTTCACACACGGAAACGGGCGCATTTACGTTTGCGCGGCGCAAGGTTATATATGCCCACTTGGCAACCGCCTCTCTGTCGGTGCGGCTGCAATCGAAATAGGAAACCTGCGACCTGCGCTTTAAATCAACACCCTTTTTCGCACCCGTGTTGTTGATTATCAGAATGGACGAAGGCGGAAAGTCGGCAAACAGCGGCTTTATATAATTTTCGAATTCGCTTTCCGTCGGATAGAACTCGCTGACCTTTACAATGCGCTTTTCCGCCATAAACGGAAAGCTTTTAACGGCGGAAACAAGCCGTGAGATTTCCGCGCCTTTAAGCGTTTCGCCGTCGAAGGAGGTATAATTCAGCTCCGGCATCTGCAAAAATGCGGCTTTAAGCTGCTCCTCGCCGTTACTGCGGAAGTACGCGTCGTCGCCTTCTAAAAGATATACGGGCTTGGCGCCCTCCTTTATGCTGTTTTTAAGCTCGGTATATTTCATATCAACTCACTTTAAATTATGTCGAACATAGCTATAAATTCCTTTACCGCAAACGACGGCTGAACGTTTTTGGCAAGCGCGATGCCTACGCCCCTTGCGGGGAGAGGAGGGTCGACGTTAAGCTCGAACAGCTCTCCGCAGGCAAGCTCTTCAAGGCAGTACTCGCGCGGCAGACAGCCTATGCCCATTCCCTTTTTTGCAAGCTTAAGCATCAAATCCCAGTTTGCCACCTCGATAACGGGGTCGAACCGCACGCCGAGCGCCGCCGCGTGCTTGGAAAGCGCGTGTCTGAAAACGGTATTGCGCTCAATCATGATAAGCGGAAGCTCGTGCAGGGCGCTGAGGGGAATAACCTCGCCTTTAAGCCGTTGATAGCTGTCGCCCGCGACAAATACGTCCGTAAGGTGCTTTACCGTGCCGTAAAGGCGCACCTCCTTATCCTCCAACGGGAGGTTTATGAACGCAACGTCGCACTTGCCGTCCTTAAGCTGGCTGACGGTATACGGCGAGGTTGAGGAAATAAGCTCGAGCCTGACCGCGGGATATTTGCGGTTGAACAACGCAAGCTTATCCGCAAGCACATGCGAAAAAATCGAATCGGTTGCGCCTATTCTTACCGTGCCCGTGGCTGTCGTGCTAAGCGATTTAAGGCTGTTTTCGGCATCGTCTATAAGCGCGAGCGCCTCGCCTATCTGTTTGTAAATAAGCTTGCCGCCAGCCGCGGAAAGCTCCATTCCGTTATGCGTGCGGTTGAAGAGGGAAACGCCGAGCTGATTTTCCAGCTGCTTTATTGCCTGAGATACGGCGGGCTGGGAAATAAACAGCTCCTGCGCGGCCTTTGTCAGACTGCCGCATTTTGCAACGGCGTAAAATACACGGTACAGTTCAAGATTAACCATTTTATTTACCTACGCAGAATTTTTCGAATACGGTGCTGATAATTTCCTCCGACGCCGTTTCGCCAGTGATTTCGCCGAGAATGTCCCAGACGTCCTTTAAATCGACCGAAATCAAATCGAGCGTGCAAACGCCTATGCCGTCCGCGGCGCTTTGTATTGCCGCCGCCGCGCGGGTAAGCGCGTTATAATGGCGCTCCTCCACGATATAAGCCTTTTCAAAGGTCTGCTCGCAGCCGCCCTTTTCCGCAAGCGTCTGCCTTAACAAATCAAGCCCCTCGCCCGTGGAAGCGGAAACGGCAAGCATATAGTCGCCGTGCGGGCGGAGCTTGTCACATTTATTGAATACCTTAATCACCTCGCCGCTTGCCTCCTTGGGGAGGTCGATATATTTTCCGTCGTCGGTAACCGATATTATTATATCTGCGGAGGCGATTGCGCTTTTTGCGCGCTCTATACCCATGCCCTCTATTGCGCCCGCGCGCTCGCGTATGCCCGCGGTGTCTATAAGTCTGAATTTAATTCCGTTCAGCTCTATATCGCCCTCGACAGCATCGCGGGTTGTGCCCGCCGTGTCGGAAACGATTGCCTTGTCATAGCCCAAAAGCGCGTTTAAAAGCGAGCTTTTGCCCGTATTAGGGACGCCGCAAATAGCGACTGAAACGCCGCTTTTTATGCGTTTGCCCCCCGAATATGTTTGAATTAACCGCAAAAGCCTTTCCTTCAGCGCAGAAATATCAAAAAGAATTTTTCTTTCGTCTATCCCCTCCGCATCCTCCTCGGGATAGTCGATTTCTACGGCGATTGCGGCAAGGATATCCTTTAAGGCGTTCTGTATTTCCTTTACCTCGCGCGTAAGCCTTTCGCGATACAGCATACTGCCCGCGCGCACCAGCGCAAGGCTTTCCGCATTTATCATGTCCGCCATACCCTCTGCCGAGGCAAGTGAAAGCTTTCCGTTGAGAAAGGCGCGCCTTGTAAACTCGCCCCTTTCGGCAAGGCGCGCGCCGCACTCCAACGCCCTTTTTAAAATGCCGCGGGCTATTCTTACGCCGCCGTGACACTGAAATTCGACAACGTCCTCGCCCGTAAACGTTTTGGGCGCCCTGAAGTAGACCATAAAGCCGTAGTCGGTAAAGCCGTCCCCGCAGATTGTGCCCGCATACATATAATTAGGCGTAAATTCCGCAATTCCGGCGGACGGAGTAAACATTTTTTTTGCTGTTTCAAGCGCGGCGGCGCCGCTTATTCTTATTATCGCCACGCCGCCCGTGCCGTTTGCCGTGGATATTGCAGCTATGCAGTCAGTCATAATTCACCAAGCTATAAATTTTGCTTATATACTTTTTATAAAAGTATATCACCGCGCCGAAAAAAACGCAATAGAAAAGCGCTTAATAAATAAGCGCTTTAAGAATTATTCAGTTATCGAAGGGGTCGGAATTTGTACTGCCGCTACCACCGCCGAATTCGGAAAAAGGGTCCTCTGGCGGGGTCGGCCGCGGCTGTCCGTCGTCATAGGGCTGGTTGCCCGCGTGCGGATTATGCGAATAGGGATTTTGGTTATAGGGGTTTGGGTTCTGCTGCTGGTACTGCTGATAGGTTCTGTAACGGCGCTCCTGCTCGGCGCGCATAAACTCGCGGTAGCTTAGCCCCTTGTTATTGCGGATAACAAAGAAGATTATGCCCTGCACGGGAACGATTACGCTGACAAGCGTAAAAACAAAGTATCTGCGCGAGGCGTAGGTCTGGAAGAACGCCGACAAAAGCAACACCTGCGCAACCATAAACACGAGATTGAACCAACTTAAAATATAGTCGTAAAGATATTCGAGGCACCATACCGCCCAATTAAGCCCGTCGGGCACTCCCACTACGCTGACGTCGATAAAGTTGGTCATTTCGTTGAATTTTATATCAAGACAGCCCGCGGCGGCAAGACATCTGACGGCGGAATAGTATACGGCGCTGCCGCCTAACAGCAACAGTTCTAAAATTGCCGCGACCAGCCCGATTATTCGGGTGTCGACCTTGTTGAAAATCTTATTCTTCTGTGCGCACACGCCTATATAATAAGTGCTGACCACGGGTATAAACGCAAGCCATTTAAGCTTGTAGCCCGCGCGCGAGGCGATTGTATACAGCGCGATAGCCTGCAAAACGAACACAACACCGAAAAACAGACCGATAGAGAGAATATACACCCACCAGTATTTGTCTGTTGTGAAATATGAGGCGGCTATTAAATACCTTGATAAATCCATATTTTCTCCCCGAAAGCCGTTTGCACGGCCCTTGTAGCATATAATTATATATGTACAAGTTGTATAAAATAAAAACTATTTGTGAAATAAAAGTGAAAATTCCGACTGCGCATTAAGGGCTTTTAAACAAATCGAAGCCGTAATCAACGCTTTCAAGCGTAAGCCCGCCTGCGGGCATAGTTTTGCCGACTGCATCTCTGTCGCATTCCTCAAGCGAGCGGAGAATATCGTCTTCACTTAAAGAGCCCTGCGCGAAATACAGCATTGTACCGGCTATAGTACGCACCATATTATAGAGAAATCCCCCGCCGCAGACGTAAATTTCCACGTCGTAGCTCCCGCGGTAATGCCGTGCTTTTACTTCTACGGAGTACACCTCGCGCACGGTGGTTTTTACCTGAGAGCCGCTTTTGCAGTACGCCTTAAAATCGCGCCGTCCGACAAAAGCCCCCGCAATATGTTCGAGTTTTGATATGTCAGCGCCGCCCTTCACCCATACGGAGGTCTTGTCCTTTATCGGGTTGCGGCGGGGCGAAAGGTACATTCTGTAACAGTAGGTTTTTTTCTTTGCACAGCGGTTTGCGTCGAAATTTTCGGGCGCGGCGACAGAGCTTAAAACGCTTATATCTTCCGGCAGGCGCATATTCAGCGCGTCGGCGATTTTTTCGGGCGGAATTGACGTTTCCGCATCGAAATGGCAGACCTGACCCGCGGCGTGAACACCGCTGTCCGTCCTTCCGCTTGCCGTTATACAAATGCGTTTGCCGAACAAGTCCTTTGCCGCGGCTTCGAGCTTTTCCTGAACGGTTATTGAATTTTTCTGTATCTGCCAGCCGCCGTAGCCCGCGCCGTTATAGGCAACCAAAATAGCGTATCTCATTTTCCGACAGTCATTTGCTCCAGAATTCCATAAGTGTTTTTATAAGGCACAATATTTATATACCGCTTGTTTTTAAGATATACCATTTCCTTATGCGTAAACCACGCGCGCGCCCAACGCCCGACAACGTATCCGCTGTTATCTCTGTAAGCAACCTTGATATAGCACCATATAAGTCCGAAAGCGCCGACAACCTCGCCCTTGACGATATAGCTGTCGGCAAGAAAGCCGTTTTCCGATGTACCGCCTATATATTCGGAAATTTTTGCGTTTAGCCTGTCGCGGTATATTCCGCGATAAATAAGAATGTATACAAAAAATGCAAACAGCGCTGACGCAGAAACGGCAAGTGCCAAATCGCGGCTGTGGTCGTAATGAACGTTATAATGTTGTTTTGTTCCCACCGAGGAGTACGTTCCGTTCACGTCTATAACCACGGGTATCGTTTTACCGAGCTCGGCTTTGGCGTCCGCTTCCGTTTTCCACCAATAGCATACGCCCGAATACTCGCGTCCGCTCGCATCGTCTCTGTAACTATAAATATTCCGCCAACCCGAAACGGTTGAAGGGCTGTCGCTTTCGATATTAACGGTTTCACGGAAAAACTCGTAGTCCGTAATAGTTGCGGAAACCTCTTTTCCGTTGACAAGCATATACTCGCCGTAGAGGTTGCCGTTCCACAACAGCCAAAGCAAGCACACGGCAAGCCCCGCAAGCGCTGTAAGAATGCCAGCTATATCGGTAAAAATTCTTTTTTGCTTTACGCCTATATCAACGCTTGTTTTTCTGCTTTTCATATCAGCTGAGCCTTATATAGTCGTTAATAAGCGGAAAAATCTGCGCCCAGTAAATATTCAAAAGCACAACTCCCGCGATAAGCAGTGCAAAAATTACCAAAGCGACTATATCGCGGCCGCCGAATTTAAGCTTTTTGTACTTTGTACGGTTTTTGGAGCCGGAGTAGCAACGCGCGTCCATTGCATCGCCCAGCTCGTCCGCGCGTCTGAATGCGGAAATTAGCAAAGGAATAAGAATGGGCACGATAGCCTTTATGCGTTTGAAAAGGTTGCCGCTTTCAAAGTCCGCACCCCTCGCCTTCTGCGCGGCGATTATACGGTTTGTTTCGTCTATAAGCGTGGGAATAAACCTTAACGCTATTGACATAATCAGCGCAAGCTCGTGCACGGGAAACTTGATATATTTCAAGGGCTTTAACAAGCTTTCTATCCCATCGGTAAGCGCGACGGGCGTTGTGGTGAGCGTTAAAACAGACGAAGCCATTACCAAAAAGAAAAGTCTTGAAACCAAAAATACGGTGTTTACTATGCCCTCGCGGGTGATTTTGAATATCCACCACTGCGCATATACCGTTTCGCCGCCGTGGAAAAACAAATTTAAAACCGCAGTGAAAACCACTATAAAGATTATGCCCTTTACCGACTTTAACACTCTGCCGAACGGCACGCGCGATGCGGCAAGCGCAATGCTTATTACAAGCACGCACGCCAGAAGCGAATAGAAATTAGAGGAAACAAACAGCAGAACGATAAACGCGATAAGCGCGAGCAGCTTTGTTCTGGGGTCCATTTTATGGACGAAGGACTGCGAGGGATAGTACTGTCCGAAGGTAACGTCGTTAAGCATTTGCGCCTCCCTTGTACACCTCGGCAACGGCTTCGGTAAAGCCGTTTACTGTGCAGTCGCTATCGATAATTATACCGCATTGGGCAAGCCCGCGGGAAATTTTTGCCGTAAGCGGAATATCGAGACCGAGCGCAAACAGCTCGTCCGCGCGTTTAAAGAGTTGGGCGGGCTTTTCGCATGCGAAAACCTTCCCCTCGGAAATTACCGCCGCCCTTGTACAGTTTTCCGCAACCTCGTCCATATCGTGGGAAACTATGATAACCGTTCTGCACCACTCTCTGTGGATTTTGTGCAACAGCTCCATAATCTCGCACTTGCCCTTGGGGTCAAGACCCGCAGCGGGCTCGTCCAGCACAAGGATATGCGGTTTGGTAACGATTACGCCCGCGATTGCAACTCGGCGCTTTTGTCCGCCCGACAAATCGAAGGGCGACTTGTCCTTTACCTCTTCATAGTTAAGCCCGACCATTTCCAGACTGCTTTTTACGGCTTGCTCGGTTTCTTCGGCGGTTATTTTTTTGTTGAAATTTTTAAGCCCGAACGCAACGTCGGCAAAAACCGTTTCGGCAAACAGCTGGTATTCGGGGTACTGGAACACCATTCCAACGCTCGCCCGCAAAGCCTTGAAGTCGCATTTTTTGCTTGTTAAATCGAATTGCCCCACGGATATGGCTGGAATAACGGGCGGGGGACAGCCTTTTTTTGCCTTAGGTCGGCGGTAGCGCTTTTGCGACTGAGGCAGACGGATAAGCGCGTTAAGATGCTGGATAAGCGTGGATTTTCCGCTGCCCGTGTGCCCTATTATACCAAAAAATTCGCCCTCATCTATGTGTAGGTTTACGCCGCTTAACGCCTTTGCCGCAAACGGGGATTTTTTGGAATAGGTGTACGTTAAATTGCTTATGTCAATATCCCATTCGTGCGTGCTTTCAACCGCAACAGGGCTGAATTTTGAAGATTGCCCCGCATATATGCCCTTGTTTTGCATATTTTTGACAATTTCTTCGGCAAGCGCTTCGGGTCGCAGAACGTTCGATATATCCATACCGCAGGCGCGCAGTCTGTCGGAAATTATGCTGATTTCCGGCAGAGATAAATTATAGGTTTCCAAAAGCTCGCCGTTTTCGAAAATTTCTTCAGGCGTGCCTTCCAAAACAATTTCGCCCTTATTCATAACGATTGTTCTGTCGGCTAAAAGCGCTTCCTCCATAAAGTGGGTTATGAGTATTATAGTCATACCCTCCTCTTTATTAAGGCGGCTGACTACTTCTATCACCTCGCGCCTGCCCTTGGGGTCAAGCATTGCCGTAGCCTCGTCCAAAATCAAAACGTCGGGCTTTATTGCAAGCACGCCGGCAACGGCTATACGCTGTTTTTGTCCGCCGGAAAGTCTTGCGGGAGTTGCGTTGCGGTATTTTTCCATACCTACGGCTTCGAGCGCCCAGTCTATTCTTCTGCCTATTTCCCCGCGTTCGATACCGATATTTTCGGGACCGAAGGCTATATCGTCCTCAACGATAGACGCAACCGTCTGGTTGTCGGGATTCTGAAAAACAATTCCAATATGCTTCCTTATTTCAAGGTAATTTTTACCCTCTGCAACGTCCATACCCAAAACGGAAATTTTGCCGCCTTCCGCTTCAAGCAGCCCGTTCAAAAGGCGGGCGAGCGTGGATTTGCCACTTCCGTTATGTCCTATGACCGAAACAAACTCGCCGCGTTTAACCTTGAAGTCAACGTTGTTTACGGCGGGTTTTTCTTCTCCGTTATAGGTGAATTTTACTTTTTCGCAATCAATTATATATTCTTCGGACATCTGTAACCTGAAATTATTTTTGCAATTCGTTAAAATTATAGCAAAAACCGCGGCTTTTAACAACAAATTAACGGCAAATATTGGTGAAAGTACGGTAAAAATTTTAAAATTGAGGTATTTTTAGCATAATTAAGCGTGATTTTGCAACAAAAATAGAAAACCGCTATTGACAAGCCCGCGCGCGCGCGTTATAATAGTGTATGTGCGTTAAGGCACTAAAACGATAAAACTTGTATTTAAAAATCGGAGGTTTTTAATGAAAAAATTGACTATCGACGGTAATACCGCCGCAAGCCATGTTGCGTACGCCTTCTCTGAGGTAGCCGCAATTTACCCCATTACCCCCTCTTCCCCTATGGCGGAGGTTGCGGACGAATGGGCTACCGCGGGCAGAACCAACATGTGGGGTCAGAAGGTAAGAATTGCAGAAATGCAGTCCGAGGGCGGCGCGGCCGGCGCTGTGCACGGCTCGCTCAGCGCGGGCGCGCTTACAAGCACCTACACCGCTTCTCAGGGTCTGTTGCTGATGATTCCAAATATGTATAAAATTTCGGGCGAGCTGCTGCCCATGGTTATGCACGTTTCGGCGCGCGCGCTGGCGGCTCATTCGCTTAACATTTTCGGCGACCATGCCGACGTTATGGCATGCCGCCAGACGGGATTTGCAATGCTTTGCGACGGCTCAGTTCAGGAGGTTATGGATTTGGCGCTTGTTGCGCATTTGTCCACGCTGAAATCGAAGGTGCCCTTTATCAACTTCTTCGACGGCTTCAGAACCAGTCACGAGGTAGCCAAAATAGACGTTTGGGACGAAACCGACAACTACGCCGAAATCCGCGCTATCTGTGACGAGGCTGAAATTGCGGGCGATATTGCAGACTTCAAGTCCCGCTCGCTGAACCCCGAGCACCCTATTCAGAAGGGTACCGCGCAGAACGGCGACACCTACTTCCAGAACAGAGAAACGGCGAACAGCTATTACGAGGCTACCCCCGCCATCGTCCAGAAAATGATGGACATTGTTTCTGCTAAGTGCGGAAGAAAGTACCACCTGTTCGATTACGTCGGCGCACCCGACGCGGACAAGGTTATCGTCTGCATGGGCTCCGGCTGTGAAACCATAGAAGAAAGCATTAACAAGCTGAACGGTATGGGCAAAAAGTACGGTCTTATCAAAGTCCGTCTTTACCGTCCTTTCGTTGCGGACGCGTTTGTTTCCGCACTGCCCGCTACGGTCAAGAAAATCGCCGTACTCGACAGAACGAAGGAGCCCGGCTCGCTCGGCGAACCCTTGTACCTTGACGTTTGCTCGGCTTTGCTTGAAAAGAGCATAACCAAGGTAAAGGTTTACGGCGGAAGATACGGCTTAGGCTCCAAGGAGTTCACTCCCTCTATGGTGCTTGCCGTTTACAAGAACCTTGAAAAGAAAGCGCCCAAAAACCACTTTACAATCGGTATTTACGAGGACGTTACAAACACCTCGCTCGACTTCTCGC
The DNA here is from genome assembly GCA_910587015.1 of uncultured Christensenella sp. Lineage (GTDB taxonomy): Bacteria > Bacillota > Clostridia > Christensenellales > Borkfalkiaceae > Coproplasma. The sequence goes on from CAJUME010000005.1 coordinate 137,048, forward strand.
AGAAGCTTGACGCCGCACCCGAGGGCTCTACAAGCTGTAAATTCTACGGTTTAGGCTCCGACGGTACGGTAGGCGCAAACAAAAACTCCATTAAAATTATCGGCGACCATACGGACAAGCACGCGCAGGCGTACTTCTTCTACGATTCCAAGAAATCGGGCGGTATAACCGTTTCCCACCTCCGTTTCGGCGACACGCCCATTCAGTCCGAATACTTAATTGACAGCGCGGACTTCGTTCAGTGCTCCAACCCCTCGTACGTGACCCGCTACAATATGACGGGCGACATTAAGGACGGCGGCACGTTCCTTATCAACACCTCTGCAACCACGGTTGAAGCGCTTGAAAGCTTTTTGCCTGCAAAGGTTAAGCAGGATATTGCCAAAAAGCATATCAATCTGTACGTTATTGACGCTATAAAGATTGCGGCGGATTTGGGACTGCGCGGCAGAACCAACACCATTCTGCAGTCGGCGTTCTTCCGCGTTAACCCGCAGATTATGCCCTACGACAAGGCTATCGAGTACATGAAGTACATGGCTAAAAAATCGTTCGGCAGAAAGGGCGACGCGGTCGTTCAGATGAACTACAACGCAATAGACGCGGCGGCGGGCGACAACCTTATTAAAGTAAACGTACCCGAAAGCTGGGCAAAGGCGACCAAGGGCGCAAAGATGGTTAAGGGCTCTTCCAACGAGTACTATCAGGAAATTATCAAGCCTATCCTTTACCTTGAGGGCGACAAGCTTAAATCCTCGCAGTTCAATGCGGACGGACACGTACCCACCGGCACGACCAAGTACGAAAAGCGCGGCGTTGCCGTTCTTGTACCCGAAATCGACCTTGCAAAATGTATCCAGTGCGGAAACTGCTCGTTTGTGTGCCCGCACGCGTGCCTGCGCCCTGCGGTTATTGCAAGCGGCGCGGACAAGCCCAAGACGCTTAAAACCAAGGCGGCTATCGGCCTTGCGGGATATGAGTACAGAATGCAGGTTTCTCCCCTTGACTGTATGGGTTGCGGCGTGTGCGCTACCGTATGCCCCGTAAAGGACGGCGGAGCTATAAAGATGGTGCCCATTGCAGAATCGCTTGCAAAGGGCGAGGACAAAAACTGGGAGTTTGCAGTTGAACTGCCCGAGGTTGATACCTCTAAATTCTCCAAGGCGACCGTTAAGGGCTGCCAGTTCGCAACGCCGTTGTTCGAGTTCTCGGGCGCGTGCGCGGGCTGTGGAGAAACGCCTTACGTCAAGGTTATAACCCAGCTGTTCGGCGAGGACATGGTTGTTGCTAACGCAACGGGCTGCTCTTCGATATACGGCGGCTCCTCCCCCACCTGCCCCTACACAACAAACAAAAACGGACGCGGCCCCGCATGGGCAAACTCTCTATTTGAGGACAATGCGGAATTCGGCTACGGTATGAACCTTGCATACAGCGCAAGAAGAACCGCCGTTAAGGGCAAGGTTGAAAAGCTTGCAGAGCTTTGGAGCGGCAACGCGGAAGCAAAAGCGGCGTGCGACAACTATCTTGCGGCATTCGAGGACAGAGAAGCTTCCAAAAAGGCAAGTGCAGAGCTTGTAAGCCTGCTTGAACAGTGCAATAACTGCGGTTGCGAATGCGACGCGCTTGTTAAAGAAATTCTTGCCGACAAGGACTGCCTTGCTAAAAAATCAATCTGGATATTCGGCGGCGACGGTTGGGCATACGATATCGGATACGGCGGTCTTGACCACGTGCTTGCAAGCGGCGAGGACGTAAACGTGCTTGTACTCGATACCGAGGTTTACTCCAACACGGGCGGACAGGCGAGCAAGGCGACGAACATCGGCGCGGTTGCGAAGTTTGCCTCCGCAGGCAAGAGAATCAAGAAAAAGGATTTGGGCATGATTGCAAAGAGCTACGGCTATGTATACGTTGCCCAATGCGCAATGGGCGCTAATCCCGCCCAGCTTTTGAAGGCGCTGACCGAGGCGGAAGCTTATCACGGTCCTTCGCTTATTATCTGCTATGCGCCTTGCATTAACCACGGCATTAACATGACCAAGAGCCAGCTTGAAGAAAAGGCGGCTGTTGACTGCGGATACTGGCAGCTGTACAGATACAACCCCGACGGCGAGGTATTTACGCTTGACAGCAAAGAGCCTACGGGTGACTATCAGACATTCCTTGCGGGTGAAACGCGCTATGCTTCGCTTGTAAAAACTCAGGGCGAGGACGTTGCAAGCGAGCTGTTCAGACAGACCGAAGAAAGCGCAAGAGAAAGGCTTGAAGGCTATAAAAAGCTTGCGGGCAAAAAAGACTAAAATAAATATATTATGACGAGAAAAGCGGCTGAGCGCATTTGCGCTCAGCCGCTTATTATTTATTTTATTCGTCTGCTTCACCTAATAAATAATCACAAGAACAATCTAATGCTTTTGCTAATTTAACAATAGCGGAAGCTGTCGGCTCGCACTCTTCTGTTTCCCACTTAACAATCATAGGTTGGCTGCAACCAACCATTTCAGCAAGTTTAACCTGCGTCATTTTCTTTTCAATTCTTAATTCTTTTATTCTTGTAGCAATAATCATAAAAAAATTTTACAAAAATATAAGTAAACTTATTGACAATATAAGTATAATTATATTAGTATACTTATATAAACAAGGAGGTTTATTATGGAGGACAAAAATCATAGGTGCTTTAATTGCGGGAGCTTCGAGGCGTATTTTACAAAAGCGTATTGCTGTTATTTGCGGGAGGACTGCGGAATGTGCAAAAAGCTTAAAAGGGTTGTGAGCAAGCAAGACAGCTGCGAGAGCTGGCGGACAAGGAACTTTAACCAAGCAAAGAAAAAAAGTATGGTTTTGGCGAGCCTTAACAACGTGCTTACCGACATCAGCGTTATAAGACAGTTTATTGAGGAAGAATAAAAAATGCGCCCGCCGAGCTTTTGCTCGGCGGGCAATATTCTGCAATTACTTACTTGTTATATCCTTATAGGTTTCGGGGCGGCGGTCACGGAACAGCCCCCACTCCAAACGCGCCTGACGGTATTCCTCAAAATCGAACTCCGCAAAAATCAAGCCCTCTTCGTTGCGGGAAAGCTCGGTAAGCTTTGCGCCCGTGTTGTCGGTTATAAACGAGGAGCCGTAAAAATTCAGACTCGAAGTCTGCCCGCCGTTTTCGGCAGAGGGCAAAACCTTTTCCTCGCCAATACGGTTTGCCGCGGCAACGGGTACAAGATTTGCCGCCGCGTGACCCTGCATTACCCTTTGCCAGTGCCCCGCGCTGTCCGCGCCGAGGATAGGCTCGCTGCCGATTGCCGTGGGATAAAGGATAATTTCCGCGCCGTTTAGCGCAAGCGAGCGGGCTGTTTCGGGAAACCACTGGTCCCAGCAAATTCCTATACCTATTGTGCCGAAAGCCGTTTTAAAGGTTTTAAAGCCGGTATTACCCGCCGTGAAATAGAATTTTTCCTGATAATAATGGTCGTCGGGAATGTGCGTTTTGCGGTATACGCCCAAAATTTTGCCGTTTTCGAGCACGGCAACCGAATTATACAAAACATTGCCGCTTTTTTCGTAAAAGCTGACGGGAATAACCATATTGTATTTTTCGGAAAGCGGAAGCAAGGCTTTTACCGCCGCATTTTGCTCGGTTTCCTCGGCAAATTTATAATAGCCGTAGTTGCGCTCCTGACAGAAGTACGGACGTTCGAAAAGCTCGGGCAAAAGCACTATGTTTGCACCGTTTTGCGCCGCCTCTTCAATAAATTTTTCGGCTTTTTTAATATTTTGCGCGCGGTCGCTTACGCAACACATTTGCACGCATGCAATTTTCACTTTTTTCATAGATGTCCTTCACCCCCCTTAATCCCCCCGCCAAGGCAGGGGGTAAATGCAAAGCAGCAAACGCGAAGCTTATATAAGGTTTAAACCTTTGGGATTTGTTGCGTAAGGCAATGCACGTTGCCCCCGCCCTTTATAATTTCGCGGGCGTCGAAGGGAAAAATTTCCCTTTCCGGAAAGCACTTTGCCAGAATTTCTACAGCGGCTTTGTCGTTTTCGTCACCGAACTGCGGCACAAGCACCGCCGCATTGCAGATATAAAAATTGACGTAAGACGCGGCAAGATTGTCGGTTAGGCTACGTTCTATTTCACCGTTTTCGTAATTAAAGCCGTCCAAATCGTATTGCGTAAAGCGTACCGCCTTTTTGGGGAAAGGCAGCTTTATGACCTTTAAGCCCGCGCCTTCAAGCACTTCTAAGTCTGCCTTGCAACGGTTGTGCTGTTCGCCCGCCTCGTCAGTCCAGCCCAAAACTACCGTGTCTGCATTGACGAACGCGCAAATATTGTCCACATGACCGTTTGTTTCATCGTCCACAACGCCGTACGGCAACCAAATAACGCGGCTTGCGCCGAGATATTTCTTTAAATTTTCTTCTATCTGAGCCTTGCTTAAATTCGGGTTGCGGCCCGCGCTTAAAAGGCACTCTTCCGTGGTGATTACGGTGCCCGCGCCGTTGGAATGAACGGAGCCGCCCTCCAGAACGAACGGGCGCGCAGATATGCAATCGATATTGAGAAGTTTGCACGCTTCTGCGGCAAATTTGTCGTCCTTATCCCATTGCGGATAAAGCCCGTCCGCCGCGCCGCCCCACGCGTTGAACTGCCAGTCGATACCGCTTAATTTTTCACCGTTTGTTACAAAGGTCGGCGCCATGTCGCGCGCCCAGCAGTCGTTTGTTTCAACAGTCCACAATTCGACTGCGCCGCTGTTTATCTGCGCGGAAAGCAATTGCCGTGCGCTTGCCATTCCGCTTGAAGATACTGCAAGATAAACCTTTTCGCCTTTGGCGATTGCCTTGATAATTTGAGCGAAAATCGGGCGGGCGTTTTTTGCGCCGTACGGCCAGCTGCCGCCGCGCTCGCACCAAATCATTATTGTTGCGCTGTGCGGGGCGAACTCCGCGGGCATATAAAAGCCATGTTGTTTGGGTGCTTTCATTGTTTATAGCCTGCCTTTGAAGTCGACATAGCCGAAGGTTTTTAAAATTTCGTAGCTGTCGCCGCACTTTTTTACGATTGCGGGCAACGGCATACCGTTAAACGTGTTGTTTTTGACCATTGAATATATTGCCATATCCTCAAACGTCAATATGTCGCCCTCTTTAAGCGGGTTGTCGAAGGAATAGTCGCCTATAACGTCGCCAGCAAGGCACGTCCGCGAGGAAAGTCGGTAAGTATAAGGCTTTTCGTTGGGGGTGCCGCTGTTTTTAAGGGGCGGGCGGTAGGGCATTTCCAGAACATCGGGCATATGACACTCTGCCGAAGCGTCCAAAATTGCAATTTGCATACCGTTATCTACTATTTCAAGCACCCTTGTATGCAGATAACCCGCGTTAAGCGCTACAGCCTCGCCAGGTTCGAGATAAATCTGCAAGCCGTATTTATCCGCAAGGCGTTTTACGGTTCTTTCAAGAAGCGGAATGTTGTAGCCTTGTTTTGTAATGTGGTGACCGCCGCCGAGGTTTAGCCACTTTAAATTTTTGAAGTACTGCCCGAAGCTTTTTTCAAAGACTTCCACGGTTTGCGCCAAAGCCTCCGCGCCCTGCTCGCACAGCGTGTGAATGTGGAAGCCCTCAACTCCGTCAAGCCCGCTTTCGTCAAAATTAGCTTTGGTTACGCCGAGGCGGGAAAATGGCGCGCAAGGGTCGTAAATGCCGCCGCCTTGTGTGGAAAATTCAGGGTTTATTCTTATGCCTATGCTGGCATTTTTAGCTTTTGCGGCAAATTTGTGCTTTTGCGGGAAGGAGTTAAAAATTATATGGTCGCAGATTTGCGAAATTTCCTCAAACTCACTGTTGAGATACGCAGGACAAAAGACGTGATTTTCTTTGCCCATTTCCTCGTGAGCGAGCCTTGCCTCGTACAGTCCGCTTGCTGTTGCGCCGCTTAAGTACTGCGCAATAAGCGGATAGAAGGCGTAGCAAGAAAACGCCTTTTGGGCAAGCAGAATTTTACAGCCCGCACGCTTTTGAACGCCGCTTAAAATTTCTAAATTCTTTATTAAATTTTCTTCGTCCACAACATATGCGGGTGTGGGCAGGTCTGAAAATTTCATATTTTTGGTATTGCGTAGCTTATTTAAATCTTAGTCTACAAGCACGGGGTTTTCTTCCACAACCCAAGGCAAGCCGTACTTGTTAAGCGCGTCCATATAGGGGTCGGGGTCGAATTCCTCGCAGTTGTATACGCCCGCCTTGTTCCATTTGCCGTTGCAGACGAGCATTGCGCCTATCATTGCAGGCACGCCCGTGGTATAGGAAATGGCTTGCGAGCCGACCTCTTCATAGCACTGCTGATGGTCGCAGATATTGTAGATGTAAAGCGTTTTCTTTTTGCCGTCCTTTAAGCCCGTAAAAATACAGCCGATGTTGGTTTTGCCCTTTGTGCGCGCGCCGAGGGTTGCGGGGTCGGGCAGAAGCGCCTTTAAAAACTGAATAGGAACGATTTGCTTGCCCTCGAACTCTATCGGGGTTGTGGACAGCATACCTACGTTCTGCAAGCAGTTCATATGCTGAATATAGCTTTGACCGAAGGTCATAAAAAAGCGTATGCGCTTTACGCCTTTAATGTTTTTTGCAAGGCTTTCGATTTCCTCGTGGTGCAAAAGATACATATCCTTATCGCCCACGCCATCGAAATTGTAAACGCGCTTAATTTCAAGCGGCTTTGTTTCAATCCATTTACCGTTTTCCCAATAGCTGCCGTTTGCCGAAACCTCGCGCAGATTTATTTCGGGGTTGAAGTTGGTTGCAAACGCATAGCCGTGGTCGCCGCCGTTGCAGTCGAGTATGTCTATCGTTTCGATTGTGTCGAAATAGTGCTTTTGAGCGTATGCGCAGAAAACCTGCGTTACTCCGGGGTCGAAGCCCGTACCGAGCAAGGCGCACAAGCCCGCTTTTTTGAATTTTTCGTGATAAGCCCACTGCCACGAATAATCGAAGTATGCGGTAAAGCCCTTTTCCTTTACGCGCTTTTCGTAAATTGCGCGCCATTCGGGGTCATCGGTATTCTCGTTTTCGTAATTTGCGGTATCGATATAGTGAACCCCGCACTTTAAGCAGGCTTCCATAATAGTCAAATCCTGATAGGGCAAAGCAACGTTCAAAACCGCCGCGGGACTGAAGGAATTTATAAGCGCGCAAAGCTCTTCAACGTTTTCCGCATCCACCTTTGCCGTCTGAATTTTGCATTTTGCGGTATTTTTAAGCTTGTCCGCAAGCGCATCGCATTTGCTTTTTGTGCGGCTGGCAATCAAAATTTCCGTAAAAACGCCGTCCGCCCTGGCACACTTCTGAATGGCTACCTGCGCAACTCCGCCGCAGCCTATTATTAAAAGTTTCATTTTTATTTTACTCCCTATATTGTTTTATATTTCTAAAACGCAGAGATGCGAGCAGAACAAGAAGCGCGAGGAAAACCCGAAGGAGTTTACTAAACGTAAATGACTTAGGGTTGTCGCAGCGCGACACCGTTATGTGAAGCATATATGCGTTTTAACGCTCTTCCTCGGCTTCCTTTAAAATATCCACCACATACCTCGGCAGCATAAACGAGCCGAGATGCAGGTTTGTCGTATAGTACCACGTTTTTATGTTGCGCTCGTTCCAGCGCTTGGCATTGAAGTCGTTTACGGGGTGATATTTTTTGCTTGCAAAGCCGAAAAGCCAGTATCCCGAGGAACAGGTCGGTATATGCGCCTGATACACGCGGGAAACGGGAAAGCAACGGAAAACCTTCTGGTGCATTTTTCTGCATTCCGCCTCGTCCTCGTCATAAAACGGACTGCCGTGCTGATAAACCATTATGCCAGTATCGTTAAGCGCCTTATAGCAGCTGCCGTAAAATTCCTTTGTGAAAAGTCCCTCCGTGGGCCCGAACGGGTCGGTGGAATCGTTTATAATCAAATCGTACTCGCCGACCTTGCCGCGGATAAACTTTAAGCCGTCCTGAATGTACAAATTTACACGCGGGTCGTCAAGCCCTTCAGCCGTTTCGGGGAAGAATTTTTTGGAAACGTAGACGAACATTTCGTCCTCTTCCACAACGTCTATGCGCTCGATTTCGGGATAGCGGCACAGTTCCTTTGCAACACCGCCATCGCCGCCGCCGATTACAAGCACCTTTTTAACGTTGGGGTGCACCGCCATTGGCACATGGGCGACCATTTCATCGTAAATAAATTCGTCCTTTTCCGAAAAAACGATTTCGCCATCGAGCGTGATAAATCTGCCCAAATCCTCGCTGTCGAAAACGTCGACCTGCTGAATATCGCTGCGCTCGGAAAAAAGCTGTTTTTTAACTCTTATACTAAGCTTAATGTTCGGCGTGCTGATGTCCGAAAACCACATTTCCATAGCTATACCTCCGAAAATTTACTTTAAAACGTTTAAACGTTCGACCGCAAAGTCCTCTGTGCCCTGCATAGAGCAGCCCTTTGCCTTTGCGTACAGAATATACTCTATTATCTCTGCCGTTATAAGCTCTCCGGGGGCGAGAATGGGTATTCCGGGGGGATAGCACATAACAAACTCGGTACAGATTTTGCCCTCCGCCTCGCGTATAGGCAAAGAAATTTTTTCCGAATAGAACGCTCTGCGCGGGGGCACCGCAACCTTTGGTGAAACGTATTCCGCCGAAAGCATACCCGCCTTGTCGCGCTTGAAAAGCCTTCTTAAATCATCGAGCGCGCCGACAAGCCGCTCTATATCCTGCAATCTGTCGCCTATGGATACATACGCAAGTATGTTTGAAATATCGCCGAATTCAATCTGAATATCGTACTCATCGCGCAGAATGTCGTAAACCTCTATACCCGCAAGCCCCAAATCGCGGGTGTATACGGCAAGCTTGGTTACATCGAAATCGTATACGGAGGTGCCGTTTACAAGCTCCTTGCCGTAGGCGTAATAATCGCCTATGCCGTTTATCTCGTCACGCGCGTACTGCGCCATCTTCATAACCTTGCCGAACGAAGCTTCTCCGTTCAACGCGAGGTTTCTTCGGGAAATGTCCAGACTTGCCATAAGCAGATAGCTTGCGCTTGTGGTCTGTGTCAGGTTGATAATCTGGCGGACGTAATCGGCGTTCATGCTCTTGTTCAGAAGCAAAAGCGAGCTTTGGGTAAGACTTCCGCCCGATTTGTGCATGGAAACGGCGGACATATCCGCCCCCGCCGCCATTGCAGATACTGGTAAATCCTCGTGAAAGGAAAAATGCGTGCCGTGCGCCTCATCGGCGAGCACCTTCATATTATGCTCGTGCGCGATTTTGACTATCTGTTTTATGTCCGAGCAAATTCCGTAATATGTGGGGTTGTTGACGAGAATTGCAACCGCGTCCGGATTGTCCTCTACCGCTTGCAAAACCTTTTTGGGCTCCATTCCGAGCGATATGCCAAGCTTGTTGTCCACCTCGGGATTGACGTAAACGGGAATTGCCCCGCACAGAATAAGCGCGTTTATAACCGATTTATGCACGTTGCGGGGCATTATTATTTTACTGCCCTCCTTGCAGACGGATAAAATCATGCTCTGCACGGCGGAGGTTGTGCCGCCCACCATAAAAAATGCGTGCGCCGCGCCGAAGGCTTCCGCCGCAAGCGCCTCCGCCTCGCGAATGACGGACTTGGGGTGACATAGGTCGTCGAGCGGCTTCATGGAATTGACGTCGAGATTGACGCATTTTTCGCCGAGCAGTTCAACAAGCTCGGGATTGCCGCGGCCGCGCTTGTGACCGGGGACGTCAAACGGAACAATACGCTTTTTTCTGAAATTTTCCAACGCCTCGTACAGCGGGGCTTTTTTCTGCTTTTGCTCGGACATAACTCACCTGAGGTAAAAAAAATAAAGGCGGCGCTTAAAGCCGTCTTTAACGTGAAAATGTGCAAAACCCGAGCATATGCGGGGGTTAAACTTATACAAGCTTTCTTTCAGAGTCTATATAGCAAATACTTTTACTACTCTTATTGACCGTTTCACAAGCGACGCCTTCAAGGCTTTGATTAACTTATAAAATTTGAGCTTTTAACTCAATCAATAATGCGGCCTATACCGCGCGGGTATTTGCGTGAACTCCGAAAGTTCTATACCATTGAAACAAGTATACAAAAAACCGCAAAAATTGTCAATAAAATTATTGCGGTTTAAAAAATTATTATTCGCTGTTTTGTCAGCTTGAAGCGATAAATTCCGCCATTGCGGACATAACCGTTTTATCCTCTTCCGTGGCGGCATAGCAGTCAAATTTGCCAAATACCTCATTACGCTCTGCCTCGCTCATTTTTTTTGCGGAAGCAAGCGCTTTGGAAAGCTGCGCAAGCACGCTTTCGGCGGCAATAGTATTGTAAGGGTTATGGCTTTTGTCCTTATCGAGATATTTTGTTATGTTGCCGCCTTCTGCAATATAATAAACTGCGCGGTGAGCGCTGACGATTGTATCCTTGCCGCCGTGCACAAGCATAGTCGGCGTATTGTTGCTTTGCGCGCATTTTGCGGCGCTTTTGTTGCCGTTTTTACCGAATTTTATTTTGTCGATAATTATCCAGAAGGGGTACAGCAAACACGCTAAACCGCGGGATATTACGGGGGCTGCACCGTCCTTTATAGTTGCCGCGGGGGTATCGGGCGCGGAAATTGCAACGACCTTATCGGCCTTTCTTGCCGAGGAGGCGCACAGCGCGGAATAGCCGCCCCAGCTGTGCCCCACAAAGCAAATTTTCATATCCGAAAGCTCAGGCGAAGCCTTGGCATAGTCGTATGCGGCAATTGCAGTAAGCGCGCCGAAGTACATTCCGCCTATGCTTTTACCGTCGGAAAGGTTACAACCTACGCTGTCCGCCGCGAGAACGGTATAGCCCTCGTTACAGAAATACGCTATTTCCGTGGTATAGGCAAGGTGACCCGCGCCCATACCGTGACAGAAAATTATAAGACGGCCGTTGCTTTTTATGTCCGGTTTGCGGTAAATAAAGCCGCGGACGGTATTTTTTTTGACCTTAAACCCCACTGCCTCTGCCGAAAGCGAAAAATCGTCTGAGGTAAAGTATTTTAACAGCGGATTTTTGTCGTAGCGCTTGCCGAAAGCGACGTGATAGCATAACAGCGCAAGCAACAGCAATAAAAGAAGCACCGCGGCAATGCCCGAGCAAAGCGCGATAATTACAATTAACCAAGGTTGCATAATTTAAAATTCAGTGCGGCGCGGCAGTATATGCCGCGCCGCTTATCCATTACAAAATTAAACGATATATTTATCGTCGAGGGCGGGCGCATCGTCCATCTCGCGCTTCTGCGCCTCGTAGCCATTTTTGCCGAGCAGTGCAAAGGTCGCCTTTTTGCCGTTTTCAACCCCCGGCTGGTTGAAGGTGTTTATGTTGAGCAATGCGCCCGTATAAGCCGTCTGCAATTCAAGCATATACATAAGCTGACCGAGAGTAAACGCGTTTACCTCGGGCATATTGATGGTGTAATTGCATCTGCCTGCACGCATAAGCGCGTATGCCGTAGCCTTGTTTTCTGCCTGAATAAGCTCCTGCATGGTATGCCCGCCGAGGAAGCCGACATCGGGAATATCCTCGCAACCGTGCGCAATCGGCATTTCGCAACCGTATTTTTCGACCGATATAAAGGTGATAACCTTGTCATAAGGCCCCTCGATATAGAGCTGAACCTGCGAGTGCTGGTCGGTTACACCAAGCGATTTGACAGGGGTTGTGCCCGCGTTTACGGTATTGCCCGCATAGTCAACCGCCTTGCCAAGGCTTTCTGCCCAAAGCTGGCAGTACCAGTCCGCCATAAGCTTCAAATTGTCGGAATAGGGCATTAAAACGTTGATATTTTTGCCCTGTTGCATAGAAATGTACTGAATAACCGCACATGCAAGAGCGGGGTTTTTAGCAATTGACGGCTTGGAACAGAGGCTGTCCATATACGCCGCGCCCGCAAGCATACCCTTAATGTCTATGCCGAGCACCGCCGCGGGGAGCAGACCAACGGGGCACAGCTCGGAAAATCTTCCGCCGACGCCGTCGGGGAGAACGTATTTTTTGAATTTGCCGCCGAACTTGTCATCGATTTTCATAAGATTGCCGCGCGATGCGTCCGTTGTGAAAATCATATTGTCGGGAAGGTTAACGCCCGCTTTTTCCAGAAGGTCGGCAACGATAAGGAACTGAGCCATAGTTTCGCTTGTTGCGCCCGACTTGGAAATTACGTTGAAGCAGGTTTCCTTAGGGTCGATTACGTCCAAAAGCGCCGCCATTCTTACGGGGTCAACGTTGTCTTCAACGTAGAATTTGGGACCGCCGCGTTTTTTGGGCGGAAGCTCGTTATAATGCAGATGCTTTAACGCGTTAAACGCCATAATGGGTCCGAGCGCACTGCCGCCGATACCAAGAACGACAAAATTCTTGAACTTCTTTTTTATCTGCTTTGCGGTTAAAATAATATCGTTGACAATCGCGTCCTGATTATAGGGCAGCTCTGTCCAGCCCATAAACAAATCGTCGCGGCCGCGGTTTTCCGCAACGTATGCAAACGCCTCTTCTGCCTTGCCCTTGACGGCGCGCAGGTCAGCATCGCTTATGCCCGTATTGCCGAGCGATTTTGACATCATATAATTGTAGTCGACTGTGACGCGCATGCTCTGGCGCCAATCCTTGGTTTTATAGCCCATAAATTCCTCCGAATTGATTTTTTAAAACTTTTACCGATAACGATTATACTCTTATTTTGTCCGTTCGTCAATAGACGGCTTAAAAATTCCGCATAAATAAATTTGCGGCAAGTCAGAAGCAAACGCTTGCTAAAACTTTTGTTTAAATGCTATAATTTTTGTATGGCTTTGGATTTGACGGCGGGGCAGATTCTCGCGGACAAATTAATAGAGGATTGGTTTTTGCACTCCACAAGACAGACGTTTGTGCTTGCGGGGTACGCCGGCACCGGCAAAACCACCCTTTTGAAGCACGTTGTATGCGAAACCTTACAGCTTGTGCCCGATGAAAGCGCAGCGTTTGTTACGCCCACGGGCAAGGCGGCGACCGTACTGTTACGCTCTGGCATTCCTGCCGCAACACTGCACAAGCTTATTTACCAATCCATTGCGGAAGAACAGGAAATAGAAATAAACGGCAAAAAAATAACCGTTGAAAAGCTGAGCTTTAAACGGCGGGAAAGCATTGATAAGGGCATAAAGCTGATTATTTTAGACGAGGCCTCTATGGTTTCGGACGAAATTCTGTACGATTTGACGGAGTTCGGAGTTAAGATACTGTTATGCGGCGACAATGCGCAGCTGCCGCCCGTGGAGGGCTTTAACGGCTTTTTGCAGACGCCCGACTACACCCTTACCGCCATTGTGCGACAACAGCAAGGCAACCCGATTATAAGGTTAAGCGAAATGGCGCGCGAGGGGAAATATATCCCCTACGGCAATTACGGCGCAAACGTGCTTGTTATGAACAAGCGGGTATTCAAGGGCGAACAGCGCAAGCGGGCGCTTTTGAAAGCCGACCAGATTATTTGCGGCATAAACAAGACGCGCGCGCAAATCAACGATGAAGTGAGGCATTGCCTCGGCTTTGACGGATTGCCGCGCAACGGAGAAAAGCTGATTTGCACGCAGAACAACTGGGAAACTTATATTGACAGCGAAATGCGCTTTAATATGGTTAACGGAATTATAGGCACCGCCTTTGACCCGTTTTACGACATAGAAAAATCTATTGGTTTTATACAGTTCAAGCCAGATTTTCTTGACGATATGTGCCCTGAGGCATTGCCGCTTGACATAGGGATATTCACGGACGGCTATTACCGCTATAAGCGCGGGGATTATTTTGAACGGTTTGACGAAAACGGCGAGGCAGTCGGCGCGTTCACATTAAACCGCTTTGAGTTCGGCTACTGCATATCCTGCCACAAGGCGCAGGGAAGCGAGTTCGGGAACGCGCTTGTATTTGACGAGAGCTATGCCTTCAAAGAGGACAAAAACCGCTGGCTGTATACCGCGATTACGCGGGCAAGAAGCAAGCTTATTTTAATAAGATAAAAATATTAAATATCCATTTCTGCCGCGGCAAGTATGGTGCGTGCTACGTCCGCGGCGTTTTTACTGCCTATTACGCTTGCGCCCAAATCTATTGCGGCAGACATTTCGAGGACGGTTGCCGCGCCCTCTGCCTTGATGGTGCATTTATCCCTTATCGCGGTTTTTATATCGGCAAAAATGTCCGTGCCGCCGTTGCCCGTAAGCCCGCCGGAGCGCACCTTTACCGAATTTACACCGCATTCGGCGGCGAGAGCGCAGATACGGATAATTTCACTGCGGGTTAAAAGCGCGCTTTCGGTATCTATCCTAAGCGCAATTTTTTTACAAGCCGAGCGCAGCTTTTTAAGCTCTCTTTTTACATACGACAAATTTCCGTCGCGGATATGCGCAACGGGCACAGTCACCTCTACCTCGTCCGCGCCGTCCTTAATTGCGCGCTTGACCGCCTTGACCTTGATTGCAGTTACGTCGCTTCCGCTGGGGTGCCCCACGCACGCGATTAAGCGGCATTTGCGCGCCGTCTGCGCGCCGAGAATTGCAGAGCACTGTCTGACAAACGCTGGCATAACGCATATGCCGCCGAGGCCGAGCGCGGTTGCGTCCGCACACGCCGATTTTATGGCGCTTAGCCCGTTGGACGGGTCGCAGAGGTTGTATTCCAGCTTTTTAACCTGAGCGCGGGAGGCGTCCAGATTGATTTTGCGGCGGAACTGAGCGTAAATAAGCTTTTCGTTCTGGGAAAGAGCTTCCGTTTGAGGTGCGGCAGAGGGCTGGTTTGAAGGAGCTGCGGACTGCGCCGCGGGTGTGTTTTTAGTTGAAGAAAACTGCATATTTTACCTTATTTGCCATAAAACCTTGTTTTATCTTAAATTTTTCGGGCAGAGCCGTAATAAAATTGAGATATGTTTATGGGAATATTGTATTTGTTTTTGACCTTTTTGTTCTGTTTTATTCTGGTGCACCTGATAAAGCTTGCTTACATAGGAATAAAATCGCTGAAAAAGCCCGCCGCTGCGGAAGAAAAAAAGCCCGCGCCTAAGCCCGAGCCGGTGTATTACATAGTCGAAAAAAAGCGGTCGAAAAAAACCTATTCCGACCCCAAGGAAATAAAATTCAAAAAATGATTAAGCGCGCCGCTTTTATTTAAAAGCGGCGCGCTTTTTCTTTTCAGTCCTCGAAGCGGATAAGGTTTTCGCCGTCCTCCCAAAGACGTTCGAGGTTGTAAAAATCACGTTCTTCATCGCCGAAAATATGCACGATTACGTCCGCATAGTCAATAACTGCCCATCTGCCCTCTCTTGCGCCCTCACTGCGGCGCGGGGTGAGAGAGTATTCCTTTTTCAGCTTTTCCTCCAGATTTTCGGCAAGCGCCTTAACCTGAGTTTTTGAGGAACCGCCCGCAACCACGAAATAATCGCACAGGCTTGTTTTATGCTCTACCGCGATATAAACAATTCCCTTCGCTTTCTTCTGCGAAAGAAAATCGCATATCAGCAACGCTTTTTCTTTACTGTCCATATATTTAATAATTCTCCTTTATATATTCGTATGCGCGGCGGGTAAGCGGATAAATTTCGCCGCCGAGCGATTTAAGACGATTTAACTGCCGCTCTAAGGCGACCTTTAAGCATTCGTCCATATCCCGCTTAAAAATTTCGCGCAGCCCGTCAACGCCGTCATAGTCCCTGCCCGCCTCCAAAAGGTCGGATAAAAATATCAGCTTTTCAAGCCCGCTCATATTTTCGCGCCCGCTTGTATGATAGCGGATAGCGTTTAAAACGCCCTCGTCCCTTATGCCGAAGGTATGCTCGGCAACGTACGCACCGCTGAACTGGTGAACAACGGGCGGGGGAACATTTTGGGGACATTTGAAGCCCGTAAGCTCGGGCGCGTCCGCGCCGAGATATTTTGCGCAATCATGCAAAACTGCGGCATATATGGCGTCTATTTCGCAAACGCGGGCGCGGCGGCTGTTTTCAGCGGCCATTACCGTAACGCCTACGGTATGGCTCCAGCGCTCTTCCGTTAAAAGCTTTTTGACGCCTGCTAGCTCGGGCAGATAATACAGTTTACCCCCGCATATGTGCCGTTTAACGGCGTTGGGGACGTATGCGGAAATATCCTCGCCGATGGCGGCAAGCGCCCTTACGCGCGTGGAGCTTACTGCCTTGCCGACATAATCAAAGCTGACCGTTTCCCGTTTAAAGCGGGTCTGAAATTTTTTCAAATCCGATTTAAGCCCCTCGGCGTCCTCTCTTGCACAGACGGCAAGCGTGACGCATTTTAAAATTTCCTCCGGCTCGCGCCAGCTGTAAAAGCCTTGGAGGGAGTCCGCGCCGATAATGAAGTACAGCTCGTCCTCGGGATACAGCTTTTTGAAATGGCGGCAGGTAACATAGGAATAGCTTATTCCGCCCCGCTTTAATTCGTAATCGGAAACCTCCACGCCTGCATGCCCCGCAAATGCCAGACGGCACATTTCAAGCCTGTCCTTACCCTTTGCCGACATATCGCCGCTTTTATGTGGCGAGATATAGGTGGGTATAACTATCAGTCTGTCAAGGCCGAGCGCGGCTTTTGCAGCAAGCGCGATATTTATATGCTCCTTGTGGACGGGATTGAACGCCCCGCCGTAAACGCCTGTTTTCATAGTATAAAATCACTGAATTCCGTCAAAAAATCAAGTATGAAAAGAATTAATTTACCGCTTGCCGCCGATACGGTTTTTGCGGGCGCATGCGCGTTTTTGCTGTTTTTTACCGCTTTGAGATACTATACGAAAAATATTGTTATTGCGCTTGTTTTCGGCATAGCCGCGTGCATTTTGTTTGGCGCGCTGGCATTTTTGTACATAAGCAAAAAACAAAATAAAACGCTGCTTTTATCAAAGGACGAAAAATCGAAAAAGCTGCTTGCCCTGCACCTTTCACTCTCCTCCGACGACTATATAAAAAATCTGTTTAAAAAATGCTTCGAAGAGGCAAGGATACGCGGTAAACGGCTGATATGCGGGGGGCAAATGTATTTTTTTGACTTTAAAATGCAGCCCTTGACCGAGGACGACGTCGCCGCCGTAATAAAATATAAGTTCAACGGAGATAAGGTTGTTTACTGTACAAAGGCGTCTGCCGAAGCCGCCGCGCTGTGCGAAAGCTTTCTTATCAAAATAAAGGGCATTGACGAGGTGTATTCGCTGTTGAAGCAAAAGGAGCTGCTGCCAGAGAAATACGTTTACGAGGGTGCGAAAAAGATAAGTCTGTTCAAGCGCGTAAAATCACGCTTTTCGCGCAGACTGAGCGCGCCGCTGTTCTGGTCGGGGCTGTCGCTTTTGGCTTTAAGCTATTTCACCTTCTTCCCCATATACTATATTGTGAGCGGAGGAATAATGCTTATACTTGCCGCCGTGGCTTTGATTTTTAACTGATTTTCAGTCAAGCGCTATATGCTCTATATCCTGTCTTTTTGATTTGCGGTATAAAACGGCTTTTCTGCCTATGACTATAACGCACTCGGCGGAAAGCCGCGCGGCAAGCTCTGCACCGATTTCCTTGGGGCTGCCGTCAGCGTTTTCGAGAATGTTTATTTTAATCAGCTCGCGCTTTTCAAGACAGTCTGAAAAGCCCGCAAGCATATTTTCGCCTATGCCCTCCTTGCCCACCTGTCCTATCGGGGACAGCTTTGCGGCAAGGCCTTTTAATTTACTGCGTTGTTTAGAGGTTAACATATTTTATCCTTTATAAGCTTTCTGAGAAACAATTTTTTACGGTATATATTCGAATTCCACATCGCCTATCGAAATGGTATCGTTTTCCTTTATACCCATTTCCTTAAGTCTGGAAATTACGCCCTTTTCGCGAAGAATTTTCTGGAAATACGCCATAGAATCGGGGTCGTTAAGCGCAACATTGCGGCACAGCATATCCACAAGCGTACCGACAATAACGTAAACCTCGCCGTCCATATATATTTCGAAGCCCAAATCGCCGCTTTTGCGGTAGGTGAAGCTTTCGTCGCTTTCTACACGGCTGACGGGAGGAAGCTGTTGCAATTTATTGAAAATTGCCTCGACAAGCTCCTCCGTTCCCTCGCCCGATACCGCGGTTATGGGGAAAATTTTATATCTTCTGCAATACTTTTTTCTGAACGCTTTAACGTTCTCCTCCGCGCCGTAAACGTCGCACTTGTTAAGCGCGATTATCTGCGGAAGCGCGGCAAGCGTTTTGGAATATTCCTTTAATTCGGCATTGATTTTTTTGAAGTCCTCAATCGGGTCGCGCCCCTCCGTGCCGGAAACGTCTATAACGTGCACAAGCATGCGGGTGCGTTCGATATGCCTTAAAAAGTCGTGTCCAAGCCCCGCGCCGTCCGCCGCGCCCTCGATTAATCCGGGGATATCCGCCGCGACAAAGGAGTTATCGTAATACCTTACCACGCCTAAATTTGGCGAAAGCGTAGTAAAATGATAGTTTGCGATTTTGGGCTTTGCCGCGGAAATTTTGGAAAGCAAAGTGGATTTGCCGACGTTGGGAAAGCCTATAAGCCCCACGTCAGCTATTACTTTAAGCTCAAGCTGTAAAACGTGCGGCTCGGTTTTTTCGCCCTTTTGCGCAAAGTTGGGGGCGTGTCTGCGCGAGGTGGTAAAGCGCACGTTGCCCTTGCCGCCTCTGCCGCCCTCCGCAATCAGCTTTTTTTCGCCATCGCAAAACATATCGGCAATGACCGTGCCTGTTTCAAAGTCCTTAACCACGGTGCCGAGGGGAACCTTTATTATTACGTCATCGCCGCCGCGGCCGAAGCATTTATTTGTGCCGCCGCGCTCGCCGTTGCCCGCAACGTATTTAGAAACGTATCTGAACGACAGTAAATCGTTGACGTTTTTATCTGCAATGATATAAATATTGCCGCCGTTGCCGCCGTCGCCGCCATCGGGACCGCAGGCGGGCTTGCCCTTATAGGACTTGAAGGAATTCATTCCGTCGCCGCCATCGCCCGATTTGATTGTTATTTTTACCTTGTCGGTAAACATATTTCCGTTAGCCATAATTTCAATTTTTTAATTTTTCGATAATTTCGTAATTGTCGCGGCTTTCATTAAACAGCCCGATAACCTCTTGCACGGGCATAGAACGAAGTCTGCGCGCCGCTTTTAAGGTGTATGCGTCAAGCAGTCTTTCCTCGCCGTCCGCAAACGATTTGCTTATATCTATTGAAGGGAAAACGCGCTTTGCCGCAAGCTCTGCCGAAAGGCTTATGACCATATTTGCGAGCCCTATAAACGGTCCGCCGACATTATCCTCCTGCGAGATTGTGGAGATTATAGTAAGCGAGCCGCCCTCCTCTGCATTGCATGCGCTGTAAAGCAGCTTGCTTATTTCCTCGCGCGCAGCCGCCTCCGATTGACAGAACTGCATAAGCCGCGTTATTCCGTCAAAGAAGACAATTGCGCTTTCACCCGCCTCGGTATACCTTTTTGCATATTCCACGGCAAGCCGCGCCGTGCGTATATGGTTTTCCGCGGGCATTGCAAAGCCAGTATAAAAAAGCTCGCAATCCTCAAGCGTGCGCTTTAAGTCGGTAATCTCCTCGGGACGCTCGTTCAGCGCAACAACAATTACCTTTATATACGGGTAATTGGCGCATATTCCCTGTGCCAACTGCTTTATAAGCGTTGTTTTGCCCGACCGCGCGGGCGCGGAAATAAAGGCGCGCTGACCCAGCGCAATAGGCGCAAGCATATCCACCATTCTGCAGGCAATACCGCCGCCCGCATGCTCGGTTTTTATTGAAACTGCGGGATATATCGGGGTCAATTGAGAAAAATCGGGACGCTCGTCCAGCTGTTCGCGCTTTATGCCGTTGACTGAAATCAGCTCTACAAGACCCGGAATTTCGTCCTCGCTTTTGCGCATTGCGTTGCATTCTATAAAATCGCCGTAGCGTAGCTTAAAACGGGATATAAACGACTCGTGCACGAACACCTCGCCGCCGTTATAGCCGTTTTCGTCAACGCGCAGAAAAGCGTATTGACCGCTGACGTCAAGAATGCCGCAATACCTTTTCATCGATTTTGCAAGCCTCTCTGCAACGCTGTCGCTGACGGTAAGCACCCTCGGCTCGCGCAGCGCCGCGTCCGCGCTTAAAGCAAGATAATACTCTCTGCACGTTTTTATGTCCGCGACAAGCTGTTCGTCAAACTGCTGCGACTTGGGCGGAGCCCCGCGGGAAGCGGGCGGCTCGGGCGCGGTTTCACCCGTGGCAATGCTTAATATTGCCTCGGTCACGCGCGATTTTTTACCGTCCGCGGGACGGTGTACGCCAACGGCGCGGGCGACCTGACGAAGCTCGTATATATTTAGCCTGTCAAGACGCGCTTTTACGTCGTTGAGAATTCTGCTTTCAACCATTGGCACACCTTTTTAATACTATTATTCTTGTTTCGCCCGTCAAATCCTTGCGGGAAAGCTCTATACCGCATTTTTCGGACTCCTCCACGCTGTCGCCGTCGAAAAGTCCTGTGAATTCGTCTACCCTGTCAATGTCCAGCTTGCAGTCGCGCGTGCGGTAATGCATGGGTATAACTATATCGGGCATAATTCTGTCCACATATTCCTTTGCCATTTCCGCGTCTATCGTATACGTTCCGCCCACGGGAATCAACAGCACGTCAACGGGCAAAAGCGTTTCGATTAAATCGGAGGAGCACTGCTCGCCCAAATCGCCGAGGTGGCAGACGTCTATTCCGTCCATGCGGAATTTGAAGATTGTATTCTCTCCGCGTTTTTTGCCCCTCGAAGTATCGTGAAAGCTTTTTATTGAACTGATTTCTACGCCCGCAAGCCCGTTATTCTGCCCGCCGTCTATAAGAAGGGGCGCGCCGTCCACGTTATGCACCGCGTTATGGTCGTAATGCCCGTGCGAAACGGTTACCGCGTCCGCGCTTACCTTGCGCATTGCATAGCCTATTTCGTCCGAATACGGGTCGCAGACTATGGACGTGCCCGTGCTTTCGGTCAGCTTAAAGCATGAATGACCGAGATATTCTATCTTCATTTATTGCTCCCCGACAATTTCTGCCGTAAAATTCATAAGCATTCGATTGTCCTCCAACATATATTCGAGGCGCAAATCAAAGCCGTTTTCCGTTTTTTTATAATTTAACGAACGCGTGTACACCTCAAGCGTGCAACCGTAGCCAAGCTCAGTGTCTTTTGTTACACACTGCGTACGCCGCCCCGCCGTAAAAGCTATATCCGTGTTCATTTTGCCGCGGCGCGACTGATTAAGCTCTCCGCCGCGGTATACAAGCGTGCATTTGTCGCCGTCAAAGTCGTATTCCAGCGCAAAGCCGTCCTTTTCCGGCTTTAAGCTGCCGAAGCAGACGTAGCCCGCCGACGGGTCGTTTTCGTAGCCGATTGTAATTTTACAGTTCATTGCAACACCGCTTTTGTTTGCCGCTGATTATTTCCCGCCGAGCACAGTTACCGTAATCTGCGGATTACCGCCGTTGCCGCCGCTTTCCTCGAAAAGCCTTCTGCCCTCTTTAAGCACTTCGCGCAGCGTCTGCTCATTTCCGCAATCTATTGCATTTTTTATTTCCGCAAGCGAATTTATAAGCGAGGCTATTTTATCGGAAACGTTTTCCGCGTTTTCCATATACAGCGCCGCCCAGACACCCTCGTCCACGCCCGCGATACGCGTCATATCCTGAAAGCTGCCGCCCGTAAAGCCGAAACAGTTCTCGATTTCGCTGTTTTTGACATACGCGTTGGAAACTATATGCGCAAGCTGAGAGGTGTAGGCTATTTTTTTATCGTGAATTTCCGCCGTGCATTCAATCAGTCTGCCAAAGCGCATTGCCTTTGTCAGCGAGCGCAAAACCTGCAAAGCGAACGGATTTGTATGCGAGCTGTGCGTAATGACCATATTTGCGCCGTCGAAAAGCTCTGCACACGCATTTTGTATGCCCGAAACCTCTTTACCCGCCATAGGGTGGCAACCGACGTAACTGAAATTGCGGGGTTTGGAAAAAACAGCTCTTTCTATAAAGCCCTTGACGCCGCAGATGTCGGAAACAAGCGCGCCGTTTTTAAAAGC
This sequence comes from uncultured Christensenella sp., assembly GCA_910587015.1. GTDB lineage: Bacteria > Bacillota > Clostridia > Christensenellales > Borkfalkiaceae > Coproplasma. The sequence goes on from CAJUME010000005.1 coordinate 159,243, forward strand.
CGTGCCGCAAATAAAATCGAGCGTGGCTTTTGGCGGCAAGGCAACAAAAACAACGTCGTAGCCGCAAAAATCGTGCGCCGCGCCGTCTATTATTCCGTTTTTTAAGGCGTATTGCACGGATTGCGGAGAGCGGTTCCAGCCGTCCACCGCATAGCCCGCGCGTTTAAGCGACATACATACCGAGCCGCCTATAAGCCCCAGACCCGCAACGCAGATTTTCATTAAAGCACCGAAAAAAGATATTTTAAATTATTATACCACATTTTAATGCTTTACACAATTATTTTACAATATAATTTTTGCGGCAAAGCCGCCGCATACGGCTTTTCTTACTTCAATTTATTGACAATAGATAAAAATTTATTTATAATGTCATAGAAAATAATTTTTCTTTAAGGAGTTTTATTATGAACAAAATGTCCGTTAAGGATTTAACCGACCTCAAAGGCAAAAGGGTGCTTGTACGCTGCGATTTTAACGTACCCATGAAGGACGGCGTTATCACAGACGAAAACAGAATTCAGGGCGCGCTTCCCACCATTAAATATCTTTTGGACGCGGGCGCAAAAGTAACGCTTTGCTCGCATATGGGCAAGCCCCACTCCATTTTTTCCGATGAAGTAAAGCTGAACAAAAAGGACAAAAAGAAGGTTGACGCGGGCGAAACCACTGCCGAGGCGATTATTGAAAAGGCAAAGAAGGACGAGCCCAAAAAGCTTACCCTTGCGCCCGTTGCAAAAAGACTTAACGAGCTTTTGGGCGGAAAGGTTGTTTTTGCGACCGATGTTATAGGCGCGGACGCAAACGCAAAGCGCAGCGCGCTTAAAAACGGCGAGGCTGTACTTCTGGAAAACCTCCGCTTCCACTGGGAAGAAGAAAAGAAAGACGAAGCCTTCTGCAAGGCGCTTGCATACGACGCGGAGGTTTACGTTAACGATGCTTTCGGCACGGCTCACCGCTCGCACGCTTCCACCGCCGCTATCGTTGAATACGGCATTGTAAAGACTGCGGTTTGCGGCTTCCTTATTGAAAAAGAACTTACCGTTATGGCTGACACGCTGGAAAATCCCAAGCGTCCGTTTGTTGCAATTCTGGGCGGTGCGAAGGTTGCGGATAAGCTGAACGTAATAAACAATCTGCTTGAAAAGTGCGACACGCTTATTATAGGCGGAGGTATGGCTTACACCTTCCTTAAAGCAAAGGGCTATGAAGTAGGTTTATCACTGCTTGAAGAGGACAAAATCGGATACTGCCTTGAAATGATGGAAAAGGCGAAAAAGCTTGGCAAGGAACTGCTTTTGCCCGTTGACACGGTTGTTGCAACGCACTTCCCCGAGCCTATTGATGGCGCAATCGAGGTTGAAACCGTGCCCGCAAACGCTATACCCGCAGACAAAATGGGTATGGACATAGGCGAAAGCACAAGAAAGCTTTATGCGGACAAAATTGCAACGGCTAAATCGGTTATCTGGAACGGGCCTATGGGCGTTTTCGAGAACCCCACCCTTGCAAAGGGCACAATCGCGGTTGCTCAGGCGCTTGCAGACGTTTACGGCAAGTGCACCACCATTATCGGCGGCGGCGACAGCGCGGCGGCTGTTCAGCAGCTTGGCTATGCTGATAAAATGACGCACATTTCCACGGGCGGCGGCGCTTCGCTTGAATTGTTCGAGGGAAAAGTCCTCCCCGGAATTGCTTGCCTTAACGAAAAGAAATAAGTAAAAAATTTATAAATCGGGGCGGGCAACCGCCCCGTAACACTGTTAAAAAGAAAAAAACGGAGAATTAATATGTCAAGAAAACCTTTTATTGCAGGCAACTGGAAAATGAATATGACTGCGGAAAGCGGTAAAAAGCTTATAGAACAGCTTATACCGCTTGTTAAGGACGCAAGCTGCGACGTTGCGCTTTGCGTTCCCGCTATACTTATACCCGAAATGACCAAGGCGGCGGCGGGCTCCAACATTAAAATAGGCGCCGAAAACGTACACTGGGCGGCGAACGGCGCGTTTACAGGCGAGATTTCTGCGGATATGCTTAAAGAGTACAACGTTGAATACGCAATTATCGGCCACAGCGAGCGCAGACAGTACTTCGGTGAAACAGACGAAACGGTAAACAAGCGCACGCTTGCGGCCTTGAACGCGGGCATCACCCCTATCGTCTGCGTGGGCGAAACTCTTTCCGAGCGCGAGAACGGCACAACCGAAAAGGTGCTGTTAAAGCAGCTGACCGAGGGTCTTAAAAACGTTGAGGACATAACTAAGGTTGTTATCGCATACGAACCCGTCTGGGCAATCGGCACAGGCAAAACCGCAACAGACGAGCAGGCTGAAGAAACAATAGCGTTTATCCGCAAGACCATAGGCTCGCTCTTCTGCCCCAAATGCGCTGAAAAAATTATTATTCAGTACGGCGGAAGCATGAACGCGGGCAACTGCAAGGGGCTTATGGCTCAGCCCGACATTGACGGCGGTCTTATAGGCGGCGCTTCGTTAAAGCTTGATTTTGCCGCAATAGTCGGCTTCGATAAATAAGGAGTGAAAATGGCTAAAAAGACACCTTACGCTTTAATTATTATGGACGGCTACGGCCTTGCGCCCGCGGGAGACGGCAACGCAATCACCTTAAACGGCAGTAAAAATATCAACGCGCTTATAAAGGAATACCCCTCCGCCACGCTCGGCGCAAGCGGACTTTCGGTCGGACTGCCCGACGGACAAATGGGCAACAGCGAGGTAGGTCACCTTAACATGGGCGCGGGCAGAATAGTCTATCAGGATTTGACAAAGATAACCAAGTCGATAAACAACGGCGACTTTTTTAAAAACCCCGCGCTGTGCAAGGCTATGGACAACGCCAAAAAAGGCAAAAAGCTGCATTTGTACGGTTTGCTGTCGGACGGCGGCGTTCACAGCCATATTACGCACTTGTTTGCGCTTTTAAAAATGGCGAAGGAGCACGGCATAAAAGATGTGTTTGTGCACTGCTTTATGGACGGAAGGGACGTTTCCCCCACCTCCGGCGTGGATTTTATACGCAGCTTGCAGACCGAAATAAAAAATATCGGCGTTGGCAAAATCGCGTCCGTATGCGGAAGATATTACGCAATGGACAGAGATAACAACTGGGACCGCGTAGAGCTTGCCTATGACATGCTTACGCTTGGCACGGGCGAAGCGTGCGATGACCCCGCAGAGGCTGTTGAAAAGAGCTATGCCGCGGGCGTGACCGATGAATTTATAAAGTCCGTAAAGGTTTATGAAAACGGCAAGCCGTTAGGCTTACTTGAAAAGGGCGACAGCGTTATTTGCTTTAACTTCCGCCCCGACCGTGCGCGCGAAATTACCCGCGCAGTGTCGCAGAAGGAGTTTATCGTACCTAAGGGCACGGCGTTTGAAAGAAAAACGGGCTATCTTGAACCCGTTTACGCTTGCTTCACCGTTTATGATGCGGGCTTCGAGGGGCTTGAAGTCGCGTTCCCGAAAACCTCGCTCGATAACACCTTGGGCGAATATCTTGCAAAGCTCGGCAAAAAGCAGCTGAGAATTGCGGAAACAGAAAAATACGCGCATGTAACCTTCTTCTTCAACGGCGGCATAGAGGAGCCTAACGAGGGCGAACAGCGCGATTTAATCGCCTCACCCAAGGTTGCAACCTACGATTTGCAGCCGGAAATGAGCGCGTACCTTGTAACCGATAAGGTTTTGGAAGAGCTTGAAAGCGGGGAATTCGACGTAATTATTCTTAACTTTGCAAACTGCGATATGGTAGGACACACGGGCGTTATTCCCGCAGCGGTTAAGGCCGTAGGCACGGTTGACGAGTGCGTTAAAAAGGTTTTGGATAAAATACTTGAAATGGGCGGCTCGGCTTTGGTTACGGCAGACCACGGCAATGCCGACAAGCTTTTAAGCGAGGACGGCTCTGCCTTCACTGCGCATACAACAAACCCCGTGCCCGTGATTTTGGTATCGGAAAAGCTTAAAAACGCAAAGCTGCGCACGGACGGAATACTTGCAGACCTTGCCCCCACCCTTTTAACGGTTATGGGCGAGAAGGTGCCCGAGGAAATGACGGGCAAAAGCCTTATAAAATAGTCAATTTTGTCTGATAATTTAAAATCGGCGGCGGACTTAAAGTCCGCCGCCGATTTTATATAAAAAATGAAACGCAAATTGTTTGCTTAAATTCGGAAGGCGCAATATAATAATAAGGTAATGCTGATAAAGGATAAGGAAAGGTTTTTTTCAAGACCGATAGTTGTTTGTATTTGCGCGATTTTCTGCTGTGTGCTGTGGGGAAGCGCTTTTCCGTGCGTAAAAATCGGGTATAAGCTGTTCGAAATAGACCAATCAAGCCCCGCGAGTCTTATGCTGTTTGCGGGCGTAAGGTTTACCCTTGCGGGGATATTCGTAATAGCGTTCGGCTGTGCCTCTCAAAAAAAATTTCTTGCGCCGAAGCCGCGCAATATCTGGCGGGTGCTGGTTGTGGCGCTGTTTCAGACGGCTATGCAATACACCTTTTTCTATATAGGGCTGGCAAACAACACGGGCGTTAAGTCCTCCGTTTTAAACGGATTGGGCGTATTCTTTACCATAATTATTGCGTGCTTTATATTCCGCACGGAAAAATTCAACCTTATCAAGCTTGCGGGGTGCATTTTAGGCTTCGGCGGGGTGATAGTTTTGAATTTAGACGGCTTTTCGTTTAATTTTACTCTGCTTGGCGAGGGCTTTATAATTTTTTCGGGTCTGTCCTCTGCCGTGGCGGCTGGCTTTGTCAAGGTGTTTTCAAAGCACGAGGACACCACCGCGCTGTGCGGATATCAGTTTTTGATAGGCGGGCTTGCGCTTGTTATTATAGGGCTGAGCTTCGGCGGGCGTATTACGCATATAGACGTAGGCGCGGCGTTTATGCTTATTTATCTCGCATTTTTGTCGGCATGCGCGTTCACACTGCAAGGCTTTTTGCTTAAATACAATCCCGTTTCCAAGGTGGCTGTATTCAAATCCACAAATCCGCTGTTCGGCGCGCTGTTTTCCGCAATTATTTTAAGTGAGTTCGACCAGCTTTTAAGCTGGTTTACCTTGCTTGCACTTGCGCTTGTGTGCGCGGGAATTTTTATAATAAACAAATTCGGGGAAATCAAGCGCAAGCCCGCTACACCGCTATCAGAACAGGCCCCGCCGCCTGAGCCGCCGCCCGAGCCGCAGACTATGCCTCCGCCACCCGAGGACGACAACGATGCAAATAATCAAATTTCCGAGTAAAAAATTTTTGATTTTAAGGCGTTTTTGATTGAAAATTGCATTCGGTTATGCTATAATTACTCAGTAAATTGAGTAAAGAGGCATAATATGTTGTCTAATGTTCTGTTATTGTCCGATACGGGCTTTAAAATTTATATTTCGTTTTGTTATATATTTCTTGTATTAACCTTTATCGCGGCGCTGATAACCGTTATAATTATTCTTTTCCAGAAGAGCAATTCCGACGGTATTCAGGGCATAACGGCGTCAAGCGAAACCTTCTTCGGCAAAAATAAGGGCCGCTCGATTGAGAGCAAGCTTAAAAAGTGGTCATGGATATTGCTGGGAGTTATAGCGGCGCTTTCAATTGTGCTGTATATTTTACAGATAATGATGCAAGCATAATCTTACGCAGGCGGCTTTGGTTTAAAGCCGCTTTTATTTTTAGCAGAAGCACCCTTACATATGAGCTATAAAAAATATATTCCCAAAAACAACAAAAACGGCAGACGCGGCGGTGCGGCAAAGAAGTTTGTCGCAAAGAACGCGGAAACCTTTACGGGCACCGTTCAGGCAAGCGACAAGGGCTTTGCATTTATTCTGCCTGACGACAAACAGCGGTTTAAAAGCGATTTGTTTGTGCCCCGCCACTCGGTAAACGGCGCGCTGGACGGCGACACGGTTTTGTTTGCGAGAGTTGCAAACACCGCCGACGAAGCAAGCATTATAAAGATTTTGAAGCGTGCAAACGAACAAATTATCGGTACGCTAAGGCTTGGGCGGCGCGAGGGCATGGTTATACCCGACAATCCCCGCCTTCCGAAAATTTATATTCCTTTAAGCATGCTTTGTGGCGCAAAGGACAATGACAAGGTTGTTTGCGAGGTTTTGTCATACCCCAAAAACAAGGCGCCAGGCGGTAAAATTATTGAAATTTTAGGCGAGAGCGGAGATTTCGAAACCGAGGAAAACGCCATTATCCGCTCCTTCAAGCTGAATACCGAATTCCCCGACGATGTCATAGAGGAATGCGAAAAGAGCGCGGGCGCGGCAATCGACACTGGCGGGCGCAGAGATTTGCGCGATTTGCTGATATTTACAATCGATGGCGAGGACACGCGCGACATAGACGATGGCGTTTCGCTTGAAATAAAGGACGGAAAATATACCTTGGGCGTGCATATTGCCGACGTAAGCAGTTATGTAAGATACGGCTCCGCCACCGATAAGGAAGCGTATGCGCGCGGCACAAGCGTTTACTTTCCCGACAGAGTTTTGCCTATGCTGCCGAAAACGCTTTCGAACGGGGCGTGCTCCTTAAACGAGAACGAGGACAGATACGCGCTTTCCTGCTTTATGGTCTTTAATGAAAGCGGTGAGAGAATTTCTTACGATATCTGCAAGAGCGTTATACGCTCGAAACACCGTATGACCTACTCCGCCGTAACCGCGATTTGCGAAAAAGACCCCGACATATGCCGCGAATACGGCGATTTGGTTGAAACGGTCGGGCATATGCAACAGCTTTGCCTTGCGCTTGAAAATCAGCGCGAGAGAGCGGGCTCGGTCAGCCTCGAAGCTATGGAAGCGCACATTTACGTTGACGAAAACGGCGAAATTGTTATTCCCAAAAGCGAAAGAACGATTTCCCAACGCATTATAGAGCAGTTTATGATTTCCGCAAACGAGGCTGTGGCGGAATTTATGCAAAGCAAAAGGGCAGCTTGTTTGTACCGCATACACGAAAGCCCCGCCGAAGAAAAGGCTGAAAATTTTTTGGCTTTTTTGAAGGATTTGGGCATTAATGCCGACTGCAAAACCGACGGCATACAGCCGAAGGATTATCAGAATATTTTGAAGTCGGCAGAAGGCAAGCCGTTTTATTCGGTTGTCAACAAGGTTATGCTGAGGTCTATGCAAAAGGCAAGGTATTCCGAGCAGAACAAAGGGCATTTCGGGCTTGCCTCCTCCTGCTACTGTCATTTCACCTCGCCTATACGGCGGTATCCCGATTTGTTTGTGCACCGAGTTTTGAAGTATATTCTGGAAGGAAAAGCCGAAAAAGCGGAAAAATTCAAGGAACTTGCGCCCGAAAACGGCAGTCACTGTTCGGAAAGAGAACGGCTTGCCGACGAGGCGGAGCGCAAGGTTGACGATTTGTACAAGCTTGCATATATGTCCGAACGGCTTGGCGAGGAATTCTATGCAACGGTTTCGGGAGTTACCTCTCACGGCGTTTATTGCGAGCTGGACAATTCAATCGAGGGGCTTGTTCCTTTTGAGGATTTGCCGCCCGACAGATACGAGGTATTCCCTGAAAAGTTTTTGATTAAGGGCGTGCGGCACGCCTACCGCCTTGGCGACAGCGTAAAAATAATCGTTGCAGACTACGATTTGGGAAGAATGAAAATACTTTTTGCACTGGCTTAAATTGTGCCAAACTTTGCCATATGCGGGGTTCAATTTAAAAGATTGCTTACTTTGAGGATATAAATGAATACAGCTAAGCTTGAAAAATTTAATCAGCTTTGTTCCGAAAAATTACCGAACGAAATCAATAAAATACTGCAATCGGCAAAAGGTAAAAAAGCTTGCGCGGTTGGTTTTATTACAACCGATGATTTCTACGGCTTTTATCTGACATGGAATTACTGCAAAGACATAAGCGAGTATTATAACTGGAAAAACGGGCTTGAAGCGGACTTTCTTTATCAGCCTGTGGTGGATATTGTTGAAGCTTGCAACGATATTGATTTTTGTTTAGCCTCAGACAAAAAGTGGGATTTTGCAAAATCCCTGCTTTACGTACTGCAAAACGCCATTAAAAATATTCCCGATGAAATTTTTCAAAATAGCAATTTCCGCAGAGAAGACGTTTTGTTCTTTTCAACAATGGGCAGCGGCGACTATGTCAATGAAATGTTGGATACTTCTTTAAAGACTTTCAATTCTACCGAAGCCCTTAAAGCATACGGAATTAATCAGTGAATTTATGAAACAGATTGCATACAACAAGTACGCTTTGTACGAGTATTTCGTAATAGAAAAGCTTGAAGCGGGAATAGTTTTAGAGGGCGCGGAGGTAAAGGCTCTGCGTGCGGGCAACTGCAATTTGAAGGACAGCTTTTGTCTTTTGCGCAACGGCGAGCTCACCCTTAAAAATATGCATATACCCGTTTATGACAAGGCTGGCGCGTTTTCCTCAAAGGACAGCAAGCGGGACAGAAGGCTTTTACTGCACCGCAGCGAGCTGGACAGACTTGCGGGAAAAATCAACGAGAAGGGCTATACGATTGTGCCTTTGCAGCTGTATTTTTCTGGAAGTCTTATCAAGGTTGAAATTGCGCTTTGCAAGGGCAAGCAGAATTACGATAAAAAACGCACCATAGCCGAACGCGACCAGAAGCGCGCTTTGGACAGAGAATTAAAAAATTATAAATAAACGAGGAATTTGCTTATGAAGAACTACAAAATCGATACCTTGTGCGTACAGGCAGGCTACGAGCCGAAATCGGGCGAGGCGAGAATACCGCCCATTGCCCAGTCCACCACATTTTTTTACGGAAAGACGCAGGATATGGCTGATTTGTTCGATTTGAAGAGCGAGGGCTACTTCTATTCACGTCTGGCAAACCCCACTGTTGCCGCGTTCGAGGGCAAGGTTGCCGCTTTGGAGGGCGGTCTGTGCGGAATAGGCTGCGCTTCGGGAATGAGCGCAACCTCGCTGACGGTGTTTACCGTTGCGGGCGCGGGCGATAACGTTGTAGTATCCTCCGCAATCTACGGCGGAAGCTATAACCTGTTCTCCACCACTCTTCCCAAGCTCGGCATAGAGTGCAGATTTTTCGACCCCGACGCACCCGCGGAGGAAATTGAAAAGCTGATTGATGATAAAACCAAGCTGATTTTTACCGAAACGATTGCAAATCCCGCGATTATTGTGCTTGACTTTGACAAGATTGCAAAAATCGCCGACAAATACGGCGTTTTGTTTGCGGTTGACAACACGCTTGCAACGCCCGTTTTGTGCCGCCCGAAGGAGTTCGGCGCGCACATAATTATTCACTCGTCGTCCAAATACCTTGACGGGCACGCGGCGGCGCTGGGCGGGGTGATTGTAGATTTGGGAACCTTCGACTTTAAAGGCAACTCCCGCTACAAATCTTTTAACGAGCCGGACGAAAGCTATCACGGGCTTGTTTATGCCGATTTACCCGTTGCGTTCGGCACCAAATGCCGCGCGCAGATGATGCGCGATTTCGGCGCTATTATGAGCCCGCAGAACGGCTTTATATCCTACATAGGCAGCGATACGCTGGCTTTGAGAATGGAGCGGCACAGCGAAAACGCGAAAAAGGTTGCCGCATACCTTAAAAAGCACCCTAAAATAGAGTGGATAAACCACCCCTCTTTACCCGACAACAAATATAATAAGCTTGCACAAAAATATTTGCCCGACGGACAGGGCGGAATGCTTAGCTTCGGCATTAAGGGCAGTGTTGAAAAGTGCGCAAGCTTTATGGAGGCTTTAAAGCTGATTACTCAGGAAACGCACGTCGCCGACGTAAGAAGCTGCGTTCTGCACCCCGCTTCCACCACTCACAGACAGCTTTCCGAAGAGGATTTGAAAAAAGCGGGCGTGCCGCATAACCTTATAAGGCTTTCTGTCGGTATTGAAAACGCGGCGGATATCATTGCAGATTTGGAACAAGCGCTTGCAAAGGTATAATTTAAAGGTTAACTATGCCCATTGTCATTAATAAAGAGCTGCCCGCGTACAGGATATTGACGGACGAAAAGATTTTCGTAATGGACAGCGAAAGGGCGTTTTTACAGGAAATACGCCCCATAGAAATTGCCATTTTAAATCTTATGCCCACAAAGGAAACTACGGAAACGCAGTTTATGCGGTTGCTGTCAAACTCGCCGTTACAGGTGAATATAACGCTTGTAAAAACGTCCACCTACAACGCAACGCACACCGACAAAAGCCACCTTGACAGATTTTACAAGACCTTCGCGGAAATAAAGGCACGGAAGTTCGACGGTATGATAATCACAGGCGCGCCCGTGGAAAATATGGACTTTGAGAAGGTTGCATACTGGAAAGAGCTGGAAGAAATTCTCGACTGGACCAAAACGAACGTTACCTCCACTCTGTTTATCTGCTGGGGCGCGCAGGCGGCTTTGCATTATTTTTACGGAATAAAAAAGCACCCTTTGAAAGAGAAGTGCTTCGGTATTTTTGCGCACAGACGCATACGCGACGGCGTTGCCGAGCCGCTTATGAGGGGAATTTCAGACGAGTTTCATATGCCCCATTCACGGCACACCATAATTTACGCGAAGGATATTCTGCACATAAACGAACTACGCATACTTGCGTACTCCAAAAAGGCGGGCGCATCGATAATAAAAAGCTGCGATAACAGACAGGTTTTTGTTACGGGGCATATGGAATACGACCGCGACACGCTGAAAAAGGAATACGAGCGCGATTTAAGCAAGGGGTTGGAAATTAAGCCGCCCGCAAATTACTTTGCAGACAAGGAATTGACCGAGGTGAAAATGAACTGGTCGTCCACGGCAAATTTGTTCTACATAAACTGGCTTAACTACTACGTTTATCAGGTAACGCCGTACGACATTACAAAAATATGATTATAAAAAAATTACCCGCGCCGTTCGGCTTAGCCGAACGGCGCGGGTTTTATTGTAATTTCCGTTTTATTAAACTCTTGCAAGCGAGGCGGAATACTGCACCTCGGTCCGCTGTCCGTTACGGATTACCGTGAAAATTACGGTATACCCGTCGCGGGCGGAAAGGAGAGTGTCATCTATATGATAGGCGCGGGTTATATCCTTATCCTCTACAACCGTTTCTCCGTTTTTGATTGTTATATGCTTTAAAACATCGCCCGCCTTGAAATTGCCGCCTGCGGTTGTTACCGCAACCGTTTCCGCAATTTCGGCAAGTCCGAGAGGGTTCATATACGAAACCGTATTGACCACCTTATACCCCGCGGGGAATATTGCCGCCTTAACATACGGGTTCCTTTTTGAAAAATAGGACGGGCTTGTTTCCTTCATAAGCACCCAAAGCCGCTTTACACAGCTTGCGGGCAGTGCATAGCCCATATTATCTATGTCGTCGCCCGTGGATTTTGAATTGACTATTCCTATCAGCTTGCCTTGCTCGTTATAAAAGCCGCCGCCCGAATTGCCGCCGTTGATTGCCGCGTCCGTACGGATAACGCGGTAGCTGCCGTAGGCATTCTCGTCCTCGTTATCGGAAAGATTTAAGAAGATTTCTTCGCTTTCCTTTGTGACAAAGCCGACCGTTGCAGACATTCCATCGCCGTCGGGGTTACCGACGGCGTAGGCGCGCGCGCCCGCATAAACATCGTCCTCCTTTACGAAGTCCGCCGCTTTTGCGCCGCTGTTTTTAAGCACCTGACTGTTGGAAACCTTTAAAAGCGCAATGTCATGGGCTATGGAAGCGCAAACCACCTCCGCCTTCATTGCATAAGCGTTGTCGTCGGTAATGTTATAGTCCAGAAGCCAGTATTCGTTGCCGTTCTCGCGGTAATAAACCTTGTTGCCGCCGTGCATTACGTAGCTGTATCCGAGGTTGAAGTTAACGCCTTCTGCGTCCTGACCGTATAAATACAGCCTTATATCATCGGAAATAATTTCCTTGGAGGCATCGGAATAAACAACGTGGCAGTTAGTGATAATATACGCATCGCCCGCCTCCTTATCAAGCTCGACAATAACGCCCGCACCGCAATAAACCGAATGATAATCGGGCTTGCCTATCTGGCGGGAGCCGCCGAACACCTCGTCTACGTAGCCGGTAATATCGTTGTAGGTGAAGCGGGTAAGAATGGATACGCCGGAAAGCAACGAGCCGTTGACCGCCGTCCGGAAGGATTCGCCGCTATCGGGCGTACGGTTGTTTAAAATATCCTTGTATTCCTGCCACTGCCCATCGGTCATGCTTTCGTAGGTATTGTTTACGTTTACTTCTAAGCTGCCGCCACCGAAACAACCGCTGAAAAGCACCGTTGCCGATAAGGCAAGCGCGATTACCGCGCATAAAATTTTCTTCAATTTTCTATTTCCTTATAATATTTACCGTTTTTGATTATTGACGGTTTATATCATTTATTTACAGCTTAACACCGTTTTTGCGCAAAAGCGCGCGCGCGGTATCCACACTGTCGGTACCCGTTGCGTTTTTAACGGGAGCAAACTCCCGCTCGCGCTCTACCTCGTAGGCAAGACAGCTGCCCATAAGCCTTACCATGTCAACCACAAGCGTTTCGAATTTGTAGCCGCAAGGCTTTGAAGGCGTTACTCGTACTCCGTTTTCCATATGCGCGATTGCCTTATCCGCAAGGTGATAGGGCAGCTTGCCAGAAAGCGTCAAATTTAAATCGTGCACATTGAACAGATAGTTTAAAATTACGCCGTAGCGGTAAACCAGCTCGCCCTTCTTGGTTTTGTTTTTCAAATCCTCGGGCATTTCGAAGTACTCTACTATGGAGGGCTTGCCGTCCTGCGTGCATAAAACGCCTACCTTCTCTTCGGGAGAGGTCTTTTTTACGACCTTAGCGCCGCAACGGCAACGCTTTAAGATTGTTGCGCCTATAAAAGCGGGGTCGCAAATTCTTTGCAACACGTTATCCACGCCGAAAACGTTGAGCCATTCTATATTGTCGCGCTCTAAAATTCTGCCCAGACCGTTATTGACAAGCGAGGAATACCAGCCGCCGTTGCCGTTCGGCATAAGCGAGATACGCCCCTTGTCGTCAAGAAAGACCTTGCCGTCATAATCGCATGCGGGCGCAACGTCCTGAATGAAGAAGTGAATTTCATCGCGGGGATAGCCGAAGTAGCTATGCTCTTCAAAAAAACTGCGCGTAGCCCTGTCGTTGACGGTGCTTGTCATAATAAACAGCGGAAAAGCCCTGCCCGTCTGCGAGGTTACGTCCGAAACGTTGCGCATAAGCTGTTCGAAAATGGACAGCTCGCGCGTGACGCCGATATTGAAGGTGCCCTTGGGACCGTCGTAGCCCAGACGAGAGCCTTGCCCGCCTGCAAGCAATACTGCGCCGACCTTGCCCTCCGCAAGCATATTAAGACCGACCGTTTCGAACTGGATACGGCGGCGCGCCGCCTCCTCAACCGTGACGGCGTTTGCGGGAGGAGTGATTTTGCCGTTTCCCCCGCCGCTATGCGCGATTTCGATATTTTTTACTATATTGAAGTTGGTATATTCGATTTGGTTTAAAAGCCGAAGCTGTTCTTCCTCAGTCAGCTCGTCATAATATTGCAGTAGCTGACTTTGATTATGCTTTTGTAAATAAGCCTTAGCTGTTTCTAAATTCACCGTGCTACCCTTATGTATAAAATTAATGCGCGGATAAATGTATAAAGCCTTTTGATTTTTCTACCCTTGGCATTTGGATTATTATATATTATTGTGAAATTTATGTCAATAATTTTAGTAAATTTGAAAAAAGTATTGAAAATGCGCTTGTTTTGTTATATAATGTAAGCATATTATTATATTTATATTAAATATTCGTTCTTTTAAGGAGTTTTAAATATTATGTTCTGTACGGAATGCGGCGAAAAGCTTACGCTTATGTTCGCCAGCGGCGAGGGGCTTGTACCCTACTGCAAAAATTGCAAGCAATACCGCTTTGCACAGTTTGCTACTGCGGTTAGCATGGTTGTGACAAACCGCGCAAAGGATAAAATTTTACTTGCCAGACACGTCGGGCAGGAGGATTTTATTCTGTTTGCAGGATACGTTAAAAAGGGTGAAACGGCGGAAAAGACCGTTACGCGCGAGTTCAAGGAAGAAACCAAGCTTAACGCCGTAAAATACAAGTATATGTCCTCCCGCTATCACGAGCCGAAGAACGTGCTGATGCTTAACTTTATTGTGGTTGCCGAGGACGGCGAGCCCGTGCTTGACGCCAAGGAGCTTGAGGAAGTTAGATGGTTCGCCTTCGAGGACGCGCTTGAAGCAATCAGAAAGGATTCCGTTGCGGAAGCTTTTTTAAAAAGCGCGGTTAACGAAATAAAAAAATTATAAAGCAAAGCTTTTAAGGAGAAAAGAATGTTAAATTTACTTGCTATTGGCACGGGCGCACTTGTAGGCATTATTGCGGCGGTTATAGTGCTGGTGATTGTTATTGCAGTGATTGTATGGTATATCAAAACCCATAATGCGTTTGTAGGACTTGACGCGCAGACAGACGAGGCTTTTTCCACAATAGACGTGTACCTTAAAAAGAGATACGACCTTATACCCAACATTGTGGAAACAGTTAAGGGCTATGCAAAGCACGAAAGCGAAACCTTTATAAAGGTTACCGAGGCACGCTCTAAGGCGGTAAGCGCAAGCACCCCCGAGGAGAAGGCGGCGGCAGACGTGCAGATGACGCAGGCTATACGCAACTTCAATATGGTTATGGAGGCTTATCCCGAGCTTAAGGCGAATACCAGCTTCCTTGATTTACAGCATCAGCTGAAAGCAATCGAGGGCGAGCTTTCACAGTCGAGAAAATACTATAACGCGACTGTTAAGGTGTTCAACGTTAAGCTTGGCTCGTTCCCTTCCTCTATCGTCGGCAGGCGCATGAAGCTTACCAAAAAGCCCTTCTTCGAGGTGGCCGCACCCGAAGAACGCGAAAACGTCAAGGTTCAGTTTTAAAAAATAAAACAGCTTGAAAACCATGAAAAGAGTTAAAAAACTATACTTTTTATGCCTTATTGCGCTTACTTTTATAGTTTGCGCAATAATTTTTGGCGCTTTTACACACCAAAATACAGTCAATGCGGACGCAGCTTATTCCGATACGGCAAACTATATTGCGGGCTACGACACTGTTTTTGATATTCGGGCAGACCGCACGATGACCGTAACCGAGGATTTGACCTTTCACTTCTACGGAAAATCCGGCTTTGTGAGGGAAATACCCGTAAACGGCGGCGAAAGGGTGCGCAATATACGCGTGAAGGAGCTTGACGGAACGACCGAGAAAAGCGTTTATTACAGCGTTACCAACGGCGAGGACGGGCATAACAACCCGTTTATCTGGGTGGATATAGGCAGTCAGGAGGTCAAATACGAAAACCGCACCTACCGCCTTACCTACGATTACATTGTACCCGCAACCGGGGACGAGGCGAAAAATAACATAATTGCGCTTGCACCCGTCGGCCGCGGCTACGGCTTTGCGGTTAAAAATATAAATATTAAAATGCTGTTGCCGGACGGATATTTAAACGATGACAAAACTCTTTGCTATATAGACGGCGGCAATAAAACGCCCGTTAACATAGTTGCGGGCGAAGAAAACGGAAGAAGCGTGCTTAGCGCGCACGTTGACGCTTTGGCGCCCTATACGGGCATACGCTTTGACGTGCATTTCGGGGAAGGCGCGTTGAAGTCTTATTTCGACTTCACCCCCTATATCTTTGTTTTGCTCGGGCTTGCTTTGGTTATTATACTGCTTATTGTTAAGGCGCTGTGCTTCAGCAAATCGCATTTAACGCCCGTTGTCAACTTTGAAGCGCCGAACAACATGGACCCGCTTTTGATGGGCAAGCTTATCGACACAAGGGTAAATAACGAGGATATAACCTCGATGATTTTTTATTTTGCCGACAAGGGCTACTTAAAAATCAGTCTTGACGAAAGCAACAGCCCCACTCTTATACGCATAGTGCGCAATCTGCCAAACAGCTGTACTGACTATGAAAAAGTAATGTTCGAGGGCTTGTTTGCGCGCGGAGAAACGGTTACCCCCGCACAGCTTGCCAACAGCTTTTACAAAACGTGCGAAAGGGTGACGGCGATGGTAAACTCCCGTGCGAAGGGGCTTTTTACAAGCAAGAGCATGGCGGTTGCGGTATTGTTTGCCGCGCTTGGCGGACTGCTTTTGGGGGTTGCTCCGTTTGCGCTGGGGCTTATACAGATTTCCGTCAAATATCTTTTGGTTGCGCCCTTCCTTGCCATTATTCCCGCGTTGATAGTTTTCGGCGCGAGCCAGACGGTAAGGTGGTACGAGCTGAAAACAAGCAAAAGGAAAAGGGCTTTGTTTTCGCTTTTGATTGCCTTGGGGTGCGCGGCGCTGAGCCTGCTGTATGCACTGCTTGTGCCGCATTGGGTTATGGATTTTGTGCCTAAGCTGTTGCTCGGCGCGGTATGCAGTGCGGTATGCGCACTTTCCGTTATAATAGTGAGCCGTTCAAACGCTTACAACGCCCGACTTAACGAAATAGTCGGCTTTAAAAATTTTATTCTGCTTGCCGAAAAGGAAAAGCTGGAAAAAATGCTTGAGGACGACCCGCAGTTTTATTATCACATTTTGCCGTATGCGCAGGTTTTGGGCGTTTCCGACAAGTGGGAAGAGAAATTTGCGGGCATAACCGTTGAGCCGCCGCAATGGTACGCCTCTTCCGTGGCGGGCACGGTATTCCGTTTACACTTATTCAACTCGATTATGCGGAACACAATGTCGACAATGACAAAAAATATGGTTTCCCGCCCCTCTTCAGGAGCGAGCGGCGGCGGAAAATTCAGCGGCGGGCACTTCGGAGGCTTTTCGGGAGGCGGTCACGGCGGCGGAGGCGGACATTTCAGATAATTATAAAAAGAGCGGCGCGGGGTTAAAAGCCCGCGCCGCATAATTATTTACGAATTATTCCGCTTCTACCGAGATTTTGATTTTTGAGGAAATGCCCTCCATAAGCTTTAAATCGATATCGTACACGCCGATATTTTTTATGGGCTGGGCAAGCACAACCTTCTTTTTGTCGATATTGTAGCCCGCTTGCTGCAAAGCGTCCGCAACGTTTGCGCCCGTAACCGAGCCGAAAACCTTTCCGCCCTGCCCCGCCTTGATTTTTACGGTGAAGGTTTTGCCGTTGATTTCCTTTGCAAGCTCGCGCATTGCCTTTACCTCCTCCGCGTGGTGATAATCCGCGGCGGCTTTTTTCTGGCTTATGTCATTCAGCTTAGAGGCCGTAGCCGCCTCCGCAAGTCCCTTTTTTATAAGAAAATTGCGCGCGTAGCCCTCATTTACCTCTATGACCTCGCCTTTTTTGCCTTGTCCCTTTACGTCCTGTAATAATATAACCTTCATAAAGCTCCTTATCAGCGTTTGTTTGATTTCTATATTATTTTATATCTTTTATGCTGTTTTGTCAATATCTTTGAATAATTTGCGCATTCGTACGCAAAATACTTTAGGAGGGTATTTATGGAAAACGTTAATCATGGAATAGCTTGCGACGTATCCAAGTGCAAGTATAATCATGCGGGCTGCAACTGCACACTCGACCATATCAAGGTCGGCTGTGCTTGCGGTCAGGTAGAATGCACCTGCTGCGAAAGCTATTCGGAAAAGGTTTAAAAATACCTTGTAATAACGGCGGAAAAGCTGTTATAAAATGCGGCGGAGCGGGCTTTTATCGGCCCGCTCCGCTTATTTTTATTTATTGAAATTGTCCTTTAAGGAAACTATTTCAGAAAGCACAAAAACGCCGTTATCGGTGCATTTTTTGTAGTAGCCCGTACGCATAAGCTGGAATGCGGTATCGTCCGCGCTATCATTAAGGTACGGCTCTGCAAAGCCTTCAAAGCGCTTTTCACTGTCCGCGTTAAGCCTTTCCGCATAGTCCTGCTCGGGATACTGCTCGTCCTTTAAAAGCGGCTGATACTGTCTGAATTCCGCCTTTACGCCGTACTTGCAGTCAACCCACTGGATTACTCCCTTTGCCTTTACATCGCTTTGCACTGTACTGCCGCTGCGCGTTTCGGGGTAATAAGTGCAAAGAATTTCTTCAACTTCACCGTTTTTGTCAAGCTTTACGTCGTTGCAACGCACAATATACGCGCCTTTCAAACGAACCGTGCCGCCCTTTTGCAGTCTTTTATACTTAGGCGGAGAATTTAAAGAAAAATCATCGCGGTCGATGTACATACTGCCCGTAAATTTGATTTTGCGCGTGCCCGCATTTTCGGCAGTCGGATTTTTGTCGAAGTCAAGCTCTTCCTCGCCAGAATAGTTGGTAATTGTAAGCTTAACGGGGTTGATAACCGCCATTGCGCGCTCTGCCGTAGCATTCAGCTCGTCACGGATACAGCTGTCAAGCTGGGCGATATTGACAACCGAATACGCCTTTGCAACGCCCACGTCCGCGCAGAATTTTTTAAGCGCGGCGGGCGGAACGCCGCGGCTTTTAAGCCCCATAATCGTGGGCATTCTGGGGTCGTCCCAGCCGCGGACAAAGCCCTCGTCCACAAGCTTTTTCAAATAGCGCTTTGACATAAGCATATTTGTTATATTAAGTCTTGCAAACTCTATCTGTCTGGGCAACGGCTTTGGAAGCCCCGACCTTTCCAAAAACCAGTTGTAAAGCGGGCGGTGATTTTCGAATTCAAGCGAGCACAGCGAATGGGTTATGCCCTCTATCGCGTCGGAAACGGGATGAGCGAAGTCGTACATAGGATAAATGCACCACTTATCGCCCGTGCGGTAGTGCGTAATGTGCGCAATGCGGTAAATTATGGGGTCGCGCATATTGATATTGGGCGAAGCCATATCTATTTTAGCCCTTAAAACCTTTGCGCCGTCGGGATATTTGCCAGCCTTCATTTCGCGGAATAATTTTAAATTTTCCTCAACGCTTCTGTTGCGGTAGGGTGAAAGCGTGCCGGCCTCGGTCAATGTGCCGCGTGTTGCGGTTATTTCTTCCGCCGACAAATCGCAGACATAAGCGTTTCCGTCAAGAATGTACTTTTCCGCAATTTCGTAAAGCTTATCGTAGTAGTCGGATGCAAACACAAGCTTATCGTACTCGAAGCCCAGCCATTTTACCGCTTCAACTATGGAATTAACGTATTCATAGTCCTCTTTTGCGGGGTTGGTATCGTCCATACGCAAATTAAGCGTGCCGTGGTAGCGTTCCTTAATGCCGAAATTAATGCACATTGCCTTTACGTGGCCTATGTGCAGATAGCCGTTAGGCTCCGGCGGAAAACGGACGTGAATTTCGTTGTTTATGCACTCGAATTTGCCCGCTTCAAGCTCTTCATTGATAATTTGCTCTATAAAATTTGTAGCTTCGGGTAGCTTCATTTATTTTCTTCTCCGAAATATTTTTTTATCTTTTAGCCATAATCAAAAACCCGTATAAATTATGAAAGACCCGTAATATTGCCGTTTTCGTCAATATCTATATGCTCTGCCGAGGGGGTTTTTGAAAGCCCGGGCATAAGCATAATTTCGCCCGCAACCGCAACGATAAAGCCCGCGCCGCCCTTATAAATTATGTCGCGCACCTTTATTTTAAAGCCTGTGGGTCTTGCCAGCTTTTTAGCGTCGTCCGAAAGCGAATACTGAGTTTTTGCGATTATCACCGGCAAGCCCTTTATACCCGCTTTTTCTATAACGGCGATTTTTTCAAGCGCGTCTTCGGTAAATTCCGCGCCCTCGCCGCCGTAAACGTTTTTGACTATATCTTCAACCTTTTTGCAGACGTTATCGTTAAGATTATAAGCGAAATGCAGTTTTGAAGGCTTTTCGCACTCTGCAATAACCGTTTCGGCAAGCTCCTTACCGCCCTCGCCGCCTTTCAAAAACACGTCCGTAAACACTGCGGTTGCGCCGGACACTTTGCATGCGTTAAGCACCTCGTCAATCTCCGCCTGCGTATCGGTGACAAAGCGGTTCATTGCCACGACAACGGGCTTTTTGAATACGTTTTTGATATTTTCAACGTGCTTTAAAAGATTGGGAAGCCCCGCCTTCAAAGCCGTTAAATTTTCATCGGATAGCTGAGTTTTGTCGGCTCCGCCGTGCAGTTTAAGCGCCTTTACCGTTGCAACAACGACAACGCAGTGCGGTTCAATCCCCGCAATTCTGCATTTTGTATCAAGGAATTTTTCCGCGCCGAGGTCTGCGCCGAAGCCGGCCTCTGTCACGGCGTAATCGGCAAGCGTCATTGCGGTGTATGTAGCGCGCACAGAGTTACACCCGTGCGCTATATTCGCAAACGGCCCGCCGTGGACAATCGCGGGGGTGCCTTCAAGCGTTTGCACTAAGTTCGGCTTTATTGCGTCCTTTAAAAGCGTTGCCATTGCTCCGTCCACTTTAAGCTGGCGGGCGCGGACAAAGCTTCCGTCCCCGTCTACGCCTATCACTATATCGCCTATGCGCTTTTTCAAATCCTTTAAGTCGGTTGCAAGGCACAAAACCGCCATAACCTCGCTTGCCGCGGTTATTTCGAAGCCCTCCGCCCTGTCATAGCTTACGCAACCTTTCATATTGCCCGCGGGCGAATGTATTGTTATACTTCTCAGCGCACGGTCGTTCATATCCATACAACGGCGGAAATAAACTTCCTTTATTTTTAACACATTGCCGCGCAGTAAGTGATTGTCTATCATTGCGCACAGAAGATTGTTTGCCGCGG
Organism: uncultured Christensenella sp.; assembly: GCA_910587015.1. Taxonomy (GTDB): domain Bacteria; phylum Bacillota; class Clostridia; order Christensenellales; family Borkfalkiaceae; genus Coproplasma. The sequence goes on from CAJUME010000005.1 coordinate 179,996, forward strand.
TAATCGCGTGCAAATCGCCCGTAAAGTGCAGATTTATATCCGACATAGGCACAACCTGAGCGTATCCGCCGCCCGCCGCGCCGCCCTTTATGCCGAAAACGGGCCCGAGCGAGGGTTCGCGCAAGGCAAGGCAGACTTTTTTGCCGAGCTTGGCCATTCCATCGGCAAGCCCGATAGAAACGGTGGTTTTACCCTCTCCGCTTGCCGTGGGGTTGATTGCCGTAACTAAAATAAGCTTTGATTTGGGGTTAACCTTGTCAAGATTTATTTTAGCCTTGTATTTACCGTACAGCTCTAAATTATCTTCACCGATATTCAGTTTTTTTGCAATTTCGCGTATGTCGCGCAGTTTACAGCCTTCGGCAATTTCAATGTCGGTTAACATAGATACCTCTTAACAATTTTTCCATATTAATAGTAACATAATCATACGGTTATTGTATACTTTTTGAAACGTGAATTTTTATTTAACGCAAAGAATTTCGTTTGCGTCCAAATCCAAAGCAACGCAAAGCTTTGCAAAAGTATCCAATGCCGGCATTTGTTTACCGCAAACATAGCCGGATACCTGTTGATGCGCCACGCCTATTCTGCGCGCAATTTCCGATTGCGATAATCCGCTTTGCTTTATAGCATCGGCTAACTTTTCTTTAATTGTATTAAGCGTTATCATAAATACCTCCTGTAAAATTTTAGCACGCAATGGGTGCAAATTGCTTGACTTGCACGTAATACGTGCAGTATAATTTTTTTATGAAAAACAAAATTATTAAAACAAAACAAGACCCCGACTGGTTCGTTATAAGCAGTTATATAGAATTGCTTTTTAAATTCGGAATTACCTATAAAGACGAACATTTTGAAAAAATGCTTAAAGATTTATTGAATTACGTTCACGGTAAACTTGCCCTTAAAACAGACGGTGATATTTTAGGTTATTATATAGTAGTTTTACAAAAGCAGGACGATTAAAGCTCATTTGCTTGACTTAAAACCTTGTTTACATTAAAATAAATCAGACAAGACCGCATTAATCCAAGTGCGGAAAAGGAGTTATTTTATGGCTGAAAGCAAGCTTACTATGGAAAAAATCGTCAACCTGTGCAAAAACCGCGGGTTTGTTTACCCCGGCAGTGATATTTACGGAGGTTTTGCAAACACATGGGACTTCGGGCCCGTCGGCGTAGAGCTTAAAAACAACGTAAAACGCAGCTGGTGGAAGCGCTTCGTTCAGGAAAGCCCCAACACCTACGGCGTTGACGCGGCAATACTTATGAATCCCCGCGTTTGGGAAGCGAGCGGGCATGTGCAGAGCTTCGGCGACCCCAAAATGGACTGCAAAAACTGCAAACAGCGTTTCCGCGCGGATACCTTGATAGAGGCGCACTCCAAAGGCGCGGTTGCGGCTGAGGCGATGACCAACGAGCAGATGGAAGCTTACATTGCCGAACATGATATTAAATGCCCCCACTGCGGTGTGAGAAGCTGGACGCCTATACGCAAATTCAACCCTATGTTTATAACCTCGCGCGGGACGCTGGAAGCGGAGAGCGACAAGGTTTATCTTCGCCCCGAAACCTGTCAGGGCGAATACGTGAACTTTCTGAACGTACAGCGGACGTCGCGCGCAAAGGTGCCGTTTGCCATCGCGCAGATAGGTAAATCGTTCCGCAACGAAATCACCCCCGGAAACTTTTTATTCCGCACGGTTGAATTCGAGCAAATGGAATTGCAGATGTTCTGCCGTGAAGAACAGTCTATGGACATTTACGCCGACTACAAGGCGAAAGCGCTTAAATATATTGAAGATTTGGGTTTGAAAGCGGAAAACCTGCGTTTCCACGACCACGATAAGCTTGCGCACTACGCAAAGGCGGCCTGCGACATACAGTATAACTTCCCTATGGGCTGGCAGGAGCTGAACGGCATACACCACCGAGGGGTTTGGGATTTATCCCGCCATCAGGAGTATTCGGGCAAGAGTATGCTTTATATCGACCCGTTTACCAACGAAAAATATATACCCAACGTTATAGAATACTCTATCGGCGCGGACAGACTTACGCTTGCGCTTTTGTGCGCGGCTTACGAGGAGCAGACGCTTGAAGACGGAGACACGCGCGTTGTAATGCACTTCCACCCCGCTATTGCGCCTTACAAGGTTGCCGTACTGCCGTTACAGAAAAATTTGTCGGAAAAGGCGAAAGAGGTTTACGGCGTGCTTTGCAAAAAGTTTATGTGCGATTATGACGAGGCGGGCTCGATAGGCAAGCGCTACCGCAGGCAGGACGAAATAGGAACGCCCTTCTGCGTGACGGTGGACTTCGATACGCTTAACGACAACACCGTAACCGTGCGCGACCGCGACAGCATGGAGCAAATCAGACTGAATGCAGACGAGCTTGCGGCTTATATAGAAAGGCTTGTGGAATTCAATTAAATGTTAGTTTTTTTCAATATGAAAATTTTGCATAAAATTTTAACATAATTACAATATAAAAAGGCGCCGTTTAAAAAAACGGCGCCTTTTTAATAGTCAAAGCTGCTTTGCTTGCTCGTAGTATTTAAGAACGTTTTCAGCGCGCTCGGCTAAATCGTACGGCTCTGCATTTACTTCAAGCATGGCAAGGCTACCATTCCATAAATCGCTTCTGAACTCCGCAAAGGGAACAAGCGGCTCGCCGCGACTGCCTACCGCCCAGCCTGCCGAGGTGTTTACCCCGTTCACATTGTAATAAATCTGCGCCATGCCGTAGCCGAACGGCCAACACTGATGACAATAGCCGTCTTCAAACTCCGTGCCGACAACCTCGTTTTTAAGGTATTCGGTATACTCTGATAATTTATCGTATAAAAACTGCCATTCCTCCGGCTGCGTATGCTTAACAGCCTCTGTTTGGGTTGCCGCAGTCCATTCCTTATATACTCCGTCATAGTAAACGGCGCGACCAACGGTACCCCTTCATTTGTATAGAAGTCGAAGCTGAGCAAAGCCTTGCCATCGCTGTTGAATATGCTTGCAACACGCTGAACCTCGTCATTCGGGTCGGAATATTCGAAGATGGCGATATAATTGTCGCAGTCGGTCAAAAGTCCGTTTTTGATAAAGCCGTATATCTGCTCCATTTTTTTATCACCGTACTTTTTGGGAATATACCACGGCAACGGACAGCCGCTGAAAATTATAAGACAGCAGCAAAGCACGGCTATTGTAACTGCCGCAATTATTCTGTTCGGTTTTGATTTTATGTAGCTGTTTTTCATATTCTTAATAAAACTACCGCCCCGCCATATTAAGGCGGGGCGGATATTTATTACTTTACAAAATTATTGCTGGGGAACAAGACCCTTGATTTTTTCTACCAAGCCCGCAAAGAACTGCTGTAAAGACTGCATAATATTTTCAATGTTAAAGCCGCCCTTAAACGCGCCGCTTACAGCCAAGATAATAGTAAGCGCAACCAAAGCTATAATCAGTCCAATCAAAAATGCGCAGAAATAGCTTCTTGCAAAGCTTCTTCTGTTAATGTTGCTTCCGCTGCACGCGCATATAAGCCATGCTATAAACCCGATTATGGGCAAGCTGAACAACAGCGTATAACCGAAGTAGCCCCATGCCCCTATAGGACGATATTTCGGCGACATCTTTGCAATATGCTCTTTTTCATATCTGTTCATAATACTCTCTCCTACGTTGAATTTTTTATTGCCATTTTATTATATGCTTAAACGCGCGGGTTGTCAAGTTTTATAAATGCTATAAAAGCAACCCGCAGTTGCGTTTTTTCACTTTTTATCCTCGTCGCCTATGCTGTCCTGTATATACTTATTCAGCACGGACTTGCCTATTTTTGTGCCTACATTAAGAATGCGGCTTTTAAAGCTTCTTCTTTGCGGCTTTTCCTCTTCCTCTACACTGCCCTCGAATTTAAGGTCCTTGCACGGGTCAAAGGTGACGTAGCCGCACTCCGCCGCATACGCAAACACGTTTTTAAGCACTCCCTCCAAAACGGGCTTGTCGCTTTCCTCCGCCTTGTCAACAAGGTTCAAAAGCGAGGACGGCTTTATGGAATTTATATATCTTTTGCCAAGCGCGGGGATAAGGTAGTTATCGATTAGTGCGCCTATATCATCGAAATAACGGCTTGAAACCTTTTTTACCGCGCCCTTTGCGTTGCCTGAAACGGCAAGCTCGTACCATTCCAGAACGACTGCGGAAAAGCGGTATTTTATCCTTACGGGAGAGAGCAGCCAGCGCGCCATTTTGCCGAACCCGCCGAAGAGCAGCGGGATTATCTGGATAATCAGCATTATTATCGAAAGCGCGATAATTACTATTTTGACCGCAACGCCGCCGGCCGTTTCGCTGCCGAAATTAGAAAAGACTATCGCCACAACGGAAATTGCGATAGACGCAAGTCTGACGAGAATTTTAAAAACCGCCAGAGTGCGTTTGACGCCCATTACGTTTTTGGCTTTTGCGCGGTTACTGCAAAAGCCGACTATAAGCAGAACGGCAAGCAAGGCAACATACACGCCGAGAAAAACGTATAAAACAACGGTCGCCTCTACCCTCAGCTTTTGCGTAAGCGCGGTAAAAAGCACATATGCGGCGTAAAGCGCGGTAAACACGGCGCTGACGGAAAGCGTCAAAATATTCAGTCTGCGGGCGATAACCGCGCGGTTTGCGTAAATGTTTTTGATAAAGCAACGCAAATCGAACACGTCCTTTGCAAGGGTGAAGGTTTCCTCCGCGGTTATGGTGTGCCGCACGTTCACCTTTTCCTCCGCCGGCTTATCCGTACGGCTATTCGTCTGATTTTCGGTCTGGTTTTCGGTTCGGTTCATAATTTGTACCCTGTACTATTATAACAGCTCTTCATATCTGCTGTAAAGCGCGTCAAGCTGTAATTTTATGGCTTGAAGCTCGCTTAAAAGTCCGTTAACTTTTTTGTAGTCCGCCGCAACCGCGGGGTCGGCAAGCTGTTCGTTCAGCTCTGCCTCGCGCGCCTCGCATTTACATATTTCCGCTTCGATTTTCTTTGTCTGCGCCTTTCTTTCCGCCTCCTCGGCGCGCTCGCGTTTGGAACGGAAGGCAGACTGTCTTTCTGCATTTCTCTCACGCATTGCGGCCTCTTCCGCCGCGCGGCGCATTTTCTCGCGCTCAACACCCTTCTGCGAGGTATAAAAATCGTAGCCGCCCTCGTAGCAGTTTAATTTTTTATCCTCGATTTCAAGCACCCTTTCGGCAAGCGCGGAGATAAAATATCTGTCATGCGAAACAAAAAGCAGAGTGCCCTCGAATTCCTTCAACGCTTTTTCAAGGCTTTCCCTTGCGGGCAAATCGAGGTGGTTTGTCGGCTCGTCCAAAAGCAGTACGTTGCCGTGCTCGCTTTCAAGCACGCACAGCGCAAGCTTTGCACGCTCCCCGCCGGAAAGCGCTTTGACGGGCTTTTGCATATCCTCCTCAAACAGTCCGCAACGGGCAAGCGCAGAGCGCACCTCCGTCTGCGTCAGTCCGAGATGTCTGTCCCAAAGCTCTGCCATTACGGTGTTTTCGGCATTCAGGTTGCCGCCCTCCTGGTCGTAATAAGCAAGCCTTACAAACCGCCCGACCTCGACTGACGTGCCGCAGCCGTTTATTATCCGCTTTAAAAGCGTGGTTTTGCCTGTGCCGTTTTCGCCGACCAAGGCAACCCTGTCGCCCCGCTTAATTTCCGCTTGCCCCCCGCATATCAGCTGTTTACCGCCGATTTCAAGGTTTAAATTACTGATTTTCAAAACATCTTCGTAAGGTCTTAGCTCGGTTGTAAAGTGGAAGTGCGGCGCGGATTTCGGCACATACGGCTTTTCGAGTATTTCCATTCTTTCAAGCTTATTTACGCGTGAAAGCGCAGATTTTGCGGTTGTTGCGCGCACTATGTTTCTGTCAACATAGTCCTGCAACCGCGCCCGCTCCTCCTGCTGGGCCTCGTATTCCTTCAAAAGCCGCGCGTTGCGCTCTGCCTTCAATATTTTATATTTGGAATAGTTGCCGGAAAATGACAAAAGCTTTTTATTTTCAAGCTCTAAAATGCGTGTGCAGACCTTATCGAGAAAATATCTGTCGTGCGAAACAGTTAAAATCGCGCCCTTAAAGGATGAAAGATAATCTTCGAGCCAAAACAGAGTTGATATATCCAGATGGTTTGTCGGCTCGTCCAAAATAAGCAAATCGGGCTGTTCAAGCAAAAGTCTGGCAAGCTTCAACCGCGTTTTTTCGCCGCCGGACATGGTATCCACAATTTGCCCGTAGCTCTTTTCAAAGCCCATTCCGTTTAAAACGGTTTTTATTTTAACCTCGACATTATAGCAGTCGTGCGAGGCAATATAGGCGTTAAGCCCCTCGATTTGCGCCGAAAGCGAGGCATATTCGGGGGTGTCGTACCCCGTTGCGGAAAGCTTTTGGGATAGCTTTTCCAGCTTTTCCACTGCGGACAGCTCGGCGGCAAACACGCTAAGCATTTCCTTATAAACGGTATTCCCGCTGACATACCCGCCGTTCTGTTCAAGATAGCCTATGCGCGCGCCGTTCTTTTTGATAATCTGCCCGCACTCTGCCTCAGCCTCGCCCGTAATAAGGCGGATAAGCGTGGTCTTGCCCTCTCCGTTGGCGCCTATCAAGCCGACGCGCTCGCCCTCGTTCAATGTAAAATTGACGTCGTGGAATATTAAATTGTCGCCGTAGGAAAACGACGCGTCAACAAATGTTACAAGCATACCCTATTTTAAAAGTCCCATTCGGGAATATATCCTTCTTCCGCGCTGTCAAAGTCCTGTAAAAACACGTTTTCAAGCCCGTATTGCCGAACCGCGGCAACTACTCTGTCATACTCGCGTTTGGTAATTTTGCGCTGTAATTCCTTGTAATTTTCTATATCGCCGAAGGGCGTGTACTGGCTCATAAGCGAAAAATAAACGCTCTTCGGCAAGGTTGAAACAAGCTTGACCACCTCTATACTGTCGTAAGCGGCAAGCGGTAAAATGAGGTGCCGAACTATACATCCCGAAAGCATTTTACCGTCCGCGCGCATTTTAAGCGGTTTCTGCGCCATATATTTTATTGCAGGCAACGCAAAATCGGCGTAGTCGCGCCTTGCCGTATACCTTACCGAAAGCGCGTTGTCAATAAACTTCAAATCGGTCAGCCATATGTCGACAAACCTGTCGGCAAGCTTCAACGCTTCGGCGGTTTCATAGCCGTGAGTATTGTAAACTATGGGAATTTGCGGGCGGTAAAGCTCGATTGCCCCCATAATATGCCGCAGATAATGGGTAGGATTGACAAGATTAATGTTTTCCGCACCCGCGTCTTCAAGCCGCTTGAAAATATCCGCAAGCTGTTTTATGCTTATTTGCTTGCCGCGGGTATTGCGGGAAAGCCCATAATTCTGACAGAATACGCACCTTAACGAACACCCGCAAAAGAATATACAGCCGCTGCCGTTTTTAAAGGATATAGGCGGCTCCTCAAAAGGGTGCAGATAATATTTTGCTATTTTAACGCCACTAACGCCGCACGCGCCCGCGTTAATTTCGCGGTCGGCGCCGCATAGGACGGGGCACTGGTTGCAATTCATACGGACATTATAAACTATCGCCTTAAAAAACGCAAGTTTTGTTTGACAACTATTGATTGCAGTGTTATAATGCTTTAAAACCTATAAAGAGTGTGTTAGGGAACGGCCCTTTGACCACACAGCAACCTGCTTTGCAAGGTGCTAACGCCGAACCGATGGGGAAAATAAATAAATTATGCTCCCTTTCGGCAATTGCGGAAGGGATTTTTTTATGAACGGTTTTTCAGTTGAACGCATTACCGCAGACAAAAAGCAAATTTATTTTGAAATGTCGCGCGATTTTTACGCCTCGGGCGTGACAAATTCCGTAATAGACGATTGCGGGCGGGAAAGATTTTTCAAAGAAATTTTAAGCGGTGAAATCGTAAAGGGCTATTTTATAATGTGCGGAGGCGAGGCTGCGGGCTATGCAATCTGCTGTCTTTCCGCCTCTCAAGAGGCTTGCGGAAGGCTTTTGTGGCTGGACGAGCTGTATATAAAACCGCAGTTCCGCGGAAAAGGACTTGGAAAGAAATTTTTTGAATTTATTGAAAACAGCAACGAATACGAATTTATCAGGCTGGAGGTAGAAAAAGAAAACGGGCGGGCGATGAAGCTTTATCTCTCGCTCGGCTACAAGGACGCCGAATACCTGTCACTCTACAAAAAAACAAAAGGAAAAACAAATACATTATGAAGAAATTTTTTACGAGCGAAAGCGTTACCGAAGGACACCCCGACAAGCTGTGCGACCGCATTTCCGACGCGGTTGTCGATGAAATTTTAAGCCGCGATAAAAACGCGCGCTGTGCGGTTGAGTGCTGCGCCGCCTATGACAGACTGCTGATTATGGGCGAGGTTACCACAACCGCCAAGGTCGATTACGAAAAAATCGCCCGCGATACAATACGCGAGGTCGGGTACATACACGGCTCGTTTGCATACGATGCGTGCAAAATAGATGTTGCCGTGCACAACCAGAGCGCGGATATTGCAATGGGCGTTGACAGAACGGAAAGCGCGGACGTGCGCAACAGCTTCGGCGCGGGCGACCAAGGGATGATGTTCGGATATGCCTGCCGCGAGACGGAGGAGCTTATGCCCTTACCCATTTCGCTTGCGCATAAGCTTGCCGAAAAGCTTGCCGAGGTAAGAAAAAACGGAACCCTACCCTACCTTCGTCCCGATGGCAAAACGCAGGTGACCGTAGAATACGACGGAAAAATTCCCGTGCGCGTTGATACGGTTGTCGTTTCCGCACAGCACAATACAAAAGTGACGCAGGAGCAGCTTAAAGAGGACATAATAAACAACGTTATCCGCGCCATAGTACCGCCCCAATTGCTTGATAATGACACTAAATACTTTATTAATCCCACGGGCAGATTTGAAATAGGCGGTCCCGAGGGCGACAGCGGACTGACCGGCAGAAAGATTATTGTTGACACCTACGGCGGCAGATGCGCGCACGGCGGCGGGGCTTTTTCCGGCAAGGACGCGACCAAGGTTGACCGTTCGGCGGCGTATATGGCAAGGTATATCTGCAAAAATCTTGTCGCAAGCGGACTGTGCGACGAGGTTGAGCTGCAGGTTGCCTACGCAATAGGCATTGCCGAACCCGTTTCCGTTTTTGTAAACACCTTCGGCACGGGCAAAAAGAGCGACGGTGAAATTGCCGATATAGTGGTTAAGGAATTCGATTTGCGCCCCTACTCCATTATAGAAGCTTTGGGTTTGCGCAATCCCGTCTTTTTACAGACGTCGGCATACGGACATTTCGGCAAAAGCGGCTTGCCGTGGGAAAGGCTTAATAAGGCTGATGCATTAAAAAAATATTTGTAATGAAGAAAAATAAAAACGCCGTGCTTGAAATTCCAAGCACGGCGTTTTTATTATGAGTTCAACAATTGCGCTTCGTTATAAATTTCGTCCATACGGCTGAGAATATAATTATAATCGCGCATTCTGCGTTTATACTTAACCCAGCCGACCGCAGTTAACGGAACGGTTATCAGAGGAAATAATACGCATACGATAATTTCCCACAGCAGCGCAGACGTGCCGTTAATAAGCGCCATTATAATGGAAACCGCTATAATAAGCGTTCCTACTACCGTTACGGCGGTACGTTTTACCGGTTTTTTAGGTTCTTCGGCGTTCATTATGCTTTCAAATTCAGCGTTTAACTCCCTCAGCCTGGCATAATTAGGAATATCGGTATCACGCGCAAAATTCAAAACAACATAATTTGAAATATTTTTACGCTGACGTACGTTTACCGTACCGCTACTGCCGGTAAAACCCTGCATAAAACCGCCGATAAACCCATCGCCGTAAGTCTTAACATCCACACCTACAATGTCCGTGCTTTCATTGTAAATTTCCTGAGATGAAACTATGCTCCAACCAAAAACCCCGAGTAGTTCCGTAACGCTGTCCTGATACTGCGGGGAAATGCGTTCGGTACGGTATTCTATCATACAAATTCAACTCCGAGTATCTTTTGCGCAAGCGGAGAACAGTGATTTACTATTACCACCGTTAAAAGCGGTACGATAAACATACCGAATACAAACAGCAGTAACCACCACAGCCCGCCGCCTTTTTTAATTCCGCCGGATTTTACGTAACGGTAATAATTTATGCATAGCATACCCAGCCCCGCAAAAATTCCCCACAAAACAAACATAGCCATAGAAAGATACCACCCTACCACAGGTACAGCCCCGCAGACGCCGCCTATAACCAACAAGACAACGAATATAACAGTATAAATATTGCGCCGTTTTGCCAATATTTTTAATACTTCACCGTTGTCCTGATTTGCAAAATTGTACATATGTACCTCCAAAAAACTTGTATTAAGGTCATTATATTCTCAATATTTGAGAATGTCAAGAATAATTCTCAATTTTTGATATAATTTTTTGCATAGACAAATAATTTATAGAGAAATGGCTTTTAAAGAAAACTTAAAATATCTGCGCAGACAGCAAAATCTGGGACAGAAGGATATTGCGGAAATATTGAACACTACATTAAAAACCGTATCCCACTGGGAAACGGGATATTGCGAACCATCGATTTCACAGCTGATAGCATTGGCTGATTATTTCGATGTTACCCTCGATGAGCTTGTCGAAAGAAAATAAAAACAGCGGCGGGCGCTTTTTTAAAGCGCCCGCCGCTCTTGTTTTTTATCTTAATATGCTCTTGCAAAAATTATTGTGTGCTTTGCTTTTTTGCCGCAGATTGCGCAGGTTTTTGCCGTTTCGCCCTCGGCATAAACCCTTGCTGTGGCGGCGGTTTCCGTCTTTACCTTGTCCTCGCACGCGCGGCAGCCGCACCAGCCCGCTTTGACGAATTTTCCGCCGTCGACACCGTTCAAAATGCCCGCCATATCGGTTGCGTAGGTTATGCGCTCGTCACGGCGCACTCTCGCCGCTTCAAGCATATCCTTTTGCACCGTTTCCAAAAGCTTTAAAACTTCTTCAACGATATTCACAAGCTTATATTCGCTCTTTTCAAGCGTATCGCGGCGGAAAACAAGCGCGTTGCCGCCCTCAATATCGCGGGGGCCTAACTCTATTCTTAAAGGCACACCCTTCATTTCCCACTCGTTGAACTTCCAGCCGGGGCTGTTTTCGCTATTGTCAAGCGTAACGCGCACACCGGCCGCTTCAAGCGCGGTCTTTATCTCGGCGCATTTTTCAAGCACGCCCTCCTTTTTCTGCGCTATGGGAACGATTACAGCCTGCACGGGCGCAACCTTGGGGGGCAGAATAAGCCCGCGCCGGTCGCCGTGAGCCATTATCAGCGCGCCGATAAGCCTTGTGGAAACGCCCCAGCTTGAAGTGTAAACATACTTCTGCGCTCCGTCCTTATCAAGAAATTTAATATCGAAAGCCTTTGCGAAATTCTGACCGAGGTAGTGCGAAGTGCCCGCCTGCAAGCTTTTGCCGTCCTTCATCATAGCCTCCATGCCATAGGTGGCAACAGCGCCCGCAAACTTCTCTTTTTCGGTCTTTTTGCCGCAGATTACGGGAATTGCAAGCACGTTTTCTGCAAATTCCTTGTAAACTGCAAGCATTTTCATTGTTTCCTCCTCCGCTTCGGCCTCGGTTGCGTGGGCGGTGTGCCCCTCCTGCCAGAGGAATTCGGAGGTTCTTAAAAACGGACGGGTGGTTTTTTCCCAACGCATAACGTTTGCCCACTGGTTGATTAAAACGGGCAAATCGCGGTAGGACTGTATCCATTTGGAGTACATGCTTCCGAAAATGGTTTCCGACGTGGGACGGATTGCAAGCGGCTCGGCAAGCTCTTCCCCGCCCGCGTGCGTAACAGCGGCAACCTCGGGCGCAAAGCCTTCTACGTGCTCTGCCTCCTTGGTGAAAAAGCTCATAGGGATAAGCAACGGAAAATATGCGTTTTGGTGTCCCGTGGCTTTAAAGCGCTTATCAAGCTCCGACTGGATATTTTCCCAAATGGCGTAGCCGTAGGGGCGAATGACCATAGTGCCCTTGACGGGGCCGTAATCGACAAGCTTTGTCTTTTTAACCACGTCGGTATACCACTGCGGGAAGTCCGCTTCTATGTCCGCAATCTGTTCTACAAAATTTTCCTTTGCCATAAAAAAGTCCTCTAAGCTAAAAATTTCCTGCTTATTATAACACTAAAACAGTCTTAATACAACATTTTTGCGCGGCAAGTGGAAAATATCAACAACTTTTAAAGTAAAAATTCGACAAATATTGCGCCTTAAATACTTGTAAATAATTACACTTTAATATATAATGTCATTGTATTATGCTTATCGAAAACCTTAAAAAACTGAAAAGCGGAACGGATATACGCGGAGTTGCAGTTGAGGCGGGCTCGCCGATAACCCTTACGGACGGCGCAGTTGATATAATCTGCCGCGCCTTTGCGGCGTGGTTAAGCGCAAAATACAGCAAAAAACAGCTTAAAATAGCAATAGGAAACGACAGCAGAATTTCTGCCGAGCGCATTAAAAAGACGGCGGCAAAGGCTTTTATCGAAAGCGGCTGCGATGTTTTATATACAGGGCTATCCTCTACCCCTTCAATGTTCATTCTGTTAAAACAGCCCGAATTCGGCTGCGATGCTTCGGTTATGATAACCGCCTCGCATATGCCCTTTGACAGAAACGGACTTAAATTTTTCACCCACGAGGGCGGGCTTGACGGAAAGGACGTGGACGAAATTATCGCCATAGCTGAAAAGGGCGGCTTTACCGACGCGGCAACCCGCGGGAAATACTGCGAAGAAAGCTTTATGGACAGATATTCCGCAATTCTGGTAGAAAAGGTCGAAAGGGCTTGCGGAAAGCTTCCTTTAAAGGGCAAAAAGATTATTGTGGACGCGGGCAACGGCGCGGGCGGCTTTTTTGCGGAAAAGGTTTTACAGCCGCTGGGCGCAGATACGGACGGCAGTCAGTTTTTAGAACCTGACGGAACCTTCCCCAACCATATCCCCAACCCCGAGGATAAGTGTGCAATCAAAAGCATTTCCAAAGCAACGGTAAAAAGCAATGCGGATTTGGGCATTATTTTCGATACCGACGTGGACAGAGCGGCGTGCGTTGGCCCCGACGGCGAAGAAATTAACAGAGATTCTTTAATTGCGTTAATTTCGGGCATACTGTTAAAGGAAAAGGCGGGTACGATTGTTACCGACAGCGTTACGAGCGACGGACTTGCCGAATTTATAAAAAACAACGGCGGAAGGCATTTACGCTATAAGCGCGGCTATAAAAACGTAATAGACAAGTGCAAGGAGCTGAACGCGGGCGGAGAATACTCTCCCCTCGCCATAGAAACAAGCGGACACGCCGCCTTTGCGGAAAATTATTATCTTGACGACGGAGCGTATCTTATAGTAAAAATTCTTATAAGCATGGCGCAACAGGCAAAAAAGGGCAAAAGTCTGCTATCCGTTATATCGGATTTGAAAAAGCCCGTTGAAGAGGCGGAAATCCGTTTAGGCTTCAACGAAAAGAGCAAAGACTTTAAAACCGAGGGCGCGCGGGTAATAGAAGAGCTTACAAAAGCCGCCTCCTTAAACCCCGCCCTTACGCTTGCGCCGGAAAATTACGAGGGCGTGCGTATAGGCCTCGGCTACGGCTGGGTGCTTGTCAGAATGAGCGTGCACGACCCCGTTATGCCTATTAATTTCGCAAGCGACACCGCAGGCGGCAACAAAAAAACAGCGCAGCTGCTGTACTCGCTTTTAAGCGGTTATGAATTTCTGAATTTACAAAATTTGCAAAACTTTTTATCTTTATAAGGAGGACACTTTGATGTCTTTATCCAAGAAGTGCGTTGACACTGTAAGAATTCTGTCTGCCGAAGCTATCGAGCGCGCAAAATCGGGTCACCCCGGTATATGCCTCGGCGCCGCGCCCATAGGCTATGAGCTGTTTGCCGATTTCCTCAATTTCAGCTACAACAACCCCAAATGGGACAACCGCGACAGATTCGTGCTTTCCGCAGGTCACGGCTCGATGCTGCTATACTCGCTTTTGCATTTGTTCGGCTTTGGACTGACAAAGGACGATTTAATGAATTTCCGTCAGTTCGGCTCGCTTACCCCCGGACATCCCGAATACGGCAAGACTATCGGAGTGGAAACCTCGACGGGGCCCTTGGGGCAAGGCCTTGGCAACGCCGTAGGCTTTGCAGTTGCGGAAGCGCACCTTGCGGCAATCTTCAACAAGCCCGACTATAACATCGTTGACCACTACACCTACGTTTTATGCGGAGACGGCTGTCTGGAAGAGGGCATCGGCTACGAGGCATGCTCGTTTGCGGGCAACCAGAAGCTGGGTAAGCTGATTTTATTATACGACTGCAATAAAATAACAATCGAGGGCGACATTAAAACCTCGTTTTCCGAGGATACGGCAACGCGCTTCCTTGCGCACGGCTGGCAGGTTATCCGCGTGCCCGACGCAAACGACCTTACCTTCTTAAAGGCGGCGATTGAGCGCGCCAAGGCGGAAACCGAACGTCCCTCGCTTGTAATCTGCAACAGTAAAATAGGCTTTGGTTCTCCTTTGGAGGGCTCTGCCGACAGTCACGGCGCACCCTTAGGCGCGGAAAACCTTGCAAAGACAAAGGAGTACTTCAACTGGACGGAGGAGCCGTTCGAGGCGCCCGCAGACGTTAAGGAGCACTGCCGCAGAATTGCGGAGAGAAAGCTTGTTGCCGAAAGCGAATGGAATAAGCTTTTTGCCGCTTACGAGCGACAGTATCCCGAGCTTGCAAAGCAATACAAGCAGTTTATGCACGGCTACGAGCCCGATTTTTCAGACTTGTTTGACTGCTTCAGCTTTGACAAGCCCGAAGCGACGAGAATTTCCGGCGGAAAGGTCATAAACGAAATTTCCAAAATAGTTCCCAACCTTATGTCCGGCTCGGCAGACCTTTCTCCCTCCACCAAAACCGAGCTTAAGGGCAATGGCTACTTCTCGCCCGAAAACCGTGAGGGCAGGAATATCCGCTTCGGCATACGCGAGCATGCTATGGCGGCCATTTGCAACGGCATTCAGCTGCACGGCGGTTTAAGAATTTTGTGCTCTACCTTCTTCTCGTTCTCCGATTATATGAGGGGCGGCATAAGAATGAGCGCGCTTATGAATATACCCGTAATCTATGTCATGACGCACGATTCCATCGGCGTCGGCGAGGACGGCCCCACGCATCAGCCGGTAGAGCAGCTGGTTTCTCTGCGCTCTATTCCGAATATAAAGGTATTCCGTCCCTGCGACGGCAAGGAAACCGTTTCCGCGTTTGTTTCTGCGTTCACGCAGGACTCCCCCACCGTTTTAGTGCTTTCCAGACAGAATTTAAACCAGTACAAGACAAGCGGCTTAAAGGCGCTTGCGGGCGGGTATATACTTTCCGACTGCAAGGGCACGCCCGATGTTTTGCTGATTTCGACAGGCTCTGAGGTGGACGTATGCGCGGGCGCAAAGGAAATACTCGAGGGCGAGGGCTTAAAGGTAAGACTTGTTTCCATGCCGAGCATGGAAGAGTTTGAAAAGCAGACGCCCGAATATCGGGAATACGTTCTGCCCAAGGCGGTTAAGGCGCGCGTGTGCGTCGAGGCGGCCTCTCACTACGCGTGGTACAAGTATGCGCGCGACTACGGCGAGGTTATCGCAATGCATTCCTTCGGAATTTCTGCGCCCGCAAGCGTGCTGTTCGACTACTTCGGGTTTACTAAGGAAAATATAGCCGAGGCGGCAAGACGCTCGGTTGCGAACGTAAAAAAAGGCTGAGCAATATAATAAAATAAAGGCGGCGGGCAAACCCGCCGCTATTTATATAAAGGTGAGTTTTATGAATCTGGAAGAATTATTTTTAAAAAGACAGAGCACCCGCGAATTTTCCGATAAAACGGTTCCCGACGAGGCATTAATGGAAATATGCCGTCTTGCGATGCTTGCGCCCTCCGCCGTCAATCAGCAGCCTTATAATATGTATGCAATTAACGGCGAAAAGGCAAAGCAATTCACTAAAAACGTGCAAAAGGAGGGCGCAAACGCGTGGGCGGACAGTTGCCATGCGTACATAGTGATAGAAGCGCGCCCGCCGCGCGTTATTATGCGCGGGGAAAGGCGGATTTCCAACGAGGAATTTATTCCCGAGGATATAGGCATTTTATCTGCCTACATAACGCTTGCCGCGGAGAGCATGGGCTTGCAGACCTGCATAATAGGACTGCGCGATGAGGCGGGCATAGCCGATTTTTTGAATTTGCCAAAGGGAACGGGCTTTCCGCTTATTATCGCCGTTGGCTATGCCGTAAACGATTATCCCGTCCGTGAAAAGCGCCGCCGTGCATTTGAGGAAACCTTTAAGCTGATAAAATAGTTTATTAACAAAATTAAATAAGCCGTGTGCGCGCTTATAAATTAAGCACGCACACGGCTTTTATTATGTACATTATTTGTTAAGGTTCTCTCTTGCGGTTGCAAGCATAAGCTTTATGCGGTTTTCCTGATTGACCTTTGTCGCAGAAGGGTCGTAGTCAACCGCAACTATATTCTCGTCGGGATAAATATCTTTAAGAGCCCTTACGGAGCCCTTGCCCGCAATATGGTTAGGCAGACAGCCGAACGGCTGAGCGCAGACTATATTCTGCACTCCCGTTTCCGCAAGCGCAGCCATTTCTGCGGGAATCAGCCAGCCCTCGCCCATCTTTACGCCCTGATTTATTACCTTGTCTGCACATGTGCGCAGATGCTCGAAATCGTGCGGCGGGGCAAAGCTGCCCTCCTCCTCGAACACCTTTATAACCTTTTTCTGCATTCCGTGCACAAGCTTGTAAGCAAGATTGTAAACAAACGCCGCGGTTTTGCCTCTGCCGTAAAGCCTTCTGTCGTTTACGACGTTGATAATGCAGTAAAGCACGAAGTCGATTAGCGCGGGAACAACCGGCTCGCAGCTTTCCGAAAGCAGAAATTTTTCAAGCTTGTTATTGCCGAGGCCAGAGTACTTGACGTAAATTTCGCCGACTATACCGACCTTTACCTTGCGCTCTTTATTTCTTTCAACCGCGGCGAAAATTTTTATTATTTCCGCGGTAATTTTTTTGTATTTGGAATAGCCGCTTTTTTTGAACTTGTTTACGACAAGCTCAATCGCCTTTTCCCTTGCCGCGTCCGCCGCGCCTGCTTCCGCCTCGTATGGCTTGGTCTGGTTATAGCACCACATTATGCTGTCGCCGTAAAAAATCGAATACGCAAGCTTTAAAAACAGCTTTAAGGAAATATTAAGCGAGCTGTCCTTTTCAAGTCCCGAAAAGTTGACGGAAACAACGGGTATATGCGGAAATTCCGTCTTTAACGCCTTGCGGATAAGCGGCATATAATTTGAAGCACGGCAACCGCCGCCCGTCTGCGTTATAAGCACTGCGGTGTGCTCGGGGTCGTATTTGCCGCTTTTAAGCGCGTCTATATACTGCCCGACAACGCACAGACAAGGATAGCATGTATCGTTATGGACGTGCTTTAAGCCCTCGTCTATGACCGAACGCGTTTCGTTGTGCAGAATTTCTATATCGAAGCCGTCGAGCTTTAAAACCTCTTCTATAATAGAAAAGTGCCACGGCAACATATCCGGCACAAGAATTTTGTGCGTCGCCTTCATAGACTTGTCCCACTTGGGGTATTTTGTTGTATAATCGGTAAAATTTTCAGCCATAATTCCGTTTAAAAATTCCTAAGTACTGCAAATAACGCAGAGATACAAGCAAGACAAGGAAAGCGAGGCTTTCCGACGTGACGTGTACACAGACGTACACGAGCAAGGAAAACGCAAGCTTGACAAAGTATTGCGCAGTATATATGCGTTATTTATTGCCTTCCTCTATCGCGGCAAGCATACTGCGCAGACGTATTTTAACAACGCCGAGGTTATTGATTTCGTCTATCTTTATCTGCGTGTAAAGCTTTCCGTTGCTTTCAAGAATGGCGCGCACCTCGTCGGTTGTTATGGCGTCAAGCCCGCAGCCGAAGGATACAAGCTGTACCAAATTCAGATTTTTGCGCTTTGCCACAAAGTCCGCCGCACGGTAAAGTCTTGCGTGATATGTCCATTGGTTCAGCACGTCCACCTTAACCTCGTCGCCCTTGTCGTAAACGCCGTCCTCCGACAGCACCGCAAGCCCGAGCGAGGTTAAAAGCTTGTTTATACCGTGATTTATTTCGTTATCAAGATGATAAGGTCTGCCTGCAAGCACCACGGCCTGCTTGCCGAGCTGCTCCGCCTTCCATAAAATTTCGTCCGCCTTGGATTTTACGTCGGCGTGGTATGCGTCCAGACGGGCAAAGCCCTCGTCAAGCGCGCAGGAAATCTGCCGTTTTTTGATTTTGTATTTTTTAAGAGCGGCAAAAAGTGTTTTTACCGTGCTCTTTTTCATATTCAAATCTATGTACGGCATTAAAAAGTTTTCGTGCGTGAGCCGCTCGTTATTAGCCTTTAACAGCTCGGGATAGTATGCAACCACGGGGCAGTTGTAGTGGTTAAGCGAGCAATGCTCGTCTATATTATAGCTTTCGCACGGCATAAATATAAAGTCCACGCCCTCGTCAAGCAGGCTTTCGATATGCCCGTGCATTAATTTTGCGGGATAGCAGGCCGTATCAGACGCGACCGTGTGCTGACCTTTAAAATACAGCTCCCGCGAGGATTTTTCGGAAAGCACCACCTCGAAGCCGAGCGTTTCGAAAAAGCCCGCCCATAGTGGAAGCTGTTCGTACATACCCAGCTGTAACGGAAGTCCTACTCTGCCCTTCCTTTCTCCGTGGCGCAAGCCCTCAACGCTGTCGATAAGTCTGCGCTGCTTGTAGGCGTAAATATCCAGCTCGTCAGAGGCGGGCCTTTGACCCGCGCCGCGCTCGCACTTGTTGCCCGAAACGTACTTTGTTCCATCGCCGAACTTAATAAAGTTGACGTTGCATTTGGAGGTACAGCCGCGGCACATTGCCGACATTGACGAATATGTGAATTTTTCAAGCTCGTCAGTGCCGAGGACGGTACTTTCGCCCTTGATATTTTCCTTTGCGTACAGCGCCGCGCCGAACGCGCCCATAAGTCCCGCTATACCGGGGCGGATAACCTTTTTGCCCGTTTCGATTTCAAACGAGCGCAAAACAGCATCGTTTAAAAACGTACCGCCCTGCACTACGATATTGTCGCCGAGTTCGTCTGCGCTGGAGGCGCGGATAACCTTGTAAATTGCGTTTTTAACAATCGAGGAGGAAAGCCCCGCGGAAATATCCTCTACGGTTGCCCCCTCTTTCTGCGCCTGCTTGACGGCGCTGTTCATAAACACGGTACAGCGCGAGCCAAGCTCTACGGGGTGCTTTGCGTAAAGACCTTTTTCCGAGAATTTGTCAATCTCCATGCCCATAGCGCGGGCAAAGGTTTGAATAAACGAACCGCAGCCGGACGAGCATGCCTCGTTAAGCATAATACTGTCTATACTGCCGTTTTTGATTTTAAAGCACTTTATGTCCTGTCCGCCGATGTCGATAATGAAATCTACCCTCGGATTAAAGTGCAACGCCGCCTTAAAATGCGCAACTGTTTCGACTATGCCGAAGTCGGCTTTGATTGCGCTTTTTATTAAGTCCTCGCCGTAGCCCGTAACCGCCGCGCCGCGGATTTTAAGTCTGCCGCCGCTGTCCTTATAGAACTGTTTTAATTTTGAAATTACTATATCGAGCGGCTGTCCGTTATTTGACTGATAGTGCGACCATAAAATGCGGCAGTCTGGGGTGATAAGCATAAGCTTTGTCGTTGTCGAGCCGCTGTCTATACCGAGGTAGCAGTCGCCCGAATACGAGGATATATCCGCAAACTTCAAGTCGGTTGCACGGTGGCGTTTGACGAACGCCGCATAATCTTCTTTGCTTTCGAAAAGCGGTTTGCCTGTTATAATTTCGTCGCTTTCCTTTACGGAGGAAATTTTTTCTATAATGCTGTCAATACCTTCCGCCGACACCGCCGCCGAATAAAGCGCGGCGCCTATAGCCATAAAGCAAGGCGCGTCCTCGGGAAAAACCGCATTATCCTCACTAAGCTTCAAGGTGGTTACAAAAGCTTTTCTAAGCGCCTTTAAAAAGTGCAGAGGCCCGCCGAGAAAAAGGACGTTGCCCTTTATTCTGCGCCCTTGCGCAAGACCCGAAACCGTCTGGTCAACGACCGCCTGAAAAATGGAAGCAGAGATATCCTCCTTCTTTGCGCCCTGATTTAAAAGCGGTTGAATATCCGACTTGGCAAACACGCCGCAACGCGAGGCTATGGGATAGGTTTTTTGCGCGCGCAAAGCGTACTCGTCCATCTCCTGCACGGAAATATTGAGAAGGGTTGCCATCTGGTCGATAAAAGCGCCCGTGCCGCCCGCACAGCTGCCGTTCATGCGCTGTTCGGTTCCGCCCGTAACAAAAATTATCTTTGCGTCCTCGCCGCCCAGCTCGATAGCGACGTCCGTTTCGGGATAAAATTTGCGTATAGCAATAAACGCAGCCTGAACCTCCTGCACGAAATTCACGCCGCTGCGCTGAGAAAGCCCTAAACCCGCGCTGCCGGTAATGGATACCGAATATTCGCCGCCGAATTTGCTTTTTATCGCTTCAAGCTCGGCAAGCACGGTTTCCTTTACCTTTGAAAAATGACGGACGTAGGACTTGTATATTATGCTGTTATTTTCGTCGATAACGACTGCCTTTACGGTGGTCGAGCCAACGTCTATTCCTAAATATTTCGACATTAAAATATCCGCAGAGTAAAAGTTTTTTTTATTATAGCACAAATTTTTTGCAGTTGACAAATTTATAGTTATACAAATTTTGTTAAAATACTGAAAATTTAATAAAATATGCGCGGAATATACATACCCGCCGCCCGCGGCAGTTTTGCCGCGGGCGGCGGGCGCTTTTATATGTTTTCAATATGCATATACTTGCTTTTGGTCGCCATTCCGCCGCGGATATGCCTTTCCGACAGATTTTTGTCAAGCACGCCGCGCACTCTTGCAAAAAGCTCCTTATCGATTCCCTCAAGCCGTTCCGTTACGTCTTTATGTACGGTCGTCCAACGCTGGAACGGTGTCGGTTACTGCTACCGAACAGTCTATACCAAGTTCTTCTATAAGGCGCAGATATACGTCCACGTTGCCGTCTTTATCTATTTCTATCCGCTGGATTATCTTTCTCAGCTGTGCGTTCGTCATCTGCGACACGTCGGTAATATCTTCTATCGAACGGAAGGTCTTATTGAGTATTCCTTCCAGCTGTTCGTGTTTCGTTAAATGGTAGCTCACCATTTTTAACTCTTTTTCAAGGTATTCTATGCGCTGTTTTACTCCTGCCAGCTGACCGTTCAGTTCTTTCCTTGAAATCAGATCGTCCGTGTACATATCCATAAATTTCTGGCGTGATTTAGTGAGTTTATTTATTTCGGCAGTCAGCTGTTTTTCGTAGTCGATATTTTCGTCCTTTGCTTTGTACACCTTTTCGAATTCCGAAACCACGTATTTTACCACGTTCTTTTGATTGGCAAGTATCCCGGCAAAGTAGTTGGTTAAAACATGAATCAGCTCATCTTCGGCTATGCTAGTTTTATTATCACAGCTGCCTGCACCCTTGCCGTTTCTGCCCGAACACACCCAAGTTACGTATGTGTTTTTGTATTTGCGTTCGATGCGTCGAAACGACCAACCGCATTCTTTACATTTAATTAAGGTTGAGAAAAGGAATTTGTTGCTATGCCGTTCTCTATCGAGCTTAAAGGTTTGCCCCCGACTTTGCAATATTCTCTGTACTTCTGAAAATTCTTCAGTATCGATTATTTTTAGGTCGGTACGTTCGGTAATCAGCCATTCCGTACTATCTTTGTCTTTACGTTTCCCTGTCAAAAAGTCGGCGACTTCCTGCTTGCCGTTAATAATTTTGCCGGTATAAAGCTCGTTTGTCAATATGCGCACTACTGCATTTGCCGACCAGGCGCAGTTTCGTTTGGTTTTAATTCCACGCTCGTTAAGCCTGTTTGCAATCTTCGCTGCACCGTATCCCTCTTCCAGATACATACGAAAAATCAATCGTACTGCATCGGCTTCTCTTTCGTTGACTGCAAGATTAAAAAAATCGCCATTGGTCTTATCGTAGCCGAATACAATATTGGGGACTTTGCCTTTCTCCGCATTGATTTTCTTTCCGAACTTAACGCGCTTTGAAGTGTTTGCACTCTCCTCTTGCGCTAGCGCACCGAAGATTGTCAGCACGAATTCGCTATTGCCCATACTCGTCATGTTTGCCGTTAAAAACTGCGTTTCAATTCCGAGAGCTTTCAGTTTACGGATATTCTGCAATAGGTCAACTGTGTTCCTCGCGAATCGAGAAATATCTTTTACGACTAATAGGTCGAAGAAACCCCTCTCCGCATCGGACATCATTTTTAAGAACTCTTTGCGGTTTTTTATCTTGGTTCCAGAAATCCCCTCATCGGCATATAAGCGCACGAGGGTATCCCCCGTGCGCTGTGTATATTCCGCAAAGAATTTTTTTTGTGCTTCCAAGCTATTAAGTTGGTCTTCCTTATCAGTTGAAACTCTACAATAAGCCGCTATGTTCATTTTTATCTCCCGTACTGTCTTCATCAAGCGCAACTGCTGCTTCTTCTCTTACAATTTGCTCTACTTTTTTCATATTTGCATCAATACAGATGCGCAATAATATTTTAGTTAGTTCTTCGGGCGTATTGGGATTATGAAACCTGAAATTCAGTTTTGGCTTGACCAACTTACGCCCTCCCTGTTTAATGGTATAATCTATGTCGCAAATTCGACAATTATCACCATTAAATTGAAGGCTTCTTTCTTTTAAGTCATGATTCGTTATTTGTTTCAAGTATCCTTATTCAGACAATCAGTTGTTGTCCTTATAGCTTTGAATACTATGTTCTCTTTCCATCGCGTTTTCCTCCTTTTGCGAAAAGATTTAATAGTTATTCGGTTTTCTTTTTATCGATTTCCTCAAAACCGAAAAAATCGTCATACCCGTCCATCAGTTTCCCTAACGACAGATTATGTTCGGCGGCATCGTCTAATAGCGCTTTGTATCCCGCCTCGATTAACTGTACCTTCGTATAGCCGTATCTCTTCAAAAACTCATTTATTTGTTCGGCTTTCTCTCTTGATACGCTCGTTCCCCAAACCATACATTTGGCTTTGCGTTCTTCCTTGTGCTTATCCTCGTAACGCTTGTCTTTTACTTTTCTGCTGTTCTCCATAAATAAACCTCCGTGAAAATATCTTGTCGTATTTATACGATTTGGTATATTTTAGCACGGTTGGCTTTAAGAGTCAAGGGCTTTTACAAATTATTTAGATTTTTTATAATATGGTACGCCCTTGCGATACAACAAGCGTTTTTACGATATTGCGTTTTAGTCCGCTTTGCCGTAATTATTCTTGCGTGGTGTAGGGGTGTTTTGCTCTTGTTCCTTGCGGATTTCTTCTTCGATTTCTCGTAGCCTGTTTCTACCAAGCTGCGCAGGCTGTTCCCCGATAGGTAAGAAGGGTTGCAACACCGAAGTGGCACGGTAGAACACTCTTGCAAACGCTTCGGGTTCTTGCGTTCTGAATAGCGTTATTGCCCGTAACGCTTTGTCGTGGTCGTTGTGCGTTTTCTTTTCCTTTTGGTAAGACTCGAATAGAAAGCTGTTATCTTTCTTTAATCGGGTATTTTCTTCCGTAAGGCTTTTGTTCTCTACCGTGAGCGCAACGACTTGCGCTTTCAGTCCGCCTTTGCTATGAGCGATTTCGCCGTTCTTGGCTTGTTCCAATACCTGTGAGTAATCCGCTTCCGAATCGCATTCCGATACGATTTTATCTCGCTCGGCTTTGGCGGTATG
The DNA here is from genome assembly GCA_910587015.1 of uncultured Christensenella sp. Classification (GTDB taxonomy): domain Bacteria; phylum Bacillota; class Clostridia; order Christensenellales; family Borkfalkiaceae; genus Coproplasma. The sequence goes on from CAJUME010000005.1 coordinate 204,039, forward strand.
TATTCTATCGATAGTTTCGTCAAAGTGATCTTCGGCTTTCTTTACGGCTTGGTTGATTTGCCGTAATCCCGACTGTGCGTTTTCCGTTATGTCCGCCGCTTCGTTGCAGGCGTTCAGTACAATCTTCTTTGCCTTATATTCGGCTGTGGACAAATGTTTTTTAGGACTGCCTTCACGTCCGCGTTCCAAGCCCCAACGCTTACCGACTGCTTCGTGAAAATTCATCTGCAACTTCGTCAGTTCCGTGCGGTTGAATAAGTCTTTACAGCATAACCGCCCGTTACGAATAGGCATAATATTCAAGTGCAAGTGCGGTGTGGTTTCATCGTTGTGAACGACTGCTGATATGATATTTTCCTTGCCGTATTTGTCCGCAAAGTAGCGTGTACATTGAGCAAAGAAATCTTCTTGTTCTTCCGGCGATATCTTACCGAAAAACTCTCCATCCGAGCCGATTACAAAGGACGCCATAAGTACGGCGTCCTTTCTCGGCTTCGTAGGCAAGTTCAATTCGTCTATCCGATTATTGATAAACTCCGTGTAAGAACTGTACCGAGCAAAGGTATGATAGTTGTCTTTTGTTCTTGCGCTGTCTATCTGCGGATTGCTTGCTTCGTAGTTTTCATCTCTCTCGTTTTCCTTTTCCACAGGGCAAATATCCGTCTTATGATACTTCTCCATATGGCATACCAAATAGCTGATGTTTTGTTTCCTCCTTATATTGTACTCCGTGTTTCATAGTGGACGAAAAGCCTCGCAGAGCCCACACTTCGCTTGCGAAGTATAGTGGGCTATACTTTGTATAAAAGTTTTCGTCCACACGCGAACATTTTAAGACCGTCCGCAAAGTCTTTTAATTGTCCATAATTACCACCTCCGAGCAATAGAAAACTCACGGCATAATTACCGTGAGTCTATCCATTGCTATTTAGTTTTTGAGCGTAGAGTTTACCCTCTCACTTATATACACTCCAAAACGCCTGATATATTCCAATACCGCAAAAATATTTTGAAAAATTTTTAATCGGACTTTTTGAACAGCTTTTTGAGTTCCGCTTCGATGTCTGCATCATCGTCGAAAACGTAAACATTATTTGCTTCCATAAAGTCCTCGTTTCGCTTTTTGAGTATAGGTGCGACCTTCGGGATAAAGCGTTCTTCAATAAATTCTTCGCTCGTCATCTTAACGCGCTTTGCCGTTTTTTCTTGCTCGTCGATAAGTCTTTCATATACTGCTTGATTAGGTTCGGGCGTTATTTTTTTGCGCCGTTCCATTTCTGTTACAAGGCAGTAATAGAGCCATATAAATAGTTCCGCTTGCTCGTCTAACTTCTGATAGTAGAATATCTTTCGGAAGATAAGCGGCAAGTCATTTATTAGTCCTAACACATCATCTTCGGAATTGTATTCGTAGAGACAAAGCAAGCGGTAAGCATAGCGGTAATACTCACGGAAAGAGTAAAAGTAGATGAGCAATTCTTCTAACATTCTCTCGCCGATAAGATAGTTAAATGTTTCTAATATTACGTCTACATCTTTCGGCATCTTGTGAGAATAGATAAACTTTTTCCACGCAAGTTCAAATTCTATTTCTTTTTCCGTGCGGCTTCCGTCATTGAGTCGTTCCGCTTCGATTAAGCTAACAACCGTTCCAAACGCTTCGATACATAGCTTTGCGTTTTGCCGATTGCCTTTGCAATAAATTTTTGACCGACGCCCGCTTCGTACAGTTTGACGATTATTCTGTCCGACTTCGGTAGAGTAGAAAGCAACGCTTGTTTGTCTAATTCCTCAATAATATCGTTTTCAAGGTTTAACGTTTTCTTATCCGCAACGCACTCCCAAGCGTTGGTTTCTCTGTCGTCCTCGTCGATGTCGCCGCGTTGACGATAATATTTTTCCACGTCCAAATAACGCCTGTCGTGTTTGTGATTATTGTTATGTTCTTTCTTATCCCGCTTCATAAGCTGGGTATAAACTTCGGGCGTTACCTTTACGGGAATGATATAGTAATCCCGATTGCAGTAATACGTTCCGCCGAGCGGTTCTTCGACGGAAGTGTAATAGTATGTAACAAGACCGTCCGCGCTCGGTTTGCGTTTCGGATTGTTAAGATAACGGCTGCTTAACATTCCGTATTCGATATTCGGTTGTGCCTTGTTATAGTAATACTTCATACTGCCATTATAACATAATAATGTTGACATCATTTGTCAACATTATTAAAATTTTTTATTTTGTATTACAAATAAATTTAAAAGCCGAATTGTTTACAATCATTCTGTCATAGATTTCATAGCCTATTTCAGTTATGATTTTGGCTTTTGCTGTCATCCACTCTTGCACATCGCTCTTTGTAAACTTACTTTTATTCTCACTATAATATTCACAAAATGTATATATAGACTGTATTAAGTTAATGTCCTGCGCGATTTTTGCATTGATATTTACACCGTTATAATAACCTGTCCAAACATTATAAAAATATGTTAAATTCGCAACATCGGGGTAAGTTCCCTTTAAAAAGAACTTACGCATAATTGTATTTTCAGTTTTAAACTCTAATTTTTTCGTGACGAGTGTTTCATTATCGCTTTCCCCTTGAACTGTTTGCGCCATATCATGAATCAACAACATGTCAAGAATCTCTTTCTTATTATATCCCTCATATTTTGTCTCTTGCGGCAAAAATAACATAGCTAATAACCACGAACCGAACACATGCTCGGAAACACTTTCAGGATCCTCTATGTCGCGGCTTACCCACTGTTCACGTTTTACACTTTTCATAAATTTGCAGCGATTATAAAGCATAGGGCCTATATCAAAAGCGCCATTGGCAAGATAATTCTCCAAATCATCCTTTACTCCATCAAAATAAAACAGTATTTTACCGGATGCTATATTTTGCGGTTTAAATTTATAAGCGTTTAAATACTCCAATGCTTTTTTAACGTAGAAAGAAATATCGTATCCGAGATTTTCACCTTTCGTTTGAATACGCGCTTGTAATAAAGTGAGCAAGGTTACCAGATTATTTTCAACAAACTTACCGTTCTGCCCATATAACGCTTTCTCTATTCTATCGTTTAACATCTTCAATGCACTTTCTCCACGCATTAGATCTGTATCAAGATAATATTCGTTAAACGCACACATCTCATAATCATTCCCAAAATACTCCACTGCAACCCCGCGATTAATTGCATTAGCGATATCATTGGTTATAACTACACAAAGATATTCATCCATCATATTGGCTTGCCCGTGAAATAACATAGCCGTACACACGGCACGGAAAACAAAATGATTGTCCATGTTTTCCTGCGTTGTTTTATTGTTGGTTTTAACAAGCGTTTTCAATTTTGCGAACTGCCCCGTAAGGAATGTCAGCGCCTGATTAGTGAGGTTTTTATTATAATTTATTCTGCCAAGCCAATAGGCCGCATTACTTTTTTGCCTTGCATCAAAAATTTCATACTTTGTATTTATAAAATCATAGAAGCACTGCTGCAACTCGTAATTATTTTTTAACATTGAAACGATAAACTGATTAGCCGTAGATGTAAGCATCATTTTAAAAAACGAATAATCTTCTAAAAGTTTATACTTTTCAATGCTATGCGTAAAATAATATGCAAGCAAAAATTCAAGGCATGTGTGATGCCTATTAGGAAGTGACCAGATTTTATTGCCGAGTTCTCCTCCAAAGTTATTCATATTCCTATCGGCAAATACATAGTTAAACATAAAACCGGCGACTTCAAAAAGGCTTTCTTCATCGCCGCATTCGTTCAGCGCCATACTCTCATAAATTTCTGCAAGAGAGTTGTCGGAAGCAGTATAAGCTGAAAATGCTTCCTTTGCAATAAGTCTTATGAGGTATATATCAACCGCGCTGTATTTATATTGTAATAAAACATTGTACAGCTTTTTTGCGTCCAAATTATAATCATACATATCCAAAACGCAATTTATAACTTTTAAAAGTTTTTCTTTCTCTTCTATCTCTATAGGTTCGGTGCGGAATACATATCCTCCCCTTATATCTCCCGCAATGGGAAAAAACTTTTTAAGCCGCTGTCTGTTTTTAATTAAGCCCGTATCTCTCGATACCATACGGCTAAATTTTCCAATCGGTTCAAGAGTTTTTGCAAATATTCCTTCAACAGTATACTTTGTAGTTATGTATTCTCTTACTCCGTCAACGAACACAACAGGAATTACGTCTGCGTTCTCGCACACATAATCGACAAATGATTCTAAATCCTTTTTTATCAAACAAGTCATTTCTTCCTGTTCACACCCAACCTTGTATGAATGTCTTTCATAATAACCGACAGAGACATAAACCGGCAGAATATTGCTATTCCCGTTCACAAAGTTATTCAACATTTTGTAAAAAACTAATTGCAGTAACATGTTCTTTGCACTACCCGGCAATCCAAGCACATGCATAACAGCATTCTTGTTTTCGGATAAATTTTTGACAGCAAAATCTATGTAGCCGTCCACTGCATTTACGGCATTCCCGCGAAATTCCAAACGCATGGTGTTTGCAAATAAAACTTCTGCATTAGCGGCAAACTTATTATATTTTTCCGGCGTGTCTATCCTTTCATATAGAGCATAAGAATATTTCATCGACAACTGCTTTAAAATCAAAGCCATTTCATGCCTATCGGTTATTTTCCTTTTTTCCGCAACTGCACTATTCTTATTGTTTTTTTCAATTGTGGGCACGCTCTCCATAATAGGCAAATCGTGATTATGGACTTCTTTCGTATATAACGGCGTCAACTCGAGTTTAATAAAATTAATAATTGTTGTATATAATTGCTCTAATGATTTATTAAAATCATAAAAAGCATCTATCCAATGCTTGCGTTTAAGAAAATAAATATACTCGTCGGTGAACGCTACATCTTCAAGTCTTACGGCAACAATCGGTTTCCCTGCATCAAATGCACTTGCAACCTCGTTACTGACATGCGCCGATTTATTAGTATTCTGAGATGCCAACAATACAAACGCAGAACAATTCCTTATTGCCTCGATTATTTGCGAAGGATAATCTTCACCTGCACGCAAGGACTGTGGAGCCATCCAGCAAAAAACATTCTTATTCATTAAATAATTATACACATTCTGTGCAAGTTGCATATCATTAGATGAATAGCTAATAAAAACCATATTGGAATCTCTCATTTGTGACCTCAAAAAATTTACTTTTTATATCTTTTTTATACTACTCAATTATATAAATTATTATATTTTTAAATAAATGACGCAGCTACAATGGCACGGATTACCACACTGAGGGCAGTTAAATCCTTCCTTAATACTACTTTCGTACCAATAATTCGGTATCTCAATTACGTTCTCAAACCCGCATTTTTCTAAAATCGAAGCTATGTTAATAATTCCAGCATGTTTCCAAGCCGGAGAAGCAAAACTTTTAACACCTTGTTTTTCCATTGTCGTTAAACTCTCACCAACCAACATTGAACCTAATCCTAAGTTTTTAGAATGCTCTTCTACTGCTACCGTTTTAATAATGCCTATGTTATTCTCAAATTTTAGTTCATTGATATCTTTGTCGTGAGCAATCGTTTTTAGTTCACTATATGAAACCTGTTTACTAATACAAAATCCTGCGATTTTTGAATTTTTTGCATTATAAGCAACCAAACAGAATGTTGAATCATCTTCATTCAAAATTTCTTTTAGGAATTCTTCAGTAATATAGTTCTTACCTAACTGGTTATCTGCAATACGAGTAATAGACGGAAAATCCGACACTTTTGCAAACCTGACTTTATAAGCGGTATCCTGCTTTTTGAATACGTATCTTCCCGTAGTTATGCTATTGTTTTCATTATCATAACCTGACCAGTATCCCTCTAAAGTTCCGTTACCTTTTAACTCCAAATAAAACGTGCCAAAACCATCGTCTAAATAACCTTTTGCCCTGTATATTCCCGCCAAACGTTTTTTACCATAGATGCGCCCACTGATTTTCCATACTTGACGTGTGCCAAACCAAGTTTTACCCCATACTCGATTGCAGAATCTATGTAACACCGCAGGAGCTTTTCTTACAATAATTCTTCCTCTGTCACTGTCTTCGTATTGAGAAATATATTTACCTGAAAAAGTTATTTTTTCTGATGTAGAACCACTTGAAAATGACGTAAATGTATCTTTTGGATATTTTAATAGACCTGTTAAAGTTTCAAGTCTTGAGGACAGAGAAGCCATATTATAGGTCACTGCTTGATACATTGGAATTGTTTGAATCGGATCAGGTAATTTGGAAGGATATATGAATTCATCATCTTGCAATACAATTATGTTTAAATTATAGTCAATAGCTGTAGTTATTTCCATTCTTACCCAATCATCATCTGAGGAGCATCTATTTAATGCTTCCGGCGATAATATAAGTATAAAATTCTCTGCTTGAATCAAGCGCATTTTAAGTTGCTCATCAAACCTTCCTGCTTCCAACCCCGTCATATCGTAAAAGGGATTAAGACCTTTCAATTTAAGAAAATCATATACGCGTGCAGCGATATTAGAGCCACCGGCTCGCCTATAACTTATAAATGTATCAAACATAATACAACCATCCTTACAATGTCATCATATATGCCCATTCTATTTTGAATACGCTCTAAATTTCTTCACAAAATTCGTTTCTTATGCTTCCCAAGTGAGAAGCCTTCCCCCACTTCAAAACATATGCCGTATCTCCTTGATTAAAATCATTTAAAAGCTTTATACCGTTTTCCGTTAAAATGCTAACCGTTGCATTCGACTGTAAAATTACCTCAATGTTTTGTTCATCGGATTTGAATTTCATTTTTACAAACGGACGGATTTCTTTCTTTATGCGCGCAATCGGTAATTGCTTGTATGTATCTATTCCATTGCGAATTAAAACTTTGTCTCCAGGTATAAGTTCATCTATATATCTAGACTCTGTTTCGCTAATTAAGATGTATTGATGAAGAGCGCCAACATTAAACCGAAACGATCTTGCTCTGTAACTTTCTGATTCGTGATTTTCACACACGATAGGAACGAATCCGCTAAATGTATTTCCGACGAATACACAATCTTCACGGTCGAAATTTTCCATAAAATCAAGTAGTACTCGTTTGCCTTCAAAAAACTCCTCTTTGTCAACGAAATTTGCCGCTACAAGTTTTTTCATTTTACTGTTCCTTGATAAATAGAATAACACCGTCGCTTAACGCATTGACCGGCTCATTGATAATAATCTTAAAGCCAATTCTAGTGCCTATGTCTGCAAGCCATGAACGCTTTATAAGATATTCGTCTTGTCTTTTTGCAACAAGTTCTCCCGCCAAATATTCGTTTTCTCTACTGTACTCAGCAATTTGATGTGTCAAATCTAAATCACTTTTCTCAAATGAAGCAAGGGCTTTCCAAAATGTAGAAGCAGCCCCCTCTTCTTTTCTAACTCTCCATAGGTTTAGAATTTCTTCACTGTCGCCCAAATCAGTTGCAGTTTCAGGTATGAATGTTTCGGCTATACACAAGAAAGATTTATTTTTCATATTTTTGTACGCATCTTGCAAGAAATTTATTTTCTTTTCAATTGGATCCAAAATATGATGATATGAGTAAAGCAAGTAAACTAAATCTTCATCAAGCTTAGTGCCCACAATTTTGCACATATCGGCAGTACTAAAATCGACATTTGTAATTTTATTTTCTTCGGCTTCTTTAGTAGCAATAGCCGTTACATCACTACGCATATCTACGCCGGTAAACTTGATATTTTTAAATAATTTTGCAAGCTTAATTGTTGTTGCGCCGGTAGCCGATCCAAGTTCTAATACTTTTGACGGCTTAGTAATCCGAATGATTTTTTCTACAGCATCTTGCAATGCTAAGTAATACGAAGTTTGTCCTAAGTATTTTTTAAATGTTTCCTTATTATTGAAATAACTAGGTGTCTTAGTGAAATCAGCCATAATTAAAAATCCTCCTCATCATCGTTGTCTATACTTTGTTTTGTTACTTGTTTGTAAAGAATTCTGTATGCAGATGAATCTGTTGCATCGTCAATTTCATAATATGCTCCGGAAAAATTCTTTCCATGAATTGGTTTTAAATCAGGATCATCTTCTGCCGTATAAATATTTGGTGCTATCTTTAATGGCTCTACGCCATCAAAGCTACAATTAATCTCTTGCATCTCAAAATCGTAGATAGGTGAATCTCTCAACACGCCAAAAACTAATTTTTTTGTGCCCTTTTTATATCTTGTTAATGAGATACTTTGACTTAATTCCCCCTTATAGTATGAATTTACCTCATTAGGCCAATCTATCCTGTAATATATTTTAGCTTTTTCACCCGGATTTAAAGGTTTTGAAAAATGCAACTTAAAAACTTGAACAAAGTTAGGTTGTATTTCAATTAAACTGTCCACAACGATTCTTTCGCTATTATCGGAGAATATCTGCTTGGCACGAACTCTCATGTCTTCAAAATAAACCTTATTTTCGCCACATTCTTTATGCACAATATAATGCGTAGGCTTGTCAGTTACGTTCTCTATAACAAGCCAACGAAAGGATGAATATCTACCTGAATCCTCTAATACATCTATGCGCTTTAAGTATTCATAAAAATGATTATCATCAGAATATTCATCATTCTTAATGGATAATCCAAATGAGAGTCTCTTATCCTGAGTTTTTGCAACAAGCTCTTGGCGATTACGTTCTTTCAATGTTTGCAAATATGTATCATTTATAGTATCCGAATCGACATTTTCGCTTGAAAGCAAATATTTAATTTCTTCTACCAACAAAGAATAAAAGTCTTTGGGATTAGGAACCGCTTCTATCCAATGTTTACGATTTAAGTAATACTTATAGCTATCGTTATATTCAACTTCATCAATTTTAAAGGGCAAAATGATTTTTGAATTGTTAACTGCTATTTCAATTTCATTCATGATTTGCTCTGATGCATTGATAGATGCAGAAGCTATCAGCAAGATAATTTTACAATCCTTTATTGCATGAACAATCTCTTGTGCGTATGGCATACCGCCTATGACGTTTCTTGGTGCAATCCAACAAGTTATCCCATTTTTCTCCAAAACATTGCAAATATCGGTTGCTCTTGTTCGTTCTTTTGAAGAATGAGAAATAAAAACTTCTTTCATATGTAAGACTCTCCTTGACTCTATTTAAATATAGTTAAATTGATAATTGTAATTCAATTATTTTATACCCACAACTTTTTAACAACCAATAAGCGTCATCCAATAACTGATAATCGTACTTGATTACGTCATAGTCGACTTCGTTTCCGCCGTCACGCTCGGATACGATTTTTCTAAATTCGACAAGCCCGTCAAAAGTAGTTAAATTACCGTGTCTGCGTAAGCGGTAATTCTTCCCGTTCGTGTGTCTAAGTTTTCCGTTACGTTCGATCATTTCATTCAATATTTGTTTTTTGCTCGCTGGCACCATTCCTTGACTAATCATAAATGAATTCCATCTATAATGTTCAAGCACGGCTAAATTCTTCCTTTTTGAATCTTTAAATTCCAAAGGATATTTAATTATTTTTTTGTCCTTAATCACTGTTGAATACGTCTCGGTATCAGGAATATCGCCCTGAGCGTAATGATTCATATATTCCTCTTCTGTCAATGCCGGCAAATCATTTTCGTAATCTCTACAGTATTTTAATCCCATTAAATTCAATTTTGATTGCAGACTTAAACAACAGTATAAATTCGAATCTCTTTCAAATTGGCTTTTTGAAACAAACCAGTTTTTATTAGCTTTAATGCAGTTAGCTTTAACCGTTTCGTCATTTAATTTGAACGACTTATCAGTCGTAATTGTATATTCCAAATCGTAAATTTCGTTACGCAATTTTGCCATTTGGTAAATCTTATCGTTTTTAATTGCTTTGATATTGTATACGCAGTCGCTTTCGTTGCCTATAACAAAAACATTTTTTTCTTTAAATACCGCTACTTCTCCTTGTGCTTTTCTTACTTTAACAAAAACTACCAGCTCGTCAACACCCCACTCTCTGCGCTTTTCAACCAACTTTTGTGCCATATCAATATTTTCCAAATCGGTTTGAAACGCTATTATCACAAAATTTACATCATTCTTACTACGCGTGACTATTTCGTTTATGCGGTTATAAAACATTGGCTCGTTTATATCAACGTGATAATATTCCTCATTCGCCGGCAATTCGGGCAATGGCAAATATTCGTCAGGCTTCATCGTGCCGATTTCGTTTTTATACCTATAATACGAATGGTTTAGATTCTTATTATTCTCTGCATAATTTTTATCGAACAAATGATATTTGACCTTTTTTAACGTCAATTCTTCATTGGATTTTGTGAGAAATTGATTATTGGCAACTGACGTTAAAAATATCTGTTGATTCGTTTTGCCGTATCCCACCATACAAACATTTATATCAATACCATTTTTTATAAGAGACGTTTCATAGTCTATATGGCGTTCATCCATAAACTTTGTGAACGGATGCTCATCAATAAACTTCATAGCAATCATCTGATATTTGTTTTTGTACTGTACACACCCCAATGCATTAGTAACGATATCGTTATAAATTGCTTCATATGTCGGTTCACCGAAAACAGTTACGTCCAATAAGTCGAAATATCTTTGTTGCAATTCATCAGACGCTTGTCTAATTTTTTTAATAATGCAATTGATAATCGACAAATTCTTCTCATCATCTTCTGTGTTAATTATTACGACTATTCGGTTGTTCTTCTTATTTAAACAATTAAATATTGCATTTATTGTAGCATCAAAATTATTACAAGATATATATTTTATTTTTTTAATATATAAAGACAGCCCTTCTTGTGCAGAAATCTTATCAACTACAATACCTAAATTTGAATTGTTACTATTATAAATAGACAAATTATTATTGTTGTTTCCAAATATGTACAGCTTGTTCTTTTTGGTGAACGTATTTTTTATTCTTTGCACAAACTCCCAGCCGCGTTGACCGGCAACAGAAATTGCAAATAATACAGCATTTAAAGTTACCAGCGTACAGCAATAATAAACGGTTATTCTATAGAAAACATTTTCATTTAAAAGAAGTTGGATTTTCGATAGTTCAAACTTTAATACGACTAAATTAACAGCATGAGTTAGCGCACTAAAAAAGGATTCAATAAGACTTTGATCTTTAAACCAATATCCAATATAAAATAGTGGAATTGCCACTATAAAAACCGCAAAGCATTTACCCTTTTTAAAACCGCGAATAAAATTAATTCGTCCTTCACGATTTTTAATAAAAAATCCTATTACAATATATAATACTTCTATAGTAAATAACGCCAAACATATAGCCGTTATAATATTTATCATAGCCATTTTTCTCTCTAAAATTATGATATAGATTTACCTGAAACAATCTATTATATGTATATCTATACCATCTTTTAAACCGCGATCACGGGCTTGCTTTATTGCGTGGTAGGTTCCGCCGCGGTTAATTGGATTACCTGTTTTAGGATCTTCAAGAGGCAGTTCATTTCCATCCCACAACGCAATTACCTTATCACACTTTGATATGAGATATTTATTAGCTTCATAATATGTGTATTTTACATCAGGAATTACTTTACAAACAGCCGTCTGAGCCAATAATGACCGCATATTCGTTATATCGTCATCAGTTAATGCCCGGTCATTCCTCTTTGCATCATATATAACGTCTGCAATATACTCTTCGTACGGCATAGGTATTGCCGCCTTAGTCGTCAACCCTAATTCACACGCACATTCTGCTATTAATAAATCGGCACCGGCAGCATAACAAGTTCTTACAATAACGCGATAATCGCGCGAATATTTTTTTAATATATCTTTTACTTCTTTTTTGAGTCTTTCCCTATCATCATTGAAATATCTGTGCCCTGTGCCTGCAACTACCAACTCCGGTTTTCTTCCGGTACGATATTGATAAATTTTTATACCGTTCCCAACCTGCTTGAGTAATGGTATAATATTATTTATCATTAAACGATCTTTACTCTGTTCTTTTGGTGAAAGCAACTCATAGGGAACAATGTCTTTATGAATTCTTTTTGCATTACGCTCTTCGGTGCTTTTATAATCTACCCCGTATTTCCATCCGAGACTTAATTTTTCTCTCACCCAACGAACATGCTCTTCCCGACAAAGTAAACCAACATTATCAGCATCCGCTTCTCCTGTTGTATTAACATTAAAGTTTTCAACAATAGGATAATCCAAATCTTTGCTACTATATAAGCAATTAATCAGCTCTAACTTATAAGAATAAGATTTTGCTTGCTCTATATTGGAAACTTTAAATTCTAATGGCAAACTTGCAAAGTCGGTATTGATATGCTCTATATCATTTTTATCGCAATGCTCATCATAGTTTGCATGAATAGCTTTTGCAAAGTCGCATAAATTAATAAAATTATCGTCAGACGCATACGCATTAAGCTTTTTATCCTTGATTTTTGTGTCTGCAAAGACATTCAATATCAGATCCGAATCGATGAATTTCTGAATATCGCCAACAAATGCTCCGTTTTTGATATTATCATAATTTTCATTCTTATTTTCAAAATAGTAAGTGGCTTTTATGGTGTTACCCGCGATTTCAAATTCAACATCCCACGCAATCGGTTTACGCTTACTATTTTTGCCGTATGCCCTTCTATCCCATGATTGCAACTCGTCGCAAAGAATCAGAAGATATGAGAGAGGGTGTTCCCGCAGAGTAATTCTGTGCGCGTTGTCAATATCGTACTTGTTGAGATTATTATGCAATAGAATTGCTGTCAGCACGTCAAGCAATGGCATATCTAAGCAAAACTGAGGATTTTCGAAAAGCCGTTTCAAAAGAATTACAGCGCTAAAATAGCCGTGATCCATAAAATTAGGCTGTTTTACCACCCTTGTTTTCAGCTTATCAATCAAGAGTTTATAATCATATCCCTCTCTTTTTTCAATACCGTAAGCTAATAATTCATTGATAGAAGCAATCCGTCTTTTACATTGCAATTGCTCCTCTAATTTCTTGCTTATACCAGTTTCTATTTTCAAAAATGAGTCCATGTTCCCATACGAAATGTACGGTAAACAAGCCTTTAACGATTTAACATCATCTTTGCTTAATGACTTATTGTTTATCCACAATTCTTCCAAATAATTTTTTATCTGTTCGTGAACAAGTTGAAACGGATAACCAATATCATGAAAAAGAGCAACTAAGCCCCATAAACGGAGAAACGTGTACGGCTCATCTTCGTTAATCGCATAAAAAGCATTAAATTCCTTACGGAATTTACCGTCGTTTGCATAGATAGCCAAACCTAACGAAAACACATATACCGAATGTGAATAATGATCTCGATGCTTAGAAAGCAATTCTCCAGTATGATATTCATGGTCAGATAGTGTCTCTAACAACTTTTGGGTATTATCATACCCCCTTCCGAACAATTTAAATATTTCGCTAAAACAATAGTACACAGTAAAAGCATCATCTTTTTTACCGCTATTCAAAAAGCTTTTAACGGAATTTTGAAAACAACGCAAATCACTTCCAGAGATTTTATTAGTGCTATTTTTTAATAAATCAAAAAAATTTTCATTTAATTGCATCAATGATTTCATTTTTTCTTGTCCTCTTTTTTATTTTAATTCATTAGCCACTCGGCGATATCAACTACTTTTATACCCTCATACGTATATTCTTCATGATGGGTGCGGGCAATTAAAAGTTTGGGATATGCGTCCTTTATTTTCAATAGCGAATCAATCTCGCGCTTAAAAGTGTTTTCATCGGATATACTATCGGACACTTGAATATATAATTTCTCATTCCGTTTTATAGCAACAAAGTCGATTTCCTTTTCATAGAGAACTCCGACGTAAACTTCATAGCCTCTGCGCAACAATTCCAACGCGACAATATTTTCATACACGCGCCCGTAATTCATATCTTTTTTGCCGAGAACTGCATACTTAAACGAAGTATCGCACAAATAATATTTTTCATTAGAAGTAAGATATTTTTTGCCCCTAATGTCATAACGATTTATACGATAGAATAAAAACGCTTCACATAATGCCTTTATATAAGAGCCAACCGTTTTATCTCCTACCTTTTTCTGCGATGTACTCAACGCATTAGCGATACTGTTTGCCGAAGCAAGATTGCCGATATTGTCCATTAAAAATGACGCTATTTTTAACAGCAACACTTTGTTTTTGATTTTTTTGCGCTTAATTAAATCTCGTTCGATAATGGTCGTGTAAATATCTTTTACATAATCCAGCTTCAACTCTTCATTTTGATAAAGATAACAGCCCGACATACCACCGTCGACATAAAACTTATCAAAATCCGAAATGACCTCATTGCTTTCAAAATACCTTAAATACTCACTGTATGAAAACGGATACACAGCTATTTCAAGACACCTACCCGTAAAAAGAGTTGCTATATCGCTACTCAAAAGAAAGGCGTTTGAACCCGTTAAATATATATCAAAAAGTTCTTCGGCATGTAAACTGTTTATGGCTTTTTCAAAGTTTTCACACATCTGAACTTCGTCAATGCAGACAAAATTCTTCATTCCTGCTTTATATGCAGATTTAATATAGTTGTATAATTGATGATAATCTTGCAAATCCTCGAATTCGATTAAAGAAAAATTAACATGAATTATATTGGCATCTTCATATTTTTCTCTTATGTAGTCGATAAACTGTTCCATAAGCTTGGACTTCCCTGAGCGGCGCACGCCTGTAATAACCTTTATATCCGGCGTACCGATTGTATTAATTAACTTTTGTAGGTATTCTCTTTCTATAAGCTTCATAATGCACCTCATAAGAATAATAGCACATTAATTACGAAAAGTCAAGATTTTTTTAATTTTTCGTAATTAAAACCGATTTGAATTACTAAAGATTTTGTTGTGCGATATTTTTTGCAAGTAAAAAGCGACTAATCTAGAATTCAATTCAAGAATAGTCGCTTTCCTTGACTTTACTTATTCAATTACCCACAAAAACCGTTCGGTTATGTTACTACCGTATGTACGGTTGATTTGCTTATTGAGAAGTATGCCGCCGCCGCGCGCACGGTAGAGTTGGTTTTTATTATGTAATCAGCTTCCTTTAGTACTCTTTCGGTTATATAATCCCACATATCTCTCCCCCGAATACCTATTTCGGCAACGGCGGTTAAAAATCTCCGCAATGCCGAGTCAAAGTAATAAATTATATGCCGAAATAAAGCGCCTTATGCTGATATTTGTTTTATACAAGCGATTTTTGACGAAAAACAAAAAAGCGAGGGCAACAAATGTTGCCCTCGCCAAGGGGTAGGATACACGCATTTACAAATACGCATATTGACATAAAGCTTTAAGCTTCATCGCCGTCAGTTATGTCTGCGTCATAGCTGTCGCCGTCGCTCATTGTATCGGCGGAAATATCGTCATAGAAGCCGTCGTCGTCGCCGCCCGCAACCGTTACTGCCTTGCGGCGTTTAAGCATAACCGCAAGTATAACTATTGCAAGAGTAAGCACCGCCGCCGCGCCGCCTATTGCATACCACGCCCATGTGGGAAGATGCCCGTATTTAACAATGGTATCGCTTTTAATGGAAATCGACTTAACCGCATTGCGCACATCTAAGCGGTAGTTGGAGTTGCCGACCGCAACCTCTACGGTGTGACCGCCTATTTCCTTAAAGTCGCCCGTTGCGGTAACGGTAATAACAATTTCCTTATTGCCGTCATTGTAAATATAACGTCTTTCGCCGTTTGCAAGCACTCCGTCGGGAGTAAGCGTGCCGCCGTCAATCCAGCCGGTTACAGTCAATTCGGGCAGATGCGCCTGACCGTCGTGCTCGAATTCGCTTTCCTCCGACCATTCAACGGTCAGAAGCCTTTGCGTTATTCTGAATTTGCCTATATTCGTTTCCGGCGTGTAGTTGCTGTCGGAATACTTTATAGCATATTCCAGCGAGCCCGTTACCGCGCCCTCGTTAATGGTGAAGTAAATATTGTACAGACCTACCTCGCTGGTGTTTGTTACACCGACAACGGAGGCCGTAGCGTTATCCCTGAACCATTCCTTTGAAACGGCGTTGTTGCCGAGGCGGTAATAGCCGCCGTCAAACAGCTGCTGCGTCAAATCCTCGGGCACGCCTTCACCGTAGGGTACTGCGAACTCCTTTTCGAAAATGACTATAATAAAGTCTTCCTCGGGCTTAATCTGCACTCTCCATGCGCCGTAATACTTGTTGTGGTTTCCGCCCTCGACCTCGATTGAATAGTAAATTATCCATTCGCCCGCGGCGGTAATTCTGGGCGCGTCCGTCAGGTTATACTCCGCATCGTGCTTGGGCTCCTCCGCGTCCGCAATAAGCTGCTTGTCAACGTATTTAATCGTGACCTTTGCATCCGTATTGCCCGCGCGCTTGTTGCCCGAATAAACTATATTGTTATACACGCCGTCCGTCTTATCTGCAAGCTTTATAACGTATCTGGGATTACTGCTGTCAAAGTCGCCGTATTCCTCGAAGAAGGCATCGCCTTTGCTTAAAACGATTATATCCGCCTTGTTGATTGTGAACACGCCCGCGCTGAGCTGACCGTTTTCACCGTCCTCGCCGCCAACGAAAATAACCTCGTAATTATCGCTGTAAGCATCCTTGTTCCAGCTGCCCTCGATAAGATAGCTGCCGACCTGCGCATAGCCCTGCGCGTCGAAATTGCTTGTGCCGTCCGTCTTTAAGAAGCGGCATTCAACGTTTATTGCAAGCCCCGCCTCGTCTGCGGCAAGCGGCAGATAGCCGTTGCGCCCGCCGTAGCTTGACAGATACTCCGTTACGATATGCTCGCCGCTGTTTGTTTGAGTAACCTCGCCGTAGTCCGCTTCCCTGTCGGAAATTTTGACTATAACGGTGCGCTTGATTATTTTGAAGTACAAGCCTTCCGTCTGAAGCTCGGTTTTGTCGTTATCGCCGCTTACGCGCTTGACAGAGATATAATAGGTGCCCACGTTAACCGCCTTGCCGTCCGTCAGATAAATGTTATCCGAGCCGTCGGGGTTGACTGCAAGCAGACTTACCTCCAGCTTCCTCTGCTGGCCGTTGCCGCTTGCGGGGGTATAGAACGCGTCCGGCAATTTCGAGGTTCCGTCATAAACAAACTCGTTGGTGCCGTTGTCCGCAAGCACCAAAACGGTGCCCGTAATGGAATTGACAATAATTTTAACGCCCGTAAAATTCTGTTCCCATTCGTAATTGCGCAAAATTTGTCTTAACAGCTTTAATTTGTCGCTGTCGGTCGTAAGCGTTACGTCGTAGCTACCGGGCTGAGAGCCCTGAATATATTTGCTGAATATCCAGTCCTCGACAGCCTCCACAGCCGCCTTTACCGTAACAGCCTCGTCAACGGGACTGCCGTTTGCATCGTTATAAACGGGCACAAAGCCGTTGAACACTGCAGTATACGCGGGTGCGGCGTCGTTATAGTTAAGCGTATAATCGTTACCGCCGTTTACCGTTATATTCAAAGGCAGCTTATCTATTGTAATTTGTCTTGAAAATTCCTTGACGTTGTAGTTATCCGCAAGCGTTTTATCGGAAACGTATGCGCGCAGAGTGTATATGCCCGCATCGCGGATATCGCCCGTCCACACGCTTGAAGCGCCCGTAACGCTGTCCTTTTTAAGGATTTCGAATTTAAGTCCTATTTTATTGAACTCGCCCTCGTAGGTTGCAAGCATTTTTGCCGTTGCCGAATAATCCACAGCATTACCGCTGTAATCGTCGACAAAATCGGTTACCCATTGGTTGCCGTCAAGCGTCCATTCAACCTCTATATCCTTGGGCGCGATTGTAAACTGCTTGTTATAGCTTGCCGCACCGCCCGTAAGCTTATAGTTTTTGTCGTTGGGGCATGCAATTTCGGCCGTATAGGTATCGGCGGAAACATGGTCGCCGTTTACAGTGACGTCAAGGAGAATTTTGGCTCCGTTTACATCGGTATACCAGAATACGGGCTGTTGCGCCAGACCTGTATACACGAACGTAAGCGTATCGTAATACACCTCGGACGATTTAACCTCCTTAGCCTCGATAGTAAACGTAAATTTATTGCTTGACCCTGCGGGGAATTCGTAATTGGAATCCGAGGGCACGGCGGTTACGGTGTATTCGCCCGCATTAACCGCGCGGTTACCGCAGTTTGTTCCGTTGGAATATTCAACCGTGTAGCTGAACGTTACGCTTACGCCCGCCTTTGCCGTGGGCATATGCGCCTCGCCGTCGAATATATAGGAATATGCAGAGCCGTTTATGCTTGTTGTGCCGTCGCTCGTCCAGTAGAACGATTTTAATACCATTTTTGTAATGTTGTAGTATGCGGTTGTATTGGAAGGCAGACTGTAATTTCTGTCGGTTATGCGAACCTCTACAGTGTGGTTTGTGCCTACCATACCCGTAGCGCCGACGTAAACGGGCGTAACGGTTTCACCCGCGACAACGTTGCCGAACGTAGCTTCGGGGTGCTGTACAATTCCCGCGTTAAACTCGTAGCTGAACGCGCCGCTGTCGTCCTTATCACCCGTCCATGTGACGGTAAGCTGTCTTGCCGTGATTATAAACGCCTGAGTATTGCTTGTAGACGCGTCGAACGTGTAGTTGTGCTTATGCTCGTTGGGAATAATAACCGTAGCTGTGTAGCCCGTGCCCGCATTCTTCTGCAAGCCGCTTGCCGTTCTAAGGCTCTTTGTGCCGTCCTGCATTATGAAGTAAGGCTTGGGACCCTGACTTGCGCCGTTATACTCGAATTCCGCAACGTCGCCGTCAGCAAGAACAGTTTCCGCGCCTGTTTCGTCCTCTACCGTCCATTCAACCTTAAGCTTGAACTGCTCGACAGTGTAAACGCAGTCGTTGAAGGTTACTTCGTAGTTAGCGTTGCCGCTGACTGCTGTAATAACATAGGTGCCCGCGTTGCTTTTATCTGTTACGCCGTGCGTAAGCGTAATCTGCAAATCGTCCGTGCTCTGCGCAAGGTCGGCAGTATCGAACGTGTAATAATTGCTTGTGTTCACGCTGAAATCAATCGGGGTTGTGCCGTATTCCGAAGTGGTTTTTGTGCGGTCGATTGTGACGGCAATGGCCTTCTTTTCAACCGTAAGCGTGCCTTGCACAAATACTATATAATAGTTATTTGCAGCAGCCGCCGTTGCCTCGGTAATATCGTAATCGCCTACATTGTCAAATTGATTATATGCGCAACCAAGCACAAGCTCGGTTGTAAACACGCCCGCCGCAGGGCCGCTTGCCGTGCCGTCCGCACCTATAAAGCCTTCATAAACGGCAGTATAAGCAGGCGCCGCGTCACCGTAAATTATGCTCTTGTTTTCCGCCGTTATGGTAAGCTTTGCTTTGCCAACGGTGAATGCGTCCGCGATAGTCCATACACCGCTGTTATCGGTTGCCGTGTTCGAAGCAGTTTCGCCGACAAACGTTACGTTATAGTTGCCGTTGCTTGCCGAAGCTTCCAAATCGTAAACGCCCGCGTCCTTAGCCGCGTTTGCAATCGAGATGGAAACGCCCAAATCGTCTGCACTGCGCTTTAAGCCCGTTACCGTGTAATCGATACCCGTAACATTGCCTGCAACAGGTACGCTACCGTTGTAAACGCTGCTTTGGTTTTTAACAGTAACGGTTGCATTCGCTTTTTCAACCGTAAGCGTGCCGCTGACGAAGGTAATTTCGTAATTGTCGGAGGTTACACCGCTTACAAATACCTCGTATGTGCCTATGGGCGCATAACGGAAGTAGTCTGTCGACAATTTTTTGTTTGTGAAATCAAGGTCGCCGGTTGCAGTCGTTCCGCCGAAGCTGTCCCGGTCGTCGTTGTTCACCCAACCGTTGTACGAAAGCTCGAAATGCGTTCCGAGGTTAGTTATATCGGTACCGTATTCAACCTTGTCGGTTGTGCCAGCGGTTATTGCCGTAACGGTTACCGTAAGCGACGCCTTGCCTATCTTCAAAATCGCGGTAGCGCGGCCCGTATAGCCGCTTGCAGTGTCAACAGCCGCAACAACCGTATATTCACCGGGTTTTACGGGCACGGTCGTACTGTTTGTATAAACCGTACCGTCATACGAGGTACCGCTATATGTTATATTGATTGTTGCCGAAACTGTGTTGGAGCCGTCCGCCGCCGAAGCCGTAGCCGAAGCCGCGTCCGAACCGGTACCGCCGTAAATTCCGTTAGTCACGGTAAGAGTAACGGTAACGTTTTTCAAACCTACCGCAAGCGTACCGTCAACAACCGTAACGGTGTAGTTTGCAAGGCTTAAAGCCGTTTTATCAATTGATAATACATAAGAGCCGACCGCGCCGTTATCGGTATCGAAATCGCCGTACGTAAAGGTCAAATCTCCGTTTTCAATCGAAAGCGAAGCCCTTGTATCCGACCAGACAAGTCCCGTAACAAACGCGCCGTTGTTCACCTTGCCGCCGCCGAAAGCAACCTCCGCATCGTAAACGGTAATAGTCAGCGGAGCTTTTGTAATTTCCACTTCCACGGGGTCGCCGTCAACTCCTCCGTCGGGGGTAATACTGTTAACGGTATAGTTAACTGCATAATCCGCGCGCAAAACTGCGGAAATTGTGTAAGTACCAACAGTTTTTAAAACAGTTGTGCTGTCAACCGAGTTAAGGTATGCCAACGTCATTACAATATTGTCGTTTACGGGGTCACCGTTGGTATCGGTAAACGTAAAGCTGACATCGGGCACGTTACCGTATACGCAGTCGGTTGCGGTAACACTTACATCAAGCTCTTTTTTGGAAATTTCCGCCGTAGCAGTCGAAACGGAGTTGGCAAAGTCAATAATATAGTTGTCTTTATGAGTTCCGCTTAATGTATATGTGGATATATTGATAGTTTTGCCTGCACCAGCATTAGCGTCTGCAAAAGCGCCGTAAACCAGAATAGTAACGTCGTCACCCTCTACAAAGCCAGTTGTTTCTCCCGCGCCCGTAATAATACGCTTAATATCCGCGGGGTCTATGGTAAGTTCAACGCTAACGTTTCCGTCATAAACCTTATCCGTTGCCGTAACCTTAGTGACCTTAAGCGTTGATTTTGTTATATATCCGCCGAAGGTATATTCATTGTCAAACAATACATAGTTTTCGTGCCCCGAACCGGTCAGCGAAATTTTAACCGTGGCCGTTCTGTAACCGACATCCTTAGAGCTGTAATGACTTTCGGAAGCGTCAACCACAAGCTCTATATTCTCCTCGTCGACAGTAGTTTCGAAACCCGTAAGTTCGTAATCGCCCTGAAGCGAGCCGGCGGCAATGGTAGTTGTTCCGTCGTATTCCTTTTCTTTTAGAGAAATACCTCCTACCCTTAATGTTTTAGGCGTAATATCAACTGAGATACTATAAGACGCGGTATTGCCCGTATCAGCCCAAACATAGTTTCTTGTATCTTTAATCGTTATTGTAGCGCTATATGTGCCGGCGTTTGTACCCGTAGTTGCGCCGGAAACGTTCATTTTATCAGTAACGCCGATAAGCAAATTCTGCGCCTTTCCGCTATAAACAAGTCCGTTTACGCCTACAGGCTTTTCAATCTCAGCGGGAACAATATCAAAGTTTTTAGAGGTTCCGCCGGAAGGCAGCTTATAGTTGACCGCCTTAGACCCGGAAAGTCCCGTAATGCTTGTACTGTAATGTCCAACATTGATTGCAGAGCTTTCCAAACCGTTATCGTACACAAACGTGAGTTGATTTTTGTCTGCGGCATGTACATTGCCCATTTGGGCTGTTACACGCTGTGGCGAACCGTTATAGGTAAGCTCATCTTTATGTTCCCACGCTATACTGACCGTTACTTGAGTTATTGTAAACGTCATAGCGGGGTTAGAGTAAACCCCAGTACTATTATTAACAAAATAAGTATATGTGCCTGCGTTTTTAACAGTTGAAACATTGCTTATATTGCCTTGCATATCTGTATATCTTGCAAGCACAAAGCCAACCACTGTTGTGCCATCCATAGCACGATACTGCAATACATTTGTAGGTGAATATTCAGTCGTGTTATGCACAACATCATGCCAGTTAGTACCCGCGTCATTGGAGTATTGCCATAAAAGGGTTTTGGTGGGCGATACTGCCTCCTCTGTACCAAAAGCCGCCTCTCCGTCAGTAGTTAAAATAATCTCTTTACCGTTTTTCTCGTCGAAGAAAAACTGTCTAGGCGCAACTGAATTATATATATTGTAACCTTGAGTAAAGCTTGTTCCCAATGCAAAGCTATCCGCTAATGTAACACCTATTTTTGTAGTATTTTGTAGTATACCTGCAATTGCAATTTTTAAATCTACGGAAGGTATATAGATATTTTCGAGACTATTTGTATCATCGGGATTCATTCTGTAGTTATTATAAACATCGCCGCCCTTTATGGTAAACTTTGTATTCCAATCCCTCGGATATAAGCCGCCGCCATAGCCTCCAGAACTCCTTTTACCAATATTGCTAGTGTTGTCGGTTATTGTTCCGCCAGTCATAGTAAATACAGTGCCACTAGTTATAAAAAACCCACCTGCATTGTTGTTCGCGGTATTGTCTTTATATAAACCTCCACTTATATTAACAGTGTTATATGAGTGTAATTGGGCTGCACCCCCATCACTATTAGCAGTATTATTTTTTATTGTCACCGAAAATATATTAATGACAGATTCCATAGCATATATACCACCACCATATGATGCCGTATTATTTTCTATAGTTCCGCCGTAAATATTGCAAACACCTCTATATATATAAAAACCACCGCCAATTACACCATAATTATGACTTAAAATACCGCCACGCATTTCAAATTCGGCACTATGTATCAATATGCCTCCACCCGAATTAATTGAGTCACCTGAAGGGCCATTGGTATAACCGCCAGATATTTTTCCTTGCCCTGCAACTGAACTGTCGTTAAGAGTAAATCTACTATTTTGCACCCATATAACCATACCGCTTTTTGTTCCATCACTCTCAATAACATTAGTTAAACCGCGGTTAATCGTATAGTTATTCAAGTCCAAAACAACATCAGCATTTGCAGGGATATAAAGGCCACCTGTGATAGAAAAGCCAACACCGCTACCAAAAGAACCATTAACAGCTGACCAGTTATCGACAAGCTTAATGGTAACCTGAACACCGTTACTAACGCTCATATTTACAGCATCATTCCAGATTTGCGCTTTTTGAGCGTTTGTACCTTTTATCTCATAAAAAGTAATAAGCTCGGTCGCTCTTGTCATATATACGGAGCTTTGAGGCTGTTCAACGTCCTCATTTTTATTTTTTGTATACTCTGCCATTGTCTCTGCCGAATAATCAGATTGTTCGGAACTATCTACAGTCTCAACAGACTGAGCGGAATCGGAATATCCTTTATCGAACTTTTCGAAAGACACAAACGAAAATACAGCGCAACACAAAAGTATTGCACTAAGCGCGATTGCCGTGCATGCCCATTTAATTCTACTACCCCAAGTTTTCATAAATGTTCTCCTTTTTTCTTTAACTACCCTACAAAAAGACAACAAAAAAAGTGCAACGCCGTTAAACGTTGCACACTTTAAATCGCGGAATATTAAGCACACAACAATTAAACGGAGCCCCCGAACGTTACCGCTCGGGTTGCACTTGTTACAATTGTTGTATGAGGCAAAGCATAGACTTTGCCCTTGATGTGGTAATTGAAGTTTAGCACCCTGTTACGATAAAATCAAGTATTTTTGACAATTTTTTTGAAATTTTTTAACAAAATTACCTTCCATTTTCTTCCGATACCCCCAAATATGCCCGAAATAATACTGTAATAAGCCCGCACGCGCAACAGCGCGTGCGGGCTTATTACCACACAATTAACTCAGCAATTTAAGGTTACCAAGCAATTATCAAATTAAATTAACCCCGATATATATGCCGGTTACGGCCAGACGCGGTTCTTTTTAAACCATTCCGTGTCCTTTAAAATAATATCGTTGTTCGAGCATTTCACCGTCAGCTCGCCGTTATGTATATAAAACATAATATTTCCGTTCATAGAAGTATACTCGCCCGCCTTATAATCAAGCATAAGCGTGGTGCAATATATATTTTCTGTATATTTTGCAACGCGGTCTATAAAAGCCTGCGCGGGAAAAGTATTTTCTATGGCGGTAGTGTATTCGGTTGTTCCGCAACAGCAGCACACAGCAACGTTTTTCGGTTTTATAACGTCAAGCAGCTTTTCGGTTGAAGCGGTATAGCTGCCGTGGTGTCCGCCCTTAAATAATTCTACCTCGGGCAGGTCGTTCATGTCAACAAGATAGCTTTCGCCTTTTTTTTCCAAATCGCCGGTAAATAGAAAATTTTTGTCCTTTGCACCGTTTTGCCCCTTTTGGGTGAGCAGAACGCATACCGAATAATCGTTTTCGTCATTCGTTTCGTTATAATAATAATGGCTTTTTAAAATTTTGAGCGAAACCGTTTTATTCTCGTTCAGATAATAAATATCCTTTGCTCCGTTTTGCTTTTCACAGCATTCCTTTGCGGTATATACCTGCGCGCCGTTTTCCTTTGCGTGGTCCACGGCCTTGACGTAATCCTTATATATTGTCGAGGTTGTGTTGTGCCCCGCAAACTGTATTATAGTGCCTATCTCGTAATTGTAAAGCACGCCCGACTGCTTGCCCGATTTGTCCTTTGTGCCGACAAAGCCCGCAATATGGTCCTGATGAGCGTGGGTTGCGATAACGTAATCAAGCTTGCCGTCCTCGCAATATTCGTCTATGTACGACCTTATCGCCGACGCACTGCTCTTGCGTGAGCCCGCGTCTATAAGCACCTCGGTATTGCCGCACTTAATCAGCGTACAGTCGCCCGTGTACTTGTTGCCGAGCTCTAAAAAGTGAATTGAAAGCTCTTCCGCATTATTGTTATAGCCGCATACGCCGCAAATACCTGACGTTTCGTCTATTTCGTGATTTCCCGAACCCTTTATAATCTCGTCCTCCGTTGCATCGCAATATAAGCATTCCCGCGATTTGCTGCCGTTACCGCAGTCTGCCTGACGGGTGACCTCCCACTCCGTCCAGAAATGCCCGCCCGTGCCCAGATATTTGTGGAAAAGCTCGGGCTTCAATACCCATAAAATCAGCACCGCCGCAACGATTATAACAAGTAAAACTGCAAGCACAAGCACGGCTTTGGGATGCTTTTTTGCCGCCCTTGCCGCCTTTTTAGCATTACTTTTGTAAGATTTTTTACCGGACATTTTAACATTGACCCCGTAATATCATTGATTTACGCAAAATTTTACAGACTTTCTATCTGCTTTAAAAGCTTTTCGCGCATCTCTATATATTTATTCAGCTTGGCGCGCTCCTCGTCAACCAGCTTTTTGGGCGCCTTGGAAACAAAGCCCTGATTGTTAAGCTTGCCGTCCGCTCGGCGGATTTCGTCCATAACGCGTTCAAGCTCGCCTTCAAGCCGCACCTTTTCCTTTTCCAAATCCACAAGCTCGCCCATAGGCATATAAATTGTGCCGATAGAAAGCACCTTTGTAACCGTTTTGTCGCCCGCCTCTGCCGCAGAGGAAACAAACTTAATTTCCTTTGCACCCGCAAGCTTTAATATGCTGTCCTCGTTGACGGAAATAAGCCGCTTGCCGCTTTCGGTTACGATATACAGACTGACCTTGCGCGAGGGCGGGCAGTCAAGCTCGGTCTTAGCCGCGCGTACCGCCTTAATAATATCCATTACACCCGCAAACGCCGCCGCGTCCTTTTTGTACGCTAATTTAGAGTTGTATCTGGGGAACTCCTTCGTCATAATCGTGCCCTCCGCATTGGGCAGAGCGCGATAAATTTCGTCGGTTATAAACGGTGCGAAGGGGTGCAAAAGCTTTAAGGTGTTTTCAAGCACAAACACCAGAACGGACGCCGCCGCGTCCTTCTTTGCACCGTCCTCCGAATATAATACGGGCTTTACAAGCTCGATATACCAGTCGCACAAATCCGACCAGATAAAATCGTACAATAGCTGTGCCGCCACGCCGAACTCAAACTTGTTTAAGGAAAGCGTTACGTCGCGTATGGATGCCTGCAGACGGGAAATTATCCACTTGTCCGCGGGGCAAAGCTTTATTTCGGAAAGCGGCTTGATTGTGCGCCCCTCGCAGTTGGAAATGACAAAGCGGCTGGCATTCCATATTTTATTCATAAAGTTGCGGCACGCTTCTACCTTCGCGTCCGAATAGCGGGTATCGTTACCGGGGGCTACGCCCTGCAAAAGCGAAAAACGCAGACTGTCCGCGCCGTATTTATCTATGACCTCCAACGGGTCTACGCCGTTGCCGAGAGATTTGGACATTTTTCTGCCGTTCTCGTCGCGCACAAGTCCGTGAATAAGCACATCGCGGAAGGGTACCTTGCGCATATGCTCCAGACCGGAAAAAATCATTCTGGCAACCCAGAAGAAAATTATGTCGTAGCCCGTTACAAGCACGTCGCCGGGGTAGAAATATTCCAAATCGGACGTATCCTCGGGGAAGCCGAGCGTTGAAAACGGCCACAGCGCAGAGGAAAACCATGTATCGAGCACGTCCTCATCCTGCGCGATATTTTTACTGCCGCAGTGCGGGCAGGCAGTTACGTCTGTTTTGGAGCAAATCTCCTTGCCGCAGTCGGCGCAGTACCACACGGGTATGCGGTGTCCCCACCACAGCTGACGCGAAATGCACCAATCCTTGACGTTTTCCATCCAGTTATAATAGGTTTTTGCAAAGCGTTCGGGCACGAAGGTAATCTTCTTGTCCATAACCGCATTGATTGCGGGACGGGCAAGCCCCTCCATTTTGACAAACCACTGCTTGGAAACAAGCGGCTCTACCGTGGCGCCGCAACGGTAGCAATGCCCTACGCTGTGGGTGTGCGGCTGAATTTTTACAAGGTGCCCGCTTGCTTTAAGCTCTTCCACAAGCTGTTTTCTGCATTCGTAGCGGTCAAGCCCCGCAAATTTGCCTGCAAGCGCGTTCATAGTGCCGTCGTCGTTCATAACCCGAACAACGGGCAGATTATGGCGCAGACCGACCTCGAAATCGTTAGGGTCGTGCGCGGGCGTGATTTTTACAACGCCCGTACCGAATTCCATATCCGCGTGCGCGTCGCCGACAACGGGTATCGGCTTGTTTATGACGGGCAGAATTACGTTTTTGCCTATAAGGTGCTTATAGCGCTTGTCCTTGGGGTTAACGGCAACTGCTGTATCGCCGAACATTGTTTCGGGGCGGGTTGTGGCAACCACAAGCGCCTCGTAGGAATTTTCCACAAAATATTTAATGTGCCAGAAGAAGCCCGCCTCCTCCGCATAGTCAACCTCGACGTCGGAAAGCGTAGTTTTACAGTTGGGGCACCAGTTTATAATTCTGCTGCCGCGGTAGATAAGCTTTTTGTTGTAAAGATTTACAAACACCTCGCGCACGGCTTTTGAGCATTTTTCGTCCATGGTAAAGGTAAGGCGCGACCAGTCGCAGGACGAGCCTAATTTTTTAAGCTGTTCCACTATTCTGCCCGCGTACTTGTCCTTCCACTCCCAAGCGCGCTTTAAAAAGCCCTCGCGCCCGACAGTATCCTTGTCAAGCCCTTCCTTTTTCATTTGCTCGACAATTTTAACCTCGGTCGCAATAGAAGCGTGGTCTGTCCCCGGCAACCAAAGCGCGCAGTAACCCTGCATGCGCTTGAAGCGGATTATAGTATCCTGCAACGTTTCGTCCATGGCGTGACCCATATGCAGCTGACCCGTGATATTGGGCGGCGGCATCATTACCGTAAAGGGCACCTTGTTATCGTCGCGCACTGCCTTAAAGCAGCCGCTTTCTTCCCATTCGCGGTAAAGTCTTTCTTCAAAGCTTTTGGGGTTGTAAGTCTTTTCCATAAAAATTGCCGACCTTAAAAAATAATATAAACTATTATAAAACAAAAAGCTTAAGGTTGTCAAACGCTGGCAACGCCCGCATAAAATGTATTATCAAATTTTTAAACAGGAGTTGAAATACTTATTTTGAAAAAGAAAATCTTATTTTCGGCGCTTGCCGCAGTGTTCACGCTGATTATCCCTTTCTCTGTTGCAGGCTGTAACAAGGGCGGCAAGGTCATAAAAATCAACGAAGTCACCCACTCGGTATTTTACGCGCCCCTCTATCTTGCGGAAGCGCTCGGCTATTTCGAGGACGAGGGCTATAAAATCGAGCTGACCAACGGCGGCGGCGCGGACGCGACAATGGCCGCTGTGCTTGCGGGCGAGGCGGACGTAGGCTTCTGCGGGCCCGAGGCTACCGTTTACGTACACACGGGCGACAGCGACGACGCGCCTATGGTTTTCGGTCAGCTGACCAAGCGCGATGGCAGCTTCCTTGTAGGCAGAACGGCTCAGCCAGACTTTAAATGGACGGATTTGCAGGGCAAGGATATACTTGCGGGCAGAAGCGGCGGCGTTCCGTTAATGACATTCCAGTATGTACTGCGCAATTCCAACGTAACCGCCAACTGCATAACGAATGTTGCATTCAATTCCATGACGGCGGCCTTCGAGGGCAACGTGGGCGATTACTGCACCATGTTCGAGCCGGTTGCATCCGAATATCAGGCGGCGGGCAAGGGCTATATCGTTGCTTCCGTAGGACAGGAATCGGGCGAAATCCCCTACACCTGCTTTATGGCGAAGCAGAGCTATATCGATAAAAACGGCGACAAAATCCGCGGACTTTTAAAGGCTGTGACCAAGGCGATAAAATACCTTGACGAGCACGACAGCGCGTCTGTTGCAAAGCTTTTGACAAAATACTTTGACGGCACAAGCGAGGCAAGCTTAAAAACCTCTGTTGACAGCTACAAAAAAATAGACGCATGGGTAAAAAACATGGCGATGGAGGAAACCGCTTACGAAAGGCTTTTGGACGTTATCGAGCAGGCGGGCGAGCTTAAAGCACGCGTACCCTTCCACAAGACGGTTTTGACCGAGGCCGCCGACAGAGCCTACCGCGAAATTTACGGCTGAAAGAGATTAAAAGCCGTAAAAACACGCTTAAACGCATGATATTGCGGGGGCAATTTAAAAATTATGATGCTTGAATTTAAAGACGTATCCTACACCTACCACACCAAAACGGGCGAAACCACCGCTGTATCCGCTCTTAATTTTACCATTGAGGAAGGACAGTTTGTTTCGGTAATAGGCCCGTCGGGGTGCGGAAAAACCACAATTTTATCGCTTGCCGCAGGGCTTTTAAAGCCCTCCTCCGGCGAGATTGCCCGAGGCAAAACCGAGTTCGGCTATATGCTTCAACGCGACGCGCTGTTTTCATGGCGCACGGTAGAGCAGAACATTTTTCTGCCGCTGGAGGTCAAAAAGCGCAACACATCGGAAATGCGCGCAAAGGCGGTTTCACTCGCGGAAAAATACGGGCTTAAGGACTTCCTTAAAAAGACGCCCTCTCAGCTTTCGGGAGGAATGCGGCAGAGGGTCGCGCTTATCCGCACGCTTGCCGCCGAGCCGGAAATTCTGCTGCTTGACGAGCCGTTTTCCGCCCTCGACTATCAGACGAGGCTTGAGGTTTGCGATGACGTGCAGGGCATTATAAAGAGCGAAAAAAAGACTGCGCTGTTGGTGACGCACGACATTTCGGAGGCGATAGCACTGTCCGACAAGGTGGTTGTGCTTTCCGCCAGACCCGCAACGGTTGTGGCAGAGCATAGCATTGATTTCGGCGGAAACGTGCCCAAATCGCGGCGCGAATGCGGCGAATTTGCCGCCACGTTCGAGGTTTTGCGCAAGGAGCTGGGCATTTAAGTCCTCCCTTCCGCGGCTGAACGATACACGCCGATACCGAGGTTAACCTATGAAGAAGAAACAGGAAAACAACTTTTCGCGCGAGCATATCGCGTACTTGAAAAAACAGAAACAGAAAAAAATTATAATTCACGTCTGCCGCTGTCTTATACTTGCATTGATTATAGGCTTTTGGGAGCTTTTTGCACAGCTGAAGGTGGTAGACCCGTTTATTACAAGCTCGCCCTCGCGCGTGATTAAGACCATAGGCGAGCTGTACAACAACGGAACGCTTTTCCGCCATATAGGCATAACGCTTATGGAAACGTTTGCGGGCTTTGCCATTGCCGTAATTTTAGGCTATGCAATAGCTGTTGTGCTTTGGTCGAGCGATGCGGTAAGGAAGGTTTCAGAGCCGTACATAGTGGTTTTGAACTCCCTTCCAAAAATCGCGCTCGGCCCGCTGATTATAATCTGGATAGGCACCGGCTACGATGCCATAATCTTTATGACGGTGATAGTTTCCATAATAGTCTGCATAATGAATATGCTTGCGGGCTTTGTAGCGGTTGACAAAACCAAGCTGCTTTTAATGAAGTCTATGGGCGCAAGCCGCGCAACAACACTGCGCAAGCTTATTATTCCCGCATCCCTTCCCGCGCTTATGAACACCCTGAAGGTTGCCGTGGGGCTTGCGTGGATAGGCTCGATTATGGGCGAATACATTGTATCCAAGGCGGGGCTAGGCTATCTTATAGTCTACGGCGGGCAGGTATTTAAGCTTGACCTTGTTATGACTGCCACCTTTATACTTTGCGCGCTGGCGGGCGGAATGTACGGAATTATAGCCTTGATAGAAAAATACGTCGTAAGACAGTATTGAATATTGTTAAACTTTTAAAAAACGCGGGGCGGACTGCAAAAACGCAGTCCGCCCCGCTAATATTATTTCAGCTTTACCTTATGCAAGCGCAAGCACAATCAGCACAAGCGCCGCCGTGCACGCCGCAATAATGTTAAGCGCCTTTTTTATATAATAAATCATACCGCCTCTCTCCTCAGCTTTAATCTTTCGCGTTTGTTAAGTCCTTTAAGGCTGTCAAGCTCGTATAACAGCTTGTCGCTTTCGGTAATTACGGCTACCTCCTCACCACGCTGTAAAAGATATGTTTCACCATCGTGTCTGTGTCTTATTATGCTTTTCTGCCTTTCTATATAAGCCGTAAAATTCATTTTTACTTCCTCCCGTATTTTACAATACCTATTTTACATATTATTGTTGACATATATTGTCATATATGATAAAATATTTTAAAAAATTTTATCAACGGCAAATACGGCGGAAGCAAGCAAACCGCACAGCCTTAAAGCCGTATTTTATATTATGCCCGACCGCAAAAAATTATTAACCCGAAAGGAGAAAAAAACATGAAGTACGAGATTATGTTCAAAATAATGACCCGACTTCTGCAAAAGCGCAAGGTCACTGCAAAGGAAATTGCGGAAAAATACGACGTTTCCGTGCGCAGCGTATACCGCTATGTGGAAGAGCTGATTGTATGCGGCGTGCCTATTGATATTTCCCGCGGGAGATACGGCGGACTGTCCATTGCGGATACCTTCCGTCTGCCGGCGGGCTACTTCACGCGCGAGGAGTTTTCCGCCGCGATAAACGCGCTTAATGCTATGGCATCGCAGATTAACGATGAAAACATTATTTCCGCGCGCGAAAAGCTTGAAAGCAAGCAAAAGAACGAGGTGCGGGAGCTGTCCGTTTGCGGCAACATTATAGTTGACGGCGGCACATGGGGCGGCGGCGCGAAATTCACCGAAAAAATGCGCGTGTGCGAACAAGCCGTAAACCAAAGCAAAAGCCTTTTGATAGATTACATATCGCGCGGGGGCGAGCACAGCAAGCGCGTAATTGACCCGTATGTGCTGATTTTTAAGCAAAGCGTATGGTATGTTTACGCCTTTTGCCACACTAAGCAGAGCTTCCGCACCTTTAAAATAGGAAGAATTAAGTCCGCAACCTTTACGGGCGCGGAGTTTGTAAAAAAGGCGTTTACGCGCGACGATATAGATTTGAACCTGAATTACAGCGACAGACAGCTTACAGAGGTGACGCTGGAAATTGACAAAAGCTCGCTTGCGGACGCCGAGGAATGGCTTGGAATAGATAATATAGAGCCGCTGGGGGACAAGCTGGTTGCAAATATCAGTCTGCCCGACGACGACAGCCTTGTTAACAAAATTTTAAGCTACGGCGGGAACGTGCGGGTTGCCGAGCCAGCCGCCTTGCGCGAAAGAGTTAAAGCCGCGGCAAAGCGGATATACGAAGCGGATTAAGCATAAACAAAAAGCGGTGCGGAGTTCTTCAAAAAAACTCCGCACCGCTTATTTTATTTTCAAGCTTTACCAAGGCAATTCTTTGCCGCCCAAAATATGGATATGCAGATGGAAAACCGTCTGTCCCGCGTCCGCGCCCTGATTTATGATTAGTCTGTAACCGTTTTCACAGCCGTTTTGCCTTGCGATTTCGGGAATTTTGAAAAGCATATAATCGACAAGCCCGCGCCCCTCTGCATTCGCCTCCTCCAACAGCTTGAAATGCGTTTTTGCAACGGCAAGCAGGTGCACGCGCGCCTTAGGCTCTATATCCTTGAATACAAGCATTTTATCGTCCTCGTACACCTTGGTCGAGGGAATTTCACCCTTGATTATTTTACAGAAAATACAATCGTTACTCAGCATTTACGTCCTCTCCTTTTATCTGATTTATTTCCTTTGCAAGTCTTACGGACTGAGCTTTGAATACAGCAAACAGAAGTATTCCTAACATTAATATTGTGCCCCCCGAAAGCGCATAGCCTATTGCCTGAGCAAGCCCGTAAAACACAACGTTGCCAAGCACTGCGTTATACGTTCCGAAAACGCTGTCGCGGTACACTCCGACAACGTCCTCCCTTACGACAAAGCAATAGACGTCGTAAACAGTTTCCGCCGAGCCGAATAAACTATCCTCATCTGCAACATTGCTTACTGCTTTTATGCAGGGGCACATTCTGCCGTCTATTTTAACGCTTATATCGTAAAGCTGCCACCCGACGGGAATTGCCTTGCCGTCAACAGCTTGTCCGCCCTTGCTGTAAATATAGCTGTAATAATATCTGTCGTCGACTATCTGCGTTATTTGCGTATACTCGCCGTTGGTTATTGTGCAGGAAGCCCACTCGCTTGCGGGTATGCTTTTGTCAATAGGTCTGTTCCAATCGTGACTGAGCGCGTATCCGTCCTGCACATAGCTTACAAATTCATTGACCTGCGTTGAGGAAAATGTCTTAACCTCGTTATCGTAGCCTATGTTTGCCATACAGACGTTAAGACCGAGCACCCCGATAATTACCGCCGCAATCGTTGCAAATATATTTGCTAAATTCGAATATCTGTCGCGCTTTTTAATTTTGACCTCTTCAGTATCCTCGGGAAAGCCTTCATTTGCGACAACCGCGGGCGCGGGATTTGTTGCGGGCGGATTTACCGCGTCCGATGTGGCAATTTCGGCTTCAGCTGCTTCCGTTAAAACTTCGGCAGAGATGTTTTCAGTTGGAATAGCTGTTTCCAATGTCTCCGCGGCGTCAGCGGCTTCGAAAACAAGTCTGCGCTCCTTTTTAATTATCCAGCGCGTAAAGCAAATGCTGAAAATAAAGCCGAATACAATTCCGAGAACCGCCCACACCTCGCCGTTGGCGGCTATAAGGTCCCACAAAAAGTGCAGTACCATGCTCGTTAAGCAGACGGCGTAAAATCTTACGTCCAAAAGCGGACGCTTGCACCTTGAAAAAATCCAGCCGACGTACGCCGCCCATACGGTATGCGTGGCTATGCCGGAAACACTCCTTAAAACCGAAATCGTAATCGCAGTTTTAAGGTCTACGCCCTCCTCAAACGATTCAAACAGTATGTAGCCCATATCCTCGATTACGGACATTCCCACACCGACCGCGGCGGCTATTGCAAAGCACGCCATGGGGCTTTGACGCTTTTTCATTATAAGTATAGCCGCAACCGAGGGAATTATCTTTGCCAGCTCCTCTAAAACCGCCGTCCACGCAACCGCGCCGTAGCCGTCTTCCGGCGAGAAGGCAAGATACCCGAGCTCGGTAATAATAACCGACGCACAGCCGCCCACCACAAGCACGAAAATCAGCCTTACAAGGCTTAAATCGGTTTTGGGGCACAGCTCGTAAATAAGCGTCATAAACGGCAGATTTATAAGCAACGCGCCAAGAAAAACCATTGTGGGGTAGCTGATTGCATTGTTGGAGATATACATAAAGAAGGTAGTTACCGCAAACAGCAGAAAGCACAGCACAAGCATACGCATGTACGCCCACGGATAAACCTTGTTCACCCTGTCGCTTCCGTCAAAGCCGCGCGTTAAAAATTCCTTGTATTCCTCCTTGGTGTGGGTGCGGAAGGTTTCGCAAAACCATTTTTTTATCCTTTCCGCTCTCCGCCCCTTCCTCTGCGCCTCAGGAAAGTACCGCCTTTGCTCCATCCTTCATATTCTCCTTTATCATAACGTTATATTTTTTGCCCGCTTCAAGACGTTCGGGAACATAAACCTTGATATAATTCCCCGTATAGCCTATCGTATAGCCGTCCGCATACTCCTCCGCAATAAAATCGGCGTTTTTGCCGATTGCCCCCGCAATATATCGGAACGAAGCGGCTTCCGCCGCCCTTAAAAGCCTGTGAAGCCGCTCGCTTTTAACGTCCGCGGGCACGTCTTTAAGCCTGAACGCCGCCGTACCCTCGCGCGGGGAAAACGCAAACGCGTGCACTCTTGCAAAGCCCGCCTCCTCTATAATAGAAAGGCTTTGCGCAAAGTCCTGCTCGGTTTCGCCGGCAAAGCCAGCGATAATATCCGTAGTGATTGCGGCGGACGGAAAGTACTTATAAATAAGCGCGCATTTTTCAAGATATTCCTCGCGCGTGTAATGTCTGTTCATCGCACTTAAAACAGCTGAGGACCCGCTTTGCAATGACAAATGAAGCTGCTGCGCAAAGTCGTGCAGGCCGCGCAAGGCGGACAAAAGCTCCTCCGAAATTACATTGCATTCCAGCGAGCCGAGGCGTATACGCTTTTTTACGTCTTTAAGCGCGGTTATAAGGTCGGTAAGCGTTACCCCGTCATAGCCGTATGCAGATATATTTATGCCGTTTATAACTATTTCAGGGCAGTCTGTCTGCGCAATTTCCCCCAGAATATCCTCGATTTTACGCGACCGCTCGCGTCCGCGCAGATAGGGTATAACGCAGTAGGAGCAAAAATTATTGCACCCGTCCTGAATTTTTATAAACGCCCTTGTTTTTGTCTGCTTGGGGTATGAAAGTCCGCACGCCGTGCCGCCGAAGCGCTCGCAAACGGCCTTTATAACCTCTTCCTTTTGCCGCGCGCCGCACACAAACTCCGCGCCCTTTTCAATAAACTGCTTTTTATCCTTTTCGGAAGCGCAGCCGCATACAAAAATTTGTGCCTCGGGATTGAATTTTTTTGCCCGAGCTATAAGCTGGCGGCTCTTTTTTTCCGCCTCCCGCGTGACGGCGCAGGTGTTTAAAACGTATATATCCGCGGGGCAAAGCCTGTCGCTTACCTCCCAGCCCAGCTTTTCAAGCGAGGCCATTATGCACGCCGATTCTGTTTCGTTAACCTTACAGCCCAGCGTAAAAACGCAAGCCTTCATTATTTAAGCTCCCCCAATGCAAACGCCGCCAAAGCGCACATTGCTATCGCCGCAGTTTCGGCACGCAGAATGCGCTTGCCGAGAGAAATACCCGCAAACCCGAGCGACTGCGCTATGCCAAGCTCGCCCTCGGTAAAGCCGCCCTCACTGCCGACAACAAGCGCGGCAGAGCCGCTTATCTGCGCCATATCACCGTCCGAACGCCCCAAAAATTCGCAAGCGAACAGCTTGCAGTCAAACCCCTCCGCCGACTTCATAGCAGTGGTAAAATCATCGAAATACTCAACCGACGGCGCGCGCGAGCGCAGACATTGCTTTGCCGCCTCTCTTGCAACCTTGTTAAGCCGTTCAAGCTTGTTTTCGTTCATATAAGCGGAGCAATATTCGGAATTGAATACGCCTATTTTAGACGCGCCAAGCTCCGTCGCCTTTTGCACAACAAGCTCGGTTTTGTCGCCCTTCAAGGCACCGCATAGAAGATAAATTTCCGCCCGCGGCTCTCTTTCGCCCGCGTTTACCCCCGTAATATGCGCCAACAACCGCTTTTTTTCTATCCTTGCGACTATTGCGGAATATTCCTTGCCACTGCCGTCCAAAAGCACTATTTCCGCGCCCTCTTCAACGCGCAGAACGTTCCTTGCATGCACAAATTCCTCGCCTTCAAGCCAGACCTCGCGGCAGTCTGCGGCTAAGCAATCAATAAAAAATCTTCTCGGCGTACTCATAATTTAAACGAAAGCGCAAGCCATTCGCCCCGCTTTATGCGCTCTTCGGGCGTAAGTCCCTGCGCGGTAAACGCATTTATAACCATGTCAAGACGGCTGTCGATAATTCCGCTTAAAATAAGCGTGCCGCCCGCTTTCAAATTTTTTGGAATGGACGGCGCAAGCCCGCACAAAATTTCCGCGGTAATGTTTGCAAGCATAATGTCGCCCTTTATTTGCGCATTGTCCAAAAGGTTTGCGTGCGCCACTGTTACCTTGTCCGCAACGCCGTTTATCTGCGAGTTGTGCTTGGCGCTTTCAACCGCGACGTAATCGATGTCTGTAAGATACGCATATTTTGCGCCCAGCTTAATTGCTGAAATGCCAAGAATGCCGCTGCCGCAGCCAACGTCTATGCATACGCTTTGCGGGGTTAAATACTTCTGCAACATTTCAAGGCACATTGCCGTTGTTTCGTGCTCGCCCGTGCCGAAGGCCATATTGCTGTCAAGCAGTACAACCTCTTCATTCGGCTGTTTTTCGTACTTAATCCATTCGGGACAAACCACTATTTTTTTACCTATATGCAGAGGGCGGAAATGCTTTTTCCAAATTTCCAACCAATCGTCGCCCTCCACCTCTCGGCGGGTGCTTTCAAGCGTGCCAAGCGGCATAATGCCCGCGCAGTTTGCGGCAAGCTCTTCCAAATCGGCGCGGATACACGGCAGAATTTTATCCGCCTCGTCCGCGGGAACAAACGCCTTAACAAGCACGTCCGCTCTGTCCTCGGTCAATGCTTCGTCAATGTAGTCCCAGTACATGGCTTTGTTTTGTTGAAGCGCGATAACGTCCTTTACATCGGAAATCGCAACCCCGTAGGTTGTGTACCGCCACATTACGTCGGCGATAAGCTCGCTGCCCGCGCTTGTGGTGTGAATAGTCAATTCGTAAAACTTCATAAATTTATTTTATCACTAACTTTTGTCTATTGCAAGCAATTGCGCCCGCACGCAGACCACAGTCTGCGCGCGGGCGCAATAACATAATGCTTTATATATCGTCTCTGCCAAGCAGATAATCTACCGATACCCCGAAAATATCCGCTATCTTTACAAGATTTTCCTGAGTAGGCTCGCTTGTGCCTATTTCGTATCTGAAATATGAAGCATGAGAAATACCTAATAATCTTGCAACATGTCTTTGTGTGTATCCACAGAGTTCTCTTTGTTCTTTTAATCTTTCTTGAAATATTAACATTTTTCTAATTGTCCTATTGACAATTATTTCATAATATAGTAATATTGTCGCAGACGTCAGCAAAACGCTATCATTTTAACGCAATTATATGGATAAAATTTATTTAGAAAAAAGCTGTAAAAACTGTAAATATTTCATTATAAGAAACGTACAAAGATACGAGCAAATTGTAACCATTTACGGCTATTGCAGTAATTTTAAAATTATACAAAAACCCCAGACCGCCTTTAACGAGGTTTGCGACCTTTGGCAAAAAAACGATGAATAACAAAGCGAGGGGCGCACAAATGTGCGCCCCTCGCTAATTTAATATAAAAGCTTTATCTGCTTAAAAAATCCACGGCGGAGTGCAGCGCAACGTTTCCCTCGCCCGCCGCCTTAATATATTGGTACGGTCTGCCCGTGCAGTCGCCCGCGGCGAATATGCCCGCAATGTTGGTAGAGCAGTCGCGCTTCACTGCGATATGCCCGTCAATAATTTGCAGTCCGTGCACAAGCGAGGAGGGAGAAACCGCTCCCCTTAAAATGAACACGCCGTCAACGGCAAGGCTTCCGTCCTTAAAAAGCGCCTCCTGCACCTTTCCATCGCCCGCAAAGCCAACGGGGTTTTTAAGCACGACCTCGGCATTCTTTTCCGCAACATCATAACCGCGGTAAAAGGGCATAACGTACGCCTTGCCCGCGAGAGAGCAAAGATATTTAACCTCG
Organism: uncultured Christensenella sp.; assembly: GCA_910587015.1. Taxonomy (GTDB): domain Bacteria; phylum Bacillota; class Clostridia; order Christensenellales; family Borkfalkiaceae; genus Coproplasma. Next base: position 242,449 of record CAJUME010000005.1, read on the forward strand.
TGCTCGAAATGCTTGTCATAGCAAAGCACGGCTATCGTCTTGCCCTTGTATAAAAAGCCGTCGCAGGTGGCGCAATAGCTTATGCCTCTGCCCAAAAATTTTTCCTCGCCCTCAAACGGCTTAACCGCCTCGACGCCGAGGCATAAAATAACCGTTTTCGCCTCGTAGGTTTCCTTGCCAGCCAACAGCGCGAACCTTCCGCCCAAATCGTAAACGCCCGTGACCACCTCTTCGGTCATTTCTATGCCCATGCTGTCGGCGTGGTTTTTCATTGTCCACGCAAGCTCGCCGCCCGTTATGTCCGGCAAGCCGATATAATTTTTAATCAGCTCTGCACGGGCAACCTTTTTGGACGTGGCTCTGCTTGCAAGCCAGATAAAATTTTTGTTTAAAAGCTTGGCGTTGACCGCCGCGGATACGCCCGCGGGACCGCTGCCTATTATTGCAATATCATACATATTTTTATTATCGCTCTGTACAGCGCTTTTTAATCCATTTTGGTCAGCTTTTCCGCCAAATCCTCCATCTCTCTGGGGGGATACTTTTGCTCGCTTTGGGCAACGGTCTGCTCTACCGCAAGCTTAGCGCGCTCGGGCGGGATTATGGTGCCCACGCCCGCAACACAGCCGCCGGGGCAGCCCATTCCCTCAATAAGATACCCGTTAAGCTTGCCCGCCTTTGCCAGCGTTAAAAGCTTTTTGCAGTCCGCAAGCCCTTCCGCGTGCTTTATCTTCACCTCGGTGCCCGCAAAATACTCGTTAATACAGCCCTCGATTGCGCTTGCAACGCCTCCGGAGCATGCGTAGCCCCTGCCCGCACCCGTTGCCTGAATGCTTACGGGCAGTTCTTCAAGCTCCTCCAAAACAAGCCCCTTTGCGTCGAACATACCCGCAAGCTCTTCGAACGTGATTACAAAATCAACGTAGCTTCTTACCGTGCGGCGGGAGGCTTCAAGCTTTTTTGCCGCGCAAGGGCCTATAAACACCACTCGCGCGTTCGGACGCTTGACCTTTATCGAGCGCGCGGTTGCGACCATAGGCGTAAGCTCCTCCGAAACCTCTGAAGCAAGGTCGGGGAACTGCTTTTTGACAAGCACCGCCCACGCGGGGCAACAGCTTGTAAACAGGAACGGAAGCTTGCCCGTTGCAACCTCGTTGACGTAGTGGTGCGCTTCCGCAATACAGCCAACGTCCGCGCCGACTGCAACCTCGTACACGTCCTTAAAGCCCAGCGCAAGCAAAGCCGACTTCATTTTGCCCGGCGTTACCTTGGGCCCGAACTGTCCGATAATTGCGGGCGCAACCGCCGCGACAATCTCGTCACCCTTTTTAATTGCCTGTATCAGCTGGAATATCTGCGATTTATCGGCAATCGCCCCGAACGGGCAAGCAGACATACACTGTCCGCAGGCAACGCACTTGTCGTTATCTATGTGCGCGCGGCCGAACTCGTCTGAGGAAATCGCCTTTACGCCGCACGCCTGTGCGCACGGACGGATATGGCGGGCAATAGCGTCATAGGGGCAAGCCGCCTTACAGCGACCGCACTTTATGCACTTGCTTTGGTCGATAAACGCTCTGCCGTTCTGTATTGAAACGGCGCCCTTGGGACAGCTTTTTATGCACGCGTGCGAAACGCAGTTGCGGCACTGGTCGGAAACGACATACTCGTTATCGGGGCACTTGTCGCATGCAGAGGGAATAACCTGCATAAGCGGCGGCTCGTAATACTTTTCCGCAATGGTGCTTTTGTCCACACCCGCCGTAATATGTACGGGCTTGTTTGCGGGGCGCAGAGAAAGACCCATTGCAAGGCGGACGCGTTCAGAGGCTATCTGACGCTCGCGGTAAATGCTTTCGCGGTACTGCGGCACCTCGTTCGGGGTGATTAAATAGGGAATTTCCTCTAAATCGCCGGCGGGGTTATCGGATTCGTAAGCAACCCTTGCAACCTCGCAAAAAACTTTTCTTCTTAAATCGGTAACAACGCTTTGACTTTTCATATCTGCTCCAAAGTAACGTAAATTTTTAACGTGTGTATTATAACACAGCCGTGCATATTTTGCAAGAAATAGCCGTAAATTTTAAAACAATAAAGTGCGGCGGTCGGAAAAACTTATCCGACCGCCGCAGGTTTTGATAAAAGAAATTATTCGGTTGTAACAGCCTCGCCGCTGTCGGTATTTTCGCCCTTGGGCTTTCTTACGCTGGGTTGAAGCTCGGGGTGCTTCATATGCTTTGCAAGCACATAATACTGCAAAAAGAAATATCCCGCTCCGACAATTATCATTATAATCGACCAGAACTGCGAGGGCGAGAGCGCCGTGCCGATAAACTGACCCCTTTCATCGCCGCGCGCAAACTCTATACAGAAGCGCCACACGCCGTACGCGACAGCGTAAAGACCGAAGTTATAATTGAACTTGACCTTAAAGTACAGCACAGCCATAACAACGGCAAGCACAATCAAAAACGACATTTCGAAGAGCTGCAAGGGCACAACCTTGGGACCTTGGGAATAAATTCCGTTGGAATAGCTGCCCGCACAGTAAAGCCCCCACTCTGCCTCCATACCGTAGCAGCAGCCGCCGAAAAAGCAGCCCAGACGGCCGAACGCGTGAGCAATTGCTATACCTACGGGTATGGACGGCAGCGCGTCCGTAAGCGTTGCGTTCATATTGTTCTGCAAAAGCTTTATTTTGGTGCGCGGGGCAATGACGTAAATGTACAGCCAGTACACGCCCAAAAAGCTTACAACGCCGCCTATCAGACCGCCTATAAAGGTCATTCCGCTGAGGTTGAATCCGCCAGAGGGGTTGTCGATATAATTGTAAAGCCCCTGAAAGAGCGCCGCGGAAAGAATGCCGAAGCCCGTTCCGAATACGCCTATAAGCAGAATTTTATCGGTTGCCTCGTCATTGAAATTCTTTTTCCACATAGTGTACATAAGAAAGCCGAAGCAGGATATTATGCCCAAGGCCATACAAATGCCGTACAAATAGACCTCGAGAGAGCCTATTGTAAATAAAGGTTGAGGATGCATTTTTTATATCCCTGATTGTTTTATTTTTAACTTATTATAAGCTTTTTACTGCATTTTGTCAAATAATAAGCCGCCCGCGCACAAGATTTGTGCGCGGGCGGCGTTCGTATTATATCAGTCGTTGTTTTCAAACATTCTGGGCGCGGAATACAAGTCGAATTCCTCGTCTATATCGAATTCCGAATCGTCGTCGAATGCGGCAAGCTTGGAAATGGAAACCTCGTAGGCGGTCATTGTCACAAAGCTTTCATCGGGCTGTTTTTTCTGGTATTCGCGGCTTTGTATTCTGCCGGAAAGCGCAACTCTGTCGCCCACGGCAAGCCCGCGCACAAACCTTGCGTTTCTGCCCCACGCAATCGCGGGGATATAGTCGGACTTGTTATAGCTGCGGTTCACTGCGATAAGCAAATCTGCAATTTCGCGGTTGAACGGAGTAGTGCGGTACACGGGCGGCTTGCAGATATAGCCGGAAAGCACTATCGAATTGGGGTTTTTAGCGGGCTGTACCTCTAAAAGCTCTCTTACGAAAACGGTAAGCATAAGCCTTGAACGGCCGCCCTCGAGCTTGTTGTAGGAGCGGAACTGACCGAGCGCGCAGATGTAGCCGCCGATTTTCATATCCTCTGTCATAATCCGTTCCGAAACGGTTACGGGCAACAAATCTGCCTGACCCGAAAGCCGCATAACCTTTACAAGGAATTCGTAAAAGCCCTCGCCGTATACCTCGTGCGAAAACTGCGCTTCGGATACGATTTCCCCATAAATATACACCTTGTTGTTTTTTTCCGTGTTGTAATTCATATATGCCTCCAAAAAAGTTTTTCCAAGCGTTTGCAAAAGCCGCGGCAGCCGCCCGCTTCAAACGCTTTTATGCGCCTTATGCGTTGGGCTTTTGCCGTCCCGTTCCGTCAATGACGTAATTTTGTTTATAAATCAGCTCGTCAATCGGTACAAAGGAATAGCCTTTATTTTTAAGTGTTTCAAGAATTATAGGCACGGCCTCGGCGGTGTGCATTCCGTTATTGTGCATAAGAATTATCGACCCGTTTTTTACTCCGTTGATAACCCTCATCGCTATGTCCGATGCGCTTAAATCCTTCCAGTCGAGGCTGTCTACGTCCCACTGAATGGTGTAATAGCCAAGCGCGCTTGCCGTTTTTATAAGCTCGTCGTCGTAATCGCCGTATGGCGGGCGGAAAAGCTCTACCTTTTTGCCCGTAATGCTTTCTATCGCCTGCGAGGAAACGGTAAGCTCTTTTTTAATTTCTTCCGCGTTCTGCTTGCTCATATACGAATGCGTGGAGGAATGCGTGCCTATGCTGTGACCCGCTTCGTCTATTTTTTTGACGAATTCGGGGTATTTGGTCGTCCAGAACTCGACCATAAACCACGTTGCGCGCACGTCCGAGGCTTTTAGCGCGGACAGAATTTTATCTGTGTATTCCGTGCCCCACGCGCAGTCGAAGGAGATTGCGATTTTCTTTTCCTCCGTTTCCACGGAGTATATGGGAACCAGCCTCGGCGTATTGCCGAAGTACACCGCATACGCGCCAGTAAAATAGGTTGTAACCGAAAGAACGGCCAGCAGCGCGAACGCGGCAAGTGAAACCAAAATTGTTTTAAGCTTATAAACGCGAACCAAACTTTACCCCGATAATACCAAACAAAGAATAGATTTTTTTGTAGTTAAATGTAATTGAATGACTTCTTTTGTCAAAAACCGAAAAGGCGGCGCTGTTGCAACAACCGGCTTTCTGAAAATATTCTATGAGGCGTGTCCTTAAAATATGTACAAAAAAATAAGGCGCGCCGTGCGGATATTTCCGCACGGCGCGCCGGCCGTTATATGCTTATTGAGTTTTGTAAGCCCTATTATTTAAGCTTGCCCTTATCCCTTCTCCACTGCTTAACCGTTTTCTCGAAGCCGTAATCGGAGGGAACATAATAAATTTTGTCGCGCAGGCTGTCTGGCAGATACTGCTGTTCTACATATCCGCCCGCGAAATCGTGCGGGTACTTGTATTTATAGCTTTGCGCCTTGGTTTCTTTGTCGCCGAAGGTGTTGTCCCTTAAATACGCGGGCACGCCCTCGTCATCGCGCACCTGCGTTGCATCGCGCTTTGCCGCGTCCAGCGCCCTAACCACGCTGTTGCTCTTCGGCGCCTCGCAAACGTAAATAATCGCGCTGGTCAGCGGAATTATGCCCTCAGGATAGCCCGTTTTTTCCAGCGCGTACATTGCCGAGGTTGCAACGACAAGCGCGTTGGGGTCGGACATTCCCACATCCTCGCACGAATGTATTACAAGCCGCCGCGCTACAATCATAGGGTCGCAGCCGCCCTCGATAAGCCGCATTGCGTAGTACAGCGCGGCGTTAGCGTCGCTGCCCCTGAGCGATTTGCAGAAGGCGGATAAATAATCGTAAAACGCGTCCTCGTTATAGGCCATTGCCTTGCGCTGAATGGACTGCTCGGCATCGGCAAGCTTAACCGCAATGCTTCCGTCGGTCTGCGGCGGGGTAGTAAGCACGGCAAGCTCCAATGCATTGTAGGCAGTGCGCAAATCGCCGCCCGCAACCCGCGCAATATGGTCGAGCGCGTCGTCATCGACAACAGCAGAATATTCGCCCAAGCCGCGCTTTTTATCTGCAAGCGCCTTTACGATTGCCCCCCGAATATCCTCGAAGGAAAGCCTTTTAAACTCGAAAACCCTGCACCTTGAAACAATTGCGGGCGTCATGGAAGCATACGGGTTTTCGGTTGTGGAGCCTATAAAAATTATCGTTCCCTGCTCTATTGCGGGCAACAGACTATCCGACTGGGTTTTGTTGAAGCGGTGGCACTCGTCAAGCATTAAATAGGTGCGCTTGCCGTACATTTTGAGCGCGTCGCGAGCTTGCTCCACCGCCTTTTTTACGTCCGCAACGCCCGACTGAACGGCATTCAGCTTTATAAATTCTCCGTGCGTGGTCTGCGCGATAATGTTTGCAAGCGTGGTCTTGCCCGTACCGGGAGGCCCCCAGAAAATGCAGCTGCCAAGTCTGTCCAAAGAAATGGCTCTGCGCAAAAGCGAGCCTTCCGCAACAATATGCTTCTGCCCTATAAAATCGTTTAAATTGTTTGCGCGCATGCGCTCGGCAAGCGGCTTGGCCTTTGCCTCGTTGCCGTTTAAATCGAATAAATCCACGCCGTCACCTCAACAGCTCTTTTATCTTCTCCGCATTGTCCTTACCCGCCGCATATCCCTCGGCATACGCCTTGTCAAGGTCTTTTATAAGGTACTGGCTCATGCCCTTCATTTCTGGCTCTATAAGCAAATCGCACAGGCCGCCTTCGCTGTTGCGCCAAAGCTCTGTCTGGTTAGTGTCCATAATATCAAATACTCTTAGCACAAGCTCTATGATATTGCCGACCTTTTCAACCGGCTCGCCCGTATTTTTAAGCACGTCAACCGCCACAACCACATCCGCACCCATATCCTTGACAACCTGCACGGGCACGCGGCACAGGCAACCGCCGTCTACAAACATCATCTCGTCCGTTTTTACGGGACGGAACACTGCGGGAATGGTGCTTGAAGCCTGTATTGCCTTTACCGCATTGCCTTTTTTGAAGACGTGGAGCTTGCCCGAATACAGCTCGGTAGCAACGCATCTGAACGGAATAGGGAAATCCTCAAGCTTTTTGTCGCCGAGGTATTCCGCAAGCATATCGGCCATTTTTTTACTGCGCAAAAGCGACATTTTTGTAATGACCGCAGGGCTTATATCCAGAATATCCCGCATTTTTAAATCGAGAATAACCTCTTTTATTTCAAGCGCGGTAAGTCCGCTTGCAAAGCAGCCGCCGACAACCGCGCCCATAGAGCACCCGGCAATATAGTCGGGCTTAATTCCCTCCTCCTCCAACGCGCGCAAAAATCCCACGTGCGCAACGCCGCGCGCGCCGCCGCTGCCTAAGGCAAGTCCCAAGGTTTTACTCATAAATCCTTCTCCTTAACAATAATTTTAAAATATAATGAAGCTTAATAAAAGAAAAATTTCAGCTTATTTTAAATATTCGTTGCTGTCCGCCGCGCTTATGCTGTTTGCCGCCGCGATAATAATTTATCCCGAACGCTACGTCAACTGCTGTTTTCAGGGCTTTGCAATGTGGGCGGAATGCGTGCTTCCGTCGCTGTTTCCGTTCATGGTTATAACGCTGATTTTCGTAAAAACGGGCATTGCGGAAAAGGCGTCTTTGCCGTTGAAGCGGGTTACGGGGCTGTTTAAGCTTCCGCCCGCCGCCGGCGCGTGCTTTTTATTAAGCCTTTGCTCCGGCTATCCCGCCGGCAGCAGAGTTCTGACCGAATTTTACGAAAACGGCTCGCTTTCACAAGCGGACTGCAAAAGACTTGCGCCGCTGTGCTCTACCTCCGGCCCGCTGTTTATTATAGGCAGCGTGGGCTTTAAAATGTTCGGAAGCAAGTATGCGGGCGTAAAAATTTTAATCGCGCATATCCTTGCCGTAACCGTTTCCTCGCTGATAATTTCTCTGCTGTCAAAAAGAACGTCCGCCGCGCCCTTAAAGCGCTCCCCCGCCGATAAAAACGTACTGTATAACGCGTTTTACAGCGCGGTTATTTCCGTAGCTGTTGCGGGCGGGTTTATAGCCTTCTTTTTCGTAGCCGCAAAATTCTTTTCCGACTTCAATCTGTTTTACCCTCTTGAAAAGCTCCTCTGTCAGTTTCTGGACGAGGGCATCGCCGCCGCGATATGCACGGGCTTAATCGAGGCAACCACGGGCTGCCGTGCAATAGCCTCCTTCGGCGCGACAAAACTGCATACCGCAGTCGCGGGCTTTTTAATCACCTTCGGCGGACTTTCGATACTGTTGCAACAGCTTAGCTATCTTACCAAAACGGGCGTAAAGCCCTTTGCGTTTATCGGGGTAAAGCTTTTGCAAGCATTGCTGTGCTTCGGGCTGTTGCTTTTAATCGCCTAATATGCGCCTAAAATTTTAAAGGAATTTGCCGCGCTTTTGATTTCGGCAAGCACATTTTTTATATGTGAATCTGAAATATCGCCCTCTACCTCCACAAAAAAGCGGTATTCGCCCGCCTTATCCTTGATGGGTCGGGACTGAATTTTTGTCATGTTAAGCCCGCCGTTTCTGATAACGGAAAGCAACCCGACAAGCGCGCCCGCCGCGTGATTGCAGGTAGCGGAAAAATATACTCTGCGCGAGGCGGACAAGTCCGCCGCCGCCCCCCTTTTGATAAGCAAAAAATGCGTTAGATTATTTTTTTCGTCCGCGATGTTTTCCTTGGAAAGCACAACGTTCGGGCAGTCGGTATGCGCGCCGACTATGCAAGCGTCAGCCACGCTTTTAAGCATTTTCAGCCCCGCCGCCGTGGACTGTGTTGCAATCAGCTCTGCATTAGGAAAGCTTTTGAAAATGAACTGTCCGCACTGCGCCAGCGCTTGTTCGTGCGAATATATGCGCGAAATACCGCTGTAATCTGCGCCCTTCAAAGCCGCAAGTCTGTGGTCTATTTTCACAACGCATTCCTCAAATGCGATTATATTTTCGGTATATTGCAACAAATCGGTGACCTGCGCAACGCTGCCGTTAAGGCTGTTTTCAATCGGCAAAGCGACCGCACTGCAAACGCCCGCGCAAAGCGCCTCTACCGCAAGTCTGAACGAGGAATATCCGCACAGCTCTGCATTTGGACGGAGCATACGCGCGGCGATATGGCTGTAGCTGCCCTCGGGACCGAGGTAACCCACCTTTTCCATAATCACACCTTTTCGGCAAGGTCTAAAATCAGCCTTTCCGTATCGCACCAGCCGAGGCAAGGGTCGGTAATCGATTTGCCGAACACCAAATCCGCGCTCTGGTTGCCCTCTTCAAGGAAGCTTTCAAGCATAAAGCCCTTTACAATGCGCTTGAAATCCGCATCGTAAAGGCGGTTCTGCATAACCTCCTCGCAAATTCTTATCTGCTGCTTAAACCTTTTGCCGCTGTTGGAATGGTTTGCGTCGATTATAATTGCGGGGTTTTTAAGTCCGCTCTTTGCATAGCCCTCCGCCGTCTGCATAACTGTTTCGTAATGGAAATTAGGGATATCGTTGCCGTAGCCGTCCACCGCGCCGCGCAGAATGCCGTGCGCAAGCGGGTTGCCGCCCGTCTTTACCTGCCAGCCGTTCAGCTTAAACACCTGCTCGCTCTGCGCCGCGTAAATGGAATTAAGCATAACCTGAACGGAGCCGCTCATAGGGTTTTTTATGCCCACACAGCCGTCAACGCCGCTTGCAACAAGTCTGTGCAGCTGATTTTCGCAGCTTCTTGCGCCCACAGCGATATAAGATAGCAAATCCTCTACATAATGAATGTTTGCGGGATACAGCATTTCGTCGGCGGCGGCAAGCCCGCTTGCCTCGATTGCGTTTATGTTAAGCGAGCGGATAGCGTAAATGCCCTTTAAAATATCCTCTGATTTTGTAGGGTCGGGCTGGGAAAACATACCCTTATAGCCAACCCCGCGGGAGCGCGGCTTGTTGGTGTATATACGCGGTACAAGCACAAGCTTGTCCTTTACCCTTTCGTTCAGCTTGCCGAGGCGTTTGACATATTCCAGCACGGGCGCAGCCTCGTGCGCGGAGCAAGGTCCCACTATCACAAGCAATTTGTTGCTTTTGCCGGTTATAACGTCGGTTACAAGCCTGTCGCGCTCTGCCTTGACCCTTTTAAGACTTTCCGGCATGGGCAACGCATTTACTATTTCCTCGGGCTCGGGTATTTTAATCTGTTTTTCAAACATAATTCTTTTCCTTGTTTTATCCTTTATTTTTCAGTATTTCAAGCATGTCGTTTTGAATTGCTACGGGAATATATTGCAAATACTCCTTATCAAAGCGTATCGACGTCCTTACCGCGGTAGAGCTTATGTGCAGATTTTCCTGCTCGGCGGGGATATAAATTTCAATCAAATCCTTATTCAGCTTTTTGCTTGCGTAATAGTTTCTGTTTTCGAATTCGAAGTCAATGCAGTCGCGCACGCCGCGGACGTAAAATTTAGTCTTTTCCTGTTCGAGCAAATCTACAGCCGCGCCGTCAAACACGCATATTTTGACGCGTTTATCGTCAACAAACAGCTTTTTTAATAAAAGCTCCCGCTCTTCTTCCGTCAAAAGCGGCTTTTTATCTGGATTAACCATAATTGCCACTGTAACCGCGTCGAATATTTCAAGACAAGTCTCTATTACATTTTCGTGACCCCTTGTCGGCGGGTCAAAGGTTCCGCAAAACACGCATTTTTTCATATTTTTTACAATTGCCCCCGCAATATGCCGCATTTACGCGTTTTTAAAGAAGGTGATATAGGTTTTGCCGTACCTTCTTTCGTCGTATTTTTCAAGCCCGTCTACAACCTCCGCAAAGCTTCTGTCGCGCTCGTAAACGGCAATACCGCCGTCCTTTAAAAGGCCGCGCTCCGCAATACTTTTCAAGGCGGAAAGCCCCGCGTCCGACTTATACGGCGGGTCTATAAAAATCAAATCGAACTTGTCCGCGCACCTTGCAAGGCAAGCCGAAAAATCAAGATTATACACTCTGTAATTTTCCGCGCCCTTCAATTTTTGAAGATTTTTTTTAAGCACGGCTATGCTGTCCGCCGACAAGTCGTTAAAGCAAACGCTTGCCGCCCCGCGCGACAGACATTCTATCCCTAAATTTCCGCTACCGCAAAACAAGTCGAGAACGTCCGCCCCCGCAACGTCTGCGGATAAAATATTGAAAAGGCTTTCCTTAACTCTGTCGGCAGTCGGACGTATCTCCGCGCCCGCAAATTCGGCAAGCCTAAGCCCCTTGTGCTTTCCGCTGATTATTCTCATTTTTTTCTGTTTTTACCCTTGACTTCCTGCGCTTGCGCAAGCTTCAACTGTTTTTTTCTTTCCTGCGCCGCGCCGAAGGCGTATGCCCCCGCATGCAGACAGCACAACGGAACCACCCACACAAGATTGACAAAGCCCGAAACCCCGTCGGCAAACGACAACGGATAATAAGCCCAGCCAAAGCAGTATTTAAGCACGAAATCGCAAACACTGTTGGGTGCCGCCGCGCCGATAAGCTGAAAAATTATAAACGGAATACAGCTGATAAGCCCTATTACAAAGCCCTTCCACAGCGCGTACTCGCCAACGTACAGACGGCTTTGCAAATCTTCTGAAAACGCCTCTCTCTTTCTGCTATGGGACAGCGTTTTGCGCGCCGCGGCAATGCCGTTCTGTCTGCCGAAAACAAAGTAAGCAACGGCAAGCATAGCCTCGCCTATGACAAGCACGAGAATTCTTATAGGCAGCTCTCCCGCAGAGCAAAAGCTGAGTATCGTAGCGCCGAAAATCAGCATAAGCATTACGGGGAATGCAGAGCCGACAAGCAAATCCTTCAATTCCAGCCAAAATTTTTTATTTTTTTCCTCTTTGGTCAGCACTGTTTCCAAAATAAAATATCCCCTTTTCGCAAACGAACATATCCAAAGGCTCGTCCCAGCAGTCGTTTTCAAATTCTTCAAGCTGAAAATGATAGCCTAAGCCTATGCGCTTTGTTTCAGTCCGCCGCAGATATCTGTCGTAATAGCCCCCGCCGTAGCCGATGCGGTAGCCCGCGCCGTTGACCGCAAGCAACGGCACAACGGTAACGTCTATTAGCTCGTCAAAGGCTTGTCCGCGCGGCTCTTGTATGCCGAACGCTCCGCCTTTGAGCGTATCGCCGCCGAAAATGCGTACGGGAACGATATTATCGCCCTCCACCCGCGGCAGATAAACCGCCTTGCCAAGCCTTAAAAGCCGTTGGATAATCAGCTGTGTAGAAGCCTCGGTGCCAAAAGAATTATAGACAAAAAAGCTTTCATGCCCACCTTCCGCAAGCGCGGCGATAAAGTTGTCGAGTATCGCAAGGTCGGCGTACTCCCGCCGCACCCCTTCAAAATACCTGCGCTTGATTTTAAGCTTATACCTAAGCTCGTCCTTAATGCCCATAGCACCGCCTTAAAGCCTAACGCACATAAATTTTTTCCGAGCGTCTTGTAACGCTTGTAAGCACCTCGTACGATATTGTGCCGCAACGCCTTGCATACTCGTCCGCATCCTTCATTACGCAAAGCAGCTCCCCGCCGCCATCGCGTAAAAACGCGTCCATGCACAGCGTTTTTTCACCAAGAGGCACGCCGCGCAAAAAGCCGTCGGCATAGCCCAGACGGTATGCGGAAAGCCTTTTATATTCTCTGTCCGCATAATTATAGCCAACCCCGCCGCCGATAAAGCCCGTTTGCTGTGTGCGCCGTGCGTAAATCCGCATAGCGGGCTTAAAGCCGGAGGCAGAAAACCCCGACGGCGCGTAGCCGTAAAGCAGTATGCCCGCCCTTACGCCGTCCTTAATAAACCCGCCGCCGCGCAAAAGTCCGCCGCTTGCGGAAATATGCGCGCATACGTCCGGTTTTTTTGCCCTTACAAGCTCCTCTGCGCGGTTGAATATTTTAAGCTGATTATGGCACGCCGCCGCATTCTGCGGAGCGTACATATGCGAATAAACGCCCTCCAAAAGTCGGGCGTCCGCCGCCCTTAAAACCTCGGGCAGCTCTTTTAAGGTACAGCCCGTGCGGTTCATGCCTGTGTTTACCTTTATATGCAGTCTGCATTCCGCAGAAAGCCCGCCTATAAGCCGCGCGGTTTTGACCGAGTTGACGGTTAAATCAAGTCCGTAAAGCGCAGACCTTTCAACGTCGGTGCGGTCAAGCGGCGGGGCAAAAACAAGTATAGGCTTGCTTATTCCCGCAATCCTCAGCGCCGCGCCCTCGTCGGTAATGGCAACGCAAAAGCCGTCGCAAACGTCCTCTATAGCGCGGGCAACCTCGTCCGCGCCGTGACCGTAGGCGTCTGCCTTAACCACGGCAAACAGCTTTTTATTGCCTATTTTGGAGCGGATTTTAAGCGCGTTGGCACGGATATTGCGTAAATTAATGACGGAAAGCGTTTTCTGCATACCGCCATTATATGCCGCCCGTATTTAAAATGATTTTAACACATTCGCGCACATATTGCAATGAATTTTTTAAATATAAAAATAACCGCTCCCCGCGGGCGCGCAAGCCCGCGGGGAGCGGTAAAGCATCTGCTTCAAGCGTTATCTGCTTTTCTTCCGCGTCCCGCGCGCAGTCTGTTAATTGCCGGCGCAACACGCCATGCAAGCACCGCCGCAAGAATGCACAGCGCAAAATCCTTAGGCATATACAGCAAATTGCCCGTAAGCAAAAGCGCGGTAAGGTTTTCCACGTTAAGCAGCCTTGCCGCAACCATACAATAGGGTATGCCTATGGCATAATTAACCAAAAAAGCCGCAATTGCCGCAAAAAGGTATCTGCGGAAGCCCGCTTCTGCCTTGCCCGCTATCAGACCTGTAACCGCCGCGGAAAAAATAAAGCCTATTATGTACCCGAAGGACGGCTTCATAACATAGAAAATTCCACCGCCGGCAGTAAAAAACGGTAGCCCCGCAAGCCCCGCAAAGCAGTACACCGCCATACTGACGGCGCCCTTCTTCCAGCCGAGGAACAGCCCCGCAAGCACGCTTATAACCGTCTGAAAGGTTAGCGGCACGGGATAAAACGGTATTTGCACATATGCGCCCGCAACCATAAGCGCAACGAATATCGCGCATTCGGCAATGTCCGCAGCAATAATTTTAGCTTTTTCCTTTTTCATAATTTTATTATATTCCTCCGTCCTATTTCCTCTACCTGTGCAGAACAATATCAGCGCCGTCGGAAAAGCTTTTCCGACGGCGGAATTATGCATAAATTATTTAATTTCCTCTGAGTTTGTATCGGTTGCCGCCTCAACGCTCACGTTATTGCTTGCAGCTTTATCGTCAGCGGGCTTATCGGAATTTGTCGTAGACTTCTTTCTTCCAAGCACAATAAAGCCGACGATATACGCAACCAAAGCCGCGACAATAAGTCCCACTACAAGGCTTAAAATGCCCGCTTTGACAAAACCTATTTCACCCTCTGTAACAAGGGGCGCGCCCTCGTAGGAAATAAGCGAGGTATTCTTGTAATAATTGCATTCCTCTATTGCGGTAAGGCTTTGTACGTCTGCTAAAAGCTTTTCAAGCTTTACGGTAAACGCCTTGCTTGCCGCGCTTTCGACAGTGCCTTCGGGATTTTTATCGATATATGCCTGATAGTTGTTTATCTGCTGTGTAAGCGAGGCTACCTGCTCGGCATACTTTATTATATCTGCTCCGTTTACCAAAATTGTATTAGAGCCGTTTTCGCTACCTTCGCCGCCGTTTAAGTTTAAATTTTTAAGATTGTCAAGCACGGACTGAGCAAGCTCGCGCTCGCTTTCAAGTCCCTTTATAAGGCTTTTGTAATCCTCCAACGCCGCGGCAGAAGGCTCGTAATAAGCCGTGTGCAGTTCGCCCGCAAGCGCCGTTGCCGTAAGCAACAGATTGCTTACCTTCTGCTTGTCCGCGTCGGAAATTCCGCCCAGACTTTTAAAGCGCCTGTCGATGTCGGTCAGCTGACTTTTAAGATATGCAAGCTTTTGCTCGTTGCCGAGCTTTTGATTAAAGCTTATGCCCGCGTCGGCGGCAAGTCCCTGCGCCCACTTATAAATTTCGCGCGAGGGCGTGCACGCTATCTCTTTAATGAATTCGGAGGCGATATCAACGGAGGCAAAATACTCCGCCTTTACCCTCACCGTATAGGTTACGTCCTTTTCCCCTCTGTTCTGCGTGATTTTAATATCGCCGCGCTTGCGCATAACCTCGACGTTGACCGAAGAAAAATCTTCGTTATCCGTCTTTATGGCGGTAAGGTTTTCAATCGAAATCAAATCCCTGTAATTTCTGCGGGTGTTGTCGGGATATTCCAGCATTCCGTCCTCGCTTATCGAAATGTTGATTGAAAACGTGCTTACATATTCTGCTTTGCCCGCGCCGTAGCCGTATTTAAGCCCGAACGTGCCCGCAATTGTTATTGCAATCAGCAGAGCCAGCGCAAGCCATTTCTGCGACCATATTATACGGCAGATATCGCCAAACGTTAAACCGCCTTTTTCTTCATCCATAAATTTCTTCTCCGATATAAATAATTTGCCCTTGCGGGCTAATAAAATTCCTTCAAGCTATGCTTAGTTAGATTTTACATTAAACCGCACGCGCCTGTCAAGCGTTACCAGACCAATAGCTTAAGGCATTAAGCTAATCTTCCAAACCCAACAGAAAATCTGCCGAAACTTCAAAATACCTGCAAATTTTTTTCAAAGTTTCATACGACGGTTCACCCATATCATTTTCCCAATTAGAAATTGTCGTATTGCGAAGATGCAAATATTCAGCCAAATTTTTTTGTGTTATGCCCTTAGCTTCACGCACTTCTTTCAATCTGCAACCAAAAGTTTTCATAACTTTATTTTACATAAAATATGGAATTAATGCTTGACATTCCATATATTATGGATTATAATAAAGTACATAAAATATGGAGTTGGTGCAAAAAATGAACAAATCGGTTATTGAAAGCATATACAATGCGGACGAATTATTTTACGAAAAAAATATTGACACGCAAGAATTTTTTCAGGCTAAAAAAGAGTTTTGCGAAAGTTACGAAAAGCTTTTGTCACTTTTGAAAGGAAAACAAAAGGAATTGCTTGACGACGTTTTTTGTCTGCACGAAAATATGCAGACCGCAGGCTACGTTAAAAAATTCAAAGACGGGTTTATTTTAGGTTTTAAGCTTGCAGAAGAAATTTTTAACGGAAATTAAAAATTTTGCGGCAGCTTGCAAATTTGCAAGCTGCCGCTTAAACTATATTACTACTTCTCGTAAACGCTTCTCTTTAAAATACCTATGTAGGGCAGATTTCTGTATTGCTCGTTATAGTCAAGACCGTAGCCTATTACAAACTCGTTTTCTATATCGAAGCAATTGTAATCGGGCGCAATGTCGTGCTCGCGCCGTTCAAGCTTATTCAAAAGCGTGATTATCGTAACCGAAGCCGCGCCGCGCTCCAAAAGTAGCGCCTTTAAATTTGCAAGAGTAAACCCGCTGTCTATAATGTCCTCTACAATTATCACGTCGCGCCCCGTAACGTCGCGGTCCAAATCCTTTTTGATTTTAAGCTTGCCGGAAGACACCGCGCCTGAGCCGTAAGACGAAACCGCCATAAAATCGAGCTCGACAGGCATAGATAAGTGACGGATAAAGTCCGAATAAAAAATTATACTGCCCTTTAAAATTCCCACTACAAGGGGGCGCCTGCCCGCAAAAATTTTATCAACTTCAAGAGCGATTTCCTTCACGCGCGAGCGTAACTGTTCTTCGGAAAGCATAATTCTTTCGCAATCGGGGTGCATTGACATAAAAAGTTTTCTCCTTGGTGTTTTTAATATTTAAGGGTGTTGACCCGTTTTTAGAATTGTTTTTATAAATGCGAATAATCGGCGCATATTACGCACCTTACGGCTTTTGTTTCATCCGTAAGTCTGACCTTATCGGAAATTTCCACGCCGCAGACAATAAGTATTTCACTGCCCGCGGCAACCAGAGGAATAACCCCTCTAAGCCTTACGGGAATTTTTTTATCGGTGAAATAATCGCTTAAATTTTTTGTGCCGCCGCCGAATTTGGTGAATTTATCGCCCGTCCGCATAAATCTGATTACGGCGTTATGCGGTATTTTTTTTCCGTCGAATTTAAGCGTTTTTATCTTATCGGTTTTAAGAATATCAAGACAGCTGTCGCGCAAAAAATTTAGCCTTTCCTCAAGCCCGCCCGCAGAGCAAAACTCTGCATACTGCCCGAAGTAATTATTGCCGAAGCCGTTAAACGGAACGGGAGCTGCATGACTTAAATCAAGCATATCCGCACGGCAAATTACAATTTTATCGCCTTCGGCAAAGGCAACCAGCTTTAAAAATTCGAATTTTTTACCGTTTTGGGCAAACTGCAAAGCATACAGCCGCTCCGCATGACCCAAGGTATAGTCCTTTATATCCTCTTTAAGCAATTTAATCGCCTTGATTGCCGCGCGGGTAAAAAGCGGCTTTTCCTTGCAGAAACGTATTTCAATGCCGCATATTGCGGGGGCAATCAGATTTTTTTCGGTTATAAGCCCGTCAAAAAACCGCTCGTCCTCGGCGGCAAGCCGCGAAAAGCGGTAAATTGCAATTACGGCAGAGGGCACGGCTTTTTCAAGCTGAGGAATTACGTTATGTCGAATATAGTTGCGGGTGTAATCGTCGCCGCCATTGGTTTCGTCCTCAACAAACGGCACTTTATTTTCGGCGATATAGCAATCGATTTCCGCGCGGGTGCACTCAATCAACGGACGGATAACGTCAAAAACGACCTTACCACCTTCTTCAACGGGAACAGTAATTTTGCTGTCGGTTATCCCCGTAACGCCCGCAAGACCGCTTCCCCTCGCGAGATTGAAAAGCACTGTTTCGGCATTGTCGTTCATATGGTGTGCTGTAGCAACCGCGTCCGCGCCGAGCCTGATTTTTGCATTGAAATAGCATTCCCTCCGCCACTCGCGGGCGTATGCCTCCACGCCGACGCCCGTTTTTTTCGAAAGAGCCGCGCAGTCGGTTTTATAAAAATCGAGCGGGATTTTCCATTTTTCGCATATATCCTTGACAAATCGGCTGTCGCTTTCGGAAGCTTTACCGCGGAGCATATGGTCGCAATTTACGGCGCACAGCGTTATGCCGAACGCTTCCGCATTCACGCGCATATAGTGCAACAGAGCCATCGAGTCCCTGCCGCCCGATACCGCAACGCATATTTTTTTGCCGCGGTATTTGTCAAGCTCAACTTTCATGCCAAAAATTATAACACAATAAAAAACGGCTTGCAACAAATAAATTAAAAATATTTGCAAAGACAGAAAAAAACGGTTGACAAATTTTTATTAATCTAATATTATTATATAGCCTTGTTGAAAGGCACATATCGCGGGGTGGAGCAGCCAGGTAGCTCGTCGGGCTCATAACCCGAAGGTCGCGAGGTTCGAATCCCGCCCCCGCAACCAAATATTTGTCCGCTGTACTACGGCGGACTATGGCGACGTAGCTTAGTTGGTCTATAGCGGCCGGTTCATACCCGGCAGGTCGGCGGTTCGAATCCACCCGTCGCTACCATTAAAACGGCGCGCAAGCGTTTACATATTAAGCTTTTTTAAAGCTTATCCGGCCCGTTGGTCAAGCGGTTAAGACATCACCCTTTCACGGTGGTAACATGGGTTCGATTCCCGTACGGGTCACCAGACGAGGGGTATAAGAACACCCCGAAGAAGAAACCGAATTTTCGGTTTCTTCTTCTTTTGCGCTTTTTTCGGTTTCGCCCTCGTTTCCGTCGGGGTAATCGGGGAAAACCAAGTTCAATAAAAGTTCCTCTTTCTGCCCACCTTTCAAGTGGAAAAGCACTTTCATTTTATCGTCGTAAAGCACTATGCGGTAAATAAAGATATTGATTAGTTCTTTGCGGTGCTTTGTCTTGGTATAGTCAAGCGTGCGAAAATGTAACAACCATTTGCGAATGTCCGAATAACTGTATTTCATTTGCATTGCCTTTTCCATTGCAACGGTGTCCGCAAGTTCTTTGTTTTCGTTCTCTAACCGCTCCACTTGCGACAGTATTATATCGGTTGCCTTGCCGTGCATTAACGCTTGCATTAGGTTGTCGATAGCCTTTTTGTTGTCCTCGATTATATTTTCAAGCCGCTTTATCTCGCTGTCGTTGCGCGCCGCTTGTATAAGCGTATAGGTTTCGGCGGCAACCATATCTATAAATTCGTCCGTCAATACGCCGTGCTTGTTCCGCTCCGTGCCGTTACCTGTTATGGCGGTTATAATCTCGTCCTCGATAAATTGCTTGCGCACTGTCCGCTTGTCGCAAGTCCGCTTTGTAACGCCTACACACTTGTAATAGTTGTGTAGCGTTTTGTTTTTGCTCATTGCGCTAACGCCCGTCATTTTATTGCCGCACTTGCCGCATATCAATTTGTCCGATAATATGTACTCGACTTTTGCCTTGCCCCTTGCAGGTGCGGCGGCATATAAAGCAAGTTTTTGTTGCGCTTGTTCGAATAAGTCGTCGTCGATAATGCGCGGCATACCGCCGTCTATCTCGTTGCCTTGATAAATGTACTTGCCTAAATATCTGCGGTTGCTCAAAATGCGTTGAAAACTGTTTTTGTTAAACTCGCCGCCTTTGGTCGTTTTAACGCCCCGCCCGTTCAGATAGCGAATAAGTTCGGCATAGTTGCTCCCCGAAACAAACATCTCAAAAATAGTCCTGACAACGGGCGCAAGTGCCTCGTCAAGCACAAAACTCTTTTCGCTGTTTACTTTGTAGCCCAACGGAATAACGCCGCCGAAATACTTACACTTTGCCGCAGACATAGCAATACCGCGCTTAACCTTCTGCGACAGTTCCGCAGAGTAGTATTCTGCCATACTCTCTAAAACGCCCTCAATGAGTATTCCGCTTGCGTCGTCCGTGATATTCTCTTTTGCCGAGAGTACGCGCACGCCGTTTTTCTTTAACTTGGCTTTATACGTTGCACTGTCATAGCGGTTACGGGCGAAACGGTCTAACTGATAGACAATCACATATTGAAAGCCTTTGCGCTTGCTGTCCTCGACCATTTGCAGAAATTCGGGGCGTTTGTCCGTCGTTCCCGTCAATGCACGGTCTATGTATTCGTGCGTAATGCGTAAATCGTTACGCTGTGCGAAATTATAACACTCGGCAAGTTGCCCCTCGATAGACTGCTCGTTCTGTGCGTGTGAACTGAAACGGGCGTAAATGACTGCGTTTTTCATTGTGTGTTGCTCCTTTTCGCTGTCCGTGTGGTGTGCGGACTGCGGCTTAAAAATTTTGTTGTTCGCTTTGGTGCTTACCGTCTTAACCGGCAAAAAATGCCGCCGCAGGCAAATTGTCAAGGGTTTACGCCGTAGGCGACGACGGTTTTATGCCTAACGGGAGATAAATCGTCACCCTTTACAATTTGTCAAGGCGGCGTATTCCGTCCTCAGACGGTAAGCACAAGCGAAAAACAAATCTACTAAATTCTTATGTAAAAAAATATAAAATCTCACATTGATTTTATCACGAATATAACAAGAAAATTTATCAAAGAGTTGTGAATTATGTCGAATATTATAAATAAAAATTTTTATAAAAATTACTTAAAAATGCTTGCTTGTTACGCTGCGTAATGAATTATAATATACGCAAGGAGTTTTTTATGGCAAAGTATAAAGCAATTCCGCAAGGGTATATGACAGTCGGAGAAGTCGCAAAGAAAATGGGACTAACAATTAGGGCATTACAATATTATGACCGCGAAGGGCTTTTCAGTCCGTCTTGTATCAGCGAAGGCGGACGGCGTTTATATAGTAATAAAGATATTGTTAAGTTGCATCAGATACTTACTCTTAAATCGTTAGGGTTTTCATTTGATGAAATAAAGAACTGTTTGACTTCTATTGATACGCCGCAAAAGGCAATAATCGCGTTGACTGAACAAAGTAATTCAATACAAACACAAATAAATACGCTTATACAATCTTTACAAGCAATCGAACTATTGAAAAACGAAATAGAACAAATGCAAACAGTTGATTTTTCAAAGTATGCCGATATAATTGTCAACTTGCAAATGGGAAATAAATATTACGGTTTAATTAAACATTTTGACGATAATTTGCTTGATTACTGTCATAAGAAATTCGATAAAGATACGGGTGTCGCATTTATAAATAAGTTTAACTTTATTGTCAGTAAAATAGAAAAATGCGTTGAGAACGGCATAGCGCCCGCAAGCGAACAAGGACAACTTATTGCAAAAGAATTTTGGCAACTTATAACAGAGTTTACGGGCGGCGATGTGAGTATGTTATCACAACTGATGAATTTCGGAAACGCACAAGCGGATAACGATATGCAAAATATACTGAATGCTTTTATCGAGCCTGCGCTGGGCGTTTATTTTGAGAATTTGGGTATTAACCCTTTCGAGGCAAAAAATGAATAATATAATCGCGGTCAAAGAATTAAAAAAGAGTTACGGCACTAATACCGTATTGAAAGGTATAAATTTAACCGTGCATAAAGGCGAAATCTTTGCTTTGCTCGGCGTAAACGGTGCGGGAAAAACTACGGCTTTGGAATGTATTGAGGGCTTACGCACTTACGATAGCGGAAATATAACCGTAAACGGGAAAATCGGTATTCAATTACAATCGTCCGCTTTACAAGCCTATATTAAACCTATGGAAGCCGTTAAACTGTTTGCGAATTGGCATAAAACCGTACCCGATAAAGAAATGTTAAATGCTTTCGGAATACCCGAATTGTCCAAAAAGAAATATGCCGATTTATCAACGGGACAAAAACGCCGCTTACACCTTGCGCTTGCCCTTATAGGCAACCCCGATATTATTTTTCTTGACGAACCGACGGCGGGGCTTGACGTTGAAGGGCGCGTATCGCTACACGAACAAATACGAGCATTAAAAACGCAGGGCAAAACAATAATTCTTGCAAGCCACGATATGGCGGAAGTTGAAGAATTATGCGACAGAGTAGCAGTTTTACGGGACGGGCATATTGCTTTTATTGGAACGGTTGACGAATTTACCGCTATGGGCGGCAAAAGGCATATTATACGCATTAAAACTGCCGACGGGCAAAATGAATATGAAACGGAAAATATAACAGAAACTTTGTTTACGCTATTATCGGAATACAAGCAAAAAGGAATACCGATTTCCGAAATTCAGACCGACAGAGTGTCGCTTGAACAAAATTTTATAAACATTGTGAGAGGTGCGGAATAATGAAAGCATTATTGTATGGAATTGGTTTGCAATTCAAGTTTGATATACGCAGTAAAGGTATGCTTATCACTTGCTATATCGTGCCTCTTGTATTTTTCCTGTTTATGGGCGGAATTTTCACGTCTATTGACCCAAACGCTACAAAAACGCTTATCTCGTCAATGACGGTATTCACAATAATAATGAGCGCATTATTCGGTGTGCCACCCGCAGTTGCGGAAATCTACGGAACAGACGTTAAAAAGGTCTATAAAGCAAACGGTGCACCTATATGGTTTGGCGTTATATCACAATTTATTTCGTCTTTTATACATACGCTTATATGCTGTCTTATAGTTTTTGCACTTTCGCCTTTAATTTTTAAAGCGGAATTGCCGTCTAATTTATTGTGGTATTTCTTATCACTTGTAGCATTACTTGCGGTAACTCTTGCTATCGGTTGTATTTTCGGGCTTTTGATTAAACAGCAAGCAAAGTTGACAATGGTAGCAATGGCAATATTTTTGCCTTCCACTATGCTGTCGGGCATTATGTTTCCCGCAGATATGTTGCCGCAGTTTATGCAATATATTGCCTATGCTTTCCCCGCTACAATAGCATTTAAGGCAATGACGAGTTTTCAAGTTTGGCATTTACCCGTATTGTTCGGTATATTTATTTTGCTTTGCAGCGTTATTGCTTTACTGTTAAAATTAAAAGTCAAGCGGTAATTTATGGAAGAAATGGAAACACTTAAAATTCAATATTATTATGCTTGCTGTCCTAAATGTAAAGCGGTATTGATACAAGCGCAAAACGGATTGGATGGCTATACAAAATGCGCGAAATGCGGCGAGTATGTACATATCGTTATACGCCACGGGTTAGTTACAACGAGATTAAAAGCGCAAGGAGCAAATCAATGACTTATTATGTTGTATGTCCCGAATGCGGGTATAAATTATTAAAAGTGGGCGACGGTTCTACGATAGAAATCTATTGCCCGAAATGTAAGGGCAAATATTTGATAGCCGTAAAAGACGGTAAAGTTACCGTGCAAAAAGCAACCGTTGATAATAAATAATAATAGTATTACTTTATACGCCACTATGTAACACTGTCACACTTTTGACATTAAACCGCGACGCAGTGCCGATAAGTTACTATTACCTTATTGGCACTGCGTCGCACGGAACATAAAAAGGCAATATGTGCGGGCGGCGACAGCCGCCCGCACTGTGGCGTATAGTATTACCACGCCACCCCGTAACGTAACGCATTTTGGGGCATTTAATGAAAAATCGGCTATTATTCAATTAAAAATGACAAAATACTCTTTATGCCTTATTGTACCATTTAGGGTGGGTATGGGTGGGAGAAAATCAAGGAGTTTTTTTATGAGTAAAATACCGAACGGCTTAATGGTCATTTATTTTGACGATAAAGACAAGAATATATATGCGGAATTACTACCCGATAAAGAACAAGCAAAAAGGCTGTCAAGGCTCGTTTACCGTGAGGCAATGACAACCATTAGTACCGAAAAGACAACCGACAAGCCGCAAGATTAACTTGCGGCTATTTGCTTGCCGTAAAGCGGGTAGTCTGACAGCGGCAATTCCACTTGGCAAAACAATTCTGTGTTGTTCACCTTGAATATTGTTATGTTCTTATTTGCAATAATCCGCTTCACCAAAATAAAGGCAGTAGCAAAGCTACTGCCTTTATTCTGTGATTAACGATTGCGAAAAGCCGCGCGGTTCGCGCGAGCGCAGCGACGCTTTGCGCGTATGCGCAAATTTCCGCACAGAATTGTAAGCCGTGTGCTCGTTTATTCAAACACTTACCACGGTGCCGTTTTTCTTTTTTCGGTGTTATATGGTTGAATAATCGTATTGTTTTTGCTAAAATAAATTTACTCAAATTGTGCGATAAACAGTAATTTAGCGGAGAAATTTTAAAATGCTAATAGAGAAACCGCTTGTTTCTTCAAGAATAACTGTACGGAATTATCAAAAGTCAGACCTGCCATACCTTACCGCAATGTGGTTTGATAAGGAAAACGGCAAATATATGAGCGACCCGACGGTGGAATATGTTGATAGTGATTTTCAAAAAGCACTTGACAGTCTTGAAGATAGCCAAACGGATATTATTTGACAGTTGTTTTAAACAGTTCTGATGAGATAATAGGTTCTGCTTGCATTTTCCCTGACGAAAAAAAGGAAATATTCGATATAGGATATTGTGTTCATAAGGGCTATTGGGGGAAAAGATTCGGTTCTGAACTGTTGGCTTTAATTGTCACTTTTATACGCAATAATGGTGGCATTGAGATAACTGCGGAGGTTGCGCAAGATAATATTGCATCGAATAGATTGCTTGCAAATAACGGCTTTAAGATAAAAAAGAAATCGCAATTTAAAAAATATAAAATGAATATCTGTTTTAATAGTTACATTTATACTTTTAGTTGCGCTAATCAAGCTTGAATTAAATTTCAATTTATAGGGCTTAGGTTTTCTTGGGTGCAGGGTCACCAAAAAGACCGTAGATTTTTAAATAAAAATCTACGGTCTTTTTTATATTCAGAATTTACAAATGTGCGGTTATGGTTTTGGCAACGTTGATAAAGTGGTCGGCTATTCTTTCCGCATTGGCCGAAAACGACAGATACTGCGCCCCGACGTCCGCGGTGCACTCGCCCGCGCTAAGCCGTTCTATATGGCTTTGCATCATACCTTCGGTTACGCGGTCAACCTCCTCCTCAACCGCAAGCGCCCTTTGCAACGCGCTCTTATCCCCTTCGGAATAAGCCTTCAAGACCTCGGTATACAGCTTTTGTATCAAAGTCTTTAACTCGTTTATTTCGGCGACTGCTTTTTCCGAAAAGCTACCGTCCGCCTCTTTAAGCTTGTCTGCATACTCGACGATATTCTCTGCATAGTCGCCGACGCGCTCCAAATCGGACACCGAGCGTATTGCCGCGGACAAGTAAATTCTGTCCTTTTCGTTAAGGTCCTCCTTCAACAGCCTCACGATAAACCGCACAAGCTCCTTATTCAGGAAGTTTAACTGATTTTCCCGTGCGCGGAATAGCGCTATATGCTCATAATTCAGCGTGCAGACAACCTCGCACGCGGCGTTAAAGTTAAGCATAGCCGTATCCGCCATCTGAATAATTTCGTTTTTAATCTGCTGAACTGCTATGGGCGGAGTACGCAGCATATGCTCCTCAACAAAGCTGAAGCGCGGCCCCTCCGGCACGGCGTTTTTATCCTTTTTGTCGGGAACCATTTTTGTAACCAGCTTAACAAGCAGATTGGTAAGCGGAAGCACTATAATTACCGTTATAACATTGAATACCGTATGGAACATAGAAAGCTGCAGCTGCGGCGTATGCGGGAACATTTTGCCGAAGATAAAGCCGTAATCTATTCCGCCTATGCTCATAAACAGCCCGATTATAATAAACACGATTACGCCGCTGACGTTGAAAATAAGGTGAATAAGCGCGGTGCGCTTTGCGTTTTTGGTGCTTGTAAGTCCGGCAATCAGCGCGGTTACGCATGTACCTATATTACTGCCCATTGTAATATAAATGCCCTGATTCAGCGATATAAGCCCCGTAACGACCATGGTTATCGCCATTGACGTCATAACCGACGAGCTTTGCACAACGGCCGTTAAAACGGCGCCTATAAGCACAAGCAAAAACGGATTTTTAAAGATTGCAAGGAAGCTTTTCACCTCCTCCAGCTCGGAAAAGTCCGACATAGAGCCGCTCATAAGCGAAAGCCCGACGAACAGCATGCCGAAGCCCGCCATAATACCGCCCGTCTTAGTAAGCTTATCCTTTTTGGAAAACGCAAGAATGAACGCGCCCACGCCCGCAAATGCGGCAAAAATTACCGAGGTTGACACGGAGTTTCCGCCGAAAAGTCCCAAGGCGACGATTTGACCGGTGATTGTGGTGCCGATATTCGCACCGAATATTACGGTTGCCGCCTGCGCAAGCGACATTATGCCCGCATTAACAAAGCCGATTACCATAACCGAGGTCGCGCTGGAGCTTTGTATTACCGCAGTTGCCGCCGCGCCTACACCCACACCAAGCAATTTGCTTTTAGAAGCCTTTGAAAACAGCATTTTAAGCCTTTTACTGCCCAGCGCCTCTAAATTAGAGCTCATCATAGAACAAGCTATAAGAAAGACGCCCACTCCCGCAATTAAGGTCAGCACCGATGTAATTATTGCAACGGTATCCATTCTGTATTCTCCCTGTATAAAATATTGACTGTTTTTCGGTTTTAAGCCGTAATTAAACAAAAAAGACCCCTACCGAACTTAAAAAATTCAGTAAAAGTCTCGAAATTTAAGCGTTACCGAGCGGTTAAAACTCCGCTGTATTGACGGTTGGCGCACGTTTTAAACAAACGCTTTCTACTCCCCTTTAAAGGCTTGTATTTGTTTACGGTTAAATTATATCAAATGCATTTACAGCGTGTCAACGATTGAAGCGCAAAAAATTAAAAGCAACGGCAAATTAATTTGCCGTTGCTTTTTTTACTTAAACGCGTTAATGCGTAAGCTTATTATTTTTCCGCGCGTTTTCTTTTTGTTGCAACCACAATCGCAGTAACGCTTACCGCAACCGCCGCTACAACGACCACGCAAGAAATAAGTATTGTTGCCGCAAGCGTACCCTTCGAGGTGCTGCCCGCAAAGCTTGCGTTAATGTCCTCGGAGCTGATTACTATAACGTCGGGACGCTTGATTTCAACGCCCTTCTGCTCGTAATTAGCCGCGGAGCTTTCCGTTACAAACGAAGCTTCGAGCGTGTTGCCCGCTTCAAGCTCTTCCTTTGTAAGCGTAATAGTACCGTTTGCGTATCTTTCCTTGCTTACGGCTTTGCCGTTGAGCATAATTCTGTCGATACGGTAGCCTGCTTCCGCCGTAATCGTATAGGTTATGCTGTCGCCTGTAACCTCGCGTATACCGCTTGTTCCGTCCTCGGCTGTAATTGTACCGCCGTTGCCGGATACGCTTGCGTAAACGTTTTTAGCGCCGTTATTGGTTACCGCGTCCTTTTTGACCTGCACAACCGTGAAGGGGCTGAAGCTTTGAACCTTTGCAATAAGTCCGTATTTTGTGACGATTACGGGAATTTCCTCAACGCCCGTTATATTGCCCTTATCATCGTGCGTGTAGTGGTAAATTTTGAAGGTAGTTCCCTCGTCGTCGGGACTGAAACCTTCGGGGAAGCCGAACGCAACCTGCACGTAACTGCCGTTGGGTATTTTCTGCACCACGCCGCAAATCTGCAAGCTTATTTCATAGCTTGCCGTGGTAATAACGTCATCCTTTTCAATCCCTTCGTTTGTTTCGAGCATATCAAGCATTTGCCCGTTCTTTTTATTGCCCGCCTTGTCGGCTACGAGAATAAGCTGACTTCTTTGGTTTTTTGCGTAATAGTTGCCGTTCTCGTCTTTAAAATCGTTAACGGCAAGGTCGGAAGTGTCCAGAATGTTGGGCGAACCATAAGCGTTTATATAAAGTCTGCCGTCGTTAAATATTTTGCTGCACACTACGTTTTTACCCGAAAAATAGTAAGTTACGGGGTTGGGAATTTTGTTGCTCTTTTTACCGACAAGGTTAGTCGGCGTAAAATAGTAAGTGATTCCGTTGTGTATAAACATTCTGCTGGGCTTGAACGTAAACGATATGGTTTTGTTACCGTCCCACTTGAAGTTAGTTATTTCAACGCTGTCGTTTATGGTATCGTTACCGCGCGCGGTTTCTATGTTAAGTCCTACGTCCGCGGCGGTTTTGCCTTCGGCAGGCACAAGCGTATCGGAGTAAACGAATGTCATCTCATACGTTGCGTCCACCTTCATTTTACCCGTGTTCGAGGGGGTTGCGTTTGCGGAGGGCGCGGGAATATAACTGCCGTAACCCTCGTTCTGATAGGGCGTGCTGGGCTGGCTTATATGTCCTTCCGTAAGATTTTCGTTTTTGTAAATATAATTGCAGGGTGTGCCCGCAAGGTCGCCGAATTCGGGTTTATCGGGATAAGTTGCACCGTCTGATTCGTCCGGAGCATAGTCGATAAGCGCGAACTGAATATAATCAATATTCGCGTACATATAAACGTAGCTTGCTTTATCATCGTATTTGAACGCGCCGGGGAACATAAAATCTGCCATTTTGACAAAGTTGCACCACACACCCCAAGCCATAGAGCCGTCTTCCTGCCTGTCGCCCAAACGCGCTGCAAGATATTTCCCCTGCTCTTCAAGTTTTTTAGCGCCCTTACCGTCGTATACTACCGTAAGCTTGCACAGCTGACCGTTACCGTCGGGGTTATCGCTGTAATCGCCTTTGATGTTCATACCGTTGTCGTCGGTATCGTTGCCGTAATTATAAGGCTTTAACGCGGGATATCTAAGCTCGTAACCGGAGGACGAAATTACCGGGTCCTCAACATGGTCTTCAGATAAATCCTTCTGTCCCAAGAACAGCCAGTCGTTTTTGCCCGCGGTATCGTTCCAAGTGGGGTCTACCGCATACCACTGTCCTTCAAGTTTTACCGCGTTCCACATATGCGCAACGTATGAGGAAGAAGCCGAAGAACAGCTGTAACCCTGTATACAAACGCAAGGTATGTTAAGCCTGTCAAGAACGGCTTTGAACGCTTTTGCATATCCTCCGCAGATTGCCTTTCCGTTTACAAGCGCGCCGTATGCGGTATCCACATAATCGGCTTCGGGCAGATACCCGTCGGGAGTGGTGCAAAAATCGTATTCCACGTTATCGCTTATGTATTTGTTAACGTACTCTATCTGCGTTTTTACGTCTTTGCCAGCAGCTTTTGCACCGTCTACAACGATTTTAAGCTTCGCTTCGTATTCCTTAATCGCCTTGTCTATTTCTTCAACGGTGTTAATGTGTCCCGTGTACGGGTCGTCGGTACGGCTGGTATCGAGGAACGCCACATAATTTCCGCTCTGCGTACCCGCGCTTAACGATACCGAGAAAACGTCCCAGTAAAACAAGTCGGGATTATCCATCAAAAAGGCGTCGCGGCCCGCGCCGAACGCTACGGGAAGGGTTGCGTTGCCCTCCTCCACATAAGCCCTTACGTCCGCGCCGACCGAGGTCTTGGTGCTTATAAGGTCGTAGTCAACCTTACCGGTTTTGAAAGCTCCGTCTTTTTCAAGGGTTTCAAACGCCTTATAAAAGCGCTGAGCTCTGGCGTTGTACTGCAAGCCGTTATAGAAGTATGTAAGCCCCTCGTTGGCTGCCGCATTGGCTCTTGCTCCGCCGAAAACGAAGCCGAAGCCGGCAAACGCCGAAATTGCATATGCGCCGATTGCAGCGATTGCGCCGGCACGTTTTGCATTTGAATTCATAAAACCTCCAAAAAATTTTATACTGTTTAAAATTGTTTTTCTGTGCAATTGCACAGAAAAAAGAGGCGCGCCTCTTTTTCAACCATTATACATATTGAATTTTTTTTTGCAACTTTTTAAATGTGAAATTAATGTATTTTACTTATCGGCGGCGGTACGCGCTTGAAAAACGCTTAAATATATGTTACAATATATCATATTATGAAAAAAACGGGAGTTTAGTATGGAAGATAAAAAGTTTGCTATACTTATTGACGGCGACAACACAAGCCCGCAGTACATAAAGACAATTATAGACGAGGTTACAAAAGAGGGAACAATCACCTTCAAGCGCATTTACGGCGACTGGACAAGCACTAACCTTAATTGCTGGAAGCAGATACTTTTGGAGTATTCGCTTAACCCAATGCAGCAGTACGCCTACACCACGGGCAAAAACGCGACCGACTCGGCAATGATAATCGACGCTATGGATATACTTTACACTGGCAAGGTGGACGGGTTTTGCCTTGTATCCTCCGACAGCGACTTTACAAAGCTTGCGGCGCGGCTGCGCGAGGCGGGTATGACCGTTATAGGAATGGGCAAAAAGCAAACTCCCAAGCCCTTTGTCGCCGCGTGCAGTATGTTTAAATACGTTGATTTAATCAGCGCGGATTTAACCGCGGAAAAGCCCGGAAAGGGCGCTAAAAAGGCCGTTGCCGCCGAAGCGGAAAAGTCCACCCAGACCGCGCTTAAAGACATTAAAACAGCTATCGACAATATGATTGAAGAAAACGCAAACCCCGACGGCTGGCTGCTTGCAAGCACCGTAGGCACGCTTTTGCAGAAACAGTTCACCGACTTCGATTGCAGAAACTTCGGGTGCAGAAAAATGATTGACCTGCTTAAAAAAATGAACTACGAAACCAAGCTTTCCGCGGACAAAACCACTTACTACGTAAGCAAAAAATAATTTTTCCGCCGTGCGCGGATTTATCGGCGCAAACTATGCCGCTTGCAAAGCTTTAAAAAAGCTTTGCAAGCGGTTTTTTTAACCAAGAACCGCCTATATATAACTTTAAACAATTAACTGTTGACAAATTTTTACATTTACATTATAATATAATTGTAAAATTATATTCGGAGGGTAACGAATATGAAGAAAAAAAGTATTTTAATAGCATTGTGCGCGGCGGTCGCGCTGTGCGCCGTACCGCTTGCTTTTGCGGGCTGCGCCAAAAACGAAGACGCCGACTTCGGCGAATGGATAACGGTTACCTCCCCCACCTGCGAGGAAGCGGGCGTAGAAATAAGAACTTCTCTTTCCGACCCGAACGTAAAGCAGACGCGGGCTGTTCCCGCAACGGGGCACGACTGGAACGGTTGGGAAACCCAGACCGAAGCAACCTGTTTGCTTGCGGGCGTTGAAACGCGCACCTGCAACACTTGCGAAAACTCGGATAAGCGCGCTATTCCCGCGCTCGGTCACAGCTGGGGCGCGTGGGAAACCGCTTTGGAAGCGGACTGCGAAAACGAGGGCGCGCAGACGAGAGTTTGCCTGCGCGATGAAAATCATACAGAATTGAGAAGCGTTGCCAAGCTGGGGCACGATTTCGGCGAATGGGTAATAACGCTTTCACCCACCTGCACGGTTGCGGGCGTAGAAACGCGGTATTGCCGCAACTGCAACAATCATACCGAAGTGCGCGCCGTTGAGCCTTACGGACACGAATGGAGCGCTTACGCAACCACAAAGGCGGCTACATGCACGGAGGACGGCGCAGAAACAAGCGTATGCGCCAACGACGCAACGCATATTAAAACGCATATACTAACGGCGCGCGGACACAAATTCGGCGACTGGGTAGTATCGGTACCCGCGACGGAAAGCGAAACGGGCGAGGACGTACGCGTGTGCGTGCGCGACGCTTTGCATACGGAAACGCGCGCGTCTTCCGCTTTGGGCAGCGATGGTTTGAGCTTTTCACTTAACAGAGACGGCACGGAATACAGCGTACACTGTGTTCACCGTGATTTGCTTAAAGGAACGGTTTACATACCCGAATACTATAAAGGGTTGCCCGTAACCGAAATCCGCAGTGGCGCTTTTTCCTATTGCAACCAAATTGAACGTATAGTAGTTTTAGGCAACAACCTTAAAACCGTTGGTCAAATAGCTTTCAACCGCTGCAACAATCTGGAAAGCGTGGATTTTTCCGAGGGCATTACTTCATTCGACCCCCATACTTTTGCATACTGCCCTAAGCTGAAAAGTATTTCCTTCCCCTCTACCGCAGTTTCTATCGGCAAAACGCGCGATGGAAGATTTATCAGCATTGCGCGCAACTGCCCCGCGCTTGAAAGCATTACCGTTGCGGAAGGCAACCCCGTTTACAGGGTTGAAAGCGGCTGTCTTATAGAGCGCGCTACAAATACCTTGCTTTTGGGAACAAAAAACGCAGTTATCCCGAGCTCGGTAACAAAAATCGAAGGTGGTGCATTTTACGGTTCCGGCATTGAAAGCGTAAACATCCACGCAAATATCGAAAGTATTGGTTCTTCTGCGTTTTCAGGTTGTGAAAGCCTGAAAGAGCTTACCTTTGAAAACGGCAAGCTTACCGTTATCGGTTTAAATATGTACACGATATTCGGCGGCTGCACAAGTCTTGAAAGAATAGTTTTACCCGAAAATTTAACTGCGATACAAGGCCACGCATTCAGAGACTGCACTTCGCTTAAAGAGGTGGTTTTCGGCAATAATCTGCAAACAATAGACAATTACGCCTTTTCCCGTTGCGAAAACCTTACCGTTTGCAATATTCCCGCAAGCGTTACCTCTATTTCGCCAACGGCGTTCTCGGCGGCAACTATTGCGGCTATGACTATCGACGCGGATAACCCCGTATACTTCAAGGACAACAACTGCATTATCGAAAGAGAAACGAACAAGCTGATTGCGGGCGTGGATTACGCGGTTATTCCCGATTACGTTACGTTTATAGGCAATTACGCATTCGAAAACAGAAATTTTGAAAGCATTACTATACCCGCTAACGTGACGGGCATAGGCGCCTACGCGTTCAGAGGCTGCGCTTCGCTTAAAACGGTAACGTTCGAAGGCGAAAGCAAGCTTGAAGCGATAGGCGAACACGCATTTGATAACTGCACCTCGCTGACAAGTATTATGCTTCCTTTGGGCTTGCGCGCAATCAGAAGCTCCGCGTTTGACAATTGCTCTGCGTTGACTTCCGTAACCTTCGGCGAAAGAATGGGCGGTCTGATTTTGATTGACCCAACCGCTTCCTCCCTTGAAAGCATAGGCAACTTCGCCTTTTCATTTACTCAGCTTAAATCGTTTGTAATTCCCAAAACCGTGACGGAAATAGGTTATGGCGCGTTTGAAAGCAAAAAACTTACTTCTCTTACGGTGGTGGAAGGCAACCCCTCTTACATAATGCAAAACGGCTGTCTTATAGAAATCGCCACGCAGAAGGTGCTTGTTGTGCTTAGCGGCGGAACTGTTCCCGATACGGCAAAAATAATCGCAAGCGATGCGTTTTATACATGCACGGACGCAAGGATAGTAATTCCCGCAAGCGTGGAAGAAATGAACAGCTCTGCCCTTTTCGGTTTAACTTCCGCACAGACCGTGGTAATAAAAGGCTTTGCCTCTCAGGAGGAAGCCGACGCCGTATGGGGTAAGTGGTGGCATACCAATGTATATGCGACGATAATTTACGAAGGATAAAAAATTTGTCCGTTAACGGACGCGGTTATTAATTAAAGCGAAATAAATGCTCTCGGAAATTTTATCCGAGAGCATTTTACTTTTTGCCGAAAAATATAGATTTATCATAAAAACCAACGAAAAGCAACAAATTTTATACAACAGCAATGTGATAACCTTTTTTATTTCCTTTTGGTAGAATATTCAAGGTGTGTTTCGACACATTTCGACAAATTTCGACGCAAGGTATTTTATAATGAAAAAGCTAAAGCTGTTGATTGGTCTGTTACTTTTATCCTTATGCATAGCGGCGGTTGCCGCGGGTTGCGGAAGCTCGTCCGGTACGGTTGTGGACAAGCTGCCCATTGACAACAATATGCCTAAGCCCGACGGTAGTGAAACAAAGCCCTCTGTCCCGCCAAACACAAGCGGCGACGGAGAAAACAGCAACGGCGATACGCAAGAGCCTCCCTCTCCCACCGAACCGAACGACCCGACAGAGCCCGAGCCCGATGTTCCGCCCGAAACACCGCCCGAGGAAGTTGAAAATATAGTCGTGTTTATTGCGGAAGGCTTTGAATATACGGTACCGTACTATGCGGAGGACATCGCTATAAACGAGCCCGCCGTTCCCGAAAAGCGCGGCTACCGCGGCAAATGGCAGTGCTATGATTTGTCGCAGGGCGGAAAAATTACCGTCCATGCCGAGTACAAGCTGATAAATTACATTATAACCTTTACCGCAGACAATGAAAGCTTTGAAATAACCTATACCATTTTTGACAGCACGGTACAGCCGCCGCAAGCTCCGCAAAGGAAAGGCTATAACGCCGTTTGGGAGGCTTTTACGCTGACCTACGGCGAAGCGATTACCGTTAATGCTATATATACGCCGATAATTTACAAAGTTTATTTCCCCGTTGGAAGCGAAAGCATTTTGCGCACATACACTATTTCAGACAGCGCAATCAACGAGCCCGAGGTACCGCATAAGGCGGGCTACACGGGCGAATGGCGTTACGGGGAGCTTACCTTCGGGGAGGATATGTATGCGGAGGCGGTTTATACGCCCCTCCCCGCCACCTCCGTCAAGCTTTTCGACTGGAAGCTGAACTCAAACGGCAACGGCTATGTAGTTAACAGCTACAAGGGTACAGACAGCAACGTTATTATCCCCTCCTTTTATAAGGGCTTGCCCGTTACAGAGGTTGGCACCTTTGCATTCAGTAACGATTTTTGCGAAAAATCGCTGAACAGCGTTATAATATCGGAAAACGTTACCAAAATAGGCAACGGCGCGTTTACCTACTGCTTTGAGCTGACGGAAGCGGAATTGCCATCTACCTTGCTTGAAATCGAAATAGAGGCATTTTCTTATACCGCAATAACAGAAATTAACCTGCCGCAGGGGCTTGCAAAAATCGGTCAAAAAGCTTTCACCTTTACAAAGCTTAAAAGCATAGTCATTCCCGACAGCGTTACAGATATCGGCGAGTTTGCCTTTAAAGGATGCAAGCAATTGCAGTCTGCCGTTATCGGAAACGGATTAAAGGCTATTAAGCAACAGACCTTCTGGAACTGTGAAGCGCTGAAAACCGTGGAAATAGGCGAAAGCGTTGAACAGATATGCAAGGGTGCATTTGAAAGCTGTACGGCGTTGGAAAGCGCGGTATTCAGGGATATAACATACTGGCATTTATTTGACGGCAAAAACACTTCGACAATCATTTTGGAAAAACTGACGGACACGGCAGTAGCGGCGCAACTGCTTAAAAACGCGATTAGCACGGAATTTATCAAAAGCGACAGCTGAAAATTTAATAAACCCCCGCGCATAATTTGCGCGGGGGCTTTTGCGTTTTTATAAATCAATCCTGCTCAGATACGCAGTCGGAAATGGTTTCCTCTGAAATTGCAGAGGCCTCCGCCGCAACGTTCAGCTTTTGTCTGCGGCACTTTTTAAAGCCGTTGACAAGCATATATACGCCCGTAAACGCAGAGGAAACGCATATTGCAGTGCCGACTAAAGCGGTCAGCCATGTAAAATCAACTCCTTCGGAATACGCCGCAAGCAGAGCGGTTTGCAAAGCAAGCACGGATACAAGCGCATCGGTAAAATTTATATTGCGGACGGCGCGGACGGCGTAATCGTTAATGCCGCGAACTCTAATAAGGTTATGTGCGGCAAAAACTATTTTGTAGAATGTAAAAGCCGCGGCGACAAAAATCAGCAGTCCCTCGAAACGGAAGCCCATACTGGGATACTGCACCATAGTCCACAAAATGGTTATAAGCGCGGCGGTAAGAATTAACAACAGCCAACCGGTAGCACGGTAAATTTTGATTTTCTGCATATTCTGCTGTTGAAGCGTAAGCCTTGCGTTTACATTAACGTTGCGGGTGCGGGCAATAATTACCGCGCGCGTGACGCTTAAAATAATATAGTAAACGGCGACCGCGCAATACCAGATGCTTGTTGCGATAATGCCGTAATGAATGGCGATTATAACGCCGTAGACCGCGTTGAATGTGGCGTATCCCACATTTATCAGCATACCGAATGCGGCGAATATCATTGTTCGGAAGGTTAAATCGCCTATAAATCTGCGCGCAAGACGGTGCTTTTCCGCCCATTCGTAAAAGCGCGGACGGGTTTTGAACCAGCCGCAAACGGCGACATAAATAAAATAGCACAAAAACAGCGCGGAAACACCGTACAGCACATACGCAACGGCGTGCGGAGCGGAAAGAAATATGCACGCAAATACCCCGCCGACAGAAAGAATAAGCAATATTGCGGCAACGGTTGCAACCGCCGCCGTTGGCTCCTTAAGTTTTTTCAATATCGCTTTAAAAAATTTCACTGTTCTGCCGAAGCGCTCCGTTTTTTAATTGTTTATAAATTTTATGGTTTAATTATAGCCTTTTTATAAAAATCTGTAAATACTTTTGCGAAGATTTTTATAAAAGCGGGGCGCAATTTATAATCGCGCCCCGCTTTTTTATCAGCCATTCAGACAAAAACCATTCAATTTTTTAAGCTATAGCTTTTTATACTCGATTTTATCATTTATATCTCTGAACGAATTTAAACAATAGCCCTCATCAAAGCCGCACTCAAATGTTGAGTTATAGATTTTTGCATCATACGGATTGTATTTATAAAAAATTTTACCGTCTTTTACCTTATAAAAATATCCTTCATCGCCGTTAGAAAATTCTATCCAAATTACATATTTAGAACCAAACATACTTTTTCCCTTATATTTTTATAAAATATTACCCTAAAATTTTTAAATAAAATCAGTTCATCTCTATAGGATTAAAATTTATTTAGCTTCCTCGATTTACTACAAACCAAGGAAGCTATTAAATAAATTACCGTGTATTTAGAAAAATCTTATTACTTTCTGGGATTTTTGATGTTTGCCTGAGCTGCGGCAAGGCGTGCGATAGGCACGCGGTAGGGCGAGCAGGAAACATAGTTAAGTCCGATTTTGTGGCAGAACTCGATTGACGAGGGGTCGCCGCCGTGTTCGCCGCAAATGCCGACGTGAAGCTTTTTGTTGCCCTTTTTGCCGAGCTTTACTGCCGTTTCCATAAGCTTGCCTACGCCGATTGTATCGAGGCGCGAGAACGGGTCGCTTTCGTAAATCTTGTTTGCATAGTAAGCGGGAAGGAATTTGCCGGCGTCGTCGCGCGAGAAGCCGAAGGTCATCTGCGTCAGGTCGTTGGTGCCGAAGCAGAAGAAGTCTGCATTCCTTGCAATATCGTCTGCCGTAAGCGCCGCGCGGGGAATTTCTATCATGGTGCCGACCTCGTATTTAAGCTTAACGCCGGAAGCCTTGATAACCTCGTCCGCGGTCTTAACGACTACGTTCTTGACGTAAGCAAGCTCTTTAACCTCGCCTACAAGGGGAATCATAATTTCGGGAACGACCTTCCACTTCTTATGTCTCTTCTGCACGCTGATAGCGGCCTTGATAACCGCCTTGGTCTGCATTACTGCGATTTCGGGATAGGTTACCGTAAGACGGCAGCCGCGGTGTCCCATCATGGGGTTGAATTCGTGCAAATCGCTTATAATCTGCTTAATCTGCGCAACGGTCTTGCCCTGAGCGTCCGCAAGCGCCTTAATATCCGCCTCGTCCGTGGGAACAAACTCGTGAAGAGGGGGGTCAAGGAAACGAATGGTTACGGGCTGTCCCTCCAACGCTTCCATAAGTCCCTCGAAGTCAGCCTGCTGCATGGGCTCGATTTTAGCGAGCGCCGCCTCTCTCTCTTCAACCGTATCAGAGCAAATCATTTCTCTGAAAGCGCCGATACGCGCGGGGTCGAAGAACATATGCTCGGTACGGCAAAGGCCTATGCCCTGCGCGCCGAACGCCGCAGCCTGTCTTGCATCGTTGGGGGTGTCCGCGTTGGTTCTTACGCCAAGCGCCTTATATTTGTCGGCAAGCTCCATAATTCTGCCGAAGTAACCGCTGTTGGGGTCCGCGGGAACGGTGGGGATAAGGCAATCGTAGATATTACCCGTTGAGCCGTCAAGGGAAATGCCATCGCCCTCGTGATAAACCTTGCCCGCAAGCGTGAAGCACTTATTCTCTTCGTCCATTTTAATGTCGCCGCAGCCGGAAACGCAGCACGTTCCCATACCGCGCGCAACAACCGCCGCGTGAGAGGTCTGTCCGCCGCGAACGGTAAGAATACCCTGCGCGAACTTCATGCCCTCGATATCCTCGGGAGAGGTTTCAAGACGGACAAGCACTACCTTCTTGCCCTTTTTGCCTTCGATAACGGCGTCCTCTGCGGTGAATACGATTTGTCCCGCAGCCGCGCCGGGGGAAGCCGCAATACCCTTGCCTACTACGTTGTTTTTGTCTGCCTCTTTCAATGCCTCGGGGTCAAACTGAGGGTGAAGGAGCATATCCAGCGACTTAGCGTCAATCTGCATAAGCGCTTCCTGCTCGGTAATCATACCCTCGTCGATAAGGTCGCAAGCGATTTTGATAGCCGCCGCCGCGGTACGCTTGCCGTTACGCGTCTGCAACATGTAAAGCTTTTCGTTTTCAACGGTGAACTCCATATCCTGCATGTCGCGGTAGTGGTCCTCGAGAATTTCGCAAACCTTTAAGAACTGCTCGTAAACCTTGGGGAAAACCTCTGCCATTTTTGCAATAGGCATCGGGGTGCGGACGCCTGCAACAACGTCTTCGCCCTGAGCGTTGGTAAGGAACTCGCCCATAAGTCCCTTTTCGCCCGTTGCGGGATTACGCGTGAACGCAACGCCCGTGCCGCAGTTGTCGCCCATGTTGCCGAACGCCATCATCTGCACGTTAACCGCGGTACCCCAGCTGTAAGGAATGTCGTGGTCCATACGGTAAATATTTGCACGGGGGTTGTCCCACGAACGGAATACCGCCTTAACCGCCTCGAAAAGCTGCTCCTTGGGGTCGTTGGGGAAGTCCTTGCCGAGCTGGTTTTTATACTCTGCCTTGAACTGGTGAGCAAGCGTCTTCAAATCGTCCGCGCTGAGTTCAACGTCAAGGGTTACGCCCTTTTCTTCCTTCATTTTATCAATAAGCTTTTCGAAATATTTCTTGCCGACCTCCATAACGACATCGGAGAACATCTGAATAAATCTTCTGTAGCAGTCCCAAGCCCAGCGGGGGTTGCCCGATTTTGCGGCGATGGTGTTTACTACGTCTTCGTTAAGGCCGAGGTTTAAAATGGTGTCCATCATGCCGGGCATGGAAGCGCGCGCGCCCGAACGAACGGAAACGAGAAGGGGATTTTCCTTATCGCCGAACTTCTTTCCGCAGGTCTTTTCCATTTTGTCGATGTATTCCATAATCTCGCTCTGGATATCATCGTTGATTCTGCGGCCGTCCTCGTAATACTGCGTGCAGGCTTCGGTAGAAATAGTGAAGCCCTGAGGCACGGGCAAGCCGATATTGGTCATCTCTGCAAGGTTAGCGCCTTTGCCGCCCAACAGTTCTCTCATTGTTGCATTACCTTCGGTAAAAAGGTAGCAATATTTTTTTGCCATTAAAAAACTCCTCCAAAAAATTGTTATTTAAGTACTTAATTAATTTTAATACAAAATACTCAATTAAGCAAGTAAATATATAAATTTTTTCACAAATTAAGTATTTTGTAACTTAATTGCAGAAAAACGGCGGGCTGTATTCCAAATACAGCCCGCCGCGGATATTTTCGATTTTTTAACCCATTTATGATATTCTTTCCCACTCGATACAGTCGGGCAGTTCTCCGTTTTCGAAGAACTGCTTTACGCACTCTATCGCCTGTTCCAGAGTTACCACCTTTTCACCGTCCATTTTCGAGGTTTTGTTGCCCTGACCCGAAAGAAATTTTACCTTTTCCTTATGGTGTCCCAAAGAAATCCATATACTGTACTCGCAATCGCAGTTCTCGCAGTCGTCCCAATCCTCGTCCTCCTCATCTACGGAGTCCTCCACCATATAGGTCAGGTATGCAAATTCGCCGTTTATGTTGACCAAAAGCGAGATATAATCATCATTCTCTTCGTCTAACGACAGCAACGCAAGCGGCTTTGTCGCGCACTCCCTTATAAATTTTTCCGTTTCCTCAAAGGTTGCAAGGGTTAATTTTTTTCTTTTCTCGTTAGTTCCGTCAAAATAGCTTATCTGCATAATTTTTACTCCGCAATTTTTTACTGAATTCTGTCCCACTCCACGCAATCGGGCAGTTCTCCGTTTTCAAAAAATTGCTTAACGCACTCGATAGCCTTTTCCAAAGGCACAATTTCGTCGCCGTTGTAAAGCTGGGTTTCCTTACCCTTGCATTTTAAAAACTCGACCTTGCCGTTGTGATTGCCCATAGCCGCCCACATACACGGCTCGCCGCCGTTATATCTGCTTTCTTCGTCGTTGAAATACGTCAAAGCGGTGAGCTCGCCGTTTATATCTATATCAAGCGACGGATATTTCTTATCGTAGCAAAAGGAAAGCCACGCAAGGGGCTTTGCGGCACACTCTCTTAAAAGCTTTTCAGCATCCTCAAACGTTTCGCATTCAAGCTTTGTTTTGCGGGCTTTGGTGCCGTCAAAAAGTAAAACCTTCATAATTTCCTCCAAAGTTTAGTTGCACTTATTATAATGCACTGCCCTACCGATGTCAATATAGAAATTTTAAATAAGTCTTATATATTCCGAAAGACTTTTGAACGCGATATTCAGCTTGTAGGAAAAGTATTCTCTTAAAAGCCTCAGCGCGCGCTTTTCTCCGTCTGCGGTTATAAAGTCCTCTTCATAGCTCTTGTTGTCAAGCTTGCGCAAAAGGTTATAGGTAACTCTGCTTGCGCCAATACCGCCGCCGCAGTCATAGCAGGTGAACGCGCCCGCGTCCATATCAAAGCGTAGTTTATCGTGCCCGAGCAGAGCATTACCGCACACCGCGCAGTTTTCCGCGGCGACGCCGTAGCCGGATTTTCTTAAAGCCAGCGTTAAAAAACGGATAAGGGGCTGAGCCTCGCCCTCCGTGCACATTTCCGACAGCGTTTTAACAAGCGCGTAAAAAATTTCCGCGCTTTCATCGCCCTCGTAGGTTAAAGCCGAGGCCGCTTCCACCGCCGCCGAGGCTGCGTAAAATTTGTTTATATCCGTACGCAAATCGTAAAAGCTTTCCGTTTCGCTTGCGTTTATAACGGTGTATCTGTCGCCTTTTTTTGAAAGTATGTACTCGGCAAAGCAAAAAGGCTGGGCGGCAAATTTAAGCCTTGCCCCCGCCTTTTTTACGCCCTTTGCCCCCGCCGTGATTTTACCGTTTTCGGCGGTTAAAAGGGTCAGTATTTTGTCGTTTTCGTTGTAATCAGCCGCGCGCAGCATAAGCGCGTTAACCTTTATCTCCATAAAACATTCAGCTTAATCCTTATGGTCCAACTGCTTGTACAGCATATAATAGCTTACGTTGCCCGTTTTTTCAAACATTTTCCATGCAAGCTCCGCCGCATCCCTGTCTCTTTTCATACAGCACTCCTTAACAACAGAATGCGCACTTTACAACAAATTATACAATAAAAATATCTTTTACAAGACCGGGGCGGTTGCGCCAGTCCTCTTCAACGCGGACGTATGTAGTCAAAAATACCTTTGCGCCGAGGAATTTTTCCATATCCTGACGGGCGAAGGAGGAAACCTCCTTAATCGCTCTGCCCTGTTTACCTATTAAAATGGCCTTGTGGTTGGCTTTTTCGCAGATTATATCGAGATTAACCTCGTAATTACCGTTTTCCTTGCGGGTAAATTCGTTGATTACGATAGCTATACCGTGCGGGATTTCGTCGTCGAATTTCAAAAGAATTTTCTCGCGCATTATTTCGGCGACCATAAACCTTTCGCTTTTGTCCGAAACTATGTCCTCTTCTATAACCTTGCCGCCCTCGGGCATTTGCTCCGCGAGGTATTGCTCAAGCTTGCGCATATTAGTGTATTTGCGGGCGGAAACGGGAAAAACGTCGCAGTGAATGCCGTTATCGTACAGCTTTTTAACGTCCTCTGCAATGCGCTCCTTCGGCATAATGTCTATCTTTGTGTAGGCGAGCGCCATAGGAATTTTGCCGTCCGCATACTTTTTGATAAGCGTTATATCCTCGTCGGAAATTCCGCCGTGCCCGTCGTGAACGAAAAGAATAAAATCAACGTCCTTTGCGGCGTCGTCCGTGGCTTTAAGCATTAAATCGGTCAGATAATGCCCGCTTTTGTATATGCCGGGGGTATCTACAAAAACAAGCTGATATTCTTCCTTTGTAAGCACGCCCATAATGGAATTGCGCGTGGTCTGGGGCTTGGGCGAAACTATCGCCACCTTTTCGCCCACAAGCACGTTTACAAGCGTGCTTTTGCCTGCGTTTGCTCTGCCTATCACTCCTATAAATCCGCTTCTCATTCCCGCGTTATTCCTAATTTACTCAATATTTTTTCTTCTTTTGCGCGCATTTCGGGCTTGTCCTCTTCAGTCATATGGTCATAGCCTAAAAGGTGCCACAAACCGTGCACGGCAAGATAGTGCAGCTCTCTCATATAGCTGTGCCCGTATTCCTCCGCCTGCTCCCTTGCGCGTTTTTCGCAGATAACTATACTGCCGAGGAAGATATTGCCCTCCTCGTCCACCTCAAACGGAAAGTCCGCCTTTTTAAGCGCCTTGCCGCGGATTCCGTCAAGCGAGGGAAAGCTTAAAACGTCTGTTACCGCGTCAATTCCGCGGGCTTCGGCGTTAAGGCGCCGAATTTCCGCCTCGTCTGTTACAATGATTTCTGCGGAAAGTCCGCAGTCGCTTTCAATTTCGCTCTCAAACGCCTTTGACAGCGGCGAAAAATCGAATTGCTCGCAAAAAATGTTAAGCATAGTCATCATCTCTTTTTAAGCGTCAGCTTGGGGTAAGCCACGCGCGAATGGTATACGCCCGTAAGTCCGTTTACAACCGTGCGGGTTATTATAGTCAGCTCGCGCATGGTTATGTTGCAGTCCACAAACTGCTCCTGATTCATACGCTCCTCCACAAGATTGTTTACAAGCCTTTCAACCTTTTCTGGCGAGCGGTCTGGCAAAGAGCGCGTTGCCGCCTCCGCCGCGTCCACAATCATTATAATTGCGGCAATCTTTGTTGTGGGCGTGGGTCCCGCATAGGAATAGTTTGCTATATTCAGCTCGCCATCGCTCATTTTAAGCGCCTTGGCGTAGAAATATTTTATGGGAAGGGTGCCGTGATGCTGAACCGCAACGTCCGCAAAAATTTCGGGCAGACGGTTCTTTTTAATCAGCTTTGCGCCGTCGCGGGTGTGCGAACGGATAATATCCACGGAAAGCTCGGGAGTAAGCTCCTTATGCAAATCGTATTCGCTTTGGTTTTCCGCAAACATTTCGGGGTTTTTAAGCTTGCCCACATCGTGATAGTATGCGGCGGCGCGCGCCAGCTCGGAATCCTCTCCTATCGCGGTTGCGCACATTTCCGCAAGCTGGGCAACGACAATGCAGTGATTGTAGGTGCCGGGGGCGTTGGACTTAAGTCTGGAAATAAGCTTTGCGTGGTCGGAGGTAAGCTCGCGCAGACGGAAGGGCGTAAGCTCGGAGAACATTCCCTCGAACACCGGCAGAAGAAACATAAACGCCAGAACGGACAAAACGCAGTCGAAGGCGCTGTACATAACTATATCGAGCGCCTCGTCAAGAGCAAGGTTTGTGGGAAGCTGCACAACAAGGTTTATCAAAATAACGGGGCCGAGCAGCAACAGCGCAAGCATAACGCAGCCTATACGCGTTTTTATGCGCTTTAATACGATTATACCGATAATTCCGCAGCAGAAGCACGTTAAAAGGCTTGAAAAGCTTTCAACCATTTTAATGGAGCCGTACGCGCCGTCCGGCAGGGTATCGGGGCCGAGCGTCACGTCGGAGCTGTTTAAAAATCTGTTGAATATGAATATTGTAAGCGCAAACACTATGTTCATGAAAATAGCGTCCTTGCGCTTTAAAATCATTGCCGCCATAAGCGCGAAAAACAGAAGCGGGCGCGCGGTTGAATATACGAATTTGCCGACCACGTTGCACAAAAGCAGCGCAATGCACAGCAAAAGATAAATTTCCATAATTTTGGAATACTGTGCAAGCAGGCTTCTGTTTTCGAAAAACATATAGATATAAACAATACACATCAGCAGTGCAACAGCCGTAACCACCGTGATTATGTTTTTATACTGGTGAAATATAAAGTCCTTTAAGCCCAGCTCTACGTTGACGAGGTTTATAAGCATCATAAGCATCATGACGCCTATAAGCACCGTGAACGAAACAAGAGTAGTTATAATACTTAAGCATATTTCTTTTTTCGTAAGCTTTGTCTTCAAAATTTCCTCCGAAGGGTAAGTAAATAATTACGCGTTGTTATCTGTTTTGTGTTTGTTCGAATCCGCCTCGTACGCGCGGACAATGCTCATTACAAGCGGGTTGCGGACAACGTCCTTGTCGGACAAGTGCACTATGCCTATGCCCTCCACTTCCTTTAAAACGTGCGCCGCGTGCTCAAGCCCGCTCTTCTTCCCGTCGGGAAGGTCGATTTGCGTCACATCGCCCGTAATCACCATTTTACTGCCGTCGCCCAAACGCGTCAAAAACATCTTCATTTGCTCGCGCGTGGAGTTCTGCGCCTCGTCCAAAATTATAAACGCGTTCGAAAGCGTTCTGCCGCGCATATACGCAAGCGGAGCAATTTCAATAGAGCCGCGCTCCATCAGCTTTGTATACGTTTCCAGCCCGAGCATTTCCTGCAGGGCATCGTAAAGCGGACGGAGATAGGGGTCTACCTTGGTCTGCAAATCGCCGGGGAGAAAGCCGAGCTTTTCGCCCGCCTCCACAGCGGGACGGGTAAGAATTATTT
Organism: uncultured Christensenella sp.; assembly: GCA_910587015.1. Lineage (GTDB taxonomy): Bacteria > Bacillota > Clostridia > Christensenellales > Borkfalkiaceae > Coproplasma. The sequence goes on from CAJUME010000005.1 coordinate 286,907, forward strand.
TATCAACCTGCTTTTGCTTGTATGCCTGAACGGCAAGACACACCGCAAGATACGTTTTGCCCGTGCCCGCGGGGCCTATGCCGAAAACCACAGACTTTTTGCCGATTTCGTCAACATATTTGCGCTGACCTACCGTCTTGCATTTAATCGGCTTTCCGCGCGAGGTTATGGCGACCGTACCGGAGGACAGCTTTTTAATGTCGCTCGCCTTGCCCTCTTTGGCAAGCTCTATGCAGTACTGAGTTCTGCCCTTGTCTATGCCCTCGCCGCTTTCCGCCAGCACCAAAAGATTTTCTATTACGGAGGCGGCTTGTACAACCTTGTCCTCCGTACCCGAAACAACTATATTAAGTCCGTCCACGCGGATTATTACGCCGAATTCCTGCATAAGCACGTTGATATTTTCGTCGAACGTGCCGAGGACGCGCTGAAGCTTGTCTGAATTGTCGGCGTTGATTTTTCTTATACTCTGATTGTTCATAAAAAATTTAGACTTTACGTTATATTGATACTTATTTTGTGTATATAACTGAAATCTATAACGTAAATTACTCCGCCGTCGCACGGCTTTACCGTATGCTTGCGCGAGAGTATTGTTTCGTTTTCCAGCAGAACGGAGGAATAAGCTTTTTTAAGATTTTCCTCGCTCTCCTCCTCGGCAAAAAATTCAGACGTGCGCGCGCATTCTATTTCCGCATAGCCCGCCGCAAGACAGCTTATATTCTCCTCGCCGGAAAGCATATGCGCATAAATAAGCGTATCGCCCTTTTTGACGGTATCTCCCGCAGAAACGGCCGCCGTTCCGCACACCGCCACGATATTGCGGACAACGCCGTCCGTATCCGACAATAACGGCTTTGTGCTTGCCGAGCCGAAATGCTCGTCGTCGACCTGAACGTCGACCACAAGCACGCTGCCGCGCCGCTCGATATTGCAGAAGGTGACCTGCGGCAAGGAAAGAATTCTGCCCGTGGCAACCGCCTTGTTTAGCGCGGAAAACGGTTTAAACTCCCTTGCGCCCTCGTCCAGAATTATTTTACGGACGTCCGCTTCGAGGTAGCTGCCGCTGCCGCTGACCTCGATTTTAAGCACGAAGGTATTTGCAAACACGGCAAGCGCAACAAACGCCGCCGCGCCGACAAACAGCCCCGCGCGCAGCTTTGCAAGCGATAAAAAACGGCGTTTCGCGCTGTTTTTTACCACGCAGATATTATAACACGGCTTATCAAAAATTGCAAAAGCTTTTTCGATATCTTTATCTTTTACGCAAAATATAAAGTAAGCGCCGCGTTTTTTGCACGCATAGGCGGCTATTCCCGCTTTTTTAAGTCTTTTTAAAGCCGCCTCCGCAGTGGCGACAACTGAAATTTCGGTAAGCCTACCCTTCAATTTTAATCTCCCTTATATCGCCCTTTATTAAAATATCGTCCTCGAAATAGCTGCCTATATCCAGATTTTCGCCCCCGATTATAATAACGCAGCGCCTTTGCAGAAGTATTATTTTTTCCGCCGAAAGCTCTTTAACGGACTTTATACTGCGGAAGTATCCGCCGAACTGCGGTATTATCGTAAAGGCCTTAAGCGTATCCGCGCCAAGCTCGCCGAGAATTTGTTCCAAAAGCTTCATAAGTCTATTTTATGCCCGCCATAGTTTATGTATAACCGCCAAAAACCGCCTTTGGCTTGCAGCCGCTTTTACCTTAAAATATATATTATAACAAAAACAGACTTATTTTTTAATTGCTACGCCGCTAAAATTGCTTGTATGGCTACAAAAATTTACCTTACGAGCTTTAAGGGCGGCACGGGTGTAACCTCGTTCTGCATAGGCTTGGGGCTTGCGCTTGCCGAGCTGGGCGAAAGAACGCTTATTGTAGACGGCGATACGCTTAGCGGCGGCGCGATAATTGCGGGCGGGTTGTCCAATATGCAGGTCTACACCCTTGCCGACTACGAAAAGGGCGCGTGCCGCGCAAAACAGACTCTGATTCCCCACGCGCAGACGGCTAATCTGTGCTTTATGCCCTCGATAGGACTTAAAAACGCGGAGGCGGCAAACCGCGCCGTTGCCGACGTTGAGGGGCTGTTTGATTTTATACTTGCCGATAAAACGGCAAAGGAAAGCTGCGACAGAGCGATTATTGTGACCGAGCCGTTTTTGCCCTCGGTAAAGAGTGCGGACTGTTGCAGAAACGCGCTTGCGGACGGAGGCTTTAAGGACATAGGGCTTGTGGTTAACAAAATCTGCGGCGGACAGATTTTAAACGGCGAAATTATGACCGCGCAGGAAATTGCGGCCGTACTGCATCTGCCGCTTACGGCGGTTATCCCCGAGGACCTGACGCTTTCTGCGGGAAAATACCGCAATGCGACGATTAAGGCGTTTAAGCTTGCCGCGGCGGCGGTATGCGGCAAAAAAGAGGGCACCTGCAACGTAATTGCAAAATACGCGGGGCTTGGCGGCTATATTAAAAGAAAGCTGAGGGAAAAGGTATGAACAGAGCAAACAGAATTCTTGCGCTTGACAGAGAGGATATGTCCGACTTTGAAAGGGCGCTGTTTTTAAAGGATTTGAAAAGGGTGACCGAGGAGTATTTCGAATGCAACGGCGACGCAACGCTGGAAATAACACGGGCGGACGGGGGCTTTCTTGTATGCGTTATTTTTACCGCGCGCAGAGTAAAAACGCTTAAAAACCCCGTTTAAAAAATTGTATAACAAAAACAAGCGGCGCCGCGGAGGTTTAATTAAACCTCCGCGGCGCCGCTGTCAGTTAATTTTATTTACCCAGATATTCGGTACAGATATTTTTAAGCTCAGTATCGCCCTTGGTCGCCGTCCAGTCCGCCCTTGACGGGCGACAGCCGTCCATTACGGTAAGCCCAACATCGTGTATGCATTTGCCGTTCGGCCAGTAAATCTGCGCGGTGGTAAGCTTAAGCGCCTCCTTGGTAATCGGCTTTACAAAGGTAGTCTGCATAATTCCCTTGCCGTAGCTTTGCGCCGTTTTAGCGTCCGCACCCGCAAAGCCGAGGTATTCCTCGGAATAATCGGAAAGAAAAATATTTTTATATTCCAGCGCGCCGCAGCTGACCAAAACGCCTATAAGCGCTTCCGACGCGCTTGCCGTACCCGAATTCGCAAGCACATACACCGTTGTATCCGCAGAAAGAACCCCCGCGCCCGTATGCCGGTAGGTTTTATACGTTTCCTTTCTGCCGCTTTTGTACTCCGCCGTCATGGCAACGCCCGAGTTTTCGCTTGTCGCCGCGTGGAAATAGCCCGCGATGTCCTGCATTACGGAAACATAGCCGCCGCCGTTGTTACGTAAATCGAGAATGAGCGACGTACAGCCGTCGGCGTTGAATTTTTCAGCAAGTCTGCCGAATTCATCGCCCGCATTACCGTAAAACTGGTTGAGACGGATATATCCGAAGCCCGCGGGCAGATATTCTAATTTATCTGCGGGCGCCTCGAAAAGCGTCGGAGAGGAGGCTTTTTCCGCATAGCGCACCTCCCACGCGGTTTCCTTTGTGGCATAGAAGGTATAGCCAGCGGTATAAAACTCCTTGGAAACGGTAAAGCTTTCCTCCTCCTTGCCGTTTTCAGCCTTGGCTGTAAGTGTGAATTTTTCGCCCGTGCCGCGGCCATCGATAAATTCCGAAAAGCTTTGCGCCGTCGTAAATTGCACGCCGCCCTCCGCACCGTCGCCCGCTTTTCCGCCGATTAGCGTGTCGCCCGCGCGAATTCCGCCGAGGTATGCGGGAGAATTGCCCATAACGGAAATTATCCTCGCCCCCTCGTCCGGTACGAAGTTATAGGTTATGCCGAGGCCGCTTTTTGCGCCCTCGTTTTCCTTTATGACCGCCTTGTATTCCTCCGCGGTGTAAAAGCCCGAATATCTGTCGAGCCTTGCGCCGATTTCTTTAAGGGAAAGCCCCTCGCAGTCCTTTGCGTCGAAATCGTAATAATAATGCTTGTTTATTGTCCCGACAGCCCACTCGTAGACGGAAATATACCTCGGCTGGGTAAGCTTGCGCGTATAAAAGCCCGCAAAAAACACCCCCGCGGTAACCGCGACAGCCGCTATGACGGACAGGATTTTTTTAAGTACAGACGCTTTGTTTTCAGTCACATTCATTTCACCGTACCGCCGTTATTTTAATACATATAATATATGAAGCATGCGGAAGGTTACCGCCATGTCGAAATCGCGCAAGTCAAGCCCCGTTTTGCGATAGATAAGGTTTAATCTGTACATAAGCGTGTTGCGGTGCATGTACAGCCTTCTTGCGGCGGCCGAAACGTTCATTCCGCTTGATATAAACGTATCCGCAGTTGAAAGCATGCTTTCGTCCTCGAAAATCTTGGCAAATTCCTTTAAGTCGTAGGCGGAAAGCAGCTCCTCTCGGCGGGATTTCGACAAGCCCTCCGCAACGGCGGAAAGCGAAATCGCGGGCGAGCTTACGCCTGTCTTATTAACGCTTAAATCGGGCATATTCCGCGCCCTATCGGAATTTTCGCCGTTAAAACCGGCGTTTGAGGTTGTATCGTTGAAAGCTTTCATAAAAAAATTTCCCCGTGCGTATGCCTTAGGCAAAATTATACCAGTATTGTGCGCCAAAAGCAACAGTTTTATTAAATATCGACGCAAAGCGCAAGGTTTAGTACCTTTTGTATTGCCGCAAATGCATTAAACGCCCTCGTTCGGGGCAAACTGATTTAAACGGCAAACACGGTTAACCCAAGCATATATGCGGTATAATTTTTCATTAACGCCGTCCGATAAGCTAAAAAAACAGCATTTTAAGACAAATTTTTATATTTTATTCTTGACATATTACTTTGATTGTTATAGAATGTTCATTGTACAAGTTATATAATATGCCGCAAACGGCAAAGATATATCCGCCATTTCGGCGCTTAAATATTTTAACTGGAGATTTATGATATGGGTAAAGACACTAAGAAGTCTTCAACGCCTGCAAAGTCAGTAAAGTGGGTTGCGTTAGCTACATACGCAATCGCTCTTTTGTGCTTGCTTGCAGGCTTGCTGGTTCCGCTTGCACCGGTTCCGCTTAAAGGCAACTTCGGCGTCAGCAATATGCTTATAATGCAGGCTTTCGCGGCTTTGGGGACCTTCGGCCTCAAGCTGCCCTTCGCGCCAGATACCTTCGTCTATTCCTATGCGGCGGACGTTAAGCTTTTCGGAGTTATCCCCGCGTTTGATTTGGGCGCGGTGCTTGTTCTTTTGTACGTTCTTATCTGCGTTATCGCGCTTGTAGGGCTTATTCCCGTTGCGGCAGGCAACAAATTTAAGCGCACGTCGATAAAAGCGGCTTCGTTTATAGAAATTCTCGGCGCAATTGCGGCGGGCTTGCTTATCCTTGTACAGCTTGGACAGTTTGCAACGGGCACAGGCTTGTGGAGCAGCTGGGCTTATGCGCCCGTTATCGCTTGCGGCGGTTGCGTGCTTATGCTTATAATTCAGGGCTTTGCAGACAAAAAGGGCTCGGGAGTGTGCAAGTTTATCCTCTTCCTCCTTTCGGTGGCGGCAGTGTTCAGCGCATTGTTTGCAAGCATTGCACAGTCCGCGCTCGGCGGAGTTTTAGGCAAGCTTCCTCCCGTTATCGGCGATTACAGCCTTTACAGCAACGATGGCACGGCAGTGTTTGGCGTTTCGCTTATAAGCGCGCTGTTCACTGGCAATTTCAATTCGATTTTCACGGGCGAAATTCTTCAAAAGGTGCTTACGGGCGTAGTGCTTGCGTTAAGCATACTTGTAGTAATCAACGCCGTGCTCGACCTTATGGGTCTCGGCAAAACGACAAAGCTGTATATGCTTGTTGCGAATATCATAAGATACGTTTTACAGCTTATACTCATTGTTTTGTTCGTTGCATTCACGTTTATCGTTAAGAGCGCTTCGCTCGGTTTCTTCGGATATGTGCTTGCCGTAGTGGCTTTACTGCAGTTTATAATCAATCTTGTACGTCTGCTTATCTTCTCCTCCAAAAAGAAGAAGGCAGCTAAGCAAAAGAGCAAATCTGCCGCAACGGTTGTTGTTGCAGGTGACGCAACAACCGAAAACGCAGACGCAACCGAAGAAAAGCGCGACAGAAAAGCCGAAAAGCGCGCCGCTAAGGAAGCTAAAAAGGCAGAAAAGGCCGCGGCAAAGGCAGCTAAGAATCAGCCTGTTGAAGAGACTGCGGCGGAAGAAACGGAAACCGCTGCGGCAGAGGCTGCGCCTATCGTCCACAAGAACGACGACCCCACTGTTTATGTTGTAGAGCCCACCTACGAGGGCCCCGTTGATGACTTTATCAAAAAGCTGACGAATGCGGAAAGAATAGAATTTGCTTACTGCTTTATTGAGAAGAACCTTATTCTTCCCAACGTGCCTGAGTACGTTGTAGGCGGAAACAATCAAAAGTTCTTTGCATCGGTATTCATTTACTGGGCAAGAATTTCGAACCGCGTATCCGACGGGCTTATGAATAAGCTTTACGAGCAAGGCAATATAATGAACTAATTCAAAAATAAAAAAGCCGTCCCGCTTTTATAAGCGGGACGGCTTTTTTCGTACCTTGTTTCGATTAAAAAATTTATCAGACGTTCAGTCGTGAATCTTAATGCATACGGTAAGCCCGCCCTCTGCGGCGGGGGAAATCTCCCCGAAGCATCTTATAATGTACAATCCGCGGCCGCTTTCGGCAAACACATCGGGCACTCCGGTATTGATATTAACGCCCTCAAGCCCCTTTGCAAGGACAGTTATCACTATTCTGTCGGAGAACAGCTCGGCAACAAGCTCTGCCTCCTCTCCGCTATGGCGGATAACGTTTGTAAGCAGCTCGCATGAAACAAGGCGGCTTGCAAAAATGTCGTCGTCGCAAAGCTGACGCGCCCGCAGCTGCTCTGCAAGGCCTGCAAGCGCGGCGCTCATTTCATTTAAATTGTCTACCTTAAATGCTACCTTCACAAAAGCGCTTCCTTTAACTTTTCCATTATCTTTCTTTCCGCGCGGGATACGAACATCTGGCTTACGCCGAGAATTTTGCCCACCTCCGTCTGCGATTTGCCTTGCAGAAATCTTAGCCCTATAACCCTCTGCTCGGTTGGGTCAAGCTTTTTTATTTCGGTTTTAAGCGCCTCTGCGTCCACAAAATTTTCAAACGCCTCGCCGTCGTCCGCAATTACATCGTACAGCGGCGCGTCCGTTTCTCCGTCATCGCCGTTGACGCGGGTATCCAGACTTACGGGAGTTTTGCTTTCCAGCGCCTCCATAATCGCCTCTTCCGAAAGGTTTAACTGCTCGGCAAGCTGTTTTATTGTGGGCTTTGCGCCGTAAAGCTTAAAAAACTCCTCGCTCTCCTGCCTGACCTTTGCCGCCGTTGCGTAAATGCGGCGGGGCAGTCTTACGGTGCGCGAATAGTCGCGGAAATAGTTTTTTATAATGCCGGTTACCGTTGGGGTTATGTAGGTGGTGAAGCGGTTGCCCAAATCGGGGTCGAATTTTTCCACCCCGACGATAAGCGCTTCCGACGCGACCTGATACAAGTCATCGTACTCCACCCCGCGCCCCGAAAACTTTTTTGCAAGTATTTCGGCTATATACAAATAGTTTGCCACAAGCTTGTTGCGAATATTTACGTCCTTTGTTTTTCGGTATTCGCGGAAAAGCTTGTCGGCCTCTGCCTGCTCCATCATATTTTAAGCGTAACTCTCTCTATTATTTCACCGCGGCGCGACAGCGCGCATTCCTTTACAAGCGCGGAAATAAGCGCAAGCGACAGCTCGTTTTCGCCCGCGCACGGCAAGCCGCCCTCTCCGCTGACGGTACAGCAAACGCCAGCCTCTCCGCCGAACGCGACTGTAACGCCTTCAAACCCGCAGTTTTTTAAAATTATGATACTTTCCGTAACGCAGACCTTAAAGTCCTCCAAGGTATCCAAATCCACCTCGTGAATGGAACAGACGGCGCCTGTAACAAGCCTTACGGCGGTAAGATATTCGCTGTCGGCAAGGTTGAATTTTAAAACAAGCTCTTTCACGGGCGTATCTCCATAATAGTGTTAAGCGCGCAGATATCGAACAGCTTTTTAACGTTGGGGCGAACCCTTTCAAGTGCCATATCAAAGCCGTCCGCGCGCAACTTTTTAAGAATTTTGACAAACGTGCCAAGCGTTGTGCTGTCTATAAAGGTCAAAGCGGCGCAGTCGAATAGAACATTCTTTTTATCGTGCTCGTAAGCGGCGCAAACCTGCGCGTAAAAATCCTCGCTGGTGGCGGAATCAATCTCGCCCGAAAGCGCGAATTTAAGGCAGTCGTCCGCGGAAATAAGTTTAACCTGCTGCATAAAAAATCTCCTGTAACTATTTATAAACCGTTTTATACTTCAAAAAACATTTTATATCGCTTTTGAATTATTGTCAACCCCGAATGACTGTTCTGCTCCGCCACAGTTTAGTTTCAGTATAAATTTACAGCCCGCGCAAGCAAATGCTTGCGCGGGCTTATTTTTTAAGCTTGATTTTTTGCTTCGGGCGAAAAACGGCTTTCAAAAACCTTGCCGCAAAGATATTTAAGCGTGCCGTTGCTTGTAAACACAAGCCGCTTTGCAACAAGGCACTGCCTTGCAAGCTTATACCTTTTGTTCAGCGCGCTATCGCCGTATTTATTATCGCCCAGCACGGGACAGCCGATATATGCAGTATGCGCCCTTATCTGGTGCGTTTTGCCAGTGTGTAAAGCAATTTCAACAAGCGCAATATCGCCGCGATTTTCCAAAACGGTGTACTCGGTTATAATTTTCACCGCCCCCTTCCTCTCTGCGCCGTAAATATGCACAAGCGAATTTTTTTCGTCCTTTACAAGGTACGCGGTCAAAACGGCGTGCCGCTCCTTAAAGCTGTTTTTGCAGAGCGCAAGATAGGTTTTTTCAACCTTCCGTTCCTTAAAAGCCGACAAAAGCACGCTTTCCGCCTCGGCAGTTTTGGCAAATACAATAAGCCCTTGCGTATTTCTGTCAAGTCTGTGAACGGCGCGGTAATCTCCTTTGCCGCACAGCTCGGATAACAGCCCTTCGCTCGTCACGCCCGAAAGCTTGTCCGCAACCAAAATATTTGCGTCCTCATAAACGGTAAAGTGGCTCGGCTTTGCCTCCTGCGCGGGGGTGGTGTAATAAACAACCTCGTCGCCCGCATTCAAGGCGACATTTTGACCGACGCGGACGCCGTTCACCTTAATATCGCGCTTTTTTAAAAGCACGTTAAGGCAAAAAGCGCCCTGCGGGTAATTGAAATCGGTAAATTCTTTTAGCTTGCACGACTGTACAACTGTAAATATCTTCATAAATCAAAATAAGGAAAACAGTAAATTTACGGAATATGCGCCGAGAAAGGCGATAACCAGCTGAACTGCAACGCATTTTAGGCTGAATTTTAAGCCGACCTCCTTACACGAAGCGGAAAAAGCCGAAACGCACGCGGGACAAAGCAAAATAAACGTGCACATTGCAAGCGAGCCTGCAAGCCCCAAACCGAGCCCGCTTGGCATAAGCATTGCAACTGTTGCGGCAACATTTTCCTTGGCGATAAACCCGCACAGCGCCGCATAGGCAAGCCGCCAGTCGGTTACGCCCATGGGCACAAACAGCGGCAAAAGCCCGCGGCTGAACCCCGCAAGCATGCTTTTGTCCGCCTCGACATAGCGGAAAGCGAAAGAAAAGTGCGAAAAAAACCAGCTTGCGGTGCAAAACAGCAAAACTATACCCGCTACCTTTATTATAAACTCTTTAAGCTGAAAACACAACTTAATTGCAACCGCTTTAAGCTGCGGCAAAACTATGGGAGTTACCTCCGCAAGCATGCCCTCGCCGCCGCTTTTGATTAACAGCGAGGCAATAAGCGCAACCGCAAGCCCCGCAAAATAAAAGCAGGTTATAACGGGAAAGGGATTTTTGAAAAGCGGCGACAAAAACGTCAGAAAAACGGGCAGCTTTGCGCCGCACGGTACAAACGGAAGTATTGCAACGGTGCGCTTTTGCGCGTTTTGGGTGGAATAGCCGCGCGTTGTAAGTATTGCCGCGGCGGTACAGCCGAAGCCAGAAACAAGCGAAAAAGCCGCTCTGCCCGACAAATGCGCTTTTTCGAATAGTCCGTCCGTCGCAAACGCCAGCGCGGAGGTTATACCGCTTTCGTCAAGCAAAATCAGCACAAGATACAAAATGACAAGCTGAGGCAAAAAGGAAATAACCCCGCCCGAGCCGCCTAAAATTCCTTCGGAAATCAGCGACTTGACCGCTTCGCTTTTAAGGCTTGCACATATTGCCGCGGAAAGCTTGTCGCAGATTAAGCCTTCAAGCAACTCCTTTAAAACCGCGCCCGCCATTTTTGGGTGGAACGCAAGAAAAAACATAAGCGTTATCGACGCGATAAAGAAGAACAGTGCAAAAAAGCGGTTGCAGAACAGCTTATCCGCCTTTGAAATTTTTAAATTTCCGCTTATGTAGCAATCGGCAAGCTTTATGCCCGACTGCTTTTGCGAGGCGTTGGGGAAGCTTCCGCTCTCGATATATTTTTTAAGTCTTTTTGGCGTACAGTCAAACACAGGACAGCCGAGGTATGCGGAAAGCTTTTCGCAGTCCACCCTTCCGCCGCGCCTTTTCAAGCTTGCGCATTTGGTAATATATACAATTATTTTAACTCCCGTTGCCAGCAGCTGGCGCGTTAAGTTAAGGCTGTTTTCAAGCGTTAACGCGTCAACCACGTTTATAATAAGGTCTGCCGACTTCACTTCGTCGATAGCCGACTGCTCCTCCATAGAATAGGGCGTAAACGCATACATACCGGGGACGTCGGCATACGCAATGCCGCCGACGGTCTTGCGGGCGGGCGAGGTGGTTACGCCGTGGAAATTGCCCGTGCGCAGACTGCTTTTTGTCAGCGCGTTGAAAAGCGTGGTTTTACCCGCGTTGGGGTTGCCGGCAAGCACAACCTTTATATTGACCGCGTCGTTTTTTGCGGAAGCTTTTGAAATTTTTAAGGCTTTTGCAAGTTTCATTTTGCGCGCACCTCTATCTTTTTTGCAAGGGCTTTGCGCACGCCTACGCGCACTGCCGCGCAGGATATTAAAACACTGCTTTTAAACAGCGAAAACGCTATAACTTCCACCTTTTCGCCGACCTTTATACCCAGCGCGTCCAGCCGTGAACGCGCGCCTCCGTCAATATCTATGCGGGAAATTTCGGCACATTCGCCCGCTTTTAAATCAAAAACGCTCATAGAATAACCTATGAGCGTTTTTTTAAATTAATGCTTTGCGCGCTTTATTTTTTAATGAGTGAAAGCGTTACCTTTTCGCCGTTGACGTTCTGCTCGCGCGTGAAAGCTTCGCTGTTTTCCAAAAGCCCCTCGTTCACCTTTTCCGCAAGCACGTCGCTCGCAAAGTTGGCGGTCTGCAACACCTTTAAAGCCTTTCCGCTTGCTTCAAAGTACACTTCTATTCTGTCAGTAACCTCAAAGCCCGCTTCCTTGCGCATATTCTGAATTTTGGAAACAATTTCGCGCTCTATACCCTCGAAAATAAGCTCTTCGGTAAGCTGACTGTTAAGCGCGACCGTTATTCCCTTATCCTCTGCCGCGACAAAGCCACCCGCGCTCTCAGAGAAAATCTGCAAATCCTCTTGCTTTAAATATATATCCTCGCCCGCAATTTGGTAAGTACCGCCGTTTTTAACTGCGTTTACAACCTCTTTGGCGTTGCAGTTTGCAAGGAAAGCGGAAATAACCCCTAATTTTTTACCGTATTTGGGACCGAGAGTTTTAAGCTGAGGCTTTAATTTATAGCTGATATATTTTTCCGCGTCGTCCGCAAGCTTAAACGCTTTGACGTTAAGCTCGTCCAAAACAATTGACTTTTCCTCTGCGGAAAGCTCTACTTTTTTATCGGAAACTACGAACATTTCCGAAAGCGGCTGACGGTTTTTAAGGTTGCCCGCATTGCGCGCGGCTCTGCCGAGTATTACAATCTGCAAAACCTGCTCCATTCCCTCTTCAAGCGCTTTGTCTATATACTTTTTATCTGCCTTGGGGAATGCGCAAAGGTGCACCGACTTGGGCGCTTTTTTATCGAACGCAGGCACTAAATTCTGATACATCATTTCGGCTATAAACGGCGTATAGGGCGCAGTCAGCTTTGCAAGCGTGACCAGAACGGTATAAAGCGTGGTGTATGCCGCCGCCTTGTCGTCCGTCATATCCGCGCCCCAGTAGCGGTCGCGGCAACGGCGCACATACCAGTTTGACAGAACGTCTGCAAAGTCCTGCAATGCGCGCGCGCTTTCGAAAATTTCGTACACGGCAAGGCTTTCGTCCACAAATTTTATAAGCGAATTCAGCTTGGAAAGTATCCACTTATCCATTAATGACAGCTTACACTTCTTTAAATCGTATTTTGAAGGGTCGTATTTGTCGATTTCCGCGTACAGCGTAAAGAACGCGTATGTGTTCCAAAGCGTGCCGATATATTTACGCTGAGCTTCGGAAACAGTTTCCTCTGCAAATCTTGACGGAAGCCACGGCGCAGAAGAGGTATAGAAGTACCAGCGCACCGCGTCCGCACCCTGCTTGTCGAGAATGCTCCACGGGTCAACGACGTTGCCCTTATGCTTGGACATTTTTATGCCGTTCTTGTCATTGACGTGTCCTAAAACTATGCAGTTTTTAAAGGGCGCCTTGCCGAAAAGTATGGTATTGATTACAAGCAGAGTATAGAACCACCCGCGCGTCTGGTCGACCGCCTCGGAAATAAAGTCTGCGGGGAAGGTTTCCTCAAACAAGTCCTTGTTTTCAAAAGGATAATGATACTGCGCGAACGGCATAGAGCCACTGTCAAACCAGCAGTCGATAACCTCTGGCGTGCGCTTCATTTTTCCGCCGCATTTGGGGCATTTGCACGTTAAATTATCAAGATAGGGGCGGTGCAATTCTATATCGTCCGTTGCTTTAAGCCCGCATTTTTCTTTTAATTCGGCTTTGCTGCCTATTACCTCTATTTCGCCGCAGTCGGGGCAGACCCAGACAGGCAACGGCGTACCCCAGTAACGGTCGCGGGAAAGACCCCAGTCGATAACGTTTTCAAGGAAGTTGCCCATTCTGCCCTCTTTTATATTGTCGGGCATCCAGTTTACCGAGCGGTTTGCAGCGATTATATCCTTTTTGACCTTTGTCACCTCTATAAACCAGCTCGATTTTGCATAGTAAAGCAACGGGGTATCGCAACGCCAGCAGTGCGGATAGTCATGCTCGAACGGAATTACGCTGAACAAAAGCCCGCTTTTTTCAAGTCTGTCCAAAATGGCCTTGTCTGCCTTTTTTGCGAAAACGCCGTTTAAGCTTTCAAAACGCTCATCAAAGCAGCCCCTTTCGTTAACGAGCTGAACAACGGGCAGACCGTATTTTTTGCCGACCTTATAGTCGTCCTCGCCGAATGCGGGTGCAATGTGAACAACGCCCGTACCATCGCCCATGGTAACGTAGGTATCGCACACGATATAGTGCGCCTTTATTGCCTTGCTTGCGGGGGAAACGCGCTTTATCTCCTCAACCGTTTCATTGAAAAGCGGTTCGTATTCAAGCCCTTCCCATTCCTTGCCGTTCTTCTTTGCCAAAATGGTATAATCTTCAAAGAATTTGGGTGCAAGGGCTTCGGCTAAAATATATCTTTCACCGTCCTTTTCAAGCTCTATATACGGCTCGTCGGGGTTGACGCAGAGCGCCACGTTCGAAGGCAGCGTCCACGGCGTTGTCGTCCAGGCGAGTATATAACGGTTTTCCGCGCCCTTTACTTTAAAGCGCGCCACGGCGGAATTTTCTTTGACGAGCTTATAGCCCTGCGCAACCTCGTGCGAGGAAAGCGCCGTTCCGCAACGCGGGCAATAGGGCACGATTTTATGCCCCTTGTATAAAAGCCCCTTTTGGTGCATTTGCTTTAAAGCCCACCACTCCGACTCGATATAATTATCATCGTAGGTGACGTAAGGGTTGTCCATATCCACCCAGTAGCCAACGCGGTCGGACATTTTTTCCCACTCGCCCTTGTACTTCCACACGGACTGCTTGCACTGCTTAATGAACGGCTCTATTCCATAGCCCTCAATCTGCGGCTTGCCGTCAAGACCGAGGTTTTTTTCCACCTCAAGCTCCACAGGCAGACCGTGGGTATCCCAGCCCGCTTTTCTTAAAACGTGCTTGCCGCGCATAGACTGGTAACGCGGAATAATGTCCTTCATAACGCGCGTTAAAATATGCCCGACGTGCGGCTTGCCGTTGGCTGTGGGCGGGCCGTCGTAAAAGGAAAATTCTTCCCCGCCGACGTTTTTGCGGATGCTTTCGCCAAAAACATCGTTACTCTTCCAAAAAGCTATAATTTCCTTTTCTCTTTCCACAAAATTAAGGGAAGTGTCTACTTTTTTGTACATATTTCCTCTTTTAAAAGTAAAGCGATTTTTTTATTTTAACGGAATCTGCGCCTTTGCGTTCAGCGACATATCGGCAAAATTGCCCAGATTGTACTGAATAAGCCCCTCCGCCGCAATCATAGCCGCGTTGTCGGTACAGTATTTTTTTTCGGGAAGAATAAGCTTTAAACCCGCTTTTTCGCACTCGGTTGCAAGCGTTTCGCGCAAGTATCCGTTAGCTATAACCCCGCCGCCTGCCGTGACCGTGCCCGCACCCAGCTTTTTTGCGCTTTCCACCGTCTTTTTAACAAGCGGGTCGACCGCCGCATGCTGAAACGAACAGGCAACATCGCACGGATTGATTTTTTCGCCTTTCTGCTCTGCATTGTGACAGTAATTTATAACCGCCGTTTTTAAACCGCTGTACGAAAGCTGTAATTTTTCTGAATTTTTAACAAGACACGGCGGAAATTTTATGTTGCCTTCGCCGTTTTTTGCAAGCCGTTCAACGTTTACTCCGCCGGGGTATTCAAGCCCCAAAACGCGCGCAACCTTATCGAAAGCCTCGCCCGCCGCGTCGTCGCACGTTCCGCCGAGCACGTTGAAGCCTGAATAGCTTTCCGTATGCAGAATTGCCGTATGCCCGCCGCTTGCCAAAAGCGTTATAAAGGGCGGTTTAAGCGCTTCGTCCTGCAAGTACGCCGCCGCCAGATGTCCGCGGATATGATTGACCGCGATAAGCGGAATATTTAGGGCATAAGCAAGCGATTTCGCAAACGACAGCCCAACCAAAAGCGCGCCCAATAGTCCCGCGCCGTAGGTTACCGCAACCGCGTCAAGCTCGATTATTTCAACGCCCGCCGCCGTCAATGCACGGTTTACAACCTCGGCGACCGCGTCCGTATGCGCGCGGGAGGCTATTTCGGGAACAACTCCGCCGTATTTAGCCTGCTCGGTTGCAGATGATATTATCTCGCTTGAAAGCAGTCTTCTGCCGCGGATAACAGCCGCCGCCGTTTCGTCGCAGCTGGATTCTATGCCCAAAATAAGCGGGCTTTGTTTTATGGTTTTATCAGGATTGTACATTTGGCAAGCCGCGCTTTATTATACCGTCTTTTTTAAATAATCTATAATAAACCCTTGAATATCGCCGTCCATTACGCCTTGAACGTTTGTCATTTCAAAGCCCGTGCGGTGGTCCTTGACAAGGGTATACGGGCAGAAAACGTAGGAGCGTATCTGACTGCCCCATTCGATTTTTTTGATTTCGCCCTTTAACTCGGCGTCCGCCGCCTCGCGCTCGGCAATCTGACGCTCCACCAGCTTTGCGCGGAGGTATTCAAATGCCATAGCCTTGTTTTGCAGCTGACTGCGTTCATTCTGGCAAGTAACCACTATGCCCGTGGGGAAGTGGGTAATTCTTATAGCCGTTTCTGTCTTGTTTACCTTTTGACCGCCCGCGCCCGAGGAACGGTAAACGTCAATGCGGATGTCCTCATCGCGTATTTCCACCTCACCCGCATCGTCAACCTCGGGCATAACCTCTAACGAGGCAAAGGAGGTATGTCTGCGCTTGTTGCTGTCGAAGGGTGATATTCGCACAAGCCTGTGCACGCCCTTTTCCGCCTTTAAAAAGCCGTAAGCGTTTTCGCCGTCCACCTTGAAGCTGACAGACTTCAAGCCCGCCTCATCGCCGTCCTCAAAGTCCAGCTCGGTAACCTTAAAGCCCTGCTGCTCGCAATAGCGGCAATACATTCTGTACAGCATTTGCGTCCAGTCGCATGCCTCTGTGCCGCCCGCGCCAGCGTGGAGATTTAAAATGGCGTTATTTGCATCGTACTTACCGCGCAAAAGCGCGCGGATACGCATATTTTCTATATCCTCTTCGGCTGCGGAAATCATTGCCTCCAGCTCGGGAATAAGTCCCTCATCGTCAGCCTCTTCGATAAGGTCGATAAAAGCGTTTGCGTCTGCAATTGCGTTTTCGCCGTTTTTATAGGAGGCAAGCTTGCCCTCTACCGAGGAAATTTCGCGCCCGATTTTTTTTGATTTTTCCAAATCCTGCCAAACCTCGGGGTTTTCCTGCTCGGTTTTAAGCGCGGCAAGGCGCGCGCCGAGGTTGTCTATATCCAGCGCGTATTTTGCCTCTGCAAGGGTGGCTTCCAAAGCCTTTAATTTTAATCTGTAATCGTCTGCCTTAAACATAAACGTGACGTTTATTCCTTGTAGCTTAATTTAAGCCTTATTACTTATGGTCCTTCCAGTAGCAGCAGTCCTTGTATTTCTTACCCGAACCGCAGGGGCAGGGGTCGTTTCTGCCGACCTTTGCAGACTTAGGCGCAACCTTGGGAATTTGCTTGCCGCCAATATTAGTCATAAGCCCCGCGGGCGACTGCGGAGCCGCGCCTATCACTGGCGCGCCCGAATTTGCGGGTCTTGTCTGCGCCGCAGAAGGAGTTGTCGCCGCCGAGGGGGTAAGTCCGCCGTTGTTCTGCGCGGAAGGAGCCGCCTCGCCGTTTGCAGACTGCTCTGCCGCTCTTTGCTGAGCAATTTCCTGCGCGCGCGCCGCTACCGAGGGGTTAATTCCGCTTGCACTGCCGTTTGCGGGCGCGGTCTGCGCCTCTGCGGGACGACTTGCGGGACGCTGCGCGGGCTGGGGCATGGGAACGCGTACAATTCTGCCCTTCAAAAGCCTTGAAATGGTAGTCGTCTGAACGCGCTCTATCATTTCCTCGAACATTTCGTAGCCTTCATGCTTGTAGGCGATTACGGGGTCCTGCTGGGCGTAGCCGCGCAAGCCTATACCCTTTCTAAGCTGGTCCATTGCATCGATATGGTCAATCCAGTTTCTGTCAACCGAACGCAAAAGCTCGTTGCGCTCTATCTGGTGATAGTCAACCTGACCCTCCGTCATTTCCGCAATGTTTAATATCTTCTGCTCGTAAGCCTTTATAACTTCCTTGGAGATTTTGTTTATTGCGCGCTCGTAATCCCAACGCTCCAGCATTTCACGGGTAATTACAAAGGTGCACTCGTCGGGATAAACCTTTTGCAGTAAAGCCGCGTTAAGCGCGTTCTCGTCCCATTTTTCGGGCATGGCATCGGTATTTACCGTTTCGCCAACGATTTTTTCAACATAGTCGGGGATATATTTGAGCATTTGCTCGTGCACGTCCTCGCCCTTCAAAACCTTCATACGCTCGCCGTAAATGGTTTTGCGTTGTTCGTTCATTACCTCGTCATATTGCAGAGTGTGCTTTCTTATACCGAAGTTTCTGCCCTCTATCGCCCTTTGCGCGTTTTCTACGCTGCGGGTAAGCATTTTGCTTTGCAGACACTGGTCGTCATCTATTTTGAAGACGTTGTAAAGCTTTTTCATGCTTTCGCCGCCGAAACGCTTTGCAAGGTCGTCCTCAAGCGAAATAAAGAAAATGGAATCGCCGGGGTCGCCCTGACGCCCGCTTCGTCCGCGAAGCTGGTTGTCTATACGGCGGGACTCGTGCCGCTCGGTACCGAGTATGCAAAGTCCGCCCGCCTTAATAACCTCTTGCTTTTCCGCGTCCGTTTCCTTTTTGTAGTTTGCGTACAGCTCGGCATAGCGCGCGCGGGCAGTCTGTTCTTCTTCCGTAAACTCTCTGTCCGCGTAGGAGATTGCAACCTCTACCATTTCGTGGTTGAAGCCCTCCTCGCGCATGCGTTTTTTTGCGAGATATTCGGGGTTGCCGCCCAAAAGAATATCCGTTCCGCGGCCCGCCATGTTTGTTGCGATTGTAACTGCGTTAAGTCTGCCCGCCTGCGCAACGATTTCCGCCTCGCGCTCGTGGTTCTTTGCGTTAAGAATATTGTGCTTGACGCCGTTTCTGCGCAATAAACGCGAAATTTCTTCCGACTTTTCAACCGTAACGGTACCAATAAGAATGGGCTGACCCTTTGCGTGGCGCTCTACAACCTCGTTTACAATCGCCTTTTTCTTGCCCTCTGTCGTGGAATAAATCATATCCGCGTAGTCCGCTCTCTGCACGGGGCGGTTGGTGGGGATAGGCACAACGTCCAACGCGTAAATCGTTCTGAATTCGTCCTCTTCCGTCATTGCAGTACCCGTCATACCCGCAAGCTTTGAATAAAGGCGGAAATAGTTCTGGAAGGTGACGGTCGCGTGCGTCTTGTTCTCTTCCTTAACCTTAACCTTTTCCTTTGCCTCGATTGCCTGATGAAGTCCGTCGGAATATCTTCTGCCGTTCAAAACACGGCCGGTAAATTCGTCTACAATCAGAATTTCGCCATCGCCGGAAACTATATATTCCTCTCCGTTATGGAACAGCTCGTGCGCCTTCAACGCTTGCTGAATGTGGTGGTTAAGCTCTGCATTTTCTATATCGCCGAGGTTTTTAATGCCGAAAAAGCGTTCCGCCTTTTCCGCGCCGTTTTCGGTAATGGTTACCGACTTATCCTGTCTGTCGATAACGTAGTCCCAGTTTTCCATTTCCTCCAAAACGGCGGCAAGGTGGTCCTGCGCGGCCTGCTCTTCTTCGGAAAACTCTTTCTTTCTGCGCGAGGGCGCGTGCTTTTCCGCTTCCTTTTTATCATCATCAAAGCCGCCCGATAGAGTGCGGACGAATTTATCCACCTCCTCATACAGCTTAGAGCTTTCTCCGCCTCTGCCGGAGATTATAAGCGGCGTTCTCGCCTCATCGATAAGAATACTGTCGACCTCGTCTATAATGCAATAGTTAAGCTCGCGCTGAACCATTGCGGGAATGGAGGTCTTTAAATTATCGCGTAGATAGTCGAAGCCAAGCTCGTTATTCGTTGCATAAATAATATCGCACCGGTACGCCTTTTTCTTATCCTCGTCGTCCATTCCGGGCACGACAACGCCGACGGTAAGCCCCATAAATTTATGAACCTTGCCCATCCATTCCGCATCGCGCTTTGCAAGATAGTCGTTGACGGTGACGATATGCACGCCCTTGCCCGTCAGCGCGTTAAGGTATGCGGGAAGGGTGGAAACAAGCGTCTTTCCTTCGCCCGTTTTCATTTCCGCAATTCTGCCTTGGTGCAAGCATATGCCGCCTACAATCTGAACGTGGAAGTGCTTCATTTTAAGCACGCGCCAGCTTGCCTCTCTTAAAGCGGCAAACGCATCGAACATAATGTCGTCAAGCGTTTCGCCCTGTGCAAGCCTGTCCTTTAAAACGTTGGTCTGATTTTTCAGCTCCTCGTCGGACATATCCGTATACTTCTGCTCTAACGCTTCCACCTTTAAGGCAAGCTTATTAAGTTTTTTGAGAGCGCTGCGGCTGTCCGCGCCGAGAATAAATTTTATTAAACCCATGATTTTATTCCTTAAATCCGCCGTTTTGGTTTGAACGTGCGGAATATATTTTCTGCCATATACAATTGTACTATATTTAACCGCATATGTAAAATTGTTTTTTGAAAAAATTGTAAATTTTTGCAAAATGAAGCGGCGGCGGACATTAATGTCCGCCGCCGCGCTTTGATTATTTTTATTTATTCCTCGTTTATATCGGTGAACGCGAATTTTTCCACGTCGAAAAGCCCCGCGTCCGTCACCTTCAATTTGGGGATAACGGCAAGCGAAAGGAACGCGAGGGACATAAACGCCTCGTACTCGCGCTTGACGCCCATAGCGTGCGCTTTTTCTATCAGCGCGCGGCTGTCGGCTTGCAGACCCTCGGCGTCGCGGGAGGACATTAGCCCCGCAATATCCAGCGTTAAAGAATGAATTTCGCCCTTTTTCTTGTCCACAATTACCATACCGCCACCAATCTCTTTAAGGCGGTTTGCGGCTTTTGCCATACTCTCGTTATCGTCGCCCATAAGAATGATATTGTGGGAATCGTGCGCGATTGTTATGCCGAGCGCGCCGCCCTTGAAGCCGTAGCCCTTGAAAAGCGCCCTGCCGATATTGCCCGTGCATTTATGCCTTTCCACTACCGCAAGCTTAAGCAAATCGGTGCCCGCTACAACCGCGTCGCCGTTTACGCTTTCGACCTCTACAACCTCACAGCCCGTCACAACTCCGCCCGCCTCAATCGTCATTGCCTTAGCTTTTTTGCCCTTTAATGTCAAAATAAAGTCGTCGGCAACCATTTCACGCTTTAAATGCACGGTATTAAGCACGTTTTTCGGCAGATAGCGCTTAGAGGTATCGAACAGCGGCTTGCCGTCCTTTGCAACAAGCTTGCCGCTCTTTACAACGTATTTTGCATTGAAATTTTTAAGATTGTCCACCGCAACCAAATCGGCAAGATAGAAGGGCGCAATTGCCCCGCGCCAATTAAGCTTGTAGCACTCCGCAGCGTTTAAAGTAGCGCATATTACGGCACGAATCGGGTCAAGACCGTCCGCGACAAGCCTTCTTAAAGCATCGTCAAGGTGACCCTTTTCCTTTAAATCTGCGGCGTGTCTGTCGTCCGTGCACAGCAGAAAACGGCGCATATTGCCGTCCGTAATATATTTTGCGTTGCCGAGGTTCTGCGTAGACGAGCCGTGGCGGATATGCACATACATTCCCTTGGAAATTTTTTCGTCTATTTCCTCTTTGGTTACGCACTCATGGTCTGTGGTTATGCCCGCGCAAAGGTAGCCGTTCAAATCATAGCCGTAAACGGCGGGCGCGTGCCCGTCTATAATTTTATTTGCAGAGTGCGCCGCCTCTGCCTTTTTAAGCGTGTCGGGGTCGCAATAGACTATACCGGGGTAGTTCATAAACTCGCCCAGACCGAATATATAATCGTTTTTGATATTTTTTTCTATATCCTTGCCCGCGAGCACTGCTCCGCTCGTTTCGAAGGGCGTTGCGGGCACGCAGGAGGGCAGCTGAATTTTAACGTCCAACGGCACGTTTTTTGCCGCCGTTGCAATATATTCGCACCCTGCCATTCCGCAGACGTTTGTAATTTCGTGAGGGTCTGCGATTATGGTGGTTGTGCCGCGGGGTACTATCAAGGCTGCGAACTCCTCGGGGGAAAGCTGCGAGCTTTCGATATGAACGTGTCCGTCGATATACCCCGGCAAAACGGTTAGATTTGTGCAGTCTATTTCCGTTTCGCCCTCGTACTCGCCCGTGCCGACTATTTTATCGCCGACGACGGCTATATCGCCCTTACGCAGAACGCCTGTAAAAACGTCTACAAAGTTTGCATTTTTAAGCACCAAATCGGCTTTTTTTCTGCGCGTTGCCGCGTCTATGTATTTTTCAAGCATTTGTAAAACCTCTTGTTGTTATTCCTTTGACAGTATAACATAAAAGCGGCTCTTTTTCAAGAGCCGCCCGCCAATAACTTTTTTATTTTTTTCTGTTTTTAAAAACGTCGCCTGCCAAACCGACGATAAAGCATAAGCGCGCCGCATATAGCCCCGCAGATTTTTTCGGAAAAATGCTTCGGCTCGTCTTTTCCGCGCGTGAATAAATGTCTTTTTATTTCCTCGCGCAAATCACCGCTCTCGCCGCAACCTTCCTCTTCGGATTTGGGGTTTTCACTCCGTTCGCCTTTAAGCAATTCGTCCACGGTAACGCCGAAAATCTGCGCAATGGGCAAAAGCAAAGCGGTTTCGGGCATGGCTTCGCCTGTTTCCCATATAGCACCTCTCTTACATACAGATTTTATAGCTTTTACGCACGTTTCCGCAATAGAATTGAGTCGAATTAAAGTAGAATATTGCATTTGCGCAGCAAAAAAGCGTCCCTTTAAAAGGAACGCTTTTTAATAATCTTTTTATTAGTGGGTAAGAATGAACGTTGCAAGGAAGAATATTGTGATTATCCACGTTACAACGGAAATTTCCTTAATTTTACCCGTGCAAAGCTTTATGATAAGGCTGGAAATCATACCTATGCCGATACCGTAGGAAATTTCGTAACCGAACGCCATAACGGCAATGGTAAGGAATGCGGGAAGCGCCTTTGCGGGGTCGGTCCACTCGATATTTGTAACGGACGACATCATAAGCACGCCTACCCAGATAAGCGCGGGAGCCGTAGCCGCATAGGGCACCAGCTGCGCAATGGGCGAAAGGAACATCGCAACAAGGAAGCACAGTCCCGTAATAAACGCGGTAAAGCCCGTCTTGCCACCCGCCGCAACGCCCGCGGAAGATTCAACAAAGGTTGTTACCGTAGATGTGCCCGCAATCGCGCCGACGCAGGTCGCAACCGAGTCCGCAAGCATGCACTTGTTCATATTGAGGGGATTGCCGTCCTTATCGAGCAGTCCGCCCTTCTCGCACGCGCCGTACAGCGTACCGATTGTGTCGAACATATCGAGCATGCAAAGCGAAAGCGCGGTAGTAACCAACAAAAGCACAAGCGAGCCCGCGTTGTTGCCCTCCATACCAAGGTATTTTGTGAAGTTAAAGCCTTCATAGAATACCTTGCCGGCAGCGTCCTTGCCCCAAGCCTCGAATGCCGAGAACGGGTTTTTAATGCCGATATTCTGGAACATTGACTTGCATGCCTCGCTACCGGCGGCAAAGCCTATTCCCGCCATAGCATAATACAGCACCGTAGAGCCCAAAATACCCCATAATATCGAGCCCTTAACCTTCTTTTTGGAAAGTATAGCTATCAAAATTACGCCAACCAACGCGACAAACGCGGGAAGCATACCCGTAAGCTTGCCGTTTATGGGGTCCCAAACCGCGAACGGGCTTTTTAAAACGTTGAAGGAAACAAGGTTTACAAGCGTGCTTGCCTCGTCAACTATTACGCTTGCATTCTGCAAGCCGATAAACGCAATAAACAAACCGAGGCCGACGTTAATAGCCTTGCGCACCTCGTCGGGAATGGCTTTAAAAATGTGTTTTCTAAGCCCCGTTGCCGTAAGAATAATGAATATAACGCCGTCCAAAAGCGTAAATACCATACAGTTGGCAAACGTCAGACCAGTATTTTCATTGCACAGCGTAAATACTATAAAAGCGTTAACGCCCATACCGGAGGCCTGCGCAAGCGGCATTTTTGCAAGGAAAGCCATTAAGAACGTGCCGACAATCGCGCCGAGCGCCGTTGCTATGTAGGACGCGCCGAACGGGTTGCTTCCGCCGATTACCTGCTGGAACATACCGGGGTTTACCATAAGTATGTAAACCATTGCCATAAAGGTGGTTAAGCCCGCAATAATTTCAGTTTTGTAGTTGGAACCGCTTTTTGTAATGCCAAACCACTTGTCCATTTTGCCGAAGAAGCCTTTATACGACTTTTCCTCAGCCACGGCAGTGCCGTCCGCCGCAGGCGCGGTATTGTCGGGAACGGCTTCGGGCATGTGCTCTTCGTTCAAATCTTCGCTCATAAGAACCTCCGTAAAAATAATTAATTTAAAGTGTTTTGCGGTTTTTTAAAAAACCGCAAAAGCCCCCGCGGGGGCTTATTTCACTTATCTGTCACAATTTTATCATACAGCAAAAAATTCGGCAAGCGTTGAAGCACACTTTGCCGAATTTTGTCGGAATTTTTTTATTATTTTATCAAGGACACACGCATTGCGTTAAGCACTGCAAGCAGCATTACGCCCACGTCCGCCACAACCGAAATTATAAGCGGAAAGGTTGGTATTGCTATACTAAGCGCCATAATAGCCGCCTTTACTATAAGCGAGCCTATAATGTTTTGCAAAACTATTCTTCTTGTGCCGCGCGCAATTTTTCTGCCCTTGGGCAAAAGCGACAAATTATCGGAAACAAGCACTATATCGCTTGCCTCGATAGCCGCGTCCGAGCCGACGCTGCCCATAGACACGGCGCAGTCCGCACACGTCATAACGGGCGCGTCGTTTATGCCGTCGCCGACGTAGATAAGCTTCCCTTGCCGTTTCAGCTCCTCAGCGCGGGCAAGCTTTCCGTCGGGCATAAGCGCCGCCTTAAAGCCGTCAAGCCCCGCCTGTTCCGCAACAGAAGCGGCGCGCTCGGGCAAATCGCCCGTCAGCATCTCGGTATATACCACGCCCTGAGCTTTAAGCCATACGATAGTTTCCTTAACGCCCGATTTTACGCTGTCATCTATTTCCACCGCACCGACGTATTCGCCGTCAAACGCAACATATACGGGCGTAGACAAGCTTTTAAGCCTTTCAAAAGCGATATTGTTTTCCTGCATAAGCGCCGCGTTTCCGCACAGCAGTACTTTGCCGTCCACCGTGCTTTTTACGCCCTTGCCCGCAAGCTCCTCCGCCCGAGCCGCAGTATACGGCGTTTCGATATCCTTAAAGGCAAGCGCTATGGGGTGAGAGGAGAATTTTTCCGCAGCGGCGGCAAGCTGAACAGCCTTCTCGCTTGTGTAGCTTTTAATACCGAAGCTTCCCTCCGTAAGCGTCCCCGTTTTGTCGAAGGCGGCAACCCTTGCAAGCGCAAGCTCGTCAAGGCAGGTAGAGCCCTTGACCAGAATGCCGAACTTTGCGCATCTGCCGATACCGCTGAAATACGACAGCGGTACAGAAATAACCAGCGCACACGGACACGATATTACAAGGAAGCTAAGCGCCTTGTATATCCATTCCTTATAAATGTCCCACGTAAACGGCGGTGCAACGGCACATATTATTGTGGGAACGAGCGCGGCGACTATTATTGCGGCTATGCACACAATCGGCGTATAGTACCTTGCGAATTTGGAAATGAATTTCTCCGACTGGGATTTTTTTGCCGTGGAATTTTCCACAAGCTCTAAAATTTTTGCGACTGCGGAATTTTTATACTCCCTTATAACCTCCGCCTCGATAACGCCCGTAAGATTTATACTGCCTGAAAGAATTTCATCGCCCGCCTTAACGTCGCGCGGCAATGGCTCTCCGTTCAGACTTTTCATATCAAGCGAGGTTTCACCGACGGTTATGCGGCAATCCGCGGGCACCTTGTCGCCCGCCTTAATAAGAATTATATCGCCGCAACGCAGCTCCTCGGGGGCAACGGTATGCTGAATGCCGTTTTCGAGAAGCGTTGCAGTATCGCTTTTAAGCTGCATCAGCTTTGAAATAGAGTTTCTGGACGAGCCGACGGCGGCCGCCTGCAACAGCTCGCCAAGCTGATATAAAAGCATTACGGCAACGCCCTCCGCAAACCCGTCGCCCGCAAATATACCGAGGGCAATTGCTCCGATTGAGGCGATTGTCATTAAAAAGTTTTCATCGAAAATTTTGCCCTTTGCAATGTTTTTTACGGTGTTTATAAGCACGGGGTGCCCGACCGCGATATATGCGACCGCATAAAATACATACGCAATTATCTTTGCCGCAAGGCTGTCGTGCGTAAGCCCCGTAAGGTCCATTACAAACGACGGAATAAACAGCGCCGCCGCAACGATTATGCAGATTATATCCTTTAAATGTTGCTTAAAAAAGCTTTTTTGGGCGTTGTCGTCTACGATTTTAACGTCCTCGAAATGCGTTATCGCGTAAACGGCTTTCTGTCTTGCTTCCGCGCTGTCCGCATTTAAAATGACGCGCATATTCATAAAATCGACCGTGGCGGCAACACCGTCTATTTTGTTCAAATCCTCCTCAAGCTCCCGCGCGCAGTTGGCACAGCACAGATTTGCTATTTTAAGCTTTTCCCCGAAAACGCGATTGTCGGAAGGCTTTTCGGCGACAGCCTGCTCCTCCTCTATGACCTTAACGTCCTCGAAATGGTTACAGCAATAAATAACCCGTTCAAGCGCGTTGCCGTCGCAGTCGACTATCACCTTCTGCGCCATAAAATCAACCGCAACGCTTTGCACGCCGCTTATTTTTTCAATTTCTTCTTCAAGCTCTCTCGCGCAGTTGGCGCAGTCAAGCCCGCTGATTTTAATTTTTTTATTCATTGCAGTTTAAATGCTCCTTTGCAAGCCCCACCATCATCATTATATGCCCGTCCGATACGGAATACAGAACCTTCTTTCCCTCGCGGCGGCACTTGACTATTTTATTGTCTTTAAGCGTTTTAAGCTGATGCGAAACCGCGCTCTGGTTGCCGCCCACGGCCTCGACAATGTGTTCTACGCACAGCTCTCCCACGGAAAGCGCAAAAAGTATTTTCAGCCGCGAGGGCTCGCTTATGGTTTTGAACCTTGCGCCCATCTCCGCAAGCATTTCCGCCGACGGCATTTCGGACAGCGCGGTTTTTATCCTTGCCGAATGCAGCTCCTCTTCGTCACAATTATGTTGCATTGCTTACTCCTTTATTATGTATTAAATATGAATACTTATTCATATGATAATAGTATAATAATATATGACAGTATACTTGTCAACTGTTTATAAAGGAATTTTTTAAAATTAGGTATAAAAAAACCGCGCTTGCGGCATAAGCCGCAAGCGCGGTAATTAAATTTTAATCAGCTTTTGATTTTTTTGTCTTTTTAGACCTTGCAAAGGACTTTTCGTAAACCTCGTCAATATCTTCCTTGTTCTTGGGCTTGATTACAAGCAGAAGAATAATTCCTATAAGCGAAGCGCCCGCAATGCTTAAAAGTATTACCGATGTAAGGTTATCCTTAAACCAGGTATTTTCGCCCTTTAAGGAGTTTGCCTTAGCGGACGAGCTTATGCCCATGTACGCAGTTTCTTTCAGACCCGTATTTTCCGAGCTGGTAACTACGCACTCGATAAGGTAGAACGAGTTAGCGTCCTGCGGGGTAAACTTCAATGAAGAATCGTCCCACGCGTAAGGGCTGTAAATTTCATAGTCCTCGTCCTCTTCATTCATGGAACTGAGCGGCTTAATCGTTTCAAACCAGTCTCTGTGCTCTGCTTTAAGGGTGTTTTTGTTCTTCATGAACTCGTCATACGTCATAGCGTAGCCGTTTGCCGCATAGAACTTTTCACCCATAAAACGGTAAAGCGTATATTTTGTGTTGTAGGAGCCGCCGTTAATATCAAACGATTCAACGTTGTACTCTGCTCCAACGTAAGCGGTATCCTGGTCCTCGGGGTCCTCGATGCTGAGCTCCGAGGATTTGACGTTGAAAGTGAACCAAGGCAGGTATCTGTACAAGTCTTCCTTATCCTCGAACATACTTTGAATGTTGGACGAGGTTGCGTCAATCTGCACAAGCTTGGGCTTGCCGTCTTCCGTAACGGTGTTGCCGTTGCTGTCCTTTTCGATATAATACATACCGTTACCCGCGGCGTCGGTTACAAGCACCGTATATATATATGTGCCGCGCTTTGTAAGGTTGATTGAAAGGTTGGAAGCGGATTTGCCCGTATTCGACTGGAAGGACTTGCCGTCCGTTGTATAGAATATCGAGAAGGTCAAATCGGCATAGCCCGTAACGTTGTCGGAAAGCAGTCCCTCGACCGAAGGCAGATAGAAGTAGTTTTTGCTGCCCGCCTTCAAATCCTCGGAAGCCGCGTCAACCCTTGTCTGATAGTCTGCAACCAGCTTATCCCAGTCTGCATTTTCGTCGGTGTATGCAAACGAAGCACCCGACTTATCCTTTGCAACCGCAATGTATTTGTTTTGCGTTCCGTTGTTGTTGATATTTACAATATATTTGTCGTTGACGTACCAGTCAAGCAAAATTTCCGTTTTGGTTCCGCCCGTAGAGGTCGTATCCAAAAGCTCGAGGTAAATTTTGACCGCCGCCGTAACCCTGAAGTTTTCCGCGTCGTAAACACCCTCTGTAAGGTTATCCGCAACGGGCACATAGTGCTTGACGTGCGGTATCATAAGCTGAGCCTCGTCAGACTTAACCTTTCTGAAAGGGCTGCCGTCCGAATAATCGTTCGCGTTGAAGTCCTTGTCCGCCGCCGCGTTTTCGTTGGTCAGCATAAAGTAATGCGTTGTTGTGCTGGGCGATGACGCAAGCACGTCTATAACGGTATAGTTGAAGGTAATTTCCTCGCCCTCTTCTATAAACGAAAGCCCCTTGTCAAGACAAAGCACGGGCGGGGTGTCATCGTCAACGGTGCCGCTTACGGTATGTCCGTTTTCGGTTGCGGGAACGGAGGTAAGCTTAAAGCTCTGTCCGTTGAGGTTATAAAGCACCATTCTTGCGTAGGACGCAGCCTCTATATCTCCGTCCTCATCGCCCTCTGCGGGCTCGGCATACTCCGCCGAGAAGGAAAGCGGCGTAACGGGCGTTGTTGTGGAAGAGGAATATCTTGCGTACGTTCCGCCTATGTTTTCGAATTCGCCGCTCTCGGTAACTCCGTCGGAGGTAACCGAAACGCCGTATTTGTCCTGATTTCTTTCGGTAAATTCTATTTTTATGCGGTCAACAGAAAGCGCCTTTGCGGAATCCGCAACCACCCAAAGGTCGCGCTCCTGTTCGGAGGTGATAATTACGTTGACGTGCTTTTTGTCGGCAGTGGGTACAAAAACAATATAGTTTGCGGTTTTGTTGTCCTTGGTCTGGGAATACTGCTGACTTTCGAATTTAAGAATAAATCTTTCGAAATCGAGCGTTTCGTTGTCGCCGATTTCGAAGCCGATTTCCATATTGAACCAGCCCTCGCCCTTTTCGAAGGTGGAAACGGTTTCCTCGTTTTCCTCTCCCTCCTCGGGCTGAGCGGGCGCACTGCTGTTATAATACCACTGATAAGCAAGGTTCTTTTTGTAATTGACAAGACCGTCCGTCTGCTTTACGACAAGCATAGTATAATACTCGTCCTTCTCTTCGGTTTCGCCCGCGATTTTATGCGACCAAACGTCTGCCTCGTCCAAGGACGATACAGTGAAGATATTGCCCGCGCCTACGGTGACGGGCCTGTATGCGTTCGCCTTGCGGAAGCTTGTGCCGAAAAACGCGCCGAGCGTTGCGGCAAAAACAACAAAAAGCGCAATTACAGAACTTAATTTCAGTTTAAATGACTTCATATCTAACTCGCGTACGCGCCTTGGCGGCGCTTTGAATTTTAAAGATTTTTTGTATTTTTACACATTCCCGTTTGATAATTTGCGGGTGTGCAAAGCACATATGCGTTTTACTGCTTGTACCGAATTATTTTACTATAATAAAAATGCGTTGTCAATAAATTTTGAACGCGGTTTGCCAAAAAATGACCGCAAGCGGGGTAAAAACTCTTTACTTTAAAATATCGGTGTGATATTATTTTATTGCATTCAGAGGAGCGGACGGGCATTATTAGCCGCAGCCGAGGAATTTTGAAGGGAATTCCGTTTGACGGCCGCAGTGAAAGGGCGCCTCCGCCGAGGTGCGGCTTGCCTTTACGCCGCGCCGGTTGTACGGGCTAATACCCTTACGACTGCCACGGAAGTGGAGCGCTAATGCTGTTTACGGTTTGTTTCGGGGCAGTACGGCGCGTACTGCCCTATTTATTTAAGGAGTTTTATTATGAAAAAGTATTCGGTAGGAGTTATAGGAGCAACTGGCATGGTCGGGCAAAGGTTTTTACTGCTTTTAGAAAACCACCCTTGGTTTGAGGTAAGGTGCCTTGCCGCCTCCGCCTCGTCCGCGGGCAAAAAATACCGCGATGCAATAAAGCGCTGGCACATGAGCGCGCCCCTTCCCGAAAAATTTGCAGATATGGTTGTTATGGACGCTTCCGCCGATAAGGAAAAAATCGCCTCCTCGGTAGATTTCTGCTTTTGCGCCGTAAATATGGCTAAAAACGAAATACGCGAGTTGGAATACGCATATGCAAGGCTGGAGTGCCCTATAGTTTCCAACAATTCGGCGCACCGCTTTACCGACGACGTGCCTATGATTATACCGGAGGTCAATCCCGAGCATTCAGAGGTTATCGCGGCGCAGAAAAAACGGCTTGGAACAAGGCGCGGCTTTATCGCCGTAAAAAGCAACTGCTCTTTACAATCGTATGTGCCGCTTTTGCACCCCTTGAAAAAATTCGGAATAAGGTCCGCGGCGGTGTGCACCTATCAGGCGATTTCGGGCGCGGGAAAAACCTTTGAAACAATGCCCGAAATCTGCGACAACGTAATTCCTTACATCGGCGGCGAAGAGGAAAAGAGCGAAAACGAGCCGTTAAAGATTTGGGGCGGCATAGAAAACGGTAAAATAATACCCGCTGCCTCCCCCGTCATTACAGCGCAATGCGTGCGCGTGCCCGTTTCAGACGGACATACCGCGGCATGCTTTGTAAGCTTTGAAAAAAAGCCGAGGCCCGAGGAAATACTTAAAGCGTGGGCGGACTTTTCGGGCGAGCCGCAAAAGCTTAACCTGCCCTCCGCGCCCAAAAAATTCATACATTATTTTGCGGAAGATAACCGTCCACAGCCCGCGCTTGACAGAAATACCGAGAACGGCATGGCAGTGTGCGCGGGACGTTTAAGAGAGGATAAGCTGTTCGATTACAGATTTATCGGTTTTTCGCACAATACCTTGCGCGGCGCGGCGGGCGGCGCAGTGCTTTTGGCAGAGCTTTTGGCGGCAAAAGGATATTTTAATTAGTTTCGCAAAAATCTCATACTTACGATTTTTGCGAGCTTACTGTTGTCGTAAAACGCTTAACGGTCGAAATAAATCCGACCTTGCGTTTTTCGGCGTTAAAAAATCAAAAACGCACATTTTCAGCAGAAACGCATTAAAATATACAAGAGGAATAATAAAATGGTTGGTTTTTGTAACGGAATTTTAACTGCTATGATTACGCCGTTCACCGAAAACGGAGTAAATCTTGAAGAATTCGGCAAAATGATTGAATATCAGATTGAAGGCGGCACCGACGCGCTTGTTGTTTTGGGCACCACGGGCGAGCCCGCCACTATGACCGAGGCCGAAAAAGAGGAAGCTATTACATACGCCGTAAAAAAAGCGGCGGGCAGAATTAAAATAATAGTCGGAACGGGCAGCAATAACACCGCAAGGGCGGTTGCAGCTTCGGTCAAGGCGGAAAAACTCGGCGCGGACGGCGTGCTTGCCGTCACCCCCTACTACAACAAATGCACGCAAAAGGGACTTCTGGAATATTACAGGGCAATCTGCGCGGCGGTTAAAATTCCCGTTATCGCTTACAACGTGCCCTCCCGCACGGCGGTGAATATTCTGCCGGAAACGGCGGAAAAGCTTGCTTGCATACCGAATATGGCGGGAATAAAAGAGGCAAGCGGAAACATGGCGCAGGTATGCGAAACAATGCGCCGTATACGCGGAAAAATGGACTTATACTCGGGCGAGGATTTTTTAAATCTGCCTATGCTTGCAATCGGCGGGGCGGGGCTGATTTCAGTCACCTCCAACATTGCGCCCGCGCTCGTCAAAAAAATGTATACGCTTGTAAAGCAGAACAAGCTTGACGAGGCGAACGCCGTTCAGGACTTTTTACTGCCGTTGGAGGACGCCTGCTTTTTGGAGGTGAACCCCATTCCCATCAAAGCCGCGTACAATATGCTGGGCTTTGACGCAGGCGTGCCGCGCGCACCGCTTACCGAGCTTGAGGACTGCAACAAGGCAAAATTATACGAAGAAATGAAAAAGGCGGGTTTAAAAACTGTATGATAAACGTTTTAGTTTGCGGAATTAACGGAAAAATGGGCAAAAGCATTACAGAGCTTATTGCCGCTGAAAAGGATATGCAAATTGTTTGCGGGATAGATTTGCGGGCGGATAAATCGGCTTTGCCCCCCGTATATGCCTCGTTTGACGCTGTTTGCGAGAAGGTTGACGTAATTATCGACTTCTCCTCCCCCGCCGTTTTAAAAAGCGAGCTTGACTGGGCAACAAAGCACAACTGCCCCGTAGTGCTTGCCGCAACGGGATACACGGAAAGCGATTTGAAGCTGATTGAAGCAACGTCGAAAAAGCTTGCGGTTTTCAAGACGGGCAACTTCTCATTAGGCATAAATCTTTTGGTGAAGCTTGTAAAGCAGGCGGCGCTTGCCCTTGGCGAAGGCTTTGATATAGAGATTATAGAAAAGCACCATAACCAGAAGGTGGACGCGCCCTCCGGCACGGCGATTATGCTTGCGGAAAGCGCAAACTCCGCATTTGATAACGGCAAGCCGTACGTCAACGGAAGAAGCGGAATTACCGGCAAGCGCGGTAACGAGATAGGCGTGCACGCGGTGCGCGGAGGAACCATTGTCGGCGAGCATGACGTGATATTTGCCGGCGAGGACGAGATTATCACTTTATCGCATTCGGCGCGCTCTAAAAGGGTTTTTGCGGCGGGCGCAATAAAGGCGGCAAAATGGCTTGCGGGCAAGCCTGCGGGCTTATACGATATGACAAACGTGCTTGAAAATTTGTAATTTGAATTTATAGAGAACCCGCCCCGCGGACTTTACGTCCGCGGGGCGGGTTATTTTTAATCATCTTTAATTCCTAATAAATAATCTGACGAAACGTTATAAAATTTGCATAAACGTTTTATTATATCAACTGACGGTTCTCTTATTCCGTATTCATAATTTGCATACGCGTTTAAAGTTATTTGCAACGCACTTGAAACTTGCTTTAATGTAAGCCCCTTTTCGTGTCGAAGTTCTTTTAATCTTTCACACAATTCCATATATTTATGTATTACACAAAACGTTAAAAAATGCTTGACTTTTAACAAAACGTGCAATACAATTTAACAAAACGTGGAAAAAAGAAATGTTGGAATTTATACATAAAAACAGTTGCATAAACTGCAAATACTTTTGTCAGTATTACGTTAAATACAAAGAAGAATTTAAACCCGTTTCGTGCGGGTTTTGCACAAATGAAATATTATCGGTAGCGCAACGTAAAGAATATATGACAAAGCTAAACATACAGGTTATCTTTGAAAAGATATTCTGTCAACTTCATTTTACAATCTTCGGCATATTTTTTGCAAATGGAAGGCAGGCGGTCTCCGCCGAGCCTTTTTATGGAAATATTCTGATATAGAGAAATAAAATAAAGAATAAAATTAAAGATTGACTTTAATAATATTAAATGCTATACTGGGATCATGAGAGGAGGACGCAATATGGCGATTGAGCTGCTGCCCGACTGGATGGCCGGTTTGGAGGAGGAGGATGTGGCCTTCATCAAGAAGTTCATTCTGGCGTCGGGGTCGCTGAAGGAGATGGCCGGACAGTATGGCGTGACCTATCCCACGGTGCGCCTGCGGCTGGACCGGCTGATCCAAAAGATACGCATGGTGGAGGACACCGCCGCCGACCCCTACATCGCCGTCATCAAGCGGCTGGCGATGAACGAAAAGCTGGACCTGGACACGGCGAAGGTCCTGATTGCGGAGTACAAAAAGACACGAACTGTGAAGGAGGAATTATGATGGCTGGCGCTGGTTTTATCGTCGGTATATTTGGACTGGTATTTTATCTGTTTATTCTGCTGCTGCCTATC
>CAJUME010000006.1 GCA_910587015.1 uncultured Christensenella sp.
CATGCAGCTTGAGATAGGGGCCGCCATAGAAGGAAACACGGGCCGACAGGATCCGCCGTTCCCTCTGCCAGGTATCCACAGAAGGGCAGAGGTCTGCGGGAACGGCCCCCACCCGGATCCCATGCACATAGACGTGGAAAAGCTGC
The DNA here is from genome assembly GCA_910587015.1 of uncultured Christensenella sp. Taxonomy (GTDB): domain Bacteria; phylum Bacillota; class Clostridia; order Christensenellales; family Borkfalkiaceae; genus Coproplasma. Next base: position 147 of record CAJUME010000006.1, read on the forward strand.
GGCTTGCCGCGGGCTTCCCCGGAATGAAAATCGTGCTGTTTGCCTTTGACGGCGACCCCGATAACGGCTATCTTCCGCACAATATGCCCGCCGACAGCGTTGCATACACGGGCACGCACGATAATTCTACCGCTTTGGGTATGCTTGAAGAAATGACGGAAGCGCAGTTCAGACAGTATAAAAGGCGTTTGCGAGCCGAAATGAAGCAAATCGGGCTTGTTTTGCCGTTCGTTACGAGAAGGGAGGTGGCGCGCGCGCTGGTTGCGCTTACAATCGCCTCGCCCGCGAGCCTTGCGGTCATTCCCGTGCAGGATTTGCTCGGGTTGGACGATGCGGCAAGAATGAACATTCCCTCGACGGTGGAGGGCAACTGGAAGTACAGACTTACGCAACAGCCTTCGCGCTATCATGCGGGCGTTCTGCGCAAAATGATAACCGCCTTCAACAGATAATTTTATAAATAAACAGCGCCCCGCGGGCTTACTAAGCCCGCGGGGCGCTTATATTTTAACACATTAAGTATTGTCGAAAATTCTTGTGCAAAGCACTGTCATATCGTCGCAAACCTCATGCCCCGCCTTTTCAAGCGCGCCCGCAAGAATTTTATCCGCCAGATTTTGCGGGTTCAAGGGCTTTAATTCCTGCAAAAATTCATATAAATCGGTGGCGGAGGGGAAGGCGGAGGTAATTCCGTCGCTCATAAAAACCACAATGTCGCCCGCCTTTAATAGCTCGGAGCAGACGGTGGGGTGAAGATTGTCGAGTATTCCCAAGGGTAAAGATGCGCTTTCAAGCACCTTAATTTCTCCCTCGCGCACTATAATTCCCGCGGGCGAGCCTATTTTGACAAAGTCCGCGCGCCCCGTTTCAAGGTTGACCGCCGCAATATCTATGCATGTAAAACGCTCGTCGCGGTTAAACGAAAGCAGCTTGTTTATGGTGTTTAAAACGTTGTCCTGCGGCATTTCCGCCCGATAAAATGCTTCTATAAGCGAAATCGCCGCCTCTGACACCTTTCTCGCATATTCGCCGCTGCCCATTCCGTCGGACAGCGCCATTAAAAACGAGCGGTCGTTAATGCGTATAACCGAGTGAGTGTCGCCCGAAACCTTTTCACCGTTTTTTATTGCGTATGCAACGCCGAACGCCGCGTCAAGCCTCGGCGGCGCGCCGAAGATATAACAGCGCTTTTCGGAATCGTATTCGATTTTGTCCTTTAAAACGTACCTGCGTTTAAGCGTTTTGGAAATTATTTCCGATACCGCCTTGCGGTTGATTTTTCCAAGCATCACCGCGCTTATTTCGCAACCGTTTTCGCCGCTTATATAAATTTCGGGGCAGGAAATACCGTGCGCGGACAACGCCTTCTGCACGCTTTCCGCCGCGCCCGTAAATTCGCTTTTGGGGCGGGAAAGGTCTACCGCACAGCTCTTCATAACCTCTGCAACCCCGCGCGACTGCTCGGCAAGCAGTCTGCGGCCGGAGCGCGCGTTTTCCGTTTCCGTCATATACCGTCTGTATTCGGTCAGCAGTGCGTTCAGCTCGGCCAAAATTTCCGCGGGTCGGTTACAGCTTGCCGTCATTTCGGAGGGCAGGTCTATAAGATTGACCTTGCCCTTAACGCAACCCGCGTCTACAAGCTTTTTAAAGCCTAAATATACAGCGGTGAGCTTGCAACGGTCTGCCCTTTCGCAGCCCTTACAGCATTTTTCGCGCAGCTCGGCAAGCATTTTCTCTCTTGCGGCAGTATCGTTGACGTTTTCGTCCAGCGCCGAGAACGCGCATTCGATTTCCCGAAACACCTCCGAAATTCTGTATAGCTTTTCACCCGTCTGCTTTTTTGTTCGGTATACCGCCGTTTCTGTCAGCACGTCCTTTACAAGCAGTCTGTTTTTCAGATTTTCGTACCGCTCGGCTTTGGGTAAGGACGGTATAAGGCACGCGCAAAACAGCAAAATCGCATACAGCACTATAAGCGGTACGGCGCAGCTGTAGCAGTCGCATAAGTAGGAATACCCTGCAAACAGCACGGCGCAAACCGTCCCCGCGCCAAATCTTCCCGCTCCGCTGAACAACAGCGCGGCTATGGTAATTATTATAAATGCGGAAATATAATCTGCCTCGAGCGCGGCAACCGCGGGCGGCAAGGCAAGCACGGGCGCGCAGACAAGGGCGGCGGGGGAGCGCGTAAGCCGCACGGCGAACACCGTTATAAATGCGGCAAAGCAAAGATAAAACGCCTTGCCGGCAAGCGAATATAAGCCTACTCCGCAAACCGCAAAGGTGGCGGCAAGGCAAATAAGCTCGTCCTCTTTAAGGCGGCAGCGCTGCATACGGAACAAGCACGCATACACGCTTTTAAAGCAAAAAAAGGTGAATATGACGGTTACGGCGGCGGAAATTCCGCGCAGGGCATACTCGTTTTTTATTATAAAATCGCCAACGCCTTGCCACGGCGCAAAAATTATGTACGGCGCAAGCGCAATAAGCAGATATACAACCGCTTCAAGCTTAATTTTTCTGCCCGTGCGGCGGTAAAGAAAAACTATAACCGCAAGAAAAACGCCTTGAAACAGCGCGATAAGGCTGGAAAATAAATTTAAGCTTACAATCGAGGCAAGCGCGTAAATTGCGGGCACGGCAAAAATATTTGCGCCGCAAAGCAGCATGGAAAAGCAAAGTCCCAGCGACAGCGGCACGCCTTTTACCGCGCAGTTTGCGGTCAGCGCGGCAAGCGCGTATATTGCGTACAAAAGCACGCTTTTAAGGTTAATTTTTAAGGGCATAGCCCTATTTTATTACCGTATGCGTTACGAAATTTGTCTTATAACAAAGAAATATGTTTTATGCTGTAAGGTTACATAAAAAATCGCGGCGGCATTCTGCTTTACGAACGCCGCCGCGATTTAAATTCAGGGATAATTATTTTCTTGTAGCAAGCCAAACCATTAAAACGGTCACGTCGGCGGGGTTCACGCCGGAAATTCTTCCCGCTTGTCCAAGCGTAATGGGACGTACGCGTTCAAGCTTTTCCCGCGCTTCCAGCCTTAAACCGGAAATTTCCGAATAGTTTATATCGGGCGGAAGCTTCTTTTCTTCAAGCTTTTTCGCGCGCTCTATCTGCGCCATGCTTTTGGATAAATAGCCCTCGTATTTCACGGTCGCCTCTGCGGTCTTTATTATATCCCGCGGCATATCCCGCAAAATGTTAAAGTATTCGCATATATCCTCGGCCTTTGCTCCGCGCCGTATCAAATCTGCATAGGTTATTCCGCTTACGCCCCCGCATATGCCGTACTTTTGCATAAAGCCGTTTACCGCTTTGCCGTCCGCTCTGCCGTTCAAAACGCTTAAAATATGTTCGTAGCTTGTTTTTCGTCTTGCAAAGCAATTCGCCCGTTCTTCAGTAAAAAGCGGGGTGCTTTCTATCTTGGGCGTCAAGCGGAAGTCCGCCGTGTCATGCCTTAAACACAGCGAGTATTCCGCGCGCGAGGTAAGCATTCTGTACGGCTCCTCGGTGCCCTTTGTTACCAAGTCGTCTATTAAAACGCCTATATAAGCCTCGTCGCGCCCCAAAACAAACGGCTCCTTCCCCAAAATTCTATAAGCCGCGTTTATGCCCGCAACAAGCCCCTGCGCGGCAGCTTCCTCATAGCCGGAAGTGCCGTTTATCTGCCCCGCGGTATACAGATTTTTCACTTTTTTGAATTCCAGCGTCGGCAAAACGTCCAAAGTGTCAATGCAGTCGTATTCGATTGCGTAGGCATAGCGCATAATCTCGCAGTTTTCCAACCCGCTGACCGAGCGGTACATAGCTTTTTGAACGTCGTGCGGCATAGACGAGGACATGCCTTGTACATAAATTTCGTTTGTGTCTGCGCCCTCGGGTTCAAGAAACAGTTGGTGCCGTTCCTTGTCGGAAAACCGCACAACCTTAGTTTCGATAGAGGGGCAGTAACGCGGGCCTGTGGAGTTTATTTCGCCGTTGTACAGCGGCGAGCGGTCCAAGCTGTCGAGTATAATTTTATGCGTTTGCGCGTTTGTGTAGGCAATGTGGCACTCGTGCGAGTTTGCGGGCGCCGTGCCGTTGAGAAAGGAAAAGGCAGGGATATTTTCATCGCCGCTCTGGCATGTGCATTTATCAAAATCAACCGTTCTTCCGTCAAGGCGGGCGGGGGTGCCCGTTTTAAATCTTCTTACGTTAAAGCCGAGCTTTATAAGGCTTTCCGTCAAAGCGTTTGCGGGGGCAAAGCCGCTCGGCCCGCTTTTTTGGCGGTGTTCGCCCGTCACGGTTTCCGCGTTGAGATACACGCCCGTTGCAAGTATTGCGGCTTTACATTCTATAACCCCGCCGTAGGTGGTTTTAATTCCGCTTACCGCGCCGTTTTCTGTTAAAATTTCCGCGCATTCCCCCTGCAATATGCGCAGGTTTTGCGTGTTTTCAAGCGTGCGCTTCATTTCACGGTGGTATGCGTTTTTGTCGCACTGACAGCGCAGGGATTGAACCGCCTCGCCCTTGCCCTCGTTCAGAATACGTATTTGCAGACAGGTCTTGTCCGCGTTTTTAGCCATTTCGCCGCCAAGTGCGTCAATTTCGCGCACAAGGTGCCCCTTTGCCGTTCCGCCTATGGAGGGATTGCACGCCAAAAAGGCTATGCTGTCCAGATTAAGGGTAAGCATAACCGTTTTCAGCCCTAACCTTGCGCAAGCAAGCGCGGCCTCGCAGCCGGCGTGTCCCGCGCCGATTACGGCAATATCGTATTGTCCTTCAATGAATGTGTGCATTTTTATAACATTATTGCCCGAAATCAAATCGGGCAATTCTCTACTTCTTTAAAATAACGTTTTTAATGTCGTCTACGTCCTTGGCGATTTTTTCGTTGACGCGGCACAGCTCTTCAACCTTGTTGCGCGAATACAGAATAGTGGTGTGGTCGCGCCCGCCCAAAACTTCGCCTATGGTTTTAAGCGGTAAAAACAGTATGTCGCAAAGCAGATAGCAGCAAATCTGTCGGGGAATAACAACCTCTTTTTTCTTGCTTTTGCCCAGTAAATCGTTTTTGTTTATGCGGTAGTAATTCGTCACCGCCGTTATAACGCTTTCGGGGGTAACTTCTTCCTTTCCGCCCTCGGAAACCGCCTCGTTCAAGGCGCTTCTCGCAAATGCTACCGTAATGGGCACCTCGTGCAAGCGCGAAGCGAGAATAACCTTGTTCAATCTGCCTTCAAGCGTTCTTACGTCGTCGCCCGAATCCTGCGCAAGGAAGGATAGCACGTCCTCGGGAACAATGCATTTTTTATCGAAAGCCTTGCGCTTTAAAATGGCTATTTTGGTTTCGAAGTCGGGGGGCAGAATGTCAAACAGTAATCCGCCGGCAAAGCGCGTGCGCAATCTTTCTTCAAGCTCGGTAAGCTCCTTGGGGGGGTGGTCGCTTGTGATTATTATCTGCTTGCCCTTGGAAACAAGCTCGTTAAACGTATGGAAAAATTCTTCCTGAACGGATTTCGCCTTTTCGATAAATTGAATATCGTCAATAATCAGTACGTCCGCATTGCGGTAGTATGCGCGTAGCTTGCTGCCCTTATCGCGCGCGTCTGCGCCGCGGCGGACAAATAACGTATCAATAATTTCGTTTACGAACTGCTCGCAGGTGACGTAAATTACCTTTAATTCATGCTTTTCCGCAACTATTTTGTTGGCAATTGCCTGAATAAGGTGGGTTTTACCCAAGCCCGAGCCGCCGTAAATAAACAGCGGATTGTAGGTACCGGCGGGGTCTTCCGCAACGGCAAGCGCGGCGGAATAGACAAACTCGTTATTTTTTCCGACTACAAAGTTGTCAAAGGTAAATTTTTTGTTTAAGTTTGCGGGCGGGGCTACAAATTCCTCGCTGGGCGCGTTATAGGCAAAGCCGTCACTGCCCTCGACCTTTAAGCGGAAGTCCGCAACGCCCACGTCGGCCTTTATAATCGCTTCGCGCATTTTTTCGGCAAGGGTGCCCGTTATATATTTTGCAAACGTTTCGGTAGGTGTCTGCAAAACAATATATCTTCCGTCTATGTCGACGGGGATAAGCTTTTCAATGTAGGTTGCATAGGTTATAGGCGTGACAAGCTCCTGCATTTTCTGTCTTATCGGGTCGTATATAAAGTCGAAGTTTCCATTTTCTGCCATAATTGTGCGATTTTCCTTTGAATTTTTTTAAATAATCTGGTAAAATATACAAGCCGACAGTGCTTGTCACAACTGTTCAACAATTATAATACAAAAATCAATTAAAATAAAGTGTTTTGACTGAAAAATGCGCATAAAAAATTTGAATTTGAAAAATTTCAGAAATTACCGGGACGAGAGCATAGACTTCGGCGGCGGGCTGAACGTGCTGTTCGGCAGAAACGCGCAGGGCAAAACAAACTGTGCCGAGGCGGTGTTTTATCTGTGCACCGGTGTATCCTCGCGTACCAAGCGCGATAAACAGCTTATAATGCACGGCAAGGACTGTGCAGAGCTTTCCGCAACAGCGGAGGGGCGCTACGGCAATATAGAAATTTACGCAAAAATTACAGAAACGGGCAGAGAGTTCAGGGTAAACGGCAATAAAATTACGCGAAGCGCCGACATTATGGGCAATTTGTTCTCTGTTTTCTTCTCCCCGCAGGAGCTTCGGCTTATTCAGGACGGCCCCGATGAGCGCAGAAGGTTCCTCAACGTATCCATTTCACAGCTCTCAAAGCCGTATTTTACGGCTCTTCAACGCTACAATAAAATTTTGGAACAGCGCAACAATCTTTTAAAAAACCGCGATTTACAGCTTGTTTACGAAACCTTGCCTGTGTGGGACGCCCAGCTTAGCAAATACGCGGCAACAGTCGCTTGCAAGCGTGCGGAATATATCGGCATGCTTGCGCCGCTTGCGCGGGAAGCGCATTTGTTTTTGACGGACGGCTCGGAGGTGCTGACCGTTTCGCCCGAAAAAAAGTACAAGGGCAGCGAGGCAGAGCTTGAAAAACGGCTTTTCGACGAGCTTTCCGACAGCTATGAACGCGATATCCGTTTAGGCTTTACCGCAAGCGGCCCGCACCGCGATGATATGGATATAGAAATCGATGGAACGGACGCCAAAACGTACGCCTCGCAAGGGCAGACAAGGACGGCGGCGTTGTCGGTAAAGCTTGCCGAGGTGGAAATTTTCAAACAGCTATCGGGCGAGTATCCAGTGCTCATTCTCGACGACGTTATGAGCGAGCTTGACCTTCCGCGAAGAAAAAAGCTTGTGGAACGCACCGCAGATTTGCAGACGATTTTAACCTGCACTCATGCAGAGCGCGTGCTGTACGGCAAAGCCGCGCAAAAAATCAGAATAGAGGGAGGGGCTGTCAAAAGGTGAGGGCGGATTTGCATATCCATACGCATTATTCGGACGGCAGACTTACCCCGCGCGAGGTTGCGGCGTTTGCCGCGCGGGCGGGGGTAGAGCTTGTTTCCGTAACCGACCACGACACCGTCTGCGGAGCTGCCGAGGCGGAAAAATGCTGTAAGGAAAGGGGCGTTGCATTCGTAAACGGAATAGAGGTTTCCGCCTATGTCGGCGATGTTAAAATTCATACGCTCGGCTACGGTATGGATTTGCAAAACACAATGTTAAAAGACTTTTTAAGCCTCCTTGCCGCAGGCTCGGTCAAGCGTGCGGAGGAAATAATTTTCAGGCTTAACCGCGCAGGCATTGCACTGACTTTTGAAGATGCCGCCGCAGAAAGGTATTCTGCCGCAACGCCCTTGCACGCAATGCATATTGCAACGGCTGGCGCAAAAAAGGGCTGCGCAAGCTCGCCGTTTGCGTTCTACCTCAAATTTTTGGCTTACGGCGCTGTCGGGTATTCGGGAATTTGCAGACCCTCTCCCGAGGAAACGGCGGAAATTATTACCTCCGCGGGCGGTCTTTGCGTGCTGGCGCATCCCGCAAGGATAGCCTTGGACGAAAAGGAAAAAATTGCACTTATAAAACGTATGCGCGCGTGCGGACTTTGCGGCATAGAAGCAGTGTATTCGGGACATACTGCTAAGGAAACGGCATACTATAAGGAGATTGCAAAAGAGCACGGACTGCTTGTTACGGGCGGTTCGGATACGCATTACGCCGATGGAAGCAGACAAATCGGAAGGCCGTATTTTTCGGCGGAGGGCGCGCTTTTGCATAAGTTCGGATTTTGATAAAACTGTTAAAAAGGTTTAAGCTTGCTTTTGTTATGCTCGCCGTTGCGGCGGGCGTATTTTGTTTTTTATGCGGCTTTTCATACGATAAAAAAATTCCAAAAAACGTTACGGTGAACGGCATGTCGGTCGGCGGGCTTAGTATTGCGGACGCGGCGGGCAGACTGCGTGCCGAAATCGAGGAGAATTTAAAGGATAAGTCGCTGGAAATCTGCGCGGGGGATAAGGTCTATAAATATACCTATCCCGAAATTTACTATCGCGACAATCTTTTCCGCATTCTCAAAAACGCAAGAAAGGGCACAAGCTATACTGCGGAAACAAGCTACTATCTTTGCGGAGCAGAAGAAATTGCCCAAGGCATATGCCTTGCCGAACAGCTTCGGATGACAGAGCCTTACGCAAAATTTTCCTCCTACGGCAAGCCCTTTGAATATTGCGAGGGCAACGACGGACGGCGCGGCGATGCAAGCGCGCTTGTAAAGGATATAAACAATTCGCTTAACGGCGGGTTTGAGAGGGTAAACGTCAAATTTACCCGCGTGCCGCGCACCAAAACAATCGAGGACGTCAAGTCCGTAACAAGGCTTTTAAGCAGCTTTACAACCCGTTTCGACGGCGGAAATTTAAACCGCGTAAGCAACATAAGGCTTGCGGCTTCAAAAATAAACGGAACTGTTTTAGATGGCGGAAAAACTCTTTCGTTCAATGATATTGTGGGGGCAAGGGTAAAGGAAAGGGGCTTTCTTACGGCTAAAATAATAGAAAACGGCGAGTTTACCGAGGGGGTCGGCGGCGGAGTTTGTCAGGTTTCCACAACGCTGTATAACGCCGCGCTTTTAAGCGGGCTTAAAATAGAGGAATTCCACCCTCACACGCTTGCGGTCGGGTATGTGCCGCCCTCGCGCGATGCCATGGTCAGCGGTAAGGCGTTCGATTTAAAAATTAAAAACAACGGCAAAACTCCAATATATATACGTGCCAATACCACAAACGGAAGCGTCACCTTCGATATTTACGGTAAAAGCGACGGCGCAAAATATTCGCTTAAATCGTCCGTCAAGGGCAATATCCCCGCCCCCGAGGAGGCGACAGACGACCCCGACAAGGCGCGTGCCGGCAAGGACGGGCTTTTAAGCGAGGGCTATCTTGAAATTATGCGCGCGGGCGTAACAAAAAGCGTGCTTTTGCGCAAGGACAAATACAAGCCCGTAAAGCGGATTACCTACGAGGCAAAGCCCGAGGACAACGCGGAGGAAAATTCCGAAGAAGAGAGCTGATAAACGGGCTTTGGGCAAAATGCGGTGCAAATAAAAAAACAGACCTCAAATTATTGTGTTTTTAAAGCCTTTATGATAAAATAGAAATGTTAAGGAATTAAAACAGTCCTTGCCGTTTATGATAAAATCATAAAGGCTTGAATTTTTTTGTTTTATCAGGAAGTATATGATTAAGATTTTGGTTGACGCAATGGGCGGCGACAACGCCCCCGCGGCGATAGTGCAGGGCGCGGCTTTGGCTATTGAAAGGGACAGCGACCTGCATATTGTTTTTACGGGCAGACAGCAGGAAATTCAGGCAGAGCTGGATAAGCTTAAATTCGATAAATCCCGCGTTGAAATAGTCGATTGCGCGGACGTGATAGGTATGAACGATAACCCCGTAGAGGCAGTCCGCCGTAGCGACAGTTCTATGATGAAGGCGTTTGCAATGCTGAGAAAGAACGAGGATATATGCGCGTTTGTAACTGCCGGCTCCACGGGCGCGGCGATTGCGGGCGGGCAGATACTTTTGGGCAGAATACGCGGTGTAAAGCGCGCGGCTCTGTGCCCCGCAATACCCAATTCCCGCGGCGGCGTAACCTTGCTGTGCGATTGCGGCGCCAATACCGAATGCAAGCCGGTAATGCTTTGCCAGTTCGCATTGCTTGCCTCTGCATATGCCAAGGTCGGCTTCGGAATGCAAAACCCAAAGGTCGGGCTGTTGAACAACGGCACGGAGGAGCATAAGGGAGATTTGCTCCGTCAGGAAACGTACAAATATCTGTCGCAGATGGAAGGCATCAATTTTGTCGGCAATATCGAAGGCAGGGACATAATGGTCGGCGATTGCGATGTTGCCGTTGCAGACGGTTATACGGGCAATATCGCGCTTAAATCAATCGAGGGCTGCGGCAAGCTTGTCCTCGGGGTTATGAAGAAGGAATTTTCCGCAACACTGCGCTCTAAAATCGGCTATCTGTTTTTGAAGAAGGCAATTAAAAATATGCGCGGTCAGCTCGACTTCGAAAAGGTCGGCGGCGCGCTTCTGCTCGGACTTAAAAAGGTAGTCGTCAAAAGCCACGGCTCGTCAAAGCCGCAGACAATTGCGGCGGCAATAGCCAACGCGGCGCATATTTACCGCGGCGGACTTGTGCCAGCAGTCGAAAAATCGCTTGAAAGCGTCAACCTCAATTCGATTGTAACGGAGAGCGGGGAATGAGCTTAGCGGAAACCGAACGCCGTCTGGGATACGCCTTCAAAAACAAAAGACTTTTGGAGCGCGCGCTTACACTGCCCTCTGCGGACAAGTCGGAAAACAACCAGACGCTTGAATTTTTCGGGGATGCGATACTCGAATTTCTCGTATCGGAAAAAATTTACGACGAAAATTCAAGCGAGGGCAGCCTTACCGAAAGGCGTAAGCTGATAGTCGCCGACAGCGCGCTTGCTCCCGTTTCCGTAGGGCTCGGGCTGGACAAGGCGCTTATCCGCAGTCCGTACGACAGTCACAACAAAAAAGCCGTGCCGTCCGTGTACGAGGCGGTGGTTGCGGCAATTTATCTTGACGGTGGAATAGACGCGGCGCGTAAATTCGTGTTTTCCACGCTCGATTTTTCGCCAAAATCGCAGACGGAAAATTACAAAGGGCAATTGCAGGAATTTTTGCAGTCCCGCGGGGAAAGCTGTCCGAAATATGCGTGCAAGGATACGGGCACGCAACAAAAGCATATTTACGTTGCCACCGTTACGGTTTCTGGCAGAAGCTTCGAAGGCGTTGCAGAGGTAAAGCAGCAGGCGGAGCAAGCCGCCGCAAGGTCTGCAATGGAATATTTGAAAAGCTTGCAATAATTTAACGTTTTTAATGAACTAACGGCGGTTAAAACCGCGCTTTTTGCTTAAAACAGGAAATTTTTCTATGGTTACATTCAAAAGTATACAGCTTGTCGGTTTTAAATCCTTTGCGGATAAAACCACTATAACGCTCGGCGAGGGCGTAACATGTATTGTCGGGCCCAACGGCTGCGGCAAAAGCAACGTTGCGGACGCTATCCGCTGGGTTCTCGGCGAGCAGTCGGCTAAAATGATGCGCGGCTCGCAAATGCTCGACGTCATTTTCAGCGGCACCGACAAAAGAAGGCAGATGTCCTTTTGCGAGGTCACGCTTACCTTCGACAACACCAACCGCGTCTTTGACATTGACTGCGACGAGGTGGAAATGACAAGACGGCTTTACCGCAACGGCGAAAGCGAGTATCAGCTTAACCGCCAGCCCTCGCGTATGAAAATCCTTACGGGACTTTTGCACGGCGCGGGCGCGGCAAAGGAAGGCTATTCGATTATCGGTCAGGGCAGAATCGACCAGATTATGAACGCCAAGCCGGAGGACAGACGCTCTATTTTCGAGGAGGCCACGGGTATAGTCGTATTCAAGGACAGAAAGGCGGACGCGGAAAGAAAAATGAACGCCGCCCGCGACAATCTGTTTGTGTTTGCACAGCGCATGCAGGAGGTAGAGCGTCAGCTTTCCCCCTTGAAAAAGGCGGCGGAAAACGCGCTTAAGCACCGCGAGATTTACGCCGAACAGCGTCTGAACGAAACCAACCTCTACATATTCCGCCACGACGGCGCCGAGGGCGAAAAACAAAAAATCAACGACAAAAAAGCAAAGATAGACAAGCGCATTGCCGAGCTGGAAAAGCTTATGGAGCAGCTTGTAAACGAATACAAAACCTGCCGCACGGGTCTTGACGAGGCGGACGTAACCTTACAGGATTTAAACGACCGCATACGCCGCTTCGAGGTAGGCATAGCCAACAAAAGCGGAGAATCCAAGCTGTACAGCCAGCGCGCGCAGTCTGCGCTGGACAAGCTTGAAGCGGCGCGGAACGAGCTTAAATATTCCGCACAGCGCATTGACGAGATTGACCGCGATGTAAGACGGATAGAATCGCTTTCGGGCATAAACACCAAAAGGATAACTGAAGCAAGGGAAAATTCCGAAACGCTTCGCACGGAAATTGCAGAGCTGTCCAAAAAAATATCCGATTACGAGTATATGACGGGGGAGCACCGCAAAAAGGTGCTTGACGCGTTTAAAGACCTTTCTGAAATGCGCCAGAATATGGGCTCGCTTTCCGCACAAAAACAGCTGTTAGGCGAGCGCCTTGCGCAGATTGAAGAGGATATGGGGCGTATCCGTACCCGCCGCGATGAAAGCAAAAGCGCTTACGAGCAATGTATAGAGCGTGGAAACGCGCTTGCGGATATGCTCGGCAACGAGGACGGCTTACTTGCCGCCGCAGAGGAGAAGGTAAAAAAGAGCGAGGAAAAAATCCGCTTTTTAATCAATCAGATTTACGATACTCAGGCGCAGATAACAAGCATAGGGGAAAGCCTTGCAACCTACCGCGCCATAAGAGAGCGGTTCGAGGGCTACGGCTATTCCGTCAAAAATTTAATGAGTCGCGCCTCGCAGGATTTGACTTTGTCTGCAAAGATAAAGGGACTTATAGCAGACGTTATTTCGTGCGATAAGGAGTACGAGGTAGCTATCGAAACCGCCTTCGGCGGGGCAATGCAGAATATTATCACGGGCACCCGCGACGACGCGAGAGAGCTGATAGAATTTTTAAAGCGCAACCGCATGGGTCAGGTTACGTTTTTGCCCATCGAAGCGCTTAAGCCCCGCTATGAAAACGAGCAGATTAAAATTGCCGTGCGCGACAAGGGCGCTTTGGGCTTTGCAATCGACCTTGTCAAATTCGACAGGCAGTACGAAAACGTAATTCACAATCTTTTGGGCAATACTCTGATTGTGGACAATATTCAGAATGCAACGCAAATAGCCCGCCGTTATCCCCGCGCCTTTAAAATTGTTACGCTCGAAGGCGATGTAATCGCAACAAGCGGCTCTATGACGGGAGGCAGCAAGCGCGAGTCTGCGGGTAATTTGCTTGCCAACGAAAGAAGAATTAAAGAGCTTGAAGAAGGGTTAGAGGCTAAAAAGCTGTTTTTGCACCGCGCCGATGGCAGGCGTGCCGAGCTGGACGCGGCAAAGGCAGAAGCCGACGGCGAGCTTGCCGTGCTCAACAAAAAGTTGCAGGACGCAAGGTTAGAGCTTGCTTCCATAACCGAAAAGCAGACGGCGCTGTTGCAGGCGGTCACCTCGGCGGAAAGCGAGTATGCGGCGTACGGTCAGTCGGTTTCTGCCATACGCGAACGCTTAAAGGGGCTTGACAGCGAATACACGGGCGTATCCGCGGGCGCAAGCGAGCTTACCTCGCAGTCGGACGCCGTTTCCTCGCAAATGGACGATATGAGCGCGGAATTCGACAAGCTGACGGAGGAGCGCAACGCAAAGACCGAAAGAATGAACGGTATGCTGGTTGATATTGCCTCGCTTGAAAGCGCGGTATCGGCAAGCCGTGAAAATATAGAAAGGTTACAGCGCGAAAAAGCGGGACTTTTGGACAAGATTGAAAGGACAAACGCAACAATTCCCGCAATTCAGCGCGAGATTGACGAGTTCAAGGCTCAGGCAGAGCGCACCGCGCTCACCGAGGAGGAACAAGCGGTAGTTAACGATTTGCGCCGCCAGATAGGCGGTGTAACCGCGTCTAAAAACACCCTTAACGAGCGCATTAAGCAAATCGACCTTGAAAGGTACAACAGCGCGGAGGAGCGCGAGCAGCTTATAACCAAAACGCACAACCTCGATTTGGCGCTTGCCAAAATAGACAGCGATTTGGAGGGCTTGCGCCAGAGGATAGAGGACGAGTACCAGCTTGATTACGAGGGCTGTCTGCAATATAAAACAGATGACTTCGACCCCGCTCTTGCGCCCGCTAATATTGCAAACTGTAAGCGCAAAATTTCTGTAATCGGCGCGGTCAACCCCAACGCGGTAGAGGAATATGACGAGGTCAGCTCGCGTTACGAAAAAATGTGCGCCGATAAAGAGGATATGGAAAAGGGCCTTGCCGACCTTACCGCCGCGCTTGACGATATCCGCGCGGAAATGCAGAAGATTTTCGATGATGGCTTCAACCTTATAAACGAAAACTTCAAGCGCACCTTTAAGGAGCTTTTCGGCGGCGGCAGAGCTGAATTACAGCTCGACTACACCGACTGCGACGACCCCCTTAACGCGGGCGTGGAAATTATAGCCTGCCCCCCCGGTAAAAAGCTTACCAAAATTTCGCTGTTGTCGGGCGGCGAGCGCGCGCTGACGGCGATTGCAATTCTGTTTGCAATTATAGATATGCGCCCCATGCCGTTCTGCGTGCTTGACGAAATCGAAGCGGCGCTGGACGAGGCGAACGTTGCAAGATACGCAAAGTATTTAAAGAAATTCGCTCAGGATACGCAGTTTATAGTTATAACCCACCGCAAGCCCACTATGGAAAATGCAGATATACTTTTCGGCGTTACTATGGAGGAGAAGGGCGTTTCCAAGGTGGTTTCGGTCAAGCTTTCCGAGGTTGCGGAGCGCCTCGGCGGTGATACCATACAGTAATAAGGTTTTTCTATGGGATTATTTTCTAAATTAAAAAACGCATTAAAAAAGACGAGGGATAACCTCTCGTCCGCGCTTTCAAATCTGTTTTCAAAAAACAAAATAGGCAACGAGTTCTACGAGGAGCTTGAAGAAATTTTAATAGGCGCGGATATTTCCGTAACCACCGCAGAGGAAATCGTTGACGAAATCCGTGCGGAGGCAAAGCAGGAAAAGCTGCGCGACAAGCAGTTTATAACCGATTTGTTGAAGGACGTTCTTGAAGAAAAGCTGACCGAGGCGGAAATTCCGCAGATAGAATATCCCGCCGTAATTATGCTTGTGGGTGTTAACGGCGTGGGCAAAACAACCACCGTCGGCAAGCTTGCAAGCTACTTTTTAAGGCAGGGCAAAACTGTCACTGTGGCGGCGGCGGATACCTTCCGCGCGGCGGCGGCAGACCAGCTTACCGTCTGGGCGGAAAGGGCAAAGGTGCGCATAGTCAAGCACGAGGAGGGCAGCGACCCCTCCGCGGTTGTTTTCGACGCGCTGACCTCGGCAAAGGCAAAGGGCACGGACGTTGTAATTATAGACACTGCGGGCAGACTTCACGTTAAGGCTCATCTTATGGAAGAGCTTAAAAAGATGTCGCGCGTGGTTGAAAGGGAGTGCCCCGATGCAAGCTTTTATAAATTTCTTATTCTGGACGCAACTACGGGAAACAACGCCATATCTCAGGCGGAAATTTTTGACGAGGCAGTGGAGCTTGACGGAATTGTGTTAACCAAGCTCGACAGCTCGGCAAAGGGCGGGTTTGTAATTTCGCTTTGCGGCGAGCTGAAAGTCCCCGTAATGTTTACTGGCGTGGGCGAAAAAATGGAGGATTTGGAGCCGTTCGATGCAGAAGAATTCATTGACGGTATACTTTAAGTAAAGCATTGTAAACTTCAATATATTGCGGGGGCAATAATAACTTTGAACAAAGAAAAAAGAAAGCTTTTACTTGTGCTTTCGGCGATAGTTTTTGTAATATCGCTGTTTATCGCGGCTTACGGTTTTAGCGGGGCGGAATATTATTCCGATATAAAAAATCTTGTTAAAAACGGTGAAAAAGTAGAAGGGATTTATACGGGGTGCCGTATAGAAACCCCGATAAGACCGCCCTATCAGTACGAGTTTTATTACCTGAAAATAGAGTACGAAACTCCCGAAAAAACATACTCTTTCGAATACAGATATTCCCGCAAACAAGGCGATTACGAATTTTTGGAATGGTGCAGGGCACAGACGGGGAAAACCGAGCAAATGCTTTTAAACGGCGCGTACTTTATGCCAGCAGACTATGCTCCAAGCATTTATGACGGAGCAAAAAACCGTGTTTTTATTGCGGGAAGCATAGGCGGAGCGGTTGCGCTTGGTTCGATTATATTATGGGATATAGCGTTCTTCAAAAAGGAAAAAACGCAAGCGGCGCCTTATCTGACAAACAATTATAAGACGGGCGGCGCAAAAAAATGACGGAAAAGCCTAAGAAAGATAAAACTTATATCGTGTACGCGCTTATCGCTATGGCGTTTTCGGGTGTGGCGTTTTTCGGGCTTGTTTTTGTCTGCGAATACAAAGCAAACTTCGAATTTGAAAAATACGGAACGCAGGTTGACGGAATTATAAAGGATTATTATTTTCGCAACGGCGCGAGGGAGTACGTCTTCGTTTACGAATATAAAACTGCGGAAACGGCTTACCGCTGTATAAAAGCGTTTGAAAATGTAAAAACGAAAGCCGAATGTGAGCAGTGGTGCGCAGAGCAAGAAGGAAAAGCAGAAAAGCTTGTAATTTATAAAAAAAGCTGTATGCGCTATGCCGATTTGCAGGATAAAAATTATGTAACCGCCTTTTACTGCGCTTGCGCGGCTTTGGCAACGGGCGCGGCGGGCGCGGCGGTTTTCTGCGCGCTTACGGTTAAAAGCGCAGTTTTCGGTGCAAACCGGTTCAAAAAATAGACGTTTAAAATAAAAAGCGGCGCGGAAGCATTTAATGCTTCCGCGCCGCCCTTTTGCGATTAAGTCGGAATTTACATAGCATAAGGGCAATTGCCCCCATAATATGCCTTATTCAAGCGTAAATTTATAAATCGTCTACGTCCTGTACGGGCATACCGCCGTCTATCGGCGTGCCTGTGTAGCTTCCGTTGGGGTCAAAGCTGTCCCTGAACTTATTTGCAGTTCTTCGTGTTCTTTTTGCCACAACCCTTACCGCCGCAGTTCTTTACGTTCTTGCTGTCGCTCTGAGTGTTTCTTGCAGTGTTCTTTTCAGTGTTTTCGTTGGTCTTTCTCATAATTTCTCCTTTTCAAACGGGATATGCAACAAAACTTCGCCCTGACTTGACTGGCAAAGCGGGCATTTGTCCCACGCCTTTGTAGAGGTGTGCATATATCCGCACTCGCCGCAAATATACAGTATAGGCGACTCGTTGCTGTACAGCACTCCTTTGGAGAACGCTTCGTGAAGGTATCTGAAAATCATTTCATGATGCACTTCAACCTTCGCAACCAATTTGAAAAGGGATGCAATATCCTTAAAGCCTTCATCCTCTGCGTCCTTTGCAAACGCGGGGTAAATTACGGTATGCTCCTCGTGCTCGTCGTCTGCCGCGAATTTCAAGCTTTCCGCAATGTCGCCGCCGTGATAGGGGTAACCTGCGTCAAGGTTGATATTGTCAAGGCACTGTCCGCGCTTCTGAAGCTCTTCCATAAACCTTCTCGCATGCACAGTTTCATTCTTTGCAAGCACCTTTACCGCTTCCGCAAGGGCAATGTAGCCCTGCTGTGTAGCCGCGCGGGCAATAAGCTGATAGCGCATTCCCGCCTGACTTTCGCCGGCAAAGCTTCTTGCAAGATTTTTATAAGTCTTGGTTTCGTCAAATTGCATATAAATCCTCCGTCTGCAAATTATTGTGGACGGTAACGGCGTTTTTATGCGCATTTTTTAATTTCCATATTTTTGCAATTACAATTGAAAAATGATTGTTTGTAACATATATATATAATAGTGTATAAAAAAGGCGCGCAAAACTGTTAAAAATTTAAAAAAAATTACAAAATTTATCATTTAACAATCTTGACAAACCATAAGCTACGTGTTAAGATAGCCATAAGGCACAGCTTGTTGCCTTGCGGAAATTTTACTTGAACGTTCAAGTAAAATGCAAAAAAATCACTTTAAAAAGTGTACGGTTTTATGAAGTATACGGCTACAAACATAACAGGCATAGGCGACCCGTTTGTTCTTTACGACAACGGAACGTATTATATGTACGCCACGCACGACAACAACGGCATAAGCGTCTGGAAGGGCTCTTCCCCCAAGGACCTTGAATATGCGGGTATCTGTTATCGCGGGGAGCACAGCTTCGGCTACGAATGCTTTTGGGCGCCAGAGGTGGTTAAAAGAGCGGACGGCAGGTTTGTTATGCACCTTACCGCGCGCGACAGAAGGGACGGCGTTCTGCGTACGGGCGTTGCGGTTTCCGACAGCCCCGAAGGTGGTTTCAAGGACGCTGTCGCGGGCTCGGCAATGTTCGATATCGGCACGGCTACAATAGACGCAAGCTGCTTTATCGATGATGACGGAAAAGCCTATCTGTTTTTTGTGAAGGACTGTTCAACAAACATAATCAACGGTATACACACAAGTCAGATATTTGCGGCGGAGCTTTCCTCCGATTTAACAAGGCTGATAAGCGAGCCGGTGCTTGTTGCCGAGCCCTCGCAGGAATGGGAAACGCATTCGCTTCCCGCGCCGACTGTCGGGTTGATTGAGGACTTTGAAAGCAGAGGCGAAAAAACCGCGTTTTTGTGGAACGAGGGGCCCTCGGTTTTGAAGCATGACGGAAAATATTATCTTACCTATTCGGCAAACTGCTTTGACAGCAGATTTTATTCTGTCGGCTATGCGGTTGCGCAAAAGCCGCTCGGTCCATATATAAAATGCGGGGATAACCCGATAATGAGCTATATAGAGGGCGAGCTGTCGGGGCCTGGGCACAATTCGTTTTTCAAAAACAAAAGGGGAGAAACGCTTTGCGCCTTCCACGCGCATACCTATTACGACAAGCCGTCCGGCGACAGAAGATACTGCTATTGCGGTGTAAGCTTCGATAAGGACGGAAGACTTAAGCTTTTATATAAATAAAACGTTGAAAAAGAGATAACTTAATATAAAATACGGAATTTCCGCGGTCAAGCGGATAAATTTCAAATAAGGGTGCACCCTTATTTGCTTGCTTAAAGCAAGCAAATAAAAACATTAACAGATAAAAAATACGTTTGTACAGCTGTGCAAACGATAAATCAGGAGGAAATGATGAGCAAACTTTTAAGGAGGGTTTTGCTTCCGTTACTGTGTGCTGCTACGGTAGTGTGCGGTGTGTTAGGCGTTACGGCTTGTACAAAAAAGCCTAAGCCGGACGGCAACGTTTACGCGGTAACAATCAAGCAAACCGAGCACGGTACCGTAACTGCCGACTGCGAAACCGCAGCCGCAGGCACGGCTGTAACGCTTACGGTCATGCCGGATAGCAATTACTATCTGGATACGCTTACCGTTAATGGAAGCGTAACGGAAGTAAAGTCAGGCAAGGCCACCTTTACTATGCCCGCGCAGGATGTAACCGTATCTGCATTGTTCGTTAAAAACGGCGAATATGCGGTAAGAGTGGGACAGTACGAGCATGTAAGCGTTAAGGCCGACAAGACCGTCGCGGCAGAGGGCGAAACGGTAAAGCTTACCGTTTCCGTTGACTTCGGCTATCAGCTTTCCGAATTGCTTGCAAATAACGAACGTCTTACGGTAACCAACGGTAAGGCGGAGTTTGTTATGCCCGCAAGCGCTGTCGAAATTACGGCAGAGGCGGCGGCCGTCACAAATATCAAGACGGGCGCGGCGGAAAGCGACTTCGAGCATTCGTGCAGAATAATGAACGATACCGCAACCTCTTATTGGAGCGTGAAATACGGCGCGGACGCGTTGGAGATAAGCGTTTACGTGAAGGACGGCAAAATCAATCCTTCTAAGGACGCGGCAGAGCTGTACCTCGGCAGGTCGGGCTATGCATATACAAAGCTTTCTTCCGTTAACTTCGGCATTAGGGTTTCCGCAGACGGTACTGCGGTACAGTACGTTGTTTCGGGCAACGAGTATGTTGTTGCGGACGAGGAGGTGTTTACCGTCGAAGCTTCGCCTTGGGCGGAAAACGGCACCGACGTAGTCGGATATTTTGTAAAGGTGGCTGTCAGCTACCAAAAATTATCGCTTTCAGCCGCTCCAAAGGACGGCGAGCTTACGCTTTTGCCCGTTCTTCACAACTATTCGGGCACAATGGGCTCTGCGCAGACCTATATGAACGGCAATATCAGCAACCCCGGCAGCTATCCCGTATTGAAGGGCGGCATTCTCGAAGAGAACGGCTATGCTCAGGGCACGGGCGCGCTCGGCGGTACTAAAAAGGTACCCGCAACTCAGGGCTGGAATTTGTCAGAGGACTACGCTGTCGAGGACGAGGCAAATTATCCCAACAGAAAGGTCGTGCTAAATGCAAACTATGCGGATAACGATATTCTTTTCTTCCGTAACGAGGGCGCAGACGTTTATGCAGAGGCAACCTTCAAGGCTACGGGCGTAAACAACGGTGAAAAATTAGGTAAATTCGGCTTGATGCTGTTTGACGGCGCAAGCAAAAACGGCGTGTTTTACTATGTCGGCGCCGATGCAAACGGCAGCTCTGCAAGCTCTATAACGGGCACAGGCCTCGGCTATACGCTCACCAAAAACGGGGACTATACATGGGGTCACGACAACGTTGTGACAAACGTATTCAGCAACAGCAGACCTATAACCCTTAAAATGGCTTACGTTGCGGAAAGGGGCTATGTTTACATTTACTATACGCCCGCGGACGGCGGCGAGGACGTGCTTGTGGAAAGCATTCGCTACAACGCCTCTGCCGATGTAACCATAGGCTTTAAGTCCTTCAATATAAATCTTGAGGTAACAAATTATTTCTGCACCAACGATACCGAAAACGAAGCGTTTGCAGCGCACATTCCCGCCCCGCGTTTTATGGGCAACAACCTCGGCGGCACGCAGGCAAATGCGGATTTCGGCAGCAGATGGGATATTTCCAAGGACTATAAGTCGGACGCTCCCAACTACGCCGACAGAGAGGTTAAGCTTACCGGCCACGATGCGGCGGACAATAACCTTTACTTTATCGCAACCGAGGGCAAGGACGCATATGTAAGAGCCACGTTTAAGGTTGACGAGGTGCTTAACGGTGAAAAATGGGGCAAGTTCGGCTTTATGCTGTTTGACGGCGCAACCCACAACGGCAATTTCTTCTATGTTGACGCGTTTGTCGGTGAAAGCGCAGACGGCGTTATCCGCGGCAGACAGCTTGGCTACAACTATTCGCCCAACGGCGGCTGGAACAGCTGGCAGTCCTTCAACAAGGCGGGCGATGTGTTCAACCTCGATACAAAAACAATAACGCTTGCAATGAGCTATAAAAACGGCGTTATCAGCATGTATTACGAAAACGAGCATGGTCAGGACGTGCTTGTAAGCCAGCTTGTTTACGTTTCTACAAGCTCAGAATTTATTATCGGAATTAAATCGTTTGCAATTGCTTTGACTGTTACCGACTACAAGGCGATAACCGACCCCAACGACGCGGAATTTGCACAGCACGCTCCTCCAATCGAACAAAAGGATATAGACGTGCTTTTCGCGGGCGACAGCTATATGGAATTCTGGAAGAATTACGGCGTATGGGATACCTTGACGGCTGACCTGTCCGCGGCGGGCAAAAAGCTCGAAAACGTCGGCGTAGGCGGAACTCAGGTTCCCTACTGGGATAACGGCGGTATGACGGGCGCGCTTAAAATGCAATTCAATACAGAAAAAATTGTATTCCATATCGGCGTAAACGACATTGACGGCGGAATTTCTGTAAACGACACCTACAACAGACTTGTAGCGCTGTTTGCAAGCTATCACTCGGCATTCCCCAACGCAGATATTTACTGGGTATGCTGTATTCCCAACAACTTCTATATCAAGAACGGCGGCACCTACAATGCTGAATATAAGCAGCTTAATCAAAAGGTGAAGGCATATATGGAAAGCGTTGCGCATCTGCACTATATCGATGTTGAAACGCCCTTCAGCACGGTTGACGGTGATGCAAGAACAAACCTTTTGCAGGATTCCTTGCATCTCAGCGCAAATTACGGCTATCCTCTGTGGACTTCAACCATTAAAAATGCGCTCGGCTATACGGTTGCAGGCGCAACAAGCGAGCTTTTGGGCGACAATGCCGAGCGCGGCGGCGAAAGAGCGGCAACCTCGGGCTGGTCGTACGGCGTTGACGGCAACGTTGCACAGATAGGCAGCGGCGCAGAGTTCGGTAAAAACGTAACCGTTGAAGAGCACACCTTCTACAAGGGCTTATATGCTTCCGACTTGCTGTTCGAGGCCGAAATAAGGTCAAGCGGCACCTACAACGTGGACGAATGGTCAAAGGTCGGCGTGTCGCTTGTTAACGATGACGTCACTATCCTTGCATATTTCGAAACAAACAGCGGCGGCGACGGCGCTAACGGCGCAAACCTCGGCTATGCAAGCCTCGTTTCCCGTGCGAACGTGTACGACGGCAGCAAGCCTCTGCAGATAGGCGACTGGGACTGGAACAATCAGGCGGGCGGTGCAATCTCTACGAGAGATATAACCAAAAGCTACTACAAAATAGGTATAGCAAAGCTCGGCAGTACTATCTATCTGCTTGTGGACGGTCAGATTATCGCTTCCAAGAGCAACTTCCCCGCGGTTACTGCAAACAGCAAATTTGTTGCGGGCGTTACGGGCTTCAACAGATATATCGAGGTTAAGACCGTAAAAGCTATAAGCGGCGCGGACGAGGTGGATGCGGCGCTGGCTGTTCCCCACAATATCAACGTGCCCGAATACGAGGGCGTGACGATTACCCCCGACAAGACAAGCGCAAAGAAGAACGAAACCGTTACCTTTACCGTAAACGCTGGTGATAGCGTTATTGACAAGGTGTTTGCAGTCTATGGCGGAAACGAGCACGAGCTTACTGCCGCGGACGGCGTTTACAGCTTTGTAATGCCTGACGAGGAGGTTGCGCTTAAGGTTACCTTTATAGGCAAAATGAGCGTCACCCTCGGCGCAGGCCTTGCGGAAAAGCTGAATGTAAGCAGTCTTTCGGTAACGCAAGGACAGACGGTTACGTTTACGGCAAAGGCGGGCTATGTAATAGGCAAGCTCTATGCCGAAAACGAAGCGGGCGACAGAACGGAAATTGTTCCCGTTGGCGGGGCGTACACGCTTACCGTCAACGAGAATGTGACCATTACGGGCGAATTGTTCTTCACGGTTGACGGAATAGTGCTTGACGGCGAGCGCGACGCCTCCTACGGCGAAGCGTTTACCGAGGCAACGCTGGCGGATAACCGCAATATGCAGGTATGGGCTAAAAAGACTGCAAGCGGCGTGTTTATATACGCTATGTCGCACTCCAACGAGTTTAAAAACAATGGCGGCGATGGCACAGTCGTAGACTGGTTTGACAATTCCAACTTCGAATTTTACCTCAACGATGGTGTACAGCGTTGCGTAAACAGCAGAGGCTTCTCGTCAGAGGTTACCAAATTCTATACCAAGTATACCCGCCTTACCTCTGGCGAGTTCAACGGCAAGTGGGAAAATATTTACGAGATTTTCGTATCCAAGGACAGTATTCCCAACTTCGACAATGCAGACGTTCAGTTAAACTACGCGTTTAAAACGGGTAACGGCATAGATAAGGTAGGCTATGCAAGCGATTATACCATACACGGCGCAACTACCCTTAACGCCTGGGACTGGTGGGGATATCACGCAATCGGCGGCTGTGATTTCAACTCGTGGGCGGAATTCAACAGAGTAGGCAGACCCCGAAATCTGTTCATAAGCGCTGACGGCATAAAAATCGTCAAAGCTAAGGCAACTCAGGCGACAATCGACGGCAATCTCGAAGAATATGCCGCTAAGAGCTTTGTAGAGGTGGGCGATGCGAATAAGGCGGCGTTTAAGGTTTCCGGCTTTGCCGGCAACGACGGACTGTATCTTGCAATTACCGTAACGCACGGAGCGTGGTCGCCCGCAGTTCCGTCCGGTGACTGGTCGACTAACGACAATATCGAAATTCACATCAACTGCATAGGTCTTGCGTTCGTATTCATAAACGGCAAGCTTACAATGCCCGCTTTCGTAAGCGAATATGCAACCGTAACAACTCAGGCAGACGGTAAAAACGTTACCACGATAGAAGCGTTTATCGCGGGCGCCAAGGCAGACCAATTCCGTTTGCAAATGGGCTGCAACGGCAACGGCTTCGGCGGCTGGCAGTCGCTTATCTGGGACAGCAATATAGCTTACGTCACCAAAGACGGAGTAACGCGCGACAATAATCTGGGCGATATAGCAACGGCGGCGGGAATAACGCTTGACGGCGGATTTGACGATGACGTCTGGACGCAGGGTGTAAATGACAAAACGTATACCGCAACTGCCAACGGTGCGGAAATATCGGTAATGGGCGTAAATACCTCGGCGGGCGTGCTTCTCGGCATAACAGTCGTTCACAGCAAGCCCGTAACCGAGCACTGCCAGAGTGACGGCACCCAGTGGTGGAACTATATGGGTCCAGAAATAAGGCTTGCAAACCTTAACGGTAAACAGATTTGCGCAACGACGTGGAATAATTACAGCCAGCTATGTATGTTCGGACATAAGACTGTCGACAACGGCGACGGAAGATATAAAACCACCTACGAAATGCTTGTAGATTACGGCGAATTAGGGTGCGTTTCCTCCAATCGAATCGCTTTGTCAATGGGGGGAGTATTCGAAAACGGCTTCGCTATGCTGTTCGGCGCAAACAACTGGTCAGTAACCCACTTTGTTACCGCAAACGGTATCGTAACCGCATAATTCAAAACATTTTCTTATACAATTTTCATTTTTTCACTCCTTATCAATCCGTACACGGGCGGGAGAAATCCCGCCCGCAAGGCGGAGGATAAAAGGGTATGAAAGGACAGGGCATGAATAAACGTGTGACTATAAAGGACATTGCCAGACTTTCAGGCTGTTCTGTGAACTGCGTTTCACGGGCATTGATGGACGCGCCCGATATTTCGATAAAAACCAAGGAAAAAATAAAACGGCTTGCAGACGAAATAGGCTATGTGTACAACCGTAACGCCGCGTCCTTGCGGTCGGGCAAAAGCCGCACGGTCGGCATTCTGTTCGATAACCTTCTCAACCCGTTTTATTACATTATGACCAACTATATATGGGAGTATCTGCACGGCGAGGGCTATACGATAATCACCTTCAAAAACGATTTAGCAGTGTTCAACGAGGAAATCGTAAGGCAGATACTTTCCAACAACGTTGACGGGCTACTGTCCTTTTTGCAACCCACGGAGGCGGCAAGCAAGCTTTTGGAAAGCAGGTCGCTGCCAACGGTTGTTTTGGGAAGAAACGCGCACGGCATGTGCGACTGCGTTTTTCTTGACGACAGAATGGGCGGACGGCTTGCGGCGGCAAATTTTTTAAGCCGCGGCTTTAAAAAACCGTTGTATCTGGGCGAGGTTTCGTCGCTGGAATGCTCCCTCGAACGCGGAAAGGGCTTTGCGGAGGAATTTGCAAAGCACGGCATTCAGGCAGATTTGCAGTATCTTGATACCTACGGAATGCAAAAGTTTGCAAATTACTTTGACGAGCTGGCGGAGCGCAACGTGCTTCCCGACTGCATTTTCTGCTTTAACGATTATGCCGCGTACGAGGTTATGTCGGCAATGGATAAGCGCAACGTAAAGGGCATTGCCGTTATCGGCTACGACAATATTCAGAAGGAAATTTTTATGCCCGGCACGCTGACTTCTATCGATTACGACAAGCGTAATATGGCGGAAACCGCAGTGCAGCTGTTGCTTAAAAAAATAAACGGCGTTTTTGACGGCCACCCGCGGGAAACGCTTGTAAGCGATTTGCAGGTATCGGTCACAAGACCGCAATAAAAAAATTAATTATACGCGCAGCCGCAAGCGGCTTGCGCGGTTGAAAAGGAGAAAAAACTATGGGTAAAAAACTTAAAGCCGTGGCTTTGGCGTTGGCTTGTGCGTGTATGGTGCCCTTTGCGTTTGCAGGGTGCGGCCCCCGCGACCAAGGAGGCGGCGGAGAAATCGGCGAAGACGGCGAATATATCCCCAAGCCCGACAGTAAAGAGGCGCAGGTAAAATTCTGGATAAGCGGCGATGATATAGAAATCGATGTATTCAGAAAGCTTACCGACAGCTTCAATAAGCAGTATAAAGGACTTATAAAGGTAAATCTTGCGCAGAAAACCGCACAGGGCTACGAGGATATGCTTTCCCAGTCGCTCGGCGGCGGTACGGCGGCAGACGTTTTCTATGTAGGCGACTCGGGCTACAAAAGCTATGCGGAAAAGGGCTATCTGCTGGATATTACCGACTATATAAGCAAAAGCCAGTCCTATAAAATCGAGGATATGTGGTCGAACGTGGTAACGCGTTACAAGTACGATGTAAACACTTATCTTTCGGGTACGGAAAGCGGCAGATATTACGGCGTTCCCAAGGATATAGGCCCTACCGTCATTTACTATAACGAAACCTATTTCAACGGCGCGGGCATAACGGTTATAAGCGTTGCGGCGGAAGACCTCGACAAGTTTAACGAGGGAAATTTCGCGGACGACAGAGGCAATACCAAAAATAAGCTTGGCATTACTGGCACCGTAAAGGAAAAAGGCTTCTTCAACCTCGGCGGCAAGTGGTACTTCAACAATCAGGTACCCATGAGCTGGGAAGAAACGGTTGCATGCGCAAAAATGGTGCAGACGTATATGAGGGATACGCTTAAAATCTCTCAGGGCTACGGCTACTTCACCGAATGGTGGTTCAATTACGGCTGGTCGGTAGGCGGCAACTGCATACAGCAAATTCCCAGCGATGCATACGATTGCGGCTATTATTACGACTTCACTCTTATGGACAATACCCCCAACTATATTGTCGCGGACGACGTGAAGGAGGTAACCGTAAATAACGTTAAATATACCGCGGGTCAGATAATCGAATACAAGGATAAAATCGATATGTCCGGCTATGCGGGCCATACCACCGCAGACGGCGCGGCAAACTACGGCTCTTATAAGGTTTCAACCGAGGTAACCGCGTTGAAGACGGAGGGCAAGCTTAACGAATTGCCCAGCCAGAGAAGGGCTTTTGCCGAGTTTTTGCGCATCGGCCCCAACAAAAACAGCAAGGGCGAAACGATTTATATGGACGGCGTCGAATGCTATAATATCGCGCCCAGACCTACCGATGTCGGTACGGGCGGTACGGACGCGGGCAAGATAAGCGAATTCGAATGGGGTAACTTTGCAATGCTTGTCGACGGTCGCTGGGACGTTACCTCCTTCCGCAAGAATATCAAGGATTTCGAATGGGACGTTGCGCCCCTGCCTATGTACAAGACCTATTACGAGGTCGGCGATGACGATATACCTGCGGGCAAGGAAGTCGGCGATATAAAGGTTCACGGTATAGAGGCGGGACATAGCGGCTCGGTTGCGCTTTGCATAAGCAAGAATAGCAGGGTCGCGCCGGAGGCATGGAAGTTTATCGAATTTGTCGGCGGCGAGGAAGGTCAGAAGCTTCAGGCGGAAGCGGGCTTTGCGATTCCCTTGCAGAAGAAGCTTGCAAACAGCGAAGTGTTCCTTCAACCGGACAAAGCGCCGAGGAATTCAAAGGTGTTTATAAGGGCGACCGAATACGAGCAGGCGGGCGACTGGTGGTTCCTGCAGGATAAAAAATGGATTGACGGCTGGGCGGGCATTCTTAACGATGATGTGCGCAACGGCAAAATGACGCTTAACGAGTTCTATGTGAACGAAAAGTATAAAAATACCTTTACTCTGCTTGAAAAATATACAAAAAACAAGTGATTGCGTAATTCCGTTTTAAAAGGATTAACAGATGTATCTTGATAAGGTTTACAACAAAAGAAAATTCAAGGTAAGCAAGGAGGGCGTTGCGGGGTTTTCGCTTGCGTTTATCCCCGTACTCGGCTTCTGTCTGTTCGGGCTTATACCTATGGTGCTGGCTATTGCCATGGCGTTCATGTATATAGACGGGTATAACTTCAACGGCTCTTCGTTTGTCGGGTTCGATAACTTCAAAAATGTGTTAAGCGACAAGCTCTTCTGGCAGTCGATAGGCAACACCTTTTATATGAGTGTTTCCACTTTTATAAATATTTTGCTTGCGTTGCTTATCGCTTTCCTTCTTACCAAAAAAATCAAGGGCAAAAAGGTATTCCGTACAATCTACTTTATACCCTACGTTTGCAGCGTTGTTGCGGTAACGCTTATGTGGCAGTGGATATTCAATTACAGGTTCGGCATTATAAACCACCTTATCCGGCTTGCCGGCGGTCAGGCTGTGGACTGGTGGGGCTCGTCCGAGCTGTTTATCCCCGTGCTTATTTTAATGGGCGTTTGGTCGGGTACCGGCTACGGTATTATCCTTTACAGCGCCGCGCTGACAAACGTAAGCACCTCGCTTTACGAGGCGGCAAAGGTAGACGGAGCAAGCTCGTTCAAAAGCTTTCTGCATATAACCGTTCCCGCGATTTCGCCTACAACCTTCTATCTTCTGATAACGGGACTTATCGGCGCCCTGCAGGAGTTTGCACGGCCGCAGATTTTAGCGCCGAACGGCGGCCCCGGAGATGCGGGAGTGACGGTGGTTTTCTATCTTTACAGACGCGCGTTTTCGTATGCGGAAATGGGTCCCGCCTCGGCAACTGCCTGGCTGCTTGCAATTATCATTCTCGGGTTTACCGTAATTAACTTTGCACTTTCAAAACTGTGGGTGAGCTATGATTCGTAATATCAACAATAAAAAAGAGCAGCTTACAAGGGCAAAGCAGATAACGGGCAAGGTAATAATTTATTGCGTGCTTGTGCTGTTTGCTCTTTGGATACTTGTGCCCTTTTCTATAATTATCGTCACCTCCTTCAAAACCGCAAGGGAGGCGTCCAACCCCGAATTTTCGTTCTTCCCCAAGGACTTCACCGCGGACGGCTATAAGGACGTATTCACCTATACGGCGGGCGGCGAGGGCATGCCTTTGCTGATACGCGGCTTTCTCAACACCTTTCTGATTGTAATTCCGCCTACCGTTCTGGGCCTTTTCTGCTCGGCAATGAGCGCGTACGCATTTGCAAAGCTTCGCTTTAAGGGTAAAAACGTGCTGTTTTCGGCATTGCTTATGACAATGATGATACCAGGCACGATAATGCTTACGCCGTCCTATATGATTTATACCCTTCTGGGCTGGGTGGATACTCCGTTGCCGCTTATGATACCGGGCATGTTCGGCGCGGCGACCTGCGTGTTCTTTATGCGACAGTTTTATTCCGGCATACCGTCGTCTTTGATAGAGGCGGCAAAGCTTGACGGAATGGGCTACTTTAAAATATTCTGGAAGATTATGGTTCCGCTGTCGGTGCCCGCGTTGCTTGCGCAGGGAATACTCGGCTTTATTGCGGGCTATAACGACTATTTCGGGCCGTATCTGTATTTGCAGGACCCCAAATGGTACACGTTACAGATTGCTCTGAATTCCTTTCAGGGCTCGTATTCAAGGAATATCCCCGCTATGATGGCGGGCGCGGTAATAGCGCTTATTCCTACGCTGATTATTTATATCGTTGCGCAAAAGTACTTTATCGAAGGCATTGCAACAAGCGGTATGAAGCTTTAAAATTAAAAATTAAGGAGAAAAATTCCCCGTGAAAAAAAGATTAATCGCGCTGGCTGTTTCAGCCGCAATGCTTGTGCCTCTCGGACTGTCGGCATGCGGCAAGGGCGGTACGGGAAGCAATCCCGACGCAGACAAGGACGCAAAAAACTGGTATAAGGATTATGCCGAGGTCACAGCGGAAGACTACAACAAGAATTTATACTATCTGAACGAGCTTAAATTCCAAATCGCCGACCCTTCCGTAATCTGGGTTCCCGAAGGGCAGATGAACGGCGCGCATGACGAGGACGAGGGCTACTTCTACGCATACGGCACCAGCGATATGGCAAACTGCCACGGTATACAGTGCTGGCGCAGTAAGGATTTGACCAACTGGGAGTTTAAGTCCAACGCGTTTGTTCCCGACTTCAATAAAACCTGGGCGTTTAACAATTACTGGGCGCCCGAGGTGCTGTTCGATGAGGAATCACAGCATTATCTGATGTTTTATAATGCAGATTATACCGAAAAGGACGTTTGGACGTCTGAATGGTATTTAAAGGGCGACCAATACAAGCAGATGAGTGTGGTCTGGTCGGAAACGCCCTACGGGCCCTTCTTACCTATGACGGACGAAGCGGAATATGCGCCTATTTACGATTTCGGCTTGACAAACAGCCTTATTCCGAAGCATATGCAGCGCGCAATGGCCATTGACGCGCACCCGTTCGTTGACCCCGTCAGCGGAGATAAATATCTGTATTATTCGGGCTTCGGGCGCGATGGCAACGGCAGAGGCAATTCCCAGACCATTTTCGGCGTAAAAATGAACAGCTGGACAGAGCCCGATTACAGCACGCTTAAACAGCTTACCAAAAACCATAACACCACGGTTGACGGCAACGATGATGATATTCCCGAAAACGGCTACGGCGTTAACGAAGGGCCGTTTATGTGGTATAAGGACGGAACGTATTATCTTACCTATTCGATATGTGATTACCGCGACCCTATGTATCAGGTAAGGCAGGCGCTTGCAACAGACCCCTTGGGCAATTTCACCAAAATTCAGCCCGATGACGGCGGTCAGGTGCTGGTCAGCGACCTTTCCTGGGGCACAATGGCGGGCACGGGACACCATTGCTTTATAGAGTGCGGGGACGAGCTTATTATAGCTTACCACGCCTACCTTAACCGCGAGGACATCTCGGACGGCCGCGCGCTTGCGGTAGATACAATTTCCTGGGTGGAAAACGCAAAGGGACAAAAGCTGATGCACGCAAACGGGCCTA
Organism: uncultured Christensenella sp.; assembly: GCA_910587015.1. Lineage (GTDB taxonomy): Bacteria > Bacillota > Clostridia > Christensenellales > Borkfalkiaceae > Coproplasma. The sequence goes on from CAJUME010000006.1 coordinate 31,308, forward strand.
CCTATTCCTATCAGCCGTTGCCCGAAGCTGTTTCCGGCTATAAAAACCTTACGCCGCTTGCCGAAATCGAGGCGAACAACACCGCTGACGGCAGCAGTGTAGATTATCTCAGCGATGAAACGTTAAAGGTTCATTCCAGAATGGTAAACGGAGAGGACGCAGACCCCGTGCGCGAGTTCAGAACATCGGGCGGAAAGACGGAAATAACGCTGTCCTTTAACAAATTTGTTAATGCGCGCTCGATAATGGTATATAACAGCAAGGATTACGATTACGCATTTACGGGTATAAACAGTATAAGGCTGCAATGCAAGGGCGTGGGCGACACCATGGTTGAAAGAGTTATAAAGAACGTTGGCTTTGACTTCGACTGGCATACCGATTCTTCAACCATGGTTTACCCCGGTGCAACCTCTGTTGCGGAATTCGATGAGCTTGCAGTTAACAAAATAACCATAACGATAAACGCGCCCGCCGATACGCTTATCGGAATTAACGAAATAGTCGTGCTTGGCAAGGAAACAAGTAATCCCAAGCCTATAACCCAGCTTGCGGAATACGAGTACGAGCAGATAGCGGACGTAAGCCCTATCCCCGTCTACGAGAGCAGAACCTTCGGCTCTGCAGGGGACGGCAGATTTGTAAGCGATTACGGCTTCAATCTCGACCACGACGATGGCACCGCGGACGCGTACGTCGAAAAGAACTGGACGGGCAACAACCAGAATTTGTACTTCAAGGACGTTGAAAGCACTGTATTGTATATGGAAACGGAAATGACCATAGGCGAATACACCAAGGCTTATATGTTTGACGAAGCGCCCAAAACGGGCATAGTTCTGCGCACCGCAAGGGGGTATTTCGTAACCTATAATATAGATTGCGGAAGCGACTTCAAGGGGCAGAGCGTTGGCTATACCGAAAGTAATTCCTCTGGCTCTGATTACGATTGGAGCAAGTACAAAACCTATACTGTCGGCGGACTTAAATACACGGGCGAAAGCTATGCAAAGCTTGCGATAGCGCGCGTTGACGGAATTGTTTATCTGTTTGCAAACGACAGACTGATAGACACAATCACAACCCTCCGCGGCTTCTCCGCAGACGACAGCACTGCATGCGCGGTTGCCTTCGTAACCTTTAACTGCTATACCAAATATAAAAATTATTATATCACGGCAGACAGAAGCAAGGTTACGGAAAAGCTTAGCGGCTTGGGCGTAGCTGTATAAATACAACAAATTATTAATGCGTTATAGCCCGACACAGCGTCGGGCTATAACCAAACCGGTAGTAAAATGAACGGCTTTACAAATATATACAGCGTAAGCGATATAAATATTGTGCGGGCAAGGCTCCGCAACGGCGTAATGATATTTTGCGCGGTTGCGCTGCTGTTTGCCGCATTCTGCGCGGCCTTTGTTGTATTGTTTGTAAAGGAACTGCTTAACGTTTACGTCTGCTTTGCGTTCAATTTTGTTGCCACCGTGGCGTTTGTATGGTATGCGGTCATTTATTTTAAATGCGTGTATTATCAACACAGACAACAGCTGAATTTTTACCGCAGCTTCGAATATGCTGACATAAAGCCCGCCCGCGGCATATTTTTGCGCGCCGATGGCGGGCAAATCGAAAAAAGTGTGGTCTTTACGCGGCTTGTCTTTGAAGCGTATGAGGGAACAGCTGAGTTTTTGATTAAAAGCGGCATAAATATACCGTTTGAGGCGGGTAAAGAATACGATTTGCTTGCGGTCGGCAATAAGCTTTGGGAGTATAAGGAGGCGGACAATGCTTAGTTTTAACTCCGAAGCGCGCCGCATTCTTAAAAAATCGTGGCTGTGGCTTGTAATAATCATTGCCTCCGCATCGGTTTGGCTGCTCGGCTTTTTCTGGGCGGCGCAGACCCCGCTGACGTACACCTTCCGCATCTGGATAGGCGAAGAGGGCGGCTTTGATAAGACGCTTACAGAGCTTATAAAAGAGGAATGCTTCAATGCGGGAATGAAAAAGTGCGCCATAAACGCATATAACCCAGAGGATTACCATTACGGCGCCGCATTTGCCTTGCAGGCGAATAACGTCGATATCTACATTTTACAGCGCGAGGAGGCGCTTGTAACAGCGGAAACGGAAATATTTATGCCGCTTGGCGAAATTTCCGCAGACAAAACCGTCTTAAAACACAACGGAAAAATAATCGGTCTGGAATTCGCAAAGGACTATTATGTCTTTATAAACAGGGCAAGCGGAAAGGATAAAGCACTGCTTTATGCGGTAACGGAAATTATAGTCGGGTACGGTGCGCAGCTATGAAGAAGAAAAGGGGCATAATCGAAAGGCTTGTAGTCGGCAAGCCCAAGGAAAAGGATTTAACCGAAAGCGATTTGCCGTCCACGCGGTTGGGGCAGTTTAAATTTGTTTTTAAAACGCGGTTCGGAATTTTATTCCGCTTAAATCTGCTTGCGGCGGTGTTTTTTCTTCCTTTTATGATTTTCGACGTGGTTGTCGGCAGCTACGTTGCCGATTTTGTGCGCGATATGACGCCGCAACAGCACTTTTCCCACCTTATAAATCTAACCTTGTTGCAGTATGCAAGCGAAATTCCCTTGCTTGTTTTCGGGTTTACGGGGCTTTCGGGCTTGTTTTATGCGGTAAGGCGCCTTTGCTGGGGGCAGTCGGTTAAAATAACCTCCGACTTCGGCAAGGGAATTAAGCAAAGCTGGCTTCAGTTTGCGCTTTTGGGGCTTGTTTCGGGCATAATCAATCTTTTGGCGCACTATATAATAAATTTCGCCGTGCTTACTCTGTCAGACGGCAACGCAATTTTATGGTCGCTTGCAATAACCTTGACAGTGATATTTGTGATAGTGTGGTGCGTTGCGCTGATGTATGCGCTTTGTCAGGCGTCGCTTTACAGACTTTCCTTTTTCAGACTTATTTTGAACAGCGTAATATTTACCTTCAAGCGCCTTTTGCGCGGGCTTTTGTTCTGCTTTTGTTCGGTTGCGCCTATGCTTATATTTGCATGTATGCCATGGGCGTTTATGCGCATAGTCGGCTGTTGCGTTGCAATCGTATTTTCCTTCGGCTTTGCCGCGCTGGTGCAAACGGTGTACTGCCACGGCGTGTTCGATGTATTCATAAATTCAAAGTCCTATCCCGATTTTGTGGGAATGGGGCTTGCGGGCGCAAAAACGGTTGAAGAAATTACCGATGCGGACGGCGGTGAACAATGAATATTACCGCAAAATATTTGACGAAGGTATACAATAACGGCGTTTATGCGCTTGACGGCTTTACCGCGGATATAAAAAGCGGCGAATTTGTCGCCGTGCTCGGCGCAAGCGGTTGCGGCAAAACCACGCTTTTGCGGCTTTTTGCGGGTCTGGAAAAGCCCACCGCGGGCGAGCTGTATTTCAACGGCGTTCTGTTTAAGGATTTGCCTATAAGCAAGCGCGATACCGCCATCGTTTTTCAGGAATACGTCCTCTATCCCAAAATGACCGTATGGGAAAACGTTGCAGTCGCGTTGGAACGCTACGATTTAACGAGGGCAGAGGAAGAAAAGCGGGTATACTCGGTGTTAAGCGGGCTGGGGCTGATAAAATTCAGAAATCAGCTTCCGCGCAATCTGTCCGGCGGACAGCAGCAGCGCGTTGCGCTTGCAAGGGCGCTTGTGCGCAGACCCTCGCTTGTGCTTTTTGACGAGCCGCTTTCGAATATCGCGCCAGAACAGCGCGAGGAATATATCTCGATAATAAAGTCAATGAAGGCGGAGCTTCCGCACTCTACATTTATATATGTAACGCACAACCCGCGCGAGGCTATGTCCGTCGGCGACAAGCTGCTTATAATGGGCAACGGACGGCTTTTGCAGTACGGCGAAAAGGAGCGGGTATGGAAAAACCCGTATTGCGCGGACGTGTTAAGGACGCTTTGCGCAGACCCGCGGGAATTTGTCGGAAGCATAAAAGACGGCGCTTTCAGCGGCTGTGTGCAAAATGGCGTTTACTTGGACGCTTTTAACGATACAGACAATAAAGCCGCAGAATTCAGTTTTGAAACCGGTTACAGCGGCAGAGCAACTGTTATTTTGAACGCATACGACAATAACAAGCCGTATCTGTTCGACAGCGAAGAAAAGCTTGTAATAGGCGAAAGAGAGCTTGTTTGCCTTGACGGCGAATTTGACGGAAAAACGCTGAAATTCGCAAATGCCGAATATGCCGCGGACGAGGATTTCCGTCTGCGCTTTATCGGTGACTTCGGCAAGGTAACCGTTGCGGTCGCAAGCGATAAAATACGCTTTAAGCCGCTTTTCGGCGACATAAAAATACCCGCCTTAAAAAGCGGCAGCTATTTAAAGGCGGGCGGCAATCGGTTCTGTTTATATTCGTACAACGGCTTTGACGGATTTATTTATATAAATCCCGCCGACGTATCTCTGTACGACGGAAAAATGCGCGTGCTTGCGCATTACCGCGTTTATAAGCAAAGCTGCCCCGCAAAAATTTCGGGCGGCAAGCTGCGTATGCGTTGCGGCGCGCTGGACTATAAAGGAAGCTACAGCGGCGCGGTAACGGTAAGCTTTAATAAAAGGGCTTATATTGCCCCCGTCAAAAAGGGCGGGCTTAAAGCCGTATGCCTTGCAGAAGAGGATTTGGGCGGCGTAAAGCTTGTCTATCTCGCCTTGAAGGGCTTCGAGCATTACGCTGTGTTTTATTCCGCACCCGAAAATAAATTCTTTTCGGTAAAAAATTTAAGGGTTTTGGTAGCGGCGGAGGGTGTTTCAGCTTCTCGGAGGCATTGAAGAGCATTCCACAAGCTCGCACTCGGTTAGCGTGGGGTTGCCCTCGTGACTATTTCTGCTTAAAAAAGCCTCGTCAATCACATAGTCGCGCGGGATATTCTTAGGGGAAAAGCCAGTAACCGCTTTAAAAACTCGGTTAAAATTTCTTATGGTGGAAAAGCCGCATTTGCTTGCTACTTCGGTTATTGCGGTCGGCTCGCCTAAGTTAAGCATGCTAACGGCCTTGCTTATTCTTATATAATTTAGGTACCGCGAAAAGGGTACGCCCGCAGTGTTATGGAAAAACCTCGAAAAATATGCGGCGTTCATGCCCATAAAATCGGCGGCGCTTTCAAAGCTGAAAAACTCGTAATTTTCGCTCATAACGTCCAAAAGCTGTTTAAAGCGTTCTGTCGTCTGCTTAGGCTTGGTTCGCGCAACTGTTTCTCCGTTTCTGAATATGTTCAGTACAAATTTTGCAACGGTAAGCGCGGTGTCCGCCTCGTAAAGGTCATTCCCTTCAAGCAAGTCCGCTTTCAGCGATGAATACAGCGCTTCCACGCCGTGCCCGCATTCAAGCAAGGGCGAGGCAAGCAGTCTACTGCCCGCAAACGGCTTTATTATGTCATAGGTAAAAAATATCGTTATCAGTATATTGTCGGTCTGTTCGGCGCGGATAAAATGTAACTGCTCGCTGTCGATAAAAAACGCTTGTCCAAATTCCAGACGGTAAACGCTTTTATCGCACATAATTTCAAACGCACCCCTTTCCGCGCAAACAAGCTCGCAGTCGGTGTGCCAGTGGGTAAGGTTCTGCGAGTTGCGGTATTTTCCGACCCAGACCTTTTCGTTTTTGCCGTAGTAGCGTATCTCGTGTTTAATCTGCATAGGTAATTTTATTGTATCGCCAAAAGACGGACTTGTCAATATGCGAATGACAGTAAAAGTAAAAAAATGTCCATAACAGGTAAATTGAATGCTTGTAACCTTCCGTTGTGTATATTACTATAAATGTAGGATAATTAAGGGAGCTTTTACATGAAAAACGTCTATGCGTGTATAGATAAGCTTGTCGCTTATGCGAAAGATAACCTTGGTCTTGACGAAAGAAACGCAGATTTTGCCAAAAACGGAATTTTGAGACTGCTCGGGCTTAACAGCTATGCAGAGGGAACGGAATACAAAAAAAATTCCGAAGCCTCGCCCGATAAGCTTCTTGCGGAATTTGTACAATCCTGCGTGGCGGCGGGGCTGTTCGGCGAGGAGGAAGGCGAATATTACTGCGACGCCGTCATGGGCGAGCTTATGCTTAACCCAAAGCAGACAGAGGATATATTTTACGAAATTTACCGCAACAACGGCGCGTCGGCGGCAACGCAGTGGTTTTACGATTATTGCGTAAAGGCAGATTACGTCAAAAAAGCAAAGCTGGACAAAAATCCGCGCTTTGAGGAAGGCGGTCTGGTTATAACAATCAATAAAGCCAAGCCCGAATTCCGCGACCCCAGAAAGGCGGCGGCGGGCAATTCGGTTGCGGGCGGCTATCCCAAGTGCAGTATCTGCCACGAGAACGAGGGCTTTGCGGGCAGAAGCAAGCGCACTCTGCGCACCGTAAATATTACGCTCGGCGGGCAAAAATGGTTCTGGCAGTTTTCGCCCTACGGATATTTTTATCAGCACGGAATTGCGGTAAACTATGCTCATACGCCTATGCATACGGACAGGGCAACGTTTACGCGCCTTATGGACTTTGTGGACCTGTATCCGCATTATTTTATAGGCTGCAACGCGCCTTTGCCGAGGATAGGCGGCAGTGTGCTTGCGCATGACCACTATCAGGGCGGGGGCGAGGTTTTGCCTATGCACAAGGCAAAAGCGGCGTTTACCCTTAAAAGCAAAAGCTATCCCGATGCTGTTATAGAGGTGCTTGACTGGGCGGGAACGGTCGTCCGCATTGTTTCGGCAAACCGCGCTTCGATAGAGGATATAGCTGAGGCAATCCGCAAAAAATGGGTTGCGTACGAGGATAAATCGCTTGGAATTATCCCCGAGGATAAGGACGGCGTGCACAACGCAATAAGCCCCACGGTAATCAAAACAGACCGCGGGTATGAAATGAGCATAATTCTGCGCAGTAACATAACAAGCGATAAATACCCCGACGGAATTTTCCACGCCCACCCCGAATTTCATATAATCAAAAAGGAAAGCATAGGGCTTATCGAGGCGCAGGGACTGTTCATTCTCCCCGGCAGATTAGAGGGCGAGCTTGCCGAAATAGAAAGGCTGATTGAAGGAGGAAAGCCGTTGCCCCCCGAATATGCGGCGTTTAAGCTTGTTTATGACGAGGCGTGCGCAATATACGGCAGTGCGCCGAAGCAAGGCGCGCATGCGGCTATGCGCAAAGAATTAGGCAGTATCTGCAACAGAATTCTTGAAAACACAGCGGTATTCAAGGATAAAAAGCAGACGGTTGAATTTTTAGAGGGGTTAGGTTACACTTTATGACAGACGAAAAGGCTTACGCTTACAAGGTTACCGCCGCGGGAAGGGTCAATATTATCGGCGAGCATATAGATTATTGCGGAGGCAAGGTTTTTCCCGCCGCGCTTTCGCTTAAAAACACGGTATATGTGCGCCCCAACGGCACAAATAATATAAATTTAAGCTGGACTACACTGCCGGATAAGGTCAGTCTGGATACCGAAAATCTGCTTCGGTACAAGTCGCTTAAATACGGCAACTATCAGGCGGGCAGCGCGCTTATGTGGCGGCGGGCGGGTAAAAAAATTGTCGGATGCGATATGCTGCAAGACTGTACCGTGCCCTTCGGCAGCGGACTTTCGTCCTCCGCCGCGATAGAGGTTTCCACAATAGCCGCGCTTGCCGCGGTTGCGGGCGAGGAAATCGACCCCGTGGAAATCGCCCTGCTTGCGCAGAAGGCAGAGCGCGAGTTTGCGGGGGTAAACTGCGGAATTATGGACCAGTACGCCTCTGCGTGCGGCAAAAGCGGCAACGCAATGCTGCTTGACTGTAAAACGCTTAAATGCGAATACGTTCCCGTAAAGCTTGGCGGGTATTCTCTGGTAATTATCAACTGCAACAAGCCGCACAACCTTGTGGAAAGCAGATATAACGAGCGGCGTGCGGAAACGGACGCAGGGCTTGAAGCCTTGAAGGACATTGCGGGAATTACCTGTCTTGCCGATTTAACGCTTAAACAGTTTGACAGATGCGCTTCTTTGTTGCACAATAAGATTAGGTACCGCGTCAAACACGTTGTAGAGGAGTGCGAAAGGGTAAAGCTTGCACAAAACGCTATGGCGGCGGGCGATATGGTCACCTTGGGCAGACTTTTAAACGAATCTCACACCTCGCTCAGGTATCTGTACGAGGTAACGGGTAAGGAGCTTGACGCGCTTGCCGCGGCGGCGCAAGGTCACCCCGCGTGCGCGGGCTCGCGCATGACGGGCGGCGGCTTCGGCGGCTGTACTATATCCATTGTCAGAACCGAAGCGGTAGAGGACTTCAAAAAATACGTTCTTGCGCGTTACGAAAAGGATACGGGCTACAAGGCGACCTGCTACGAGGCGGAAATTTCCGACGGAATAACTGTTCAAAAGCTGTAAAAAGCAGTTTTTAATAAAATAAGCATATAAAAATGCTTTAAGGAGTAGAAAATGAAAATTCTTGTAACGGGCGGCGCGGGCTATATAGGCTCGCATACATGCGTAGAGCTGTTGAACGGCGGTCACGAGGTTATTGTGGTTGACAACCTCAGCAATTCCTCTAAGGAAAGCTTAAACCGCGTTGTGCAAATAACGGGCAAAAGGCTGGACTTTTATAACGTCGACATACGCAACGCCTATGCCATGAATAAAATTTTTGCCGAAAATAAGATTGACTGGGTTATTCATTTTGCGGGTCTTAAAGCGGTCGGAGAAAGCTGTGCAAAGCCCGTAGAGTATTACGACAACAATCTCGGCGGCACGCTGGTGCTTTTGCAGGCTATGCGCGCGCACGGCTGTAAAAGGATAGTCTTTTCCTCTTCGGCAACCGTTTACGGCGACCCCGAGGTTCTGCCCTTGACTGAGGAATGCAAGACGGGCGGCACCACAAACCCCTACGGCACAAGCAAGTATTTTCAGGAAATAATGCTCGGCGACGTATACAAGGCTGATAACGAGTGGTCGGTTGTGCTTTTAAGATACTTCAACCCCGTCGGCGCGCATGAAAGCGGGCTTATCGGTGAAGACCCTAAGGGCATTCCCAACAACCTTACCCCTTATATCGCCAAGGTAGCCATAGGCGAGCTAAAGGAAATAGGCGTATTCGGCAACGACTATCCCACGCCCGACGGAACGGGGGTGAGAGATTACATTCACGTTGTCGACCTTGCAAAGGGTCACGTTGCCGCGATTGAAAAAATAGCGGACAGCGGAGTTTATACCTACAATTTGGGTACGGGCATAGGCTGCAGCGTGCTTGACGTGGTGCACGCGTTTGAAAAGGCGTGCGGCCGTCAGCTGCCCTATGTAATAAAGCCCCGCCGCGCCGGCGATATTGCCGCGTGCTATGCGGACGCTTCCAAGGCGGAGCGCGAGCTCGGCTGGCATGCAGAGCTCGGCATAGACGAAATGTGCGCCTCGCTTTGGCGCTGGCAGCAAATGAACCCCGAGGGCTATAACAAAAAATAATTATGACCGAAAAACAGAAAATGCTCGCGGGTAAAATTTACGACCCCAACGATGCGGAATTATTAAAGCTGAGACAAACGGCGCACAGACTTTGCAAACAGTATAACGATACCTTTGAAGAGGAGGCGGAAGCACGCAAAAATATTCTTGACGGACTTCTTCCCGACAGAGGCGAGGGCGCATATCTTCAAGGACCCGTATATTTCGATTACGGCTTATTTACGCGTGTCGGCAAGGGCTTTTACGCAAATTTTAATTTGACGGTGCTGGACGTATGTCCCGTAACCATAGGCGACAATGTCTTTATCGGTCCCAATGTTTCTTTGCTTACCCCCAAGCACCCGCTTTGCTTCGAGGACAGAAACCCGTATTTAAGCGACAAGGGCTATTATACCGACAAGGAGTACGGCGCGCCCATAAGCATAGGCAATAATGTATGGATAGCTGGCAACGTAACCGTGCTTGCGGGCGCGGAAATAGGCGACGGCTGTGTTATCGGCGCGGGCTCGGTTGTGACGGGCAAAATTCCCCCGCACAGTCTTGCTTACGGCAACCCTTGCAGAGCGGTAAGAAAAATCACCGAAGCGGACAGGCTGGAATTCAAAAAGGAACTATTTTAATGAACATTACAAAAACGCAAAAGGACGGCTATACGCTTATCGGCGTGGAAAACGATGCGGGAATGCTTTTAAGGCTGACCTCGCTCGGCGCGGGCATACGCGAAATTATCGTCCCCGACAAAAACGGACAGCGGCAGACGGTTACGCTTTGCCCCGTTGACGAAGAGGTATATAAGAGCGGCTATCACGGCAAAACAATCGGCAGAACCTCCGGCAGAATTAACGGCGCGAAATTTACCGTAGACGGCAATACCGCCGTGCTCGAAAAAAACAACTTCGGAGAGGACAACCTCCACGGCGGAGCCGCGGGTCTGCACGCGCAAAGCTTTGAATACGATATTAAGGAAACGGAAAACGGCGTAGACGTAGTGTTTACATATCTGTCGCCGCACGGCGAGGGCGGATACTTCGGAGAGGTTAAAATTGCCGTTATTTACCGCATATACGGGGGGCAAAACCGCTTTGATATAATTTTCGAGGGCGCCCCGTCACAAAAAACCTTGCTCAATCTTACCAACCATGTTTATCTGAATATGGGCGGAAGCCTTACCGAAAGCGTACTCTCACAAACGCTGTATTTAAACGCTTCGCACGTTGGCAGACTTAACGAAAGACTTATTGTTGAGGAGCTTTTACCTGTGTCCGAGGAGTTCGATTTCCGCACTCCCCATAAAATCGGCGACCATATCGCCGCCGACAGTGTTCAGCAGTATACAAAGGGCTACGACCACCCGTTCTTTTTAAAGGAAAGCGGGCTCGATAAAACGGCTTGCGCTCTGCAATCGGATAAAAGCGGCATCCGCCTTGAAATTCGCACTACATATCCGTGCGTGGTGCTGTATACCGACAACTATGCGGACAGCTCGTTAGAGGTATATAAGGGACGCTATGACGAGCAGTATCTTGCCGCTTGTCTGGAATGTCAGTACCACCCCGACGGCGTGCATCAGTCGCCCGAAAGCTGCGGCATAGTATCGCCCGAAAAGCCTTACCGCGAGGCTATCGAATACCGCTTCAAGCTTGTTTAAAACAACCGTAAACGCGGCATATATGCCGCTCAATTAAAAAAACCGTAAAGGAAAAATATTATGAAATTCCAAAGACCCGAATACCCCAGACCTCAATTCAGACGCGACGAGTGGCTGCCGCTTAACGGCGAATGGGAGTTCGCCTTTGACGACGGCAATAAGGGCGTCAAGGCCCGTTATTATGCGGGCAAAACCGCATTCGGCAAAAAAATCAACGTGCCGTTTACCTATCAGTACGAGGCAAGCGGAATTAACGACAAGTCCTCGCACCCCATAGTGTGGTACCGCCGCAGCTTCGAGGTGGACAAAAAATACAAGGGCAAACGCGCATTGCTTTGCTTTAATGCAAGCGATTACGAAACGGACGTATGGGTTAACGGCGTGCACGCTGTCAACCATAAGGGCGGCTTTGCACCGTTCAGCGCGGACGTAACCGACTGCCTTTCTGCAAGCGGCAAAAACGTAATTGTAGTGCGCTGTTACGACCCCGACGAGCCCACCGTGCCGCGCGGCAAGCAAAGCTGGACGGGCAAGCCCTTCGGCTGCTGGTACTGGGCAAACACGGGCATATGGCAAAGCGTCTGGCTTGAATTTTTCGGCAAGGACGCAATTTCGCAATACACTCTCACACCGGATATCGACACTTGCTCCTTCGGCGGCGAAATAACCACGCTTTACGCGGCGGCGGACGAGCTTTCTATTACCGTAAAATACAAGGACGAAATAATCAAAACCCAGCGCATTTCCACGGACGGTAAGTATACGCGCTACAACGTAAGCCTTATGGAGCTTGACTTCGTTGACGAATGTCATTACTGGACGCCCGAAAAGCCCAATCTTTTCTATGTCGATTTTGTTCTCTATTCAAAGGGCAAGCCCGTTGATACGGCGCACACGCGCTTCGGCATGCGCAAAATTTCCGTTGACGAGTTCGGCAATATCTGCCTTAACAACCGCAGGCTTTATCAAAGGCTTATTCTTGACCAGGGCTACTGGCAGGAGAGCGGGCTTACTCCGCTTTCCGTTGACGAAATAAGGAAGGATATAGAGCTTTCCAAGGCAATGGGCTTTAACGGCGCCAGAAAGCACCAGAAGGTGGAGGACCCGTATTTCTACTATCTTGCGGACGAAATGGGCTTTTTGTGCTGGTGTGAAATGCCCTCCGCATACAATTTCAACTCCGACGAAATTTATATGCAGTCCCGCGAGTGGCAGGAGCTTATCGCCGTTGCAAGAAATTTCACAAGCGTTATCTGCTATGTTCCTTTAAACGAAAGCTGGGGCGTGAGAAAAATTCTTAACGACAACAGCCAGCAGGACTACGGCCGTTCGCTGTATTATCTTACAAAAGCAATCGACCCTTCAAGGCTTGTTTCCACAAACGACGGCTGGGAAAATCTCGACGTTACGGATATACTGTCCATTCACGACTACGCCTTCGACAGCTCGGAATTCGCAGAAAAATATTATGCTGAAAATTATAACTCGCTGTATCCTCAGGGCAGAAAGCTTATGGCGGAGGGCTGCGAATACTGCGGTCAGCCCGTAATATTCAGCGAGTTCGGCGGCATTGCAATGCACAAGGATGAAGGAAACGGCAATTGGGGCTATAACAGCGGCGCCGAAAACGACGAGGAGTTTTATGCCCGTCTGGAAAATCTTTTAAAGGGCGTTTACGAAAGAGATTTTCAGGGCTATTGCTTTACACAGCTTACAGACGTCCAGCAGGAGGTTAACGGGCTTTTGGACGAATATCACAAGCCCAAGCTTGATATAAAGCGCTTAAAGGCTATATTCGAAAACAAATAAGTATCGATAAAATAAAATCAGTCCCCGACGGTATCCGTCGGGGACTGATTTTGATATTTATAAGCCGTTATACAAGCAAAATTTCGCGTACGGTGTCGAATACCGACAGACTGCCGTAATCCAATTGCAGATGCACGCTGTCGCCCTCGCTGACGCCTTCCGCCGCAACAATAACAGTATCCTTGCCGACGGTGCAGGCTGCAAACCTTTCACTGCCGTAGTCAAGCACCTTATCCACGCGCGCGCTTATGCCGTTTTTCGCAAGCTTTACGGTGTAGGGGGTGAAATGGAATTGCATTTCGTTTAAGAAAAGCTGTTTCATATCCCCGCTGGAAAGCAGCTTAATGCCGAACCCGTCTGGCAGCTCCGCAGTGTAGTCTGCGGTGGAAATATCTATAACAAAGCCCTTGTCCTTCTTTATTTTGCCGTTTGCGTCCGTACGCTCTTCAACTGCCTTGCGCTTGATAAGCTTGCCGGTAAGGCTGTTATCGAGCGGCAGACTGCGCTGTACGCATTCATTGCCGTTGTTTATGAAGTCTGCGCGCTTCAAATCTATCGTAAAGTATACAGTTTTGCCCGCCTTCAATTGCGTATCTCCGCCGCTCAGCGAGTATAAGGTGTGTCCTCCGCAGCTCAGCTTTAAAAGTCTGCTGTTGTTTATGCGCTCTTCGCCCTCGAACACCGCCGCCGCGCCTGACTTGGACGAGGAGGAAACGGTAATCGCTTCGGGAGGCAGTTGAATTGTATAATCGCCGTCCGGCAGTGCAATCGCTTCGGGCAACGGTAAAACCGTTTCAAGCAATTGCAGATTATTTCCGTTAACCGTGCAGGGGATAGATGTCAGCTCGGGTATGCGCGGCGAAATCGTTGCCTCGGTTTCTGCGTCAAACAGATGCATATGCGATAAATCAAGGGAAATATCTATAATTTCTCCGCTTGCGTATACCGAGCCCGCGGGCGCCTTCATAACCACCTTAGAGCAGCTTTCATCAAATTCCGAATTTTTGGTATTGAAGTCGGCGTAAACCTGACAGTCTGTACCCAAATCCTCGTAATGTGATATGCGGCAACGCGCCGAGTAGGGGAATGCCTTGGCGTTTGTGGAAATATGTTCGGAACGCAGACCGAGAACAACAGCTTTCTCTCCGTCAAGATAAGCGGGATTTATTTTTGTAAAAAGCGAAATATCCGCCAAAAGCTCTGTATTTGCGCCTTCGAGCGTTATGTGTACGCCGTCCTTTTCTTTTTTAAGCCGTGCGTTGAAAAAGTTCATCTGCGGCGTGCCGATAAAGCCCGCAACGAATTTGTTGCAGGGGTGATTGTAAAGGTTGCGCGGCGTGTCTATCTGCTGAACGAAGCCGTCCTTCATAACGACTATGCGCGTGCCCATAGTCATTGCCTCAATCTGGTCATGCGTGACGTATATAAACGTAGTCTGCAGTCTGCGGTGAAGCTTCAAAATTTCCGAGCGCATCTGCGTTCTCAGCTTTGCATCGAGGTTGGAAAGCGGCTCGTCCAAAAGGAAAACCTTCGGTTCGCGCACAATCGCTCTGCCCAACGCCACGCGCTGACGCTGTCCGCCCGACATTTCACCCGGTTTTTTGTTCAGATATTCGGTAATTCCTAAAATTTCCGCGGCTTCCTTAACGCGCTTGTCAATCTCGTCCTTGGCGGTTTTTCTCAGCTTTAAGCCAAACGCCATATTTTTATAGACGGTCATATGCGGATACAGCGCATAGTTCTGGAAAACCATTGCAATATCTCTGTCCTTAGGCTCGATATTGTTAACAACCGTGCCGTTGATAGAAAGCTCGCCGGAGGTTATTTCCTCTAATCCGGCAATCATTCGCAGTGTTGTTGATTTTCCGCAACCAGAGGGGCCTACGAATATAATAAATTCCTTGTCCTCAATATCCATGGTAAAATCGCTTACGGCCTTTGCGCCGTTGGGATATACCTTGTATATGTGGTTTAATTTTAAGCCTGCCATAATTTTCTCCCTTATTTTTTATAATAAAATTATACCATTACCCGACCGCGCTTGTCAATGATAGCTTATACACAAAATATAGGATAAATTTATCCTATATTTTTCCTTGAACAATGCTTATAAAGCTTGCAAAATCAAAATTCGGGTGCTAAAATTAAATATATGGAGGAGGAAATTTATGCTCATTGACACAAATAAAATAGTATCCATGACGGAAGCAAACCAGAATTTTTCCAACGTGGTAAGACTTGCCGAGGAAAACGGCAGCGTGGTAATTTTCAAAAACAATGTGCCAAAATATATTCTGCTGGATATAGACGCCTGCAGGTTAGAGCTGCCCAAGTCAGACGAGCGCATAGAAAAGGCGGCAAAAAGAAAAATTTCCCGCGCAAAATGGCTGTGATTTAAGCAGTGCAAAATGGCTTTTATTTAGATATTATTCCGCAGGTCAAAGCGCAAAAATTCGGCATTGACAAGTATGATATGTTGCAGTATAATAGCGTAAAGAGAGGCAAAAATGAACAAAATTATTACCATCAGCCGACAGTTCGGCAGTGGCGGCAGGGCTATCGGCAAGGCTGTTGCGGATAAGCTGGGCATTCCGTGCTACGACCGCGAAATTATCGGGCAGGTTGCGCAAAGCAGCGGACTTTCGGAGGAGTATATCGAAGCCACGGGCGAATACTCTATGCACCGCACATGGCTTGGCAGAGCGCTCAGCACAACCCACGCCGCGGGCGCCCTTAATAACGAGGATTTAATCTGGGTGGAGCAGAGGAAAATCATACTTTCCTTAGCTGAAAAGGGCCCTTGCGTGATAGTAGGCCGCTGTGCCGACTATATTTTAAAAGACAGAAGCGACGTGCTTACCGTGTTTATCCACGCGGACGATAAATCGCGTGCGGAGCGCATAGTAAAGCTTTACGGCGAGCGCGCCGACAAGCCCGAAAAGCGCCTTAAGGACAAGGACAAACGCAGAAGCGCGTACTATAAATATTATACCGAAACCGAGTGGGGCGTTGCCGCAAACTATAATATCGCGCTGGACAGCGGCGCGCTCGGCATAGACAAATGCGTTGAAATTATCGCTTGCGCGTACGGCGTAAAATAATTAAATTCGGCTTTTAAGCAGCAAAAAATTACGGCGGAGCGGCCTTTAACCTGCCCCGCCGTTTTTTGTTGTTTTTTCGACAAATTTCCAAAAAACAAATTATAAACCGCATAAAACATACTTAAATATTCGATAAAATTCGACAAAATGTTCGACAAAAAGTTGTCAAAAATCTACTAAAACCAACTAAAAGCAACAAAAAAATCACAACAAATACTAATTGTTCAATGACGGAAAAACGACCTATAATTAAAGCTGTTTAAGGCCGTTTTTTTCTTTACTCTAATATATAATGGCAGAGTAATTTTTTGCGCCTTGAAAATGCTTATGATAGACCAGAAATTCGAAGAGGTTTTCACCTATGAAGCGCTGTATCAGGCGCACATGCGCGGGCGGCTTGCCAAGCGTGACAAAAAACCGCTCGTCCGGTTCGAGAACGCTATGCTCGGCAATCTGTACAACGTTTACAAAAAATTGCAGGACGGCACCTTCAAGCTGCGCGGCTATAACCATTTTACCGTATTCGAGCCGAAGCGCCGCGAAATCCAGACGCTTCATTACTCCGACAGAGTAGTCCAGCACGTTTTATGCGACGACGTTCTCGCGCCGTACTTCACAAAGCGCACCGTAATCGATAACGCCGTCTGCCAGAAGGGCAAGGGCAGTCATTTCGCATTAAGACGGTTCGAGGATATGCTCCGCGGCTTTATACGCACCCACGGTGCAAACGGCTATTTTTTAAAATGCGATATTTTAAAATATTTCCCCACAATACCGCATGCGCGGCTTAAAGAAATTTTTTGCTCCCAAATCCGCGATGTCCGCATAAAAGCGTTGTTGACAATGATTATAGACAGCTACCATACCGATATTGTCTACCTCGACCGCTACGGCGTCAAACCGCTCGGCTCCGAGCCCGACAAAACGGGCAGAGGCATTCCCATCGGCAACCAGACAAGTCAGGTTTTCGGACTTTTTTATCTTAACGAGGTCGACCGCTTTGTCAAGGAAAAGCTGCGCGTTAAAATTTATTCCCGATATATGGACGATTTCGTCCTTGTCCACGAAAGTAAAGAGTTTTTGCAGAAAACGCTTGAACAGCTTACCGTGCTTGTGCATCGCCTCGGGCTTGAATTCAATTCCAAAACCCAGATTTTCCCGCTTAAAAACGGCGTTACCTATCTTGGCTTCCGCTATTACGTCACGCCCGCGGGCAAGGTCGTAAAAACAGTTAAAAAACAAACCAAACGCCGACTGCGCTGGCGTGCAAAGCTGCTTAAAAAGGCGGCGATAGAGGGGCTTATCACCTCCGAGCGCGTGCAACAGTCTTTGGCGGCATTCCACGGCCATTTAAAGCATTCCCGCGGCTACCGTCTTGAAAAAGAAATTTTCAAAAAGCTAAGCGCTTATGCCGCTTTCGGCGGCGCCGTCACAAAGCCCGTCACAAAGCCCGTCACAAAACCTGCGAAAAGCAAATAAAAAACAATTAAAAGCAACCCAAAATTATAAATATCACAAGGAGTGCACATGCAGCAACAAGAACAGCTCTCGCTGGAACAGCTTGAAAAAGAAATCCTGCAAGAGCTTAACTCGCCCGAGGCAGTCGGCATTACCGACCCTTCCGCGGCAACGCGCAAATCGTATCATATCAACGACTTCGACAACCCGCGCGATAAAGAAATGGCGGTATTCACGCACGCGAAAAAATTAAGCGAATACATTTTTGTAATCACCGAAAAATCACCCAAAAAATACCGTTGGAGTATAATCAGCCGATTGCAAAACGCCTCGGTAGAGCTTGTCGAAAACCTTTACCGCGCAAATTTCGAGCGTGACGAAGCCCTGCGCATAACCTTTCAGAAGTGCGCGGCGGTGTGCATAAAGCTAATCGACTTTTATGCGGAAACCGCAAGAAAAAAGCAGGCAATCACAATCCGGCAAACCGCGGTGCTTGCAAGACACATCGCCGAAACAGAAAAGCTTTTAAACGGCTGGGTAAGGAGCACAAAACGCAAAATGTAAAATATAAATTCAAATCAGAACAATTTTCAGTCAACTTTTTAAAAAGCTCGGCACGGCGCGGCGAATTTTAATATATATAAATGAGCCAAGCCAACCCGCAACTTTTAGGGCGGAAGCTTTGTATCTTCCTGGCTGCGCTCCGGCAACACTAACAACGCGAGCAATGCTAATTACCTGACGGCCTCGGGCTATAATCCTAACAATGCTACTGTTTCGTCCGTCGCTGCTGTCCGCCCCGCGCTTCAGCTCAAGCTTGCCAAATACACAACTTAATACAAAAAAGCTCGGCACGGCTTTGCGACGTTAGGTAACAACCCAACAAGCAAAAAGCCAACCCGCAACTTTTTAAGGGCGGAAGCTCTATTCCAAGGGGCTGGCTGCGCTCCGGCAACAATAACAACGCGAGCAATGCAAACTATCTGGCGGCCTCGGGCAACAATACTTGGACCACTGTTTCGTCCGTCGCTGCTGTCCGCCCCGCGCTTCACTCGCTTGCCAAACAATTTAATACCAAAAAAGCTCGGTGCGGCTTTGCAACATCAGGCAATTTTCAGTAAAAAGCCAAGCATGCCAAAAAGCCAACCCGTAACTTTTAGGGCGGAAGCTCTGATAATACGACACTGGCTGCGCTCCGGCAACAACAATAACGCCAACAATGCAAATGCTCTGGCAGCCTCGGGCAATAACAACGGTTCTACTGTTTCGTCCGTCGCTGCTGTCCGCCCCGCGCTTCACTCGCTTGCCAACAAAACCAACTTACCAAGTTAAAGCACGGCGAGGCGCTTGCAGGTAATACACGGCTTTTTTAAACTCCATTTCGCTTAAACAAACAAAAAAATCCGTATTCTTGCAGGCGCCAAGCCGTCCTTTATATAGGGCGGAAGCTTTATATCTTCCTGGCTGCGCTCCGGCAACAATAACAACGCGAGCAATGCAAACTATCTGGCGGCCTCGGGCAACAATAACAATGCTACTTGTTCGTCCGTCGCTGCTGTCCGCCCCGCGCTTCACTCGCTTGCGTACAAAAGACAAGGCAAGTTTTCCGGTATTCAAAAGGTTCAAGGACCTTTGAACAGAAAAGATTTGAGAATGAAGGGGGCCTCCGTCCTGCCTGCGCTTATATAGCAATATATAAAGTAATGGCGAAACCTGTCCAACCTTGACCCAACGGCTTCGGCTGAAACATTCCGTCGCATTTGGTTCATTAGCTTGCATGCAAGCGGTTGGGCATTTTTTTGTGCCTTTTTTTATAGGAACGCCGCCCGCACGCGCAAAACTGCACGGTCGGGCGGCTATCTTTTTTGCCGCAAACCAAATCCCCCGCGGCGGAGGAATTACAAACCCACCAACCAAAATCCCCCGCTCGGGCGGGGG
>CAJUME010000007.1 GCA_910587015.1 uncultured Christensenella sp.
CACAAATCTTGCAATGCAGGTTGCAGCGCTCTATCCTAAGTATGTATCTTCCAATGAAATTTCTGAGGAATACAAGGCACATGAGAAAGAGATTATCGCAGAGCAGATCAAGAATGATCCGAAGATGGCATCAAACCCCACGGTCAACCCGCCGCCCCAAAGCTCCCCGACCGCATAAAATTATTGACAATAAAATTGCCGTGTGCTAAAATAAACGCGTTTTTAAGCGCAAGGGCTTGCGTTTTAAGCGTTATAAGGCATAGCTTAAATGAAGAAAAAAATCAGATTAAAACTTTCCGTGTGGCAGTTTCTGGCGCTCGGCTATTTAACGGTAATTCTGGTCGGCAGTATTTTGCTTGTTTTGCCGTTCGCGTCAAAGGACGGCAATTCCACAAGCTATTTAAACGCGCTGTTTGTCGCCACCTCGGCAACGTGCGTAACGGGATTGACGCCGCTGGATACGGGCGCTCACTGGTCGCTGTTCGGGCAGATTGTCATTCTAATTCTTATCCAGACTGGCGGGCTCGGGTTTATGAGCTTCGTTTCCTCAATCTTTTTAATGTTCCGCCACAAAATGGGTCTTTACGAGCGCAAGGCGCTTATGTCCGCGGCGGGCAGTAAAAAATACGAAGGCTTAACCCCGCTTTTAAAGCGCATATTCATAGGCACCGCCATTTTCGAGGTAGCGGGCGCGGCGCTTTTGTCAATCCGCTTCTGCCGCGACTACGGCGGCATAGGCGTGTATTACGCGCTTTGGCACTCGGTTTCCGCATTCTGCAATGCGGGCTTCGACCTTGTGGGAATCGGCGGCACCTCCCTCTCGGCATACGCCACCGACCCGTTGGTTTCGCTGACCGTCTGCGCGCTTATAATCATGGGCGGGCTCGGCTTCTGCGTCTGGGGCGATGTAATCGACGCAAAATGCCGCCTTAAAAAAATGCAGCTCAACACCAAGGTCGTGCTGTTCGTCAGCGCGCTGCTGCTTGTCCTTTCCACGGGTCTATATCTTTTGTTCGAGTGGAAAAACCCCTCCTATTCGGGCTATAATTTCTGGCAAAAGCTGCTCTGTTCCTTCTTCAACGCCACCACGACAAGAACGGCGGGCTTTTTCACCACCGACCCCGCAACCCTTTCCGACAGCGGCTATCTGCTCACTCTTATATTAATGTTTATAGGCGGAAGCTCGGGCTCCACCGCGGGCGGCATCAAGGTCGGCACCTTCGCCGTGCTTATAATGGGTATGTTCGGAGTGTTCCGCGGCCACCGCGATATTAATATCGGCAGTAAAAAACGCATAGACTACGCCCTTTTATCGCAGGCGCTTGCAATCTTCGCGGCGTGCCTTATGATGGTTTTGCTGTCCACCCTCGTAATCTGCGCAATCGAGCCGAACAAGGACATTTTTACCGAGGTGCTGTACGAATGCGTTTCTGCAATGGGCACGGTCGGCTTAACGCAGGGGCTTACCGCAAGACTTACAATCGCTTCGAGGATAATTCTTATATTCTTAATGTACGCCGGCAGAGTGGGCATTTTAACGCTCGCGCTCGCCTTCGGAGAAAAGCGCACCCCCTCGGGCGTACGCAAGCCGGTAGATACCCTTCTGATAGGCTAACCCTCTGCTAAAATACCCCCAAACATAAAAAACTCCCGCATATATGCGGGTCAACGGAGATATAAAATGAAGTCTGTTCTGTTAATAGGATTAGGAAATTTCGGTCAGGCGCTCGGCGAAAGGCTTAAAAATATGGGCGACGAGGTTATGATTGTCGACAGAAACGAGGATTTGATTAACTCGCTTTCCTCAAAATACACCAGCGCGGCAATCGCCAACTGTATGAACGTGGACAACCTCAAAACCCTCGACATTCCGTCCTTCGACGCGTGCGTTGTCGCTATCGGCGACGATTTTCAAAGCTCGCTCGAAATCACCTCGAATTTAAAGGATTTGGGCGCGAAATATGTCGTTTCCCGCGCTAATACCGAAATTCAGCGCAAATTCCTTCTGCGCGTTGGCGCGGACGAGGTAGTCTACCCCAACCGCGACATCGCGGAAAAGCTTGCCGTCAAGCTCAATTCCAAGCGCGTATTCGACTATGTCGAATTAGACGCCGAGCACGGCATTTTCGAGATAGCCGTCCCCCAGCGCTGGTACGGCAAAAACTTAGTGGACGCCAACCCCCGCGGCAAGTTCGGCCTTAACGTGCTTACTATAAGAAAGGGCAAGGACATCACCCCCCTCCCCGGCCCGACCTACATCTTCGAGGAAGGCGACCATATGCTCGTCTTCGGAGAAACGGACGCAATCATCAAATTCACCAACAAAAACAAATAATTTTCCGCGGGCGTTTTCGCCCGCTTTTACTATGCTTAAAAAAATTTGTAATACTCTGCGGGACGTGCTTTTCCCGCTCAATTACACCTGCGATTTGTGCGGCAGAGAGGTTTTCGGCACAAGCCTTTGCGCCGACTGCGCCAAAACAGTAACCTTCAACGACAAAACGACCTGCCCCGTCTGCGGCAGAAAAACCGTCCGCGCGGAAATCTGCCTCGAATGCAAAAGCTCCCCGCCCAAATACAAAAGGGCGGTTTCCGCAATTGTCTACGAGGGCGGCGGAATACGCCTTGTCGCGGGCTTTAAAAACGGCAAGGCGTATTTAAAGGAATTTTTCGCCGACAGGCTTGCGGAAAAGCTTAAACTGTTACCCCCGCCCGACTGCATTGTCTACGTTCCCATGACCAGAAAATCGCTCAACGCAAGGGGTTACAACCAGACAAAGCTGCTCGCAAAAGCCGTTTCCGGACGCACCAACATACCCGTAATTTACGATGCCGTCCAAAAGGTGAAGGACACCGCCGCGCAAAAGGGGCTTACCCACTGCAAACGGCGAGAAAATTTAAAGGGCGCCTTCAAGGCGGTAAAAAGGGAAAGCCTTGCGGGCAAATCCGTGCTTGTTATTGACGATGTGCTTACCACGGGCGCCACCGCTGACGAGGTCTGTGCGGCAGTCTTAAAGGCTGGCGCTACGCAGGTTTACTTTGCCTCGGTCGCGTCTGTGGAATACAAAACGCTTCCTCAAAGCAAATAATACAAGCCGCGCTTGTTTTGCAACTGCAAAACAAGCGCGGCTTTTTTCGTATACCAGACTATTTTTTATCCTTCGGCAGTCTGCACGCCCGTATTTTTTTGCAGAATTTACAAATTGCCCGCCATATATGCCCGTTCGAAAGCTCCTTCAACCCCTCCGCAGCATTGTACGGAAGCAATGGCGAGGACATTGACATCGACCGTAAACAACCAGAGGCAAGTATCTTTTCAAGAAAAACCGCCCCCTTGATTCTGTTCTCCTTCTCGGCGCCGTTGGGCAGCCTCTCCGCCCGCCTCCTCTCTCGCGCGGGCACGCCCATGACCGCCTTATACAGAATTTTACCCCAAAAGGTATGTTTAAAATCGCAAAGCCTGCTCTCCATGGTCAGCGGCGTTACGGGCGGCGACTCGGGCACGCTAAGCCCGCTCAGCCTCTCAAACGCCTCTTTTGTCATGTTTTCCGTTTTGCCCCCCGAATATGCCTCGTTTACCTCGGTCGGATAAGGAAATTCCGCCTCCTCACCCCCGATAAAAATCTCCTTTTCAAGCTTCACCGTCTGACAGTCCGTGCAAATCTGCAGCGCATAATTCCCGCCCTCATACACAAACCGGTTTTCGGCAACGTTGAAGTACCGCAAATCCTCCTTCGGAAAGCTAAGCTCCGCCCGCCCGCTTTCGCCCGCCTTCAAATAAAGTTTTGTAAACGCCCGCAGCTCCCTCAGCGGCTTAAACACCCCGCCGCGCGGCGCCTGCGAATACAGCTGAACAACCTCCGCGCCCTCCCTCGCGCCCGTGTTCGTCACCGTGCACGCCGCAACAATTTCGCCGCCGCGCTCTTCAAGGCTCATTTCCCCGTATTCAAAGCTCGTATAAGACAGCCCGAAGCCGAACGGAAAAGCTACCCTCTTGTGCGCGGTCAGATAATATCTGTACCCGACAAAAATACTTTCCTTATAAGCCTCGTCCGCCGTCCTTGAAAATTCCCCGCCGAACGGCACGTCCTCATATCGTTCAACCCAGCTCTCGGCAAGCCTCCCGCTCGGGCATTTGTCGCCGAACAACAGCTGTGCAACCGCCGTGCCGCAATTCTGTCCCGACAAATTCATATTCAGAATTGCTCCGACCCCTTCCGCAAACGGCAGCTCCGTAACCGCCCCGCCGAACAGCACCGCAACAACCCTTTTCCCCGCGCCGATAAGCCCGTCAATCAGCGCAAGCTGGTTTTTCGGCAAGGCAAGGCTCTCTCTGTCCCCGCCCTCGAATTCGTAATAATCGGTCAGCCCCGCAAACACAACAACCTTATCAAAGCCCGCCGCCGCGCGCAACGCCTCTTCAAGCAATTGCGCGCCGCCGTCCGCGTTATCCGCGTCATATCCGCGGGCGAATTTATATTTTACCCTCCTTTTGTCAAACGCGTCCTTTGGCGTGGTTATATAATACGGATTAATCATCGAGCTTCCCGCCCCCTGATACCGCATTTTCTCAAACAAATCCCCCGCTATCATCAGCTCTTCGCCTTCGCAAAGGGGCAAAAGTCCGTTGTTCTTCATCAAAACGGCGCAGTCCGCGGCAATTTCCGCCGCAAGTGTGTTGTGCGCCTCAAAATCGACAGTCACGCCGCCCGCCGCCCCGACGGCCCCGTACTCCGCACCGCCGCCGCGCCCCTTAAAGCCGCCGCATTTTTCAATTAATTCAAGCATATTCCGCACGCAACCGTCAAGCTCGCCCGCAGAAAGTTTACCGCCTTCAACCGCGTCCGTAATGCTTTTGCGGCAAATCAGCGTATCCCCCGGCATCTCCAAATCCAGCCCCGCCTTAACCGCCGCCACTCTGTCGCGCATCGCACCCCAGTCGGTCATAACCGCGCCGTCAAAGCCCCACTCGCCGCGCAGTAAACCGGTCAAAAGCCATTTGTTTTCACTGCACGGCACGCCGTTTATCTTGTTATACGCGCACATAACGGTATACGGCCTGCCCTTTTTAACCGCCCTCTCAAAGGCTTTCAGATAAATTTCCCGCATTGCCCGCATATCGGCAAGGCTTCCGCCCACAAGCCTGAAATTTTCCGCATTGTTCAGCGCAAAATGCTTCAACGCCGCGCCCGCGCCCTCAGCCTGCAAGCCGCAGATTTCCGCCGCCGCCATATCGCCGGCAAGGCACGGGTCCTCGGAATAATACTCGAAATTCCTCCCGCAAAGCGGGTTCCTCTTTATGTTCACCGCAGGCCCAAGCAAAATATCCACGCCGTAGTATGCGCACTCCCGCGCTACGGCCCCGCCAAGCCTCCGCGCGTTTTCGGTATTCCACCCGCACGCAACCGCGGCAGTGTCGGAAACGCGGTAGAAGGCTCGCACCCCGCCATTCCGTTATCCATTTTGCCAGTCTGCTTGCGCAACCCGTGCGGGCCGTCCGCCATGCACAGCGCGCGTATACCAAGCCTCGGCACGGGGTTGGTAAACATAAAATCCGTGCCCGCCACAATCGCCGCCTTCTCCTCAACGGTCAAATTTTTCAAAAGCTCTGCTACCTTCAAAATACGCTCCTTTCAAATTAGTTTATCACAACCCGCGCACTTTTGCACGGTTTTGATAAATTTTTAATAAAATGCATTATGGACATTTTAGAATACGACCGCGCCGCGGCATACGCCTACGCAAAAAGATGGGCTTATAAGCGCAATCCCGCCTTTTACGACTTTTCCGAAATCGGCGGCGACTGCACCAACTTCGCCTCGCAATGCATCTATGCGGGCGCGGGAATAATGAACTACACCCCCACATATGGCTGGTTTTACAAATCCGCCAACGACCGCACGCCCAGCTGGACGGGCGTGGAATATCTGTATAACTTCCTCGTCAATAACGGGGGCGCAGGCCCCTTTGCGGAGGTCGTGCCTTTATCAGAGCTTCAGGTCGGCGACATAGTCCAGCTCGGCCGCAGTACGGGCGACTTTTACCATTCCCCCGTCGTTGTGGAAAACCGCAACGGCAGAATACTCGTTGCCGCGCACTCCTACGACGCGTTCAACAAGCCGCTCTCCTCCTACCGCTTCGAGCAAGCCCGCGGGCTCCACATTATCGGCGTGCGCAAATAAAGCGCGCATTACAAATGCGCAAAATCAGCAAAACCGCGCCGCACGGCATGCAAAGCCGTGCGGCGCGGTTTATTTAACCACATATTTACTTTGTTCCGAAAAGCCTGTCGCCCGCATCCCCGAGGCCGGGAAGAATATACCCGTTCTCGTTCAGCTGTCTGTCCAGAGTGGAAACATACACGGGCACGTCGGGGTGCGCCTTTGCAACCGTTTCAATGCCCTCGGGCGCGGCGATTATCGCCATAAACTTTATTTTTTTGCACCCGCGTTTTTTAAGCGCGTCCAATGCGTCACAGGCAGAGCCTCCCGTTGCCAGCATAGGGTCTACCAAAAACACCGTCTTGTTTTCTATTCCGTCCGGCAGCTTGCAGTAATATTCCTGCGGCTGTAAGGTTTCCTCGTTGCGGTACATACCTATATGCCCCACTCTCGCCGTGGGAAAAACCTTATGCACGCCGTTCACCATTCCCAAACCCGCGCGCAGAATAGGCACTATCGCAATGCTCTCGTCGGGCACCTTGTACTGCGTCACCGTTTCAAGCGGGGTTTCCACCTGCACGGGCACAAGCTCCACGTCGCGCATGCTCTCATAGGTCATCATGGTCGTAATTTCCTCTACAAGCTCGCGGAACTCCTTCATCCCCGTGCCCTTATCGCGCAGAATTGCCACCTTATGCTTTATTAACGGGTGGTCGAATACAAAAACGTTTTTAAATTCCTTCATAAATTACTCCTCCGCGGGCGCGTCAACGCTATCCGCAGCCTCCTCCGCGCTTACATTTTCCGCCTCGGGCTCAACGGCAACTCCCGCCGCTCCGTCCGCAACCTCTTCCATTACAAGCTGTTCGTTCCCGTCCTTCTTCTTGCCGCCGATATTCACAAGCAAATTGGTTACAATGCCCAGAATAAGCGCCGCCGCTATCGCAGTAACGGTAACCTTGCCGAACTGCAACGCCATACCGCCCACGCCCGTTATCAGTATAACCGAAACGGTGAACAGATTTCTGTTGTCGCCAAGGTCAACCTTCTGTATCATTTTAAGACCGGAAACGGCAATAAAGCCGTACAGCGCCACGCACACGCCGCCCATTACGCACTGGGGTATGGAGGAAAGAAACGCCACAAACGGCCCTATAAACGCGCATACAACCGCCATGCACGCCGTAACGAATATAGTTATTACCGAAGCGTTGCCGGAAATCGCCACACAGCCCACCGACTCGCCGTAGGTGGTGTTGGGACAGCCGCCGAATATCGCGCCCGCTATCGAGCCCACTCCGTCGCCCAAAAGCGTCCTCGTAAGCCCCGGCTCCTTCAAAAGGTCGGTTTCTATTATAGAAGAAATGTTTTTATGGTCTGCAAGGTGCTCTGCAAAGGTAACAAAGGCAACGGGTATATACGCAACCGCAATCGTACCGATATACGCGCCTATAAGCGATTTGTCGCCGTAATCCCCGTCGAACAGCTTAATAAACGCAAAGTCGGGATACCATTCTATATTTTTAACGTTGAAGTAATACTCGAAGTCGATAATCCTCATGCTCTCCGCGCCGGGGATATAGCTGAACGCAGTGAATATCGCCGCCATGACGTAGCCGGCAAGTATACCCATTACAAAGGGTATCATTTTAAGCATCTTTTTGCCGTAGACAGAGCAGGCTACCGTTGTCGCAAGCGTTACAAGCCCGCAAATCACGCAAAGTATTCCGTGCACGTCCATGGTATATGCGCCCGTAACGGCGTCCTTAACGCCGCCCGCAAGCTGACCTATCGCGCTGCCCGCAAGCGAAAGCCCTATAATGGCAACCGTAGGGCCTATAACAACTGCTGGCATAATTTTGTCTATCCATTTAACGCCCGCAAATTTAACTACAACCGCAATTATAACGTATATCAGCCCCGCAAACACCGCGCCGAGCAGTATACCGAGATACCCCAGCGTCGCCGTCGTAGCGCCCGCAAACGCCGCAACCATGCTGTTTAGGAACGCAAACGAGCTGCCTAAAAACACGGGGCTTCTGAATTTGGTAAAAAGCAGATACACCAGCGTGCCCACGCCCGCGCCGAACAGCGCCGCGGAAATAGACATATGCGCCTCGGGATTGTTTGCATTGACCACAATAGGCACCGTAATGGTCGCCGCAAGAATGGCCAAAAGCTGTTGCAGTGCAAACAGAATCAGCCTTCCCGCCTTGGGTCTGTCCTTTACGCCGTAAATCATCTTCATCGTAAATTTACCTCTTTGGTTTTATTTATAGGGGGCTTAAAACGGCAATCCGCCGCCCTTCATATTTCAAAGCCCCAAATTTTTTCCATTATATCACACGCTTTTCAAAATTGCAATATCCGTAAAAGCAATGTCGCCCGTTTTCAAAATTTTTTATTGCCGCCGCCGCAATATGCGCAAACCGCAAAACATTTTGCCGAATTTGTCGAATTTTGTCGAATACATTTGATTTTTATTTAAAAATTAAATATACTTACTTAGTAACAATACATTTATGGGAGAAGCGTAAATGAATACCAGAATAGAATTATTGATATTGGAAGACGAGCCCGACGAAAGGGACGCGCTTATCAAGCAGGTGGACGCCCGCGGAGACGACTTTCACCTGATAGCCGCAACGGCAAGCTCTGCCGAAGCGTTCAACAAGGTAATGGATTACAGTCCCGACGCAGTCATTCTCGATTTAGAGCTGCACAAGGGCGACGGAGACGGCTTCGACTTTTTAACCCGTCTGCGCAGCGCAAACATCCCGCGTCCGCCGTATATCCTCGTCACAACGTGGAACATCAGCCCCGCCACCTACGCCGCCGCAAGAGAGCTGGGCGCAGATTACATAATGTCCAAGGTGCGCCGCGGCTATTCCGCGGAGGAGCCGCTCAAATTCCTGCTTTCCATACGCTCCACCATAATGAGCAGAACGGTAAAGGACACCTTCGCCCGCACTGACGCGTACGAGGTTGACCAAACGGAAAAGCGCCTTAAAAGGCGCATTCAGAAGGAGCTTAACCAGATAGGCGTCAACCCCAAATCGGTAGGCTACGCATATCTTACAGACGCAATCGCATACGTTGTAATGGAAAACAAGCACAAGGTCTGCAACTTTGTCGCAAGAAAATGGAACAAGGCGGAATGCAGTGTAGAGCGCGCAATGCAAAACGCAATCAACCGCGCGTGGAACACCGCCGACACCGCTGATTTGCTCAAATACTACACCGCGGTAATCAAGTCCGACCGCGGAGTGCCCACCATTACGGAATTTATCTATTACTACGCACAGCAAATCAGACCCGACTTCGAAAATTTACTTTAATCCCCGCAACACACAAAACGCCCCGAAGCGCACCCCCTTGCGCTTCGGGGCTTGTATTTAATAAAATTTAAGCATTTTTCCGCCGTATGGTTGCCGTTTTCAACGCAATAGATTATAATCGGTATACAACGCAAAAGGAGGCGCGCCCATGGAAGAGTTATCCGATGTATTAAAAACACTGTACGAGTTGACCGAAAGCAGTCAGGACGACGGCGCGCTTGCAGAAAAGCTCAGCGACTATCACGAGGCGGACGTTGCAAGCATCTACCCGCTATTAAGCGAAGCCGCACGCAGACGCCTCTCCCGCATACTCTCCGACGAACAGCTCTCCGATGTGTTCAGCTACCTTGAAAATGCAGAGGATTATATCGAGAGCATGGACAAGGAGCGCGCCGCCGACATTATCGAAAGCATGGACGCGGACGATGCCGTCGACCTTTTAGACGAGCTTGCGGAGGACACCCGTTCGGAAATAATAAGCCTTATGGACGGCGAGGCGGTCGAGGACATTCAGCTTATTTCCTCCTATAACGAGGCGCAGGTCGGCAGCAAAATGACGACCAACTTCATTATAATCAAATCGGAAATGAGCGTAAAGCAGGCAATGCGCGCCATGGTAGAGCAGGCGGCGGACAACGACAACGTGTCCACTATCTATGTGGAAAACGCGCAGGGCGCGTATTGCGGCGCAATAATCCTGCGCGATTTGATAGTCGCAAGACAAGGCTCCGCATTAGACGATATAATAATCACCTCCTACCCCTCCGTCCGCGCAGACGAGGAAATAGAGGAGTGTATAGAGCGGCTTAAGGACTACGGAGAGGATTCCATACCCGTCCTCGGCGCAAATAACGCGGTGCTGGGCGTAATCACCTCCACCGACCTTATAGAAGCGGTTGACGACCGCCTCGGCGATGATTACGCAAAGCTTGCGGGTCTTACCGCCGAGGAGGATATAAAGGAGCCCCTGCACCGCTCCATAGCCAAGCGCATACCGTGGCTTTTGGTGCTGTTCGTGCTCGGCTTGGGCGTTTCGAGCGTGGTCAGCGGGTTCGAGCACGTAATCGCAAGTCTGCCGCTA
The DNA here is from genome assembly GCA_910587015.1 of uncultured Christensenella sp. Lineage (GTDB taxonomy): Bacteria > Bacillota > Clostridia > Christensenellales > Borkfalkiaceae > Coproplasma. Next base: position 10,581 of record CAJUME010000007.1, read on the forward strand.
ATCGTCAGCTTCCAGTCGCTTGTTCTGGATATGGCGGGCAACGTCGGCACTCAGTCGCTTGCCGTCACTATCCGCGTTTTAAGCGACGAACAGCTTACGGCCAAACGCACCGCAAAGCTGATTTTCAAGGAGGTTCGCGTCGGCGCAATCAACGGACTTATCCTCGGCACGCTGTCCTGCGTGCTGGTCGGCTTGTTTTTATTCCTTACGGGTCAAACGGCGGAAATGGCTGTAAACCTCGGCATATCCGCGGTGCAAGCGTCCTTTTTAACCTCCGGCTGTATAGGTATTTCACTTCTTGCAGCAATGCTTTTATCCAGCTTTTTCGGTACGGTCATACCCGTAATATTCAAAAAAATAAAAATCGACCCCGCGGTCGCCTCAGGACCGCTTATCACCACCATAAACGACCTTATCGCAGTCGCCTCCTATTACGGGCTTGCGTGGCTGCTTATCCTAAACTTTACAATATAAAATGCCGCGCGGGCGATTGCGTTAAAGCAATCGCCCGCGCTTTTTTCAAAAGCCCCTTATAAAAACTTCCAGAGCCATAACTATAAACAGTATGCCGCCTATCACCATAGCCTTGTCGGCAAGCCTCGTCCCGAATTTCCTGCCTATAAAAAATCCCGCGGTATAGGCGACAAAGGTTATCGCGGCAATTATGCCCGCGCCCGCAACCGCCGTCCAAAGGCTGTATTCCGCTATGGTAAAGCCCATCGAAAGCGCGTCCACGGAGGAAACCGCCGCCCTCAGCAACAGCGCGCCTATGCCGCTTTTCGGCTTTTCCCCGTCCTTGCTATTGCTCTGCCTAAGGCCCTCCACCAGCATTTTAATACCCAGAAACAACAGCACCGCAAGGGCAATGCCGGACAGGCATTCCTTAAAAAACAAAAACCGCTCGGCAACGGTGCGCACGCACAGCCGGCCTATCAGTGGGGCGGCAAGCTGAAACAACGCAAACACCAATGCCGAAGCGAGTATTTTCCCGCGCTTTGCGTTCGGCTCGTTTACGCCTCCCGCAAGCGATATTAAAAAAGCGTCTACCGCCAGCCCGAGGCCGAACAGTATGCTGCTTATAATAAACGATAGCCAGCCGTTCATGCTTTCTCCCTCGTACTCCGCGCCGCGCGCCGTTTAGGGTAACAAGGTCCGACATATGCCGCCCCTTCGCCCTTTTCCGCGCGCCGCCTCCGCTCAGGTAAAAATTTATCAATCTGTTTATTATATGCCCGCCCTTAAAATACTGTTAATTAAATTATTTTTGAGTACACTTCACTTAATCAATGATTTCATCCATATCTCCGAAACTGCGCTTTCTATTCTTATATATAATGCCGCTTCTCCAAAATAATGGAATATCCGCTTGTTTAATACATATCCAAACAAATAAATAAACAAGACAAACATAATTATAATTAATGTCATTATTTGGCTTTCGAAAGACATTGATAAAATATCGCTAAAAACAAAAGCCAAAGTCGAAATTGTTAAAGCAAGAATAGAAATAATCTGACTGCCGCCAATTATTTTTCTCGGCAAGCAGATTTGATAATGACGCAAAACTTCTAACACCTTAGGTCGAGTGTTTACACCAGCATTTTTTAAAATATTAATTAAAATTTTAATATCCTTTTTATGCATAACTTCCTGATATAATTCAACCATTGACACAATACTCCAGAAATTCTTTTTGGAAAATTGCGGCTCGTTTTTAATCGAAAATAACACTATTAAATAGTAGTTTAATAAACTAAAAACAGTAGCCAATAAAATCAACACGGGTGCAAGCCAATTTATGCAAGCATTATTATGTAAAGAAATAGAAACAGCAATTGCAATTATAAACAACATAATCGGCACCAAAATGAACATTGCCATATTATTAAGTTCTCTACAATCAGATTTAAATTTTTCAGTAATTTCAGTATACATTTCACACCTGTAAAAATTTTTCTTATTTTTATTAACCTAAAAAAATGACAGGTCCCCTGCTTTGAAACCTGTCAAAAATGTCGCTTGCTCGCAACAAGCTGGCTGGGGTAGCTGGATTTGAACCAACGAATGACGGAGTCAGAGTCCGTTGCCTTACCGCTTGGCGACACCCCAAAATGTATTAAAACAGCTGTTTTATATGTCCGAATTTTACATATGAATATCCGTAAAAGACATATTTCTGCCGTTTTTGCTTAATTATTATATATAACAATTTAAAAAATTACAAGCGTTTTATGCTTGTTTTTTATTTTTTTATTTAAAACGCGCGGTTTTTATTCAACCCCCGCGTCCCCCGTTATCCGCACTGCCACATCAAAAAACCGCACGGTTATACCGCCCGCCGCAAAAAGACACAGATACATAAATTCCGCGTCCACCGCTTTAAGACCTGTCTGCAAATCGGAATACTCCCTTGCAAATTTCTGCGCGCCGTCTGCAACGGTAAGATAAATTTTTTGACCGTTGCGCTCTATCCTTAAAGCAAACTCCGAGCCGACCTCAACACGGACGGAATTACCCTCCTTAAAAAGTGATTTGCTTTCGCGGCTGAAAATTGCCGTTTTGTTATCAATTACTCCCGCCGCAAGGTAGGTTGAATTAAGCCCGTCCTTTATTGTATCGATATAAATATCGTCCCTCAGCATAAGTCCGAACGCCGAGCCGCTACCCGCATTTTCGGTAACCTGCTCCACCCGCGCTTTTGCCGTTGCAATAAAGTTTTTACCCGAGCCTGTTTGCATAAACGCAGCCGCAAAGCCGTCTGCACCGTTGCAAATTTTGCCCTGATTATCCGCCGCGCTTACGGTAAACACCCCTCCCGCCTCCGACACCTTAAAGGAGCTTAGAGAGCTGCCGACAAGGTCGCCCATTGCGGTGCCGTACCAGCCTTGCGCAGTTATGGAATAGCCTGACGACTGCATTGCGGGTGCAAAGGGCTTGTATTCTGGCTTGACGTAGTCAGTATTGATTGCGGAAGGGAAATCGGTCTGCATTGCCGGCGCGGGGGCGTTTGCAAGGACGAGGGCTTTAAGCGGGCAGTCGGTTTTAAGCAGAGCCGTTGCAAGGTGATAGGCTACCGTTTTTGCACCGTACTTGTTTAAATGGGTGCCGTCCATGCCGCAGGGGGCTTCGCCCTCGCACGAGTTATGCGCGTGGAAATACCTTGCCGCGTTGTTGTCTGCAAGGTATATTGCTTTTGTTATTTCCGTCAAATCTATAACGGTAACCGAAACGGCTTTGCCGAGCGTTCTTATTGCGTCAGCGTAGTCGCCGTGCTCTGTTATGTGCACGAACGCGCCCGAATAGCCGCCGTTGCGGTCGTACCTGACAATCGGGGTGCAAAGGATGGGCGTTGCGCCCGCCGAAAGAGCCGGTTTTATATAATTTTCGTATAAATTGTACTGAAAGGAAATACCGTCTGCAACGCTTGCATCAGTATAAGACTTATTCGGGTTGGTGTAGCGCGCGGGGTCGGCGTGCTTTTCGTCGTTGTGACCGAAGCCGATTATAAGATAGTCGCCCGCGGATATATTATTTTTTAAGGTTGCATAATTGGGCAAGGCAAGAAAGTCGAGCGAGCTTCTGCCCGAGGCGGCAAGGTTTACAATCTGCTTCGGCGGGCAATTTAAGTAGTTATAAAGCTGGGTTGCGTAGCCGTAGCGCGGCATATATCCGCTGTCCAAACCCGTTTGGGGAGGCACGGTATAGTCGCAGACGGTGGAATCGCCTACCACATAGATTTTGCCGTTGAATTTTGCGGAAGAGCAAGCCTTCATACCCTATACCCCCTTGCGCCGATATTTTAGCACCTGCCGCGGGGTTTGTCAATACGGGTTTAATGGGTCGGGGTTGACAGCAATGAAAAAGTGTCTATAATATATAGTATGAAGAACAAGACTGCCGCATTAAAGCTGCTTAGAAAATATTCCCTTATTACCCTGGGGTGCATAATATATTCCTTTGGCGTGGCGCTGTTTCTGGACGCGAACGGGCTTGCGGCGGGCGGCGTGACGGGCATTGCCATAATAATCAGCTATGCCGCGGGCGGAAAGATAGGCACTGGCTGGCTGATTATTATACTGAACGTGCCGCTGTTTGTTCTGGGGACGGTGTTCTTCGGCAAAAGGTTTATAATGTCCACGCTGTATGCAACGGTGCTGTCCTCGGGGCTGATTGAGCTGTGGAACCTGCTTATACTGCCGCATATGCCCGAAATAAGCAATATTTTAATACCCGCAACGGCGGGCGGCGCGCTGTACGGCGCGGGGCTGGGAATTATTTTCAGAGCGGGCGGAACCACGGGCGGCACGGATATTATAGTAAAGATTTTGAGAAAGAAATTCCGTTATATGAAAACGGGGATAATTTCCATGCTGATAGACATTGTTATAGTAGGCGCGGCGGGAATTGTTTTCAGGGACATTGACAAGACCTTTTACACCGTTATATCGCTGATACTGTTTGTTGTAAGCTTTGATTTTGTGCTGTACGGCGGGAATACGGCAAAGCTTGTTTACATTGTGACCACTGCGGACAAGAGCGAGGAAATTTGCAAAAAAATACTGACCGAGCTGGATATAAGCGCGACTATCGTTGACGGCAAGGGCGCGTATACGGGCAACGCGCGCACCGTTATTATGTGCGCGGTTAAAAACTACGTTTTTCCCCGACTGAGGGACGTTATAAAGGATGCAGACCCGCAGGCATTTACCATAGTGACATCTGCACAGGAGATTTACGGCGAGGGCTATAAGGAGCACGGCGGGGAGGAATTATAGCACGCCACCCCCCTTAATCCCCCCGCCGAAGGCAGGGTGCTCTGATTGTCCCATATGGAACTGAGACCTTCC
>CAJUME010000008.1 GCA_910587015.1 uncultured Christensenella sp.
GGTGTCTATCCTAAGGCACTCCTGCTGGGGGTGCTTTCTGCCGCCCTGCGGGGGTACGTTTGCGACCGTGCTTTCGATAATTTTTAACAGAGCCTGCTGTACGCCCTCGCCCGAAACGTCGCGGGTTATGGATACGTTTTCGCTCTTCCTTGCAATTTTATCGATTTCGTCAATATAAATTATGCCGCGCTGAGCCTTTGCAATATCGAAGTCCGCATTCTGGATAAGCTTTAATAGAATATTTTCAACGTCCTCGCCGACGTAGCCCGCCTCGGTAAGCGTTGTCGCGTCCGCCGCGGCAAAGGGCACGTTTAAAATTTTTGCAAGCGTCCTTGCAAGCAGGGTTTTGCCGCAGCCCGTAGGGCCGAGCAGAAGAATATTGCTTTTTTCGATTTCCACGTCGTTGTCAAGCGAGCTTTGGTTAAGGTTGTTTATACGCTTATAGTGGTTATAAACCGCAACGGAAAGCACCTTCTTTGCCTCGTGCTGACCGACTATATATTTGTCAAGCTCGCTTTTGATTTCGGCGGGGGTTTTAAGGGGAACCTGCTCCGCCGCACCCGCGTCCGCCTCCTTAACCATATCACCGCAGATTACTATACATTCGTCGCATATGCAAGCGCCGTTTTTTCCCGTTATAAGTTTTTTTACGTATTCCTCGGGTTTTCCGCAGAATGAACAAAATTTCTGGTCTTTCAAAAACAAAACTCCCAAATTCAACTCACAAAAATCTCGGCAAGCCGTGCCTGCGATTTTTCGTGAATTTGAGGGCGCCGCCCTCGCGGTTGCAATCTAAAGCGCCCTCATAATATTTAATTGCAACCGCTCACCCGCTGAGGCGCAAGTTTGCGCAAATCGGGTGCGCTAAGCAAAAAATGTAATTTTTGCTTGCGCCGTTTATTATTCTATAACCGTCTTAAAGCGTAAATACACCTTTAAGCCGCCAAAATTTACCTTTTATAAAAAACCTTATCGATTAAGCCGTACTCCATAGCCTCCTGCGCGGAAAGATAGTTGTCGCGGTCGGTGTCGCGCTCTACCTGCTCTACGGGCTTGCCCGAATTCTGCGACAGTATCGCGTTAAGCTTGCGCTTGGTCTTTAAAATATGCTCGGCGGCGATTTTTATATCGCTTGCCTGTCCCTGTGCTCCGCCGAGAGGCTGGTGTATCATAATTTCGCTGTTGGGAAGGGCGTAGCGCTTGCCTTTTTGCCCGCTGGAAAGCAGGAACGCGCCCATCGAAGCCGCCATACCTATGCAGATTGTGGAAACATCGCACTTTACATAGTTCATAGTGTCGTAAATGGCAAGACCCGCGGAAACCGAGCCGCCGGGGCTGTTGATATAAAGCGAAATGTCCTTAGAGGGGTCCTTCGCTTCAAGATAAATAAGCTGCGCCACTACCGTGTTTGCAACGGCATCGTCTATCTCGCCGCTTAAAAAGATTATTCGGTCCTCCAAAAGGCGGCTGTAAATATCGTACGAGCGTTCCCCGCGCGAGGTCTGCTCGACAATGTAGGGAACAAGCGTGTTCTTTTCCATAAAAGCTACTCCTTAAAAATTTGCGGCACATACGCCGTTGAATTATATTATGTTACGCTTTCTTTTTGGTTGCTTTTTTTGCGGGCTTTGCAGCGGGCTCCGCCGCGCCGTCTTCCGTATAAAGCTCGTTATTCGCCGCAAGGAAGTCAAAGAGCTTGGTGATTATTATATCGCTCTTGATATACTCGTACTGGCGGGGGTCCATACTCTTTTTGTATTCCTCCGCAGTCTTTTCAACTGAAGCCGCCTGCTCTGCGATTTTCGCCTCTACCTCCGCATCCTCTGCGGTGAAGCCCTCCGTGCGGATAATTTTGTCGATTACCAGCTGAGATAACACTCTGGGCGCCGCCTGCGGATTATACTGCGCGCGGAACTGCTCCATCGTCTGACCCATGTACTTGATATAATCCTCAAGCTTCAAGCCCTGATACATAAGGCGGTAGGAAAAATCCTGAACAAGTCTGTCGATTTCGCTCTCTATCATCGCCTCGGGAATTTCCGCCTTGGCGTGCTTGCAGATTTCCTCTATAATGCTGTTTTCCGTTTCATCGCGGGAACGGCTTTCCGCATTCTTTAAAAGTTTTTCGCGAACGGTGTTTTTGTAAGCCTCTACGCTCTCCGCGCCGGCATGCTTTTTGACGTATTCGTCCGTCAGCTCGGGCAACTGCTTTTCTGTAATTTTATTAAGCTTGATTTCAAAAACCGCTTCCTTGCCGCGGAGATTGTCCGCCTGATAATCATCGGGGAATTTTACGGTTATATCGCGCGTGCCGCCGATTTCCATACCGACAACCTGCTCCTCGAAGCCGGGGATAAAGCTTCCGCTGCCGAGTACAAGGTCATACTCCTCAGCCGTGCCGCCCGCAAACTTCTCTCCGTCAACACTGCCGGAAAAGTCGATATTTACCTTATCGCCGTTTTTGCAGGGTCTGCCGCTTGCCTCAACGTCGGTCGCGTTGCGCTCCAAAAGCTTTTTAACCTCTGCCTCGACGTCGCCGTCTGATACATTATAAGCATACTTTTTGATTTTTAAACCTGTATAAGCCTCTATTTCCACATCGGGCTTTACGGGCACGACCGCCGACAGCACAAGCCCCTTGCCCTCTTCCAGACTGTCAACCGAAAGCTCGGGCTCGCCGACTGCGGTAAAGCTGTCCTTCTCCTTTTCGAGAATAGCGAAGTAATGCTCGCGGTACAGCACGTTGAACGCCTCGTCAAAGAAAACGCTTTTGCCGTAATAATTTTCAAGCACGGGCTTGGGAGCCTTGCCCTTGCGGAAGCCGGGTACGCTGTACTTGCCGCGCGTTCTGGTATATGCCTGCATTATTGCGTTCTGCCATTCGTCTTCGGTGAAGGTTATGGTCAGCTTGACCGTGCTTTTTTCGCCGACTGCCTGTGTATAGTTCATTTTTGTCTCCTGAAAAATATAATTTTGGTATTTTATGCGTTCAATATTGTAACACAAGTAAAAATTTTTAACAACTTATTTAATTTACTTTTTGAATTTTTTAATATACAATTAAACGGTCGGCTACGTTTGATATGCCTAAGCTGTGTCAAACGCAAACCGAATAAAGATACAAGGATTAAACGTCACGTTTATGCCGCAGGACGCTTTTACAATCAAATATGTTGCGCAGGAGCTTGGCGAAAGGCTTTGCGGCGGAAAAATTTCCAAAATCACACAGCCCAACAAGGATTTGCTGATATTTATTATATACACCGCCGCGGGCAGCGTTAAACTTGAAATTTGCCTTGCCGCCAAGGGCTGCCGTTTAAGCCTTGCCGATGCGGACGTGCCCGCGCCAAAGTCCGCGCCCAACTTCTGCATGCTTTTGAGGAAGCATTTGCAGAACGCGCAGATTACCGCAATAAAGCAGATTGACGGGGAGCGGATAGTTTATTTCGACCTTGACTGCGTTTCGGAATTCGAGCGAACAAGCATGCGTTTTTACGTCGAGCTTATGGGCAAGTACTCCAACGCGGTTTTAACGCAGAACGGCATAATCTGCGGCGCGCTTAAAACCACCGCTATAGGCGAAAGCACTCGGCGCGTGCTGTTTACGGGCGCGAAATACGTTTTGCCGCAGCCGCAGGACAAATGCAACCCCGCCGACTTAAACGGGCTTGAAAAGCTGTTTGACGGCTTTTGCGGTGATTACGTTAAATTCATTGCCGACAACGTGCGCGGAATTGCGTACTCCACCGCCGCCGATATTGCCGAGGCTTACGGCGGAAAACCGACCGCAGGGGACGTAAACAGCTATATATGCGGGGGGCAAATTGCGCCGTGCGTTATTTTTGCCGATGGCGGGCCGTTCGATTTCGCCGTAAAATACTGCGGAGAAAACAAAAAGAATTACCCCTCTGTTTTGCAGGCTCAAACCGCTTATTATGCGTATATCTGCGAAAAACGCGCCTTCGGGGACATGAAAAGGCGACTGCTGTCCGCGCTTGCAGCCTCTGTAAAAAAGACGGAAAAGCGGCTTGCGGCAATCGAGCAGAAGCTTTTGGACTGCCGCGATATGGAAGCGGTAAAACTGAAGGGTGAGCTGATTACCGCCAACATATATGCCGTTAAACGCGGCATGGATGAGCTTGAAGCGGTAAATTATTACGACGAAAACGGCGGTAAAATCAAAATCGCTCTGGATAAAACGCTTTCGCCCGCGGACAACGCGCAAAGATACTATAAAAAATATGCAAAATTAAAGCGCACGCTTATATCGGTAACCGAACAAAAGCGCGAGGCAGAAGCGCAGAAAAGCTATCTAAACAGCATTAACTCGCACATATGTGCCGCCGAAAGCGTTTGCGACCTTGAAGAAACCGAGGAGGAGCTTAAAGCCTTAGGACTGATAAAAGCTGTCGAAAGCGGCAAAAAAAGGGTTGTAAAGCAGACGCCCTTCCGCGAATTTATATGCGGCGGTTTTAAAATTTTTGCGGGGCGCAACAATTTGCAGAATGACAGACTTTTAAAAAGCGCTTCGCCGCAGGATATATGGCTGCATACGCAGGGCTACCACTCCTCCCACGTCATTATTTCAAGCCGCGGAGAGTCTGTGCCGGACAGCGTTCTGCAAGCCGCGGCGGAGATTTGCGCATATTATTCCGACGGGCGGAACGGCAGCAAAATCCCCGTTGACTACTGCCAGAGGCGGTTTGTAAAAAAGCCGCCGAGGTCAAACGCGGGCTTTGTTATTTACACCGATTACAAAACAACGCTGGCAACGCCTGACGCCCACGGCGAGCTTGCCGCAAACGACCAAAAAACAGGACAATAAAAATGGACAACGATAACAACAACGGCAAAACGGCATTCATTTACATTGCCGCCGCGGCGTGCGCATTGGGCGCGGTCGCCTTCGGGCTTGCGTTTACAAGGCTTGGGATATACTCTCTTATCTGCTCGGTTTTGTTCGAGCTTGCCTCGCTCGCCTTCTGCAACGCGCAAAAAAAGGCAAACAATATAAAAGCGGTTAAATACGTTAAAATTACAGCCTATGTACTGCTCGGCATTTTTGCCGCATTCTTTATCGGCGGGGTAATTTACGTTTCTTTAAGCTCTTAAAGGTTAAAATCAGTATAAAACAGCGCGGATTTTGCCATTATTAATAATGATATGGACAGAATTTCTTGCTGTGTGCTCGATAAAATTTGTACGCTTGCGCCCTTGGGAAGGTATGTTGTGTTTTCCGCAGACGAGCTGTTCGAGGCGCTCCCCGACGACGAGGAAGCAACGATAACCGAGCTTAAAAAGGCCGTTAAAGCGCTGACTGCGGACGGCTACATCGATTTGAAGTATCAGGACGGCGAATTTTTTTGCGCCGCGCCGCTTAAAAAGCTCCGGCCCGCGCCGCCCGCCGAGCCGCAAACGGCAACACTGCCCCCTCAGCCGACCGAAAAAACAAAACAAGCCGCACCCGTCGCCGTGCTTTTGGCGGCGTTTGCGGGCGGCGCGCTCGGCAGTCTTATAATTTCTTTGATATTCGCGCTGGTATAAAAATGCTGTCGAGAAACGAAAACGAGGTAATGAGCGCGGTTTACGCGCTTTGCGACGGCACAGAGGGCTGTCTGGTTTCGCCGATTGACATACTGTCCATACTCCCCTCCAAGCGCGGCTTTTCCGCAGAAAAGCTTGAGGATATTCTTTTCGCCCTCAAATGCGACGGATATTTCGATTTGATAATGTCCGAAAGAAAGGGCGAAAAAATGTACGTTATAAATCTGAAAGAAAACGGTCGGGCGTACAAGCGCAACGCAAAACAGCGGCAAAGGGATATTACCTTTAAAATTTTCCTTGCCTTTATAGGCGCGTTGGCAACCTTTATCTTCGGACTTATATTAAAAGCTGTTTTCGGCTGATTTTATTTGCTTTTTTATATAATTTTTGTTACAATAGCCACGCAACGGGCTTTTTTGCGCAACTGCGCTGCGCCCGCTATTTGCAAAAAGACGGGTAGCGTATATGAAGAACAACAAAAAGCTTTTAATTTCACTCACCGCAATATTTTCGGTTTTCGTAATAATTGCGGTTTTTCTTATGATTTGGTTCTGGGGTGACAGATACCGCGATTTCAGAGAATTAAAGCAGGAATTCGACATTCCCGACCTTGAAAGCGGCGGCTCTCCCCAAGGGCTTGCAAACTACTTCAACGGCGAATACGAGGTAACGACCGAGGTAACTGGCGCGGACGGCACCGTAACCCAAAAGACGGAAAAGAAAAGACAGAATTTCTTTTTCATATCCTCCTATATGCCCAAAAAACAGCCCTCGCGCGTGTACGTTGTAGGACAGGAAACGGGCTACATAGGCTTTGTTACGCTTAAAAATCCCGACGGCACGCCGCACACCGGCCACGTCGGCGGCATTGCAGTCAACCGCGATTATCTTTGGATAAGCTCTCAGGCAGAAGAAAAGGACGAAAACGGAAAAATTACCGAGGTCGGCACCGTTTTTGTTGCCAAGGCAAGCGGAATGAAGCCCGAGGGCTCGACCGCAAGCCTTCCGCTTATCAAGGAAATTATCAAAAAAGCCCAGAACAGCGCCAAGCCCGACGCGGACAATTCAATCACCTTCACCGCGTCCTTCAATGCTCAGGGCAACGCCTCCTTCCTCTATTACTACGACGCGGATATGGGCGCGAGCGAAAGCGCAAGCTATGCGGACAGACTTTATGTAGGCGAGTTTTACCGCAAGGGCGACAAATACGGCACTGCGGAAAGCCACCACATAACCACACCCGCCTCCAAAAACGTTTTGACGGAGAAAAAGAGCGGCGGGGATAAAAATAAGGCGTTCGCTTACGAGTACAACGTAAACGCAAGCAATTACACGGACAACGCCTTCGGACTTTACACCATATCCTTCTCCGACGCAAGCGAATACAAAACCAAAAGCGGACAAGGCATGCCGCAGATACAGAAAATATTTTCACTGCCGGACGAGGTTCAGGGCTTTGCCCGCACCACTAACGGAAGGCTTGTGCTTTCCATAAGCTACGGACTTAAAAACAGCAAGCTTTGCTATTACGACTGGGATACGCTTGCGAATACCGATTATAAAACCACGCCCAGCAAGCTGTACAGCGAGCTGAACGAGGACAAGAAGAATTATGAATACGAGGACTTTTACAGAGAGTACGGCAACGGCAAAACACTGCCCTATTCGGGACAGACGTTAAGGGTTTACTTTGCGGACAGCTCTACACTGCTGCGCACCTACGATATTCCTTGTATGTCGGAAGGGCTTTGCGTCATGAAGGAGCGCGGCGAGGAACGCGTTTACGTTCTGTTCGAATCGGGCGCAAAGCAGTACAAAAGCTTTGTAAGACAGGTTCTGAAAGAGGTTTACAGCTTTGTCCCCGACAAAAGAAGATAATATTGTTTGATTGATAGAAAACGCGCCCCGCGGGCTTAAAGCCCGCGGGGCGCGTTATTTTATTACCGTTTTTATTTACAGAAGGCAAGGCACGCAAGATACAGCGAGTAAACGTCCGCCTTGGAAATCAGCTCGTACGGGGCGTGCATGGACAGCACAGGAACGCCCACGTCCACCGTGTCTATGCCGAGGTTTGCAATATATTTTGCAACCGTGCCGCCGCCGCCGACGTCTACCGCGCCCAGCTCGCCAACCTGCCAGACTGCGTTTCCGTTATCGAAAATATCGCGGATAAAGCCCATAAACTCGGCAGAGGCGTCGTTTGTGGACGACTTCCCGCGGGAGCCCGTGTATTTGGAAACCGCCGCCCCGCAGGACACAAAGGTTGTGTTGCGCTTTTCGAAAACTGACGAAAATGCGGGGTCGTATGCCGCGGTAACGTCCGCGGAAATGCATTTCGAGTTATATCTTACCTCTATAGGGTTAGCATTGAAGGACGCCGCAACGGTATCAATCACGTCGCAGATAACCTTGCTTTGCATGCCCGTGGTGCCATCCGAGCCGACCTCCTCCTTATCTGCAAACACCGCAATCATGGTATGCGGGCTGTCGCAGTCGAAAATCGCGCGCATTTCGGGATAGGCGCAGACCTTGTCGTCGTGACCGTATGCAGAGATAAGCGTTCTGTCAAAGCCGACGTCGCGCGCCTTGCCCGCGGGCACAAAGCACAGCTCCGAGCACTGCAAATCAACCTCGGTAATGCCGTACTTCTGGTTCAAAAGCTTCAATACAGCTGTTTTAACCGCCTCCTTATCCTCTTCTCCGTCCTCGGAAACCGCGGGAAGCCCGCCGATTACCGCGTTAAGGCTTTCTCCGTCAATCGCCTTTGCAAGGGGCTTTGCGCTCTGTTCCGCGCCGAGGTGGGGCAGAATATCGGTAATATAAAATACGGGGTCGTCCTCGTCCTCGCCCACGCATATTTCCACGCGCTCGCCGCCGCGCAGCACTACAACGCCGTGCAGAGCAAGGGGAATTGCAGTCCACTGGTACTTTTTAATTCCGCCGTAGTAGTGCGTTTTTAAATAGCACAGACCGCTGTCCTCGTACATGGGGTTGGGCTTTAAATCGAGGCGCGGGCTGTCGACGTGCGCAACCATTATGCGTACGCCGTGCTTTGCAACGTCCTCCTTGCCAACTCTTATCAAAAACACGTTTTTGTGACGGTTGATAAAATAACGCTTGTCGCCCGCCTTTAATTTTTCCGAAAAAGAGAAGGGCTTAAAGCCGTTCTCCTCCGCAAGCCTTTGCGCGGTTACTGCCGCGTCCCGCTCTGTTTTAGAGCTGTCCAAAAACCTTTTATAGCCTTCCGCAAAGTCGTAAATAGCTTCAAGCTGAGCGCCGTCCGCCTCCTTATATACGTTTTTGCGCGTGTATTTCAAATCCATTTTTTTATCTCCTTGACCGATGTTTTTTACGCCCCTTATTATAACCGCGGGCGGCGGATATGTCAAGAGAATACAAGCCCTTGCACACTGCGCAAAATTTGCGTAAATTATATCAAAATGTCGGTAAAAACGCTTAAAAAGTTCGCGCTTTTCTATTTACTTAAAGGATAATTTAGTATATAATTGAATAGGTATGACGACAAAGGAACAACGCAGCAGATTTGCCGCAAAAAAAACGGCGGTGCTTGCCTTGCTGACGGGTTTAAGCCTTATAACTTTTTTAATAGAAAGTCTTTTTCCCACGCTGATAATTCCGGGGGCAAAGCCCGGGCTTGCCAACGTTTTTTCGTTTGCCGCGCTTATTATGTATTCCCCGATAGAGGCGTTTACAGTGGTCGCGCTGCGCACCGTGCTCGGCGCAATTTACGCGGGCAATTTTTCCGCGCTTTTATACAGCTTTTCGGGCGGAATCGTTTCAATGGCGGTATCTTCCGTGCTGATGTATGTGGTGTATCCCAAAATTTCGGTTTTTGCCGTTTCGGTCGCGGCGGCGGTTGCGCACAACATTACGCAGAATGCAGTTTTTGCATTGCTTTCGGGGTCGGTGCTGATGTTCGTCAACCTGCCCTATCTGGTGCTTTTGGGCATAATCGCGGGCGCGGTGGTCGGCGGCATTACAATACTGTTGTTTAAGGGCGTGCCCATGAATATATTTGAAAAGGTTATTTTTAAAAAGGAAAACGGACGCTAAAACGTTTTTAATAATTTAACGGCGCAAGCAAAACCCCGTTTTTGCCTGCGCACCCCAATTTGTGCAAACCTGCACCTCAGCGAGGTGAGCGGTTGCAATTATAAATCCGTGGGCGCAAACACATTGCAACCGCGAGGGCGAGTAGCCCTTAAAATCACTAAAAATCGCAGGCAACGGCTTGCCGAGATTTTTGTGAAATAGAATAAAAAGGAGAAATTTAAGTGAAAGCAGTAAAAGGTAGATACTACTTCGGCGGAATACACCCGCGCGGCAATAAAGAGCTTTCGAAAGATTGCCCGCTGGAAGTTATGCCCTTGCCCGAAGAGGTAGCCGTATCCTGCGCGCAGTCGCTCGGCAAGCCCGCCGAGCCGATAGTCGAAGCGGGTCAAACGGTAAAATGCGGCGAGCTTATCGCAAAATCGGACGGTGCAATTTCCTCCGACGTTTTTGCAAGCGTAAGCGGCACGGTTACGGAAATTAAGGAGCTTACCGCAGCAAACGGAGCTATCGAAAGCTTTATTTTTATAAAATCCGACGGCAAGGACGAAAAGGCTTACCTTCCCCCGCTTACCGAGCCTGACGCGGAAGCAATAAAAGCGCGCATACGCGACTGCGGCATTGTAGGGCTTGGCGGCGCGGGCTTCCCCACGGCGGTTAAGGTTGCGCCCAAGACGCCGGTTGACACGCTGATTGTAAACGGCGCCGAATGCGAGCCGTATTTAACGTGCGACCACCGTCTTATGCTTGAACGCACGGACGAAATAGTGCGCGGCGCGCGTTACGTTGCAAGGGCTTTGGGCGTTACAAACATAATTATCGGCATCGAGGCCAACAAGCCCGACTGTATAGCTAAATTCGAGCCGTACGAGGATATAAAGGTTGTTAAGCTCGCAAAAAAATACCCCACCGGCGGTGAAAAACAGCTTGCATACATTACCACGGGCAAAAGGATAGGGCATGGAAGACTGCCCGCGGACTACGGTATTACCGTGCAGAACGTTGCAACGTGCTTTGCCGTTTGCGAAGCAGTTGAACGGGGCAAGCCGCTTTACGAGAGGGTTGTAACCGTTTCCGGCAAGGCTGTAAAGCAGCCCAAAAATCTTTGGGTGCGCGTGGGCACTTCCGTTCAGGCGATTGTAGATTACTGCGGCGGCGAGCAGTCCTCGCCCAAAAAGGTTGTTCAGGGCGGGCCTATGACGGGATTGGCTTTGGCAAGCTACGACTGCTATACACACAAAACCACCTCCGGCGTGCTGTTGCTTGACAAAGCCGAGGCGGCCGCGGAAGAACCCACTCCCTGCCTTAACTGCGGTAAGTGCGCGGACGTGTGCCCTATGCACCTTATGCCTATGAACACCGCTTTCTATTCTGCGGCGGGCGACTTCGAGGCGGCGGCGAAATACGGCAACACCGCATACTGCATAGAATGCGGCGCGTGCGAGTATATCTGTCCCGCAAAGCGGCCGCTTATTCAAGCAATACGCAAGACGAAGGCTTACCTTCATAACAAGAAATAAGGAGAAACCAATGGATAACTCGATTGTAATTTCCACTCCTCCGCACGTCAAATCCAAACGGACTACGCGGGGCATTATGCTCGATGTATGTATCGCGCTTGCACCCGCTGCAATTGCGGGCTGTGTTTTCTTCGGCTGGCAGGCGCTGTTGATAATTTTAATGTCCGTTTTTGCGTGCGTTGCCTCGGAGTTCGTTTACTTTTTTATAGCAAATAAGGGCTTTTCCGAAAAATGCAAAAACGCAAAGGCGGTTTGTCTGCGCTGGACAAAGCAGTTCGATTTCACCTCGGTTGTGACGGGACTTATCCTCGCTATGATAATTCCCACCACCGATAAATGGTATCAGGTGCTTTACGAGGTAATTTTCGGCGCAATTTTTGCGATTGCGGTAGTAAAAATGCTTTTCGGCGGCACGGGCAAAAATCTTGTTAACCCTGCCGCGGCGGGACGCGTGTTTATGGCGCTAAGCTTTACGCATATAGTTGCAACCTCCAACTTCGTGGGCGCAAGCTTCGGCCCGATTTCAGACAGCAGTCTTGTGTTTACCGATGCAACCAACCTTGCGGGTCTGCTTACAAACGGACTTGATATCAACCCCTCCTCCTACCTCTCTCCCCTCGATTTACTGCTTGGCACGGGCGTAGGCGGCTGCATAGGCGAAACCTGCAAGCTTGCAATAATCATCGGCTATATTTATCTTTGCGTAAGGGGCGTTATCAAATGGTGGCAGCCGTTGCTGTTTATTGCGGTATTCGGACTTACCGCAGTGCTTATGGCGGGCTTCACCTTTGACAAATACACCTTTGACATAACCCTCTTCCTCCCCTCCGTACTGTCGGGCGGCGCGCTGTTCGGCGCAGTGTTTATGATGCCCGATTACGTCACCTCTCCCAAGGGCGTTTGGGGACAGCTGTTGTACTACGTTGCGGGCGCGATACTGCTTGCGCTTTTGCGGCACTTTACAAGAATGGAGGTTTTCTCATTCGTTATTCTTTTAATGAACCTTGTAACCCCGCTTATCGACAAATATCTGATAAGCAGACCTTTCGGATATATCAGACAAAAAAAGCATAAGGAGGGCAAATAAATGACGGCCAAACAGTTTTTTAAGAGCAACGTTTTTAAATGCCTTATATCGCTTTTGTGCGTGTTGCTCGTAAGCGGAGTTTTTCTTGCGATTGCCAACGGCTTTCTTGAAGTGACTGAAGAGGAAATGTTTAAAAGACAGTTCAACAAGCAGGTCAGCGCGGTTTACGATGGAAGAACGGTAACCCCCGAGGAGAAAGACATAAGCGGACAAAACACCGCGTTAGGCTCCTCTACCATACAAAAGGTATGGC
The DNA here is from genome assembly GCA_910587015.1 of uncultured Christensenella sp. Lineage (GTDB taxonomy): Bacteria > Bacillota > Clostridia > Christensenellales > Borkfalkiaceae > Coproplasma. The sequence continues at coordinate 12,476 of CAJUME010000008.1, forward strand.
TTATCAAGGAAGAAAACGACTATCTTGTCCAGGCCGAGGGCAAGGGCGGTTACAACGGCTCGCTTACAATCTGGACGATTATCAAAATGGATACCTCGTTAAAGGCGATTACGGGTATACGCGCGGTTTCGATTTACGCATACCCCGATGGCGAGCTTGTCGGCAATATTTCCGTTGCAAACCTCAATCTGTTTGCGCAGGACTACAAGGACGGAATAATTTACAACTACGGCGACAAGACAGACCCCTCCTATGTTCAGACAAACTCGTCCTATTCCTTCTCGGCTATCTGCAACGCGGTAAACGGCTCTATCGAGTTTATAAACGCGTTTGCGGGCGGAATTGTAAAAGAGGACCCGTTCGAGGGCTTCCTTTACAGAGATTTTGTCAACACCGACAAGGATACTAAGTACGAGCTGAACGCGGACGGCGATGTTGTATTCACCGTACGCACCAAGGCCAACGCACCCGCAGGCTACTTCACCGTTGAAATAGTTGTAGGCACGGACGGATTAATCAAAAAATACACCGTCAAGCGGTACGGCTCCGAGGACAGCCACGGCGAGGATAAGACCGAGGAAGAGTATAACGAAATCGTAGATAAAATGATACTCACCTATATGGGCAAGGATTTGAAGTACTTCACCGATAAGCTGGGCGAGGATATGGCATACCCCGGCGATAACAGCGATAAATTCGAGGAAACGGGCGCGTCCCGCTCCAACTACCTTTGCATGTACGCGGGCGCGTTTGCAACTGCAAACTATCAGAAGGCTTTGGATAAGCTGACAACCGACGGAGGTGAAACTGATGAATAAGTACAAGAAAATTACTCTGGACGGACTTATCTTCCAGAACCCCACCTTTATGCTTGTTTTGGGCACCTGCCCCACGCTTGCAATGATTAAGCAGTCGGCAACCTCCGCAATGGGTATGGGACTTACCGTTCTGGTTATTCTTACGTTAAGCAATATAATAATTTCGGCTTTAAGAAAGGTTATTCCCAACTCCGTGCGCATACCCTGCTATATAGTAATTATCGCTACGCTGGTAACCTTTGTGCAGATGCTTTTAAAGAAGTTTTTGCCCGAATTGTACGAAAGCTTAGGCGCCTTCCTTGCGCTGATAGTGGTAAACTGCATTGTGCTTGGCAGAGCGGAAGCGTTTGCAAGCAAGCACAACGTAGGCGAGGCGGCTGTGGACGGCATTGCAAACGGCCTCGGCTTTACGATTGCGCTTACGCTTATGGGCATTATCTGCGAATTTTTAGGCAGCGGCTCGCTTTTCGGTCTGCAGATTATGAAGAGCTTTAAAATAGCGATATTCTCTCAGCCGGCGGGCGCATTCCTTGTATACGGAATTGCGATTGCGGTATTCACCTACGTTATTGACGCCTTCGAGCGTTCGCGCAGAGTTAAAGCAAACAAGCTTGCGCGGGAAAATCTTTTGAAGGAGGCCGTGTAAACTATGTCTGCGTTTATTCTGATAATTTTATCCGCGGTATTCACAAACAACTTTATCACCGTTAAAACCTACGGAATATGCCCGTTTTTGGGCGTATCCAAAAAAACCTCCTCGGCAGTGGGCATGGGCATTGCGGTTACCATAGTTATGGTGCTTGCAACGCTGGTGACCTATCCCGTTTACAACTACGTTATGGTTGCCCATAACGCGGACGGCACGGAAATATGGAACTTCCAGTTCCTTTGGATAATCTTCTTCATATTCATTATCGCATCGCTTGTGCAGATGCTGGAAATGATTATAAGAAAAATCTCCCCCTCGCTTTACAACAGCATGGGCGTATATCTGCCGCTTATCACAACCAACTGCGCGGTTTTGGGCGTAACGCAAATGTTCAACGGCGTAACCTCGCTCGGCGATATTGTAACGGGCGTGGGCACGGCATTTACAATGAACATCGGCTGGGCGCTGCTGTACGCGCTGTTTGCGGGCGTAGGCTTTACGCTGGTTATGATTATAATGAGCGGCCTGCGCGAAAGGCTTAACTGCTACAAAACGCACAAGGCGCTTGCGGGCTTCCCCGTTGCCATGATTACGGCATGCTTTATATGTATGGCGTTTATGGTATTCAGCTACATTAAAATTTAAGGGGGCGGATAAAATGATTAATTTACTTGCATTGACAACTCCCACCACCCAGACATGGGTAACGCTTGGCGTTGTAGCCGCAATTTTTGCGGGCAGCGCATTGCTTATCGGCGCGCTGATACTTGTTATCGGCAAGGTTTTTAAGGTGGACATGGATGAAAAGGTCACCAAAATTATGGAAAACCTTGCAGGCGCAAACTGCGGCGGCTGCGGTTGTTCGGGCTGCGGCGGCTTTGCGCAGAAGCTTGCGCAGGGCAACTGCAGTTTAAGCGACTGCCACGTCACCTCGCCCGAAAAAAAGGCGGAAATAGCAAAGCTTTTGGGCATAGAGCTTACCGACGAGGAGCCTACCGTTGCGGTTGTGCACTGCAACGGCGGCACGGAAAACTGCGCGGACAAATTCGAGTATAAGGGCAACCCTACCTGCGCGGCGTGCAACTCGCTTCTGGGCGGAAACAAGGCCTGCTCGTACGCCTGCCTCGGTTGCGGCGACTGCAAGGCGGTTTGCCCCGAGGACGCGATTAAGGTCAGCGGAAGGCTTGCTCAGGTTGACCCCGACAGATGCATTTCGTGCGGGGCTTGTATTACAGCTTGCCCCAAAAATATTATCGACAGAATACCCGCCTCCGCGCCCGTGTTTGTGGCTTGCTCGTCAAAGTGCCGCGCAAAAGAGGTTGCAAGCGTTTGCAAGGTAGGCTGTATAGCGTGCGAAAAGTGCGCTAAGGTATGCCCGCACGGCGCGATTACAATGCACGATAATCTGCCCGTTATAGACTATAAAAAATGCACGGGCTGTTTGACCTGCGTTGAAAAGTGCCCCCGCCACATTATCATAAGCCGTAAGGTTGTTGCAGAGGAAACTCCGCAAACGGAAAACAATTAAGGCTGTGACAAAATAAAAATAAGCCCCGCAAAAACGCAAATGCGTTTTTGCGGGGCTTTTAAATTCATTTAAACGGGCTGGAAGGGGTTATCGGGGTCGTATGCAAACGGCTCCACCTTCAAGCCGTGCGTGTCGCAGTGAATATCGCGGTTATTGTCCTTTATGGTCGGAGTATAAACGCATCTGCGGCTTTTGCAGTTTGCGTCCGTCACCGTTGCGGTGCGCGCCCTTTTATTAATTTCGATAATATTGAAGCCGTCGCCGTGAGTTTTAACCGTTACCTTTAAAATATCGCCCTTTACCTCAACCTCCACCGCTTCGCTGTCGTAAACCGGTTCTGAGTTAAAGCCGTATTCGAAAACCACCTTATAGCCGGAAAAAACCCCGTCCCTCACGGAAATTTTAACGCCGCTCAAGGGGTCGGTATTTCTTGTTGCGAATACGACAATAAACAGCGCCGCCGCAAGCAGTATAACGGCGCCGTAAATTATCAAATCCCAGATTTTAAAGCCCTTGTCCTTCTTGACCTGAGCAACCTTTTTAAGCGACATTGTTTTTTTCCGTAAATAATGTGCGTTATACGCCGCAGGAGAATACGACGCGTCTGTCCGTAAGCTTTGTTTTTATAAATTCCGCCGCCTTGTCCCTGCCCATAGCCATAATTGCCGTTGTATATGCGTCGTCCTCCGCCGCGCTGCCGCCGAGAATGGTTGCGGACATAACCCCCGTCTGCACGGGCTTGCCCGTCTTGGGGTTGATAACGTGGCAATATCTCACGCCGTCTATCATATAATACTGCGCGTTGTCGCCGCTGGTGGAAACGCTTAAATTCGCTATCGGCGTAATCATATAATACCCGCCTAAATTTCTGGGGTCGGTAATCGCAAGGCTGTAATTGCCCTCGCGAAAGTGACTTTTGTAAACGATACTGCTGCCGCCGAAATTGAAATAGCCGTATTTAAAGCCGTATTTATCTATAAGCCCGCTTACAACGTCCGTTGCATAGCCCTTGCCTATGCCGCCCAAATCAAGCTTTAAGCTTAGCGTTTCGCCGTTTACCTCGACCGTGGTATCGGGCTTTACGGCATAAAATTTGCCGTCCTCTTCTTTAAGCTGAATGTCCATAAACGCGTCTGCAAGAATATTGTACTTTTCAATATCCCCGTCTTTCGGTAAATCCTCGGCCGTCTGCGGATAATTCTCCGCCCCGCCGAAGCCGTACGCCTGCACGCTGTAATATACTGCGGGATTGTAATAGCCTTCTGTAAATTCGTAAATGCGTTGCGTCATATCCAGCACGTTATACGCCGTTTCGGTAATTTCAACCTCCGCGCCCGCCGCCGCATTGTTGAAATTATATATACTCGCCCCTTCAACCGTAGCCGAAAGCGAATAATTCATATCGTCGAGAACCTCCCCGACCTCGCCGCACAGCAGATTGAAATTTTCCAAGGTCGCGGGCGCGTTAAAATTATCGGAAATTACAAGCGTAGCCGTCAAATCAGTGTTGATTATGCCGAACCAGCTTTTGGTTTTGCCGGTAAAGTCTTGGGTATTTTCCGCCTTATCCGCCTTCAAATCGCCAAAGGCTCCGCCCTCGATAAGGTTTACCGCATAATTTTTATCGTATACAAAATCGCCCTTGGACAAATTTGTATACAGCTGATATTTTTTACCGCCGTTTGCGGTGCAGCCGCTTAAAGCGATTGCGCACGTCAATGCCGACGCGGCTATTGCAAAAATTTTTTTCATAACAGAATTATAAACGATATAAGCATTAAAAGCAATAAAAAAACGTCCGCCTAAAAGACGGACGTAAATTTATTTATATTATTTTCCGGTTGCAACGTTATACGCATTAATAATAAGCTGAGCATAAGTCACATAATTGGCGGGCTGGGTTTCTTTATACAAGTCACTCCACGTTGCGCCCGTGCTGACGTTATTTCCGTCTACCCAGTAACCCGTGTTATCGCCTTCGGTTGCCTTTTTAAGGCTTGAAAGTCCGCTGATACCATACTCCTTTACATATGCAACAGTAGCATCGCGGTTTGCTTTCCAACCGAGCTTGTCGCCGAGATTGGTTGACCAGTAACCGTTTTCTTCCTTGGAAAGAACAGCCTTCGATACCGTTTCGCTTGCATCGCTGTCAACCTTCTTGCCGCTTATTTTGTTGCCTACTGCCGCCTCGTAATATTCCTTACAATGTGCTTCATTGTTGTAGAAATATTCCGTAACTGACTGCGAGCCGACCTTATAGGCTTTGCTCGTTTCGTCATAAACGATAGTTACATCGCCGTAAGATAATTCCTTATAAATCAATTCCTTATCTTCATTCTTCAATTCACCGGGCAACATAACCTCTGTAAGAACGCAGTCCTTAACCTTATCGCCGTTTACGGTAACGGAAGAATAACCGATAAATCTTTCGGCACCGTGAGTAAGCGCATATGCCTCACCCTTCTTGCCGCCGCCGCAAGCGGAAAGCGCCAATGCACCCGCGCAAAGCGTGCCTGCGCATGCAAAAACCAACAATGCTTTAAAAAGCTTTTTCATAAAAATTTCTCCTTATATTTTATAAAAACGATTAACATTTTTTACAGATAAATGCGTTAGCATTTATCTGTTGCGGATATGAAAAATATCCGCGGCAAAAACCGCTTTTATTAAATTCAAACACTGCGCACTCATACTATGAGTTTATCCATAATTTACCATATCAATACAGCTATGTCAATACTTTTCGGATAAAATTCGCACCTGAAAATAATTTACAGTATTATTCCGTCCTCAGCGCCACAACGGGGTCCTTTTTGGCTGCCGCGGCGGCGGGAATAAGTCCCGAAATCAACGTAAGCGCAACGCTTATGCAAATCATTACAATCGCCTGCCATATGGGCAGCGCGGCTATCGTAAACACGCCCGTAAGCGCGCCGACTATAAGGTTGACGATAAGCGAAAGTAAGTAGGTTATAAGTATGCCAACAACGCCCGCGGCAAGCCCGATTATAAAGGTTTCCGCATTGAAAAGCCGCTTTATATCCTTCTTTCTTGCGCCGACCGCGCGCAAAATGCCTATTTCCTTTATTCGCTCTACAACCGACACATAGGTGATAATGCCCACCATTACGGTAGAAACAACCAGCGACAGCGCGGTAAACGCAATCAGCGCGATTGTTATCATCTGAATCATCGTGTTGACCATTGTAATAATAAGTCCGACGGTATCGGTATAGGTTATTTTATCCTTTTCTGTCAGCGTAATTGTTTTTGAAGCGCCCTCCGCGTCCTTATATGTAAACTGCGTGCCGCCCTCTTTTTCGCACATTCTGTTCCAATCGTCAAGGTAGTCGGTTATCTTATTTTTTGCGTCAAAGTCCAAGGCGTAGATAAATATTGCCGTGGGAACCGAGCTTCCTCCGAACAAATCCGCAGTCATAGCCGTTGCTTCCGCACCCGTTATCGAGCCGATTATGCTTGACATTGCGTCCCCGCCCTTTTCAACGGACGAGGTAACGGTATCCAAAACGTAAAACTCTTTACCGTTTTCGCTTTTAACGTAATAATAATTTACGTACATGGGCACGTCGTCCAGTGCTTCGTGACCGTTTATGTATTCGACAATCTCGCTGTCCGCTTCGGTTTCGAGAATATAATCCGTAAGCGCGTTGGTATAGTAAAAGCCGGAATTAAGGCAACCGTAGGAAACGCTGCTCTTTTTCTGCAAAATCATTTTTACGCCCAGCTCTACGCGGTCGGAATATGCCGTTTTGTCCTCAAACGCGGGCAGCTCTATCTTATTGCCGTTGTCGTTTATGCTGTAAGCGGTTGAATATGCGTTTGCAACGAAGCCCTCGGTTTTTTCGTCGGCGGAGGGCAGTCTGAACATTTCGAAATATTCGTCCACCTTTTCGTTTTCGGTTCCGCCGTTCATCTGCACAAGCAAAGCCCTCAATGCGTCGTCGCTTGTGTTGCGCGCAATAATAATCTGTTCCGCAAGCGCGGCGTCCGCGCCCGTCATAGTGATTATTTTGCGTATATCGTCGTCGCTGTATTTGGGTTTTGCGTAGTAAACCGTCTTGTTATAAACGCAATCGTTGGTGTAGTAGGTAAATTTTTTGGAGGTATCGCCGATAAAATACGAATAAGGGAAGCCGTCTTTGCCGACCAAAGTTACGTCCTTATCGCTGTCAACGCCTTTATAAGCGTAGTCGAGAAACTCGTCCTCGGTAAAATAGCCGTACTGCGCAAGCGTCAGGTCGTCTATCTTGTAACCGTCAACCACCATAAACAGCGTGCTTTTATCGTTGAAAAGCTGTTTTAATTCTTCTTCCGTATAGCCCGATGTCACCGCATTGCCGTTTTTGTCGACTGCAAGCACGTCGTACTGCGACATTATATAATCGTAATTATTCGGAATTTCCGCAAACGTTGCCACGGAAGAAATCATAGAGCCCCACGTTTCGTATTCCTTAACGTGCGAAAGCACCGCCGCATACATAGACCTTATTGCCGCAACGGACATATTTCCGCCGTTAAAGCTTGTATCGGCGCCTTCGGGAAGGTGCTCGGCAAGGTTGTTGCTTACGGTAAAGTCGGTATAAATATTGTTGACTATATTGAACGCATAACCGTACTGAATTAAATTTATATAGTCCTGCGGCATGTCGGAAACGTACGCAAGATAAGCGTCGGTTATGGTGTTTTTGGTTTCGAAGCCGGTTGAAAACGTTCCCAGAGTATCCAGCAGAGAATTGACGTAAACCTTGTTGCCGCTTGCAAGCTCGCCCAAATCTACTTTGGTGTTTCCGCCGTTTGAAAGCTCCATAAGCGAGGTGAAGTCGTAAGCGCTTCTCGTGACAGCTACGGGATAGCCCGAAAGCATATCGTCCTCCATTTTATGTATGTACGAGGTTACGCCCGCGGAAATGGCAAGCACCATTGAAACGCCGATTATGCCTATACTGCCCGCAACCGAAACAAGCGCGGTGCGTTTTGCTTTGGAAAGCAGGTTTTTTAGGGAAAGCATAAACGCCATTCCCATACCCATTGAAGACTTTTTCTTTTTGCCCTTTTTCTTTCTGCCTTTTTGGGACTGCTCCGCTTCTACTGCGCTTTCCTCTTTCGGCTGTTCGGACTGTTCGGACTGTTCGTCCGAATTTTCGTCTTCTCCGCCGTAGGGACTTGTATCGTCTATAATTTCACCGTCCAAAAGGCGGATAATACGCGTTGAATACTGCTCGGCAAGCTCGGGGTTGTGCGTAACCATAATTACAAGTCTGTCGCCCGAAATTTCCTTCAACAGCTCCATTATCTGCACGCTGGTCTTGCTGTCCAGCGCGCCCGTCGGCTCGTCTGCAAGCACAATCTCGGGGTTGTTTATAAGCGCGCGGGCAATTGCAACGCGTTGCGCCTGACCGCCGGAAAGCTGATTCGGACGGGTGTTTATTTTATCCGCAAGCCCCACCCTTTCAAGCGCTTCTATCGCGCGCTTTCTGCGTTCCTCCTTGTTCACGCCGGAAATGGTCAGCGCAAGCTCTACGTTTTGCAGAATGGTCTGATGCGGAATTAAATGATAGCTTTGAAATATGAAGCCTATCGAATGGTTGCGGTAGGTATCCCAATCGCCGTCGTTAAAGCGCTTTGTAGAGGTGCCCTCTATTATAAGGTCGCCGGAGGTATATTTGTCAAGCCCGCCGATAATGTTCAAAAGCGTGGTTTTTCCGCACCCCGAAGCGCCGAGAATTGAAACAAATTCGTTTTTGCGGAAATTGACGCTTATGCCTTTAAGCGCCTGCACGGCGCCGCCCGCCACCTTGTATTCCTTTTTTATATCTATTAATTGCAGCATATCCTCCTCCTTTGCCCGTTCGGGCACCCGTGACAGCTGATTTTTATGTCGCCGATTATTTCGCCTGCGCAAGGTTTTTCATAATGCACAGGTCGGCGTCAAGCCTTTCAAGACAGCGTTCCTTACCGATTATGCCCATAATCGTGCACAAATCGGGGGAATTTGCCTTGCCCGTTATGGCTATGCGCAGAATTTCCGCCGCGTCCGAAACGCTGCCCTTATAGTTTTCGGGGTTAGCCTTCCATTCGCTCATTTCCGCAGCAAAGCCCGCCACGCCAGCGACAGACTTAACCTTGGAAAACCATACGGAATTGTCGTCCGCGGGGTCGTAGACCCTTGCAAAGCCTTCAAGCATGCTTTTAACGGTTGAATAGTCCTTTTCTGCGCCGTATTTTCTGAATTTGTCGGTATGCGCAAAGGTATCGTCAAAGAAATAGTCCATAAGGCGCACGCCTTGCTCGGCGCGCTCTATGTCCTTTCTGCGCTTTTTGCCGCCGACGCCCATAATAAGGTTCAATATTTTTATTATATATTCCTTATCCTCAAAATGCTTTTTGTCGCCGTCCGTGCCGAATTCGTCCACCCAACCCTTTAAAAAGTCAAAGCATTCCTCTGCAGACAGCTTTGATATTTCCGTTTTGGAAACGTCGCAAAGCTTTTCCAAATCGAACAGCGCGCCGCTCTTGCCCATTTTGTCTATTTTAAACTTAAAAGCTTTATAATCGCCGTCTGGGTTTTTAAGAGACCATTCCTCGAAGTTGGAATTTAAAACGGTCATTAAATATTTTACTACGGCAAGCGGAAAATAGCCCGCTTTTCTGTAATAATCAAGCGACAGCTCGGGGTCCTTGCGCTTGGAAAGCTTGCGCTTGGTTTCTCCGTCCATTTTCATAAGCGAACAGGTGTGCGCATAGCGCGGCGGCTTAAACCCGAGCACCTTGTGCAGCTCCAAATGAATAGGCAGGCTTGAAAGCCACTCCTCGCCGCGTATAACAAGCGTTGTGCGCATAAAATGGTCGTCTATCGCGTGCGCAAAATGATAGGTGGGTATGCCGTCAGACTTTAAAATTACAACGTCCTGGTCGTTTTCCGTCACCGTAATATCGCCCTTAATCGCATCGCGGAAGGTGAACTTGTTTTCTATACTGCCCTGCGATTTAAGGCGTATTACAAACGGCTTGCCCGCTTTAAGGTTATTATAAATTTCCTCCTCGGAAAGGCTGCGGCACTTTGCATACGCCCCGTAATATCCTGTGGTTTCCTTGTTTTCCGTCTGCTTTTCGCGCACGGCGTCAAGCTCTTCCGCGGTGCAGAAGCACGGGTACGCAAGCCCCTCCTCAATCAGCTTTTTTACGAAGCTTCTGTAAATTTCCGCGCGTTGACGCTGATAGTAAGGGCCGTATTTATTGAGCGGGCTGTCTATTTCCGCGCCCTCGTCAAACTTAATGCCGAAATATTTCAAAGAGCGGATAACGCTTTCAACGGCGCCTTCCACCTTACGCTTTTCGTCCGTGTCCTCTATACGCAGATAGAATATACCCCCGCTCGTATGCGCGGCGCGCTCGTCCGCAAGCGCGGAATAAAGGTTGCCCAAATGTATAAAGCCCGTGGGCGAGGGCGCAAGGCGGGTAACCTCCGCTCCCTTTTCCAGCTCTCTCTGGGGATAAACGCTCTCGTATTCCTCGGGCGCAAGCAAAGCCTTATCGGGTATAAGCGTTGCCGCAAGCTTTTTCAAATCCATATCCATATCCTCGTTAACCCGCGCATATACCGCGGTTAATATCATTTTTTAAGCGGTTTTCTAAACAGTCTTGCCGCAAACCATCTGTAAGAAAACCATAAAATTATCAGAATTTCAAACACTGCCGCAACTATCCATACAAAGTATATTTCCTTGAATTCCGGCGCGAACTTCCGCACGAACACATACGGTATAAGCGCGCAGCTCCACAGTATGCACGAGGTTGTTATCGCGTTGGTCAGACGGTTGCCCCACATCGCGGAAAACACCGTCAAAACTATCGCGGTAGGCAACGGCGCTACCACAAAGACAAAATAAGCGTAATCCTTGGTGAGGAATATAAAGTAAAACAGCCCGAACACCAGCGTTGCCACAAACCACACCAAAACGGCGGCCATTGCCACGATAAACGCGCGCACGCCGCTTATTCTGCGCTTGGGCTGAACCTTTGGCGCAACGCTTTCGCCCTTTACAATATCGTCAAGCGATATACCGTAAATTTCCGACAAACGGATTAAAACGCGCAAATCGGGAATGGCTTCGCCCCGCTCCCACTTGGAAACGGCTTTATCGGAATAGTTAAGCATTTCCGCAAGCTGAAGCTGCGTAAGCTTTGCCTGCGTACGCAATTCAACAAGATTTTTAGCTATATTTTCCTTCAAATCGCTGTTCATACCCGTATTTTAGCACATTCGCCCGAAAAATACAACAAAAAAATATAACTCTACTGTGAGTAGAGCGTGAAATTTTAGCGGTAGAGTTGCAAAATTTGTCGGTTTACCCGCCGTATAAATGTGTAGAACCTTAAACCGCATAAGTAGGTTGTTTTTGCGCGGCAGTATGGCATAATGTTAATAAGGGCGCGGCAGTATGCAGGGCTATTGCGGCAGTGCACGCCGCCGCGGCGCTTTTAAACAGAAATCAGGAGCAGACAATAAATATGAATACCTTTGAAATTTTTGCGGATTCGGCTGCCAACATACCTCAGGAGCTTGTTAAAAAGCACAATATCAATATTATATCCTATTCGTGCACGGTGAACGGCGAGGAAAGGCTTTGCTACGAGCCGGACGTAGACTTTGTGCAGACGGCGAAAAGGTTTTACGAGGATATGCGCAACGGCGCGGACGTAAAAACCTCTCTTGTGGACGAACAACGCATTATAGACGCGGTTACCCCCGCTATGAAAAACGGTCGCGATGCGCTGCTTGTAACAGTTTCCTCCGGCGTCAGCGGCACCTACAATCAGGCGCTGAACGCGAAAAAGACGCTTGAAAAGCAATTCCCCGCGTGCAAGCTGTACGTTTGCGACAGCGCTAACGCAAGCATGGGCGAGGGACTGCTTGTTTTAAAGGCGGCAGACCTGCGTGACATGGGCGAAAGCGCGGAGGTCTGCGCAAAATGGGTGGAAAGAAACGCCTATAAGCTGAACAGCTATTTTACCGTAAGCGATTTGAAATACCTTAAAAAGGGCGGAAGAATTTCCGCGGCGGCGGCAATTGCGGGCACTATTCTCAACATAAAGCCCGTTCTGCGCGCGGACAGCGGCTCGCCCGCAAAAATATCGGTTGTGAACAAGGAGCGCGGCAGAAAAAAGGCGCTTGCCTCTATTTTAGAGCTGTGCAGAAAACGCGCCGTCAACCTTGAAAACCAGACGGTTGCAATCACCCACGCAGACTGCGAGGAGGACGCGCTGTACATTGCAGATACGCTTAAAACGCAGTACGGGGTCAAAAATATAATTATAGAATACTACGATTTATGCACGGGCTCGCACGCGGGCCCCGGCACGGTTGCGCTGTTCTTTATGGGCAAGGACAGAAAGGCCGAAAGCGCGGCGGAACAGCCCGCCCTTGCAGGCAAAGCCGCAGTGCAGAAGAACTGATTTTAAATTAACAACCATAGCCTGTAAGACAGACCTTTTTTATGGCTGTTTGGTCTGTTTTATATAACCGCCCCGCGCAGCAAGCTCTGCGCGGGGCGGTTTAATTTTATCACAATCTGCTTATTATGTAATCCAAAAAGCATTTGCACCCGTCATATATGTCGGCGAACGCCCTTTCGAAGTCGCGCGTATACCACGGGTCGGCAACGTCTCGCGGGCGCGGGGTGAACGAGCACAGCTTAAAAATCTTGTCGCCGTACCCGCCGCACGTAAGCCTTAAAACGTCCATAAGGTTACTGCTGTCCATTACCAGAATATAATCGTTGTTTTTTATATCCCTCAGCGTCAGCTGGCGCGCGAAATGACTGCCGCTTATACCGTGCGCGGCAAGCGTTCGGCGCGCGGGCTCGTAAATAGGGTTGCCCTCCTCGCAGTCGGAGGTTCCGCAAGACGTTATTACAAAGTCTAATTCCAGCCCCCGCTCCTTCACCATATTTTTAAAAATCAGCTCTGCCATGGGCGAACGGCATATATTGCCGAGGCAAACAAAGGTCACGTTAATCATTTTTGCAAATCAGTCCCCTATTTTCAGCTTCTGCCATGGCGTGCCGTCTGGCTTGTAATTTTCAAGATAGCCGATAATTTCGTCCGCGGTATCGAAGTAGGAATACATTTCGTAGCACTTAAAATTTATAAATTTGCGCTCGTAAACCTGCTTCATAAACTCTTCAAGCCCGTTGTAATAATTTTCTATATTGAAAATCGCAATTGCCTTGCTGTGTCTGCCAAGCTGTTTAAGCGTAAGCACCTCGAAAAACTCCTCGAACGTGCCTATACCGCCGGGGGTGATTATGAAGGCGTCGCAATCGTCCTCCATTATTCTTTTCCGTTCGGACATAGTTTCGGTATAGGTTATTTTGTCGCACTCGTCATAAATAACTTCCACGCTTTCGTTGCGGAAAAATTCGGGGATAACTCCGTGAATGTAGCCGCCGCCCGCCTTAAAACCGCGCGCCGCCGCGCCCATAAGCCCCGTTGCGCCCGCGCCGAAAACAAGCGAGTGCCCGCGAGAAGCAAGCTTTTTAGCCAAAGCCTCTACCTTCTTTATATAAATTTCGTCTATATGCGCGCTCGCCGCGCCGAAAATGCAGATTTTCATTTTTACTCCGTTCCTAAAAATAAATACCCTATTATTATATACTTTTTTTTAAAAATTGTCAACATAAGTTAAAATTTGCGGCGCGCCTTGGTAAAAAACCAAGGCGCGCCCGTTTAATATTTCTGATTATGCTTTATCCAAAGCCCCTTTTCCGTTTTCTTGCCGTTCGCACCACAACGGACAGCAATTATTTTTATAACCTATGTGCGCGTGCTTTGCGCATATCCCCAAATGAGTTTTTGCAAAGCCTTCCCCTTCCCTTGTATACAGCGCCTTAAACATTTTACAGCTTTCGCAAATTTTTGTTTCCATACCGTAATTATAAACGACAATTTGTCGTATATCAAGAATTATACGACAATTTGTAATATTTTTATTTTATGAATAACATAGGCAAAATTATCCGTGAAGAGCGTTTAAACAAAAATATGAAGCAGGAAGAGCTTGCACAGCTTATAGGCGTAACTCAGGACAGCATATCGCTTTGGGAAAACGGTAAACGCATTCCCGACACGCAGTATATAATTTTACTTTGCAAGGCTTTGGATATTTCCGCAGACTATCTGCTCGGGCTTGAGGACTAAACTCTTAAAGTCCGTATTTTTTATAAAACCGCATCAAAATTGCCGTTCAACGCTTTATTTCTTATCAAGTAAATGCTATAATCCGTAAGGAGGTCATTTTATGAAAAGAATTTTAACAATGCAGGATTTATCGTGCGTGGGGCAGTGCTCGCTTACCGTTGCACTTCCCATACTTTCGTCATACGGAATAGAAGCGTGCGTGCTTCCCACGGCAGTGCTTTCAAATCACACAATGTTCAAAACGTGGAGCTATCTCGATTTAACGGGCGAAATACCGAACATCTTTAAGCATTGGAAAGAAAGCGAAATTGAATTCGATGCGTTTTTATTGGGCTATCTCGGTAAAGCAGAGCTTATGGATATTGCCGAAAAATGCTTTGACGAATTTTCCGCAGACGGCGCGCAGATAATAATCGACCCCGTGTTTGCGGATAACGGCAAGCTGTATGCGGGCTTCGATTTGAATTACGTTGCCGCTATGCGCAGGCTTATTAAAAGAGCGGATATTATTTTGCCCAACGTGACCGAAGCGTGCTTTTTGACGGATACGGAATATAAAAAGGACTACGACGGCGTATTCGTGCAAAAGCTTGCAGAAAAGCTGTCGCGGCTGACCGACGGCAAAATAATTATTACGGGTGTGGAATTCGGCGGAAGCATTGCCGAGCTTATATACGGCAAAAATAAAAGCGAAATTTTATGGCACGAGCTGCTGCCCGTTAAAAAACACGGCACGGGCGATATTTTCGCTTCGGTGTTTACTGCAAATTATCTGTCGGGCAAAGGTCTGCACGCTTCGTGCGAGTGCGCCGCAAAATTTGTCCGCGACTGCATAAAGAAAACCGACCCCGACCACTTTTACGGCGTTCAGTTCGAAAAAATTTTGAAGAACGGAGTAAAAAATTAAACGGCAAAGCATAAGCTAACTACCGACAATTAATTATATTAAAATACAGCGCCGAACCGCGACTTTGCGGTTCGGCGCTGTATTTTACTTCCTTTCGTTTCTGCGTTTGTCGTTTATTATTTCAAGCGCGGCCTCGTCAATAACGGCAATACCCTCCGCCTTGGCTATCTGCACCATTTGCGTAAGCGCCGCCTTCAAAAATATCCTCGGTATTTTATTCAGCCGCGCGCAAGCCCCGTCGGTAAACGTTACGGCGGGGTCTATCCGCTTTGCCGCATATTTCACCGTGCCTACGTCGCCCTCCTTTGCCTGAATTTTTTCGGGATAAGGCTTTTTAAAGCGCGAGCACCAAAAGCTTGTGCTGTCGCGGTAGCCGTAGTCCACGGGCACTGCGGGAAAGCCCTTTGCGGTAACGCCGTTTACAATGGCGTTGTAATGCCTTTCCTTAATTAAAATTTTGTCTATCTTCAAAATGAAATGCGCGCCGAACCTGCTTGTTATGCCGTTGAAATTGCGATACGGCGGCTCGTAGCCCTCTGTTTTTCCCGCCTTGTCCTTAAACGCGTTTTCAAGCGAGCTGTCCCAGCTGCACTCGAACACCTGAAAGGCCTCCTTTACAATCTGCGGACGCACGCCCTCCGCAAGCCCGTTTTCCAGCGTAAAAATGCAGTTTTTCATTTTATCCACGGTAGCATCGCCGGGAAAGCCGAGGCGCACCGCCTCGCGAAAGTATTTTTTGTCGTCGGTTATAAAATTAAGCGAAACCCTGCTTCCGCGCAAAATATTCTGCGCCGTGTTAGAGCTGTTTCTGCATTCCAGAAGCATTGCATAGCTGTCTTTGTCCGCAACGTAATACGGAAAGCACAGCGAATATGCGCCGAGGTTTGTTGCGCCGCCCTCCGCAACCGTACCGACAAGTATCACGGGCATAGGAAAAAATGCAGAGGTCTGATAAAAATTGTCTACAATCCTCAAATCCTTAAACGAGCTCATGTTTTATACTCCTCTTATCAGTATATTCTCTGCGCTTTAATTCAATTCCGATAAAAGAAATACGCACACTCGGTTAAAGTGTGCGTATACGTCTCGTGTGGTGGACGAGTAAGCCCTGCGGGCTTCGGTACGACGGGGCGGTTTGCTTTGCAAACCGCTTCCCATACTCTTGCTTTATCATAACGGCACGGCGCAAAATTTTGCGCCGTGCCGTTATGGTGGACGAGTCGGGACTTGCACCCGAGTCTTACGGATTTTGTCAAAGCTTTCTACATACTTATTCCGCCTTCAGCTTAGCTTACCTGCGCCGGCGGACGGGCACAGATAAGGGCAAACCGCTTAAATTATCTTATGACGCGCGCGGTTAAACGCGGCACAAGCTTATCCGTTTAAATAACGCCTTACGTTTGCCAACGGTATACAAACGCAGACGGACTGCTTCTAAGTTAAGCAGCGCAAGCTACGCCTGCCGCTCTCATCGAGGGGAAAGCAATAACTTTGGAATCTTTTGATTCTGCATTTAAATTTAAGTTTCCGTTTTTACAAAGCCGAGCCTTTGGTATGCTTTTCTTTTCCTCCACCCGCAATCGAATCTGAAAACTCGCCCAAACCGCCCACAGCACAGGCCGCGGTCGGACTGTCCTTCAATTATACATATGCGCGCAAAAAAATCAAGTGTTTAAAATTGTTTTTTATTGACAAATCTTATCAAATGCTATAAAGTTTATTAAACGGGCGCAAGCGCTCTTTGCACCCCGCCCGTGTATAAATTTATGATTTACACCGTAACCTTTAATCCCTCGCTGGACTATTATGTACAAGTAAATAACATAAAAAGCGGCATAGTCAACCGCACCGCGTCCGAACGGCTTGCCGTCGGCGGCAAGGGAATAAACGTATCGCTCGCCTTGAAGGAGCTTGGCGAAGAAACGCTCGCCCTCGGCTTTGTGGCGGGCTTCACGGGCAAATATATCCGCGAAAAGGTCAGCGAATTAGGGCTTGACTACGCCTTTATAGAGGTTGGCGGACAAAGCAGAATAAACGTAAAAATAAAAAGCAGTACGGAAACGGACATAAACGGCAGAGGCGCGCAGGTTTCCGCAGCCGACGTAAGCAAGCTTGTGCGCAAATTAAAGCAGCGCCTGCAAAGCGGCGACTGGCTTATAATCAGCGGCAGCGTGCCCTCCACCCTCGACAGCATGACGTACGCAAACCTTTTAAAAAAGCTTAAAAGCATTCAGGGCGTAAACGTAGTGCTTGACGCGTGCGGAAAGCTGCTGACCGAAGCGCTTAAATACCGTCCGTTTCTGATTAAGCCCAACATATACGAAATGTGCGAAATCTTCGGACTTAACGCAGTGCCCGATATAGAGGGAATTTTCTCCTGCGCGCGCAAATTGCAGGATATGGGCGCAAGAAACGTCATAGTTTCCATGGGCAGCTCGGGCGCGGCAATGGTAACCGAAACGGCTCAGTCGCTGTACGTCCGCGCGGCTCGCGGTCAGCTTGTCAACTCGGTCGGCGCGGGAGACTCCATGATAGCCGGCTTCGTGCATGAATATATCCGCTCCGGCAACTATTTTTCCGCGCTAAACTTTGCAACGGCGGCGGGCTCCGCCTGCGCGTTCACCAAAAACCTCGCCACGCGCGAGCAAATCGAATATATCGAGTCGCTGATGCTATGAACAAGCTGTACTTTACCAAGGCAGAGGGCATTTACGACAGACTTGACGGCATTTTAAAGGATTTTTTGGGCTACTCGCCGCAAATTCTCCGCACCGAAAACGGCAAACCGTATATAGACGGCACCCCCCTTCATTTTTCGCTGTCGCACAGCGGCAGACACGGCGTCATAGCCGTATGCGACAAGCCCGTCGGCGTCGATTTAGAGCTGTTCAAAAACAAAAGTCACAGCCTTATGATTTCAGGCTTCCCCGAAGAAGAGCAAGTGGAAATCGGCAATGAAAAAGACTTCCTTGCGCACTGGACCGCGAGAGAGGCTTTTATTAAAATGAAGGGCTCAACACTTGCCAAAAGCCTTAAAAGCACGTCATATACGGGGGGCAAAATATATTTCGAGGGTGCAGAACAAGCTTGCGCCATATATCAGCACTTTACCGAGCACGGCGTTGTAACCGTCTGCATTGCGGATTAAATTGCCATACAAACCGCGCATTAAGGAGAAAAATAAATGAACTGCTTTGTTATTGCCATGGATAAGGAGGCAAAGCCCGTTACCGACCGCATGACGCGCATAAAAGAAAAGCAAATAAGCGGTAAACGCGTGATATTCGGCACCCTGTTCAACAAAAAGACCGCAGTCGTTATCTGCGGCGTGGGCAAGGTAAACGCCGCTTGCGGCGCGCAAATTGCAATAGATTTGCTTAAAGCGGACAAAATTATCAATATAGGCGTTGCGGGCGGACTTAACGACAGCGTTGAAGTGGGCAAAATGTACTGCATTTCCGCGGCCGTTCAGTACGACTTCGATTTGACTCAGCTTAACGGCACGCAGATAGGCACGCTTGACGAGCGGACGGAAAACTACATTCCCCTTGCCATATGCGGCAAATACCCGCAAAGACTGCTTGCCACGGGCGACAGATTTAACGACAGTTTAGCAGACTACAAGCTTTTGAAGGACGTGCTTAAAGCGG
This sequence comes from uncultured Christensenella sp., assembly GCA_910587015.1. Taxonomy (GTDB): domain Bacteria; phylum Bacillota; class Clostridia; order Christensenellales; family Borkfalkiaceae; genus Coproplasma. Next base: position 31,248 of record CAJUME010000008.1, read on the forward strand.
ACATACGCGATATGGAGGGCGGCGCGATTGCGCAGGCCTGCATGCACGCGAATATCCCTTGCCTGTCCTTTAAAATAATATCCGACGCAGCCGGCAGCGGAAGCACTACAAAGCAGTATTTAAGCAACCTTGCGCTGTGCTTTAAAACGCTTGAAAGCGAGCTTGTAAACCTTGTCGGAAGATAAACATCAAGGAGCAATACAAATGATACAACTCGGCGGCGGCTGGGACGAGCTGCTTGCGCCGCTTTTTGCGGACGAACGCTACAAAAAAATACGCGAATTTTTAAAGGACGAATATTCGCACCACGTCATCTATCCCGATATGTACGACCTTTACAACTGCTTCCGCTACACTCCGCTCAACGAGGTGCGCGCGGTAATTTTGGGGCAGGACCCCTACCATAACGAGGGTCAGGCGCACGGGCTTTGCTTTTCCGTAAAAAAGGGCGTGCAAATTCCGCCCTCGCTTGTGAATATATATAAAGAGATAGAAACAGATTTGGGCATAACCGAACCGAACTGCGGCGATTTGACCAAATGGGCGCGCGGCGGCGTACTGCTTTTAAACACTACGCTTACGGTAAGGGCGCACCTTGCAAACTCTCACTCCAAATGCGGCTGGGTGTGGTTTACCGACAGCGTTATCAGACTGATTTCGGAAAACACTCAAAACGTTGCGTTTATCCTCTGGGGCGGCAACGCGCGCAGTAAGGCGCCGCTTATCGACCAAAGCAAGCACCTCATTCTGCAATCCCCCCACCCCTCGCCCCTTTCCGCCTACAATGGGTTTTTCGGGTGCAGACACTTTTCCAAAACCAACGCATATCTCTTGTCGCACGGCAGACAGCCGATTGACTGGGATTTGAATTAAATATCAAAACGGATTTTTTATGAAATATATCGTAGTACTCGGCGATGGCATGGCCGACTGGAAAATCGAAGCGCTCGGCAACAAAACCTGCCTTGAAGCCGCCCGCACCCCAACGCTTGACAAGCTTGCCCCCGCCTCCGAATTAGGACTTTGCCAAACCGTACCCAACGGCTTCAAGCCCGGCTCGGACGTGGCGAATATGTCCGTGCTCGGCTTCGCGCCCCAAAAATATTACACGGGCAGGTCGCCGTTAGAGGCGGTTTCCATGGGCATACCGCTTGCGCAGACAGACGTAACGCTGCGCTGTAATCTTGTAACGCTTTCTGACGAAGCCGACTACTCGCAAAAAACCATGCTGGACTACTCCGCGGGCGAAATTTCCACCGAGGAGGCAGAGCAGCTTATTGACGCCGTGCGTAAGGAGCTGGGCAGTGAAAAGTATGCCTTTTACTGCGGAATTTCCTACCGCCACTGCCTTGTCGTAAAAAACGGCGCAGTCGGACACACGCTTACGCCCCCGCACGATATTTCCGATAAAAAAATTTGCGACAGTCTGCCCAAGGGCAAAAACGCTGAAATTTATCTCGATTTTATGCGGAAAAGCTACGAAATTTTATCGAAGCACCCCGTAAACCTCAACCGAATTAACAACGGCAAAAGACCAGCAAACTCAATCTGGCTGTGGGGCGAGGGCACAAAGCCCGCGCTTGAAAGCTTCGAAAGGCTGCACGGCAAAAGGGGCGGTGTTATTTCCGCGGTAGACCTTGTAAAGGGCGTGGGAATGCTTGCGGGGCTTGAAATTTTAGACGTAAAGGGCGCAACGGGCAACTTCGACACAGATTTTAACGGCAAGGCTAACGCCGCCGCAGACGCGCTTTTAAAAAACGGGCTCGATTTTGTGTATATCCATATCGAAGCCCCCGACGAATGCGGACACCACGGCGATTTTATGCACAAGGTCTATTCGATAGAACAGCTTGACGGGGTTGTAAAAACGCTGATAAGCCGCTTTGAGTGCGCGGGCGAGGACTTTGCAATGCTTGTCTGCCCCGACCACTACACCCCTTGCGCAATCAAAACGCATATCTCCGACCCCGTGCCTTATATGCTTTACTCTTCACGCGGCAATGCTGTCGGCACAACCGACACCCGCGCCGTCCGCTATACCGAGGACAGCTGTAAAAACAGCGGCAACTGTCTTTCAGACGGCTTCCGCCTTATAGAAAAGCTGTTCGCAATAAAATAAGCACCGAAAAATTAAAAGGCGCCGCGATTTTTAAAAAAATCGCGGCGCCGCATTTATATCACTCTGAATTTTAAATTACTTCAAACTGAAAATACTTCCACGGCGCTTCGTCCTTGGGCGGCTCTATCACAAACCGCAGAATTTCGCCCGTGGTCGGGTGCGAAAGCTTTAAGGAATACGCCCAAAGCGCAAGCCTGCCCTTCACCGCCTTCTCTCCGCCGTAGCGCATATCCCCGTAAACGGGGCAGTTTATCGCCGCGGTCTGCACGCGTATCTGGTGCGTTCTGCCCGTGTGCAGGGTTATCTCCGCAAGCGACAGTCCGCGCTCGGTCGCCTTAATTTCGTAATTGAGCTTGGCGTACTTAGCGCCCTCCTCGCTCTGCGTGGCAACGTAAACGGTGTTGTTAACCGAGTTCTTCCTCAAATAATTTTCAAGCGAGTCCTTCTTTTTCGAAGGCGTTCCGCACAGCACCGCGTAATACTTCTTCTCGAACCCGCCGCTGCGCATCTGCTCGGAAAGTCTTGCCGCCGCCTTAGAGGTTTTTGCAAACACCATAACCCCGCCCGTGGGACGGTCAAGGCGGTGCACCAGCCCGAGGAAGGCGTTCCCCGCCTTATTATAGGTCACCTTAATATATTCCTTGACGCAGTCGAAAAGATTGCTGTCCCCGCTTTCGTCGGGACAGCTTGCCACCATCTGCGGCTTTAAAACCACAATTATATGGTTATCCTCGTATAAAATATTAAGCTCGCCGATTTCCATAGCCCTCTCCCGTAAAAAGCCCGCTCGCGCCGCACGGCAGGGGTATCCCCTCCTCCGTGGCAATGCCTACCTCGTACGCGTCAAAGCTGCCCTCAAAGCCCTTCAACGCAAGCGTCAAAATATTTTTAAGCACCGCGGGCTGCAAGCCCGTAGTATAGCTGTTGATTAAAAAGAACAGCGGTTTATCCGTCAAAAGCCTTGCGCACGACAGCACAAAGCCGAACAAATCGCGCTCTATCTTCCACATTTCGCCGCCGGGGCCTCTGCCATAGCTTGGCGGGTCCATAATTATACCGTCATATTTGTTTCCGCGGCGTATTTCCCGCTCGACAAACTTCATGCAGTCGTCTATTATGTACCGTATCCCGCTGTCCACGCCGGAAAGCCTTGCATTCTCTCCCGCGCGCTCCACCATTCCCTTTGCCGCGTCCACGTGCGTCACCGCCGCGCCCGCCTTTGCGCACGCAACCGAGGCGGCGCCCGTATACGCAAACAAATTCAAAACCTTAATCTGCCTGCCGCCGTCCGCCGACTTCGCTTGCGAAATTATACTGCTTAAAGCGTTCCAGTTCACGGCCTGCTCGGGAAAAAGCCCCGTATGCTTAAAGCCCATAGGCTTTATTTTGAATTTTAAATCGCGGTAGCAAACCGTCCACTCTGCGGGGAAGTCCCTGCGCCTTTCCCACGCGCCGCCGCCCTTTTCACTGCGGTGATAAACGGCGTTTATGCTCTTTTCGGCATACAGATTGCGCCCCGTCCATATAACCTGCGGGTCGGGCCGTAAAAGTATAACTCCGTTCCAGCTTTCAAGCTTCATTCCGTCGGATGTAGCTATTATTTTGTAGTCAACCCAGTCGTCGGCGATTTTCATAAAAAAATTATAACAAACCCGCGCATAAAAGTAAAGTATTTTAACGGCGCGGGCGGCAAAAGCCGCCCGCGCCGCACGCACCCGCACTCTCTGCGCCAAAAACGCATACCTTTACCGGCTGTAAGTATAAAGCACGTTGTAAAGCGTGGAATAATAGCTGCCGAGGTACCTCTTCGCCGTATCGTCGGCGGTATACAGCGCCATTCGCTCGGCGGGGTTTTCTATCGCCAGATAATAATCGCGCACGATATTGTACCTGTCGGTATAGGAAAGGGTATAATCCACAATGTACCCCGCCTCCTCGTCGCCACCGTCGCCGTCTGGCAGCGGCTCGTTAAGCCTTATGCTGTATTTCAGCTGTTCAGCAATAATCCCGATTTCGTAAGCAAGGCTTTCGTCAAGCTCTGCCCGCTTATGCTCTATAAGCGAGGAATCCCTCATTCCGTTGGTGTGCGCAAGCCTTATGAACATTTCCAAATCCTGCCCGCTTTTGCGCGCAAGCTCGTTCTTTTTCTTCTGAGCCGTCCGCAAAAGCTGCATTTGCACGTTGGTCAGCTTTTTTAGCTCCTCCTCGGTCAAATCGATTATGTCAAATTCCATCAAGCACCTCCGCAGTCGCCCGCAAAGCCGTAATTTCGGCATTGCCTTTTACCTTAAAAGTGAAATTTACCCCCCGCATATCCGCCCGCAAAGCGTTTTTCGCGTCCTTAAAAGCACGTGTGGCGCGCCCGTTGGAAAGCTGTATATCCGCGCCCTCCGCACCCGCAATTTCAAGCGTTTTCAAATATTTTTGCTTTGCACAGCCAAAGTCTATCGTACCTTCAAAGCAGAACGTACCTCCCCGCGCAAGCCTGCACGCATTGCCCGCGGAATAGGCGAATACCCCGCCGCCGCTTGCCACAATCGCGTTTGCGGGCGCGTCTGCAAAATATGCAAGCCCGCTTGCCGTGTCGTAAACAAGCACGGCGTTGCGTTCAAGCGGCTTTGCGTACGCACCCAAAAGGTACAAACCTCCGTTCGCCGCCGCGCATACGGGATTTTCGGTTTTTTCGATAAGTCCGCAGTCCAAACGCTCGATTTTTGCGCCGTTATAGCAAAACAGTCCGCCGTCCGCGCAAAAAATCAGCTTGTTTCCAACCACAGCGGCGGTATTTTTGCAAACGCCGGAAATATGCAAGCCTTTGCCCTCCGCCTTAAAGTTTTCGGGCGTGCCGTACGCGCTGAACACGCTTAAACCGTTCTCGCGCACGGCAACAAGCCTTTCGCCGTAAATTATCAGATTTAAAATTCCGCCGCCCGCGCCGTCAAGCCTTACCCAGCCCGCGCCGTTAATGTCCTCGGCTTGGTCAAACGCACCGCCCGCGCCCGACCAGCGCAGTCTGAATTTATCGCCCTTATCTATGCCGAAAAGCCTTCCGTTTTTAATTACACCCCCGCATATGCCGCAGTCAAACGCCTTTTCGCCGCCCGCGCCGCCGCCGAAGTATACGCATTTTCCGTTGCCGACGGCGTACAGCTTCGCCTCCGCGCCCTCTCTTTGCCCGAATATAAACGGCTCCTCTCCTTCAAGCGCGGCCAGCTCCGAAAAGCTGAGCCCGTCCGCAGAATAAAACACCTTTTTATCGGCGCACACAAAATACGCGCCCGCCGCAGCGGAATATCCCGCCGCCTTAACGTCGGTAAACGCACACAAAGTATTCTGCACGCCGCCAAGCGCGGGCACTATTTTCCCGTTCTCTATACGGCACCCCGTGCAAAGGCTTCCGTCCGCGGTAATAATATCGCAATTCACAGTCTTTGCCGCGGGATATGCGGGGTAAGCGGACGAATTAAGCGTATTACTGCTCATACCCATCTCCTCGGCGGCACTACGGAGCGCGCGCGCATCCTTCCGCGCAAAAGCTCAATGCTTCGGCGGTACCTGCCCTCCCAGTAGGCGGCAAGCTGAACGGACCCCGCCACAACGCAGTACTCCGCCGCCGCGCCGCAGGCAATAAGCCCCTCGCCCACGGCAGTGCCGTCAAACGCGCTTGCATTTTCAAGCCCGCGCTTTTCGGGTGAATACTCATACTCAACAGTAATACTCTTATACCCGCAGTAAATGTATTTTGAAAATTCCTTAAAGTTCACGGCCTTGCCGTCGGACTTAACCTCAAGTATCTTGACGGGTCGGTGCGCAAAATCGGTAAAATAAAATTTACCGTCCGCAGACTGCAGCTCCTCCGTCCATTTAACGGGAAAATAATATCTTGCCAGCTCGTCCTCTACCGCGTTAATGCAGTATACAAGCGCTTCCGTCTTTTCCGCGCTTTCGTTATCCGGCTCGCTCCCCGCGGACAGCGCGTCGGCAATGTCGCTTCTGCCCAAAAGCTTAAAGGCGCAAACGGCTATATCTTTAATTGTCATCTGTCCTCCTTTCGCCTGATTTAAAGCTATAAAACGCTTTTTTAAACGTTTTTAAGCATCGCCTGACCGCAGGGCTTTTTGCAGATTAACTCCGCATACTTCACCAGCGTAGCGGTATACGCCGCCTTGCCCGCCACCTGCTTCAAAATCTTTCCGCTCTCGTCCTCCAGCCATTCCCAGTCGCAAAGCTGGTTAAGCGAAAAGTCATCGGTGTTCAAAAACAGAATTCTGTCATCGGGGCAGTACTTGTCCGCATAAACGGGCACGTCGTTCACCGCAACCGTGCCGAAGCCCGTGCGCACGTCCGTGGAGTTAACCACACGGCGGTCGTTTGCAATCAGCGCCGCTATTTTTTTGCGCGTTTTATAGCTGCAGATTATCATATTGATTTTGCTGTTGCAGCTCTCTTCTACATAATCGAGCATATCCGTCAGCATTTCCTCGGTCAGCGCGCCCTCGGCGTCCTTTATGTAGGGCGCAAAATAAGGCTCGTCCGTCTTTTTATAGCCGTAAAGCGTAGGCGAATCGAATATCGCGCCCAGCCCGCAAAGCTCGTTGTCCTTCGAGCCGTGGGGATACATATATGAATTGCTTATCGTATCGCTTATCGCCGTTGCAAAGGTCACGGTAGAGTTCTCCTTGTCAATCGCGGTAATATACACGCCGTAGCTGTCGCCCGTGCCCGCAACCTTGGGCACTATGTCTACAAGCATACCTACGTAGTAATCCTTAACGCTGTCCACATGGAACACGGTGGTAGACACGCTGTCAAGCACCTTGCATATTTTGCCGGAGCCGTCGCCGAACAGCATACGCTGGAAATTCTGCTTCGCGCTTGCGATAAGCCCCTCCATTTCTGCGTTTACAAGGTTTACAAACGCGCCCGAGGACTCTCTCGAAGCCCTTAACGCCTTGTCGCTTATTTCGATAGTGCCGTACATATTTTTAAGCGGCATTACAACCGAAAGGTATCTGTTTTTATAGGGGTCGGGCAAATTTCCGTCCTCCGCCCCCGCAAGAATGTTCCCGCTCGTTCCGCGTATAACCGCCATTTTAACGTCCTTGCCGTATACGTTCACCGCGCTCTTTTCTATTGCGGAAAAGAAGGGCGAAACCCCGTCGTTAAGCTGCGCCGTAACGGCGTCCAGATAATAGTCCTTCAACGCCTTGTCTGCGTTTTCAATAGTTATCAATTTTTCTCCTTTTGCGGAAAATATCAGTATTTTATCCGCGCTTTAATTTTTTAAAAATCTTTCCGCAAGCGCGCCCGCCTCCCTCACGGTTTTGGGCATCGCCTTCGGTGCGGGAGAGCTTACCCCCCCTACTATCAGCGGAATACTTCTGTTCGAGGCAACGGTTTTAAGGTATTCGCCTATCACCGCCTCGCGCACGCCGCTGTCGGCAAGCGCCGCCTCCAAAAGCCTTCCGCCCGTGTTTTCAGTCATCGGAGAGGGCGCCTCTTCCCCCGCGTTTCCGTTGTTTTCCGTACTCTGCGGCGTATGCGCCTTGCTCTCCTCCTCAAGCTCTCTAAGCCTCTGGCTGCGTCGGGTGAATTCCGCCTCAAGGCTTAAATAAGCATTCATAAGGGCGTCCACGCTTTTAAACTTTCCAAGCCCCGCCGCGGCAATATTCTCCTCCGCCTGCGCGGTCTCCGCCGTGGCCTGAATTCCGTTTTCCTCTGCGTTTACGTTATCCGTCATTTTCAATCTCCTTTAACATATTTTTATGTATCAGCATATGCTCGCATATGCGTTTTTCGGCGTCCTCCGCCAGCTCCTCCGTCAGCAAAAACGCCGTGTGCTCGGATATATGCGTGTTATGGTCGTCATATGTCTTTACACCGCACGCCTCCGACCGCATTTTAAGGTTCTCCTGTCCCGCGCGGGAGCGGTTCAGCTCCCCCAAATCCCTTTCGCCCGAAAGCGAGCTGTAACCCAGCAATTCCAAAAGCTTGTTTTTTGCCGAAACGCTTATCTTCCCCTCCGCGTCCGAAAACAGTCCCTTATCCAGAATTTCGTAAATGACCGTGCGTCTCTGCGCGGGCGACATATTCAAATCGCTGTCCGCTTCCAGCACAACGTCGTCGGAGGAAATGTCGCTCCCCTTAAAATAGAAAAGGTTCAAAGCGTTGTTTTCGCCCGCGTATTTCATAAGCCGCAAATCGGCGGCAAACTGACGGTAAAGCCGCAATATGTGCCGCCCAATCGTCTTAACGGCGCGCTTAATTCCGCCGTAGGTTACGTTAAGCCGCAAATCGTCCTGGTCAATTATCAGCTGCAAGCCCGTTGCCGAGGTAACGCCGGAAAAGCTGTCGGCATTCTCCGACAAATCCCCCGTCCCCGCAATTTTTGCAAATTCGGAAATAAGCGCTTCCTCCTCCTTCCAGAACTCGTCGGGCACGTTGCCCGCATTCATAAGCGCGGGCGGCGTACCGCCTTGACGGTACACTATAATCTTCCCCGGCATAAGCCCGTCCTCGGCAAGCTCGTCAATATCAACAGAGCCGTCCTCCACGGCAACGGTGCCCATTGCAATGCGGTTCAAAAATTCGTGCTTGCGGTTTTTAAGGGCGTTGAACGCGCGTTGCAGCGGAATAAGCCTGTCCACCACGCTCGCGCCGAAAAAGCTGCCAGCAAGCGGCAACGCAACCTGCTTTACAAACGGGTACTCCCTTGCCCCGTCCTCGCCGTTTTTATAGGGCAGCTCGCCGTTGTACAACAGCCTTCCGCCCGCAACCACGGTCAGCCTTCCCTCGGGCATGTCCGCCGTAGGCCGCTCGTAACGCTCTATAACCAGCTCATAGCCCCGCTTCGTTGCGCTTTTGCCCGCACCAATACCAACCGCACCCGCAAGCCCCGCGGTGCCGACAACACCCGCAAGCCCCGCAGACTGCCCCTCACTGCCCGCATTCATTGCAAGCGTAAACTCCTCTATGTCCCTGCCCTCGAGCTTTACGCCGTACATAGTGTAAATATCCTGCACGGGCAACGCCTTTGCGTGTATTATGCTCGGCTGGTCTGCAAGCGCCTCTACGGCAAGCGAGTAAGGATAAATTTCGAACGGCGAAACCGCCGCAACCTCCGCCCTGCCCTCGCGCACCTTTTTCCCGTCCTCGGTAACGCCAACCGCCTTGCCGCCCGCGGCATTCCACACGGTCTTGTAAAAGGCGGTGCCGCATATTTCCGACCACATGGTCGCCGCGGAAATAACCCCGTCCAAATCGGCGTCCTCCTGCGCCGCCGCAAGAATGTTCGAGGCAAGCGCGGCAGAATGTCTGTCGCTCTCGTCGTCGGAAGCCGCCCTCACCGTCAGCGAGGGACGTATGCGGGAAAGCTTGGAAAGCCTCGTGTCTATAATCGGCGCAATGTGGTTAAAAACCCTTTTCGACTGCCAGTAGTACCCCTTGTCCTCCTCGAACATTTCCCCCGAAGCGTCTATATCGCAGTATTGGTTTCCGCTTACAAAGCTCATATTCAGCTGCCAGCTTCTTTCAAGCGGCTTGCGCTCCTGCTGACGCCGCAAAAAATCCTTTTCCACTTCCTCCGCAAGCTTTTCCTCTGCATTGTTGCCGCATTCGTTTAACGCGCCGTATCCGTTTAAATTTTTGTCGCTCAAATCTTTTTCTCCTTCAATAATTTCAAAAGCCTTTGCTTTTCCTCTTCAAGCTCCTCGTCCGTAAAATTTTCATCGCTTTCCCCGTCCAGCAGCAGCTTCACCGCCTTAATGTCGGGCGGAATATCCCTGCTTGTAATCTTCTTTTTCACAAGCCTTTGCTCGCCCTCCTCGGTCACGATATACTCCTCCACCGTTTCGGCGGAGCTGAACCCCGTGGCGCACTTCAAAAGCGCCCTTTTCAAGCCCCTTTCTCTTCTGATAATTTCACCTCCTTCTGCGCCGGATGCGCCTCAGCTTGTCCGCAAGCACGGGCGAGGCCGTCTGCCGTTCGGGCGGGCGCGGTCGTGTCATAATGTAATACCTCAGCTCGTCCATGCAATGGTCGTCCTTCTTCACAGGCGTATCGCCCGAAGCCCAAAAATAGCTTTTAAACTCCGCAATCATATTCACGCAGTTGGAAAAAATGTACAAATTCCCCTCGCCATTGCCCTGCTTCAAAAACGCCTTCACGCGTGAAATTCCCGAAAAAACGTCCTTGTTCACCCTTGTGTTGACAAGTATATCCCTCTCGCAGAACAGCTCCGCAACGCTTTTACTGCTTGCAAGCGTCCGCTGTCCCGCCGCGCTGTCAATCAGCGCGGCAAGCCTCCCCCGCCCGTCCGTTTTCCAGCCCAGCTTCCCGCTTATTTCCCTAATCGCCCCCGCGTGATAGTCAATATCCCTCCCGCTTGCAAAATGCTCCGCCACAACGTAAATATTTCCGTCCCAGTCCACGCAGTACCAGTGCGCGGAAAGCGGGTTGTTCAGTCCGGGGTCAATCGAAATATTGTCCTGCCACTCCTTCGGCACGTCAAAGGGCGGTATAACGTGCACGCTCTCGTCGAATTCTGGATAAACCAGCCCCGCCCCCTCGGAAAATTTCCCGTATTTCCTCGCGTCAAGCGCGGCGGCGGAAAGCGAGGCTTCCAGCTGTTTTATCTCCGCTTTGGGCAGAAACGGGTTGTCCTCCCAGTTCATAAACTCGTGCCATACCTCGGCGTTGTTTTTTGAATTGAGATAAATTTCCCCGAAAATGAACGTCCGCCCTTTAAGCGGCGTCATCGTCCCGAAAATATCCCCCCGCCTGTCTATAACGCGCATTAAGCACTCGTCGTAAATATCCCTCGGCGGCTCCTCGTCAAACCACACAAAATCCAGCGACGAGCCCTGAAACTTCTCCCGCCCCTGGTCGCAGCTTTTAAAGCCTAGCGTGGAAATGCCCCCGAACACGTTTTTTATTTTAATCTGGTCTATAACCCCGCCCGAGGGGCTGTCCCGCCGCCCCGACAGCATGGTTATGTCCGCTATCCAGCTTTTGGGCAGATAGTGCAGAATTTTCGCCTGAGCCACGTCGCGCTGAACCTGCTGGGAAAGCGATACCGACCAACCGAATACGTCCCTTCTGTTTTTACGGTACGGGTGAATGCCCCTAAGCATCCATATACACTCCACGGCGCCGCACTCGGTTTTCCCCGAGCGGTTGCCGCCGAAAACCCAGCGGTTGCGCTTTTTGCATTTATGGAAGGCGAGCTGTTTTTTATGCTTTTTTCTGCCCGTGTTGTATTCAAGCAGCTTGTTGTCCGCCCTGCGCCTTTTCAGTTCCTTTTCAATCACGGCAATGCGGCTTAAAATATCTTCCGTTTTCATAAGACCATTTCCGACAAAACTCCCGATTTTTTTCGGTGTTAAACTATATATAATGTTGCGGTATGAAAGTGCTTAAAGCGGCAATATGCCTTGTTTTAACAGCTTTAATATTAATTTCCCCGTGCTTCCCCGCCGCCCCCGCCCGCGCGTCCGAGCCCGCCCCTTCCGCCCGCGCCGCCGTCCTTGCAGGCGCAGACGCCCCCTCCGCGCCCGCCAAAAAATACGCCTATGTCGACCTCGGTAGCAACGCCTATTTATGCGGAGAGCCAAACGAAAGCGCCGCCCTCTTTCTTATCCCGCAAACCTACTGCGTGGAAATTTTAGGCGAGCAACAGGAATGGTACCGCGTAAGGTATGCCGAGGATAACGGAATTTACCGCGCAGTCGAAGGCTTTTGCTTAAAGGCGGATTTAATCGAATGCGATGCCCCGCTGGAAAATTTATATCTGCATATGCAAATAAAAGTAATTTACAAAACAGACCAGCCCAACGGCTTGCTTCCGGGCTTAGGCGAAATAGAGCTTACCGCGGCATATTACGGCGCCTACCGCATAGGCAAAACCGACTGCTCGTACGTCCTTTGCAACGATAAGTTTGCATATATTCCGGAGGCAATTACAGATTACCCTATGAACACTTTGCCGGAACGCCCTACAATAGCCCCCGCAAAAAAAGGCGGAACAAGCGCCGCGCTTATCGCCGCAATAGTCGTAACAGTCGCCGCGGCGGCGGCAATAACCGTGCTGTACTTCACGGGCAAACGCCCGCCCAAGCCCACGCCCCCCGCGCAATAACGCGCCGCTATTCCATAAGCGAATAATACGCACCCACAAGCCTTATGCCCTCGTCAAACCTTTCCGCATTCCTCGCCCTTCGCGCAAACTTCACCGTCACCCGCTTTATTCCGCGCGCAACCCCCTCGGGCAACCTTGCGATACCCCCGCGCATTTGCGCATAATACCTCAACACCCTGCCCTCCTCCTCCGAAAACCCGCCCATCACCCCGTCAAGGTATCTCCACAGCTCGCCAAGCTTCTTTTTCGCGGTAATAATTTCAATAATTTTTTCCGCGTAAAAATCCCCGCTTTTGCCGCAGTCGGCAGAAGCAAGCGCGCTCCCCGTAATAAGATTATCAAGCGCCCCGTTAAGGCTGTCCGCCGAATAATAAAATTTCAAAAGCCTTTTGCTTTTCATTTCACTCTCCGCAAATTTTTAAACAAATGTTTTAATTTCAATTACATTTTAACCACGATAACCTGACAAAAACGGCATAATTAAAAAATAAATTTAAATTTTTTTGATAAAAATTATGTTACTTTTTTAAATTCCCCTCCAAACACGCACCACGCGCGCCAAAAACCAACCCAAACAACCCCAAACACGCACCCAAACAAAACAGTTTACAAATAAAACAAAGGTATGGTATAATTCAACCGTGAAAAAACATATATCGCTTACAATTTCAACTGTCCTTGCCGCGGTTGTACTGCTCGGCGCAAGCGGAATTTCCGCCGTTGCCGAAAGCCCGCAAACCGTCTACCCCGAACAATTCGAGGCAAGCGCAATAACCGACTACGCGGTAAACGGCGACTATTTCGCCTTTGCCACTGCCGAAAAAATAACCGTTTTCGGCGGTGAAATACCGCAAACCTACGATTTCAGCGTAGAAATTACCGCGCTGGACAGCTATAACAACGGCAATAACGACAGTAACAACGGCTTTTGCTACAAAACCGCGGGCGGCGTTGTCTACGACATGCAGGGCAACTCAATCGACCACGAAATCAAGCCCACCGCCTTCCCAGTCACCCCCGATGGCAGCGGCTATTCCTACACGCTGTCAAACGGCAACATCAAAATCTGGGACGGCACCGAATACACAATCGAAGGCGATTTTTCCAACCTTAAGGTATTCGGCAACACCGTTTACGCTATGAACGGCAACACTCTCAACAAAATCACCCCGCCGCAGACTGCCGAGCCGCTCGGCTACGAAATTGCCGACTTTTCCGCAACGTCTGCAATCGCAATCGGCAACACCGTCGAAGCGCTTGACAGCTACAATATCGAAAAGCCCCACTTCACCGCGCTTAAAAGCGGCGAATATCTTACCGAGGTTCACCTTGATGCAAAAAGCTTTAACAAAGCAAGCGTAAGCCCTACCGATTATTTCAAGGTCGGCAGAACGGTTAAGGTCGGCGAAGAGGCGGGCTTCAACGCGGGTATGTCTGCGGTTGTACTGTGCGAAACGGGCAACGCGCACATAATTTCGCTTAACGGCAAGCAATATATCAAGCTCGCCACCGCCGCCACGGCAAGAGATTTTATCGAGGCAGAGTTCTCCTCCGCGCAGATAAACGTCCCCTCCGACTACATTTACTCCTCGCCGACCGTATGCGATGCCGCAAAGCTGCGCGCCGTCAGCTGGGGCGAGAGCGTGACGGTATTAGGCAAGCTGTTAAAGTCCACCTCGCCGGAAATCCCCTGCGATTTTTATAAAATTGCATTGAAGGACGAAAACGGTACAGAGGTCACGGGCTACACGCCTTGCTCCTTCGTCTTTGAAAAAAAGGAAAACAACGAAGAGGACAAGACGGACGACCCTTCCCCCTCTAATGCAGACAGCGTTAAAACTGTTGTGCTTGTGCTGATAGTGGTTGTGCTTGTGCTTGTTGCGGTCGGTTATGTAACCTTTGTGTTCACCTCCGATAAAAAACGTAAAAATAAGTAAAAAATAAAATACGCGAGCGCGGCTTAAAAAAGCCGCGCCCGCTTTTGCTATTCAGATTTTAAAGCTTGTAACGCTCAGCGTTTCCGCGTCGATTATAACAAGCGGCATACCGTTGTCGGCCGCCCGCCGCACCCTTTCAAGCAATCCGCCGTCCGCGCTCCCCCAAACGGCAATAACCGCGTTGAAGCTATCCCAGCCGCACCCTCCGCACGCCTTGCCAAAGCTGTTTAACGCCTCCGCCGCCGCTTTCTCGATTTCGCTTTCCGCGTCCGCGCAAAATTCCGTAAAGCCGCAACAAATCAGCCTTTGGATATATTTTTTAAGCAACGCCTTCAATTTTTTAAGATGCTCCTCTTTCCCAAGCCCCGTAACATACTGCGGGTCATTCCCCGCTATCAGACATTTTTTCATAATACATTCCTTAACCGAATTCGGGTAAATGTATTTTAGTTTATTTTTCGTCTGTTGTCAACCCGAATTCGGGTAAAACTGTAATTTTTCTCTGCTATTATATTCACCGAATACGGGTAATCGTGAGAGCATGTATGAACTATTCGGAGCTTATCGTAAACAGAATAAATCAGCAGTGCAAATTAAAGGGCTGGTCAATAAACAAGCTTGCAACGCTAAGCGGCGTAAAGCAATCAACGCTTGATAACATTATGCGCGGAATTACAAAAAATCCGGGGCTGGTTTCGCTCCACAAAATCGCAAACACATTCAATATGACCTTGGCGGAGTTTTTGGACTTTGAAGAACTGAACAACTTCAGCTTCGACGACGAGGAAAATTAAAAACGCAGAAACCAACGCATAAAAATACGCGGGCGCGGCTTAAAAAAGCCGCGCCCGCTTCTTATATATTTTGAACAAATTTTCAAATTACCATTTAACGGGCTTGCCGTCCGCAAAATGCCAATAGCTTCCGCCGTCCGCGGGCACGTCCGCCTCATTTTCAACGTAAAAGCAAAGTCTTTCGTCCGCTTTCAGCGTTGTATCCTTCGGGTCAATCGTCAAAGCCGCCCACTCTTCCGCCGTTCCAATATAATATATGTCCGCAAGCGCAGTACAGCCTTCCAACATATTATTGCCTATCGAATACCCCGTCTCGGGCACCGTTAATCTGGGTATTACAACGTATTCAAGCGCTGTGCAGGACGCAAACGCCGCGTTTCCTATGCTTTTAAGCTTGCTTCCCGCGCCGAAAATAACCTCCTTCAACACTGAACAGCGGTTGAAGGCAAAGTCCGCAAGCTGGGTAACGCTGTCGGGTATTTCCACGCGCGCAAGCTTTTCGCACCTGTTAAAAGCGCTCATGCCTATCGACTGCAAGCCCGCGGGCAGCGTCACCTCGGCAAGCGCTAAACAATTCTGAAAAGCCGTATTGCCTATTTTTTTAACGTTGTCGGGAATATCGATAGCCCTAAGCGAGGTGCAGTTCATAAACGTGTTCATAGGAATTTCCGCAAGCCCGCAGCCCTCGGCAAACCTTATTTCGGTAAGCGCAGAACAGCCCATAAACACCTGCGAGCCGAACGCCGTAACCGTTGCGGGTATCTCTATTTCAATAAGCGAAGAACAGCGGTTAAACGTCAGATTTGATAATTTTGTCAGTCCCGCGGGCAGCTTAGCGCTTACAAGCCCGCTGCACCCGTAAAATATCCTGTCCTCGAATTGCGTAATGCTGTCGGGCAGCTCTATACCCGCAAGCTTTTTGCAGTCCTCAAAAGCGTACGACCTTAGGGTTTTAAGCTTTTTCGGCATTACTATCTCCTCAAGCTCGGCGCAAGCCTTAAATGCAGACAGCTCTATAATTGTCGTCTCGCTCGCTTCGCCGAAAACAACCTTCTTCAGCTGCTTGCGCCCCATAAACGTTTCCGCATTTATTGTCTTTATGCTGTCGGGGATATTCACAGTGCCCTTAACGGCAAGCGGCACAACCCGCACAGCCAAGCTGCCGGTGTCGGCTTTAAGATAGAGTATTCCGTCAATCACCGTAAAATTGTCGTTTTCTCCGCCCTTTATCGTTATTGCTTCAAGCGCGGCGCAACCGTCAAACGCGCTTGCGGCAATATCCTTTATTGCGGAAGGAAGCACAATTCCGGTCAGCCCCGTACACCCGCTGAAAGCGCTTGCGCCTATCGTCGTAACCGTGTCGGGAATTCTTACGCTTTCAACCGCAGCGCAGTCGCTGAACGCGTTTGCGGCAATTTCCACAACGTTTTTACCGTTGTACACGGACGGAATAACTATATTCGCGTCCGTTGCGCTGCCAACGCTTTTAAGAACGTATGTATTTTTTTGCGCAACAAGCTCGTATTCAAGCCCTTCCGTGCCCGCAAGGTCGTATCCGCATTCGCATTTATCGCTTTCGGAAAAATCGTGCTCCTCGAAGTTTACCTTAAAATCACAGCGGGTGCAAATCTGCCAATGTCCGCTTGCATCGCTGTCCTTTCCGAAAACATTGTGCTCGTCTATGTCGTATTTTTCCTTGCACACCTTGCAAACGTGCCAGTGCCCGCTCTCGTCAAAGCCTTCAAATTCCCATTCGCCGCCGTCGGTAGAATGCTCTGCACGGTCTACATACTCGTCGCAGCCTGAGCATTCGTGCCAGTGAATGTCGTTGTTTGCGCTCCATTTATCGGCCAAATCGTGAACGTGCTCTACAACGGGGTCAAGCTTGCCGCAGACGCATACGCCGTCGTTATATACATGGTATCTGTAAGAGGTCGTGTTGATAGCTCCGTCCTCGGGACAAATGCTCCAATGCTGAACGTCGTCCTTGCCGTAAGCCGTATAAGAATGTATATGCGGCGTAGGCGGCGGGTCAAGCGGCGCGCATGCAGACAGCCCCGCAACCATGCACCCCGCGGCAACCGCGGAAAGAGTTAATACCAACAGCTTGTTTTTCATATCTACTCCTTTACTCGCTGTCGGGCACGTCCGTTTTTCAAAGCAATTAAATGTTTTTTATTTGCGTTGCGAGCAACGCAAATAAGGGACGTCCCTTATGCAAAAAATTTTTTCGTTTTGATAAGTTTATCACACCCCCGAATTTAATGCAACAGTTTTGATAATTTTTTATTTTAAATTGTAACAAAACGCTTTAAAAATAAGTTGACAGCAAATTATTCATTTGCTATAATTTCTTAGCATTAAGTTGTTGCGGACATTAAAAATCACTCAACGCTTGTCTGCAATCAGACTATGCGGGTGTAGTTCAATGGTAGAACACTAGCCTTCCAAGCTGGTTGCGTGGGTCCGATTCCCATCACCCGCTCCAACGCTTTTTAAGGTTTAAGCGCGCAACAAAAAAATGCTTACGCGCCCGTAGCTCAGCAGGATAGAGCAACGGCCTTCTAAGCCGTGTGTCGGGGGTTCGAGTCTCTCCGGGCGCACCATTACGGCGGGCGTAGCTCAATCGGGAGAGCGCCAGATTGTGGCTCTGGAGGTAGCAGGTTCGAAACTTGTCGCCCGCCCCAAAATTTTTTTCAAACGGCTTCGCCTGACATTGGGGTGTCGCCAAGCGGTAAGGCACGGGATTTTGATTCCCGCATTCGTAGGTTCAAATCCTGCCACCCCAGCCAAACAAAATTCGCAGGTTCGGCTGCCACACCCAAGCCAAACAAATTCGCAGGTTCGGCTGTTGCCGGCCAAAGTCGGTTCTCCCCCCTTCGGATTTCGGCCGAAAAGTGCCACAGCAAGGCCCATTAGCTCAGATGGTAGAGCACTTGACTTTTAATCAAGGTGTCCCGGGTTCGAATCCCGGATGGACCACCACTTTTGATTTTAAAAACCGTATACGGTAATAAAATAAATGCACCTTTAGCTCAGTTGGTAGAGCAACTGACTCTTAATCAGTGGGCCCAGGGTTCGAGTCCCTGAAGGTGCACCATAACAGGGGTATACGAACACCCCGACGAGAAAGAAACCGAGTTTTCGGTTTCTTTTTCTTTTGCGCTTTTTTCGCCCTCGTTCCCGCTACCGCTCCCGCCGCCAAAATCGGGAGTAATCGGGAAAAATCAAGTTCAAAAGTAATTCGTTCTTTTGTCCGCTTTTCAAATTAACCGGCCGGTTGCAAAAAAGCAATCGGCCGGTTATCACTGCTCAAAATCATCAAATTTCCCAAATATCCTCCGCGTACTCCTTAATCGTCCTGTCGGAAGAAAAATACGCAGAATTCGCCACATTTTCAAGCTGTTTTATTGCAAACACCCTTCTGTCCTTATAATCGGCGTTTATTTTTAACAGCGCGTCAACATAGCTTTCCAAATCATACAGCACAAAATAATTGTCCGCCGCGTGCCAGCCCGCACCCACGGTAAGGCTGTCGTACAGCTCCTTAAAGCCCCCCGTGCCCCCGTCGGAAAAGCTTCCGTCCACAAGCGCGTTAACCGCCCTTGCATGCGCGGGCCTTTCCAGATACTCCAAGGGCTTATACCCCTCTTTTTTCAGCCTCTCGATGTCCTCTACCGTTGCGCCGAAGATATAATTGTTCTCCGCGCCCGCCCTTTCAACAATCTCTATGTTCGCGCCGTCCATCGTCCCGCAGGTCACTGCGCCGTTCATCATCAGCTTCATGTTCCCCGTGCCGCTCGCCTCAAGCCCCGCAGTCGACACCTGCAACGACACGTCCGAGCCTGCAACAATCTTCTCCGCATACGAAACATTATAATTGCACACAAAAACCACCCTCAGCAGCCCGTTCGTCTGCGCGTCGGCATTGATTTTCACCGCAATTTCGTTAATGAACTTAATAACAGCCTTTGCGCGCCGATAGCCGGAGGCGCTCTTCGCGCCGAAAATAAACACCGAGGGCGCAAAATCCTTAATGCTCCCGTCCTTGAGCCCGTTGTAAATTTCAAGAATGGCAAACGCCGTCATAAGCTGCCGCTTGTACTCGTGCAGTCTTTTCACCTGCGCATAAACCAAAAAATTCCGCGGTATCTCCACGCCGTCGCGCGCCTTTATATAATCGAACAGCTGCCTCTTCTTTTCCGCCTTCACCTCGGCAAACCCGTCTGCAAGCCCCGCGGTTTTTCCGCAAAGCTTACCAAGCTCTGATATATCGCTCCGCCACCCCGTGCCAATAGCCTTGTCAATCAGTGCGGAAAGCTCCTTATTGCACAGCATAAGCCACCTGCGCTGTGTTATTCCGTTGGTCTTGTTAGTAAATTTCTCGGGGAAGTAGCAGTAAGCCGTCTTAAAAAGGCTGTCCTTCAAAATTTCCGTGTGCAGTCGTGCCACGCCGTTAACCGTTTTGCAAACGTACAGCGCAAGATTAGCCATAGAAAAACAGTTGTAAGCGCAAACCGCCATCTCCGCAATTTCCTTTTCGGCACAGCCAATCGCAAGCAGCTCCTCCTTCTGCTTCAAGTGTATTTTAACCAACAGCGCATAAATGTCCGGCAAAATTTTCTTTATAATATCGCCGTTCCAGCACTCCAACGCCTCGGGCAAAACCGTATGATTTGTGTAGGAAAAGGTCTTTTTCGCAATTTCAAGCGCGGCGGCAAAATCAACCTTATAATCCGCCGTCAGCAGTCTTACAAGCTCTGCAATCGCAAGCACGGGGTGGGTATCGTTAAGCTGAATTGCGTTATATCGCGCAAAGGCCTCAAAATTCCTTCCGTGCGCTTTAACGTGCTTATCCAAAAGCTCCCCGACCGACGCCGCGGAAAAAAAGTACTCCTGCCTGAGCCGCAGAATTTTCCCATCCTCGGTATCGTCCGCGGGGTAAAGATATTCGCTTATCTTTTCCGCCTCGTCGCTACCTTCCGCCTGCCACAGCCTCAGCCTGTTTGTACGCTTGCCAAAGACGGGCATATCGTACGGCACGGCGGTAACGGACATATCCGCAAAGCTAACAGTCCGCTTTTCGTCCTCGCGCCTTACCGACCACGGGTCGCCGAAGCGTTGCCAGTCATCGGGCAATTCCGTCTGAAACCCGTTTTTAAAAGCTTGCTTAAACAGTCCGTATCTGTATCTTATGCCATAGCCGTGTAACGGCAGTCCAAGCCCCGCGGCGGAATCGAGAAAGCACGCCGCAAGCCTTCCAAGCCCTCCGTTACCAAGCGCCGCGTCCTCTATTTCCTCAAAAACGCTTATATCTATGCCCTTCTTTGCAAGAATTTCCGCCGTTTCCTCCAAAACGCCCAGCTCCAATAAATTATTGTAAAAGCTGCGCCCGATTAAAAACTCCATCGAAAGATAATAAGCATTCCTCGCGGCGGGCTTTTCAGCCTCCGCCGTACCGCAGCGCATTGCAAGCGCCGAAATTTCGTTGTATAAGCAAATTACATCCTTATTATTCGAATCAAGCCCGTTAAGGCCCGCAATAAATTTTTCCTTGTCCATAAGCATTTAAATAATTTTAATATCTCTTTCGGTTTCCACAACCCCTGTTTTCTCAAAATCGGGCGCAAGATAAATGTCCCCGCAATACTCCTTGTCGGCTGCAACGTAAATATCCCGTCCGCCCACACTGCACCTCAAAAATTTCTCCGCGCCGTAGCTTACAAGCCCTTCAACCCTCGCCGCAATTCCGCTTTCCGCAACCGCAAGGTCGTACACTCCGCACACCAGCTTAAATCCGGCGGTTAACGGCTTTTTAATGCCCAAAGCGGCAAAAATCTTCTGCACAGCCGTATCCGAAGCCTCAAAAAACGCACCCTCCGCCTCGAACCCGAACCTTACAACCCTTCTGCTCTTTGTCTTGCCGTTGACCTCCTCGGTCACAACCGCCTTGCGCTTTACAAACCGGCAGTCTATTTCGTTTTCAACGGGCATAGGCGCAACAACGCTCTCCCCGTCCGCCGTAAGCGTAATTTTTTTAAAGTCTATGCCAAAGCTTACCGCTTTTCCCGCCGCGGCGCCAAGATTAACCGCATATATCCGCCTTCCGCCGATATTCAAAGCAACCAGCTTAACGCCGTTTATCTCCTCGCAATCGGCGGCCTCCGCCTTCAAAGCCCCCTCGGGCGTTATCGCGTCGGTGGGCAACAGCAATTGATATTTCCCGTCCGCGCATCTGCACGCCTCGGGCAAAGCAAGCTCCGCGCCCGCAAATTCAAGCCTTCCCCCCTTAACCTCGCAGTCAAGGTAGTTATATTCGGGAATGCGCGGCAACACAGACATCTCCGTGTCCTTGTCAAAAAGGTGCAGTCTTTCAAGCCTTAACGCAACGTCAAGCACGTCGCCCGCCTTAATATCCCTGCCGCTTACGTCCTTAAATACAATGCTCACAGCTCCCTCGGCATACTCGCCCTCGGGCTTAATAGTGCCGTAAACAAGCGTCTCGTTGCCAAGCTCCTCCTTATGAGAAACCGCAACCTTAATAACAGCCCTGCCGTCCGCCTCCGCAATAGTAATATCCTCCGCTCGCAATCCGATATATACGGCTGTTTTTCCGTCTAAATACTTCGGCTGTGCCTTATACAGTGCCGAATATGGCACGGTTATCCGCACCCCGCAGTCGGCAAAGTTTATATTTACATCGTCGCCCTCCCTTTCCGGCGTTCCCTCGAAAAAGTTCATCTGCGGCGTACCTATAAAGCTTGCCACAAACTTGTTTTCGGGATAGTTGTAAAGGTTTTTCGGCGTGTCTATCTGCTGAACAAAGCCGTTCTTCATTACGACAATGCGCGTGCCCATGGTCATTGCTTCAATCTGGTCGTGCGTAACGTAGATAAACGTTGTCTGCAATCTGTTGTGCAGCTTGGAAATTTCCGCCCTCATCTGCGTGCGTAATTTCGCGTCGAGGTTGGAAAGCGGCTCGTCCAGAAGCATAACCTTCGGCTCGCGCACAATTGCTCTGCCCAACGCCACGCGCTGGCGCTGTCCGCCGGACATTTCCTTCGGCTTTTTGTTCAGATATTCGGTAATTCCGAGTATCTCCGCAGCCTCTACAACCCTTTTATGAATTTCCTCTCTGGGCAGCTTTTTAAGCCTAAGCCCAAAGGCTATATTGTCGTAAACGGTCATATGCGGGTACAGCGCATAGTTCTGAAAAACCATCGCAATATCCCTGTCCTTCGGCTCCACGTCGTTCACAATCAAATCGCCTATTTTCAGCTCCCCCGCAGAAACGTCCTCCAGCCCCGCAATCATTCGCAGTGTTGTAGATTTTCCGCAGCCCGAAGGGCCTACAAATACGATAAATTCCTTGTCCTCTATGTGCATGTTGAAGTCGTTTACCGCCTTCGTGCCGTTGGGATAAACCTTGTATATGTGTTTTAAACTTACCTCTGCCATATAAATATCCTTTTTATCAGCCCTTTACCGAGCCGCCCGTAATACCCTCTACATAGTATCTTTGCAGCCATATAAACAACGCCGTTATGGGTATGGAAACCACCACCGCGGCGGCGCAGAACACCGTAAAGTATTCGCTCGCCATAGTTGAATTGTCCAGCCACGACTTCATGCCAACCGCAACGGTAAACTTGTCGGGGTCGCCAAGCATTATGAACGAAGAGAACATATACTCGCCCCACGGCGCAATAAAGGCAGTAAGAATGGTGTAAATTATAATCGGCTTTGCAAGCGGCAGAATTATCTTCACAAAAATAGTGTGTCTGCTTGCTCCGTCTATCCTCGCCGCCTCGTCAAGCGATTTGGGAATGGTGTCGAAAAACCCCTTGCAGATATAGTACTGCATTGCAGAGCTCGCCGTATAAACAAGCATAAGCCCCAATAAATTCTGCGTCAGGTTAATTTCCTTCAAAACAAAGTATACCGCCGTCATCGAAAGGAAGCCGGGGAACATTCCGAGTATCAGCATCAGATTCATAAGCGGCTTGCGCATTTTAAAGCGCAGTCTTGACAGTGCGTAGCTTGTCATAAGCACGATAACCGTCTGAAAAACAGTAACCACTACCGAAACAAGCATAGTATTGCCGTACCACGTCAAAAACTTTGTTTCGGTAAACAGCTTTATATAGTTGTCAAACGACCACTGCTTAGGAAAAAGATAGTCCGCCGACATACCTACATGCTCTCCGCGGAAGGACAGAATTATCAGCATAAAAAACGGAATAAGCCATATCAGCGAAATTATAATAAGCACCGCATATATCAGCGCCAGCGAGGTTTTTTCCCAAAGCTTCTTGCTCCTGTACCTCTTGTTTTCCATTACATGAATTCCTCCTCGTTTTTAACTGATTTGGAACGGTTGTAAAGTATAAGCGAAAGCACCGCCACTATCACAAACGTGAATATACCTATAACCGAGGCAATGCCGTACTGGCTTTCGCTTACGGTCAGCTTATACAGCCATGTAATAAGCAGGTCGGTTCTGCCCGCGTACTGCATATCCAGCGACGACGGGTCGCCGCCCGTCAGCAAAAATATCACGTTGAAGTTATTTAAGTTGCCTATAAACTGAGTTATAAGATAGGGCGTAGTAACGTGCAGCATATACGGCAGGGTTATCTTCATATACGCCCGCACGGGCCCCGCGCCGTCAATGCGCGCAGACTCGTACAAATCCTCGGGGATATTCATAAGTATGCCCGTGCATATCAGCATCGAATAAGGTATACCTATCCATATATTTACTATGATTATCGTCACCCTCGCAACGGTGCCGTCCGTCAGAAAGGGAATAGCCTTGTCAATAACCCCCCACTTAATCAGAAGGTTGTTTATAAGCCCTTGGTCTGCAAGCAATTGCGACATAAACATCAGCGAAACAAACTGCGGCACGGCAATGGTGATAACCAAAATCGTACGCCAAAGCTTTTTGCATTTAACGCCCTTTTTGTTTATCATAATCGCTACAATCATACCGAGTATATAGTTGGTGAAGGTCGCAAAAAACGCCCATACTATCGTCCACAGCAGCACCTCGCCGAAGGTGTACGCAAACACCTTGCTGTTTGCCGAAATTCCTCCGCCGAGCAGCGTCACAAAGTTATCCACGCCAACCCAGCCGAACAGCTCCTGCGGGGGCATATGCGCCTTGTCGTAGTTGGTGAACGCAATGAACACCATAAAGAATATAGGCAGAATTGTGAACACCACAAGCCCGAGCAACGGTATGGACAACAGCGATTTATGATAGTTTTCGTTCGCGTAGGAGCGCAAATCGTCCTTGGTTGTGGGCAGTGCGACGTGCGCCTCGGTAAACTGCTGCGAAAGCAGATTTGCCTTCACGTTCTGATACCACATATACACAAAGCCCGCCATAATGAATATGGTCAAAAGCGAATACAAAAGTATCAGCAGACTGTTGTCGTAAAATTTATAGGTGAACGCTCCAAGCGCGTCATCCCATTCCTCCACGCACGCAACCTCGCCAAGACTGCCAAGCTTTGCAAGGTACTTCCAGCCGAAGAAAACCATATACAGAATAAACAGCACCTCGAAAACAAGGTATAAAATCCCGCGCAGGTACTGCCTTCTTGCAATCAGCCCGAAGCCCATTACCGCAAACGAGGTGCGCGTTTTCCAGTCGCCGTCCTTCGCCGCCCTGCCGATATTCAGAAAAATTCCCGCAAAGGCAAGCCAAAGCTTGTAAAGCCTTTTCGGTATCGCCTTAAAGAACGCCGCAAAGCTTAAAGGCAGCCGTTTGAAAAACGCCTTAAAGTTAAACCAAAGCCTTTGCGGCGGCGACATTTTAAGATATTCCAAATCCACCATAACTTACCTTGAAATTACGAAGCGCTTACAGTGCCCTTAATCTGCGTAACCATCTTTTTAAGCTGCGCGGCATAAGTAAGTCTGCCGCCCGAGCCCGTTTCGTCCACCAAATCGTCGATTATATTCAGACCGTAATTCTTCAACGGCTCCCAGAAGTTAGAGGGCACCGCCGTCTGCTCCACGGCAAATATATTCTGCGCGTTCAGCGCCTTAAAGGTCGCGTCGTTCTTAATCGCGTCCGTATCCGCGGCGTTCTTGTTGGTAGGCCCTACCAAATGCTTGTCAAAACGGATTTTCTGCATAGCCTCGCCCGATAAAAACGCGGCAAGCCTGTGCGCTTCGCCAAGCTTATCGCCCGCGTGCGGGTTTACGCCCAACAGCTTATAGCCCTTGAAGGAGTAAAGCTGCTTTGTTTCGCCGTCAACGGTAACTGTGGGCAGCTTGCAAACGCCGAAGTTGTCGCCAAGCGCCTGCTTAATGCTCTTCGCGTTCCACGTGCCGGAAACAGCCACCGCCATGCTCTTTGTGGTAAAGCCTGTAATAATCTTGCTGTTATCGGTCTGCTTGCCCGCAAACGCCTTGCTCGAGGTCAGCTTTTTAATCGCCTTCGAGGCCTTAACGCCGTTCTCGTTATCGAAGTCTATTTCGATGTTCGTTTCGACGTACTTGTCGTTGTAGTCAACGCTGTAGCTTCCGCCGAAGGTGAAAAACCAGCCCGCCGTATACCAGGGCACATCAAGCGCCCAGCCTATTTTTTTGTTCGCGCTCTCGCACGCGGCAATTACCTGTTCAAGCGAGCCCGCCTGCTCGTCGGACACAACCGACTTGTCGTAATACATAAAATATCCGTTGTCGGAAGCGTAAGGATACCCGTAAACCTTCTCCTCTTCGGTACCCCATTTAACCGAGCCGGACTTAACCGACTCCTCGCTGTTGTCCGCCTTAACGCCGTCAAGATAGCTTCCGCCAACCCTCGCCAGCGCGCCCACGCGCAACAGCGGATAAAGCTGGTCGTTGGAATAGCAGTACACGTCCGCCGCCGCAGTCGGGTCCTTGCCGACGTTGCTGAACGCCATATCCTCCTCGCCGATACCTATTTTAATTTTGTACTTTTTGTCGGGGTTGGCCTTTTTAAACTCCTCCGCCATCTGCGTAAAGGTCTCCTGCTGAGCGGCGGAAGCCCAAACCGTAAGCTCGATTCCGCTGTCCTTTGTGCAGGCAGCCATGCCCGTAACCGCGCTTGCCGCAAGCGCCCCGCATGCAAGCAATGCCAAAATACGTTTTTTCATCAGAAATTCCTCCTGAAAATTAATTTTTAATATTTTCAAAAACGACTGCTCCGTCGTTTAAAATTTTTCCGTCCTCAAAATTCAGCGCAAACACTATATTTCCGTCAACGCCTGATTTTTTTGCCGCGCCAGTAGTATTGAAGTACGCCGCAACACTTCCGCCGTCCGTCTGCCTCACTATTTTCAGCATTCCGTTTTCCGCCGTAATCTCCGCCCGCGCGCCCTTAAAGCGGCATCTGCCCTTTATGCCGATAACCGCCCTGAATTTTTCCGCATACTCCTCGGTCCGGTTGCGGAATTCCCAGTCAAACGGCTGTCTGCAATCGGGGTCGCCGCCCCCGTCAAGCGGTATTTCCGTGCCGTAAAACACGCACGGCATATTCGGGAACATCACCGCCGCGCACAGCGCGCACAGCAGTCTGTCCTTATTCCCGCCCGCAAGCCGCAAAAACCTCGGCGTGTCGTGGTTATCGAGAAAGCTCAAGCTGTTCGCATTCGCAATCTCGGTATTCGCCATCAAAATCGCGTTCATGCGGTCAGCCGCAGTCCGCGCATTCACCGTACCCCGCGCAAAGTAATCAACAAGCAGCTTTTGCAGCTTGTAATTCATCACCCCGTCCAGCTGGTCGCCCCTAAGCCAGTGCTCGTTGTCGTGCCAAATCTCGCCCAGAATAAGCGCCTCGGGATATTTTTCCTTAACCCCGCGCCTCAGCTGCCGCCACATCTCGTGTGAAATCTCGTCCGCAACGTCCAGACGCAGTCCGTCAAACCCGATTTTTAAATATTCCAGCGCAATGTCAGTCAGATACCGCCTCACCTCGGCATTGCCCGTATTCCACTTCGGCATATATGTGCAGTCCGCAAAGCATGCGTAATTGCATTTCTCCGCCGACGGCCGCTCGCCGTCAATCAAAAACCAGTCGTAATACCTCGACTGCCTTCCCTTTTCTTCAACGTCCTTAAAAAATTCGTGACTGCAATCGCAATGGTTAAAAACGCAGTCCACAACCACCCTTACGCCGTGCCCGTGCGCAGTCTTCAACAGTTTTGCAAGCCTTTCGCCGTCCCCGAACTGCGGGTCAACCGTAAGATAGTCCCGCACGTTATACTTGTGGTTGGACGCGGAAAGAAAAATCGGCGTCAAATACAGCGCGTTAAAGCCAAGCCTTTTCAGATACGGAATTTTTTGCGCAATTCCGTCCAAATCCCCGCCCGTAAAGGAATATCTGTCAATTTTCCCGTCCCAGGCAGTGTTTATATACGCGTCGTCCTTTTCAAAGTCCCCGCGCGCAAATCTGTCCACAAAAATCTGATAGAACACCGCGCCGTCCGCCCATTCCACAGCCCGCGGAACGTCGCACATATTGATAAAGGGAAACTGAAAAAACGTATAATACGCAAGGTCGAAGCGGTATTCCTCCGCAAGCCCGTCCTCGGAAAAGTAATACGTTCCGCCCTTCTGCGTAAGCCTGAAAATATATGCAAACCTCGCGTCCGGCAAGGTTATTTCCGTGCGGTAATAAGCATAAAGCCCGTCCGTTGCGCACCGCTCCATCGCCTTTGTTTGCCGCCGCTTGGTAAAGTCGTATTTGTTGTTGTAAAGAATTTCCACTTCGTCAAAGCGGTCGCCCTTTGCAGTCCTCAGCACCACAGCAAGCGTATCCGCCGCCACAGCGTACGCATAACAGCTCTCGGGTCTGTGGAATATCGCGTATCTGTTCATAGCGCCCTACTTAACCCGCACCGTATGCACGGTGCCCTGTACACGTTCCGTTGCCTTGTTGAAGCAATCGAGTATCGCGTCCAGCCTTGACTGCGTGTTTGCGGGCACATACAGCATCTCTGCCTCGCCTAAGCCGTAAACGTCCTTCAAAGAGGAATGCACCGTCACGATATTCCCCTTCGGCAGTCCGCTCAAATCGTTGCCGTCCACAAAAACAATGTTCTTCGCCAGCTCTTTAATCTCGTTTTTAAGGGTGGCGTTGTACATATCCACCAGCACAAGGGTAAAATTATCTTTGCCGAACCTCTTTTCCCCCTCGCCCAGAACGTATCCGAAGTCCTGATAAATCTGAAAGAACAGCTCGTCGTTGATTTTTGCGTCCACCGAAATAAGAGGAACGAAATTCTCCTGCGCAAATCGGCGGAACTTCTCCTCCTCCATGCCCACGCATAAAATTGCGTCCGCCATATCCGCGCGGGTATTTTCGGAAGAGGTCTGAATTATAGGGCTGTAGCCAAGCCTTTCAAAGGTCTTGCAAAAAAGCCTTAAAAAATCGTAGCTTTCCGCCTTTTGCAGTATAGAGCCGTGCTTTTCCGTCAAAATAATCACGTTTCTGCTCTTGCTCAGCGCAAACGACTGCGCCAGCCGCGAGGGCTGATAATTGTAAAGATTGACTATCTGCAAAACCTTGCGTTTGGTGTCGGGCGTATATCTGTCCTCGTGTATTCCGTTGACTATATAAGAAACCGTCGCAACGGACACCTCCGCAAGCCTCGCCACGTCCTTTATCGTAATTCTTTCCATGTGCAAAATTAATCCGTAAAAGGTCAAACAAGCTTCGGCCCGCCCCGCCCTGCGCTAACCCGCGCAAGGCGGGGCGGCCTCCGCCGCAAAATTTCTTTTAGTCCATAGGCTCCATATAAACAGCCATATTCGCGCCCGAGGACATAAATTTGATATAAATTCTGAAATGCCTCTTCTTCTGCGACTTTCTGTAAGTCAGGCTCGGCACGCCCGCCAGCGAGGAGGTCAGATACGTTGCCGTAACGTTACTGCCGTCGCCGCTGCTTTCAAGCGTAATCTTCCGCCCGCTCACGTCAAGCGGAGCCGCCTGCACCTCGTCGCTGCCGCCAAGTCCCGCCGAATATACGGTAATCACATCGCCGGGGCAAAGCTCAAACCACCCGTTATAAAGCTGAACGGGTCTGTCATAGCCAAGCGTGTCCGCATTACCCACGTCAGTACCGCTTACGCGCAGCATAAGGGTTTCTTCCTCGCCCGTCGCCGCCCGCTTTACAGACATATAATACTTAGGCAAAACGGTCGTATCGCCGTCCGGCATAACGGGGTCTCTGCGCTGCGACAAATCCGCGCGCCAGTCCGCGTATAAATAGGTCGCCTCGGTCGTCTCGGGCACCTTGTCAAAGTAGGTTACAGTTGCGTCTACAATCGTCCACCAGCCGTTGAATTTATAGGGCGCGCCGTCCTTGTCAACCCTTTCGCTCGTCGGCACGGGCAACGCCTCGCCCGCCGCAAGCGTGCAAATATACGCGTTATCGGTATAAATTTCCCCGCACTGCTCGGGCGTCAGCTTCTCCGCGCCCGCCGTTATAACGTTCTCCGTTTTCGCGCCGTCCACGGTATAGGTACCGGGCACCAGATAAACGTTGCCCGCCGCCGTCACGGCCGACTCCCGCGTTTCTTCCGTCTGCAAGGGCGTATGCGGCCCGTTTGCCGCAGCTGTTGCGCTCAACGCGCCCGCACCGCCAAACGCAAGCAAGCCGGTAAGAGTTAAAGCCAAAATTCTTTTCATTTCAGTTCTCCCTTATTTCACCTTATAAATCTGAACGGACATCGCGGGCACCGCGCCTGCGCTCAAGCCGCTTCCGTACAAAAGCTCAGCTCCCGCGGGCAAAGCATATTCTGCCGCCGCCGCGCGGCTTGTCGCGTTCACGAATACAAGCACCTCGCTGTCTGTGTCCGCAACCGAATAGCATATAACCGGTCCTTCAACGGTATGAGAAGTCAGCTTACCCCTTGCAAGCACGGGATTTTCACGGCGAACGCTTATCAAAGCCTTGTAAAGGCTGTAAATGGAGTTCGCGTCCGCGCTCTGCTCCGCGACGCCGTCAAGCTGTTCGTTAAGCGCGTCCCACGTCATCATATAGTTGTTAAAGCCCATCGGGTAATAGCAGTTAAAGCTGCTGCCGCCGCGTTCTTTCGACCATTTCATAGGCTGACGGTACCATCTGTCCTCGTGTCCGGTGCCATCGCCCTCGGGGTTATCCCTCTTGGTTCCGAACATACCCAGCTCATCGCCGTTGTAAATCCATGTAATACCGGGCACGGTAAGGCACAGCCCGCCCCAAAGCTTGGCAAGGTTTTCCGATAAATTCCACGCCGCACCGCCGAATTCCGCCGTCAAAGGCACTCCCGCGTCCGCGCCGTACAATCTGTCGCGGGCGCGCTGAACGTCATGGTTGGACGTAAACACGCCGTCTATATAGTCCTTGCGGTACTGCGAGAAGCTGAACTGCGCGGAATCGTACTGATTAAGCAGCTTCGGCGCAGACGTCGTCTTTCCCCTCGCAATTTCCGTTAAGCTGGTCGTTGAGTCGTAATACCAGTTGAAGTTGAACTGCGAATCCATTCCGCCGTACAAGCCTGCAAGATAAGCGGGGTCGCCGTTGAAGTTCTCGCCCAAAAGCAACGCGTTGGGATAGCTTGCTTTAAGCTTTGCGTTGAACTCCATAAAGAAATGCGCGTCCTTATTCATATCGAAGGAATAAGCCCCGTCGTTAATCACCCAGTCGGAATGGTCGCGGCTCTCGTTCGCCATATAAATGTGCTTTACCGCGTCAAGACGGAAGCCGTCTAAACCAAAGCTCATCCAGTACAGCGCAACCTCCAGAATCGCGTCGCGGGTCGCCTGATAGTCAAAGTTCAGCTCGGGCATGGAAGAGCCGAAGCTCGAATAATAGTAATACCCGTTTGCATCCTTAAACCACTGCGCCTTTGCCACGGGGTCGGTGATAGCCTGCACATATTCCTCGTTCTGCCAGGTGTAAAAATTTCTGTAATCGATTTCCTTTTTCGTTCCGTCGGGCAGCTCCACGGTTTCCTTTACAAGGTTCTGCGATTTTATAAACCACGGGTTGGAAGGCGATGTATGGTTAAGCACAAAATCAAGCAAAACCTTCATTCCCCTCTGGTGCGCCTTTGCCAGAAGCTCTCTGTAATCGGCAAGCGTGCCAAACCTCGGGTCAACCGAAAAGTAGTCCATTATGTCATAGCCGTGGTAAGAGTTAGACGTCTGGAAGGGCGTCAGCCAAAGCGTATCCACGCCCAAGCCGTCAAGGTAATCAAGCTTGTTGATAATACCCCTCAAATCCCCCATTCCGTCCCCGTTGCCGTCCGCAAACGAGGCAATGAAAATCTGGTATCCCACGCTGTTTTCCTCCCAGCCCTCCGCAACGGCTTGCTGAGGATAAACCTTGTTGTTGCCCTTGTTGGATATAACGTCGTATTTTGTGGTTGCCGAGCCGGGCTCAAGTCCCTCATACGGGTCGTTAACGGTCGCGTCCGCAAATTTCGGCGTGCCGCTGCCAACCTCGCCCTGACGTACAAACCAGTGATAGTCGCCCTTTTCTCTCTCCGCCTTTGCAAGCTCGATATAAACGTCGCCGCCGTCGTTCACCCAGAAGCCCGTGCCGTTTATGCGGCTGTCCTGCGAGTACAGCTGAATGCCAAGCCGCAAGGCCTCTTTAAAGCTAATTTCAAGCCCCTTGTTGTTCAGCGTCGCCTCGTTCCAGCCCGCATCGTTATAGGTTGCGGTAAGGTCAACGTCGTACACCGCGCCGGACTCGTCTATTTTCATGGGATAGAAAGCCCTTCCCTCGCCGCTGGTGGGGAAGTACTCCCAAGCCCAAAGCCCCCAGTCGCCGTATACCGCAGAATCAATCTGCGTGGAATAATCGGGAGCCAGCGCGCTGTTCACTGTGCCCTGCTCCGCCGCAGAGTGCGCGCCTCTCAAATAGTGGATATACAAATGGTCCTTCTGACCCCATGTAAGATTTTTTTCGTAATTTATCGCAATTTCACTGCTTACTTCCGTTTTCCACTCCGCTTTAAGCGTCAAGTCGGACTTAACGGTATCAACAGCAAAATCCCACTTCGCCGCGCCGTTATACCAGCCTATAAGCGTGTGTCCGTCCCATGCCGCAAGCGTGGGCTGAACGACGTTGCCGTCCTTTTTCACCTTCTGGCTTTCGGGTGCGGAAATACCCGCCGCCTCCGCCTCGCTGCCCACAACAAAGCTTACGGTGTATTCGCCCGTATCCTTCGGCTTCTTTTTGCACGCGGGCGCGGCAATGCCGATAAGCATAACAAGCGCAACCAGAATGCAAAGCAGGCTCCTTTTGCTCTTAAATATCTCCCTCATAACATCCTCTTTTAATTAACCGTTTAACTTAAAAACTACTTCGGACTTTTTGCAAAGCCCGAAAAATGTTTACTTCACCCAAGGCTGTGCGCTTCGGCATAGCCTTGGGCTCGGTTTCAGCTATAAAGTTCAGACCTCGGGCTCTGTCGTCTCGGGGGTTTCGGGAACAGTCACGTCGGGCGTCTCGGGCACTTCGGGCTTGGGCTGAGGTGCAGGCTCGGGCTCGGGTTCGGGAGTTACCTCACCGGGCGCAGTCAGCGAGAAGGTGTAGTCAAGCTGATTATATTTTGCCGCATCGGGCTTAAGCGTAAAGGTGTAATATCCCGTAACGCCAACGCCGATATTCGATGATGATGTCCATTCAAGCTGATAGGTCGTTTCCGTCGTAGCCGTACCCTTAGTGCCTATCTTTGTACGGGGCAGCGCGCTCTCCGCAATTTCCACGTTCCATGCCATTCCCGCCATTGCAATCTTGAATTCCTGTCCCTTGGTAAGCTTAACGGTTATAGTATAGCTACCGTCCTCTTGCTGAACGAATGCATACTCTCCCGCCTCCTCTTTATTTTCCGCAAGCGTCCAGCCGTTCATTGCGCCTATAAGGTAATAAACCTCTTCAATCTCGCCGTCGTCTATTTCCCTGTCGCACACGCCGGAAATCGAAGGCTTGTCGCCCGTCATGTCAAGCGTAATGGTGTACATACCGTGCTTTTCAACGGCAATGTTTCCGCCGCTGTTCTTGCTCAGCACTGCATCGCCCGCAGCAATATAATTGCCGTTGTACGCGCTCTTCCACCAGTCGTCCGTAGTAATACCTACCAAAGCAACCTGAAAGTTTCCAAGTCTGGGCAGCTCTGTGCTCTCCGTCTTGTAAATACCCTCGGTTTCGGTCGGCATAAAGTAAACAACGCTCTCCTGTCCGAACGTGCCCGCCTTATTCCAAAGCGAATCCTGACCGCCTATCATATAATAAGCGTCCTCAACAAGCACCTCGCAGCTTGCGTGGTCCTCTCCGCCAACAACCGTAGCGGTAATGGTCGCCGCGCCGGGCTTTAACGCCTCTATGTAGCCCGTCTCCTCGTTAACCGCAACAACCGTCGGGTTATCGGACGACCACACAACCGTGCCGCCGCCCGCTACCGTAGCGGTAAGCTCGTGCTCGGTATTGCTTATGTCAAGCGTAAGCTCTGTTTCGGAAATGGTCACCTTAGAGGCTACAGCCTCGTCCTCGTATACCGCATAAATGGTAACCGCGGTAACCGTTCCGCTGAATTTGTAATCTGTCGTAACCTTTACCCCGTCCGTTGCCGCCGTATACCAGCCGACAAAGGTCTTTCCTGCGGGCGCGGTCGGCGCAGGCAAAGCCGTAAGCTTGCCGTTAACCGTGGTCAGCGTCGCCGCTCCGTCAAGCGTGCCCTCTCCCGCGTTCAGCGTTACCGTATATTCTGTTACGGAAGGCGTGGGCGTCCTCGTGTAAGCGCACACGTCGCAGGTATCATCGTCACCCCATACGTGCGCGGCATAATCCTTCGTATAATCCTTGTCGCCCTTTTTAAGGTCGTCGCAAACCGCAACGTGCCAGTGTCCTTCCGCGTCGTGCGTCCAGTCCTTCGAATACTCGTGGCTGTGCTTACAGCCCGCAAGCGCACCGCCGCCCACCGCCAGCACCGTGGCGGTTACCGCAGCTACAAAAGCCTTTGATTTTTTCATAAAACTTCCTCACTTATCCGTTTTTTTATATATTGTCCGAAAAAACTTAATATTTTTTCGCATATATCTTATTGATAAAAGCCTTGTTAACCGTTTAACTAAGTCAGAAAAACTAAATTGTCCCCGCCTCACGCACTTCCAAAAGCTAAACGTTTTGGAACGGGACAAATGTTAATGATTATCAAACTTTTTTAGTTATTAACAGCGTACCACACGCGGCGAATTTTGTCAATATTATTTTTTAAAAAAGTTTACGTTTTGGAAAATTTTTTATTTCCCCCGTTATTGCACCCCAAACGTCGGGCGTTTGTAATATAATTTTTTCAATAAAAAAACGCGCTCACGCGCGCACAGGGTAGACATAATGAATTACGCATATGCAAGGGTATCCTGCAAGGACCAGAGGTTAGAAAGACAGCTTGCCGCCTTCAACGATTGCGGAATAGCCTTCGACAAGGTTTTCAGCGACAAAAAAAGCGGCAAGGATTTCGAAAGAAAGAGCTACGAGCGGCTCATAAAAAAATTACGGCAAGGCGACCTGCTCGTAATCAAATCGATAGACCGGCTCGGCAGAAATTACGACTGCATTCTACGGGAATGGAAGCGCATAACAAAGGACATCGGCGCGGACGTATACGTTCTTGATATGCCCCTCCTCAACACCAGAAGCAACGCCCAAAACCTAATCGGCAAATTTATCGCGGACATAGTCCTTCAAATTCTGTCGTTCGTGGCAGAAAACGAGCGCATAAATATCCGCACCCGTCAGGCAGAGGGCATAAAGGCGGCAAAGGCGCGCGGCGTTAAATTCGGCAGACCCAAAATCACCTGCCCCGATAATTTTCCGTCCGTTGCGGAAGCGTACATAAGCCGCAAAATCCGCATAACCGAGGCGCTTTCACTCACCGCAATGAAGCCCTCGTCCTTCTACCGCTATATCAAGCAGTACGCCCGCGACCCAGTTTAACGCCAAAAAAATACCCGCGGCGGGGCTTAATGCGCCCCGCCGCGGGTTTTGTCAAACAATTTATTTAATTATTCGGTTACGCGGATAAGCTTATAGCTGTCGTTAAAGTGGTCTGCAAGCATAAGCTCGCCCCTCTCGTTTACAGATAATGAAATTCCGAGGTTCTCTCCCGAAGCATGCGTCAGCGTAATACTTCCGTTTTCGAAATCAACGGCGTAGCCAAGCGTTTGCTGCTTTTGCTTGTCGTATTCGGGGGTATTGTCCTCCGTGGTCGGCGTTCTGGTCACAGCAACCGTTCCGCTAACCCCTTCTCCGCCCGCAAGCGCAAATTCCAGAGTGAATATATCCCCCTCTCTGTTCTGCACGCTGTATTTTCCGCTCAAAAGCCCCGCATAATCGGGCATTGCGCTTACCGTAAAGGTAAATTCACAGCTCACGTCCGCCGCCGCGTCCGACGTAACGGTCACCTTATAGGTTCCCTCCGCTAATGCCTTAAAGGTGAAGCAGCTCACCCCGCCGAATACCGACCTTTCTATAATTACGTTGTCGGCATTGCCGTAGGTCACGCCCGCAGTCTGCGTTTCGTCGGCATACTTGTTCACAACGCCCTTAAAGTACGCAATTCCGCCAATCGCCAGCGTCTTTTGCGTTCCCGCGGCAAACTTGCCCGTCGTCGCGTTGCCTATATTCGCCGTCATAGACGTGGGCTTAACCCCCTTAACGTTAAAGGTAATCGTCTTAAATGTGCCGGACGTCCTTATTTTCAGCGTCCACACCCCTCCGTTTTTCAGGGTTATTTTAATGGTATTGCCACTACGGAAGGCGGCAAAGCCATCGCAATACAGTATGGTTGTGCTGTTAACCTCTCCGCCGTAGTTTCCGGCGTAATTGAAGTACATAGTGTCAAGCTCCATGCTCGCCGTTGTCGGCAGCATATCCGCAATTTCCACAACAAGGCTCGGACTGCTTATATCGCAGTCGATAACTCCTTCGTCGCCAAGCTTTGCGCCGTCATATACAAGGTCATAGGACTTTATTTTAAGCGCCTCGGGCGAATAGGGGTTTGTTTTCGTCCTTTCGCCAATCGTCTGGGTCGCCGTATGGTCAGTCCTTATCGAATAATCCCCGTTCGGCTTTGTGTGCCCGCTTCCGTCGGTTATAAAGGTGGGCGGGTTCCCTAACGCGTTCCCCGTATTGTCCTGCCAGCAGTCCTGTACAAAGTTCACATACTCAACCGTGTACTCCTCGCTCAGTCTGAAGGTTACCTTCGTCTCGTAATAATCGCTTGTGTTGGACAAGAATACCAGACCGGAAAAGCTGAACGAATACTCCCTTTTCTCGGGGTCTGCTTTTTCCGTCAAATCCTTGTTTGTGCATTCCTTCGCCGCCTTATGCAGCTCGGCAAGCAGATTTTCTGGCCCGAAAATACTCAGTCTGTTATACCAAAGTCTGAACGGCGTTCCGTTCATCATACCCGTCTGAATACCGTTGTTCGGTATAATTTTACCGCCCTGCAGCTGTACGCAGCTTATCTGCGAGTCATATATGCTGTAATGATATTCGTTATCGGGGTTTTCGTTTGTTTCGTGAATATATGTGTAGTTGTCGCCGAATTCGTAAACGTAATCGTACACCTTATAGCGGCTGGACTGCTCGCTCCAAACCTCGTGCGTGCCCGCGGCAACCCTGTTTTTAAACGCATATCCCGCCGCAAGCGCGCCCTGTACCGTATTTATATCGATATTATCAACGTCCACGGTAAAGGAAGCGGCTATACTCCCCATAGATATGGTCACGGTGTATTTGCCAAGCTCGTTAAAAACGTCTGTAACAATATGCCCGTTCTCGCTTTCAACCTTAACCGTAAAATTTTTAAGGCTCGTGGTTTCGGTAACGTAAAGCTGTCCCTGCGCGTTTTCGTAGGTGCATTTAACCGTCAGCCCGCTGAACAAAACGTCCTCGCCAAGGCTGAATTGCTTTTTCACGTTATCGGTATTCAGCTCTAATTTTCTTAAAATGCTGGCAAAATCGCTGACGTAAATGGTATAAACCTCTTTTTTGCCGCCCCAGCTTACGGTTATCTGATAGTCGTCGGGCACGTTCATATCCATACCCGCCTCCTGTCTTATTACCGCATCCTCGGTCACGTCCTTTTCGGTCTTGTCGCTGAACAGCGCATAAACCTTAAAGTCCTCGCCCGTCTCGAACTCATCGCCGATTTTAAATTCCGTCCTCGGATTTTCCAGCCTCAGCCCTTCCAGCTTATCCGAGCAAGCTGTAAGCCCCGCCGCCATGCACGCGGCGCAGGTCACGGCAAGAATAACAATCAAAATACTGCGTAAAGTCTTTTTCATAATTTACCTTTTAAACATTTTCGGAATAATACCCGCACGCAAACAGCCAAAGCGCGTCCTGCTTTGCAAAGTATCCCATATCCTCGGGCGTGCCCTCCGCAGTGCCCGCGCTGTCAGTATAAA
This sequence comes from uncultured Christensenella sp., assembly GCA_910587015.1. Lineage (GTDB taxonomy): Bacteria > Bacillota > Clostridia > Christensenellales > Borkfalkiaceae > Coproplasma. Next base: position 68,683 of record CAJUME010000008.1, read on the forward strand.
GCGAATGCTTGCTTGCAAACATCTGCAAAAATTCCTTAAGCTCCTGCGTCACATAGCAAACGCCGTCCGTGTTGGTCTTTCCGTTATAATCGGTGCGTATAAACAGCGTATAATCGAAGGTCGCATACTTGCTTTCTTCCTCGACCCAGCATTTCGCCAGCTGCAAATAATTAAAGCAAACCTCGGGCAAGCCCACTTCATTCGCTTCATACAGCGAGGTCACGCTGTAGCAAGGCACCTTTTTCCTAATCACACAGCACAGTATCGGCCCGAAGCCCGCGCCGTACCCGTAAGGGTCGTCTGCATACAGCTGTTCGTCATAGCGGTGATAAAAGCCCGTATCCTCGCAGTACGAATAGTTGGCCATATCAAATACCTTTGTACCCAAATCTGCGTAAACAAAGGTCTCGTTCGGCTTCTTTTCCGCCGCCTTCAGCTTTGCTTCCTTGGCGCGGATAACTCTCACGTCCGAATAATCGCTTTCGTATTCGCCCTCGTAGGTAATCGCAAAATCGATATAAACGGGATAATCCGCATTTTTGCAGTCCGCGGTTACCGCAATGGTAAACGAGTTGCCCACCTCGGACTTATCCACCTTGCACTCGTAGCGGAAGTTTTTCGTAAACCCGCCCGCAAGCGCAAAGCCTCCGCCGTCAAGCGTCTGCGGATTGTATTTATACGCATGACTGCCCAAATAGGTAATAAGCACGGGATTAATTTCGTCCTCGTACGCGTTCACCCACGAGGTAACGGAATAAAATCCCGACATTGTCGGCGTGTATTCATAATAGACCTTTTCGCCGTCATAGCTGATATTTGCGCGATATGTGCCATCGTATTTAAGCACGTAGCAGCCTTCGCTCAGGTACAGCCCCTTGCCGTCGCCGCTTTCGGGCTTCCTTATCGTTGTCAGCAATATCATAACCTTGCGGCTTTCATCGGTCGCCTTATACGCGCTCGGATTATAGGTGTAGTTCGAAGGCAAGCCTTCCAGATAAACGCCGTAATCCCCGTCCAGCTCGCCCGCGTCCGCCTTACCGTTAGCGCCCAGCGGCACCCTTTTCACATTGCTGTCGTTCCGCCAGACAACGTTTATATCCGTATCGCCCGGCTCGAACAGCTTATTGTTCAGATATACCGATACGGTATAATGGTTATTATCGGGCTCCTCAGGCTTTTCGGGGTTATCGGGGTTATCGGGGTTATCCGGCTCCTCGACTGAAGGCGGCGGCTTGGGCTTTCCGTTGGTAACAAAGCTCCCCAGCCCGCAGCCGGAAAAAAGCGTAACCGTACACAGGGCGGCAATCAACAAAGTCAATAATTTCTTCTTCATTTGCGCCTCCTGAATATTCCGCCGAAGAACGAGGTCACGTCCTTCCATTTAAGCTGTCTTATAATAATATCCGCCATAAGCAATACCGCGCACACAATCATAAGCGGCAGGGTAAAGCTGAATGTAAACGTAGAGTATTCCGAATCGGTATTTTCAAGCTTGCCAATCTCGTCAAGCTCCAAAATTCTTCCGTTACTGCTAAGCAGTCTGTATAAATAAGAGCGGCTGTATGTTGTAAAGCTGTCGTATTCGGCATAATAGGATACCGAAAATTCCGTATCCGCCTCATAAACAAGCCCGTTCCTTTCGTATACAAGATGCAGTCTGTAAACACCGGGCGCGTCTGTCGCAAAGCTCGCAAAATACGCGCTGGAATCATACGCAAGCGTCTTTTCGGTCACAAGCCCGTTCGGGTCTGTCAGCGTTGCCTTGAAGGAGGTACTGCTCAGCAGCGAGGTAGGCGTCTGCACGCTTACCGAGGTAGCGTTGCCCTTCCCGCTCACTTCAACTATAAACGGCGTTGTAACCCGCTCCGACGGCAGCGTTGCCTCGGGGATATTCGCAAGAAATTTCCCTCCCTCGGTGCCAGCCGACCAGCCGCCCGCCCAGTCTGACGCTATGTCTGACATAAACGAAACAACCTTGCCCCTTCCGCCGCCGTTCCAGTATGCATATAAAGGAACGTCGAACGAGGTTATATTGTCGCGATAGTATTTCGCGGTTAAAACAACAGTTGACTTGGTCTTTGCGGCATTGTACCAAAAGCCGTCCACCGCGCCCAAATCGCCCACGCCGTTCACAACCGCGTCGTCGGGCTTGCTCACGCTCACGCTGTAAAGCTTGTCGGGCTCGTCAATGCGCACCTGCTTCTGCTCCTCGCCTATGTCCTTCATAATCACGTCTATTTCACTCTCGTGCTTTATGTTCTTATAAAAGGCGCTGTCGCTCTCGTTGCCGTTATATATCATTTCGCTCAAAAACGCGCCGTCCTCAGCCTGCGGATAAATCCCCAAAGCAGAAACGGTAATGCGCTCGTTGCACATTTCAGCCGTGCGCGCCTTCGCCGCCGACTTATCGGCAGGCGAGCAAAGCCCGTCCGATATAACTATAACCTGTCTGTCCTGATACCTTGTCGGCAGCTTGGAATAGGTATGCTCCAACGCCCCCGCAAGACTTGTGCCGTTTTCCGACTGCTTTGCGTCTATCTTTTCTATAACGACCTTTCTCGCCGTCAGCTGTGTCGCGGGCATAAACTCGTCTATCACGCGCGAAAAGCCCACAACCATAACGGTATCGCTGTTGTTCAGCACGTTCAACAGCTCCACCGCCGCCCTCTTGGCAACGCTCATTCGGCTGCTGAAATCCATACTCAGCGAAATATCCAGCACAATCGCAACCAGCCTTTTATACTGGTCATAGTTGCCCACCCTCACGGGCAGTAAATCGGACAGCCTTTTTAAAACGGAGTTCGCCTCATCGGGGTCGTCCTCCTGTATAAAGGTATTGCCGTAGGTCGTAAGCGTCTTTCCGTAATCGTTCACAATGGATGTAAGGCTCGTCATAAACGCATTGCTCGCCTTTACCGTGCGCACGTCGAAGTTGCTTAAAACAATTTCGTCATAGCCGCACATGTCCTCCACCGTCACGGGCGCCTGCTTAGCGTCGCTTATATAATTTACGTCCTTCTCGCCGTAAATTCTTTTGCCCGCCGCCAAATCCGCGGCAGAGCCTCCCAAAAACAGCACCTTGCGCTCGTTGGTCACCTTCTGGGTAAAATAGCAAACGTTGTTATGCGGAGAAAAATCCCCGTCCGCCGATGCCGCATCAACCTTTAACTCATAATCGAAGGTGCCCTCCTTATCGGTGTAAAGCGGCAAAGTAACCACGTTAAGCCCGCTGTAAAAGCTTACGGGCTTCTTTTCGGCAAGCACTCCGTTTTTATACAGCGTAACATATCCGTCCGTGCGCTCCAAAGGCGTTCCGTCAACGTCAACGCCGCAGTTCGCGCGTATAAGCACGCTGACCTCTTCCTCCTTATTCAGGTAGGTTGACTGCGTAGCCTCGGCGGAATCAATCTGCAATTCCCTCGTGTCCTCGGTCATATTGTCGTCGACGTAAACCGCGTCCACGTACACGCCGCCGTCGTTCAGCGCGCTTATTACCTTTACTATATTGTTGGAGGAAACGGTTTCAACGCCGTCCGTCACCACTACAATGCGCTTTATAACCCCGTCATCGAACATATTTCCCGCATACCGCAGGGCAGAGCCTATGTCGGTCGCGCTTCTGTCAACCTTGTCTGCCGTGCTTATGTCGGGCACGCTCTCGCCAAGTCCCGACAACAGCTGATAGTTTCTGCCGAAGCATATAACGCCCATTTTAGAGTTTTTGGGCAGCTTTTTCGCAACCCCTTCAACCTTATCCTGAACGTCCTCTATGTTATGCTCCGCGGAATAGGATATATCCGCCAGAACGTAAACCTGAGTATCGGTTACAACCTTTTCAAACGCCATTCCGCTAATCGCAAGCGTAATGCATATGCATATGACAATATGTAAAGAAACAGAGGTAATGTTATGAAAATTCGCGTTGTCTTTTTTAACGGTGATAAAAAACGGCACAAGCACAACCGCAATAAGCGGCAGTGCGATAAACAACAGCCAGGGATTATCGAAGCTGATATTGCTCATAGCAGTATACCCCCCAATCCGCCAGCAACAGAACGGCTATCGCTATAAAAAAGAACAGCAGTTCATCGTAAAATCCGTCGGAATATTCAAATTCCCTTTCCCCGCTCAAAAACAGCGCGCCGCCGCCCTCGGAACGGCTCTCCTCCTCGGGCACGCACGCAAACGAGCACAGCACGGTATCCTCCGCGCCGTAAAGCTTAACGGTAATAGTATAGGTGCCCGTTTCGGTCAGCTGTACGCTGCAAATATCATTGCCCAAGGTATCAAGAGTAGTGCTCTTGCCCGAAGGGCTCTGCACCACAATGCTCTCGCAGTTGGGCACAACGTTCACGTTCATAACGTCCCCGCAGCGGTACGCAGTGTCGTCTATAACCGCGGGGAAAAGATAATTCATAAGATTTCTTACAAGTATAAGAAAATCGTCCGTCAGTCCTAAGCTCGAATCTCCTATACGGAACGCGAAAACCACCTGTCTGTCGTTGTTTTCGTTAAGCCCCGCAGAAATCAACGCGTCGCCGTTTTGGGTCATAAGCGTATAAAACCCGCGCGGCACACCGTACTTAGCATATTTTCTAACGGCAATATCCCGTCCGGAAACGTCCTGCATAAGCAGCTTTTCCTGTGCGGAGCCGCCCTTGTTGTACTGCGGCACGAAGTAGCTTGCGGGCCCTTCTGTATCCCTCGGCTCCTCATAGTCCCTGAAGGTCACGCCGGAGCCCTTTCCGCTTCCGTCAACCGCGTCGATAAGCCACACCGCCGCATTTTCGGGCAGCGTCGCGGGCGCAAATCCGTTGAAAACGTACAGCCCGTAGCCCTTGACCGCCTCGGTATCGTAATCCTTTGTGCTCATCATTTCAACGGACGCCTTGCCCGCGCCGGAAATTGCGTTCTTTATATAAATTCTGTCCTGCAAATCGCTTACGATAAGCACCTTTCTCGACTGGGTTTTCGCCTCGTCGTACAAAACCACGGTATTGTCCTCGCCAAGCGCGTCCGCGTCCGCAATTTTAAGCTGCAAGCACGCATAACGCGCAAGCTCCGCGTCTATTTCAAACTCCGCGGGCTCGCCCTGCTTAACGTTCACCTTAGCCTCGGCCGCCTTAACGGGCTCGCCGCCAAGCTCCGCGCTATAATACAGCTCAACCGTCAAGTCCGCGTCACCGCTGTAAGAAATAACCTTACCCGTGCCAGTCACGCCGTTAACGGTGCGTCTGTACCCGTATTCAGTAAAAGCGTAGTTGCTTTCCCCCGCGGATACGTCAATAAGCTGCATATTCTCAACCTCGTACGGCTTGTCGGATACAAGATAAATGACCGCCGAACGGTTGTTATCGAAGTATTCCTGCGCAATTCCCATCGCGGAAGAGCATTCCGCCACGCTCCAGCCCGCGCTCAGCGCGTCCACGTTCGCCTTAGCCTGCTCCTTGTCGGTCACACCCTCGAACGCCACGCCCGCGGTATCCCGCACAAACACAAGCGAGTACGAGCTTCCGCTTAAAGAGCCGTCTATAATCTCGTTAATCTGCTGCTGCGCCCTTTCAAAGCGTGTCGACCCTTCCTGCTGCATATTCATGCTCGCCGAGCCGTCAAGGATAAAATAAATATCGTTTGCCGAGGCGGGCATGGTAAACACGGGGTGCGCAATCAGCAACGACACCGCCGCAACCGCCAAAATCTGCAATATAAGCGTAACTATACCCGTCAGCTTGGATACAGGCTTTCTTTTTTTAAGGAATTTCTCACTCAGCTCCCACAAATAAGTGGAGGCTATTGTCTGTTCGGTGTATTTGGACTTGATTATGTAAATTAAAATGAGTACGGGTATACCCAAAAGTCCCAGTAAGCCGAGAGGAAAATAAAAACTCACTTCATCACCCCCAGCTGCGTCAGCTTTTCAAAGAAAAATTCGTCCACCGGCTTGTCGTCCCTCACAAGCGCATATTCCGCGCCCCTCGCGTTGCAGTAATTCAGCAATCTGTCCTGAACGTACCTAACCGCCTCGCGGTACGCCCTTATAATGTCCCTGTTAATGTTCTTGCGATAGCTTTTTTCGGGGCTTTCACTGTCGTAAAAAATATTTTTGCCGCGCACCTTCGGGTTTATTTCCTCTGCGGAAAGCACCTGCACGCACATAAGGTCGCGCTTTTTGTCGGCAAGATAGTCTATCGCGCTTTCGTAATCGTTATCGGTCAGAAAGTCGGAAATTATCACGGACATTCCGTCGCCGTAGCCCACGCGCGTCGGCAGTATTCCCTCGGATATAAAGCACCCCCCGCCGAATTCTATATCGTTCAGCCTGGTAATTTCCGCAAAATACCGCTCTCTGCCGGAAATGCAGCTAATAACCTCGTTCACCTCGCTGTCACGGATAGTGTATACGGAAACCCTGTCCAGCTCGGTTATGGAAAGATAGGCAAGCGTTGCGGCAATCTGCAACGCCGTTTCCGCCTTTTTTCCGTCGCCGTAGGCCATAGACTGGCTTATGTCGATATAAATTTTGGTGTGAAGCTGTCTTTCGTCCAGATAAAGCTTTAAATAAAGCGTTTCGAAGCGGGCGTAAGCGTTCCAGTCAATTTTTGTTATGTCATCGCCGGGAATATAATTTCTGTAATCGGCAAATTCGCAGGACGACCCGAACGTTCTGCTCTTATGATTTCCGCCGAAAAGACCGGCTATATTGTTTTTCAGTACCGTTTGCAGCATTTCCACGCGCTGCAAAAATACCTCGTTGATTGCAAGCTTGCCCATTAATCTGCCCTTTTAATTTTAAAATCAGTTCTTTTTTCCGAATTTCTTCTTCTTTTTAACGTCGCCGCTTTCCGCCGCAACGCCGTCCGCAACCGCGCTCTCCGCGTCCGCAGTATCCGCAACAACCGCCGCGGGCTTTTCCGCGTCCGCGTCCAGCTTGCCCGTGCCCTTTTCTTTTGCGTTTTCCGCAATAAGCCTTGCAATAACGTCGTCCACGGTCAGCCTTTCGTTTATAGCCGTGTAATTTATCTTCATTCTGTGTCTTAATACGGGATAGGCAAGCGCGTCTATATCCTCGTAGGAAACGTTATACCTTCCGTCAATCAGCGCGCGCACCTTCGCCGCCGTAATCAGCGCCTGCCCCGCACGCGGCGAGCAGCCGTATTTAACGTACTTTTTCGCCGTCTCCCCGCTGTCGTCAAGCTCGGGGTGAGTGCGCGCCACAAGCCTCATAGCATAATAAAGCACGTCGGGCGCCACGGGCACGGTCTTTGCCAGCGCGCGCATTTCAAGAATGGTCGCCCCGTCCACAACCGAGTCCGCCGTCTCCTCCATGGTAATCTGCGTCATGCTTACAATGTCCGCAAGCTCCTTAACGGAGGGGAAGCCGACAAGCAGCTTAAACATAAAACGGTCCATCTGCGCCTCGGGCAAGGGATAGGTACCGTCCTGCTCTATGGGGTTCTGCGTAGCAAGCACAAAGAAGGGCTCGGCAATGGAATAGGTCTTGTTTGCAACGGTCACCCTGTGCTCCTGCATAACCTCCAGCATCGCCGACTGTGTTTTGGGCGTTGCGCGGTTAATTTCGTCCGCAAGCACAAGGTTTGCAAAAATAGGTCCCTTCTGAAAGACCGTATTCATTCTGCCGTCCGCGTCCTTTTCTATAATGTTCGTGCCCGTCACGTCGGAGGGCATAAGGTCGGGAGTAAACTGAATACGCGAAAACGGCAGCTTTAACGTCTTTCCGAGGGTACGCACAAGCCTTGTCTTGCCAACGCCGGGCACACCCTCCAAAAGCACGTTGCCGCCCGCAATAATAGCGATTATCACGTTATTGACAATGTCGTCCTGACCAACTAAGTCTTTTTTGATTTCTTCCTTGATTTTTGCAACCGAGCGGCTGAAATTTTCCGCCTGCGCCTTGTTATCCATATTTCGCAACCTCTTTCTTATTCTTTATTACTTAAATCGGCAAAGTAGGTAACAATTATGTACTCCCACTCTTCTCTCGATATAGTTCCTTCTTCGAATGCGGCCTGCACGCGCTGATAGTACTCCTCGCGTATCTCGCCAACCTTTACGTATCCCTTGTCGGGGTCGTAGAACGGAACGTCGTTCACGTCCAGCTCCCAGCCGGAATCCCCGCCCGGCCCCTCGGGATTGTCGGGGTCCTCCTCTCCGCCGGAAGGGTCGCTGCTGTCGCCGTCCCCTTCTCCGTCGGGCTTTTGCAAAGAAAATATCTCGTAAATTTTATTAATAACGTACGCCTCTTCTTCGGAGTTAAGCGTTTTCTGGTCCTCGCTTATGTCCCTGCCGTTCGCGTCCTTCACCACGTTTCTTATGTTGGAAACGGTGTTCTGCACAAAGGTAAAAAGACTGCTCTGCGACACGCCGTCGGCAAGCACGCTGCGCAAGCCCTCCAATTCCAGCAGCATACCCGTTTTTGTAACGGTATCCGCCTTTTTTGAAGCTCTTACGTAATTAATCAGCTCGTCAAGCGCCGCCCATTCCCAGTCGGTCACGGGCCGCTTCGGCTCATCGGGCGGCTCGTTATTGTTGTTCGCCGCATACACGGGCGGCACGAATTTCGCCGCAATCGGCGCCGCAATCACACCCGTCAGGGCAACAACCCCGCACAAAACGGTCGCCGCAACGTTTTTAAACGGCAAAGCCTTAACCGAAAGCTTTCCAAGCTCCGCGCTCGCGTTTCCGCGCTGCAAATCCAGCATAGCCCCGCCGTGCCCGCCGAACATATACGCCGTCTGCACTCTTTCCTCAAGCTTCAGCTCGCTATCCAGCCTCTTCGCGATTTTTTTGTCGTCCGTACGCAGAATAACAAAGGCTATTCCCCCGCCGACGGCAAACCCGCCCAAAGCAATAAGTATATAAAACAGCCAAAGCAGCTTTATGCCGAAAAGCTTACACGGCACAAGCACTGCGTTCACGGCTATAAATGCCGCCGCAAGCCCGCAGACAATGCACTTTATAAGTATTTCCAGCCATACCCTTCTTTTGAATTTTTTAAAATTTTCGTCCATTTTATGCCGTTCCGTCAATTTACTTAAAACATACGCACAGCTATTCCGCATTTCCGCGGAATAGCCTGCGCCTCGATGTCTTTTTATTTTTGCTTAACGCCTACGCCTTGTTCAAAGGACCGCTGCCGTAGCCGTTAGCCTGCAAATTAAGCACGTTGCCCTCGATTGTAAAGGTACCCGTTATCCAGTTATTGTCATCGGCATAAGAATATGTGCCGTTGTTTTCAGTAACGGTAATTTCACAGCCGTAACTGTCGCCCAATGCAGAAAGGTTATTATAACTGAATTTGCCTTTTGTAAGACTGCCGTTCAGCTCAATAGTCATTGCCAGCTCGTCACCATTTTCGGTTGCAATAACACCGTAGTAAACGAAAAACTGTTCAAGCACTATCCCCTCGCCGAAGACTGCGCTGTCAAGCACCGCATTGCCGTTTGCGTCAAATGTTAACGTAATCGTTTCGTTGTTGCAGGTGAATACAAAGCCGCCTTCGCTCGCCTCGGCAAACGCGTCAAAGCTTTGATTGCCTACAACAAAGGTAACGGTACCGTCCGTTTTAAGGCTAAGCTGTAATTTGTGCACAGTTTCGTCCACCGTAGCCGTTCCCTCATAGTTGCCCGCCTGCGCCACGGTAAATACAACGTGCCTTGTCAGCTCCTTGTCGCCGAAAAGCAGCGTCTCGCCAAGCGTAAGCTCAACGGTCACTCCCGTTGCCTTTTCATAGGTGTAAACGTCGCCGTCTATCGCAACAAGCGTGTATGCTCCGTCGCCGAAGTCCACGGCAAAAGCCGTAAGGTCAAGCAGCTTTGCTTCGCCGTCTGTATAATCGTACTTGCCAAGCAGCTCCTCCGCAACGGTCAGCTTAACCGTAAGCTTTTTAGCATCTCTCGAGCTGCTGCAAATTATGATATCCCCCGCATTTGCGGTAAAGACCGTGTTAAGCTCAAGCGTGCTGTCGTTCAGCATAACCATACCGCCCGCCGTCACCATATAGGTGCCCGCCTTTTCGAATACGAAGTAAGTATCGCTGCTCGATAAGTCGGAAGTATACTCGCCGTTCACCGTAACTATTTTCAACGGGTTATTAGCCGCTCCCGCCCTGTACTCGTAATGGAAGCTTATCGTCTGCTCCTCATCGGAAACTATTCCGAAGTAGACATTGTACGCCGCGTTCCAATCGAGTCTGTACTCGGTACTGCTTATGCGCTTTGCCGCAATCATGCCCGTTTCAAGCCAGATGTAGAACAGCTTACCCGCCTTTATGGTCAGCCGGTTGCCGTCCGTGTCGGCTATATGCAGATTTTTAGAACCGCTTACAACCGTGCTTACATCGAAGGGCCTTACGCCATTATTGGTTTTGCCTTCAACAAAGTTAAGCGTCTCCGCATTCTCCGTAAAGTCGGGCGTATTGTCAATGCTCACTCTTACGGGAATTATAGGGTTACTCGCATAATCGCTGTAATCTCTGCTGCAATAAACCTTTATCACCGCGCTCTCGCCCGCCGCAAGCCTTATAGCCGTAAGGCTGAGGGGTGTGCACAAGGTGCCGCTCATTTTATAACCGTATTTAACGCCCTTGTACTCGAAGGTGAAGCCGTATGTAAGTCCGCTCGCGTATACCGTGTCCAGCGTAAACAGCAAGCCGTTGTCCGCGGGCGCCGTAACCTTAACCCATACGGGCTTGTCGTTAAGATAGTCTACCTCGGTCACTCCAATACCGACTTCGAGGGGTTTATTCTGCGTTCCCTCGGCATATTCAAACTTATAATCAACCGTGCCGCCCTCTGCAAGCTCAATATCGAAGCCCACGCTAAGCTGAGTAGCCGTCAGCGTAAGCTTTTTGCCCGTATACGCTTCGCCCATGCACTTTAAGGTAAAGTCCGCGCCGCCCTCGAAGGTCAGTCCGATTACGTCCTCGGTAAAAGCCTTGGTATATTTGTAAGAACCGCTTTCGGTAATGCTTCCCGCGCCGTTTACAAGCGTAAGCTCTGCGGGCTCGGGTGCGTTTACATCCCTTATTTCCAACCTTACAGCCGAAACATTACGCTGTGGATTAAAGGTAATAATTATCTTATCGCCCGCTCTCAACTCAACCTTATAAGGCAACCCTTCTATATATTCCGCAAGCGTCAGTCCGGTTTTTTCACCTAATTCATACTTCAACGCAGTGGGAACAAAACCTACATTCTTTCCGTCAATGGTATTGATTAAATTATATATATCCGCGTTGGCTGTAGGTTCCGATATGGTTATATTTGTAATTTTAAAGCCATAAACCCCGTCGGCGGGTGCGGTAAACTCAGCATAATACTTCGTATTTCTTACCGCATTAAATATATAGCCTCCGGTTCCCACCTCATACGGGTTATTCTCGGTTCCGTAAACAATCACCTCTTCAACCTTAAAGCTCACGCTTTCAGGCTTCGATGAAGGATAAGCAACGCCGATAACCGTGCCTGCGGTAAGCTGTAACATTTCGCCGAACACAACCAAATTAGCAGTATTTTCAAGATTGCTTTCCGTCAGATTGTAATAAATCTGCAACCCCTTTTGGTTGGAGCTGAATATATATCCGCTTGTTTTGGGCACTCTGTAATAGTAATAATTCTTTTTAAAATCGGCAGCAGCAAGCGTCTGCTCCACTCCGTCCGCGGGGAAGTCATGTATTACAGGCACATATTTCGTCAAGGTGTCAACAAGCTTGTATTCAATCACTTCCTGTTCCTTGCCGTCAACCTCAATAACCTCAACAACGTTTGTGCGCACCTCTATCGAAAGATTATCCCCTTCGCCGACAAGCGTCAGGTCAAAATACTTATAGCCCTGCCCTCTTACATAAATCTTCAAGCTGTATTTATTTTCCGCTTTGTTATAAGCGGTCATTGTTGCACTGCTTCCGTTAAAATACTGAAAATTCGTCCCCGTACGCTTATAGGAATATATCTCGCCCAAATATTCGACGTTTAAATCCAGCGGCAAGGTTTCAGGCACCTCGTCGGGCGCCTCGCCCGTACGCGTGTACTCCGCAGCCGTGCCGCCGCCGTATATTACTCTTACCCCGCAAACCGTGTCGTTATCGTCAAGTATGGGATAAATAGTCAGCGGGTTGCCGTACATAAGCATATTTTTAGCGGCGTTAAAGCTCGACCCGCCGGAATTAAGCACATATTTGGTAGTATCGTTTACAAGTCCGTTGCCGTTCGGATAAATATACAAGATATTCACGCCGCCCACAGCCGCGTCCGCAGGCTTATACGTTCCGCTCATTTCTTCAAGCGTAACGGGTCTTTGAGGCACAACCTTCATATAGCTCACGCCAGCAATCTCAAAGGTGTTCGGCGCGGTAAGCTTACCAGTCAATTCAATGTTGTTGTAGGTAAAGAAAATCGCATTGCTTTTGCCGCCTATGTATGTAAACGCACAATCAACGCCGTTCCAGTTTATAATTCTGTTTGCGGAATTGAGATTAAGCGATTTAACGCCGTTGGTATATTCGCCGTCCTCCCAGCCTGCGGGCAACGGCTCGTCAATGCTTACCTCAACGGTAATATTTATTTTTGCGGTATCGCTGACGCCATCGCCGCGGCAAAGCGTCACAACTATAATCTGCCCCGCAACCATATCGAAATATTTTTCTTCCGCGTCACAGCCCGCGCCGAAGTAAAGTCCTTCGCCGTCCAAATCGGTGGTAAAGCGGCACTTTGCAGAAGCGCCTATACCAAGCGAAAGCTTATATCTTCCGGCAGTCGCCGCCTTAAATGTATATTTCAGTTCCTGCTCATTGCCGAACGCCTCTCCGCTCGCCTCGCCAAGCACAAGCTTTGTATATGCGGGCACCCATTTTGCATAAAGCGTTGTTGCTTTGGAAATCGTGTCCGAAAACTCAAACCACTGTGTAAGCTCCGCGTCCGTAAACCAGCCGCCGAAGTAGAAATTCTCCGCTTCGGGCTCTGCGGGCGCCTTTGCGCGCGTGCCAACTCTCACGGTCTGCGTATCGGGCGCAGTGCCGTGTCCGCCCATATCGAAGCTTACCTCCACCGTCCATTTTGCATAAACGGTCACATGCTCCGTAACGGGCTTGTCAAAATCGAAGACATATGTACAGCTGCTGTTTAAATACCAGCCCCCGAAGGTATATCCGCTCTCTGCGGGCGGCTCGGGCTCGACAGCCTTCTCTCCATTTTCTATTTTCTGTCTTTCGGGCGCTACGCCTATTCCCTGAGTGTCAAAGGTTACAATTCGCCTTTCGTCCTTCTCCCACTTCGCATAAAGCGTTATATTGCTTGTAATCGGCGTATTAAAGTCAAACGGCTCCGTGCATTCCTCGTCCGTATGCCAGCCCCTGAAAAACCACCCGTCGATAACGGGGTCCTCGGGCTTGGTCGCCGTGCCGCCAACCTCAAGCTTCTGGCTCTCGGGCGTCTTGCCGTGTCCCTTCAAATTAAAGGTAACAACGGGTCTTGTGTCCTTCTCCCACTTTGCGTATACGGTCACCGCCGCCGATACGGTTGCATCAAAATCGAACGGCACGGTGCATTCCGTATCCGCATACCAGCCGCCGAACAGATATTCCCCGCTCTCGTCTGTCAAATCGGACGGTTTAACCGCCTTGCCTCCGTTGTAAACAATCTGCACTTCGGGAGCGGTTCCGTGTCCCTTCACGTCAAAGGTCACCGCATAATTTTCTCTTCCGCACACGTCGCACTTGCCATCGCCTCCGTCCGCGTTGGTGGCGTTGTTCACAACGTCAACGTGCGCGCCCTCGTCCTTCTTGTCGTCGCACTCGCATTCCGACCAATGCCGTACTGCGTCCGATTGCCAAGTGTAGGTATGCTGATGTTTCTTTGCACAGCCGGCAGCCGCAGCAACCGTTGTCGCCGATACCGCCGTAAGCAAGAAAATGAGCAATGACTTCTTTTTCATACCTGTCTCCTTAAAGCTTTATTTGGTTAAACGGGCTAAACCCGAAAAATTTCTTTTTTACCGTTAAGGTTTTTCAATGCAGGTACCTGCATTGCGGGACTGTAAAAAACAGTCCTCCGTACGGATTTTATGATTGAATATATTTTATCTACACTTTACCGTCCTCCGCCTCCGGACGTCCTATCAATAAAATATTCAAATTTTATACATTTATAACCGATTTGAATGAATATCAAATAAATTTATGCAAAACTCAATATTTAGTATAGTAGTAATATTAGCACAATAATAATATACTGTCAAATATTTTTCACAAATAATTCACACAAAAATGAATAAATTTTAAATTATAAAATTCAAATTTGCATAATTATAAATTATTACACAAAAATATAACCCGCCCCCTGCGGCACAATGCCGCAGGGGGCGGGTTAACGCAACTTTATAACAAATTTCACTCAAAATAATCAGTGTATTTCCACTTATCGTTCAGCCCGTCCTCGGGGAAAAGATACCTGAACGCCTCCAAAAAATAATCGTCCGTCATGCTCGCAATAAAATCAACGGCAATGTCGTCCGGCGCTTCAAGGTTATACTTGCTTAAATCAAACAAATCAACCTCGGCATTTTTATCCCTCTCCCTCTCGCGGTAGGCAGAGCCGTAAATTTTATGAAAAATATGCCCCTTAAATATCAGCGAAGAGGTATTCCTCCGCTTCACGTCCTCCAAAAACTTATTATACATTTTTTCCATCATCGGCTTTACTACGGCATCGTATTGCGCGGTAACCCTTTCAATCTGATAAATTTTCAGATTATTCTCCCGCTGGCATTCCTTAAGCGCCTCAAACACGTCCCCGCTCACAGAAAGATAGGGCTTATCCATGCTGTTCGCTACCACGTCCGCAATGGCGTTGAAAATAATTTCGGAATTGCTCTTTCCTATAACGCTGTCGCCAAACTCCGCCTCTATTCCCAGCCTCGCCGCGTCCTGTCTGTCCTTGCCGAGGTAGGCAATCATATCGCTTATGCGCACCACGCACCCCTCCATTGTCGAAGGGTGCAGTCCGCCAATCACGCTCTGGTCGGTATAACACTTCTCAAACACGTCGTTAAAATCCTGATACGTTTTCAGCGCGCAATTCGGCTCGTACCTCTCGTTCACCTTCTCGCCGCAGTGGCACAAAATCCCGTCCGCCGTCTGCATGGTCAGATTACAGCCCGAAAGTATCTGCAGCACCCTGACGCTGTGCACGTTATGGTTAAAAAACCTTCCCGTGCCCGCGTGATACAGCTCGTTCAAAAAATGCTCGCCCTTGTGCCCGAAGGGCGTGTGCCCTATGTCGTGCCCGATTGCAATCGCCTCAATCAAATCGAGGTTCAGCCGCAACGCCCTGCCTATCGTCCTCGCAATGCGCGAAACCAGCTGAACATGCGCCGCCCGCCTTGTTATGTCGTCGTTTTTAAAGAATGAAAACACCTGCGTCTTGTCGCTGCCGCGGTTAAAAAACGGACTGTGTATAATCTTGTCCGCGTCAACCGAAAACTGCGACCGCAGCACCTCGCCGTCGTATCGGGAGGAGCGGTATCTTCTCATCGCCTGCGCGTTTCTGCATGCGTAGGGCGAATACAGCCCCTCCGTCCCCTCGGCAATCTCTTTCAATTTTTCCGTCTGCTCGTCCGTATAAGCCTTCATAACCAAAATTATACCCGCCCCCGCCCCAAAAGTCAACCCTCCGCACCCGCTCTTTCTACCCCCCCTGCCTCCGGCGGCTCAATCCCTCGTCATACCCCCTGCCTCCGGCGGGGGGGGGACTAAGGGGGGTGCCTTCCGTAATCCGCACCCTCGCGCCCTCCCCCGCAAAATTAACGGCAAAATTTTCCAATCAGGTCTGTACAAACCCAAATAAATATGCTACAATGTGCCCATAATAAATTTGATAAGGAGATTTCTGTTTTATGGAAATGAAGGATTTCAGACTTGACGGAAAAATCGCGCTCGTCACGGGCGCATCGTACGGAATAGGCTTTTCAATCGCGGCGGGCCTCGCCAAGGCAGGCGCGACAATCGTTTTCAACGATATTAATGCCGAGCTTGTGGAAAAAGGCCTCGCCGCCTACAAGGCAGAGGGCATAAAGGCGCACGGCTACGTCTGCGATGTCACCGATGAGGACGGCGTAAACGCAATGGTCGCAAAAATCGAAAAAGAGGTCGGCGTGATAGATATTCTCGTAAACAACGCGGGCATTATAAAGCGCATACCCATGTGCGAAATGACTGCGGCGCAGTTCAGACAGGTTATCGACATTGACTTAAACGGCCCGTTTATCGTGTCCAAGGCGGTAATTCCCTCCATGATTAAAAAGGGTCACGGCAAAATAATCAATATCTGCTCCATGATGTCGGAGCTCGGCCGCGAAACCGTCTCGGCATACGCCGCGGCAAAGGGCGGACTTAAAATGCTGACAAGAAACATCTGCTCGGAATACGGCGAATACAATATCCAGTGCAACGGCATAGGCCCCGGCTACATCGCCACCCCGCAGACGGCGCCCCTGCGCGAAAGACAGTCCGACGGCAGCCGCCACCCCTTCGACAGCTTCATCGTCGCAAAAACCCCCGCAGGCAGATGGCTTGAAGCAGACGAGCTCGCAGGCCCCGCGGTATTCCTCGCCTCCGATGCGTCCAACGCAGTCAACGGTCACATTCTGTATGTCGACGGCGGCATTCTCGCCTATATCGGCAAGCAGCCCAAATAATTATTTATAATAACGCCCCCCGACGGCTTTCCCGCCGTCGGGGGGCGTTTTAAATTTTCAAGCCTTATTTTACCAAACCTTAACCGACCAGTACACGGGCGGCGTTTTCAAAACGGCAATATACAGCCCCATTGCAAGCGTATCCAGAACGATAGCAACGCCCAAGGTACAGCATATTGCCTTGGCAATTTTAAAATTCACCTTATTTTGCATCAGCTTAATGACCGGCTTGTAAACAAATCTGAAAATCAGGTACGCCCCTCCGCCGTACGCAAGCGACGGCACAAGCCCCGCATATTGCGTAACCTGCAAAGGAAAATCGGAATAATCCCACAGCTCCACGCCGAAGCACTTCTCCCACATATTCCCCACAACCAGCTCGCCCGCAAATACAGCCCCGCATATCAGCGAAAGACACAACAAATTAGACAGTACGGCAGTCCTTTTATTCTCCTTTTTAAAAGCCTTATGCCCGAAAAACGCAATACTGTCGGGGTCGCCAAGCAAAATCTGAAAGGCAAACGGTATCAGCGCATACGGCGAAATAAACGGCAGTAAATGAAATCGGCAGTCCCAAATCCCCTGCGTAAACAGCCTCGCCAGATTTTCCGCAAGCCACCCGACAAACGCCGTGCCTATGCCGAACAGGTACAAATACGCAAGCTCCACGCCGAAGATTTTCACCCGCTTTTTATCGTTAACCGGCACATATACGGGGCGCAACGCCATTTTTTCAAGCTCGTCAGTCAACAGCCTCATGCTATTAATCATTTCCGTTAATTTCCGCTCCTTTTTTATTTATTGCAGACCTAAGCGGCAAAATATGCTTTAAAACCGCCGTCAGCGAAATCATTCCGCACCCCAGCGCCACCGCAAACAAGCCGCACGCGCACAACACGATTGCCGACAAAACCGCAAACAAGCTGTAAACAATAATGCTCCGCACGCGGTTGCCGCTCAATTTTATCAAAGAAAACACTATATACAACGCGGCAAGCAGTACAATCCCCCAATACGTCACGGGTATAAGCCCCAGCATAACCCCGAACGAGGTCGCAATGCACTTTCCCCCGCGCATATGGTTGAATATCCCCGCCGCATGCCCCAAAACGGGCGCAAGCATAACAAACGCAAACAAAATGCTGCTTGTATCTGTAAAAAACGCCGCAAGCAATACGGGCACAAGCCCCTTTAAAACGTCCAGAGCCAGACACAGACAGCCCACGCCCGCGCCGCAGTGCTTAAAGGCGTTAAACGCCCCCGGATTTCCGTCGTCGGAAAGTCCGCAAATGTCCTTACCCGTTATCAGCCTCGGGACAAAGCTGCAAAACATTATCCCGCCCGCAAGCAAGCCCCCCGCAATAAGCGCTATCCAAAGCAACGCGTCCATTTTGCTCCTCCTCTATTTTTCCGGTAATAAGCTCCGCCGCCCGCGGATTGATAAAAATTTGCTGTAATTCAAGCATATTGCGGGTGCAATCGCCGTCCGCAAGCAGCTTTTCCGCCGTCCTCACCGCGCTTTTTACCGTTCTTGTTTTTACCGAAAGCCCCTTCCCCGCAAAATATTTTGCGTTTGCGGTCTCGCACCCGGGAATGGCTTTAAGGTGAATAATGGGCACCCGCAATGCCGCCGCCTCCGTGCTCGAAAGCCCCCCTGGCTTTGTCATAACAACGTCCGCCGCCTTAAAATATAAATGAATAGCCTCGGTATATCCCACAATCAAAAACCTGTTGCCGCCGCCGAAGCGCTTTAAAAGCCTTGCTTCAAGCGCCTTGTTCCTTGCGGGAAAAACAGCAATCACGCAGTCCCCGTCCAAGGCCTTGTCAAGCCCTTTGCACAGCTTCAAAAGCCTTCCGCACCCCGCGCCGCCCGCAGTCACGGCAACGATTTTCTTGTCCTTCGGCAGTCCAAGCGCCTCCCGAGCCCCGTCCTTTGTAAGCTCCGCGCAAAATTTTTCTCTAACGGGTATGCCCGTGCGGTAAATTATCCGCCGCGGTATCCCGCTTTTTTCAAGCTGACCCGCCGCCTCTCCGTCGGGCACAAACCAGCCGTCAAGCTCACAATCCTTATAGAACGGAATAGCCGTATAATCGGTCAGAACGCCGTACACCCGCACTCCGCAGTCCCGTTCCCGCCGTACCGCCGTCATCGCCTCCATGGCAAAAAGGTGCGTGCATATCACGCAGTCAAAGCCGTTTCGGCGTATATATCCGCACAGCTCGCCCGCATATTTGGCATTCGAGTAATATATCGGCGAAGGCAACCCCGCGCGGTCGTACAGCCCGCCCAAAACATACGCCGCGCCAAACAGCAACGGCGCCCTTTTTATCACCGCGGAATACACCTCCGCCGCCCGCCTCGCCGCCCTCTCGCTTTTAAAGCTCAAAACGTCCCTTATTTCGCATTCGGTATTTTTACCCTTCAAATTGTCATAAACGGCCTTTGCGGCGCTGTTGTGCCCCTCGCCCGTGCCGCAGCTTAAAATAAGAATTTTCATATTACAACGTCCTCCGCAAACGCAAAGCCCTCCGCAGGCGCGGCGCCCTCTGCCCTCCGCCCGCAGTCAAAATCATTAATTTTACCCTTATTTTACCAACCTTATGTAACTCAATCGTATCCGTTTTGTTAAACTTTTGTAAAACCCTCCCCCTCCAACCGCCCCTCCAACCGCCCCCCTAACCCACCACGCCAACCACCCCAAAGCGCCCCGCGCACAAAATCAGACAACAAAAAAAGGAAGGCGCTTTCAGCCTCCCTTAAACAACCTCAATCACCGCCGCTCATTTCCCGCACGGCTCCTTATCAAGCACAATGCAAAACTCCGTACCCTTTCCAAGCTCGCTTTGCACCGTAATCTGCCCGCCCGCCACGTCGATTATTTTTTTGACCAGCGCAAGCCCCAAGCCGTTGCCCTCCTGCGAGTGCGAGGTATCCCCCTGATAAAACTTCTCAAAAATATGCTCCCTCGTCTCGCGCGTCATGCCGCAGCCTGTGTCCGCCACCCTTACAACCACGCGCCCGCCTTCGCGCTTTAAAGCTACGCATATTTTGCCCCCCTCGGGCGTAAATTTCACCGCGTTTGAAAGCA
This sequence comes from uncultured Christensenella sp., assembly GCA_910587015.1. Classification (GTDB taxonomy): domain Bacteria; phylum Bacillota; class Clostridia; order Christensenellales; family Borkfalkiaceae; genus Coproplasma. Next base: position 88,482 of record CAJUME010000008.1, read on the forward strand.
AATTATTCCACACCGTATCAAGGTGGGACGGCAACGACCGTATCCTCACGCCCTCCTCTATTTCGCATTCCAAAGCAATTCCCTTGTCCTCAATCAAATCGTTGAAGGCTATAACGGACTGCGCCAGCGCTTCCGAAAGGTCAAACTCCTCAAATTCGGGCTCCAATTCGTTATTTTCAAGCTTGTTCAGCTGTAAAACGTTGCCTATCAATGCAGAAATTCTCTTCGTCGCGGCGTAAAGCGTCTGCGCATACCTCACGCGCTCCGCCTCGTCCAAATCCGATTGTTGCAGATAATTCGCGCAGTTGCGTATGGCTACAAGCGGCGTTTTAATCTCGTGCGACACGTTCGATATAAAATCGCTGTGCAAAACCTCCGTCTTTGAAAGCTGCGCCGCCATCTTATTCAGATTTTCCATTATATAGTCGTATTCATTATAGCTTTTTAAGGAATGCTCTATCTCCAGCCTGACGGAAAAATCCCCCTTCGCCACCTTCTCGGTCGCGTCAAGAATGCGCAGTACGGGCTTTTCAACCATAAATTTACGGTGAACCCAGTTTGCCACGGTGGTTATTACGGAAAGCAGACAAATAGTCCCGAACATCGACCAGAAAACCACGTCCCCGTTATCGCCGTACCCCTCCTCAACCGCGCGGTAAATCATCACCGCGGACATAACCGCAACGGCGTTTATCACAAAAAACAGAATTATGCTTACTACCGAGTTTTTGTAAAGCTTTTTCTTTTTCATTTTAGCACCGCCTTATAGCCAAGTCCGTGCACGGTCACTATGTCAAAGCCGTTGCACCCCGCAGTCTTTTCGCGCAGTCTTACGATATACACGTCCACCGTCCGGCTCGTTGCCGAGCTATCGTAATCCCAAAACTCGTCCATCAGCTGAGAGCGAGTAAAAATACGCTTGGGAAAGGACAACAGCTTGAACAGAATATCGAACTCCCTCACCGTCAGCGCAATCTCCTCGCCCCCGCACACGGCGGTACGCTCGTCCTTGTTCATCCGCAAATTTCCCGCCACAAGCTCGCGGCTGCGCTCTATGTTCGCCCGCCTCAGCAGCGCGCCCACCCTCAGCAACAGCAAATCGCAGTCAAACGGCTTCACAACGTAATCGTCTATGCCAAGCCTGTACCCAAGCTGCTTGCTGGGCTTGTCGTCCAGCGCCGTCATAAACAGTATGGGTATCTGCTTGTCATAATTCCTCACCCGCCGCGCCAGCTCGAAGCCGTCCATCTCGGGCATCATCACGTCCGTAATAATCATATCGAACGTCCCGCTCTCCACAGCCTCCAACGCCTGCGCGCCGTTAAATTTACCGCACGCCTCGTACCCGCCCAGACAAAGCGCGTTGCACACAATCGAATTAATCGCCTTATCATCGTCCGCAACAAGAATTTTAACCATAACACTGCCCTCAACAGCCCAAAATAATATATTTCGGCACAATATTAACATACAATTGTTAAAAATTTGTTACAGAACGGTAAAAACTCCCCGCACACAAGCCAACCGCATACAAGCCAACAAAAAAAGGGGGGTCACCCCCCTTTATAACTGTTCCGCAATATTCACTCCGCAAAAAACGCAACGGCAATTCCCCCCGGCCCTATATGCGTGCCGATTGTGCTTCCTATCATATGCACGGGTATGCAGTCGGTCTTGCCCTTCCACAGTCTTTCGCTGTCCGCAATATACTTTTCCAAAAACGCCTCGGACAGTCCGGAATACGCCAGCGAATACGGCATGGAAAAATCTATCCCCCCGCAGCTCTGCACAAGCTGGTTCAACAGGTTATTGCCCTTTTTCGAGCCCATAGCCTTCCCCACAAGCTTAACCTCGCCCTTCACAACCGAAACAACGGGCTTAATGGACAGCACCTCGCCCGCAATCGCCGTCACAGACGAAATTCTCCCCCCCTTTCTAAGGTATTTAAGGGTATCAAGAACGGCCAACAGCTGAATTTTCTTCTTCTTTTCGTCAAGCATTCCCGCAATTTCGCACGCGGTCAGCTTATTTTCTTTTACCAGCCTCAGCGCATACTCAAACAATATCCTCTCGCCAATGCACGCGTTAAGGCTGTCCACAACAAACACCTTGCCCGCAAATTTTTTCGCCGCCTTCTGCGCACAGCCGAACGTCCCCGACAGCTTGGAAGAAATAGTAACCGCCACCACGTCGCTTCCGTCCGCCGTCAGCTTTTTAAACGCCTCCTCGAAGCGGAACTCGTTTATCTGGCTTGTCTGCGGCAGCTCACTGCTTTCAATCAGCTTTTCGAAGAATTTCCCGTGCGACAGATTAACCCCGTCCAAAAATTCCTCCTTGCCGAACCGTATCTGCATGGGCACAAGCTCCACGCCCAGCTCGTCCGCCTCCATCTGCTCTATGTCCGATGCCGAGTCAATAAGTAATTTAATCATTTTCAATATCCTTTTTCAATAATTTTTCATAATAATTCTGCATGTTGTCGGCAATTTTATTAAGCGAAATATAAAAAGCCAGCCTTTCCTCTTCCGTAAAATCCAGACAGCACTCCGCCTCCGCCGCGGCAGTCTCTCTGTCGATAAATCCGGCAAGCCTTCTGCCCTCCGCCGTCAGCCTCACAACCGAATTTCTCACGTTCGCGCCGTACTCCGCAAACCCCTTTTCCTTCAACAGCCCCAGCGCGCGCGAAATCGCCGCCTTGTCCTCTAAGGTATGCTTTACAAGCTCGCTCGCAGTCAGCCCGCCGCTGCTGCAATTCAAAAAATACACGCACAAAACGTGCACGGCCTTCAGACCGTATTCCCGTATCTCAAACGCCTTTATCTTTTGTATCAGCTTGTTTATTTTCAGTACAGAAACGGTAAACCTCTCAAAAACTCTTTCCAAAGCTCCCCTCCCGCATGCAGTTAGTTGATTAATCAACCAATAACATAATATACCCCGCCGCCCCGCTTGTCAACCGTTTTAGTTGATTAATCAACCAAAACTCAGATTTTTTTACCCGCTCTTCAACACAACTGCAAATAACTTACAAATAATGAAATTTATTGTCATTTCACCCCTTTCATTGACTATTATATAATAAGGTGATATAATTAAGATAATTTCAGTTAAAGCATTCTTACAGCGGACGTCCGCTGTAAGCGTTACAGGAGGTAACGCTTATCGTTTTTTTATTTCGGATTTGATTTGTAGGGCTCTTTGCCCGAATATAAGGAGGAAAAATGACAAAATCAGCAAAAACCAAAAGGCTTTCCGCGGCAATCGCCGCAATGGCCTTGGGCGCGGTATTCGCCGTATCCGCGGGCGGGTGCGCACATACGCACACGTTCTCAAACGAATGGCAAACCGACCAAACCCACCACTGGCACGCGGCAACCTGCGGGCACAGCGGTGAAATTTCGGGCAAGGCACAGCATGCCTTCGGTGATACGGACGTCTGCGGCGTATGCCGTTACGACAGAAGCACGGGCACAACAACCCCGCCACCCCCCACTGACCCAACAGACCCCACAAACCCGCCCGATGTAACCGACCCCACCGACCCGTCCGACCCCACAACCAAAAAATACACGGTCGCATTCGATAGCAACGGCGGCACGGCAATCGCCTCGCAGTCGGTCGAGGACGGCAAAACGGCGTTCGCGCCCGCCGCACCCAAAAGGGCGGGACATCAGTTCGCGGGCTGGTACCTAAACAATGCCGTTTTCAGCTTCAATACCCCCGTCACCCAAAATATAACGCTTGTTGCAAAATGGGAAAAGCTTGACGCAAAAATCAAGGACTACGGCGGCTATGACGAAAGCCTTTACATAGAATGGTCCGACGGCGACCCCTCGCAGTCGCAGGTGCAGTACAAGCCGCACGGCGCAAGCGCATGGACCTCGGCAGACGCCGAGCTTATCCGTCCCAAATCGGGCGAAAGCAACGTAGCCCGCGCAGACGTTCTCGGCCTTACCCAAGGCAATTACGATATCAAAGTCACCGCCTCTGACAAAAGCGAGCTTTCAATAGAAAATATCGCCGTCACCGCCTACGACCGTTCGGGCTATGCGCACTTCAACCATACCGAGGGTGTGGGCGCATACTACGACGACGGTACCGTAAAGGACAATGCTCTCGTTATCTACGTCACGGACGAAAATAAAAACACCGTTGACTACGGCTATGTCAACGGTCAAAGGGTAGACTTAACCCCCTACCTCTATCAGGGCAACACGGGCATCGGCTGGATACTCAACAACCGCGCATACAGCGCACAGATAGACAGCTTCGGCATAACCAGGCTGTGCAACACCTACGGCGCAGTCGCGGTACGTTTTATCGGCACGGTCAATGCCGAAAAGGGCACCTCCAAGGAAGACGCTCAATATTCCTTAATCAACGGGCTTACCGGCCACAACTCAACTGAAAACGGCGGCTCCGAAGGCGACAACGGCAGAATGGCTCGCATGATAAGCGCCAAAAACCTCACCTTAGAGGGCGTTGGCGAGGACGCAACCATCTACGGCTGGGGCTTCCACCTCGTCAACAACGATGAAAATTACAAAACCACGGGCGCGGGCTCCAATTTCGAGGTAAGAAATCTCACCTTCGACCACTATCCCGAGGACGCAATCGGCATGGAGGGCAACGTGCAGTCGCCGTTAAGCTCCTACACCAAGGCTCCCGTTCAGCGTTGCTGGGTGCACAATAACACCTTCCTCCCCGGCTATTGCGGCGACCCCGCAGACAGCGACAAGGCGGAAGGCGACGGCAGCTGCGACTTCAAGCGCGGCGAGTATTTCACCCTCTCCTACAACTATTTTACAGACTGCCACAAAACCAACCTCATAGGCGCGTCCACAAGCAACCTGCAATACAACGTCACAATGCACCACAATTGGTGGAACAACTGCGGCTCGCGCGTGCCCTATGTCCGCAACTCCAACGTACATTTTTACAATAATTACGTCACCACCGCGGACGATGGCTCCAACGACTACGTCCACGATGCAGACGGCACCTCGTTCATATTCAGCGAAAGCAATTATTACTTCAACTGCAAGCAGATAACAAGGGGCGGAATTGTCAAATCGTGGTCAAACACCCTCTACGGCTGTTGGGGCAACAGCGGCACCTTCAAGGCAACCGAAACCCGCAACGAGGCGGTTTCCAACAGCTGCAAATACCGCGACGGCAAGGATTTATCGCACTTCGAATGCGACCCGACAATGTTCTACTACAACACGCAAACGGGCGAAAGCGACTGTCTGCTTGACGATTCCATAACCGCAAGACTAAGGGTCATGCAGTTTGCGGGCGTTGCGGGCTGGTACGAAAACAACCCCAAAAAGCAATCCTCCATGCCCTTCAAGGCAAACCCGATAAGGAATATCCCCGCAACCGCAGTCCCCGTACCCGACAGCGGCGAGCTGGCGATAAAAATGCCGGAGGACAAAAACGGCGGAACGGTCAGCGGAGTGCTTTTCGCCAACCTCACGGGCATACCCGTCAAGGGCGTTTCTGTCAAGGGCAAGGGACAGATAATCTCCTTCACGCTGTCAGCCGAGGCAGAGGTATCCTTCAATGCAGAGGCTGGCAGTCCCGACTACCTTGCAGAGATAATAGACGCAAACGGCGCAGTCCACGCAAGCAAGGTCAGCACGGCCTCCGTAGTACTCCCCGCGGGCACGTACGCCATATCCTCGGGCACGGGCACCCGCACGGGCTCCAACGCCAAGGAGGTAACAATCTCCGCCCTCGCGTTCAGGTCTACGTCCGCGTCCGCGCAAGCCAAGATAGATAATCTCAATGCGGCGATAGACGCCCTTCCCTCAACAATAACGGCGGAAAGCGGCGCGCTTATAAACGCGGCAAAGACGGCTTTATCCGCGCTGAACGCAACCGAGCTTGAAAATTATAAAACGCAATACGCCGACCGCTGGACAAAATACCAAAGCGCGCTTACAGCATATTCTTTGGCACAGATTGCCGATGCAGAGGCAAAAATAGACGCAATAGGCGAAGTCGGCGAAAATTCCTACCCCGCAATTACCGCGGCGCGCTCCGCCTACGACGCGCTCACGGCAGAGCAAAAGCAAAGCGTGCAGAATTATAACAAGCTTACCGCGGCGGAAGCGGCATGGGCTAATATCGCAGTCACCGCTGTAACAAACGCAATCGCCGCGCTTACGGACGTTTCGGGCTGGACTGCGGAAAACGGCAAGCAAGCCGTAACCGGACAAATTTCGGCATATCAGTCGGTCAAAAACGCATACGATGCGCTTACCGCAACACAGCAAAGCTCGGTTACCAACCGCGACAAGCTTGCAAACGGACTTGCAAAGCTCGATACAATTCTTGCCGAGATAGAAAACGCCGAAAAGGAAGCCGCAGCCCTTGCGGAGTTCGAGGCTGCCTTAAACGGCGTAGCAGACGCAACCGTCTTAACCAAGGCAGAATGCAAGGCAATTATCGATTTGTATGCAAAGCTCTCCCCCGCAAAGCAGGCGGAATATGCGGAAAACGCAACCTATAAGGCGGTGCTTGAAAAGTATACAGAATACGCAAGCCAATCGGTAGTCGCAATATTCACAAGCGACAACCCCGCCCTTGCAACTGACGCGGGCTTTACCGTCAGCGGCAAATACAACAGCAAGGCAAGCTTCGAATACAACAAAACAACATATAACGGCCCGTTAAAGCTCGAATCCTCCACAACGGTCGGCTTCACAAACGCAATAGCCAATAAAATAACAATAAAAATCGGCACTGCGGGCGGACAAATCAAGCTTGACGGCGCCGTTTACAAGGACGATGATAACGATGGACTTATCGTAATCGACAGCCTTGCGGCGGGCGCCCATACAATCACCAAGGCCAGCGGCGACCCCAACCTCTGCTATATAGAGTTAGAACCCGCCGCCTGACCCGCACCCCGAAGCAACACAGCAACAAACCAAAAACACAACGCAAAATACCCGCCGTGCGCCCAAGCGCACGGCGGGTACTATTTTACTTCAATTCATTTCACAAGGTTATGTCCCATACGTCCGCATAAGTAACCTTACCGTTCACCTTCCCGAAAATCACCTCAAGCTTGTTGTAATTCGCCGCCTCCGCCTCTGTCAGCACTCTGCCGACCGTCAAAGCCGTCACTGCACCGTCGCCCGTGTTGTTGTATTCGGTAAACTGCGCGGTTTTCGGGTCGCCGTTGCCCATGCTTATATACCTTCCGCCCGCGTTTGTAGATGCGTTTTTGGAAATATGTCCGCCCAGACGGCAGTTCATTACCATAACGGCCGCGTCCGCGCCCCAGGCTCTGCCAATCGCGGTTTTTCCAACGGGCACGCCCGCCTCTGCCGAAAAATCACAGTCGTCGAATATCGCGCCGTAGGTCACCTTATCTGTTGCCGAGCCCTTGTTCAGCCCCTTAAACGCCGTCACATACCCGCCGTTGCTTCCGTTGGCAACAACCTTAATCTCGCACTGATAGAAGTAAGTCGTGTTGTTCGTTCCGAAAATGAAGTCAACCGAGCCGGAAATAAGGCAGTTTATAAAAATCTGTCTGCCCGTAAACAGCTCCAAGGTATCCTGAAAGCCGAGTAACGCGCTGTCCTCTATAACAACCTTGTCTGCCTGAATCAGCATCGCAAGCGCGCGCTTGTCGTTGCTCGGCGCGCCCGTGTAAGACGCTAAGGTGTTATACTTGTTAGAAACGGTCACCCCGCTCATTTTAAAGCCGACAGCCGTATCCCTCACATTCAGCGTTGCGGTCGAATCGGTCGTATGCACAAATCCGCCCTCGTCCGCCACGCCGTAAAGCGAGTCGTACTCTATTTTCGTTCTGTCTTGTCCCGCGCCTATTAACGTCACGTTGGGCACGGTAATTTCCAGCTTTTCCCAATAGGTTCCCTCGGCAATATAAACCTTCTTCTCCGCGCCGTCCTTTATGCCCGCGCCGTTCAAAAAGTCCACAGCCTGCTGAATTGTCTTAAAGCGGTACGCCCCCGCGGAATTTTTAGTACCGATTGTCGCGGTAGAAAATTCGGGGTTAACCGCAACAATAACCTCGTCCGCAGTCGCAAGCTCCGCGCCCTTTTCCGCAACGTAAATATTAAAGCCCTTCGCCTTCGTCAGCCCGTTAGCGGTATATGCAACCTTAACCGCCTTTTTGCCGGTTGTTGCCGTGCTGTTTTCGGTAATTTCCGCCTGTGCCTCGTCAAGGCTGAAAACCTTCGTCTTGTCGCCAAGCTTGCCGGTCGCCTTTATCGAAAGTCCGTCCGCGGAAAATTTATCGCCCTTGAAATAAAACTGTCTTACCGCATGGTTTGCATAAACTCCGTTGCCCGCCGCCGAGTTTTTGTTTTCCTTAACAACCCTGTTAAAGCCGACCGTCAAGTCCTCGAAGGAGTAAACGTTAACGTTGTATTTTGTCGTGAAGGTCGTTTCCTCACTGCCAAGGTTTCCTTCGACCGTGTAGGATACGCCTATCTCATACGTTCCGGGCGTTGTCGCATCGTACTTCGATGTATCAAGCACAAGCTTTTCCGCCTTCACGGGCGAAATTCTCCCCGTGTCCGCATGGGTTGCCGTCACCGCAATCTCCGTGCAGTCAAGCTGCTGTCCCACAATATAATCCACAGTGCCCGTGTTCGCCATATTAATCGCGTTTATGGGCGTGTTGGAAACGGTATTCGTAAATTTCGCGTAAAATATATCAGAGGTTCCGCTCTTACGCTTAATCGTGTACGTGCCCGCAGTCGCAAGCTGCAACGTCACCCTTTCTATGTTACTGCTGCCGCCCATAGCCTGATAATTTATATCCTGAGTGCTTCCGTCCGGCTTTGTAAGCACAACGGTCTGCATAGCGGGCGCCTCGGCAGAGCCAACCCCTCCGGAGCCGTTCTGCACGTAAAACATCAGCGTACCCGCGGCGGAAATTTTCACCGTAAGCGCCGACGAGCTGTCACCCAGCTTAACCGAGTTAACAGTCACATAAGCGGGGTCAACGCAAACGCCGTTCTCGTAAAGCCCCGTTTTAATTCTTCCGCGAACCTCCGTGCCCGCCGCTATCGAAAACACGCCGTCCGTCCAGCCGTCTGCATATTTGGTTGTGGAAAGCTTAGCCGCGTCAAATTCGTAAGCGGTTTCTATGTTGCCCTCCTCCAACGCCTCGCCGTTGCCCGTGTTTGCAATAATCTTCGGCGCTGGAACAGCCTCCGCAACGCCCTGCTCGTCGTCGTATACCGCAACCGAGGGGTTGTCGTTCACGTCGTCCGCGTCGGGCTTAACGTAGTCCTTATGCGTCAGCTCGGGCTTCGGGTCGGGCTTTTCCTCACCCTTTACGTAATGGCAAACGTCGCACTCGTTGTCGCCGCCCCATACGTGCTCCCCGTAGGCGCTTTTTTCGTCTGTATGTTCGCAGGTTGCCGCGTGCCAGTGGTGCGTTGCACTCTTTTCCCACTGCTCGTCAAAGGTGTGCTTGTGAGCGCACCCCGCAGTGCCCAAACCCGCCGCCACCGAAACCGCGCTAAGCGTAATAGCGGCAACCGCCTTCATAAGCCTTGAATTTTTCATTCTTCCTCCAAAAAAACAAATTTAAATATCTGCCGCGGGCGCTTTGCGCCCGCGGCAAGAAAAGCATTCAAGCTTTATTCACATTAAAATCCTATCAGTCCTGCGTAGCAAATGTAAGCGAGCTAAGGTAAACGCTTCTTCCGCTGTTGACGTTAAGCATAACGCTCGCAAGGTCTAACCCCTTGGTATAAGCGGCTTTATCAACCATAACGGTATCGCCAACCTTAAACGTAACGTTTTTCTTATCCAAATCAATGATAACTTCAAAGTTGAACGCCGCGCTCGTATTAACAGCTACCGCCGTACCCGTTTCCGTTCCGTCAACTCTTACCTTCTGCGTTACGTTGCTTCCGCTCTTTGCAGTTCTCAGCGCAATAAACTCGGTTCCTGCCGAATCCAGAATCTGGAAATACGTCCAGCTTCCGCTTGCGGTAGCGCATTTCAGCTCTCCGCTGATTTTAACCACGCCGGATTCAAGCTTGTTTTCAAGAGTAACGTAAGCCTTAACGCCGTTTGTTGCCAACGCGCCGTCCGCTATTGTAGCAAGCTTTGTGTTAGTCGTATCGCTGTCCGCGTCTATGGCATAAATCTTAGCGCCGTTTTCCGCCGCAACGTCTGCGCTTTCTCCAACCGTGCCGGAAGTAAAGTCATTCGTATATACCGTCGTGTAGGTCAACTCCGCCTCGCCTACTCCGTCAGCAGTGAATGTAATCGTTACGCCCTGATATACATAGGTATAAGTTCCGCTTTCTCCCGCCGCGGGACGCGTAGTATAATCAGGACTGCTCAGAACGGGCAGCTCAACGTTTATTGCCTCCGTCTCGTGCGCGCATTTGACTTGCGCCGAGCCTACCGTCGTTTCAGTTGCCGCAACAACAGAGTCGGCTACAAGGCTGTAATTATGCTCAAGCGCGCTTTCGACAAGCTCGTATCTTACCTTTAAGGTAGTTCCGTCCTCGGCATAATACCTGCCGTAATCAGAAAGGTAATGCGCCTTCATTCCCGCCACGCCGCAGGTAGCGGGCACAGCTTCAATCAATTCGCCCTTATTTTCGTTAATAGTCTTATAATGAACCGCAATAAACAAAACGTTTATCGTACCGCTGTTCTTTACGCGCTTTATTGTATATTCCGTATTCGCATTTACATCAAACGCCGCAACGCCTACGTCCTGAGCAACTCCGCCCAAGCCGATGCTTACGGGGTCGCCGGATACTTCTTCGCCATTGTAAAGCTGCAGGCTTCCTACCGTAGTTCCGTTAGAGCCGCTCGCATATACAAGCACGGTTGCGTTTGCTTCAAGCAAAATTTTCAGTCCGGACGAGTCACTGCCTATCTGTAAGCGGTGAGTTGTATTCATTTTACCGTCTGTAAGACTGGGGTGAATAACCGTTCTCGTTGAAGTATTGCGAGTCAGTGCGCCTACGGCGTAAATGCCGGAGTCTGCTTTAAGCTCGGCGCCGTCCGCAACGTTTGCCGTCAAATCGGAAGAAATATTAATTGTAACGTCATCCTTCTCCACGGGCGGCGTAACCGTGCCGTCCTTGGTTACGGTAACCGTGCAGGTATCCGTCTTGTTTCCGTCCGCGGTCTTAACGGTAATAACCGCCGTGCCCTCTGCAACCGCCGTAACCTTGCCGTTCTCAACCGTGGCAATGTTCGTCTTGTCGCTCGACCAGCTAACCGCCTTGTTAGTCGCGTCCGCGGGCGCAATTGTCGCGGTCAGCGTCTCGTTCGCGCCCTCTTTAAGTGTAAGCGTCTTCTTGTTCAGCGTAACGCCCGTAACCGCAACGTTGGTGGAGCTTGAAGAAGTCCAGCCGCAAATCGAGCAGCTATCCGAACCATCGTGCGGCGCCGTGTCGGAATGCTCGTCACAGCCCGTGCAAAGCTGATAATGCCCCGTTGCTCCGTCCGCCTTGTAATCGCCCCAGCTGTGCTTGTGTCCGCAAGCCGTTAAAGAAACGCATCCCGCCGCCGCAACAGCGCCAACGGTAAGCGTGGCAATAGCCCTTAAAATTTTCTTGTTTTTCATTTTTCCTCCAAAAAAACATTTTTTACAGAGCAATTAAGAGTTTTTAAGAGAAATGCGTATCTCAGCATTTCTCTGCCGCGGATATAAAAAATATCCGCGCGGCTTAACCGCCACCGTATTTGTTACCTCATTAATTATATAACTCCCGCCCCCAAATTTCAAGAACTTTTTTGAAATTTTTTTACCTTTTTTTACAATTTTTTTCGTTTTTTGGATAAATTTTGATTGACATTTGCAAAATTTCACCCAAACCCGCATTTTCCCGCCAAAAAACCGCATTCCCGCCCCAACAGCTCCCCGCGCCCCAAAGCTTGTAAATTTTACAGCTTTTTTACAAAAATTGAAGGAATTTGCTAATCTTTACAACATTTCTGTAATAAATATTTTAAATAAACCTTTGACCTCCCGCTAAAGTTGTTATATAATAAAACTACGGTTGCAATCCCAAGGAGTAACGATATAAATGAAAGAATGGTTTTTAAATTTGCAGTGGTTCGAGCACGTCTACCTCTGGCTCGGCGTAATTTCCACGCTGTTTTTAATCGTACAGATAATTCTAATGTGCGTGTCGTCCTTCGGCGGCGACGTAGACCTTGACGGCGACGGAGAAATCGATGTGGACGTAGATTCGGGCGTTTCAATCTTCACCACAAAAAGCATAACCGCCTTCTTCGCGGTCGGCAGCTGGACGGGACTTTTGGTCTGCTCGCTCGCCTCCGCAAAGCTTCAATGGCTTTCGATAATAATCGCAATAATCGCGGGCGTAATCGCGGCGGGCGCAGTCATTTTATTAATGCGCGCTATCATGAAATTGCAATCCAACGGCATACTGCAAACGGAAAAGCTCGTCGGCAAACGCGCCGTTGTCTATGTTGCAATTCCCGCACAGCGCGGCGGCAGGGGCAAAATCACCCTCGACGCGCAGGGCAAGTTTATGGAGCTTGACGCCGTAACCGAGGAAAGCGAAAAGCTCGTCTGCGACACCGCAGTCGAGATAACCGCCACCGAGGGCGAGTGCGCCGTGGTCAAAAAGGTATAACCCGCCCGCACCCCCAAACGCGGGCAAAACCCAAACTAACAAAACAAAAAAATCAATAAATATATAAAGGAGCAAAAAAGATGTTCAATTTACTCGCAATGGAGGGCGCGGCGCTCACCATAACCGTAATAGTAATCGTGGTTGTGGTGCTTGTAGCGTTTTCCCTGTTGCTTATGGTACTCACAAGGTACAAAAAATGCCCTTCTGACAAGGTCATGGTCATTTACGGTAAAATTTCCCGTAATAAAGACGGCACTGCCCGCAGCGCAAAATGTATCCACGGCGGCGCGGCGTTCATCGTCCCGCTCGTGCAGTCCTACACCTTCCTCGACTTGACCCCCCTCTCCATTTCGGTCGATTTGAAGAACGCGCTTTCCAAGCAGAATATCCGTATCGATGTTCCCTCGGTATTCACGGTAGGCATTTCCACCGACCCCGCAATCATGCAGAACGCGGCGGAACGCCTCCTCGGCTTACAGCTCAAACAGATATCCGAGCTTGCCAAGGACGTAATCTTCGGTCAGCTCCGTCTGGTTATCGCCACAATGGAAATCGAAGAAATCAACACCGACCGCGACAAATTCCTCGAAGCGATTTCGCGCAACGTCGAGGGCGAGCTTAAAAAGCTCGGCTTAAAGCTTATCAACGTAAACATGACCGACATTTCCGACGAAAGCGGCTACATAGTCGCGCTTGGTAAGGAAGCGGCGGCAAAGGCAATCAACGACGCAAAAATTTCGGTTGCGGAAGAAAACCGCAAGGGCGCAATCGGCGAGGCTAACGCGCAAATGCAGCAGCGTATCAACGTTGCCGAGGCGGAAAGCCGCGCAATCGAGGGCGAAAACAAGGCAAAGGCAGATATCGCCGCGTCCCGCGCACTTTTAAGACAGCGCGAGGCAGAGGCTATGAAGCTCGCCGTATCCGCGGAAAACGTTCAGGCGGCGCAGGCAAGAGAGCAAAGCTACGCAGCTGAACAGCAGGCGGAAATCGCGCGTGCTTCGAGAGAACGCGCCACTCAGGAAGCGGACGTAATCGTTGCCAGCGAAATCGAAAAACGCAGAGTAGAAATCGAAGCCGACGCGGAAGCGGAAAAAATCCGCCGTCATGCCCGCGGCGAGGCGGACGCAATCTTCGCCAAGCGCGAGGCAGAAGCGCGCGGCGTGCTCGAAACGCTTACAAAGCAGGCGGAAGGTATGCAAAAGCTTGTGCTTGCGGCGGGCAGTGCGGACGAGGCTGTGCGCCTCCTCATTGCCGACAAGCTCGAACAGCTCGTTGCAACTCAGGTAGAGGCTATAAAGAACCTCAAAATCGACAAAATCACCGTCTGGGACGGCGGCGCGGCAAGCGCCGACGGAAAGACGAGCACGGCAAACTTCCTTTCGGGAATGCTTAAATCGCTCCCTCCCCTCGACGATCTGTACGCAATGGCGGGTCTTAAAATGCCCAAAATAATCGCGCCCTCCTCCGCCGAGGATACCCCTCCCGCAGACGCAACCGCCCCCGCAGAGGCTCCCGCAGAGAAAAGCGCACCCAAAAAGAAGAAAGCATAACATAATGTAAAAAGCATAAAAAGCCGCCCGCGGTCAACCGACCGCGGGCGGCTTACTTTATTTATATACCTTACTTTACTTTTTCACGGTAACAAGCTTTACAAGCCCCGCCTCTATAAGCTGCTCGGTTGTCTGCAACGCATATTCCGATTTATCGGTAACGTGCGCCTTGCCCGCCTCCAAGCCAAGCCTTTCGGCAGACATCGCCACAAGCTCCAACGCCTGCCTTGCGTGCACGTCCTTCTTTATGCGGAACAATGCCGGCGTTGCCGCATGCACGGGCTTGTCGGAAACGTCCTCAACCTCGATATTCTTCACCTCGCCGACATTCACTGGAAAGTAAACGCACAGCGTCCTTCCGCGTATCGCAAGCTTCACAAACAGCGCTCTGCCCTTATAAAGCTTCTCCTGCCGCCATGCAGACGAGCTGCGCGTCCCCTTGTAGGACAGCGCCGCGTCCTTAATCATCGCGTACCACTCCTTTACGGTATCGCTTGACTGAATAAGCCTCGCCGCAAAGCTTCTGTTGTATCTTTGATTGCTTTCAAGCTCGGGCGCGGAGGAAATGGCGGCAAGTCTTGCCACTCTCGCCTCTTCGGACTCGTTGTCCTCAACGTCGTCCTCTTCCTCCTCAACGTCCTCCTCGGCAACGGCGCACGTCACAGCCTCCTCGCCGCCGTCATTCTTTTCCGCCTTAATTTCCTCAACAGCTTCAACCGCCGCCGGCTCCTCGGTCTGCCCCTCAGTACAAGCCTCCGCCTCAGCAACGGTCACTCTTTCCTCAACCTCGGGCTCCTCATTCCCCGCAGTTTCCTCAGCCTCGGTCTTTTCCGCCTTGTTTCTAATCGCGGGCAGAATGCAAGCCAAAAGCACAATTCCGAACACAGCCGCAGCCACAATCAGCCCTATAGCAACCCCCGCCGCAACCGCAGCAGTCGTATCAACGGCAAGCAAAACGTTCATTTTCCCCTCCAAACCCATAAAATTCGCGCTGATAATTACTATGCAAAATCAATTCGCAAAAAATTTCGGTTTTTATTATATCACAACTCCCGCAATTGTCAACGCCCTATTAAAATTTCCGCCCGCAAAAAGCCCGCGCCAAGCCGTCAATACTACCCAACGCAAGCCGCTCTGCGGATTATTTTCTTCCAACGCAAGCCGCCGCGCCAACCAACGCTGGATTAAAACTTCAGCTGCTGTCCGCCCGCGGGATATTCCGTCCTGTGCTTCAACGCAACCACTCTGGCAACGCCTTCAAGCCCCTTTATAATTTTTCCCTTTGAAACGCGGTTCTCAATCGTAACCGTTTCTGTATCCAGCTCGGTCACCGCCTTGTCCGCGCCGATAACGGCAAGCTTATAGGGCACCGTAACATAATCGGCAAACAAAATCTCTCCCTTGCCCTTTATGTCGGCAATCATCACGCCTTTGCCGCCTCTGCCGTGCGGGTCTATAAGCGAGGCTATAACGCGCTTAAAGCCCCCTAACGTGGTCACAACGATAATCTCTCCCTCGCCGTTCTGCTGGGTCGCAAACACAACCTCGTCGCCCGCGTTCAAAGCAATTCCCTTCACGCCTCCAGCGCCTCTGCCCTGCACAGGCACGTCGTCCTTGCCCGCGTTAAGGCACAGCGCGTTTTTGGTAACGAACAGCATCGTGGAATACTCGTCCCCATCGTAGTTTTCCACGTTTATAACCTCGTCCCCGTCCTTCAGTTTAATCGCGGGAAACAGCCTTTTGCCCGAATAATACTCGCTCCACTCCGAGCGCTTTACAACGCCGCCCTTTGTAAAGAACAGCAAGCCCTTGCCGTCCTCTCTGTCCGCAGCCGCCGCACCAACGGCAAAAATTCTTACGGGATATTCGCCCTTCTGCACGCCGTCGGCAACGTTTTCAAGCTTGACCCCCGCAGAGCGGTATTCAACGGGCTCGCAGTCCTCAAGCGGCAGCTTCAGACAGTTGCCAAGGTTGGTAAAGCAGTACAAAATATCGCTTTGCCCCCCGAATATCACCTGCCTATGCAATTGCGAAGGGCTTGCCGTGGCAGAGGTTTTCTTCTTCGAGGGCGCAACAAAATCCTCTTGTTCAAGAAATTTCAGCGTGTTCGCCGCGGTAATGCATACCGCCCAGCTTTCCACAAGCCGCTTTACGTCGTTGCGCTTTACGTTTATCTTGTCCTCGCTCTCAACAATCCTCGTCCTTCTCTCGCACTTGTATTTTTGCTTTATTGCAAGCATTTCTTTTTTTACAATATCGAATTGCAGATTTCTGTCCGCAATAATTCTTTTCAGCTCCGCAATGCGTTTTTTAAGCGCTTCCAGCTCCTGCTCAAGCTTGGTCACCTCAAGCTTTGCAAGCCTTGCCAGCCTCAAATCGAGTATAGCCTGCGCCTGCTTTTCGGACAGAGCAAACCTCTCCATAAGTCTGCGCCTCGCGTCAGCAGTGCTTTCCGAGGTTTTGATAATCTTCACAACCTCGTCCACGTTGTGCACGCCGATTATCAGGCCCTCTAAAATATGACAGCGCGCCTCCGCCTCCTTCAATTCAAAGCGGCACCGCCTCAAAACCACCTTCTGCTGGTACTGCGTGTAATATCTTATAATATCCAGCAGCCCAAGCTGTCTGGGCTTTCCTCCCGCAATCGCAACCATGTTTATGCCGAAGGTGCACTCCAAATCGGTGTATTTAAGCAGTAATTTAATAATCGCGTCAACGTCCGCGTCCTTCTTCACGGTGATAACCGCGCGCATTCCCTGACGGTCGCTCTCGTCCACAATCTCGGCAATACCCGATAGCAGCTCCTTCTTGTCCTCGCGCAAAAGCATAATCTTGCGCAACAAATCCGCCTTGTTTGTCTGGTACGGCAGCTCGGAAATTATAATCTGCTTTTTGCCGTTATCGGCTTGCTCAACCGCGTATCTCGCGCGCATGGTAATTCTGCCCTTGCCCGTTTCATACGCTTGCTTAAGCTCGTTCGCAATAATATATCCGCCCGTGGAAAAGTCGGGGCCCTGAATAATTTTCATCATCTCCCCAAGGGATATGCGGGGGTTATCAATAAACGCACAGCACCCGTCAATCACCTCGCCGAGGTTGTGCGTGGGTATATTCGTCGCAAGTCCCACGGCAATTCCGTTCGCGCCGTTTACAAGCAGATTCGGATAATGCCCAGGCAAAAGGTCGGGCTCCAAAAGGCTGTCGTCAAAGTTGAAGGAAAAGGGCACGGTCTCCTTGTCCAAATCCTTTAAAAGCTCCATTGCAAGCGGTTCCAGCCTCGCCTCGGTATAACGCATTGCCGCCGCGGGGTCGCCGTCTACCGAGCCGAAGTTACCGTGCCCGTCAACAAGCGTCATTCGCATGTTAAAGCCCTGCGCCATTCTCACCATCGCGTCATAAACCGAGCTGTCGCCGTGCGGGTGATACTTACCCATACAGTCGCCGACGATACGCGCCGATTTTTTGTGTGGCTTGTCGGGTGTCAGCCCCATCTCGTGCATGGTGTACAGAATGCGCCTCTGCACGGGCTTTAAGCCGTCCTCAACGCGCGGCAGAGCTCTGTCTAAAATTACGAACTCCGCATACGGCAGCATAGATTCAGGCATTACGTCCTCAATCGGCTTGATATATATGTTGCCCTGCGGTATCGAGGTCTGTATACCGTTAGTTTTTTTAGCCATCAGTCAACCTCCTCCGCACTCTCGCCCTTAAAGCGCACCTTCTCTATAAATCCGTCAACCTTGTTGAAGTTGGCATTCCTGTTCAAAAAGTCCTTTCTGCCGTCCACGCGGTCGCCCATAAGCATATCTATAACGTCCGCCGCCTCCGCCGCGTCGTCTATCGTCACCTGAATAAGGTTTCTTGTCGCGGGGTTCATGGTCGTCTCCCACAGCTGCTCTGCGTCCATTTCGCCCAAGCCCTTATAGCGCTGTAACGAATACCCCTTGCCCACCTTCTTTATTTTCTCGTCAAGCTCCCTGTCGTCGTAGGCGTATTCCACAACGTCCTTTTTATACACCTTGTACAGCGGCGGCATGCCTATATACACACAGCCCGCGTTTACCAAATCACGCATGTATTTAAAGAAAAAGGTCAGCAAAATACAGCGGATATGCATACCGTCCTGGTCCGCATCGGATAAAATTATTACCTTTTTATACTTAGTTTTCTCGATGTCAAACGAACGGTTAAAGCCCGCGCCTATGGCGGAAATAAGCGTCTTTATCTCCTCGTTCTGCAAAGCCTGCAAAGCCGATTTTTTCTGCACGTTCAACGGCTTTCCGCGCAATGGCAAAATTGACTGATACTGCCTCACCCTCGCCTGCTTAGCCGTACCGCCCGCGCTGTCGCCCTCAACAATAAAAAGCTCGTTCATTTCGGGATTTCTGCCCGAGCACGCCGCAAGCTTTCCCACTAAATTAAGTCCGTCGTTTTCCGAGGCGGCCTTGGCAACGTCCCTCTCGGCGCGGTGCTTAATTCTGTCGTCTGCGGCAAATTTCGCCTTTTGCGCAATTTTATCGAAAACCGCCTTAAACGCCTTGTCCTTAATCAGCTGTGCAAGCCCCTCGATTACGGTCTGCTCTACAACGGGCTTCACCTCGGGGTTTCCAAGCTTTGTCTTGGTCTGCCCCTCGAACTGCACGCCCGTCATTTTAACGGTTAAAACTGCGGTCAGCCCCTCCTTTATGTCATCGGCAATAAACGCCGCGTCCTTCGCCTTCAAAACTCCGTTATTTCGCGCAAAATCGTTCACGATTTTCAGCAGCCCGTTATGGAAGCCCGTCTCGTGATACCCGCCCTCTATGGTAGAGATATTGTTCACAAACGAAAACAAGCTCTCGGTATCGTCCTTCGTATGCGACAGCGCAAATTCAATCTTTATTTTGGCGGGCGGCGCGCCCTTAAGCTGAATGTCCTTTATCGCCGAATAGTACAGCGGCGCAGAGTAAAGCGCAGTCTTGTCGCCGTTCAGATATTTAACGAAATCAATAAGTCCGCCGTCGTATTTATAGCTTACAGGCTCCCGCGCGGGCTGTGCAATTTTAACAGTCTTAACGTTGCCGTTCTCGTCCTCCTCGCCCTCCTCAAAGGTGTAAAGCTGACGCTCGTCAAACAAATTTATCTTCACGCCCTTGTTTAAAAAGGCAAGCTCCTTCAACCTCTTCTGAATGGTGTCGTAATTCCATTCCACGGTCTCAAAAACCTCTTTGTCTGGCAAAAACCGCACAAACGTGCCCTTTTCCTTCGTCCTCTCGCCCGTGTCGCAAAGTGGCGCGGTCGCAGCTCCGCACACCCACTTTTTTCTTTCCTTGTCGTAATAGCTTTTAAAGCCCATTTTAAAAACGGTGCCGCGGTATACCTCAACGTTCAGCCATTCTGACAAGGCGTTCGTAACCGAAGCGCCCACGCCGTGCAATCCGCCGGAAAAAGCGTAGTTTGCATTGTCGAACTTGCCGCCCGCGTGCAGCTTTGTGAAAATTATTTCCACGCCGCTCATTTTCACCTTGGAATTAACGTCCGTGGGCATGCCTCTGCCGTTGTCGCGTACGGAAACCGAGCCGTCCTTCCACAGCTTTACGGTAATTTCGTCTGCATAGCCGTTTGCCGCCTCGTCTATGGAGTTGTCCACAATCTCCCACAGAATGTGGTGCAGACCCTTCACTCCGGTAGAGCCTATATACATACCGGGGCGGGTGCGCACAGCCTCCAGCCCCTCCAAAATTCTTAAATCGTCCGCATTATAGGTTTTCTTTTCTGCCATATAACTACCTTTTTCCCTTCTGCCCGCCGCCAACATATAGTTAGCGCATACTAATAAATTATACCATATATTGTAAAAAAAGTAAAGCGTCCGCGCAAAATGTCCGTACATTTTGTCCGTACCGTAAAGTTTTACAATGGTATAGAACAGTAAAGAAACTGTTTTATACCGTTTTTTTATTGTTCAAATACGATAACGGCGGCGGCATTACGCAAAGGACGGTTACTAAAATGGAACAAATCACTATCAAAGGCAAAATTGAATTTTGCGAGGACAAGAACAAAGAGTATAACAGAGAATTTACTGCGATACTTCAAGACAGCGGCGCATTTGCTTACGGTAATCAAACGGCAGTAATTATTTTATGGGGTGTAATGGCTAACGGAATGTTACCCGCTCCCGTATGTCTTGATACCCGTTATGACCGAACAATAAAGCGCAACGAAACAGACTTCAAAAAATGGGTGCAACTTTATTTCAAAGATAACTACGGCAAACATATTTTGACAATCTATTAACGAAAATTGGCTGTGCTATCGGCTTGACGGGCAATTAAAACAAACGAGGTAATGAAAATGAAAAACGGAACGGAAAAGTACATTGAAACGGTCAATTATCTTGCAAAACTGTATGACTATTGCAATGCAAATTTGTTTGGCGGCGAACTTATGCGCCCCGTCATAACGGTACAGCGCGACGAGCGCAACAAAACTAACGGTTGGTGGTCGGTCAAAAAGGTTTGGAAAGAGAACGACAAGGACGAGGGCGAACACGAACTGAATATGACGGCGCAACAACTCAACCGCCCTATCAATCAGATAGCGGCAACAATGATACACGAAATGTGCCATCAGTATGCAAGCGTTCACAATATGCAAGATACTTCCCGCGCGGGCAACTATCACAATAAACTATTCAAAACGATTGCAGAAAAACACGGCTTGACGGTTGAGTGTGTACAAACAATCGGTTGGTCGCACACGGAACTAACGGACAAAACGGCGACACTTATAGCGGAATTTGTCAATGATAACCCCGACAGTGTTATATACCGCTTGCCCGTTATTAAAGGTCAATGCGTTAAGACTTCAAGCACGCGCAAGTATATTTGCCCTATATGCGGTAATTCAGTACGCGCGACAAAAGAAGTGCGGATAATGTGCGTTGATTGTAACGAACTTATGCAAGAGGAATAACGCGAGGTGTTTATATGCAATCGGCAATGAAAGGCGTTAAAAAGTGCTATGACCAATGGGGCGAATTATTCTTTGTATATAAGGATATTAAAATTACGCGTATTGACTTTTGGGACTATATCGTTCGTGATATTTCTTGGTGGTATCGGGTTGACGGTAAAGACGGTAATTTTCCGTCATTAACGGCGGCAAAATATTATATTGACAAAATTAAAAAGGTAGGTAAATAAAATGGCTTTTTTGAAAAATAGGAATGGTGAAAATTACAAAGTTTTAGGTGTTCGCAAATCGTCCACAAAACAACCCAATGACTATCTTGTTCAGTCAAAAGGCGGTCAATTTATTATCGCTCACGGTTGGGACAGTAAAAACAAGTGCTGGGAACAAGGCGGTTACTATGGTTGGGGCGAGGCTGCCGAAAAAGCGGCTAAAAAAGACTTTTACGGCTCAAATAAACGCAAATAAACTTACTCTCGCGCCGTTACTCTTTGCGGCGCAAACAAAACAAGCGGGGCAACCTCCACCCCGCTTTATATCGGGAATATGGGTTTAATTACTTTTAAAAAAATAAATTTAAAACGGCTTACTTACTGTAATTGACGGGTTCAACTCCCGCCGTTCCCGACCATACCCGCAAGGGTAAATAAAAAATACGCGTGCCGTATGCGAAAAGCGGCAAAGGATAAAACAAAATGGCAAACGAAAAGAATGTAAAGGCAACGGAAAGCACGACCACGGCGGCAGAAGTAACGACGGCAACGCCCGAAAAGCGGCTGATTGTGGAACGCGAAAAATTCACGGCGAAAGACGGGCGCGAAATGTGGGGCTACGCCGTACACGGCAAGGGCGTAAACGGGCGCGAAACAAAGGTTGATTTCAACGCATACGACCAAGGCGGTTACGAAGTTTTGGATATGGTATTTGACATAAAACCCACCGCAGAATTGTTAATGCACGACGAAAGTATGACGGACAGCGAAACGGGCGAAATTCGCACCTACACGGTTTACGAGGTGTCGAACGTGGACGAGGACGGCGACGAACTTAAATGCCGCATAAAGCCCGCCCGCGATAGCGATAAATCTATACTTGCCTATTTACTTAAAAAAATAAACAGAAAAACGAACGTTGTAAAGTCGGCATAATTGAAAGTACACTTTCAAAAAAACTGTACTGTGTTCATAGGCTCGAAAATATAAACGGAACGGCGGGCAAAGTTATTACACGGCGGTAAAGCTGGGGATAACTTCCCGCTGTTTTTTTAAGCGTATAGGCAATATAAACGGACTACTTCCCTTTATTAGTTTTTAAAAAGTTGGGCAAACTCTCTCGCTATTCTGCGCGAATAATTGCGGGGGTGTAAAAAGCGAGTGCGTGGCGTAGGCAAGCCGCTTTTAGGGGGTAAAGGGCGACCCCGTTCTTTATCCCCTCCAAATTCGCGCAACAGAAAAAGAAAGATTAAGAGGTAATGTAAGAAATGAAAAACTTTATCGAAGTAACGGACTACGACGGCAAAATGAACGTGTTGATACCTATTGGTAAAATAACGGGTATTGTATGCGACGGCGACGGTAGCGTATTTATTGAAATGGGAACGAACGGCAACGACAGTACTTCGTCGGGTATTCTTGTAACCGAGAGTTACGACGAAATCAAAACAAAATTAAAAGAAAGTGAGATATAGCGAAGTGTTAAGAAAGCGAAATAAACTGTTATTTACCTTACCCGTTTATGAGGAAGTTCCTTGTGGGTGGTCAAAAATTAAAGAGAGGTAATTTTTTATGGCAACACTTATTGAAACAAAAAACGGTAAAAAGGTTGTACTACTCAACCCCGCCGAGCGTGGCAAACGTTATTCCCGTGAATTGGTAAACGGTGTAAAACACGACGGCACACCATTAACGGAAACCGAGGCGGCGTTCCGTATGGGTGTTTTAAACGAGCGCAAAACGCAAGCGAAAATTTATAACAAACAACACGGCTTGAAAAGTAAGGCAAAAAAAAGAGGTAATTGAAAATGAACGAATTAAGACAGCATAAGAAAAGCGATAAAATTAAGTGGGTGCTTACGGGTATAGCATTTTTGTTTGTGTTCGTATTTCTTGCGGGGCTATGTATGCAGTTGTTCGCAAAAGACGACAAATACAAACCGTCCGAATGGTTTAAAAAGTCCGAAGTCGAGCAAATGCAACCCGATAACAGCGAAAGCAAAATACCCGAAATATCGGCTTTTACTTCTTCCCGTGCAACCGTAAAAACAATGTCGGCAACCTTAAATACCGAAAGCGGTATATCGGCGCAAAGCAATACTGAAATAAACGATTATGCAGATTATCTTCGTATTTATACCACGCCCACGGAACTTTCGGCAAAAGTTATTAACAATGTTTACCCGTGGGATTATAACGGTACGAGCGGCTTGTTTTATGGTTGTAGGAAAGACAGTTCGGGCAATACGGGTTTAGTTATAGTTAAGTCCGTAGCGCAAAACTTCTTTTCAAGCATTGAAAAAGACGAATATACTTTGAGCGGCGTTTCGTTGCGCATATTGGGCAATAGCGACGATTTTGCAACATTTAGGGAGTTTGGGGACGATATGTATTTTTTACACGTTTCTATAACAAGTACCTTTCAAAAAGTCATTTGTCTTAATTTTACGGCGAATACACCTCCGCGCGAACCCGTTCCCCTACCGCCCGACCCCGTAAAAGACGGTCATACCTTTGTGGGGTGGTACTACGATATGGCTTTTGAAACTCCTTATAACGGCGAGCCGATTTACGCAGATACAACACTTTTTGCGAAATTTGAAATCAACCGCTACACGGTTACGTTTAATTTTGGCTACGATACTTCTACGACTACACAAATGGTAGATTGGAATACGTCTGCAACGCTTTCTACCCCTACCCGAGCGGGTTATAAATTTAAGGGTTGGTTTTTGCCTAACGGTACGCAATACACAAATCAAGCGATAAAAGAAAATACAACACTTACCGCGCGTTGGGAAGTTATTATGTGTACAGTAACATTCCGAGTTGGCGGCGAAGTTTATGAAGTCAAACAAGTTGAGTACGGCACACCGCTTATATCTGTTGTGGAAAGCGCAAACGAGTTAAATTTATGCGTTGTGTCTATTCGCTCCGCAAATGGCGATATTAGCAATGCTGAACTTGCAAATATGACAGTAACCGACGATAGCGTTGAGTTTGTATCGGAACCGCTTACGGGCGTAGATAATGTTGTAAATACAGTCAAAAACAATAAATGGCAGATTTTAGGCGGCGTCGCTGGCGGTGTTGCGCTTATAGCGGTAATCGCGGCGATAGTCGGCGGAACGAAACGCAAAAAGCGTTAAGCGAGGTGCGGGCAATGAAAGCATTTAGTAAAGCGATAACTTGGCTGTTGGTCGTTGTTGTGCTTTTGGGCGTGTTCGGTTTGCTTTATTTTTTTGTAGGAAACGGGCAACGTAATTTTTACGTTCGTTACGGTAACACGCCTATCCCCGCCCGCGCTGATAACTACGAGTTTGAAAAAAATGCTTATACGGTTATTGAGTGCGGGACATTGACGGGGCAAAAGGTCGAGTATTCAGTAACGGTAACGTTCGATACAAAGGATATTTCCGAAACCGCGTTTAACTTGAACGACAGAGCGGCGAATTACAAATACGAACTTTACGGCTATGATTGTACGGAATTATTCAACGTTGCAATATATGACGATTGCTTTATGTTCTACATTCCGCAAGATTTGACGGTTGCAAAGATATTGCAACATAGATACCCCGACGATACTATAACGGGCGTAACGGAAGTTGACTTGTGGGCGAAAGATTATTTTGTTTTGACAGTAACGGATAAAGTGGAACGTAAAAGTACGGTTATATCCTTTCATTGAGGTACATTATGCAAAGAGTTAAGATATCTACATATATAGCGGCGGCAGTAATTGCGGTTATTCTGCTTGTGTTTACTACGTTGTTTTGCGGTTATGTGCCTACCGTGTACGCCGCAACGAACGGCAATTTAGAGTTTGACAAAGTAAACGTGTTGGACGATTTGCAAGGCGGCACGATAGGCGGTAAACCGTTTGATTTGGCAGATTATCCGTATGATGAAAAAGTGCAACCGCAAGTAATCACGTTAGCGGAATATTGTTATAGTTATTATGAAAGCCGTCAATCGAATTACGGTTTGTATGTCTATGTATATAACCCGCAAGGGCTTGCTTTTGATACAAATACTGACCGAAACAAAATTTCGCTCGGTTACGGCGGTAAAGCGAATTATGATAAATATTCACTTACGTTTTTGAACTACTCTACCGCAAGCGGTGCTGAGGGTTTATTTTATAAATTCAAAGTAAATTTGACCAAAGCGCAACGGGCGGCTATTTTGGACGGTGTGAATAAAGCCGAACGCGTGTATGAACTTATAGGGCTTGAACTATCCGTTAAAAATCAAGTAGTAGATTATAAGATAGCGCAAAAGTATAAATATAGCGGTTATTCAAAAGGTTATGCGCCGTTTGAGGGTGCGGAAAGCACATTGAATTGTACTGTTGACGGTGTGGATAAATATTTACAGTTAGATGTACATTCTACATATTGGCGACCGTCTGGAACGAACGGCGAGGCATATTCCCGTGATACTCTGCACTCTGTGTATTTTTCCGTTCCGAATTATTTAATTGAGGAATACGGCGAAATGACAGCCGTCCATGCAACGTGGTTAAATGCTCTTACTTCCCCCGTATTTGTAACGGGTAACGAAACCGTATATAACGAAGTTAGCAAGTATTTAGGGCAATACGTTGACGGCGGGAATTATCATTTATTGAGCGATAAAAACTACAATACGGAATTAACGTATTCCCTATTGGCTTGTAAACTCATTGAAAGCGCGAGTTGGAATCACGCCGCACACGGCACTTCTTATGTAAGTTACAACGCTAACCGCCGTTATACTAATTCCGATTTGGATATTTACACTCTTGCGTACTGTTTTCTTGCGGATAAAGTCAACGGCGAACGCAATGCGGATAATTACGTATTGCCCTCCGAATTGCTTATAGGCAATAAAGAAAAAGATATACGCGGGTGGTTTGAAACATATACCGAAACGCACGGCGGGGAACTTGTAAATAGCCGTTTCAGCAAAGAACTTTTTGCGGAAGTTGCGGATAGTTTTACAAATGTTACTATACGCAAAGACGATACTTTTGCATTGACGGACGAGGTAATTTCTCAAAGTCTTTGGCAAAAATTCGTTGGCGGCGGATATAAAGTAACGGGTACAAATGAATACAAAGTTTCCGCTATAAAGCGCGTTGATAAAACCGATTTTAAGACAACGAAAACGCAGACCTGCGACGAACTATATATTAACGAAAGCGATTATGCTGAGTTTAAGGCGTTTTACGATAAGGTAACGAAAAAGGACAAGCCCGAAACGGTATATTTGTTTAGATACTATCAATCGGTTTATACGCATAACGAAGTAGCAACGTTTACACGCGGTAACGACGGCGCATTGATAACGGGTTTTGATTATGATTTTGTCGATACAAACGCGTATTTTATGCAAATGTGGGTACAACTTGATTTTGATATAATCGACGTAACGTTTACGAAAGATAATGTCGATACGGTTATACCCGTTGTAATGTCGCCCGTAGATTTAGCGGCGGACGGCGATACAACGTTATTTCCCACGGACGATAATAATGATTGGTGGAAAATCGTTTTAGCGGTACTTGCTGTAATATTGCTGTGTATACTTCTTGCGCCTATATTGCCGTATATAATACAGTTTATAGTTTGGCTTGTGCTACTCCCCTTTAAGGCGATAGGCGCACTATTTAAGGGCATAGGAAAAGCGGCAAATAAACGAAAGCGAGGTAAATAAAAATGGCAAGGAATACAAGAAAACCGCCCCGTAAAAATGGGGCGGCAACGCCTAAAAAGAAAGTCAATCAAGGCAGAACGGCAAGCGGCAGAGTTCCGCAAGGCAGAACGTTGAAAACGCAAGATAATTATTTAGGTGGTAAAAAGACAACTTCCAAAAAGGAACGCCCCGTTGTCGTAATCGAAACAAACGCGAATAATGACCTTGCCGTTGTTCCTATGTCTTCACGCAAGGGTAAAGACCGTACACGGTTGAAAAACTATCAGCAAGGGCAATCATACTTTAAGCATTACGTTGAGATTATGGACGACGAGGGCAACCCTATACGGGTAAACGCAAAATTCAAAGAAAACCACCCAAATATGGACGTATCGCGCGAGGACGTGAAAAAGATTAAAGACAAAGTTTTAGGCAATTCAAAGCCCGCGCCCGAAAATAGAAAGAAAATGGATAAATTCCGCGGTAAAAAAGGGTAAAAAAATTCCCCGAAACTAATCCGTTCGGGGCAATGCCACAAGTGAGTTGGCGGGAATGAACGCGCATAAGCCGTTCAACTGTCTATAAGTATATATCACTTCGCGGCAAAAGTCAAACGATTTTACAACGAAAACAAAAATTGAAAGTACACTTTCAAAAAGGACGGCAAACGAAAAATGAAAACGCTAAAACGGTTATTGTGGGTACTGCTCGGAATAGTGATTGCGGCGGTTATCGGTTACTTTATATACACGGGGTGTCAAGTATGAACGCGAACGAAAACGAAAAGAAACGGTTTGACTACCGTCATATCATTTGCATAGTCATAACGCTTGCGTTTATCCTCTGCGGCGTATTCCTCTATTCGGGTGCGCTCGGTAGGCTCATAGAGGGCGGGCGCGATTTCGGGCTTTCGGTAGGTTACTACTTTTGCGAGATATTCGGCATACCGCATAATATCACGCCGACGGTAAATGACTTGCCGAAAATACCCTTTTTTGACTTCACGCAAACGCCCGCCCCCTCTACACCCTTGCCCGATACTTGGACGGGTTTTCAAAGCGATTGGGCGCGGTATTGGCAGTTATGGGCGACAACGGATAATTTCACGGGTTATTTGTCGTTCCTCGGCAATTTGCTTTTTACGCTCTGCAAAGTGCTTATAATCATATTGCCGTTTATCCTTGCCGTGTATGTCTATTTGAAACGATACTTAAAAAAGGAAAACAACGACTATGACAAGGACAGCCGCCCGCTGAAAACGTTTAAGTGGCTCACGACTTATACATATCGCCCCGTCAAACAATGGCTTGCGGGGCTTTGGGCGTTCATAAAAGCGCATAAAGCATATTGGGCGGTATGGCTCGTGCTGTGGCTGTTCTACTTCAATGCGGGCGCGATTATCCTTGAATTTTTGGCGTATTACTTTTACTTTGTCGTATCGTTCGATATTGTCAATATTTATCGGCAAGTGTATAAACTTTTTCTTGACTTATCCGTGCCGTTTACTTCTATTCCCGTGTGGGCGTGGGTAATAATCGGCTTTGTTTTGTTGGATAAGTTCCGCAAAAAGATAGCGTATGCGCGGCTTAATCACTATGAAATGCGCAACCGCGGTTTTATCAACGCCCGCCCTATTGTGTATATGGTCTGCGGCACTATGGGCAAGAAAAAGACAACGGCAATAACGGATATGGCGCTTTCGCAAGAAGTTATGTTCCGCGACAAGGCGTTTGAAAAGATACTTGAAAACGATTTGAAATTTCCCGCATTCCCGTGGTGCAACTTGGAAAACGAACTTCGGCGTGCTATGGAATATCACGAAGTGTACAACCTTGCGACGGTGCGGCAGTTCGTAACGAAAAAGTATTTACGTTGGCAGAAGTCGCAAACGCGCGAACGGCTCTTTAACTACGATTACGAGCGTTACGGGCTTACATACGACGATAAATTAAAGGTTGTAAGCGTGTGGGAAATCGTAGAGATTTATGCGCAATTATACTTTATATACATAATACAATCGTCGTTGCTCATTGCGAATTATTCCGTTCGCGTGGACGGCGTACTTGCCGACTTGGGCAATTTCCCGCTCTGGAATGCAGATTTTTTCAAACGTGATAGCCGCTTGCTTGATAGTTATTCCCGCCACGCTCATATACTTGACTTTGACAGTCTACGGCTTGGGCGTAAGGTCATTGAAAACAACCGCAACGCGAATAACTTTGAGTTTGGCGTTGTCATAATAACGGAAGTTGGCAAAGAGCGCGGCAATAGTCTTGAACTGTCCGAAAAGAAAAAGAAAGACGAAACGACAAACCAAAAAAACGACTTATTTAATAGTTGGTTGAAAATGGTACGCCATTCTGCGACGGTCGATAACTTCCCTTTTGTGCGGGTAATAACGGACGAGCAACGCCCCGAAAGTTGGGGCGCAGATGCCCGCGATTTATGCGAAATAGTCCATATCCGCGAAAGCGGTGAAACGTGCCTTGCAATGCCTTTTTTCTCTCTTGCGGAATTGCTGTATAGTTGGCTGTTTGGCAAGTTTGCGGGGCTGTACTATCAATACCGCTTTGTGCGCTCGGATAACACTTTGCCTATGTATTTATTAAAAACAATCACGGCGAAAATACACCACTACTACACGCGCATATATAACCGCTTTGGATATTGTCGTTTGCGGGTGCAAGTGGAAAGCGGAACGCAAGACGGAACGCTTGACGAAAACAAGTATTACATAATGTCGAAAAAGATTTATAGCAAGCGTTTTTCTACGGACTGTTTTTCAGACTTCTTCACGGAAAAGGCGTTGCGCTCTCCCGTCGGCATAGACGATTTAGCGGAATACGCAACCGAAAAAGCGACTTTCGCGGAACTCGGCGCACAAAACAGTTACTTTATAAATGAACTATTAAACGGTATGAATAACCGCTAAAATTGAAAGTACACTTTCAAAAACGGGGCTATCCTTTTAGATTGCCGAGGCAAAATAAAATGACGGTAACAGTAAAAGCAAGTTTGCGGTTTTTCGTAGTACAATAGCAACGACGAAAAGCAACCCAAAAGGGGTTATCCTTTTGAGTTGCTTTCGGCGGCGCGAAAGGACTACGGAAAATGCGAGCTGTCAAGCCCACCGTGGAATAAATCTTTATGCCGCGAAAGGGGCTTTACAGCCCGCAAGCAAACGATTACAGAGAGGTAAACAACAATGAGTTATGCAAACTTAACACCTATTGACGATATGTCGGGTTGTCCGTTCCCTTTTTTAGACGAGCCGCAATCGCCCGCTACAACGTATTACAAGATTTACAATGACGGCGGTCATTATATTGCTACACGGTGTTATCGCAGTCAAATAAAGCCGCCTAAACGTAAATATAAGCGCGAAGATATAGACATACTTTTTGACAGCCTTTATACTTCCGCTATGCAAGACGGCTTGAAGAGCGACGAAATGACAGTGTACATAAAGGCGGGAATACTTTTGTTGTTCCCCGACTATGAGAATTTGGACAAGTACATAGCGGACAAAATCGAGCGTAAGCAACATAATTTATACGTTCGCAAGAAACGTTTTCGCCGCAAAGCGAATTTAAACTGCTGGAATTATTTTGTAACTTTCACCTACGCCGACGATAAGCAAGACGAATACACATTCCGCAAAAAATTGCGGTGTTGTCTTTCTCACTTGCATACACGGCGTGGTTGGCGGTATATGGGCGTGTTCGAGCGTGCGCCCGAAACGGGGCGGTTACACTTTCACGGACTGCTATATATACCCGACGGCGAAATGATAGGCACGATAACGGAAAAGACAGATTACAGCACGGCACAAGGCAAACTGCAAACGACACACGAAAACGACTTTTTTCAAAAGGCTTTCGGACGAAACGACTTTGAGGAATTAAACGAAATGGAACTGAAACACGGACAAACGCTAAACTATTTGTTAAAGTACATAGGCAAGACGGGCGAACGTATTGTGTATAGCAGAGGCATACCGACGGAAATATACCGCAAATTGAACGACGACGAAATAGTAACGGAAATGGACGACTTCGGCACAAAGTATATACTTTTTGACGACGTGATAAGTTGGGAACGGGATATAATGCACTTCAAGTACAAACAAGTATCTATGATTGACTTGATATGCAACCCGCCACGGTATGGCTTAACGGCTTAAAGAACGGTAAAACAATACAATAGCAACGGTCTAACACCTATGTATTACATACGGTGTATTTTGCGTTTGTCTGAAAACCGAAAAAAGCACGTTCACGCGCTCCACTTCGCTTTCACTTCCGCAAAACAAAATCAAAAGGCGGCATTTCGCAAGCGATTTAGCGCGAAAGCCGCCTTTTTTGTGTGCTGAAAGCGGGCTGTCGGTCGGTTAAACGCGACACCTTGTACCCGCCGCGCGTAGCGCGGCGGCTCGTATAGTACAAGGTGTCGCGTAATAGCCCCACGCATAAAATCAAGGCTTAAACCGTTTGAAATTCAAGCGGAAAAACACTATAATAAAACGATAAAGGAACGGTAACGACTATGAAACGGAAAGGAACGAAAGACTTAACATTAACGCAACGGCGCGAAATAGAAAATCATTTGAAATCGGGCTGTACGAAAAAACGCATAGCCGAATTATTGGGCGTGTGTCTTGCAACTGTGTATAACGAATTAAAGCGCGGTCAATGTACGCAAAAGGTGTACAGTTATACGGACTATTGGGGCGAGCGGCACTATAAGCAAGTAACAGCATACAGCGCAGATATAGCCGAGTACAAGTACCGACAAAATCAATCGGCACACGGTGCGCCACTTAAAATCGGTAACGATTTTGAACTTGTGCGGGAAATTGAAAATCGCGTAATTAACGACAAAATAAGCCCGTGCGCCGCATTGGGACGAATAAAGCGTGAAAAGACTTGCCGCACGACAATTTCAAAAACCACTCTTTACCGCTATATTCGTGCGGGCTACATATTTACGCGCATTACAATGAACGACGTGCAATTAAAGCAACGGCATTACCAAAAAGCGACGATTAAACGCCCACCGAAAGGCACGAGCATAGAGAAACGCCCCGCCGAGATTGCCGCCCGTAATACGTTCGGGCATTGGGAAATGGACTGTGTTATAGGCAAGCAAGGCACGAAAGAAACTATACTTGCATTTACCGAACGATTGACACGATACGAAATCGTTTATAAAATGCCCGACCATAAGGCGGCGACGGTCGTACGCTTTGTAAATAAACTTGAAAAGCGTTACGGAAAGCAATTCCGCCGACTATTCAAAAGTATAACCGTTGATAACGGCGTAGAGTTTAGCAACTTTGCGGGGCTTGAAAAATCAATCTACGGCGGCAAGCGTACAAGCGTTTATTACTGCCACCCGTACACAAGTTGCGAACGCGGCAGTAACGAGAGGTTAAACCGTGAAATACGCCGACTAATACCGAAAGGCACGGACTTATCTACAATAAGCGATAAGCGCATTAAAGCCGTTGAAACGTGGGTGAACGACTACCCGCGGGAAATATTCGGGTATGCGACAAGCGCGGAACTGTTCGCCGAGCAACTGCAAGCAATTTAACAATAATTGAAAGTACAAACAAGCCGCCGAAAGACGGCTATTTTGCCGTACAGCGAAACGCCCCGCCCGCCCCGTTTTTCTAACCCTTGCAAGGGTTAGAAAAATACAATACCCGCCGAAATGTAACTTTCAACGGGTATTTTATCATACACTAAAATTTTTTTGAAAATCTAAAAAAATTCTATAAAATTGCTTGACTTTTTAATATTTTGTCCGTACATTTTGCGCAAAGCAAAAGCGCGCGGGCGGATAAAATATCCGCCCGCGCGCTTTAAAATACGCCGCATTCCTCAAAGCCCCGCAATCAGCCCCTTAAATTCCGCCTCGTCTATAATTTTAACGCCAAGCTTTTTCGCCTTTTCAAGCTTACTGCCGGCCGCCTCGCCCGCAATCACCAGCGTAGTCTTTCCCGTCACCGCGCTCTGGCATTCTCCGCCGTTCTCCTCGATAATTTTCTGCGCCTCCGCGCGCTTAAATTCCGTCAGCGTGCCCGTCAGAACAACGAATTGCCCCGCGAATATGCCCGTTTTAACCGCCCTTTGCACAGCCCTCGGCGCAACTCCCGCCGCAAGCATAGCCTCTGTTTCCGCAGCATTCCCCTCGTCCGCAAACCAGCTTAAAATCGCGTCCGCGGTAATCTCGCCTATGTTCTCAAGCTCTAAAAGCTGTTCCCTCGTTGCGTTCCTCAGCCCCTCGATGCTTCCGAACGCCCTCGACAAGTCCTTCGCCGCAACCTTTCCCACGCCATCGATACCCAGTGCAAGCAAAAATCTGTCCAAAGCAATATCCTTGCTTTTTTCGATTGCCCCCAATATATTAGCCGTTTTCTTGCTTTTAAAGCCGTCAAGCCCGCGCAAAGCCTCCTCGGTCAGCGAATACAGCTGCGAGCATTCCCTCAGCCCCAGCGCATCGTAAAACTGCCCCGCAGTCATTTCGGAAAGCCCCTCGATATCCATTGCGTCCTTGCTCGCAAAATGCTCAATCTTCCCCGTAACCCTCGGTCGGCAGTATTTGTTCGGGCAGAATATATTCGCCCCGTTTTCCACAACATTACTGCCGCAATAGGGGCATATGTCGGGCTTAACCACGTCCGCGCTGCCCTCGGTGTGCTCCACCGCTCTTATAATTTCGGGTATAACCTCGTTAGAACGCCTTATAAGCACCCTGCTGCCCACCTTAACGTCCTTCCTCGTCAAATCCCCGTAATTGTTAAGCGTAGCCTTCCGCACGGTCGCGCCCGCAAGCTCCACGGGCTCCACAATGGCAAGCGGAGTAAGCTTTCCCGTCCGCCCAACCTGCCAGATAACCTTTTCGACAACGGTCACGCTCTCCTCCGCCTCGAACTTATACGCCATAGCCCACCGCGGAAATTTGTCGGTGTAGCCCATTGCCGCGCGCTCCGCCGTCTGGTTCAGCTTCACGACAGCGCCGTCCGTCAGCACGTCAAGCCCCTTGCGCTCAACCTCAATCTCGTCAATCGCGGCAATAACGTCCTCCTCGCTCTTGCATACGTGCAAAAAAGGGAACACCTTAAAGCCCTGCTCCTTCAAAAATTCAAAGTGCGCCGCCTGCGAGGGCAGCTCCCCCTCGCTCATATAATTCACGTTATAAAACAGAATTTCGGGCTTTCTTTCGGCGGTGATTTTCGGGTCTAAATTCCTTATCGCCCCCGCAACGGCGTTTCTCGCGTTCTTCAGCTTTTCCTTCGCGGTTTTGTTGTACTCCTCAAGCACGCTCAGCCTTATTACCGCCTCGCCCTGCACCTCCAAAACGCCCTTGTACGCGATTGTCAGCGGAAAGGACTGTATAGTCATGCACTGCGCCGTAACGTCCTCGCCGTTCACTCCGTCCCCGCGCGTGGTCGCCCGCACAAACCTTCCGTTTTCGTAGGTGAGGCACATCGTCAGCCCGTCAAACTTGTATTCCACAGTATACTCGGGCGCCTCAACCGCCTTCTTCACGCGCGTAAAAAAGGCGTTCAGCTCGTCCGCCGTTACAGATTTATCCAGAGAATACAGCCTTGCAATGTGCGTGTGCCGCTTAAACGCCTTAATCGGCTCGCCGCCGACCCTGCGCGTGGGGCTGTCAAACCTCACAATCCCCGTGTCCTTTTCCAGCCCTTCAAGCTCCGCATACAGTCTGTCGTATTCGCGGTCGTCAACCGAAGGCTTATCCAGCACATAATACTCGTACGCCCATTTATTCAGCTGTGCAATCAGCTCGCCCATTCTGTCCATAACTTACCCCGATTTTTTTTGTTTTTAAATAATTTCAAGCGGTGCAAGCGCCGCCGAAAGCTCCTTAACGCCCTGTCCGTCAAAGGCAACGTTTATCACCTTGCCCTCGTTTTTAACGGCAACAACCATACCCACGCCGAATTTCGGGTGCTTAACCCGCATACCCACGCTGTACTTCGCCCCGCCGTTCCCGCCTGAGCCTCCCGCGCCAACCGAACCGCCAAAACCCTTTGCAACGCCGCCGCTCCCGCCCCAGACGGGCTTAAAGCTGCTTTTTTCGGCGTATGCGCTCTGCTCGCCGTCGTATGCCGAATACAACGCCCTTCCCGCGCTCTTTTCGTCCGCGTTATAGCCGCTTCCGCCGCGGTACGCCCCCGAATATCCCGCGTTTACGCTACTTCCAAAGCCTCCGCTCCCGCCGTAACGTCCCGCGCCGTACCCATTGCCAAAACCGCCGTAGCCGCCGCCCGCATACGCCGCCGCACCCAGCTCGGGCGCAAGCTCCTTAATAAATTTAGAAGGCGCCGTCAAATCCCTCCGCCCGTATAAATACCTCGATTTAGAGCGGGTGAGATACAGCCTTTCCCTCGCGCGGGTAATGGCAACGTACATCAGCCTGCGCTCCTCCTCGGTGCTCCTTCCGTCGCTTTCCGCGCGTGACGAGGGCATTATCCCCTCTTCCAGCCCGCAAATAAACACGTTGTTAAATTCAAGCCCCTTCACCGCGTGTATGGTCGCAAGCGTAACGTAATCGCCCCCGTCCATTTCGTCCAAATCAGAGGATAAGGTAACCGAATTAAGATACTCGTCAAGGGTAGCAGTCGGGTTCAGCCTTGCAAACTCGTCCACAGACGCGATAAATTCGTCAAGGTTGGCAAGCTTCCCGTCCCCCTCGTCCGTGCCGTCGTCGTAGGCAGAGCGCAAATCGGCAAGCGCAAGCACCTCGCGCACAAGCCGGTTTACGGGCGTTTCTATCGCCGACAGAATAAACCCCTTTATAAGACTGCCGAAGTCCTTCAGCTTCTCCTTCGCCCCGCGCGCAAGCGGCAAGCTGTCGCAGTCCACGCACGCGTCGTATAACGAAAGCCCCGCCCCCTGCGAATAGCCGTACATAGCCTCGATTGTCTTTCCGCCTATCCCGCGCTTGGGCACGTTGATAATTCTTTCCGCCGCCTCGTCGTCGAACGGGTTGGAAATCAGCCGCAAATACGCAAGAATATCTTTAATTTCCCGCCTTTCGAAGAACTTAAAGCCCCCGAAAACCTTGTACGGTATGCCGTATTTGGTGAACTCCTGCTCGTACGCGCGCGTCAGCGCGTTTATGCGCATAAGCACGGCGAAATCGGAATATTTCCCTCCCCGCGCCACCGCGGCGGAAATCTCCCGCGCCGTATACAGCGCCTCGCCAGCCTCCTCGTCCGCCTGATAATATTCGGGCTTCTCGCCCTCGCCCGCGTCCGTCCAAAGCTGCTTTCCGCGGCGGTTTATATTGTTCTTTATAATGCAGTTCGCAAGCTTCAAAATCGAGGCGGTAGAGCGGTAATTGCGTTCCAGCTTGTATATCTTCGCGTCGGGATAGTCGCCGTCAAACCTCAAAATATTCTCTATTTCCGCACCCCGCCAGCCGTAAATTGACTGGTCGTCATCGCCCACCGCAAAAATATTGCCGTGTCTGCCCGCCAACAGCTTTATAATGTTGTACTGAACGGCGTTCGTGTCCTGAAACTCGTCCACAAGTATGTATTTGAACTTGTCCGAAAGGTATTCCAAAGCCTCGCTGTCGCTTCTCAGCAGCCGCAGGGTATGCAACAGCAAATCATCGAAGTCCAAAGCGTTGTTCTGCATCAGATGCTTGTTATACCTCTCGTAAATGCATACAACGTCCTCCATTCCGCGCTCGTGCTTGAATTTTCTGCCGTACTGGTCGGGGTCAAGCCCAAGCATTTTTGCATTTGCAATGTGGTATTTTGCATTTTTCAGCAGCTTGTCGTCGTCGAAATCAAGCTCCTGAAAGCATTTTTTAATAACGTTCGCGCGCTCGGTCTCGCTGTAAATGGAAAAGTTGGACTTAAAGCCCGCCTTTTCCGCAAACTGCCGCAAAATTTTGACGCACATAGAGTGAATTGTGCAAATCCACCTTGTATCGCCGTCCTCGCCAAGCATTTTGTTCAGCCTTTCCTTCATTTCTCCCGCGGCCTTGTTGGTGAAGGTGATTGCAAGTATTTGCGAAAGGTTCGCCTTCCCCTCCCGCAGAATATACGCTATGCGCGAGGTTAAAACCCTCGTTTTACCGCTCCCCGCGCCCGCCAATACAAGCACCGCGCCCTCGGTATCGGTTACGGGCTTCCTCTGCTCTTCGTTCAGTTTATCAAGTATTTCGTCCATATATTCAATTATACCACGCCCGCGCAAAAAACACAATTCTTACCGCAATATTGCCTCAATTAAATTGCCCGCCGCCCAAGGCTGAACGCGCCTCGGGCGGCGGGCTTTAAAAAAATCAAAGCTTCAATTCCTTTTCCTTTTTATAGCGGTTAAGCGCGGCAAGATATTTTGCGGAAAGCTCCAAAGTATACCTCTGCTTTTCCTCGTAGGACAGCTTATCATAAGCCTCCCTGTCGGTCAGTCTGCCTATCGCGTCGGAAACCTCTCCCTCCGCGTCCAGCAACGCCTTAACCCGCAAATAAAACTCGTCCTCCCGCCGTCCGCGCACCTCGCTCTGCACGCGTTCCGCAATCGAGCTTTTTATTCTCATTTCGCTCAGCCCGCTGTTCAGCGCCTCAACGGTGTGCTCGTCTATGTTCCTTTTACAGTCAGCCCAAAAGCTGCCCTTCATTCTCTTTTTCGCCGCCCTCGCCATCAAAATCAAGTCTTCCATAAAAAAGCCCCTTCCG
The DNA here is from genome assembly GCA_910587015.1 of uncultured Christensenella sp. Taxonomy (GTDB): domain Bacteria; phylum Bacillota; class Clostridia; order Christensenellales; family Borkfalkiaceae; genus Coproplasma. The sequence continues at coordinate 126,232 of CAJUME010000008.1, forward strand.
CAAAATTCCAATTCAAAAGCCCCGCTTTCGTCCGCCGCAGCAAAGCCGCCGCCCACGCCGCAAGCCACCTCACAGTAACACACCAAACCCCGCCAAAAACCGACCGCAACCGACATATTCCGCAATCAAAAAGGCCCGTCCGACGCTCCGTCGGACAGACCTCTTTAGTTTAATTCTTATTTCTTTTTCTTGCGGCCTCGCGCTTTTTGCGGCGCTTCACTGCGGGGGACTCGTAAAACTCATGCTTGCGCATATCTCCGATTATACCGTCGCGCGAGCATTTTCTCTTAAAGCGTCTCAAAGCGCTCTCAACAGACTCGTTTTCACCGACCTTAATGGTTGACATTCCTTTTCACCGTCCCTTGCCAAAGCCTTATTTTCGTCCCTTTCGGCACGCTTATAAAGTATAGCAAACCGCAAAAAATAAGTCAATGAATTTTCCGCCGTAAATTCAACTTATCGCCCTTAATTTGCAAAAGTCCGCCAAAAACCGTAAAAATGCGCAAAATTTCCCAAAAGCCTGCAAAAATCAGCCCTCGCCCGTCATTTACGGCGCATTCTGTTCGCCAAATCAGCCCTCGCCCATCTTTTTCAGCGCCTTCACAGCCGAATCATTCCCCTGCGCCGCCGCTTTTTTATACCAGTCTATCGCGCGGTAGCGGTTTGACTTCACACCCTGACCCTGCTCGTAGCAATAGCCAAGGCTGTACTGCGCGTACGCGTTGCCCTTGTCCGCGCCTATGCGGTAATATTCCACAGCCTTTTCATAGCTCTTGTCAACGCCCCTGCCATAATAATAGCAGTCGCCTATCTTGGCAATCGCGCTTGTGTTGCCGTTACCGAACGCCTTTATATACAGCTCAAACGACTTTTTATAATTCTGGGAAACTCCCTCGCCCTTTTCATAGCAATAGCCAAGGCTGTACTGCGCATATGCGTAATCCTCGTCCGCCGCCTTTTCGTACCACTCGCACGCCTTTATGTAATCCTTTGTCACGCCGTAGCCGTAGTAATAGCAGTCGCCAAGCCTAGACGCAGCCCTTGCATTGCCGTGCTCCGCAGCCTTTTCAAACCATTTTATCGCGTCGGCATAGCTTTTCGCCACGCCGGCGCCGTAATAATAGCAGTCGCCCACGGCGCACTCGCCGCTCGAATTCCCGCTCTCCGCCGATTTTTTGTACAGCTCGAACGCCTTATTGTAATTCTGCGGCACGCCGTTGCCCTTTTCATAGCAATAGCCAAGGCTGTACTGCGCATATGCGTAATTCTCGTCCGCCGCCTTCTGATACCACGCGCACGCCTCTTTATAGTTCTGCGCCACGCCGTAGCCGTAAAAATAGCAGTCGCCCAGCTTTGTCTGCGCGCCAAGGTGCCCGCCGTCTGCCGAGGTTTTGTACCACGCGCAAGCCTCGCCGTAATCCTGCTCAACGCCGTTACCGTAATAATAGCAGTCCGCAATACTGCACTGCGCGCTTACGTTGCCGTTTTCCGCGCCTCTGCGGTACCATTTCACCGCGTCCGCCCAGCACTGTTCCACGCCCTGACCCTTTTCATAGCAATAGCCAAGGCTGTACTGTGCATACGCGTTGTCTTCCTCCGCCGCGCTCTCGTACCATTTGCACGCCTCGCCGTAATCCTGCTCCACGCCGCGTCCGTAATAATAGCAGTCCGCAAGCTTTGTCTGACAGCCGATATTGTCGTTTTCCGCGCCGTAACGGTAATGCTCCACAGCCTTTTTATAATCGCTGGTCACGCCCTCGCCGAAATAATAAAGGTCGCCAAGCTCCAGCCGCGCGCTTATGCTTCCGTTTTCCACCGCCTTTTTAAGCCACTCCGCCGCAAGCGCGGGGTTCTTCTCTACCCCCTCGCCGTAGCGCAGACAGTATCCGAAGTTGTATTGCGCGGTCACAACGCCCTTGCGCGCCGCCCTTTCGTACCAGTACGCCGCCTTTTCATAGTCGGCGTCAACTCCTCTCCCGTAAAAATAGCTCTCGCCCAATTCGTCCTCGGCGCGCGCGTGCCCCGTTGCCGCCGCCTCCGTCAGCATCTCAAACGATTTCACGGGGTCGTCGTCAACAATATCCATTGCCTCGCGGAAAAGCTCCTCCGCGCGCTGCTCCTCCTCGGTCAGCGGCTCGCCGTCCTCCGCATAGCCGTTCTGTCCGACGGGTGCGGTATAATCCGCCTCTCCGTTCCCGCCGCCGTTGCCGGAGGAGCGTCCGAACAAATCGAACAAATTCCCCGCCGTGCTTTTAAGCTGCGCGTCAAGGTCAAAACCAAAATTCGCAGCGGGCTTAGCCGCGCCGCAGCGCAGACATTTTTCCGCCTTATCATCGTTGTAATTTCCGCATGAACATTCCCAAGCCATAATAAATATTACCTCTTAATTGTTTTACTCGTCGGCAAACTCTATAAACTGCGACAGGCTCATACCGCCCTGCGCAAGCAGATAGAATTTATCATTATATTTGTCAACCGTAGCCGAGGCCACAAAAATCATATATTCGAAAAGCTCCTCGCCAAGCACCGTTCCCCCGCAAAAGCTGGTCGTAAGACGGAAGGTAATCTGTCCGTTCCGTATATTATAATCGAACGACCCGTCGCAAATTCCGTCGTTTGCCGCGCAAACGGCAACCGCGCCCTCAACGCGCTTCTCCGCGGGCATTTCGAAGGGCAACCGCGACAAAAATTCCGCCACCTGCTGTTTTGCATTCACAACCACAATAAACTCTATGGGCAAATCGTCACCCTTAACCCCGCTCGAAATAACAAGGTCGTCGTCATGTCTGTCAAAGCTCCAACCGTGCTTTTCAAGCATGGCTACAAGCTTTGCATACACCTCTTTCGCTTTCTTCATATTAACTTCCGCCATTTTTCCGTCCTCCATTATAAATTTATGATTAAAAGTCTTAAAACCCGTTTATTTTTTAATAAGCGCGCTTAAAATTTCGTCTATTTCGGGCCCCTTTATGTGGTTTTTAAGCATCAGCGTTTCCACCAGCTTATCCACCGCCGCGCGGTTGTCGCTTATTGCCTTGCGCGCCTTCATATATTCGTAGGTTAAAATATCGTTGACGCGCTTGCGTATTTCGGAATAATACGGCGTTGCGGCTATATTCTGTCTGTCAACGCACCCAAGCCCTATAATATCGTCCATTCCGTAGGAGCATATCATATGCTCGGCAGTCCTCGTTGCGGCAAGCAAATCTCCGCTCGCCCCCGTGGAAACACCCTCCTCATCGCCGTAGTAAACGGTTTCCGCCGCCCTTCCGCCAAGCGCGGTGCGTATCCTCGCAAGCAACTCTTCCTTTGTATAGCTGCCCTTGTCCTCGTTATCGCCGTGCTGCATATACCCGCCGTGGTTCGCGCGCGCAACAACGGTCAGGTACGAGGGCGTTTCGCCGCTCAGCCAGCACAAAAGCGCATGCCCCGCCTCGTGACGGGCAGTCCTTTCCAGCTCCTCGGGCGCCCATTTCTTCACCTCGCCGCTGTTGAACTCCTCAAACGCGTTTTCAAGAATTTCGTCCGTCACCGTAAAGCCTTCTGTCTTGACGGAATTTCTCAGCGCCAGCTCTATAACAAGCTCCAATTCGGCAAGGCTCATTCCCGTAGAGCGCATTGCGATATTGTCTATTTCGCCGTCGCTAACGCTTATTGCGGGGTGCGCGTCCGCCTTCATTTTTATGTATCTGCCGCGCTCTGCCTTGTTGGGCAAATCCACCATAATTTTATTATCGAACCGCCTTACAAGCGCGGGGTCAAGGCTCCTTGCGCCGTTATCGCCGTTTATGTCGTAGTTTGTCGCGGCAAGCACGAATACGGGCTTATCCGACTTGACGTTAAAGCCGTCCATCTCGGTCAAAAACGCCGTTAAAACGTCCGCCGAGTACGCCGCGTCGCTTCCATCGCGGCTTTTGCCGATAGCGTCTATTTCGTCCACAAACAGAATGGACGGCGCGTATTTTCTTGCCGTGTTAAACAGCGCGTGCACGCTTTCGGGCCCCTCGCCGACGTATTTTTTAAGGAACTGGTTGCCCTCGGCGGCGATAAAGGTCACGTCCGACTCCCCCGCCATTGCCTGCGCAAGCAGGGTTTTGCCCGTTCCGGGCGGGCCGTAAAGCAGTATGCCCTTGGGCGCCTTTACACCGCTGCGTATAAACCTTGCGGGGTTCTTCAAAAATTCGACGAAGTATTTCAGCTCGTCCTTGGCGTCCTCCGCGCCGATAACGTCCGCAAACCTCTTGTCTGGCTTGGAAACGTTGCTCAAAACGTTTTTGTTGTCCTCTGCGTCAACGGCAATGCCCAGCTTAAAATCAAATAAAACTATTTCCGCATGCTCGCCGTTCATGGACACGCGTTGCGCCGTCTGGTAGGTTACAGCCTTTCTTGCCTTTGCAAGCTCCAACAGATTATGCTGTTGGTGCGCCATATTGCATTTGCCGCGCACCTCGCCCGCAAAGTCGTATTTACCCTCCTTATGCAAGGCGATAATTCCCCTCGCACCCTCGCGCGCAAACGAAAGCCCCTCCTCCTGACTGATAAAGCCCTCGTCCGCCTCTAAAAGATACAGCGGCGTATGCACATATTCCTTTACGTACGCAAAAAAGTCGCGCCCCTCGGAATCTATGTCCTCCAGATTAAGAACGCTGTCGCGCGTGCTGCGGGTTTTGCAGGTTACATCGCACAGTATCAGCGAAATATCGTACTTAAAAAGAACGTCCTTCGCCTCTTCAACAGTGCTGACTATGTGCGCCTTTGGCGCTTTAAGCAGCCTTTTGCATTCCTTTGCAACGTCGCCCTCGGCAAATACAAGCACCTCGGCGTCCGCGTTTTCGGCAAACAGACTGCGTATTTTCTCGTCGTCGGGGAGGGATACGTTAATGCTTACCGACTTGATATTTTCCAGCTTATAATCGTTTTTGTCGGAGGATATTATGCGGAAAAGCTCGTACAGCTCCTGATACAAAAAGTTTGTGGACTTGCCGCGTATAGCCCTTGCGTCCACCTTTCCGCCCTCGGAAAACATAATCGCAAACGGCACGTTTTTATCGATTTTTAAGTCTATTCCCGTCCTTTTGCAAAAGCCCTGCGCGTGTACGGAAAGCTCCTTATCCACGATTTTAAGCAAATCGTGCGCGTCGAGGTGGTTGAACATTATTACGTTTCCGCTTGCAAAGCGCGAGCATAACGCCGCGGGGAAAAGCGCCGCGCCCGTTTCGGGATTGATATCCAGAGAAAGCGCGTTCAGAACAGATTTGCGAGCCACGCTCGAAAGATTTGCAATCGTAGGGTCGTCGTAAAGCTTTTTTCCCGCGTTGGTGGTAAAAATAAGTATCGCGTCCGCAAAGGAAACCTCCTCCGCAGTGTAGTTGTCGCGTATTCTGCCCGCGTCCAAAATCTGCAAAAACAGATGTATAACGTTTAAATGCGCCTTTTCAACCTCGTCGAAAAGCAGTATGCACTTGGGATTTTTGTCAACAAAGCTTGTAACAATGCCTCGCTGTGCGTTTTTGTATACCTTGTCAGAGCCCGCAAACTGCAAATTTGATTCCTTTTCGCAGTATTCGCTCATATCGAAGCGTCTGTAAGGCAAGCCCAAAACCTCCGCCACCTGCTCCGCAAGGAAGGTTTTGCCCACTCCGGGAGGGCCCGCAAAAAGGAAGGTCGCCCTCGGACGGGTGCGCTTTTCCTGCGTTAAGGAAAGCAATTCCGCCTGAAAATACCCCGATACAAGGGTATCCACAGCATGGTCCTGACCGTATACCGAGGCAAGCAGCTTCTGCTGAACGGTTTTAACCTTGTCAACCGAGGTCAACAGCTCTTCAAGATTTGCGCCCTTTTTGGCAGTCGCGCCGTTTTGCGCCGTGCCCGAATGCGCCGCCGCACGTCTGCGCGCCATTGCCGCAAGCGCCTCGGCAGACGGGTCCGTCTGTTCTTCGTCCTCTTGCTCCGCAACCGGCTCGCACGTTACCGCAATTTCCCCCGCCGCCGCGGAAGGGCGGTTGCGAGAGGGGTTCATTACAAACTCCTTAATCGCCTCGGTAGGGTCGGCAAGAATTAATTCCAAATACAAATCCGCGCCAACCTCGTCCTTGCCGAGCTCCAGCGCCTTTGCCTCTGCCGCAAAGACTATTTTATTGAATAAAAACCCGCCCAGCGCGGACTCGCTTCTGTTTTCGGAAACGAATTTCTTCATTTTTTCCGAAGCGTAGCCTACGTCCGTGCCGTAGCGCGATAAATGAATTTTGATATTTTCAAGCTCTTTCCCGCGGCTTTTCGCGCCTTCCCCGTCAGCCGAGGCGACTATTGCACCCAACAGCGAGGTCATAAAATAATCTGCGGAAATTCCGCGCTTTCCGTCCGCGCGGACCATTTTGTCCGCATTATTCAGCACCGATTCCAAAAGCTTGCTTTTGTTTGCCATAAAACTCTCCGTAAGCGGCGCAACGTGCACACGCGCCCGCGCTTAGTTACCTTATTATATAAAAAATACAATATATTGTATTATAAAAGCAGTAAGCGCATATTGTCAAGGGTTTTAAAAAAATAACCGCGTGCAATTTTTACGCACGCGGCTTGTAAAGCTTATTGTGTTTTAGTTGGAAATACAGCTCCTAATCCGTTTCAGCGCAGTTTTTTCCAGACGCGAAACCTGCGCCTGCGATATGCCCACCTCCTGCGAGATTTCCGTCTGCGTCTTGCCCTCGAAGTACCTTAAAAACAGTATTTTTTTCTCTCTGCTTTCAAGACGGTTAATCGCCTCGTACAGCGCCGCCTTTTCCGTCCACACCTCGTCGTTGTTCTTTTCGTCGAAAATCTGGTCCATTAACAAAAGCGTGTCGCCCGCCTTGTTATACACCGGCTCGTACAAAGAAACGGGGTCGGAAATTGCGTCAAGCGCGTAGGCCACCTCCGATACCGCAATATTCATTTCCTTTGCGATTTTGTCGTAGGTTACGTCCTCGTCAACCTCTTCAAGCTTTTCCCTTACCTTCAAAATCCGGTACGCCGTATCCCTTATCGAGCGGGAAACGCGCAGGGAATTTCCGTCCCGCAAATACCTTTTAATCTCGCCCAAAATCATGGGCACGGCATAGGTGGAGAACCTTACCCCCACGGATATGTCGAAGTTATCGATTGCCTTGATAAGCCCCACGCACCCCGCCTGAAACACGTCGTCCGCGTTGGCTTTTTTCGCCCAGAACCGCCTTACAAGCGACAGAACAAGGCGCATATTACCCACTATAAAGCGCTCTCGCGCCGCCTCGTCGCCCGCTTTAAGCCTTATCATAAGCTCCTGCTGTTCCTTTGCGGACAATAGCGGCAAGCCCGAGGTATCGACCCCGCAAATAACTACCTTTTGCAGCATAACACAAAAATCCTCCTTTTTTGTTATGTACAAAAGCGCTTAAACGCGGCATATTACGGGGGCAATTTAATTAATTTGTCTTGATATGTCCTTTTTAAGCTTTGAAATTATCTTTTTTTCCAGCCTTGAAATATAGCTTTGGGATATGCCGAGCTTATCCGCAACGTCCTTTTGGGTAAGCCCGTCGCCGCCGTCCAGCCCGAAGCGCATGCGCATTATCCGCTGTTCCCGCGGGGAAAGCTTATCAAGCGAGGCCTTTAAAAGCTCCCTTTCAACGCCGCCCTCCACATCGGAATATACGCTGTCCGCGTCCGTGCCCATTACGTCGGAAAGCAGAAGCTCGTTGCCCTCCCAGTCGGTATTTAACGGCTCGTCAAAGCTTATTTCCTGCTTTAAGCGGCTTAAACGGCGCAGATACATTAATATTTCGTTTTCGATACAGCGCGAGGCATAGGTGGCAAGCTTTATGTTTTTATCCGATTTGAAGGAATTTATAGCCTTTATAAGCCCGATAGTGCCAACGGAAACCAAATCGTCGCCGTCCGCGCCGCTGCCCTCGAACTTTTTGGCTATGTATACGACAAGGCGCAGATTATGCTCTACAAGCTCTGCCCGAGCCTGCTCGTCCCCGCTTTCCAGAAGGGATATTTTGTCGCTTTCCTCCTCCTGCGACAGCGGCAATGGCAACGCCTCTGTTCCGCAAATGTAGTCAAGAGTGTTTCTGCCGAGTAATTTTGCAAGCAGATTTTTGATTTTTTCAAGCATAAACTCACCTTTTTTATTGTTTTTTGCGCCTTAAACGGCGGTTTTTATGTCTTCAAGCAAATCGCAATGCAGTATTGCGCGGTCTGCGCGGTTAGGGTTGACGCCTATTTTTACCTTGTAGAGCGTTTCCCGCTTTTCACCGAAGTCGATTTCTATTTTATCTGCCGTGAAAACGCCGATTGTTCTGCTTCCCGCAACAGTATGTATTTTTACGCCCTCTTTTATACCCGAAATATCCAAAAGCTTTTTTGCCGTTTCACTCGGAATAACGCTGACGGGCGAGCCCTTTAAATACACCTTGTTGCCGCTGTCGAAAAAGCCCTTTATTTCTATTTGCGATTGCCCCGCATATATGCGGCACTTTACGCCGTTCATGTACGATTTTTTAAGGCGTTTGGCAAGCTTTTTTGCGCCGATTATTATTAACAGCGCGCCGAAAAGCGGTATGCCTATCGGGATTTTGGAGAGAATATAGCCCTGCCCCGCGGCATAGTCAAGCCCCGCAAGCGAGAAGCCCGCAACCAGCAGTCCGCCCAAAAGCGCGGTGAAAATTAAAAATGCCGCTGAGAATTTGACGTACGCTTTGAAGCTTTTGAACCTGCCCGCAACAAGGCAAATCAGAAGCCCCGATAAAATTTTGACGGCGACCGACCAGATTGCGGAAAGCTTGAAAAGCGGAAGAACGACCGCAAAGACCGCGCCGAGCGCGGACGCGATTAAAAGGCGTTTTACGCTTGCGGGATTTTTTACCGCCGACCTCGCCGCAAACAAAAGCGTGAAGTCCATACAAAAATTTTCCGCAAGGGCGAGCTCTGCATACACTTGCATTGTAGTGGTATTATAGCGTTTGCGAAAAGTCGTAAAATAAAAAAAACCGACGATTTTTGTCGGTTTTTAGCGAGAATTTTTATTTGCGAAAGCTGCAAAAAACGTGATTTTAAATATCCGTTTTGTACATATTCAAATCCGTTTTGTACATATTTGAAGTATTGTTACAGACTGACGGCATCGAGAATTTGCAGAATTTGAGTGCAGTCCGCACACTGCATAAGCGTTGCGCGCAGAGCCGCGGAGTTTTTTTGACCCTTTAAATAAAAGGAAAGCATTTTGCGCATGAACACGCACGCGAACCTTTCGCCGTATAATTTTTGAGTGGCCCGAAGCTGAGCCTTTACGTCTGCCCGCTTGTCGCGGACGGGCGTTTTTGTTATGTCGCAGAACAGCCACGGGTTGTAGAGCGCGCCGCGGGCAAGCGAAATTCCGTCCGCGCCCGTCCGGACTAAAAGCGTTTGCGCGTCCTGCCCGCTAAACACTCCGCCGTTGGCGATTACGGGAATTTTGACCGCGTTTTTTGCGGCGGCGATTTGCCCGAAGTTGACTTCGCCCGCATAAATTTTGTCGCGCGTTCTGCCGTGCACCGTAATTAAATCCGCGCCCGCGCCCTCGCACATTTTTGCAAATTCGGCGGCGATTAAATTGTCGCCGTCAAGACCGATACGGAATTTTACCGAAATAAGCTTGCCGCTTTTTTTGCATTCCGAAATAATTTTTTGGGCAAGGGGCATATCGCCGAGGAGCGCGCTGCCCTCTCCGTTTTTGTAGATTTTGGGCATGGGACAGCCCATATTTATATCGACAAGCTGAAAGGGTGCGAGCGCCTCGCTTTCGCACGCGCGCCGCATAAAGGACGGCTCGGCACCGAAAAGCTGGCAGGCGCGTATTCCGTCATCGTCCGGAAGGACGGCGAGAAGGGCTTCCGTCTTTTCGCTTTTATAGCAAAGACCCTTTGCGCTGACCATCTCCGTAAAGGCGAGCCCTGCGCCGTTTTGGCGGCAGAGGCGGCGAAAGGGCGCGTTTGTGTAGCCCGCGAGCGGGGCTAAAAACACGTTGTTTTTTGTATGTAGATTGCCGATTTTAATTGTTTTTAAGTTCATATTAAGGTGCATTATTGACTGATTTAAAATGCTAAGATGCAAGCAAGACAAGGAGAGCGAGCATTTTTGAAGCGAAGTGTACTAAGGCGTACGTTCCACCCCCCTTAATCCCCCCGCCATAGGCAGGGGGTGAGGTGCGCGGAGCGTGACAAAGTATTGCGCCGCATATTTGCATTTTATTTTTTTGCTTGCGCCCAATAATAATCCCAGCGGTCGGGCGTCATTTCCTCGATTTTTTCGCCGTCGGCGAGTGCGAGCTGCTCGAATTTGACAAAACGGTTGATAAACTTGTCGGTTGCGGCGCGGAGGGCTTCCTCACAGTCAACGCCCGCAAGGCGGCAGGTATTGACAGCTGAAAACAGCACATCGCCCGCCTCCTCGAAAATTGCCGCTTTATCCTCTGCAATGCAGGCTTGGAGGAGCTCGGCTATCTCTTCCGCGAGCTTTTCAGACGCGGATACGGGGGAAAGGAAGTCCATTCCGCATTTTGCCGAGCGTTTGCCGACCTTCTGCGCGCGCATACACGCGGGGAAATTTTTGGGGACGGCGAGCACGCTGTCCGAATATGTAGTCTGGTTTTTTTCCGTTTTTTTGTTCTTTTCCCAGACGGTGAGAGCTTCTGCATCGTTATTTGCGCTGTCGCCGCCGAAGATGTGAGAGTGGCGGAAAATCAGCTTTTTGACAACGCGGGTTATTGCGTCCGCGCTGTTGAAATTGCCCGCCTCTTCCTGCAAAACCGAATGGAATGCCGCCTGTAAAAGGACATCTCCCGTTTCCTCCTCTATGCCGTCGGTATCGGCGCGCTCGATTGCGTCTGTAAGCTCGTAAGCTTCCTCAATCATATTGCCCTTTATGCTTTCGGGAGTTTGAACTCTGTCCCACGGGCAACCGTTCGGCGCGCGGAGGAGCTTTATCAAATACTCTAAATCCGAATAGTCGTAGCGGGATTTTTTGAGGAAGTCCGCCTCCTCCACGGCAACCGCGCAGGTTGCGTCATAATGCTTTTGGCGGTCGATTTCGTAAATTTTGATTTTTTGGGAGGCGCTGCCGCGAATGAAGGCGCAGGGCGCTTCTTCACCGAAGATATCGGAAAGACGTGCTTTGACAAGGCTTGCGATATACTCGCAGTCGATATCGTACACACAGACGGCGCGGCAGCTTTTTAAATTTTGCACGGAATAGCCCGAAACCGAGGCATATTCGGGGGTCAAAAGCCGTGCGGACGAGTATGCGGCGGAAGCCTTGGAAACGCTGTCTAAAACCTCGCAGTCACTATGCTTTTTTAAGATTATTTTGCATGCCTCGTCCCCGCACACGGAGCCGTCCACGCAATAGCAGACGGGCGTTTGCTTTGCCGCCGCGATTACCGCCGCGGCGAGCTTTTTATTCAATGTGTCGAAATTGCGGCTTGATTTGTAAATGCAATCGAGCGTTTCCACGGCATAGCCGTTCAGGCTTGCAAAGCCCGCGCATTCGCACGTCCTTGCGATTATTTTATCCGCGTTATCGAGCGCCGCTTTTGCGCGCAGTGTTATATCGCCTTGCGTTAAGCCCAAGCCTATCAGCGTTATTTTCATCAGGGTTGCCGCCTTTTATGTTATTTACACTGATAATATACCAAAGATTGAGCAAAGTGGCAACCAAATACGCGCAGTTTGCCGCCCAAGCCGCGCCGTAAATGGAAAGCGAGGTGAATTTGATTAGCACGGCGGTGAGCGCAACGCGGAGAATTGCCGTGACCCACTGGGTGACGGTGCTTCTAATAGGCTTGCCGAGCGAGGTAAGGCACGCGGACGAGGTTTGGACGAGGCTTTCCGTTACGGCGTTGACTGCCATAATTCTGATTAATTTTATTAAAAGCTGCTGTTCTGCCGCGGCGAGAGAGCCGAAAATAAGGCGGGTTGCGAGCGGCGCGAAAACGAACAGCGCCGCCGATGCGGGAAGAGAAACCGCAAGGGTTATTAAAATCGCCTTGAACGCCTTCCTTTTTGCGCCGACCATATCTCCGCCTTCCGCAAGAGGGGAAATCTGGGGCACTGACGAGGCGGCGAGCCCGTAGGTTACCGACACGGGAAGGTTGATGATTGTGACCGCGCAGCCCGAGAAAACGCCGTAAAGCGCGGTTGCCTCCGCCGTGAATTCGCGGAGAAGTCTTACGGCGATTATGCTTTCCGCAAGCTGGGACACGGGCATTGCGATTGCCGTGAGCGTAAGCGGGATTGTGTACCTTAAAATGCTTTTAACGGGCACATATGCGGGGGTGTAGAGCGGTTTTTTCGCTTTGCGCCTGAAATACCAGATTACGGCAAAGGCGGTTGCAAGCACTTCGCTTACCGTTACGGCAAGCAGCGTGGACGCAACGGCGAGGGCGAGGTTGTTGCGGAAAGCATAGGAAAGCGCGATGCCTACGCCGACCTTTATAAGCTGCTCGGATACCTCTGTGACGGCTGTGGGGTACATATTGCCCTTGCCCTGAAAATAGCCGCGCACCACCGAGAGCATCGATACAAAGAACACGGACGGGCACAGAAGCTTGCAACAGAGGGCGATTGCGGGCTCGCCCTGAACGGCGGCGAGAGGGGCCGCGAGCATATACATGACGAACGTGCCGATAAGACCGACTGCGCCGTACAGACGGAAGGCTTGCTTTTCCGCGCCGAAGCCGCGGCCCGAGGAGACGAGGCGGGCGATGCCCGTGGGAATGCCCGAGGCGGAGACGGTGAGCAGAATGCAATAGAGGGGATAGACCATCTGGTATATCCCCATGCCCTCGCCGCCTAAAATATTGGTAAGCGGTATGCGGTATATTGCGCCGAGAACCTTTGACAAAAAGCCGCCCAGCGAGATTATTATTGCGCCCTTGATAAAGGACTGACCCGAGGAATGAGAGCTTCCACCCCCCTTGCCCCCCGCCTGAGGCAGGGGGTGATTTGCGGGGATATCCGCCTGAGGCAGGGGGGGATTTGCAAGGAGTGTGGTTTGCGCGGGCGCGGGTTGGGTTGAGGGCGCATGTTGAGTTGAGGGCGCGGGGTGGGTTGAGGGCGCGGCGGGTATTTGCTTATCCATATTAAAATTAATCGAACTGACCCGCGAGAATGTTGGCGGAAAGCTGGGCGAGCTTGCACGCCGAGGGCTCGATTTTTGCGCCTTGCTCGCACGAAACGAGAGCGACCGCGCCGAGGCAGTCGCCGTTGCAGACGATGGGAACGATTATCTGCGCGGTTAAGCCGCTTTGCTGACCCTCGCAGATGGGAACGACGTCGCCGCCCTCCGCCGCGTTTGCGATATAGCTTTTTCTGTCGCGAAGAATGCTTTCCATTTTAGCCGAAAGGCTTTTACCGTCGAACTCCCTCTGCCCTCTGCCCGAGGCGTGAAGAACCTCGTCCGTGTCGCAGATGACTGCGATATGACCCGAGAGGTCGGAAAGCGATTTTGCCGTGCCTTCGGAAAATTTTTCCAGCGAGGCTATAGGCGAATATTTTTTGAGCATCAGCTCGTCGCGGTCGGTGAAGATTTCCAGCGGGTCGCCGGATTTTAAGCGTAATGTACTGCGTATTTCCTTGGGAATGACTACTCTGCCTAATTCGTCAATGCGTCTTACTATCCCTGTTGCTTTCATTTTTTCTCCTTATAAGGCAAAATTTGCCCGTAAAACAAGTATGTGAATTAAGGGCGGCGTTATACGCTTTTGCAATAAAAAAAAGCCCCCGCCGAGGCGGGGGGGTATAGGGTCAGGTGTTGGCTTTCAGGGCTTTTTTCTGTTTTTTGAAGTTGGACGTTGCCTCGTCGATAAGGCTTTTGTTGGCGGGACGGGGCTCGTAATAGCCGCGCGTATTCATTTGGGTGTACAGCGAATACTGGTTTTCCGCAACCCCAAGAAGATTTGCGGAAAAGCTTTTGCGTATGCATTTTGTACTGCCCTCGAAAAGCGCGGTGGTGTAAATTTCCATTAGCTGCTTTTCGGAATCGAGCATATCCTGCAAGGCGTCGCGCTCGTTAAGCGTGCAATCGCTTTTTGTAAGCTTCATAATTTCAACCTCCTATCAGACTTAAAAGCGCGCAATAGCGCTGCTCGTGCTCGTCTGCAAGCTTGCTCATGCACTCCGACAGCTCGGTATCAGTGAGAGTTTTTGAGTAGGCGCGCGCCTTTTTGCAGATTAGTCCCTCTGCCGTGAGCGCGTCTGAAATCAGCTCTAATTCCTTTGAAGTTATATCCTGCATTGTTTAAATACCTCCGCTATGGTTTTTGACCGTTTTGCGGAAGTTTATACTGCATTTTTGAGCCGCGCGGCAAAACAAAGCGCGGAGGATGTGCGCCGCAATAAATACGGACAATCCTCCGCGCCGTCCCTTTAGCGCTTTAACGCTACCCTAAGGCTGAATTATTCTATTTTTCGGCGTTGCCTTGCCCGCCGGTTATGTCGCCGTTTATCACTCCGTTTAGTCCGCCCGCGCCGAATACGTCGGCAGAGGAAACGGAATGAGCCTTGATTATTTCGTAATACGGGTCGTTTGAAAAGTCCCGCTCCTTTGTGTACTCGCCGCCGAGGGCTTCGATTGCGTATTTCAGCTCCTGATACTCTATAAACGTTACGCCCTCGCCGTCTATTTTATCGAGAAGGTAAGGAAGGGCGCGCTCGTCGCCGTATGCGGCGAGATAGCTTGCGTGCATTGGCACGTTTTCGTCGTCGCGGCGGAATTCGCCTATCAGAATATCGAAGATACGCTCGTCGCGGACGACCGAGCGGGACATAATTTCCAGCATGTACTCCTTGTCGGCGCCGCTTGCGTAGAGGCCGAGCGCCTCTTCCGTGACCAAATCGGCTTTTTCCTTAATGCAGTCGGCGAGACGGCTTTTGAAGTCCTCGTCCGTGCTTTCCACAAGCATTTTAAGGTATTTTTTTATGACCTTGTCGTCCGCGCCTATCAGGTTGACGGCGTACTCGCGCTCGGAGGGCGCTCCGTCCAAAAGCGGGATTAGAAGGTCGGTTAAATTTCTGCCTTCGATTGCCTCGCAGAGGAATTCCGATACGGAAATCTGCTGCTTTAAATGCGCTTTAAGGCATTTGATAAGGTCGGCGTCGGATATTGCCGCGTAGAATTTTCGGGGCGTGGCGCCGATTGCTTTTATTGGGGTATCGCCGAATTTGGCGTACATTCGGGGGATTATGTCCTCCCACTCGCTTTCGGTATGCTCGCTTGCGTGCTTTTGGATATAGGCGCCGAGCTTTTCGTCGAACATTCCGTCAAAGTCGTATAGCTTCATAAATATTCCTTTATATAAGGCTTGTTATTGCGGCGACGCGGGCTTTGTCCACGTCGAAAAAATTCCAGAGGTTTTTGCCCGTTACGCCTGCCTCTTTAACGCCGGAGCGGATATAGATTGCCGCGGTGAGCGCGTCGGTATCCCTTGCCGCGTCGAGGGCGGAGTTGTTGTCGAGGGCGCAATACAGCTGCTCGGCGGCGGCGGCGAAGGCCTTGCCGTGCTCGTCGTCGAGTATGGAAAAGTGGGCGACAAGCCGCGAATACGCAGCCATGAAGGCGGAGCGTTTTTTTCTGCCGAGGCGGACGGACTGCATTGTTACGCGGCGGTAGACGTTGCAGATGACCACGCCGAAGCAGTTGAATTCGTTCCTGCCGCAGAGCACCGACAGCGCGTCTATTTTGAGCTGGTCGGGGAGAAATGCATCGAGCAGAAGCCCGCGGACGTAGTCGTCCATGCCCGCCTTTACGGCGACGTGGATTGCGAGGGACTGCAGCTCGTCAAGCGGGGCGCCGTCGCACTCGTCAAAGCACCATTTTACGCATGCCGACAAATCGAGCGAGGCGGACAGCTTTTTTGCGGACGCCGCGGGGAGCCTTAAATATGCGGCGAGCATTTTTAAGGAGGATTCGCGAATTTCCTGCGGGAGGCGGTAGAAATAGCTTAGCTCGGTAACCTCTCCGCTTTTTTCCATTGCGCGGGCGGCGTTGTAGTAGAAGCGCGCCGTGACCGCGTCCGGATTGATTGTTACGATTTTGTCGAAGGCGGCGAAGCTTTCTTCGAATTTTCCGCAATTGAAGGCGGAAACCGCCTTGAAATACAGCACGGTTTGGTCGTATTCGTACTCGGCGGGCAGTTTGCAAAACAGCTTGTACGCCTGCGCGTGGAGCTTGTTTTCGCAACAGACCGTGGCGATTTTGTAAATTTCGTCAGGCGCGTCCGGAGCAATTGCGATTAAACGCTCGGCAAGCTGCAATGCCTCGTCGCGCTTGCCCGCCTCGGTTTTGACTGCGGCGAGGGTTGTGAGCGCCTGAATATCGTCCGGACGGCGCTTTAAGAGGTTTAAGCATTCCTGCTCTGCCTCGTCGGTGCGGTCGGAGATGATTTTGCACATTGCGATATAGTTGCGGGCGGAGAAGTATTTTTCGTTTTCCTCGTCAACCTTTTCGAACTCGGCGGCGGCGCGGTCGTACTCGCCCGCCTTCATAAATTCGATACCGTCCGCAAAGATGCGCGTGCAGTCCGCAAGCCTTGGAGGATAGACGAATTTTAGGGGGTTTTCTTCCGCGGCGAGGAAGTCGCCGACAATCTGCTCCCGCTCCTCCGAGCTGATTTCGCCGTTTTCGAACAGCAGCTTATTATAGTAGTATGCGGAAAAATGCTGGTTGCCGAGGTTCATATAGCTGACGGCAAGGCCCTCGTAGCAGTCCGTCCAATCGCATTCCGCCGTATTGTCCATAAACCGAAACCAGAAGTTTACGCAACGCTCGTAAAGCCCCATGTCATCGAAAATTTCGGCATAGAGCATATAGCCGTCCTCGTCCACGCCGTCCGCTTCCGCATTTTTATTGAGCATTTTAAGCGCGCCTATATAGTTGTGAGAATCGACAAGCTGTGCCGCGATGCCGATAAGACGGTCGGCGGCGGGGTCGAATTCCAGTGTTTTTGCCATAAAATTATTTTCCGAAAAGCTTTAAAACGTCCGCCTTGGCAAAGGTGTAGTCCGTATTGCAGTAATGACAGTGGACGCTGACCGCGCCCTGCTCGCCGCAGATTTTTAAAAGCTCGTTTAAGCCGAGGGGCAAAATTACCCCCTCTATTTTTTTGCGCGAACAGTTGCACTTATATGCGGGAAAAGTTAAATACGAGGCGGTTTTTTCCGTTTCCTTCAAGAAAAATTTTTCCATTATGCCGTCCGCGCCGAGGCTTTGGACGACCTGCGCGGCGTTGACAAAGCTTTGCATGGCTTGCTCTGCCTTGTCCATATTCTCTTCATGAGTGTCGGGGAGCAATTGCATTACCACGCCGCCTGCGGCGAGGCATTTGCCGTTTTTGACCGTTACGCCGATTGCCACAGCCGTTTCTATCTGCTCGCTCTGGTGGAAGTACTGCATTAAATTTTCGGACACATCGTTACACTTTAATTCGCAGGTGCCGATAAACGGACGGAAAAGACCGTCGTCCTTGATTACCGTGAGGGTGCCGCCCTTTAAGCCGTTTTCGCCGCCGTCTATATAGCCGCGGATATGGCCGTTTATATCGCCCGAAACGCTGACGGTGGCACTGCCGTCGCCCGATTTGACGGTGAGGGAGACCGCGCCCTTTTCGCTTTTTAAACAGCCCGCCATATACGCGCAAGCCGTAAGCATGCCGCCTAAAATTTCCGCCGCGGTATCCGATAAATTATGTATGCTTATTGCTTTTTGGACGAGCCCGGTAGTTTCGAGCACGGAGAGCGAAACCTCTTTATCGTAGATAAGCGCTTTATATAATTTGTTCATAGTTTTCTGCAGATGAAGTTGATGCGTTCGGTTTTGTCGCCGCCGAGGTGACCTTCTGCCTCTGCGGCAAAGCCGCATTGGGTAAGGGCGGTTAAAATTTGCGTTTCCCCGTATATATACTGCGTTTGACGCTCGTCCGCGCGGGTATATTTGCCATCGGGAAGGCGGGTGAAAACGGTTATATCCATATCCACCTTATCGCCGCTTAGCGTATTGAACCACAGAAGGGTTGCATTGTCGAAGTCGCGCGCGAAGAGGTTTGACCCCACTATATGCCTTAGCTTATGCTCTGAGCTGATGTCGAAAATAAAGAGCCCGCCCTTTTTAAGGCATTTGTGAACGCGGGCAAAGGCGGTTTGCAGCTTTTGCGGGGGGATATAGTTGACGCAATCGTTGACTGCGACTGCGAAGTCGGGCCTGAAATTAAGACTTAGCTTTGTTACGTCCTGCAAAATAAAATCGGCCTTGACGCGGTGCCTTGCGGCGAGCTCTACCGCCGCGGAGAGCATTTGCGGGGAGATATCCAGACCCGTGACCGAATAGCCCGCCTTGTACAGCGCGCGGGTAAAATAGCCGTTGCCGCAGCCGATATCTATGCCGACCGCGCCCGCGCCGAGGGCTTGCAGTCTGTTAATTAAATACTGCGACCATTGTTCATAGCCGCAGTCATCGTTAAAATATTCAAATACATTGCCGAGGGCGGAATACGCCCCCGAATATGCTTTGGTTATACTCATTTAAGCAGATTGTCGGCGCTGATTTTTTTGGATTTTTTGCCCTTTTTGCCGCTATCCGACTGCAATGCCCTTTCACGCTCGGCAAAAAGCTTGTTGTACTCCGCATACACGGGGTCGTTGATATGCGCGCGCTCGTACGCCGCAACGTCTGCGGCGAGCTTTGCACGGTCGTCCGCTGCGGCGGACACGTCTGCACGCGTAAACGTTAAAACCGGTATTCTTACTGCCGGCTCTGCCGCAACGGGCATTATGGGGCGGGCGATAAGCTCGCTTCTGCCGGCGGCAAGCAGCTCCATTGCAGTCCTCTTCTGCTCTTCCGCGCGCTCCTGCGCGAGCTGCTTTTCGGTTTTGGGGGCTTTGGATACCTCTGCCGAGGGTTTGAGATTGGGGGTTACGTACAAATCGAACACCCACTGCGTGTACGCCGTCCAGCTTAGAAGCATGAACGAGAAGCCGAGGAATACGAAAAGCACATAGGAGATTGTGCGGACGATGCCGCCGATTATGAACAGCCAGACGGGTATGAGCGTGAACGCCGCCATAAACACCGTTTGGAGGGGCGTGCCGACAAACAGCACGAAGGTATTTTTGAAAAGCTGTGTGAATTTGACCTTGTAGCCCGTGCCGACCGCAAAAAGCCAGCCGCTGAAAAGTCCGACGAGCACGGTTGCGATTATTACGAACACATACGCCGTTATTGCCGCCGCCTTGTTGCCGCCCGTGACGATTGTGAGGTTCATCCAATCGCCGATGATTACCGTGGAGAACATAAACAGCATAAATATTGTGACGGGAAGCACAGTTGAAAGATAGCAGACCCTTATACCGTGGAAAAAGCCCTTTACAGTGCACTCGCCATGGGTGTTGAGCATTCTTTTAATCGAATATGCCGCGCCAGAAATGCCGATTGAGGCGATAAAGCCCGCGACTATCAACAGCGAGAAAAACAGAAGGTCGGCAGAGAGGGTTATACTTTCGCTTAGCCCGACGGTGCTGGGGTTGAACGGATAGGTAAGGCTGGGATTGAAGGGGCCCGTAAGACCGAGCGAGGCAATGTATACGTTGGTGCGAATGAACATTACCGCAACGCCGGGGACGAACGTTACGAAAACCACGAGGTTTAGAATAACAAACTTCAAAAAATTGGATTTGAAAAGGTCCCACGCGTCCGCCCATCTGCCCTGCGGGACGGTTTTTCTTATATAATCATCGGCAAGCTCGTTGCCTTCAAGATTTTCTACTTTAAGCGCCATATATACGTCCGAGAAAAATTTTTTTATATAATACCATATAATTTAACGTTTTTCAACTGTTTTGCAAAGGTTGGGGAATTTTAGTTGGATAAACGGGCAAAAAGCCCCCGCGCCGAGGTATGGCGCGGGGGCTGTGTGGTTGGGGTTAGACGTCAGATTACGCCCATTAGGTCCATTGCGCCGTTGACGGCAATGCCGACGACCACGGCGACGATATACAGCGCGATTACCAAAAGCACGTTGCGCTTGATTTTTTTGGTGTTTTTAAAGAGCACCACAAGCCCGAGCCCCGCGTTGGAGCACAGCCCGCCGACAAAGCTGCCGAAGAGTATGCCGTGGTTTATGAACGAGCCCGTTAAAATTACGCTGGACGCGCAGTTGGGGATTAGACCCAGAAGTCCCGTTATGAGGGGTTGCCAATACGCGCCGCCTATCAGCATTGCCGATTCTATACTGTCGCCCGCGTACTCCATTACCGCGCTTAAAACGAGGTTGACTATTAAAAGATAGAGCGTAACCTTTAAGGCGTGGTACAGCGGGGAAAGCAGAAATACCTGCAAGTCGGACTTGCCGGAATGGTCGGCGCCGCAGGAATTGATGTGAGTGTCCGCAGTGAGGCGCATTTCCTCTAATTTTTCGCCCGAAAACAGAAAGTTGACAAGGTAGCCCATGCCCACCGCCGTTGCGAGCTTAATCAGAATAAGCGGCATTATCCAGCTTGCCGAGCTGAGCTCCGACAGCATTATTATAAGCGCTTCGTCCGAGGTGGCGATGAACACCGCAAGCAGCGTGCCCGTGCGGATAAAGCCCTTGTCGTACAGCTTTGCCGCCATGACGGAAAAGCCGCACTGCGGGACTATGCCCGTTGCGGAGCCGATTAGCGGGGCAAGACTGCCTTGCAGAATGTTTTTGTTTTGGGTGAGGGACGTTCTGTGCTCTAAAATCTCTATCAAAATATAGATTATGAGCAGAAACGGAAACACCTTTAAGGTGTCCAGAAAGGCGTCGCCTATTACTTCAAAGGTCATAGCTGTATATTTATTGACCGCCGTGGCGGGTTTTAAACACGGGGGTGTAGTTTTAGTTGGGGCGCCCA
>CAJUME010000009.1 GCA_910587015.1 uncultured Christensenella sp.
GGAATGACGAACGGCGATTTGGATTTATCGGCATTTGAAAAATTAGGGGAGGTGAAATACTTCGGCGAGCTTCCCCGCGACGAAATTCTCGCGCTCGCCTCCGATTGCGACGCGTTACTCGTCAACAAGGTAATCGTGGACGAGCAGCTGCTTTCCGCCTGCCCAAAGCTTAAATACGTCGGCACGTTTGCCACGGGCTATAACGTTGTGGATTTGGCGGCGTGCAAAAAGCACGGCATAACCGTCTGCAACGTGCCCGACTATTCCACAAATGCGGTAAGCCAGCACGTTTTTGCATTGCTTTTGAATTATTACGGAAAAATAAGCGAGTACACCGCCTCGGTATACAGAGGCGACTGGATAAAAAGCAAATCTTTCAGCTATTCGCCCTATCCCACGCACGAGCTCAGCGGAAAAAAATTCGGCGTATACGGCTACGGTAACATCGGCAAAAAAACCGCAAAAATAGCCGAAGCGTTCGGCGCGGAGGTCAAAATCTGCACCCGCACCGTCCCTCAAAACTGCCCGTACGAGGTTATCGGGCTTGAAGAGCTGTTTAAAACCTGCGATATAGTTTCTTTGCATTGCCCGCTTACCGAGGCAACCGCAAAAATGATAAACGCGCAAACGCTCGCGCTTATGAAGAAGAGCGCAGTACTTATAAACACCGCGCGCGGCGGGCTTGTGGACGAGGCGGCGCTTGCCAAGGCCTTGAACGAGGGTAAAATCGCGTGCGCGTGCCTCGATACCGTCGACGGCGAGCCTATGTCCGCCGATAACCCGTTGCGGCTTGCAAAAAACTGCTACATAACCCCGCATATGGCGTGGGTTGCGCTTGAAACGCGCGAACGGCTTGTAGCCATAGCCGCCGCAAATTTAAAGGCGTTTATGGACGGAAGGCCGCAAAACGTAGTCGGCTGAGCTAAAACTAAATAAACGCGCCCCGCGGACTTGCCGTCCGCGGGGCGCGCGTTTTTATAATTAAAATTAACCGTTCCACAAATTGCTTTCAAAGCTGTCAAGCGTGTAGCTGATTGTGCCGAGGTTGTAGGAAATAGGCTGTGCAAGCTTTAACATTGTCGCTCTGCCCGTGTTGTTGCGCTTGTCGTTTATCGCGGCAAACCAGTAGGTCTGCGTGCCGCCCGGCTGCGCGTTGTTGTAATGCAAGCTTGCCGCAACGGTCTGCAAACCGTTTTCGGCGGGAATATAAAGTCCCTTTACGCCGAGCTTTGTTTCAAGGTCGCTTTTAAGCTGTTTCAATTCATCTTCGCCGTTTACAAGCGCGGCTGTCGAGCCTGCAAAATTGAAATTTTCCACCGTGCCGCTCTTGGGTATATACAGACTTACCGCCTGCGTAAGCTTACTGCCGACAGACAGATTTTGCGCGCGCGCCAAAATGTCCAAACAGTTCAAATCGAACAGCGAATTTTTTGCTTTTGCAAGGGAAACTTCCGCCGTTTTGGTTTGTTCGCCTTGTGCAAGATGGTCGGTTGTAACCGTCGTCACCGCCGAACCGCTGTAACTGTAAAAGCTTTCGTAAACCCTGTCGTATTTTTTATACGCGTTCCCGTCCTTCAGCGCGTTGGGCTGTAACATATTCGGCGAAACGCTTTTTACAGTCTGTTTGGAGTAGAGGGGGCGCAGATAGTCCTTTACGGCAAGAAAGCGGCATTCGGTCACGATTTTGTCGCCCGTAAAGGTTTCGGTCTGCTCTTCCTTGTTTTTTGTCGCCTTTAAGGTGTAGGTGACGGAGGATATGTCAAGCGTGGTTTTGTAGCAGTAGGCGATAATTTCACCCGCCTCTGCATAAGCGGACTTGTATTCCTCGGGATAGCCGTATGCGGACGCGTCGAATTTTTCCGCATAAAATTCCGTGGTATAGGTGCTGTTTTCACCGTAGGAAACCGAGTAGTACTTATTGCGGTATTTTTCTTCGAGGGGGGTGTGGGTCACGGAGTAGGTAATTTTTTCCGCGCCCGTTCTGCCGTCCTCTTCAAAATTTTCGTTGCCCTTTATAATAGTCGGCTGAAACCCGCCGAAGCCCGTTCCCGAATACCAGTTAGAGCTTAAAACCGCACGGTTCACGGTGTTGGTTTTACAGCCTGCCGCACCAACAACGCATACAGCGGCAAGCGCGGCGGCAATTATATAAAAAGGTTTTTTCATAAACGTTCCTTAAAAATTTATATGTGGTATTATATCATAACAAATTTGAATTGTAAAAACTTTTATGCCACAAAATCCTTAAAATTTAAATAAGCTTGTGGTATAATGCAGGTATGATAAAGGCAGTAAGCTGCGCGGCGCTTTCAACCGCGCTCGAAAAACTGAAAAATATCGTCAAGGAAAACGAGGAAAAGCAAAAAAGAACGGTCATTTTTTGCGAGGACAGGCTTTCGCTCGCCGCCGAGCGCACCGTTTGCTCGGCAGTCGGCGGCACCTTTTTAACCTCTGTCTATACCTTTGCTCGCTTCCTTTCCTCCGAGGCAGGCAAGCCGCAAAACGTTTTAAGCGCGCAGGGCTCCGCAATGGCGGTGCGCAGAATTATAGAAGAGCATAAGGCGGAGTTAAAGCTGTTCAAAAAGCTTTCCGCGGCGGGTGCGGCGCAGTCGGTGTACGATACAATCGCTCTATTGTATTCCTCGCGCGTGTCGGCGCAGGACGTTAATCGCGCCTCGCAAAGCGGCGGACTGCTCGGCGGTAAGCTGCACGATTTGGCTATAATCTACGCCGCCTATGAGGAGTATTTAAAGCAGAGCGGCTTTATAGACAGAAACAGCTATTTAAAACAGCTTGCGCCCGTAATAGAAAGCAGCGCGAAAATCCGCGGCAGTACGGTGGTCTTTCTCGGCTTTCAGGCGTTCACAAGCACGGTTACGGAATGCGCCTGCGCAGCGTTTACGGCGGCAGAGGGCGTTTGGGGCGTGTTTATAGGCGGAGCCGAGGACATTTACGTCAACGAGGCGCTTGCGGCCTTTTGCGGCGCGGCAAAGGACTTCGGCGGAGCGGATACCGAACAAATTATCGGCGAACGCAATCCCGAGGCAGAGGCGTTAAGGCGCGGGCTTTTCGACCCCGAAAGCTTTTACCGTCCCTCGGTTTTAAGCGAAAGAGTGCATTTGTACGAGGCGCAGGACGCCGAGGAAGAGCTTGAATTTGTCGCGGCAAGCATAAAAAAGCACGTTTTGGACGGAAACGAGCGCTATGCCAAAATTTCCGTAATGCTTCCCGATATGGACGTGTCCGAGCGGTTGCTCGCGCGTATCTTCAAGCGCTACCGCATACCCTATTACGCCGACAGACAGCTGCCGCTTGCCGGGCACCCGCTGTGCGCGTTTATAATCAATTATATCCTCTGCCACACCTCGGGCTGTCGCCCTTGCGATGTGGACGGGGTTATCGCCTCGCCGTTTTTTACCGCGGACAGGTCTGACAAGGACGTTTTCCGTAACTATGCGTTAAGGCTCGCCTCCTTCCGCGGCGGAGTTAAGCGCGCGCCCAAGCAAGAGGTCTGCGCCGAGCTCGGCTTCGACTTTAACGCGGTGGAAAGGATAAGGAGCAGCTTTCTCGAAGGTCTTTCCGTGCTTGCCTCAAATACAAATAAATCGGGCATATGCGGGGGTATACGCTCGCTTCTGGCGTATTTTAAGACAGAGGAAAAGCTTTTGTCGCTTGCAGACGGCTTCCGCGATGAGCGCCCCGCGGCGGCGCAGTTCAACGCCCGCGCGTACGAGGCGGTTATGTGCGTTGTGGGAGAGGCGGAAACGCTTACCGACAAAAAAACGCCCGTAAAGGAGCTTGTAAAAATATTGAAAAGCGGCTTCGCCGCAATGAAAATTTCCCTCATTCCGCCCAAGGCGGACGCGGTTTTCGTGGGCGATTTGTCGGCGACGGCAAACACCGGCTCCGACGTGGTTTTTGCGGTAAGGCTTACGGGCGAGGTCCCCGAAGCAAGCTCTGACTGCGCACTGCTTACCGACAGAGAAATTTCCGCCTTAGAGGGGGTAAGTCTTAACATTTCCCCCAAAATCCGTCAGGTAAACGCGCGCAGAAGGGAAACGATAGCCCTGAATATCTGCGCTTTCAGAAAGCACCTTTACTTAACCTATCCCGTTTCGGCGGACGGCGAGGAGCGCGGCAAAAGCGAAATTATACTTTACGCGCAAAAGCTTTTTGCCACAGAGGGCGGAAATCTGCGCCCCGCAGAAATAAGAAAGTACGAAAAAGCCGCCGCTTACGCGCCCTATTATTGCAGCGAGCTTTTGCCCGCGGTAAGGTATCTGCAAAGGTCCTCCTCGGGTGCGGAGGCAGACTCGGTTTACGAGGTGCTTTGCCGCCGCGGCTTTGCAAAAATTGCGGACGCCGCGCTTGAAAATACGGTAAAACGCGGCATATCACGGGGTCAAAAGCTTTATTTAAGCTACGGCAGTATCTCGCCAACCTCGCTCGAAACGTATTTTTTA
Source organism: uncultured Christensenella sp. (assembly GCA_910587015.1). Taxonomy (GTDB): domain Bacteria; phylum Bacillota; class Clostridia; order Christensenellales; family Borkfalkiaceae; genus Coproplasma. The sequence goes on from CAJUME010000009.1 coordinate 4,464, forward strand.
TGTCCCTATCTCAGCTTTATAAGGCAGGGGCTGAGGGTGCGCGAGCGCGAGGAGGGCGTTGTCCGCGCCGTGGATACGGGTAATTTTATCCATTCGGTTCTGCAGGATTTGGCGCCCGAGGTGAACGACATTTCAACGGAAATTCAGCTTGACGAGCGCGCCCGCTCACTTGCGGAGGAAAAGCTTAAAAAGCCGCCCTATTCCTCGCTTACCGATTCCAAAAGCGGCCGGTATACGGCGGAAGGGCTGATAGAGGAGGCGGTAAAAATTTCCCGCGGAATGTATATCCAGCTCAAAAATTCGGCGTTCAGCGTGTCCGCCACCGAATGCGTGGGCGAGGTTATGCTTGAAGGCGGCGTAAAAATTTACGGCAGAATAGACCGCGTTGACCAAAGCGGAGACATGGTCAGGGTTGTAGATTACAAGACGGGCAATATTGACGCCTCCGCCGCAAAGTACTATACGGGCGCAAAGCTTCAGCTTCCGCTGTATCTGCTTTCCGCGGCAGAGGGCAGGCGCGCGGTCGGCGCGTATTACTTCCCTGCGGCTATAGAATACAAGGACAGACACGACGGTATTTTCCGTCTGCAAGGCTTTATGGACGGCAGTGACGAGGTGGTTTCCGCCTCCGACAGTTTTGTTCAGCCCAAGGGCAAAAGCGCCTTTGTCGATGCATATCTGGGGGTCAAAAGGATAGATTCCGCCATGACGAGAGAGGATTTTGCCGCCTTTTTGGAATATTCCCGCATGGTCGCGGGCAAGGGCGCGGGCGAAATGCTTGCGGGCAACGTCACCCCGTCCCCCGCCGCCGATACCTGCAAATTCTGCAAGGCGGGCGGCAGCTGCGGCTTTGCCGTGGGCCGCGACGGCGCGGAAAGGAAGAGCGGCTCGGTCAGGTGTGCGGAAATAGCCGCGCTTGTTAAAAGCGTAAAGGGGGAAGCCGATGAATAAGCTTACGGCAGAGCAGTCCGCCGCGGTAGAAAGCGGCGGCAAGGTAATAGTTTCCGCCTCGGCGGGCAGCGGAAAAACCTTCGTTATGATAGAAAAGCTTGTAAGGGCTATTGCCGGCGGCGCGGATTTGGACGAAATACTCGCCGTAACCTTTACAAAAAAGGCGGCGGCGCAAATGAAGGACAAGCTCCGTTCCGCGCTGGTTGCGCGCATAGACGGCGCAGACGCGGAAGTAAAGGCGCGGTTAAAGGTACAGCTTTCCAAAATTTCCTCTGCGGATATTTCCACAATCCACTCCTTTTGCGCGCGGCTTATAAGGACGTATTTTTACGCGTTGGACGTGGACGCGGGCTTTGACATAATTTCCGCGGACGATGCCGTTGCAAGGGATTTGAAGTCCCGCGCAATGGACGCGCTTTTCGACAGACTGTACGAGGAGGACGACAACAGCTTTAAATTGCTGTTAAGCTGTTTTGTTAAAAAGCGCAGCGACAGCTCGCTCCGCCGCTTAACGCTCGAAGCATACAACGCCGTCCGTTCCTCGGCATATTACGAAATTCTGCTTGCAAACGCGGGCAATTTATATTCGCAAAACGGCTTTAAGCTTGTCTGCGAGGAGTACAACAAAATACTTGCAGAGGGCTTTAACCGGCTTATATGTGCGGTGCAAGCCTTTAAAAACAGCTTTACCGCGGGCAAGCATGCGCAAGCCTACAATACCATTTTTGAGGAAATGCTTGCCTCGCTTACGGCATGCGCAAACGGCGGACTTTTCGATGTCAAGCCCCCGCTTGCCGTAACAAAAAAGCCCGTTTCCCGTGCGGCGGACAGCGCGGAGGACAAGGCGGCAAGCGACTGCTTTAAGGCGTTCAGGGACGAGGTCGCAAAAAAATACAAGTCGCTCTGTCCCGATTTGGAAAGCGGTGAGGCGGAGTACACTTATTTTATGCAGAGCGGCAGGGTTGCCGTTGCCTTTTCAAGCCTTTTGTTGCAATTCGATAAGGAGTATGCCGAGGTTAAGCGGGACGAAAACAAGCTGGACTATAACGATTTAGAGCATTTAACCCTTAAATTGCTTGCGGACGAAGCTGTCGTAAACGAAATAAATTCGCTTTACAAGTACATTTTTGTGGACGAATATCAGGACGTGAACCCCGTACAGGAGGAGATTATCTCCGCACTGCGCGGCGAGGTCTTTCTTGTCGGCGATGTAAAGCAGGCAATTTACGGCTTCCGCGGCAGTCGCTCGCAGTTCTTTTCCGATAAATTCAGGGGCTTTTCCCAAGGTGGCGGCAGTGCGCTCAGGCTTTCGAACAATTTCAGAAGCTCGGACGGCGTTCTCGATTTCGTCAACGCGCTGTTTTCGGACATAATGCAGCCGCAGTCGTGCGGAATAGACTACGCAAACGACGGAGTAATGCTTGCGGGCGGGGGCTATCCCGAAGGCTACGGCAATGCCCGCATACATATTTACGGCAAGGACGAAAAGGAGGAGCGGCGGCTTGAGGTTTATTCGGTCGCGGCGGACAACCGCCTTACAAAGCACTCCCGCGAGGGGCTTGCCGTGCTGGAAATTGTAGAAAGCGAGCTTAAAAAGGACCGTTACGATTTAAAGGAGAAAAAATTCGTACCCGTGCAGACGGGCGATATATGCATACTCACCCGCAAAAACAAGGGCGCCTCTGCCGAGGGCATTGTGCGCGCCTTGCGCGACGAGGGGTATTCGGTTTCCGGCGAGCAACAGCCGAATATCTGCGCTCTGCCGGAGGTAAAGCAGTTCCTCGATATTTTGTCGCTAATCGACAATGCCGAGCAGGATATCCCGCTTGTTTCCGCCTTGCTTTCGCCGCTGGGCGGGTTTTGCGAGGACGAGCTTGCAGAAATCCGCATAACCTTAAAGGATAAAAAAGGGCTGTCCTTCCGCGATTGTTGCCGCGTCTATTGCGCGGTGATGCATACTCCTATCACGGAAAAGCTGAATGCTTTTTACAAGCGCCTCGAACGCTTGCGCGCGCTTTCGGAAATTGCCGATACGGGCGAACTTGCCAACGAGCTGCTTGAAAATTACGGATTGGAGGCGGCGTACGGTCACGGCGGCGGCGCAAAGCTTAAAAACGTTTTAAAGCTTATTGACGAGGGCGCACAGCTCTCTCTGCCCGCATTTTTGGATAAAATCAAAACGGGCGGGTACGAGGTGTCCGCGCCGCTTTCGTCCGCTTCCGACAGTATAAAAATAATGACCATGCACGCGGCTAAGGGGCTGGAATTTCCCGTGGTCATTATTGCCGATATCTGCAAAACCTTCAAGGGCGCGGATTACAGCGAAATGCCGTTTGACGAGGCGTACGGCTTTGCCCCGAAGCTTTACGACGCCGAAAATATGCTCACCCGCAAAACTGTACTGCGCAGGCTTGTCGCCGCGCGCGCGGACGCGGAGGAGCTGAAAAACGAAATGAATTTGTTTTACGTTGCGTGCACGCGCGCAATGTGCAGTCTGCATATCCTTGCGGAGGAGGTAAAGCCCTTACCCGCCGGCGGCGCGGCAGACGCCCGCTGTTATGCGGATATGTTCGATATAGGCAAATTTTTCCCCGAACCGCTTTCACCGCACGACGAATTTTCCGCCGCCGCAAGCAAAACAACGCTTTTATACCGTCCGGATGCAAGACTTGTAAAAAGGATAGAGGAACGCTTTTCCGCGCCGTACGGGCACGCGGGCAGTATAGATTTGCCCGTTAAAAGCTCGGCTTCGGCAATACTGAAAATGCGCGATTTCGAGCCGTATTACAGCGAAAATCAGCTTTTCGGCGGCGAGGGGGAAACGGGCACGGCGCGCGGCACCGCTTACCACAGATTTTTGGAGCTGTGCGACTTTTCTTTGAAATCCGTTGATAAAATCGAGGAGGAAATAGAAAGCTTTGCCGTCAGCGGCAGACTTACCGCCGAACAGCGCGCTTTGCTTGACGCGGCGGAGCTTTCCGAAATTCTTCGAATGCCCGTATTTGCGGATTTGCATGGTGCAAAGCTGTTCCGCGAGCAGGAATTTTTGTGCCGACTGCCCGCAAACGAAATCCTTCCGGACGTCGTTGCAGAGGACGGCGTGCTTGTGCAGGGTGCAATCGACCTGCTTGCAGACCTTGGCGGCGCGGTTAAAATTATCGACTATAAATATTCGCACAAGTCCGATGAACAGCTTATAAAAGCCTATAAGCCTCAGCTTTACTTGTACAAAAAGGCGGTTGCCGTAATTACGGGCGCCGCGCCGGAACAAATCAGCTGTACCATAGTCAACATTTTTGCGCGCAGACAGATAGATTTATAGGTCAAAAACAGTGTTAATTCGACAATATCCGCGGTCGTTTTTGATTTTTTACGGCTATAATTAATGCGTGATGTTTTCGGATTTGATAAATAAATTATACAATTTTATAGACGGTATTCCCTTTGACGGGCTTGTATGGTACGTCTGGGGCTCGTATGCGGCGGTTTTTGTGCTGGTTTTTGTGCTGACGCTTGCCTCCCGCAGGTTTAAAGCGGTATCAAAACGCCCGTTTTTATGCTTGACCAACGCATATGCGGGGGTCAATCTTGCCTTATATCTTTCCGAGTGCGGGCTTGCGCAGTCGGTTATGATAACCGCGCTGTTCTGGACGGCGGGTTATATTTTGTTCGGCTTGCTTTGCGCGTTGTCAAGACCGCCCAAGCCCGAAAAGCGCGAGGCTGCCGCCGGCGGAACGGTGGTAACGGGCCTGCCAGTGCAAATTCAGGCGGCTCCGCCCAAGCCCGTAAAGCAGGACATTCCCGCGGCAAAAAACAACGTAAGGTTAGAGCACGCGGCCTCGGTTACGGAAAAGCTGCTCTCCAAAAATCTTGGAAAAACCGACCGTCAGGAGCTGGAAAAGCTTAAAAACACGCTTGCGGTGCTAAGGATAAAGGGCACGCTTTCACCCTCGGAATCGGAAATTTTAAACGAAAATTTTAACACGCTTTTAAAGCTTATGGCAAAATACAACGTCTGATTACAATTAAAAAACATGTAAAAAACGCAAAAACAGATGTCCGTTTTTTGCATAAATACACCCGAATTATCCATATTTAAAGCGCCCCGCGTTCGTGTGAACGCGGGGCGCTTTAAAATTTAAATTGATTTCAGATTTGTCTGGACGTATTCGCCCTCAGCCTCGGCGGTGGCAAGCACCTCGGCGGTAAGCGGGGTGCCCTTTTTTATTATCACTCTGCCGTCCTTAACCACGTCCGCCTTTATCCGCTTAACGCGTTTTACGATTGCCACGTCGCCCGTAAGCACGCTTTCGGCGGGGTAGGTTTTTTTGCCTATCTTTGCTTTAAGCAGCTTGTTTTTGGAAAAGGTGTACTCCTCCAAAAAGCCGAGGTAGGTACCCTTTTCGTCAAAGCCCGCACAGCCCAGCCTGAGCGGCTTTGCGGCTTTTATCGCGCTTTCCCTGTCCTCGTAAATAATTTTATTGTTTTCGGCGGAAACAATGTTGTTTATATCGACTGCAAACTCGTTTTCGTCCTCGTCCGCGCAGATAAGGCATTCAAGCCTGCCCGCGCTTGCGTTGACGGAAATAATATACCCCTTTTTGCCCGCCGTGCTTTCAACCTTTTTTCCGTATAAGTCTGAAACCTTCATATTTTTCACCTCTGATAATTCTAAGAATAGAATATTTTTTTTTGCGCCGCCGTAACACGCTTTTTGCTTGATAAAAAGCTGTTATTTTGTCGATTTTATATTTTTTTGTCTGTATGCGCAAAAAGGTTTACATATGACTTGACAGGTGTAAACTTTAAGTGTAAACTGCATATAATATTTAAAAAACCGAACGGTACTGAATTTGAAGGAACAATACGACGTTATAATTGTCGGTGCGGGCGTGGCGGGACTTAACTGCGCGCTTCACCTGCCGCGCGACAAACAAATATTATTAATCTGCAAGGGCAATGCGGAAAAAAGCGACAGCTATCTTGCGCAGGGCGGAATCTGCCGTATGCAGGGCGAGGAAGATTTTGAAAGCTATTTTGCAGACACAATGCGCGCGGGGCATTCAGAAAACAACCCCGCCGCGGTGGAGTGCATGGTAAAATCCTCGCCGCAGATTATAGACGAGCTGCTCGCGCTCGGGGTGGAGTTTGCAACAAAGCCGGACGGCACGCTTGACGCCACACGCGAGGGCGGACATTCCCAAAACCGAATCTGCTTCCATAAGGACTGCACGGGTAAGGAGATAACCTCGTGCCTTATGCGCCACGTTTCCGCTTTGCAAAACGTGGATATCTGCACAGATACGACCATGCTCGATATTATTTCCGACAATAACGAGTGCTTTGGAATTGTCGCCGCGGACAATGCAAGCGGAAAAATTTATAAGGCTTTTGCCGACTACACGGTTTTTGCGTGCGGGGGAATAGGCGGAATTTTTTCGCATTCCACAAACTTCCGTCTGCTTACGGGCGACGGCGTTGCAATCGCGCTTAAACGCGGCGTTGCGGTAGACAATATCAGCTATATACAAATTCACCCTACCACGCTGTACACGGCAAGGGAGGGAGAGCGGTGCTTTTTGATTTCAGAATCGGTGCGCGGCGAGGGCGCGGTTTTGAGGGATAAAAATTTCAACCGCTTCTGCGATGAATTACAGCCCCGCGACGTGGTAACCGCGGAAATTTTGAAGCAAATGAAAAAGGACGGCACAAAACACGTCTGGCTGGATATGCGCCCGATTGACCCCGAGGAGGTGAAAACGCACTTCCCCTGCATTGTGGAGCAATGCAAAAAAGAGGGGTACGACGTGTTTAAGGAGTGCATACCCGTGGTGCCCGCCCAGCACTATTTTATGGGCGGAATACGCAGCGGGCTTGACGGGCGCACCACCATGCAAAGGCTTTACGCCGTGGGCGAAACGTGCTGTAACGGCGTGCACGGGGCAAACAGGCTTGCCTCTAATTCACTGCTAGAAAGCTTGCTTTTTGCAAAGCGCGCGGCGGCGGATATAGCCGAAAATTATTCGGCTGTAAAGCGATTGCATGCCGAATATGCCGCGGATAAGCTTGTTTTAAGCGATTATTCCGACCCGAAGGGGTTGCTTGAAGAATATAAAAATTTACTGCTTGCCGCCATAGCGGAGGGCAAAGGAGAATTGAAATGAACCTGAATGCCGACAAATATATAAGGCTTGCGCTCGAGGAGGACATAACCGGCGGCGATATCAGCACGGACGCGGTAATTAAGGAATACAAAAAGGGCACGGTTTCGCTTATCTGCAAGCAGAACGGCGTTATCTGCGGGCTTTCCGTTTTTGAGCGCGTTTTTAAAATTTTAGACGAAAAAGTTGAGGTTGAATTTTTTGCAAAGGACGGCGACAGTGTTGAAAAAGGTCAGCATATTGCCGAGGTAACGGGCGATATACGCGCGCTGCTGTCCGGCGAGAGAACGGCGTTGAACTTTTTGCAGAGAATGAGCGGGATAGCCACCTGTACGGCGGAGGTAGCCGCGCTTTTGAAGGGAAGTAAGACAAAGCTTTTAGATACCCGCAAGACGACCCCGAACATGCGCATATTCGAAAAATACGCGGTGAAGTGCGGCGGGGGCAACAACCACCGCTATAACCTTTCGGACGGGGTTATGCTTAAAGACAACCACATAGGCGCGGCGGGCGGAATAAAGCAGGCGGTTGCCGCGGCGAAGGCGCATTGCTCGTTTGTGCATAAAATCGAGGTGGAGGTTGAAAGCCTTGAAATGTGCGCGGAGGCTGTGGAGGCGGGCGCGGACATAATTATGCTTGACAATATGTCTGTTGCGGATATGAAAAAGGCCGTTGCGCTTATCAACGGCCGCGCGCTTACCGAGTGCAGCGGCAACGTCACCCGCGAGAATATCAAAAATATTACGGATGCGGGCGTCGACTTTGTTTCGAGCGGGGCGCTGACCCATTCCGCGCCCATTCTGGATTTGTCGCTTAAAAACCTTCACCCCGTGGAGGAGAAATGAGGGCGGAAAGGCGCAGAGAAGAGATTTTAAGCCTTATCGGCAATACCGAAAACCCCATTCCCGCCAGCGTTTTAAAGGAGCGGTTTGACGTTTCGCGTCAGGTTATAGTGCAGGATATAGCCATTCTGCGCGCAAACGGGTACGACATAACCGCCACAAACCGCGGCTATGTGCTGGGGCATACCGCAAGGGCTACGCGTATTTTCAAGTGCCGCCATTCCTTTGACGAAATCGTAAGCGAGGGCGCGGTGATTATCGAGGCGGGCGGAAGGATAGAGGATATTTTCGTAAATCACCGCGTTTACGGCAGAATATCCGCAAGGCTCGATTTGCAGAACCGTATGCACGTTGAAGAGCTGTACCGCTCGCTCGTTTCGGGCGCGAGCAAGCCGCTTATGAGCGTGACGGACGGATACCATTATCACACCGTTTCCGCCGAAACCGAGGAAACGCTTGACGAAATAGAGCGGGTATTGCGCGACAGCGGGTTTTTGATTGAAATTTGAATTGATATAAAATTGAAGCGGCGGGCGCAGTATTTTGCGTCCGCCGCTTGTATTTTCAGTTGTCCGCTTGTTCCGCTTCTTCCGCCGCCTGCCGTCTTTTGCGCTTTGTCCAGCTGATAAAGCTGTAAATATCGTTTATTAAAAATACCGAAAAGCATACGACCATGGGGATATAGTTAAGCGACCGCGCGCACGCAAACGACCAGAGCGCGATAAGCACAACGTCGTTCACCATAAACGCCGCCGCATAGGCGGGCACGCGCAGAACCATAAGGTACAGTGCGACAAAGCTTGTGCCAACCGAAATTGTGCTGACTATTAAATTTTCGGTATTAAAAGCGCGCAGAATAAAATAGAAAGCCGTTGTTACCGCAACTGCCGAAACTGCGATAATTGCAATATATTTGGGGGTTAATTTGCCAACCTTAACCTCACCGCCCTTTTTTGAGGGGTTTTTTAGCCAGCTGATAAGCGAGGCGGTGCAGACGGGTATCTGCATACACAGATAAATTATCATCTCGCCGTAGTAGCCGAAGGAGAAGGACACGAATGCGTACACTCCCGAAAAGCAGAGCATAAGCATAAGCCCGAAAACGTCGCCCTTTGCCGAAAAAATCAAGGCGGAAACGCCGGCAAGCGAGGTTGCAAGCGTTGCGTAGTCGTTATTTTTCACCGAAAAAAAGGAGGCGATAACCGCCGCAAGCGAAAATATCCACAGTGCCCACTCGAATTTGGTTAGAGATTTGAACGGATTGCGCAACCGTATTTTATGCTGTTTGTTATCGCGCGGGAATTTTTCCTTCATACCTTGAAATTATATTTATTAAAAGGCGCCGAAGTCAAGCGAAAAGCCGCTGTCTGCGGGCTTAGCAAAATAAAAAAATTTAAAATTCCGTATTTTACCAACAAAACAGACTTTTGAACGATTGTATATAGCGAGAGGCAAATTTGCAACAGTATCGGAGAATTCTATGACCCTTGATAAGCTCATGAAAAAGCTTTCGGACGGCGACGAGGCGGCGTTCGGACAGATTTACGCGCAGACGCGCAAGACGGTGTACTATATAGCGCTGTCTGTCGTGAAGGAGCGCGCCCTTGCCGAGGACGTTATGCAGAACGTTTATTTAAGCGTGCTTAAAAGCTGCGCGCAGTACCGTTCGGGCACTAACGCCGCGGCGTGGATAGCAAAAATTACCCGCAACGAGGCGTTGAAGGTGCGCAATAGCCGCGTCCGCGTAAGTTATGTGGACGAAAGGCAAAGCCCCGAGGTTTTCGGCACGCAACAGACCGACGATTATACGCTGCTTATCGACCTTGCCAAAAGCATTTTGACCGAGGATGAGTTTGTAATACTTATGCTGGTGACTGCGGCGGGCTATAAGCGCAGGGAAATATCGGGAATGCTGGATATGCCCGTGCCTACCGTAACGTGGAGGTTTAACAAGGCCATAGAAAAAATGCGCAAATCACTTGAGGAAAACATTTAAAGGGGGATTTGGAGGTATGGAACGCAGTGAATTAATTGCAAAATTGAGCAAGGAAGCGGCGGGAAACACGCCGGACGTTTACGATAAAATTTTACAGGCTGCAAGGGCGGAAGGGCTTTTGAATGGAGGCGGCCGCGGAGCTGCTTCTTACGGCGGCGCGCGGAATGCTGCAAACGGCGTTGGCGGCGGTGCGGTTAAGCAGGTCGGCGGAGCCGTTGCAAAAAGCCGCGCGCTTGGGGCGCTTGCCGCAATTGTTGCCGCGGTTATGGCGACTGCGGCGGTGGCCGTGCCGCTTGCCCTAAACATAAAGGACGGGCTTAACGGCGGACCCCAGATTGAAGCGCCCGACGGGGACGGCGGTAGCTCGGGCGATAATTCGGGCGATAATTCGGGCGATAATTCCGGCGGGCAGACGCCTACCGACCCCGACGACACGTCTAAGCCTACCGACCCCGACAACCCTGCGCCGCCTGTACCGCCCGCCGACCCGACAAATGCCGACAGACTGAGGTTCAATTTTATTTACAACTACTCCTACGGGCTGGAGGTTACGGGCTTCGATTCCGCGGATAAGCCCTTGGAGGTGAAAATTCCTTCCGAATACAACGGCTATAAGGTTGTGGCGATTGCCGCGCACGCTTTCAACAGCCAAACGCTGGTGTCCTCGGTTTCCATTCCCGCGACGGTGACGAATATCCGCTCCGACGCATTCAATTCCTGCGGCAGTCTGCAAAGGGTAACGCGTTATAGGGAGGCTTTTAAAGTCAGCGGCGACAGCTCGCACATAACCCATTTTGCCGATACCGAGAGCGGAAAGCCGTTTGCTTTGGAAGCGCATGCGTTTGTAAATTGCAACAATCTGATAAGCGTTGAATTGCCCGAGCCCGAGGAGCCTGCGGAGGGTTGGTCAAATTATATGGGCGATGCGATTTCAGAGGCGGAGGCGGACGCGTTTTACGGGTGTGAAAGGCTGGAAACGATAGTATTACCTAACGGCATACGCTTTGCTCAAAACGATAACTATTATCATTGTTTAGTCAGTCAATGCGACAGCCTTAAAACGATTAACGTGCCGCTGGGACTGCAAATTCTGCCCAAAGGCTTTTTGAACGGTTGCGGCAGTCTGGAAAATATAATTATTCCCGAGGGGATAAGAGAAATTTATTGCAACGTGCTTGTCGGCACCGCAGTAAAGCAGCTGCACATTCCCGCAAGCGTATATAAAATTTATGGCAACAGTAGCCTGAATACAGTTGAAAAAATAACGGTTGCGGCGGACAGTAAGCATTTTTACGTTAAAGACGATTGTCTTATTCAAATTCACAGCATAGTCAGCGCATTGGGGCAGTATGAGGAGCACGAGCTTATAAAGGCGCTTAAAACGGGCAGTGTGCCGAACGACGGCTCTGTCAAAATTATAGCGGGGTATGCGTTCGACGGACTTGAAAGCGGCGGAAGCTTTGCTGTGCCCGACGGCGTGGAGCGGTTGGAGCATTATGCGCTTTCCGGCTTCGGTCAGCTTAACGAGGTTACCCTTCCCGCAAGCCTCGAATATATAGGCGCGGAGGTATTCGGAAGCTTTTCCGAAACGGAAAAGATAAAATTCAAGGGAACCGTTGCGCAATGGAATAAGATTACCAAGGATAAAGAGTGGAACGCTTACGCTTACGGTACAAAAAATTATACCATAGCTTGTATGGACGGTACAATAAGGGTATGATAGGTTTATTATCGGCAGGGCTGCGCGAAGGGTAGGACGACGCGCAAATGAAGCCGCGGCTTGCAGTAATGCAAGCCGCGGCGTTTGCTTTAATTTAAAAAATTCTTTAAAAAAACTTGTTACTTTTTTGTTTAAGCCCGCGCGCAGGGTTTTATATTAATATTGTAAACATATTTCGGGTATAATTATGGCAAAGAAAAAAACTGAGCAAAACGCAGAAGAAGCAGTAAACGAGCCCGTTGAGCAGACGGAAGCAGAGGCGGCGCAGCCGACCGAGCTTGAAAAAGCAACCGCGCTTGCCGACGATTACAAGCGCAAATGGTATGCGGTTTCGGCAGAGTACGACAACTACCGCAAGCGCAACGCGGCGGCTGTTTCAAAAGCCTATGCCGACGGCGCCGCGGAAGCAATTTTGAAGCTTTTGCCCGTTGCGGATAACTTCGGCTATGCGCTTTCCTCGGCCTCGGACGAAAAAACAAGGTCCGGTATAGACAAGGTTATAAAGAGCTTTTTAAATATCCTGTCCTCGCTTGGTATCGAAGAAATAGAGGTAGAGGCGGGCGCCCCGTTCGACGAAAGCGTTATGGAGGCGGTTTTAAACTTTCCGTGCGGCGAGGGCGAAGCGTCCAACACCGTAAAGCAGGTGCTTAAAAAGGGCTATAAGACAAAGGACGGCAAGGTGATACGCTATGCGCAGGTTGCCGTGACCGTTGAACAATAAATAAAAAACAAAGTGCGTTATTTGCGCAAAACAGGAGATATAAAAAAATGGGAAAAGTAATAGGAATAGATTTGGGAACCACAAACTCGTGCGTGGCCGTTATGGAAGGCGGCGAGCCGGTTGTTATTGCAAACAGCGAGGGTAACAGAACAACTCCCTCGGTCGTATCGTTCAAGGCGGACGGTAGCCGTATAGTAGGTCAGGCGGCAAAAAGACTTGCGGTAGCCTCGCCCGATAAGACGGTTATATCCATAAAGCGCCATATGGGCGAAAGCTATAAGGTGAATATAGAGAAGGGCTATTCCCCGCAGGAAATTTCCGCAATGATTTTAACAAAATTAAAGGCGGACGCGGAAAGCTATCTCGGCACAAAGGTTACGGACGCGGTTATCACCTGCCCCGCATACTTCAACGACAGTCAGCGTCAGGCTACCAAGGACGCGGGCAAAATTGCGGGACTTAACGTTCTGCGTATTATAAACGAGCCTACCGCCGCGGCGCTTTCCTACGGTCTTGACAAGCAGGAGGGCAGCCAGAAGGTAATGATTTACGACCTCGGCGGCGGTACCTTCGACGTTTCCATTCTGGAAATCGGCGACGGCGTGTTCGAGGTGCTTGCAACCAACGGCGACACGCACCTCGGCGGCGACGACTTCGACAACAAGATAATCGACTACCTTGTGGAAACGTTTAAAAAGGACACGGGCGTAGACCTTTCCAAGGACAAAATGGCAATGCAGCGCCTTAAAGAGGCGGCGGAAAAGGCGAAAATAGAGCTTTCCGGCATGAGCACCACAAACGTAAACCTTCCGTTTATCACCGTTTCTGACGGTGCGCCCCAGCACCTCGATATAGACCTTTCCAAACAGAAATTCGACAGCCTGACTGCCGATTTGGTTGAAAGAACGGTAGAGCCCATGCGCAAGGCAATGCAGGACGCGGGACTTTCTTACAGCGATATTTCCAAGGTAATAATGGTAGGCGGCTCTACGCGTATTCCCGCCGTATTCGATAAGGTAAAGCAGATTACCGGCAAGGAGCCGTTCAAGGGCATCAACCCCGACGAATGCGTTGCAATCGGCGCGGCTATTCAGGGCGGCGTGCTTTCCGGCGAGGTCAAAGACGTGCTTCTGCTTGACGTTATGCCTTTGACCTTGGGTATAGAAACCCTCGGCGGAGTATCCACGCCGCTGATTGAGAGAAATACGACCATTCCCGTAAAGAAAAGTCAGGTGTTCTCTACTGCGGCTGATAACCAGCCCGGCGTTGAAATAAACGTATTGCAGGGCGAAAGAAAGTTTGCCCGCGACAATAAGTCCTTAGGCAAGTTTATGCTTACGGATATTCCCCCCGCACCCCGCGGAGTGCCCCAGATTGAGGTTACCTTCGACGTGGACGCAAACGGTATTGTAAACGTAACCGCAAAGGATTTGGGCACGGGCAAGAGCACGAATATCACAATCACCGCTTCTACAAACCTTTCCGAGGACGACATAGACAAGGCCGTAAAGGACGCGGAAAAGTATGCGGAGGAGGACAAGAAGCGCAAGGAAGCGGTTGATAACAGAAACACGCTTGAAAGCATGATTGACGGGCTTGAAAAGACATTGAAGGATGCGGGCGAAAAGCTTTCCGCAGACGATAAAAAGCTTGTGGAGGACGCTGTTGCAAAGGCTAAGACAGAGCTTGAATCGGGCGACGACGCGCGCATTAAGGCGGCAATGGAAACGCTGACAAACGACGTGCAGCCCGTTATCGCAAAAATCTATCAGCAGGCGGGCGGACAGGGCAATCCCAACGGCGGAAACGGCGGAAACGGCGACGACACCGAATTCAGCCAGCACTAAAAAATAATTCACGAATTTTTAAGCGTTAAGAGGGTGTTTAAAATACACCCTCTTTAACGGTATTTGAAGCATATATAAGGGTCAATTATGCCAGACAAGAAAAATTATTACGATATTTTAGGCGTTTCCAAGTCGGCGACGCAGGACGAAATAAAATCTGCTTACCGCAAGCTTGCAAAGCAGTACCACCCCGACTTTCACCCCAACGACGCGGCGGCGGCAGAAAAATTCAAGGAAATCAACGAGGCGAACGAAACGCTTTCCGACGAGAACAAGCGCAAGCAGTACGACTTTGAATTGGAGCACCCCAACATGGGCGGCGGAAACCCCTTCGGCGGCTTTTCGGGCGGGTTCGGCGGCGGCTTCGAGGATATACTCAGCTCGGTATTCGGCGGCGGCTTCGGAGGGTTTGGCGGAGGACAGACCTCTGCGCGCGGCGCGGATATTCAGCAAACGGTAAGCCTTTCCTTTCTGGACGCGATTAAGGGCTGTACAAAGACGATACGGTATACACGCAACGAAAGCTGTCCGTCCTGCAAGGGCACGGGCGCGAAGGGCGGCACAGCCTTTCAGAAGTGCGCGCGCTGCGGCGGTAACGGCAGGGTTAAATTTCAGCAGGATACCATTTTCGGCAGAACGATACAGGTGGGCGCTTGCCCCGACTGCGGCGGCACTGGCAAAAAGATTACCGAGCGTTGCCCCGACTGCAAGGGCAAGGGCTATCAGCGCGGCGAAACGGTTGTCACTCTTAACATTCCCGCCGGCGTTGACAGCGACAGCAGCTTAAGAAAGCGCGGCTACGGTCAGGCTTCGGGCAACGGCGGAGAAAGCGGGGATTTGTACGTTTATTTCCGCATAGAGCCGCATAAAATGCTGCACCGTAACGACAGGGATTTGTACGTGACCGTGCCGATTTCCTACAAAACGGCGGTTATGGGCGGAAAAATTTTGGTGCCCGCGGTTGACGATATGCTGGAATTGAATATTCCCGAAGGAACTGCATCGGGTACAAGATTTACTATGCGCGGCAAGGGCGTTAAAACGGTAAACGGTACGGGCAACCTTATTGTTACCGTTGAAATAGATATTCCCGCTAAGCTCTCGCGCGAGCAGGCAAAGGCGCTTAGCGAGTACGAGAACGGCGTTGTCTTGAAGTCGTGCGCGAATATGCAGAGGTTTGCGAACGACGTTTCCGCAATATACGGCAGAAAGGTAGAAAAACAGTAAGTTTTTGATTGATTTAAATCGCCCCGCGCGGCTTTGGCGCGCGGGGCGATTATTTTTATCCGGCAAAATTATGTTAAAATTTAAAATTGTTGATAACGTATTTTTAAATATGTACGAAAAAACGCTGAAAAAGTCGAAATTTCTTGCAATATTGCTTTGCTGTGAATAAAATGTGGAAAACTATTTTCATTTATCGCTTTTGAAAAGTTGTACACGGTAAAATTGTGGAAAACTTTTTGTGGATAACCTTATAAAAATAACCCGAAAAACCGTTTTTGAACGAAGTTATCCACATTTATGCACTTTTATACATTATATTAATATTGCGCAGCGACGCGGAATATGAAAAAAATTCCCTTTATACTGAAAGGAAATTTCTTAAAAAGTAAAAACGTGCGCGGTGTGTTTGAAATTTTCGCACACATTTCACATAAGCACGCAAATATTCGGGGCTTTAAGGTTGACAATAAAATTTATATCGGTTATTGTAATAAGACTATATAATTATGTTTAAGGATTTTGCAATGAGGATACAGCTTTCCGACCATTTCAGCTATAAAAAGCTTTTTATATTTGTTGTGCCTTCTGTAATAATGATGGTGTTCACAAGCGTGTACAGCGTTGTGGACGGGCTTTTTGTGTCTAATTTTGCGGGGGAAAAGGCGGTAACCGCAATCAATCTGATTTTTCCGCTTATTATGGTGCTTGGGTCTATCGGCTTTATGCTCGGCGCGGGCGGCAGCGCGCTTGTCGCAAAGACCTTGGGAGAGGGCGATAGGGACAAGGCTGATAAATATTTTTCCATGCTGGTATACGTTACGCTTGTAATCGGCGCGGTTATTGCCGTTGCGGGACAGTTTGTTGTGCCTGCGGTTGCAAGGCTTTTGATGCTTGGCGATGTGGACGAAGCCGTTTACGGCTATTGCGTGCTGTACGGCAGAATTCTGCTTGCGGGACAGCCCTTTTTTATTCTGCAAAACATATTTCAAAGCTTTTTCGTGACTGCGGAAAAGCCGCGGTTGGGGCTTTTGGTTACCGCTTCGGCAGGCGTTTTGAATATAATTTTAGACGCGGTGCTTGTGGCGGGGTGCGGACTGGGACTGTTGGGCGCGGCGCTTGCAACGCTTACAAGCCAGATTTTCGGCGGGGTATTCCCTATAATATATTTCTCTTTAAAAAACAGCAGTCTGCTGCGCCTTACAAGAACAAAATTTTATCCAAAAGCGTTTTTAAAGGCGTGCACGAACGGCTCGTCCGAATTTTTCTCGAACGTGTCCTCGGCGGTGGTTATGATGCTGTATAACTTCCAGATACAAAGAATTCTGGGTGAGGAAATGGGTAAATCGGGCGTTGCGGCTTACGGCTCTATCGGATATATAGCTATGATTTTCTTTTCGATATTCATGGGCTTTTCGGTGGGCAGCGCGCCGCTTATGGGCTATAATTACGGTGCGCAGAACAAGACGGAAATGCACAACCTGTTCAAAAAAAGCCTTATTATTATGGGGCTTGGAGGCTTGATTATGTTCGGGCTTTCGGAAGGGCTTGCGTACCCGTTTATAAAAATGTTCGGCTACGAGCAAGCCGTATTCGAAATGGCTTTGCGCGGCTTCAGAATTTACGCCTGCGTATTTTTGACTGCGGGTATAAGCATTTACGCCTCCGCGCTGTTCACTTCGCTTAATAACGGGCTTATTTCCGCGCTTATTTCGTTTTTGCGTTCGGTTGTGTTTCAGGTTGCGGCGGTCATGGTTCTGCCGATATTCTGGCAGCTTGACGGCGTTTGGGCGGCGGGCTGTATTGCGGAGATTTTTTCCATAATCATATCCGTTGTCTGCATAATCTGCTTCCGCAAAAGGTACGGGTATGCGTAAACAGCGCTAAGCGCAAGGGGGTGGCGCATTATGAATTATAAAAAAATTGCCGAACGCCGACGCGTTGCGCTTTCCCGTTCCGCGGGCGGTAAATCGGTAAAAATTCATACCGAGGGAAAGGGCATAGGCGTTGTGAAAACGCTTGCGGTAGGTTTTTTTATACTGCTGCAGCTTGCGCTTATGCTGTTGCTGTTCCTCGGCGTAACCACCTCGTTTATATGGTATCAGCTTTTGGCTATGGCGCTTAGCCTTATATGCTGTATACATGTGCTTTCAAGCGAAAAAACGGGGCAGACCAAAACGGTGTGGGTGCTGTTTTTAACGGTGTTTTTCTACTTCGGGTATATTTTTTACGTCCTTTCCAGCGAGTATATATTTTTCGGCAGGGCAAGGCTGCGCTACGGCGAAATTTTTGCGCGCACGGCAGAATACACCCCCGAATATCCTCGGCTTAACGATGCTTCGGCGCAGACTGCGCGCGACTGCGAATACCTTAAAACGGTCGGCGGGTTTGCCGCTTATACTAATTCCACGCTTAAATATTTCCCGTCGGGAGCAAAGCTTTTCGATGACGTTCTGGAACAGCTTGAAGGCGCGGAAAGGTTCATTTTTATCGAGTTTTTCATAATTTCCGACGGATTGCTGTTTGAGAAATTTTTCGAAATACTTTCAAAAAAAGCGGCGGACGGAGTGAAGGTCAGAATTATCTGCGACGGGATGGGCAGTCACGGCACGCTGTCGTTAAAAAACCGTAAAAGGCTGAAAAAAGCGGGTATAGATTTGCGGTTTTTCAACAGAATAGCGCCTATGTTTACCTTTGCGCTGAATTTGCGCGACCACAGAAAAATTATCGTTATTGACGGTAAAACGGCATATACGGGGGGATGTAACCTCGCGGACGAGTACATAAACCGCAAGCGTATGCGCGGATATTGGAAGGATACGGGGCTTAAAATCGAAGGCGGCGCGGTTGGCGCGATGTCGCTTATATTTTTGCGGCAGTGGGAATTTATAACGCGCGCGGCGGAGGACTATGCGCCATACCTTAGCATTGACAACACTGCGGACGCGGCTTTTGGAGAGGGAATTGTTGTTCCGTATGCAGACGGAAAGGACTATAACCACGGCATATGCAAGGGTGTATTCGAAAATATTATTGCGGGCGCGCAAAAGCGGCTGTATATTATGACGCCCTACTTCGTGCCCGACGAGGATACCGCCAACCTGCTTGCGCTTAAAGCGCGGTCGGGCGTGGACGTTAAAATTATTCTGCCGGACCTGCCCGACAAGGCGTACGTCTACCGCGTAACCTTAGACAATGCCGAGCGGCTGTTATCGAGCGGGGTAAGGGTTTTTAAAATGAGCGGCGCGTTTGTGCACGCGAAGCTGATGCTTTCTGAAAGCTGCGCTTACGTTGGCTCTGCCAACCTCGATTTGCGCAGCTATTACAACCAGTTTGAGAACGGGGTATATTTCACCTCGCCGTCGGCAATGGAAGAGGTGTTGCGGGACTTTGAAAAAACGCTTGGCGTATGCGCCGGAATTACTGCGGAAAATGCGGCGAGAAACAGGCTTATTTCGCGCATAGTGGCGGGGGTATTGCGGATTTTTTCCCCGCTTATGTAATAAATGCAGCATAGCAAAAGCCCTCCGCAACGGCGGTTAAGCCGTTGCGGAGGGCTTTTTTTACGGCATAAAGCTATAAAACCTTTGATAAAAATTCCTTTAATCTGTCGGTTTGCGGCTGTTCGAAAAGCTGTTCGGGCGCGCCCTCCTCGGTGATTATTCCGTCCGACATAAACAGCACGCGGGAGGCAACCTCGCGCGCAAAGCCCATTTCGTGGGTGACGATAACCATTGTCATTCCCTCGTTGGCAACCTCTTTGATAAGCGCGAGCACCTCGCCGACCATTTCGGGGTCGAGCGCGGAGGTCGGCTCGTCAAAAAGCATAACCTTAGGGCTCATTGCCAGCGCCCTTACTATTGCAATGCGCTGACGCTGTCCGCCGGAGAGGGTGGAGGGGTAAACGTCCGCCTTGTCCAAAAGCCCTATGCGCTCCAAAAGCCGCTTGGCGTTTTGCTCCGCTTCTGCCTTAATCTGCTTTTTTGTCTTTTCAACGGCAAGCAACGGCGCTTTTTTATCCTTGCTTCTGAACAGGTTGCAAAGCCTTATAAAAAAGTTTTTGCGCTGTGTTTTGCGCAAGTCCTGCAAGCCGACGTGCACGGGCGCAAGCGTTATATTTTCAAGCACCTTCATATTATTGAAGAGGTTGAACTGCTGAAAGACCATGCCCATGCGCCGCCGCTGAATGTTTATATCAACGTTCAAATCACAAAGATTGCTACCCTCAAAAAAGACGTATCCGTCGGTGGGGTCCTCCAACACGTTAAGACACCGCAAAAACGTGCTTTTGCCGCTGCCCGAGGGGCCTATGACGGCAACCTTTTCGCCCTTGAAGATTTTTGTGCTGATATTGTCTAAAACCTTTAAGCCGTCGAAGGTTTTTGTGAGGTGCTGAATTTCAATAAGCGCTTCGGGGTCGTAAGGCTCTACGGGCGTAACCTGCGTTTTAATAAACTTTTGCCCCTTGACCTTGGCTGCCTTGGGCGGTTTTTCGTTTTTAAAGCTTTTCACTCTTTCTCAGCCTCCTTTCGATAAGCTTTATAACAAGGGTTAAAAGATACACTATTGCAAGATAGAGCACCGCCGCCACGACCATGGGCGCGAAGTAGGTTGCAAGGTTTTGACCAGAGCCGATAATTTGCGCCGCGGCAGTTAAATCGACCATGCCTATCATGCTTACGATAGAGGTTTCCTTGATAAGCGCAATAAGCTCGTTGCCGATAGCGGGGATAACGTTCTTCATGCCCTGCGGCACGATTACCCTTACCATTGTAAAGCCGCTTGCAAGCCCTAACGCTCTGCCCGCCTCGTTCTGACCCTTGTCGACCGAAAGCAGTCCCGCGCGGATATTTTCGGAAACATACGCGCCGCTGTTTATGCCGAAGGACAGAATTGCCGTCACCTCCATAGGAAAGCCGCGTATCGCAAATATTACAAACGCCATAATAAACAGCTGTAACGCCATGGGCGTGCCGCGAATTACGGTGACGTACACGTTGCATATCGCTTTTGGTACAATAGCCCATTTGCTTGTTTTGGGCTGGATTTTGACGATTGCAACCAGCGTGCCCAAAAACAGTCCGACAGCCGCCGCGCCTACGGATATAATGACGGTGGAAAGCAAGCCCTCGCCCAACAGCCGCAGATAGACGGTATCGGTGAATATTTCGCCTATATTCCGAAAAAAATCAGCCAATAAAATTTGTGACATAATTTACTCCGTACAAATGTAAAAAAGGAACTGTAAAAAACAGCTCCTTTTGATTTTCGAATGCCGTTCAGTTTATTCCCAGATGCTTTGCCACAAGCGCGTTTATGCCCGCTTCGCCCAGACCTGCAAGCACGCTGTTTATAGCGTCGAGCAGCCCTTTATTGCCCTTTGTTACGCAGATTGCGTACTGCTCCTCGGTGGGGTAAGCGGCTGCGTTGTCCGCGTCTGCGGGATAGTAAACGGCATAGCACTTGTAATTCCGGTTGTTGTTGACTATGTACTCGGCGGGAAGCTTGTCGACTACAACCGCGTCAACCTGATTTGCGCCTATCGCGTCTACCGCAAGCTGTGCGCTGTCATAGCCGACGCCGCTTGCGTTGGTGCCCTGAAGCTGGCCGATATAGTCGTCCTCGGGCGTTTCGCCCTTTTCGCCTTTGATTTCAAGATTGACGTAAATATCGCCGGTGGTGTCGCGCTGGTAGCCTATTTTTTTGCCCGCAAGCGCGCCCCAAAGCACATAATCGATATCGCCGTCCTTGCTTGAAGCAACCTCGGCGGACGCGGGGAAAATCGCGTACTGTACGGAGGTGAAGTAGGGGTCGGAAAAATCTACCTTTGCCTTTCTTTCTTCGGTAATGGTTATGCCCGCCGCGCCGCAGTCGTATTTTTTGCCTTGCGCAACGTTGTCGATAATAACCTCGAATTTGGTATTTTCGAATACGACCTTTTTGCCGAGGCGCTCGCCTACCATATTCATAATATCAACGTCCACGCCCACGATTTCCTTGCCGCTTTTGCCGCCGAAATACTCAAACGGCGCAAAATATGCGTTGGTGTCGACATAAATTGCGTTGGGGTCTGCGCACGCGGTCATGGACAGTGCGGAAACAACGCACAGCACCGCGCTTAAAGCCGCGATAAAGAATTTTTTCATATTTATATTTCTCCTTGAAATAATTGTCGAAATTTAATATAGCACTGCATAATTATAAATGCAAGTGATTTATATATAAATTATTTTTATGCAAAATTGCGAATAATTTTACATTATTTTTGATAGCTATTATCATTTTGCAATCGAATTGCGGAGCGCGTGCTTTTGACTGCGCTGCGAGATATGGCGAAATTTGTGAAGGAATACAAAAAATTGTGTGTTTATTACAAATAAATTAAAATTGCTATTGCATTTTTTATTAAAAGTGGTATACTAATGTAAGCGTAGCAAAAATTGTTTTCCGCAAAAAAACATACGGGTATTTTAATGGAAGATATAATCAAATCCATAACCGAAGCCGAGCAGCAGGCTGCCGAAATCAGATTGAAGGCGGGCGGGCGCGCGGCGGAAATAATAGCCGCGGCCTCTGCAAAGGCGGCGGAAATTGCACAGCGGGCAGAGGCCGAGTGCAAGATTATGCGCGAGGTGCAGATTAATCGGGCGGTTGAGGACGCGCAGTCCGCTTACGATAAGGCTGTTGCGGAAAGCGCAACGGCCGCAAAAAAATACGCCGACGCAGTTTTAAAAACCGCTGACGGCGCCGTTAACGAAATCCTCGGGAGGCTTACCGGTGGCAATCGTTAGCATGTCTAAGCTTAATCTTGTTGCAATGTCCTATGATAAAAGCGCGATTTTAAACGCACTGCAAAGGACGGGCGCAACCGAGGTTAAGCTGCATTACGAAGCGGAAAACACCGTGCCGCTTTCTGCCGATTGCGAACAGCTTCGGGCGTACTTAAGCTCGCTCGAGGCCGTTTTGTCGTGTCTTTCGCGGGAGGCGGAGGAATATAACAAGGCAAACAAAATCAAGACGGACGCGCTTGCGGACGGCTTTGAGGTGTCTTACAACGAATTTATTTCCGCAAGCGGCTTTAAAGCGGAGGCGGACGCGCTTGCCGAGCGTGTTAACGCGCTTACGGATGACCGCAGAGAGGCAACAGTTCGGCTTGCAAAGCTGAAAAAGACGGCGCAGACGGCACAGCTTTATTCCGCGCTGGAACACCCCTTCGATTATTACTGCGATACCCCGCACGCCCGCGTGCGCGTGGGTACGGTGCCATCGAATTTGGCAGACGCGCTTGCGGAGGAAGGCGGAGAGGAAGGCGGGCAGGAGCTTTTCTGCGCCACGGTCATGGCATCCGACGGCGAGCGCGCGCCGGTGGTTGCCGCTTATCACAGGTCGGCGGCTTCGGCGGCGGAGGAAATTCTGCAAAAATACAATTTTACGGCGTGTCCCTTTGCGGGCGATACCCGTACGGGCGCGCAGCTTAACGCCGAGCTTGAAGGGGAAATTTCCGCTTTGGAGGAGCGTATAGCAAAAGCCGGCGCGGAAATTTACGGGCTGAACGACAGAATAAAGCCGCTTAAAATTTATTGCGATTATCTGGGCTTCGAGATAGAAAAGTGCGAGCTTTCCGAAAAAATGCGCGCAACCCAGACAACGTTTTTGCTTGAGGCGTACGTTCCCGAAGAACGGGAGGAGGACGTGAGCTCCGCGCTTGACAGGGTTACGGGCAGTATTTATTACGAGTTTTCCGAACCCGCAAAGGACGAAATTCCGCCCACCTTATACAAAAACAACGCGGTTGTAAAAAATTTCGAGGCGGTTACGAATATGTATTCGCCGCCCAACTCGCGGGAGTTCGACCCCAACGCGGTCATGGCGGTGTTTTACAGCATTTTCCTCGGCTTTATAATGGCGGACATCGGCTACGGGCTGATAATGCTGATAGGCGGCGGGGCGATATGGCTTAAAACCCGCGCAAAGCCTACGGGGCTTACAAGGCTTGCCGGCGTGTTTGCAATGGGCGGTATCTGCACCATATTGTGGGGGGTATTGTTCAATTCCTTCTTCGGAACGGGCATTTTGCCGTTTACCGTAATGCCATCGCTGCGGGGTGAGGACAGTATGTGGTCGCTTATGGGAATCAACGTGCCCGCAGTGCTTATTATAAGCATGCTTGTGGGTATTGTTCAGCTTGCGGCGGGGTATGTGTGCCGAGCCGTGCAGTACTGGCGGCGCGGGCGCATATGGGACGGTATCTGGGAAGGTATGACGTGGGCGCTATTCTGCGTGGGCGTATTCCTTGCGGTTATAGGTCTGACGGAGCAGTTCCACGCTTCGATATGCGCAACGGTCGGCGGA
>CAJUME010000010.1 GCA_910587015.1 uncultured Christensenella sp.
CCATTTTATGGGCATTACCGTGCGCGAGGTTCTGTTGACGCCGTTGATATAAACGGCTGGCTGTATGTGTATTGCCATAGCTTCTCCTAAAAAATTGCATTTAAAAACACCCTTTCATAAGAGTGCTTGATTTTTTTATTTAATTATTTTCCTGATAAATTTCTGCCGCTTTTTCTAATAATTTATAATCCTCAAGGTCAGGATTAGCTAAACAGTAATCAAGCATTTTCCTTGCTTGTTTATCATCTCGGCAACATAAACAAATAGCCAATTTCATATCTATATCAAAATCCTTGTCCTTTAAATATTCGCCTAATTCTAATTGATTTTTTGTTAAATTACTCACTTTATCCTCCCAAAACGTTTAGCCAATCATTTATCTCATCTCTATCACGCTCAATATCAAACTGCAATAATGGCACAAAGCTATCGCCGCCATTAGTCTTATAGATATAAAAATAATTTGCAGTATAAGCGCAATTTATATATTTAGCTTTCCCTTGCCGGGCAACGTTTTTACGCATTACCTCTTTGCGTAGCGCACCGTATTCCTGCTTGCTTAATTTTATTTTATTTTTCTTTCTGCCGTCCGCAAGTATCTCTGCATAGCTTGTATTTTGCCGATAGGTCTTACCCGTTCCGCTTCCGTCGGTAAATCTTCCGTTTTCGTCACGCGGGTGCTTACTTTCGTCAAACACTCTGTTTCCCTCCCATTTTATCACAGTTATTCTAAATTTTCAAGCGTATATAAGCTGTTACTGATTTGCGCTTCTTCTGCCGGCAGTGCCTGCGCGGATATTCGCCATACCTATCGAAACGTTTTCAAGACCCTGCTGTAACTGTAACATTTGCTCCTTTTGCATAATGCCTATAACCTTATGTACTCCGCTTACTGCTAAACCTATTGCGGCAACTGCCGCGCCCGCAGGTCCGCCGACCATTGCCGCGCCGACCAGCGTTCCGACAGCGCCGACAGTCTGCGAAAGTACGGAATATCCCGTACTCAACCGTTGTTCGTACTCGGTTGCACCCGTTTGTAACGAAACCGTGCTTATCTGATAATTTATAAGAGTATCCGCTGTTGCCTTTATTGCCGAAAACGAAACAAGTCCTTTGGCTTTATTTAAGACCTTATCCGCGCCCGCGCTTCCTTCGGCGCCTTCCGCTGACGAATTTTCTATTCCTCCACCCGCCATTACACCTTGATTTGTTTCTGCGGGCAATTCAATTTTAATAAAATAAGGATTGGCCATTTATATACCGCCTTTGACTTCTTCGAACTGCACGGATGCGTTCGTAATTGTTACTGCTTTATCGGTTATCATATATACGTTATAAACGTTCTTCCCTGTATCGTATTCAAACGAGTTTGGAGTTAACTTTACTGTAGCACTTCCAGAAACTTCAAACGCGCCTACGCCCGCTATAAACGCACAACATTTTTCGGATACTGTAAAAGACAGCTCAACGTTTTCCGAGCTGTTTACGAAAGTAAATTTTCCGAGCTGAAAACCCGCAGGAAGGTTGTACACGTTGCAGTTATCGGCAACCTCCATAAACGAGGCCTGCACCCCGGCTATGTTTATGCCTACGGCTGTATTCTGCACCGAGTTATAGGTCATGAGATAAAGCTTTTCGGCATCGTTGCCCCACTTTACTTTTAAAAAGTGAACCATGTTCGGCTCACCTTCCAAAACATAGCTTAAAGCCGTTTTTGTAGCGGGATTATCGCTTGACGGAAAAGCCGCATCTATCGTAAACACCGTTGACGAGGTTAAACACTTTGAAACGTTTTCGCCCGCATAGACGTCGCGTTCCACCACGGGAGCGCGCCCAAGCCTAAGCTCTTTATATGGCATATTTTTATCGTCAAGCGTAATCTTAACGTCTTTGGAGTTCGTTCCACCCTCGATAAAATATACGTCTATATACACGTTTACGGTTATACACTCGCCGATTGCCGGCAGAATATCCACCGTTCCCGAAATGCTTGTACCGGCTTGAAAAGATACAGAAAACTGCGTACCTTCGTCGTCGTTCATAGGCGGCAACGATTGCGCCGTTTGGAAATAGTTGTTTATTGCTTCCGTTACGGCCTGAACAAACGGATATTGGCCGTCATAAATCTTTTCAAGGTCCGCGGCGGTCTGCGAAGAGTTCGTGCGGGGCGGACGGGTGGGTATTGCGAAATCAAGTGTAAGTCCGTTAACACCCATTACGAGGTCATTGGCATCATTTGCGGAAGAGCTTGTACGCAGATTTCCGTTTATAAAATAAGTTATTGTATTACCGTCGCGCAACGGCTTTTGAAACTGCCCTGCTTCCGCCCAGATTTTAAACTGGATTTCTTCGCTTTTCAGAACGGTTTTAAGTTCTGCGTTTAAACCGCTTTCAAAACGGTTTGACAATTCTTTTAAACTAATCATTTTATAGTCCCCCTTAACCGAGTATTAAACCTCTGTATAAATTCGTTTGCAAATACGTCCCACCAATCCTGATTCGGGTTTTGCTTGCCGTTCCATTTCGGTGAGAGCCACGGCTCGTTGGCATGAGGCAAGTACGGCGCTATATTCGTATCGATATAGATAATAACATAATTGCCTTCGACCTTGTATTTAAGCGAGTTAAACGCCATATTCCCCGTGTCGCGCGGCACATATTCCTTGCGCAGTTCTTCAACCGTCTGAATGACCGCGTCAATAATATTTTGTCTTGTCATTCCACTCCCCAAGGGTTTTCCACGGAAACGAGCCGTAAAACGTATTCCACCGAAACAGGAGTTCCCAAAATACGCATTACCTGCTTGTTTGCCGCCTGAAAGTCTTTTTCCGCCTGAATAATCTTAAAGGTTTTTCCGTCCTGCGTCGTTACGATTCCGCCGATTTTATAGCCGAGTTGGTCGTCAGTACGGATAGCGACCTCACCCTCAACACCTTGAATATTGCCGAACAACCGCCTATAAGTATTTGAAAACGGATTGACGTATTCGTAATTGAACTGCTTTGCTCCGACCTCCGGACCGTTGACCGGCTCGGGATAATAATTTGCCGTTGCCGTGAACCGCGTTTTGGGGTTCATTATGTCCAAAATATCGTGCAGCATTAAATTACACCCCCGTATATAATGGAAATACCGAGGCACGGGACGACGTTACTTAGAATACTCTGCGCAAGATAATCGATTGCAACGGCGCGTTCCTCGGGCTTTGTAGATAAATACAGATTACCCACGTTAAGCACATAAACCGCCTGATATTCCATAGCCTTTTGGATTATTTGCCGCAGCTCGGGAACGGTTGCAATTAAAAAGTCCTGCTTTGCGTTGTTGGCGTTATGCTCGTGGATAAACTGATAAATCATATCGCTGACGGTGCGGTTAAAACTGTTTATAGCCGTTTCGGGGTTGATGGTTGCAGTCTCCGCCATACGCGCGCGAAGGTTGACGCCTACTCTTTCAATAAGCGCCTTTTCGGTCAGTTCGTAATGTCCGCTCTGCTCGTTAAAAAATAAAAAATCGTCCGAATACGGACGCGCCTGATTTTGCATTTTTTTGTTACTCCTGTGTTGACTTTTTTTAATTTTTGAGTATAATATAAGTAGAAGCGTTGCTTTTGACCCTACCGAGGAGTGCATTCCAGAGCGGGGCTCCCGTGCACGGGGGGCAACGCTTTTTTATTGTTTGTTGAACGGGTTTAAGTCATAGAGCGTGCTGCTCCCGTCTGCTCGTATTCCCACATTAAGCAGACCAGTGTATGTATCATCACCAAGCCGAAATAATACTTTGTAATAGGCAAATTTCACGAATTTTTTGTGCTCAACATTTTTAACATTCACTAATTCTCCAGCTTTAATAAAATCTGCAAGATGCGGAGAAACTCTTAGTTTAACTTCTATATCTTTGTGTGTAATCTTGTCTGCTCCAACACTTGAAATGGTTACTGTACGACCGTCTTGAGTAGCATATTTACCACACAAATTATCCATTATGTAACGATATGCAATCTTTTGTCTTTCTTTTGGCGATTGCGCCTCGTTCAACTGTTTTTGTATTTGAGTATTCATATCGACCTTGACAATCTTATTTGCCGAGGCTTTTTTATTATCCGCCGCTAATATTTCCGAATAGCTTGTATTCTGTCGATATGTCTTACCCGTTCCGTTTCCGTCGGTAAATCTTCCGTTTTCGGCGCGGGGGTGCTTGCTTTCGTTGAACATTTTTTGTAACTCCTGTGTTGACTTTTTTTAATTTTTGAGTATAATATAAGTAGAAGCACTTGTGAACCGCAGAAAATCTGCCTCGCCTGCCGATTAAGTTCGATGATGGGAACGGCAGTCCATCCACAAGTGTTTTTTTATGTCTTTTTCTTTGCTAAATTAAAGCTTCTTTCTCGAACAAAGTGCGCATGTACAATTTCGAAATTATTCTTACTGTCGTCAACATCTAACAAAGCAAGCCCTATTTCAGGCTTGCCTTTTGAATTTACTTCAATTACTTTTGCAAAATGATAATAAGGTTTTTTATCATTCGCTTTAAAAATTTCGGACGGAGAATATAATGCATGTGCAATTATACTTTCAAAATCTTCAGTAGTTAAGTCATAATGTTGAGCAATATTTCTTTCAATAACACTCTTTTTCAACAATACGGGCTTATTTACCTTACTGCCGATTTTTTCGAGGTCTGCTTCGTTCAATTCCGGCAAAATATTGTCCCTATTAAAATCAATATATACGCTTGCTATTTTTTCGGCAGGCGACATTTTTTTATGCTTATCTGCCGCTAATATTTCCGAATAGCTTGTATTTTGCCGATATGTTTTACCCACTCCGTTTCCGTCTGTAAATCTACCGTCCTCGGCGCGAGGGTGTTTGCTTTCGTCAAACATTTCATTCCTCCATGTGAATTCTTTGGTAACGGGCTTGTTAAAGTACAAACCCGTGTGAAAACTGTATTTAAATGCGCGATGCAGGCCCGCAAACGTACAGAGCATTGTCCGCACTTGTTACGGGGTTAGTGAACGCCGCCGAGAAGATAGGGACAACGGAAAGCGCGTCCCAGCATTCTGCACCGAAGCGGTACTTGGGCTGTATGCGCAAGCCCTGACCGCTTTGCGCGTCCACAACCTTGATTTTGGAATTGAACGCAAGCGCACGCCCGGTACCTGCCCCCGAAACAACCATACCGGCAACGTTGGCAAGTGCGCCGGCTTCAAGACCGAGGTATTTTTCGACCAGCGACCACACAACGCCGCTTGCAACATATACGGGCATATTGGCGATTTCTCCCACATAGCCCTTTGTTGCGATTTCGGGACGGGCTTCGGTATCGAGGCCGCTTCTTCTGAGCACATCGAAAACCGCCGTTCCGCCGTTTAACCCAAGCATACCCTTAAGCACGGCAGCCTTGATTGTAGGACGGATTATAACCGCGCGCATATCGTCGGGATATGCGTCTATAGCCTGAGCTTCGTTTCCGTTATCGAGCTGCGCCGCCGCATCTATAATCGCGTTTGTGTAATTCTTGTCTGTAACCGTTATCCAGTTGCTTGTAAGCGCGGTAGCGCTGACTGCCGCCTCTTTACCTCTGCGGTCGAAGCCTGCCATATTATTGAAATTTTTGGCAAGCATTGCCGCGATAGTAATTGCGTTTATGTTGCGGTTTACAAGTCCGGCAAGGTTCTTTGTTTCAGAGGAAAGCAAATCCACGGAAACCATATCCTGCGCGTTTGTAGGAATATCGATAGGTCTGTCTATCGTGGTTATAATGCGGATACCGTAGGCCTCGGTCTGAGGCTCGGTAGCTTCCTCGCCGTTAAACCATTTGCCGTTGGTGTCCGCACCGAGTTCGCGCGCGTCGTTCTCGTTGGGTTTAACTCTTAAAACCTGAATTTCCGACGCGTCGGTATCCTCGGAATAGCTTTCCGTTACCGCTTCGTCGGGCTTAGTGAATATACCCTGAAATATATTTTCCTTTACCGCTGAGGAAAGGATACGCTTAGTTGTCAAAGCGTTTATATAGGGCGTTTTGATGTCTGCAAATAAGTTTGCCATAATTGTTTTTTCTCCTTTTTATAAATATTGATTTGAATTGTTTTTGGCATAGCCGTGCATTACGCGCTTATACCTTTCGTTGTCCTCCTGTCCGCCGTCCGGCGTCGACGGCGACATACCGAAATCGCGTCCGCGTTCTTCCTCTACCGCCTGCTCTTGCGACTGACGGTACTCGATGAACATTGCTTCCAGAGCGTCTATCCTTGCCGTAAGTGCGGCATATCTGTCCTCATCGTCGTTTTTTACTGCGGGCTCAACGCTTGCTTCGTCTGCTTCTTCCGCTTCATCTGTTTCTTCCGCAAATTCAATGTCATCGATTTGACTATCGTCCTCCGTTTCATCCTCATTGTCGGGGGATTTCAAAGCGGACAGAACTTTTGCCTTTTCTTCCTCGGAAAGCCCTTTGATTATGTCAAGGACCTCTTCCGCTGTTTTCGTTTTGATTTTTCCGAACATTTCTGTCTCCTTATTTTTATTTTTTAATTTATCCGCGAATAGCTCAAGCCTGCGGTTTAACTTTTCAATCCCCTTTTATGTCTTCCTACTGCCGCACCGCGGGTTCAGTAAGACGGGTGATAAAAGCTTTCCGCGCGGTCCTTTTAACGCCTTACCGCCGGGCGTAAAAAACGGAGCGACGACCGCTCCGTTAATTTTTTGCAACAAAAAAGCACTCCTTTAAGAGCGCTTTATTATCTGATAAATTTATCCCCAGGCAACAAAGTCTTTATCGGGAAATTCATTTTTTTCTACAAATTCTATGAGCCGCATATATCCGTGACCGCGATATTTATCATACCAAGCTTCGTCGTCTTCAGCCAGTTTGTTCCAGCCGCATTGGTCTGTTTTCGGGTCATAAAAAAGTTCCCCCCATTCGCCTTTTCCTTCAATCTGATAATAGTAGTAAACTATTCCGTCCTTAATTTCTTTTTTTCTTAACCAAAGCATTTTTATACTCCTTTATAGCTATCTCATAATTAGCGATTCTGTTTGCTTTATTATGCGCCTCGTCATAGCTCATTCCATTTGCCATAAAAGCTTCTTCCGCAAGCTCGTGTTCAAGCATTATTAAATCGTGTTCCAGCGGTATTCCCTTCCTTAATCTGTCCCACGATTGCGTTTGGTCAAAATCGGGATAAAATCTGTGTTTGCCGTCTGATAACTCGTATTCGTTAAAGAACAAATGATTCTTTATCCGCTGAATTTGCTCTTGGGTATAGCCTGTAGCTTGCGCTATTTTGGGTACGTCGCTTTTTATGTTTCTGAAGGTTTCATACATCATTTCCGCATGTTTTAATGCACGTTTACAATCTTTACCTTCAGAATCCAAAGCGCCGCTTTGGGCGCCGCTTGCATAGCTTTCGGTTCGTCTTGTTTTTTGCCTGTTAACAGCGTCCGCGGCAAGTATATCTGTATAGCTTGTATTCTGCCGATAGGTTTTACCCGTTCCGTTAGCGTAGGTAAATCTTCCGATTCTGTCACGCGGGTGCTTACTCTCGTCAAACATTTTAACATATCTCCTTAGCTTTTGCAACAGCTAATTAATTTTTAAATTTTGTCAGCCGTATTTTCACTCTGTATACGCTCCCATTCCTCCTGCTGCTGATATTCGTCATCGTCCTGCTTGAACAGCTGCGCGCCCGTCTGCTTGCTGATAAGACCGTTCTGCACAGCCGTTGCAAGCATATCGGTTCTTGCGTAAATGTTAGTAAGTCCCGCCTCCGACCAGCGCAAAACCACATCATCGGTAAAGCCGTTATACAGTGTGACAAGCTTCAGTATGCGGTTTATGGGCTTTTCCACAATATCGCGCTTATCTTCAACGAAAAGCGCCGTTTCGCTCTCCTCGGTGGAAATCTCGCGGGCGGTCCTTGCCGATGTGTTATCGTTCAAGAACGAAGCTATTGTCGCAAGATTCATACCCGTATTTATGGATATATTCTGAATAATCATTGTACGGATTTCCGTCCAACTCTGCGAACGCAAATCGAACTGTATCGGCACGGGCGCCTGTCCCTTATCCGCGTCCTTCATAGGCGCTTGCGTAAACAGCATTGAATCCATTCCGCTGTTATAGTCGTTACCCTTTTTCGCCGCCGCCGACTGCATATACTTGGGCAATATTACCCTGCCGCGTCCGATATACATATCGGTATTGAACGCAGACCAGTAATAATCGTAAGACTGCAAATACGGCATTATATTCACAAGCAGGCTGTCGCCGAACGGCAATTCGGGAATAGCCGAAACGCAGTCAGTCCAATTTATAAGTTCCGCGCCGAGATGGTCGCGGAAGGGCAACAAAACAGGCTTATTGAACTGTATTCCGCTAAACGCTTTGCAGACCTCTCTGCGCACGTTACGAGGCAATTCCTGAACGGTTGTCTCTTTGCCGATAGCTTCATAGTCCTGTCCCGTGGTAATCGAGCCTTCGGAACGCTTTATTTCATAGCATACAAGTGGCACGTTCTTCAAAACTTTTCCGTCCGCCTGCGTATAGTCGCCGAAATAGCGGTGTTCAACAACGTAGAAATTAGTAAACCGCTGCGACTGAGAATTCACGTCAGCAAGCTTGGTAAAGTCCTTTATAAAGCAATACAAATCTATGAGCTTGCCGTTAAAACCGACAGTAGGATAAAAGCTGTCAAACCTAAGAGCTTTGGGAACGAGTATTCCCTCTTTCTTGTCGAGTTTCAAAAGCGAAGTTCCCGCAGCCGCCGCAAAAGTAATTGCTTTTTTGACCTCACGACCGAAATTGACCTTATCAGACCAGTCAGAAGCAATATATGCGAGCGCTTTGTTTACGATAAACTTACCTTCCGCATCCTTTTGCGCCGTTTCTTTATTTTTGTTCTTGAAGAATATCCTGCCGCCAACAACTTTACGCGCCGCACCGTTAACAAGCGCCGCGCCTATGCGCGTTGAAAATATCCCCTGCGAATTGCTGTGGAAATACGGTACCCAACCGTCGTACCACCACAAATAATTCTGCACCCAGCGCACCATATATTCGCGGTATTCGCCGCTGATATTTGCGTAATACGCCGAGCGGTTTACATACGCATACTGCCAATAAGTATTAAACGCCGCCTGCCCCTGCCATGGCGCAAAGCGGTCGCCGTATTCGTGGTTATCGTATTCACCCATTGTTGTACCTCCTGTTCTCGTCGGGCGTTTCCCATAAATTATCGGGATTGTCGTAATATGCGCACACTGCATAGCGGAAAGCGTCCGCACAATCGTTGGGAACACTCGGGTCATACTTTTTGTTGTCCTTGTCCCAAACCATAAGCTCCAAATCGGTCACAAGCTGGTCGTCGCCCTTTATAAACTCTCCGCGGATATAGTTGTAATAGCCCTCGAAATTAAGAATGCAGACTGCCGAACGCGAGAACGCATTGTTCACAACGTCGGTCGTCTGCATTACGTCTTTTTTAGTAAATTTGTTAACATTGAATTTGTCGGGCAAGTGATATGCAAGCGTAAGCTGCAAATCAGCCGCCGCACAGTCAACGGGCATATAAAACTCCGTTCCGTTCTCCCGAAACCGATACTTGCGTTCCAAATCTTCCAGATAACGGAGTATGTACGGCACAAGCTGCTCGTTGGAAAGCTGTCCGTTAATTTTGGGATTGTGATAGAAATGCTCTATTCTTACCGCTTGACCCGTGTCCATTATTGCAAGCGGCTCTATTGCCGTGCTGTCGTTCGTGTTCGCACCGTCAACACCCCATATAACGTAACGAATTCGATGTCGCCCGTAGCGTTTTGAAAACGCATCGGGCGCAAGAAAATGCTTCTCCCGCTTAAACAGCGGGAACACAAGCCCCTCGGCTTTTACCCACTTGCCTAAAATCCATTTATCAAAGTACACCGTGCCGCGGTATTCGTTTTCCAACGCCGTCACAAACTCTTTATCCAAAAACGGATTATCGTATATCGTAAAATGCTCGGCGTAAACGTCTATTTCCGGATTATCTATAAACGCCTTAACAAAATGCGAAGGGCTTTCGGGGTTACATGTTGCATCGCAACAAGCCCCCGGTTCGTCAAGACGAGATTTAAGCATCTGAAAGAAGTTTTCGGGAAAGGTTGTAAGCTCGTCCAAATACGCATAACCCAAGCCCGCGCCCTGTATCTTTGTTATCGCTCTGTCGTCGTTCGCGCCGACAACGTAGCAGCGTTTGCCGAATATAAATATTTCGCGCTTATTTATTATCTCGCTTATGTACCGCGTGCCGAATATCTCGCGCATAGGGTCGAAAACGTTTCGGTCTACCGTATTCAACGTCTTGCCGGCAAACAGTACTCTGTCGTTCCAATGCTCGCGTATATGCTTTATCGCCATAAAATAGCTTATATGCGTTTTACCGCTTCGCGTTGCGCCGTAAAGAATATTCCAACGTTTGTTTGCGTTGCTCAACACCTTTTCCTGCTTGTGGCTGAATATGTTATTGTCCGTCATTATTCCCTCTGCCGCTCAACGCGGCTATAAGCTCGTCCAGCTTTTTCTCTTGCTTATCCTCAGCTTCCACCGGTTTATCTACTCCTTGACGCCTTGCAAGCCTTTCCGCCGCGCGCAAACGTTCTCTCCAACCCACATCGCAGTTGTTCATAACCTCAGTAAAAAACGCCAGCACCTCTTCCCCCGTTGCAATTCGAGCCGTTGACGGCAATGCTGTCAGCTCTTTTATATATTTTTGTATTTGGGATTTTTTAAGGTTTTCAGCTCCTTGGCTTCTTGCAGTTTTTTCTGAATATCCCGCCTTCTTCGCCGCTTCCGTTGCGTTGCCGGATATAATGTACTCTTCGCAAAATCGTTTTTGCTTTAAGGATAACACATTGCCTCAGCTCCTTTATTTAAGTATGAAAAAAGCACCTCCGAAGAAGTGCTTATATAATTCTTTGCAAAACCCGCCCGCGGCTTAATTGCTACAGGCGGGTAAAACAAAAGGGGTTCTTATAGAAAGCGGATTTCCTTCACGCTTTCACAATACCATTGTAACACGGCTTTTAAGGTAAAAAGTCTAAAATGTTTAAACTTTTAGGAAAAATAAAGCAATATGTTTTTTTGCACAAAAAAACACCTTACCTTGCGGTATGGTGTTTTTACGTTTATACTAATTTATTTTTATTAGATATACTTATTCTTCTTCGTCTTCCTTGTTATAATCTTCTTCGTCATAAAAACTTGGAGCAGTTATGAAAGGCAATTCACCAAAAGAACCTGTAATCTGTGCAACCAATGCAGACATAAAAGATAATGCCGGTCCCAATAATTTATTTATATTCTCTTTAATATAATCGTCTGAAATCTCTTGCATTAAATCAACATTTTCTTCCGCAAATCTAACAACTTTTACTTTTATCTTTAATCTTTCTTTTCTTTCAAAATTCATCGTTACATCTCTTTCAAAAATGAGATGCACTGAATCTTTTTCAATTTTTTCCAAGACATAGTTATCTTCAACAGTAACGTCAGAGCTTGAGCTTTTGCCGACTTTATAACTGATGCCGACCAATCTCATTTCTATCCCACCCAAAATTAGCTTTTCCATGTTGTTACTCCTTTAGAATAAGACAAATAATCCTGCCATGTTTTTTGCCACTTGTCTTCAGTATTTTTATAAAATTCAACCACTGAATAAATGGTAGAGTCTAAAATAGATTTTTTTGACATTCTATACACATTTTCCATAAGAGATACTAAGCGATTAAGTTGAGATTCTTGCAAATTGTATACTTTCGCCGCTATAGCTTCTTCAACATACGAATTTAAACTTACTGAATTTAATTCTGCTTGTTTTGCCAATAGCCTATGCAATTCTTTGGAAATTCTAACTGTAAATTTTCCACTGTATTCATTATCTGACACATAAGGGCATTCAGGTATTTCTATACCACATTCTTTAGCTGTTGCAATCCATTCTGCTTCATTAATGGAAAGTTCAGCTATTGCCTCTTCCGCTGTTTCGCCCTGACCAACACAACCTTTTAAATCATTACTCTTGGCAATCCAAAAAACATGGTCCTCAACTTTCATTTTTTGCAGTACAAATCCATAGTTCATATCTTAACCCCTCCTTTCACAACCTTATGCCTAACGTATCTCATCAAATAAATCCTTGAGTTCTTTTATATAAGCCTCTTTAACATACTTGCCATGCACCGGAATAGGAATAACTGTTCCACTTTCAACATGAATAATTTTAATTGGATGCTTACCACCCGATTTAACTTCACACCCAAATTGTTCAGCTAAATATATTACTTCATTAATGGTAATATCGTTAGGAATTGGCTTTTTATAAAATTTTTCCAAAGCCTTATCTAGTTGTGTCAAAGCCATTCCCCCATATAGGATTTGGCACCATATGTGATACCATTACTTGACCTAACTATAATATAAATATGGACTTCTGTCAATATTTTGAAACACATTTAACAAATTTTTCGCCAAATTTTTAATTATTGAAGTAATTTTTTTAAAATATATTTAAATTAATTTAAATTCGTTTGCCCACATAAATGCAGTCTGCAAAATTTCTTCGAGCCAAAAAAAATATGTAGCACGACAAATACCTATCTCCTCACACGTCCGCCAAATGCTTTTACGCTCTATGTAACGCTTTTGCATTAGCTTGTCCTTCTGCTCCCAGCGAAACTTATCAAGCGTCTTCTCAAACACCTTGCACCAGCCGTGCATGCGCTCGGCGGTGCACACAGCGCGGATAACAAGCTGTTCGTTCGTATTGCCGCCGCTTGTCTTAACGCGCTCGCCATCGGGTACGGCACTACTGTAAGCAACTGCGTCAACAGCATAATTGTCCGCGGTCCGCTTGTTGAAGTTATATTGGTAAAATTCTCTTTCAATAATCTTTCTCTGCTGTTTAGTCATTTACACCTCCCTGATTTTTATTCCGTGAAAGTAAAGCATAAGTTTGCGCTTTATTATGTATTCTTTTGTGCGCATACCCTTTGTATCCTCCACTACTGTGTTGCCCTGCCTGTCCTTGTAAACAAAGTCCGCAATGTATGTAACCGCCCTTTCTATGCACCTGCCTTTCTCATTCTTTTGCGGCGGTATCAGTTCAAACTTTACTTGCCGTTTCAAGCCCGTTATTTGCCCGCTACGGCGCATTAAA
The DNA here is from genome assembly GCA_910587015.1 of uncultured Christensenella sp. Taxonomy (GTDB): domain Bacteria; phylum Bacillota; class Clostridia; order Christensenellales; family Borkfalkiaceae; genus Coproplasma. The sequence goes on from CAJUME010000010.1 coordinate 13,193, forward strand.
AGTAATTCCGCATATCTGTCCGCCTCGCGCTTACTGTCAAACTTTATGCCGTTAAATTCGCACTTCTGCGCTCGATATTTATTGACTTTCGGTTTCTCGCCCGTAGGCTTGAATAGCGGACAGTCGAAGTAAATGGTACAATTTCCGTATTTGGAGCATTGAGTGTTACAGCATTGGGTCATTTTAACAGTTCATGAATGTCTTTTCACCTCTTGCAATAAGTTCGCACCATTTCGGCTGAATTGATATTAAAACAGACTTCATTCATAGCACCTCTAAATCATTTCTGAAATGTAACGCGGGGCGAACAGCAGCGACGGACGAAACAACAGAACCGCCGCCGCCCGCAAAGAAATCGACTATCAGCTCTTTTGTAAAATTATCCTGATATTCTTTTGTTTTCATTTAATTCCCTTTGTTTTTGTGAAATTCCTCATACAGTTATATCCGCAAAAGAATTTGCACCGTTTTTTGTATATATAGTCTTTCCAGTAAACGCGGCACATCGCCTTGCCGCACAGGGCACATTTCTTTTCGGGTAAAGTCTTGTCCAAGTTTAAATTTTCTTTCATATTACTTAATCCTTAAAACGGTATATCACCATCGTCGTCGAAAGCTTGCAGCTTCGGCTTAGAACCGCGGGGGAAACTGTCGACGTCTGTGCCGCCGTTCCCTGACTGCTTCGGCGTTAAAAATTCCACGTCCTGCGCTACGATATCCACGGCGGTGCGTTTTACGCCTTCATTATCTTCGTAGTTGCGAAGTTCAATTGAACCGCTTACGGCGATTTTCTTGCCCTTTTGGGTGAAGCGGGCAACCGTTTCGCCAAGCCCTCGCCATGCAACACAGTTGAAGAAGTCCGTCTTTCTTTCACCGACCGCACCGGAATAGTTGCGGCTCACCGCAATTGAAAACCTGCATACTGCAATTCCGTTCGACGTTTCCGTCAGCTCGGGGTCGCGCGTTAAATTCCCTGTCATAAATACTTTGTTCATAATAATTTCTCCTTTTAAATTTCTTCGCACGGCAAGCGCTTATAGCCGTTTACTATCGCCCTGCGCACCTCTTTACACTTTTCCATTTCGTCGTTGCCGTAAAGCCCGTCCAGCCGCAAAATAAGCTGTTCAAGCCTGCTGTTAATTACAGTTATTCCGTTTACGCTTAAATGGCGTATAAAGTCCAGAAGCGCCGATTTAAGCCTTGCGCTCACCTGTAAGTTTTCGAAAATTTCGTCGTAAGATTGTATATCTTTTTTTTCTTTACTTACTTTCTTACATAAATTATTTAATTTATTTTTATTTATTTTACTTTGTTGCATTTCTTCCGAATTAATTGTTATTTCTTCCGAGGAAACGGCATTTTCTTCTGAATAAATAGGAATTTTTTCAATAGGATATTCAGAAGTGTCTACCAACCGATACTCCTCTTTGATTTCTACTTTGCGTTTGGAAGCCAAACACATTTCGATATATTGGCGCTGTATGCTTTCTCCGCTTATCACACCTTTGTCAAGGAGGTGCTTATTTATCTCCCCTCTACTTGCCAAATAGTTGATACAGTCGGTTGCTACGCTCGCTATTTGGGTGAGGTTGGAATTACCGATACTTTCCGCTATATCGTAGGCAAATTCTTCAACGCTATCTATCTTGATATAATAGCCGTCATTACCATAAGCATAAGTCAGGATATATAAGTAAGTCAGTATTCCAACACTCCCGAAATGTCGGCGCAACGCCTTTATTTTTTTGTTGGAAAAGAAATCCGTATCAAGTCGGAAGAAATCGAAGTTGGTTTTCGTATTTCTTCCCGCCAAAGTTAACCCCCTTTATTTTTGAATATTCTGACGAAGCGTCATAACAACCTTTTTGAACTGCTCGTCCGTGAGGTTGTTTATCTTGATTTCCTCACCGAAGGTCTGCAATATGTAGGCGCTGACGTCCTCTAAATCAAACTGTGAACCCTTTAATATGTCGCAAATAACCGCGTATTTGGACTTAAGCTTTGCACTGCCCGTCTGCGTGCTCGTCTGCTGTTGCGGTACGGGCAACGACTGCTTAGGCGCTAACGGCTCGTTTATATTATCGGGGTCTGCACACGTTTCTTCGGTAGGAATCGAAAGCATCTGAAAGCATGCGTACTTATATGCAACCGACATACATTTATTGCTAACCTTGTCGCCGCTGTCCATAGCCTCGCCTATTACCGTTGCGGAAATGCTTGTTCCGTCCTCTGCAAAAAACGAATATCTAACCTTTAATACCTGATAAAGCACTTCCCCGCCCTTTGCCGTTTTGCGTATTTCACGCTCCATAATCTCCAACACCTCGGGAACAGCGAAAACCTTATGCTTTGCAAACAGCGGATGAAGAGTGTTTAACACTTGGTCTACGCCGCGGTATTTATATGAGCCGCCGCTTTGCACCTGCTTGTCCTTGCCTATAAATTCGACGTCGGACTGAACAGCCGCTATGCTTTCATAAATATTCATATTAAATTACTCCTTTTGTTTTATCTGTGTTGAACGGACAGCTCTCCGAGGGAAACGCCGCGAAATTGACTACATGATATATGCCGTTTACAATGGCGGGACGGTTCTTTTCTTCCAATAAATCGCCGCTTGCCGCGCAGAAGTGGTCATCGTTCCAACGCCGTAGATTTTTGCATGAACCGCAGCCGCTTTTGCAAAGCCTTTGCCATTTTTTATCGTCGCTTTGCAACGATTGGTCTACTGCGGATTTTGGATGTTCTTTCAGCCACGTTTTAAGCGCGTTAAGCTTATTACTCACCGATTGGTCTACGGATATGCCGTACTTTTGCGCGTTTTCAAGTAAGGTTTCAAGCCTGTAAACGTTTACGCTTATAGCCGCCGCGGGGGCATTTTCGTCTTCCGGCTGCCATTCGAGTTTTAATTTTCCGTCAAGAAATCCGTCAAACAGCCCCGCGCACGCCGATAAAAAAGCTTTATTTTTATCTTCCAGCGAGCAAATTACTTCCTTTCCGTCAGTTGAAATTTTCATTTTTTGCCGTTACCCCCTTAATATGCCTTACTTTATAAAGATTATAGTAATGCCAAAACTCGTCCCACCACCTGTCCGAGCGGCTGCCGAACGGCATCTCGTCTATTGACAGCACCTTAGCCAATCTCGCCGCCTGCGCCGCACTGCTGAATTGCTTTTTCATACCGCATCCTCCCAATATTCGTTATTTTCACAAATATTCTTTGCTTCGGAAAGCTTACCCTTAGGCGGCATTTTGAAAACGATATCGTTCGACGAATACCTCGCCCAAAACTTCCCTCTGCTACGCTCTATTAAAAACTTGCCGAACCTGCCCACCGCTTCCCATGACGAGGAAGAAAGTTGTCTCCATTGCATACCGATGAGGGAAACCGGCTTGTCCTTTGGAATGTAGTCTTTTTCACAAAACCCGAACTTAAACCTCAATGCGCTGAAACAGTTGCCGCTCTTTGCGCAATTTTTGCATGAGTAGTACATTGTCAGGCCCCCTTCGCAAGTGTGTATTCTGCAACAGTACAGCTTTCGCCGTAACGGTTTTTTACCTTTATCATGCGGCGGTTAATTGCATAGCCGCTTTTACGGAGTTCTGATATGCGCGATGCCAACCGCAAGCACCCAAGGTCTTGCAACGCCTGCATCTGCGTTATGCTTCCGAAGTCCTGCATGTACCTGATTATCATGTCCGCCTGCGTCGGTCTTTTGTTGTTTTCCATAATTAACCTCCTTGTAAAGTTTGAGTTGCCATACTCCGGACTACATATTGCCGTGAAATGTACATAAAGTAATCGGTTCTGTGTATGCAGCCGGATATACCGAACAAATCTGATACCGCCTTAATCTGCCTGATTATTTTTGCGCAGGTGTCATACGAAAGCCCCGACGATTCCTGCAAGTCTCGCAATGTTATAAAGTCCTTGTTTATGCAAGTAAAAATGTCCGAAAGCGCTTTCTTTTCCGTTTCCGGAACTTCTATCGGCAGTTTTTCTTCGTCTGAAATATTACCGAAATTCCTCCCCCCTGCTTTTCTGCCCATGGCTATGCTCCTTTTGTTTTAGTTATCGTAAAGAACCTTAACAAGGTCCACCACCTTGGTTTCTGCGCCGAGTTCCGTCATTACTTTTGCGAGTTTATCCAGCGTCCGCGCTGTCGGCGTAAACTTTGTGCCGTAGCGCTGAATAGCCTGACGGGTTATTCCCATCTTCTGCGCCACAAGCTTAGTCGTAAGTCCGCGGCTTTTGATATATTTTTCTATAGTCAAGGCTGTTACCTCCTTTTAATCGTCATACATTTCATAGTTTACTTCGTCAAAGTAATCTTTTTCTCTTTCAAACGCTTCATTAACGTCGCCATCGACTTCCGCACACGCACCGCAGCATCTACCATATAAGATACAATCCTCACACAAGCTCATATTTACTCCTCCTGCCACTCCTGCGGAAGGGCTTTTTGTTCCAAGTTTTATTAAGGAATAATTGCTTATTCCATTTTTGGAATACAAGTATATTATATACCAAGTTTGGAATATGTCAACTGTTTTTTGCAAAAAATATTGCAAATTTGGAATTTTTTTTATAGACTATGTTCACAAGGAGTAAAAAATGGAATTTTCAGATAGAATTCAACTAATTAAAGCAGAATTACGCAACAAGGGTTGGAAATACGCCGACTTGGCTGATAGTAGCGGCATCCCGCTTTCCACAATATTGAAAGTTTTAAGCGGTAACACGCGTTCTCCCCGAATCGATACCGTAGAAGCCATTGAGCGAGCGCTGGGGCTTGATAATAAGCAGCCACTCCCTTCACTGTTTTCACGTTTTGATAATATAAGCTCCATAGCTACGCAGCGCGTTCCTATGCTTGGCGAAATCGCCTGCGGAGAGCCTATTTTCGCAAACGAGGACAGAGAGAGTTACGTGCAGTCCGGCAGAGAAGTCAATGCGGATTTTTGCCTTACTGCTCGCGGTGACAGTATGGTGGGCGCAAGAATTTTAGACGGTGACATAGTTTTCTGCCATTCGCAAGAAATGGTTGACAACGGTGAAATCGCCGCAGTAATCATCGGCGACGAAGCCACTTTGAAACGAGTTTATTATTATCCGGAAAAGAAAAAACTCGTACTTCAGGCGGAAAACCCGAAGTACGAGCCGTTTGTATACGTCGGCGGAGAACTCGACGAAATAAGAATTATAGGTAAAGCAATCGCCTTCCAGAGCGACGTTAAGTAAGTTTTTAAAGGAAAATTACAATGGCAAAATGCGGAAAATGCGGAAAAAAAGGCTTGTTTCTAAAACTTGTTAACGGACTATGTAGAGATTGCCAACAAACTAAAATGGAAATCAAACCGGTTAGTCCAATACCGGCAAGAAATATTTTCATGCCTACCGTTATTACAAAACCAGTTAATGCAGATTTTTGCAATTTTAATATTCCTGAGTATGTATTAAAGCTACTTTGGTTCGCTGATGGTAAATATAAAAATTACACTCCACAAAATCAATTACGTTTCAGTAAAGAATTTATTGAAATCACTGTTACTTTTAATTTAGATGAACCAAGTCTCATCTCCGTTACAAATCCTATAGCAGTAACCGTCAATAATATAGACCAAATTCCACGCCCACCCTATTTCCCTCGATACGATGCATTAACACCCGAACAGCGGTATATTTATTTAAAGTTTTTAGAGAATCCATTCAACGGAGAAACCGACGTTGGATACGTTTTCCTTTTCTACTATGGGCTTGAACGCCATTTGTATGCAGGTTCTTTTAACTCGGCATTTGAAATTATATTAAAATTAAGACAAATATACAAAAATAACTCTTTTCAAAACTACTCTTTCGCTGCACTTGCTATTACTTCTTTGGCACGCGGTCGATTTGATTTGTTCGAAAAATTAATAGCAGAATACAATGAAGCCGAGTTACCGTTAGGAATAAATTTTTTACTATTAACAAAAATTTATAATCAAAAAGAACTAACAGCCGATGAGCTAATGCGTTACGCTCGGCGTTTTGAGTTTACCAATACAAAGTACATAAAAGAATATCCCGGTTTGTTCAAATCTACACTTTTAAATCTATTAAAGGATATTGGTAATATCTATCCATATAAATTTTTAAAAAATGCGCATCCACAAACATACAAAATAAACGCTTTTGCAAATACCTCTATTGTTGCGGAAACAAATATTCCCGACTATATAAATATTTTCAAGTTTAAAATGGAATGCTATTCCGTATTAGAAAGCACTCACGAGAAAGTAAAAGCCGAATTAAAAATCAATAGAAATCAATATGAAAAAGTAAAAACAAAAAAAGAACCTACAATAATACCCGAGGAATCAGACTATCCATCTATTGAATATTATTTAAACTGCGAGTTACCAATTAAAGAAGGTGAACTTTCATACAATGAACATCCAATACATTGCCAACATTTGCGCTATTGTGTCGCAATTGAAGAAATTTATAAGGACAGAATATATCCAAAAGCTTTAAATCACGTTATAGAGCTGTGCAAAAAAGATATTGAATTAGTAATAAAATACGGAACAAATCCTGCCGTAGGAGATTTGAATTTTGAATCATTTAAACGTTTAGTTATTATTTATGAAAAACAAAAAGAATACCAAAAATGTATTGATATTTGTCAATCTGCGTTAAAGATTATGGAAGTTAATTGTAACAATCCTTTCAATTTATATTACGGACAGTATTTAATGGAAAAATTGAATTCGCTTAAAACTAAACTAAAATAAATATACCAAGTTATCCTACAAGAAAAACTAAAATAGGAACCGTAGTAGACGTACGGTTCCGCATAATCGACGATAGCGGACAAGAAGTCCAGAAGCGGCTGTGCGGCTACCCCACAAAAAAGGTGGCCCAGCAGGCTTATATCGAATTTATGAAGTCTTACACTCCACCCGTTTTCAAGCTGAAAAAAACGGCGTTTTTGTGTATGACGATTTATTGGCGCAATACAAAAAGCGTATGCAGGTTGAACTTGCCGCGTTCTCGTTTTATGACTTAAACTTTATATTCGATAAATTAATAACGCCGTGCTTTCACGGTAAATCAATGCCTACGCTCGTCAAAGCAGACTTAGCTAATTGGCAGACCGAACTCTGGGCAGCGAAAAATCCGTCGAGCGGCGAATTCTACGCACAGCGCTACCTTACAAAAATCCGCTCCACCCTATCCGGCTTTCTATCATGGTGCGAGGAAACCTATGACGTTCCCAATTATCTAAGGAACATTCGGAAGCCCAAGCGCAAGGAAATGAAGCAGGAAATGCAGATTTGGGAGCTTGACGAATTTCTGCGGTTTCAGCAAAAAATTGACAACTTATTCTGGAAAACTTTCTATATGAGCCTGTTCTATTCAGGCTGCAGAATAGGCGAACTACTCGCTCTTTCCGATAGCGACGTGAGTTGCACCGACGGTGTTTACTACTTCAACATAAATAAAAATCTAACGCGGAAAACGTTAGACACAAATAATAAGTATTTAATTCAGCCGCCAAAAACAGCAACGTCAAACCGAATAATTCCGCTGCCTAATGAAATGACGAAGCAACTCACTGAGTACACAGAGTATAAAAAAGCTAACGGAATTGGAAGTGCGTTTTTCTTCGGCGGCGACGGTCCCGTTGCCGATATGACTTATAGCCGATATTTTAACCGATACGCAGAAGCTGCAGGTCTAAAACATATCCACATCCACGACTTGCGCCACTCCCATGCCTCGCTGCTTATTCACCTGAACGTGCCTATTACGGTAATATCGAAACGGCTTGGTCACAGCAACATAGAAATGACCTTGAAGAAATACGCACACTGCTTTGCAAGCGGCGCAGGCGAAGCTGTTGCAGCAGTCGATAATGCTATTGCAAACATAAATTGTGGCACAGCGCGTGGCACAAATTTAGAAAAAACTATCCAAAATTAAATAAAATTAGCGATAAATAAGAAAAAATCGACCAAAAATCGTTCGTTTTTCAGGTCAACCTTAAATCCCCTTATCTCCACCAGTGGCGTTAAAGTCTGAACAAGAGTGTTCGGGCTTTATTTTTTTGTTACAGGCGCGCTATATGTTGAAAAAAGCGGGCGCTTGTGATATAATTTTTATAAAACAGAGGTATGAAAATGAAGAAGGCTAATTATAAAAAATATTTGACGGCCACAAATATATTAATACTTATCCTTACTGTTTTTTATTTGTTAGACCACTATTTACCCCTCCCACAAAATTACTCGGGCTTTTACTGGGCAAACGAGGACAAAGGTGCAATCGGCTATATTTTCGGATATTGCGGAGGTTTGTTGACTAACCTTTTAGGGACAGGTAAGGTTTTAGACCCTAACGGCACAGAAGTATATCGATATGCGACGCATATGCTTCTTCATAGACATTTGTTGGCCCTTATAACGAATTTAGTCGGCTTATATTTTATAGGCAATTATGCGGAAAAGCGCTTCGGATGGTGGTTGACTTACATTATATTCATTGTCGTGGGCGTAGCCGAGGTATTCATAACCGACCCTCTGTATATTGCAATGGCGCCGTCAAAGGCGGAAGAAGTGGCGACTACCGTTGCCGTAGGCGCATCCGGCGGAATTTTCGCGCTTATAGGCGCTTCGCTTGCGGCATTGTTTTTTGACGTTAAAGGCTTTAAAAAAATAGGCAAGCCGACTATAATCGTATCGGCAATTTACGGAGTGCTGACAACCTATGTGACGAGCTTCGGCTGGACGACCGTGTGCCACAATGTTTCTTTAATATTGGGGTTAATTTTGGGTGTTATGCTTATACTGCCGTTTTTTTTGTTGAAAAAGGGCAAATTTGCCCGTGCGGAAAATACGGAAATTCAAGCTGACGCCGATAAAAATACGTTTTAGGCTTTTACCGGATTAGTTAAAGCCCGAATACAATGCTTAAAAGGAGAGGAAATTTATGGATTGGGTGTTATATTTGATTGCAGGCATAATTGCAATAACCGTGCTTTCCGCTTTGATAATTGTGCCTGCGGTGCATTTCAGTAAAAAACAGCCCGCGCAGTTAAACGATATTCATAAGGGAATGTCAGAAGCGGAAGCGCTTGAAAAATTAGGAAAACCGAAAAAGACCGAGCAAGTCGACGCAAGCCTGAAATTATTCCTGTATCATCAGGTTGACAAGGGCGGGTTTTTATTATGGTCGTATTATAAGGACTTTGTGATTTTGGCAAAGGACGGGGTTGTTATACACATAGCTTATTTGTAATTATTTTTGCAGGAATTGTTCCAGATAAGCGTTGAATTGCTGCGGGGTATCCATATTTACGCAGTGTCCCGCACCCTCGAAAATAACCTTGTCGCAGTGCTCGTACTCCGCCCATTCGTTGACAATTTCGATTTCCGCGGGTATGTCGTGCCCGCCGCAGCCAACCAACAATTTGTACTGACGGGGCGTTTTTTTATACTTGTTTACAAGCTTTTGCAGACCCGCAAGATACCTGAAGGAGCTTTTTTTAAATTGGATATTCAGATTGTAGAACTCCGTTTGCGCCTGACTTGTGTAAGCGGAAATTTTTTTGTTTGCCTTTGCAAACCATTTTATCGAGAGCATTGCCTTAAACATCATTTGCATTTGACCCTTTGAGTTGGCCTTTTGCCTTTTTGCATCGAAATTGTTGACATCGTAGCCGCCGAAGCAGGCGAGCGAAAGCACCTTGTCCGCATATTTATTGGCAAAATCCTGTATAAAAACCGAGCCCAGCGACACCCCGACGAAATGCGCGGCGGGAATATTGTGCTTTTGGAAAATGCCGCCTATCCATTCCGACATTTTTTCTATGTTGTCGCCCTTGCGCGCATTGAGCGATTTGCCGTGGCCCAGAATATCGACCGCCAGCAAATTGTATTTGCCCGAAAAATATTCGAACTGCTTTTGAAACATTCTGCTGTCGACAAACGCGGCATGAACAAACACAAGCCACTCCCTTTGATTTGTGTCGTCTATATAATAGGTAACGGGTGAATTTTCAAGATATAAGCCTTCCATTTTTTACTCCTTGATATTTTTTAATAAACGGGTGTACCATTCTGTATTGAACTTCATTAAATCGCGACCGTATGCCGCCGTTTGCAGCTGATAATAAAATATATCGTTGCTTTTATTTTCGCCCGAAAGCGCCGCGCCCTCGTCACAGATTTTTTCCAAATCGGCGCACATTTGCTTTAAACCGGCAATATGCTTTTCAAGCAGCCTTATACGCGCATTTTTATCGGCAAAGCCCAAAAAGTATATTTTAGCCAGCTCGGGATTTTTTGCCGCACCGCTTTCCACGGGGCTGTTTAACCAGACGTTAAAGTACGCTTTACCGCTTTCTGTTATGCTGTAGAGCTTTTTCAGCTTGCCCTTGTCCGCCGCCTCGCTGACGGTAATATAGCCGTTGCGCAACAATTTTTTAATGGCCGCCTGTATACTGCCCGTACTGCAGCTGTACATTAAGCTAAGTCCGTCGTTTATGCGCTTGCGCAGCTGGTAAATTGTTCTTGACTGCAGCATTAGCAGACCTAAAATTATATTTTCCACTTTTGTCCTCCTATGTTACTAATAGTAACACTAATTAACGGCGCTGTCAACAAAAAAGCATAAAAAATTAAATTTATATTGCACGGCTGCGGCTGCCGCACTGCAAGGCTTGCGTATTTGACTGTGTTATAGCTTTAATGATATAATTAAGGCATGGCAGTAAAAAGATTTGTTGAGCACGATAAGCTTAGCATTATGCGGTTGAACGGCGAAAATTTTGATAAAAACAGTCTGGACAGCTTTGTCGTAAGGCAAAGGGTTACGCAGTGCTGGCGGAAAATAAACGGAAAATACGCGCTTGCACCCGTTGATTATATCGAAGAATGGAGCTTGACGGAGCGCCAAAATAAGGCGCAAAGGGTTGTTGAGGCGGTAAAAAACGGCTCGGCGGCGTTTGCGGCGGTTGAAAACGGAGAAATTATCGGGTTTGCGCTTTTGATAAATGAGCTGTTCGGAAAAAGCAGGCAATATATGGAGCTGGCGGAGCTTTACGTTGCCGAGCCTTGCCGCAGACGGGGCACGGGCAGGCTTCTGTTTGAAAAGGTCTGCGAGGCGGCAAAAAAGGCGGGCGCGGAAAAGCTGTATATATCCGCTCATTCCGCTAAGGAAAGCATTGCCGCATACACAAAATACGGCTGTGTTTTTGCGGAGGAGCCGTCCTGCGCCCGCGTTGAAAAGGAGCCGTTCGATTTGCAGCTGGAATACGATTTGCGTTTGCGTATTTACGGGGCGGACGACAAGCGCAAATTTATGGATTTGCTGCTGCTTGCGGACGAGCAAGCGGATATGGTTGAGCGCTATCTGCACAAGGGCACAATGTTTGTTTTGGACGAGTGCGGCGTTAAGGGGGAAATTATTGTAACCAACGAGGGAAACGGCGTGCTGGAAATTAAAAGCCTTGCGATTTTGCCCGAATTCCGGCGGCGCGGCTACGGAAGGGCGCTTATAGAATTTATCTGCGAAAGGTACAAGGACGGCTTTGATACGGTTCAGGTCGGCACGGGCGACAGCCCTTTGACAATTCCGTTTTATATAAGCTGCGGGTTTACCCCCTCGCACACGGTGAAGGATTTTTTCACTAAAAATTACGACCACCCCATTATAGAGGCGGGCGTAATTTTGAGGGACATGATATATCTGACAAGGAAATTACATACGACCAAATATTTACAGTAATAAACGACCGACCTCCGCACATACTGATTGCAGACGAAAGTCTTTTACAGGAAGGAGAAAAAGGTGGAAAAGTTTATCATCGGCCTTGCCGTAGGTATGGCGGGCGGCGCGTTGCTTGTTGCAAATAACTGCAAGCTTTTGAATCTTGTCAAGAAAAATCAGGAAGACATTATGAACAAGGCAGAAAAGTATATTGACAGCAAGCTTGAAGCGCTTGAAAACGCAGGCGAACAGTCTGCTTCACAGTCCGAGTAATTCGGAAGAATATTGCCGCGGCGCGTCCGCGGCAATTTACTTTGAAACGCTTGTAAAAGCCGCGCGGCTGTGATATAATATGCGTATGGAAAGATACATCGCTTTCGATATAGGCGATAAAAGAATAGGCGTTGCCATATCCGACCCGTTCAACACCTACGCGCTGCCCTCGGAAACCTATTTCCGTCAGGGCTTTGACAAGGACGTTGCCGCGATTGCCTTGCTTGCAAGGCAAAAGGGCGCAACGGCGATTATTTGCGGACTGCCCGTAAATTTTGACGGTACAGAGGCGTTGCAGACGGCAAAAGCCAGACGCTTTATAGAGGCGTTGAAGGCGCAGACAAGCTTGCCCGTAATTTGCGAGGACGAGCGGTTCACCACCAAAATGGCGCACGAAACGCTGATTAGCGAGGGAATGCGGCGCGAAAAGCGGAAAATGTACGTTGACGCGCTTGCCGCCGCGAATATTTTAGACGGGTATCTTGCTAAAATCAATAAAAAAGGAGAATAACTGTGAGCAAAGAAAACCTTAACGCGCTCGAAGAATTCGACGAGGATGCGGCGGAGATTATAGAGCTTATCGACGATGATGGAAACGAGCTGAAATTTAAGATTTTAGACGTTGTAAAATACAAGGGGGAAAAATACGCGCTGTTGCTTGCCGCCGAGCCCGACGACGAGTTTACCGAAAACGACGTGGTTATTTTCCGTCTGAACGAAGCCGAGGAGGCGTTGGAGCCCGTTGAGGACGACAAGCTGCTGGACGAGGTGTTCGAGTATTTTATGAACGAGGACGACGGCGACGAAGCCGAAGAAGTAAACTGATTTATTGTTAAAATATAACCCCCGCCGCGCATTTTGCGCGGCGGGGGTATTATTTTATTTGCAGTACATTTTATAAATTATGTAGTTTATAAGTCTTACGGGCAACAGCCTTGATAAAAACACTTCAAGCTTGGAAATGCCGCCCACCGAAACCCTTAACGGCGGGTTTTTGTGGCGGGCGACCTTGTAAACCACCCTTGCAACGAGCTGCGGGCTTTTGCCGCGCCGCTCGTCCCGAGCCATTTTTTCAACCGATTTTATTGCGCGCGAATTTGTGCCCTCGCACAGCCTTGCTTCCGTAAAGCCCGTTTTTGTGTCGTTGGGAAGCACCGCGCACACCTTTATATTATACGGCTTTAATTCGTTTGCTATCGCGCGCGAAAACACCTCTACCCCCGCTTTGGTCGCCGAATACATCGCCTGATACGGCAGAGGCATAATTCCGCCCACGGACGAAATATTGATTATTTTTGCGCCCTCCGGATTGACGTGCGAACCGCCTTTTGCGCAGTTGCCCCGCATATATGGCACGGTTTTGGAGCAAAGCACGCACAAAGCTGTTAAATTTACGCCGACTATTTTGTCTATGCTTTCCGGCGAGGCCTCTTCAATCGCGCCCGCAATTCCCATACCTGCGTTGTTTACAAGCACGTCTATATGCCCCTCGCGGGTGTAAATTTCCTTTAAAATACGGTCGATTGCGGCGTAATCGCACACGTCCGCGGAAAAGCATTCAAAATCCGTACCCGAATACGGCCTTCTTGCAATGCCGTAAACCTTATAGCCCTTGGATATAAGCAGCTTGGCGCATGCAAGCCCTATGCCGCTTGTTGCGCCCGTTATAACAGCGATTTTTTGCATGGTTAATACAATTACCCCCGTAATATGGCTGACCTTTGCATATTTGCCGACCATTTACGCCGATTATTATATAACCTTACGCATGCGTTTGTCAATAAAGCAAATTGTCAGCCCTGCAAATTTTTTATCTGCAATCTTAAAAGAGAATTTTCGTCCGTAATCCTTTTAAGAAGGGTTGTAAGGCGCTTGTTCTCTTCCTTTAACGAGGCGGCAAGCCTGTCGTAAAGTCCGTTTATCTCCTCCTCTATGCGGGCGCGCGCCTCGTCCGCGCCGCTTTTAAGCCCGCACTCGCGCATGAGCCGCTCTATACGCTCCGGCTGTTTTGCGGCGACGTTGCGGTACTTGTTCTGATAGCGCAGCATAAGCTTGTCGTCGCCCTTTGACAGATTTAAAACCGCCCTGCGCACGGATATGCCCTTGCTCTTCTGGATTAAAATTTCCTTTAAAATTTTGTCTGTTTCCACCTCGGAAAAGGGTATAATTTTGCCCGCTTTAAGCTCGGTGCCCTGCAAGAGCGAGCGCACGCGGCTGTCGCCCGTACAGCGCAGAAGCGCGTAATAGTAATTTCTTACGCTGCCCTTGGCTCTGCCCGTTTTTTTTGCGTATGAGGCAAACAGCCCCGAAAGCGATTTGCCGCTTTTTTTGCCCGTGCTGACATAGTCCACAAGTCTTTTTGCTTCTTCTTCCGTATAGCCGTTTATTTTATTCATAAATTATGTCCTCCGCTTTATTTGTTGACATAATTTTTACAGATAATACATTAAATAATAAAAAGCGTTTATTGCGTGCGGGGCGGTTATGAGGGTTTATTTTTTGTCGTACAAGCCCGCCATATTGAAGCTGAACGGGCTTTATGTGGGCGGGATAGATTTATTTGAAAGGCATATCGAGCTGGAAATTTCCGACAGCGTGCTTGCGGAGATTGTGCCCGGTGAAAATTTGCAGCCCGTGAACTTTTTTATAAACGAGCAGCTGTTGTTTTGCCCGCCCGAGTTTATGGACGTGTATTTAATGGAAAACGAGGCGCTTATTTATATCCGCGAATACGGCTGCAAGGACGCGAGAATTTCCGTCATTGCGCAGACACGCTTTTGCGGCAGCCTTATAACCGTGTTCTCGCAGAACGGGTGCAACCTGTCGGTAGACGGCGCGGACTGCTCGCCATCGCCCCTGCCTGCGAGGTTTGCAAATGCAAGGTTTGAAGAGAAAATGCTGTGCGGGTATCCCGTGCTTGCAATTTGGGGCGGGAATATGCTGTGTTTACTGTCCGACAAGGGCAAAAAAATATTTATGAACGAGGTGGAAAATGCCGACTTCGGCGACAGCCTGAAAATTACCGCCGCATTCGAAACGTGCACCTCCGCAAAGGCGGTATGCACCTACGGTTACAACGGCGAGGCGCTTACGCTGACCGCGAGCAAGACGGTTGAAACGCGGCCGCCCGAAAAAAACATACTGCACTTTGCTTTTTTCGAGAGCGTGCTGACGTGCGGGGATTATGCCGGATACCTTGACGGCGAGCTGCGGAAAAAGGCGGACGTTTTAAAGCAGTATCTGGGCGAATACATAGGCGTGACGGTGCCGACCGAAAAATTTTACGCCGAGCACGGCGACATACGCGCGGCGGGGCTGGTGTATCCCAAGGAGCAAAATCTGTTCGAGGTAAAGTATTACGCCGTGGAG
Source organism: uncultured Christensenella sp. (assembly GCA_910587015.1). Lineage (GTDB taxonomy): Bacteria > Bacillota > Clostridia > Christensenellales > Borkfalkiaceae > Coproplasma. The sequence continues at coordinate 28,590 of CAJUME010000010.1, forward strand.
ATTACCGACGGCAAAATAAGCAACGTTTTCCCCGTGGAATAGCGGTAAATACGGCATATTCGGGGGGATAGCATAGCGGCGCGGAGCTTTTGTATAAGCTCCGCGCCGAATTTTTACATATTGAATTTTGACGTAATCAGCGGGAACGCGAGCCGCCGCCACCGCCGCCTCCGCCGGAGGAGCCGCCGCGACCACCGCCGCCTCCGCCGCCGCTACCCGAGGAACGAGGCGCGCCGAGCATACTGCTGTAAACAATGCACCTTGTAACCCAATGCACGTTGATATTATCCTCCAACACCTTAGGCATATTGATATTTTTGAGCGCGGCAAACCTTTTTTGAACCTTGTCGCTTATGCCCATTATCATGCACCACGGCAGAATTTCCGAAAAATAGTCGGGGTTTTCGTCAAACAGCAGCTCTATACGCGAGAGCTCGGCAGTGAGCAAAAACCGCTTGAAGCCGAGGATTTTGCCGTAGGTTTTGTTTGCGTCCTCCGTTCTTTTGCCGACAAAGGCGGGCAGGATAAACGAGCAAACGAAGTATATTGCGGGGGCAATGTACAAAATGCATGCGTAGTCGTACAGCGGCATACCGAACTGTGCGACGAAAGCGCCGTAAGGCATTGCATAGAATGCGACGGGGAAAATGAGGATAAGCGCGTTTGCAAGCGACGGGCCTGTGCTGAAAAACATTGTGCCCGCGAACGTGCCCGCGGCAAGGAAGATAAGGAAAAACAGCGGGAAGAAGGTTGAGGCGATTATACTGCTGTATACCATAATAGCCGCCGAGGGAACAAGACCGAGAAAGGCGATAAGCCTGCGCACGCCGCTGACGGGGACGGTGATTTTATTTAATTTGACAGACGAGGCAAGCGACTGCGTTGCATTGTAAAGCTTGCGCTGACTGCTTGACCTGCCGCGCTTGAACACCGCGGTTGCAAACACCTCGTCGCTGCCGCCGATGCCCGAAAACAGAGTATTGAAGTACTCGCGCTCTGCCGAGCTGTCGAAATATTTTTTGCCCGACAATAAAACCTTTTCCGCAACGTCGTCGCTGTGGCTCACGCTTTCGGGAAGCTGATAATTTTTGTCGAAGTCGGTATTTCTGCGCAGAATGAGGTTGCTTGAACCGTCCTTGGTTATGGTGATAAGCCCCATATCCGCCCATTTGAGGATAAGCGCGGCGGCGTCCTGAGTTTTGACCGCCTTGTGCCAGATTGCGGAAAATTCCATAACCGAAACGCCCTCCGGCGGGTAGAACTCTACCGTTTCCACTGGCTTTTGCGGTAAATTTTTTACGAAAAGCACGACTGCCGCGATTGTTGCCGCGACTGCGAGCGCAGCAAACGCCCAGTAATACCAATACATGGTTATGCCGCCCGTAAAGGTGCCCTTGGGCAGAATGACCTGAACGGTTAAGCCGCTTGTAAGTCTTGCAGTTTCAACCTCTACTATATTTCCGTTGACCGAAAGCCTTTCAAGCTCGGAGGGCGTCCAGCTGTACTTGCCCATGCGCGCGGTTACATCGCCGCTGTCAAGCGCAACGCCCTCGGGGAAGGTGAGCTTTGCGGAAAAGCTTTCCGTGCGGTTCATTGCATAGCCGAAAACATCGTACGTCAAATCGTCGAAGGCGGAAACGCGGTCATCGCCCATATCGTACTTATATTTAAGCACGAAGGAATACGGGCGGTTGGGCTGGAGCGTGGAGCCGTCCGTCTTCTTCATTTCGATAGAATAGAAATCCGACAGATACATTTCGTCGCCGGAGGGAAGAATGTGCCAGTCGCACTCGCCGCCATCGAGCGTGGCGGAAATATCCGAAATTTTGGCGAAATAGCTTTTGCCGCTGATTTTTTTGCCGTTGACATAGCGCGTGGTTTTGCTTTGGCGCTGAATGTCGCGGATAAGGCTTGTTTTGCCGGTACGCGACCAGCGTGCGACAAGCGTTTCGGTTACTTCAAGCGTTTTGTCGCTGTTTATTGTAGCCTCGAACCGAACGCTGTCAAAGCTGAAAACCGTTTGCTCCCAATCGTCCACTGGCACTGCCGTGCTTGCAGCCGACGCGGCGTTTGCAGTTGGCGTATTGCTTGCGGTTGGCGTATTGCTTGCGCCGAAAAGCCCGCCGAGGGCGCACACCGCCGCCACGGCAAGGCACAGCGCCGCGCAGACAAAGGCCGACAGCGCAAAAATGCTGTTTTTTCTGTTTTTCATAAAGCTCTCCCGTTAGCCTTTCACATATTTTTTCATCATTTGATAGGTCGCCTCTGAAATGCAATGCTCCATTTCGCAGGCGTCGGAGTCGGCGTCGAGCGCGTTTACGCCGTGCATTTTAAGGAAATCGCGGATTATGCAGTGGCGGGCGTACACCCTTTCCGCATAGTCGCGCCCCGCGGCGGTAAGAAAAAGGTGCAGCCCGTCGCATTCTATAAATCCGCTTTCCGTAAGGGCTTTTACCGCCTTTTGCACGGCGGGCTGGGACACGCCGATTTTACGCGCAACCTCTACCCTGTGCACAAATTCGCTTTGCTGCGAAAGCAATAAAATACATTCGAGATAATCTTCCGCTGAACGGTTGGTTTTCATACAAAATATTATAATACAAATTAATTTATGTGTCAACTTATAAAAATTTTGTCAAAGCCTTGACAAAAAACGACATACGGGCATATAATAACGGCGTTAAGGCGTACATATTATTGTGCGCGCAATTTAAAGGAGAGTTGAAAAAATGTTGAAGGCAAGAGATTTCAGAAAACAGGCATGGAATTCGCTGAACGGACTTTGGGGAACCATGGCGCTTGTTACGTTGGTTTTTGTTGCGATAATGAGCCTGAGCGGCGGAATACCGTTCGGCTTTTATATCATAGGCGGACCGCTGACGCTGGGCGCAACGCAGATATATATGAGCATTATAAGAAAGAACCGCAAGCCCGAGATAGGACAGCTTTTTGACGGGTTTAACAACTTCGGCAGCTCGCTGATACTTATGCTGTTAAATCAGCTGTTGATTTTTTTGTGGACGCTGCTGCTTATTATCCCCGGCATTATCAAGTCGTATTCGTACAGCATGAGCTATTACGTGCTTGCGGATAACCCCGCAATGTCGCCCAACGATGCAAGAAAAAAGTCTATGGAGCTGATGAAGGGCAACAAATGGCGTTTGTTCTGCCTTGATTTCAGCTTTATCGGCTGGGAGCTTTTGACGATTATAACGTTTGGCATTGCGTCCTTCTGGGTTACGCCGTACAAGGAAGCGGCTTACGCGGCATTCTATCAGAATTTGTTGGTTGAGCAGGGACTTGTAACGCCCGAGGCGCCCGCAGATGAAGCATACGAGGACACTGCGGCAAGCGAAATTTAAATTTTGTTGATAAGTATTTTAAAAGCCGCCGCACGGCAATTGCCGTGCGGCGGCTTTATTGTTTGCGGCTTAGCTTAACCCGTTGAGGACGATATTTATGCCGACCTTAACGCCCTCCTCGTAGTCTGCATTGCTAAGCATATCGTTAAGCCCGAAAAGCTTATCAAGCACCTCTTCGAATAAATTTAACTGCTCTTGGGTAAGCGTTGCAGTAAACTGCCCGTAGCTTTTAAGCGCGCTTTGCTGCATTTGTTTATATTCTTCCGTTTCCGTTACCGATTGCATAATTTTTACCTCTATATAATAATATCCTACAAAAATTAGGAAGTCAACAAAATATAGGAACATTATTATAGAATTTAATTATTATGAAGGATAATTATCTTGGGCAGACAATAAAAGCGCTGAGGAAAGAGCAGGGCTTATCGCAAAGAAGGCTTGGCGAGCTGATTGGGTTCAGCAATCAGACGGTAAGCTTTTGGGAAAGCGGAAGAATGGAGCCGAATGCCGACACCTTGGTTAAGCTTGCAAAATATTTCAATGTATCAACCGATTATCTGCTTGGCTTGGAAGATTAAATAAAAAAATATCCCGCCCCGAACGGCGTTGCGCCGTTCGGGGCGGGTTAATTATTCAGATAAATTTACAAGCCGAAATTACTCGAGAACTGCGGTTGCGCCTGCTGCTTTGAGGTCTGCGAGAATCTTCTCTGCATCTTCCTTAGCAACGTTCTCTTTAAGCACGCCGCCCTTTTCAACTGCGGTTTTAGCTTCTACAAGGCCAAGACCGGTGAATGCGCGTACAACCTTGATAACGTCGATTTTCTTAGCGCCTGCGTCCTTGAGGACTACGTTGAACTCGGTCTTTTCCTCAGCTGCCGCTGCGGGAGCTGAGCCTGCTGCGGGAGCTGCCGCAACTGCTACGGGAGCCGCTGCGCTTACGCCGAACTTCTCTTCAAGAGCCTTTACAAGCTCGCTTGCTTCGATAAGGGTTAAGCCTTCGATTTCGGTAATGATTTTATTGATATCTGCCATTTTTAATAATCTCCTGATAAATTTTTATATTTTTTATTGATTTTTGCGCGTTAAGGGCGGCGCGAGCCCGCTTCGATTTAACTGATTGTTAAGCTTACGCTTGCTTTTGCTGTGCGATTGCGTTGATAACGCGTACAAGTCCGCTTACAACGTTGTTCAGCACGCCCGCGATATTGGTTGCGGGTGCATTGATAGAGCCAAGCATTTTTGCAATGAGCTCTTCCCTCGACGGCATGTCGGACAGCGCCTTTATGCCCTTCTTATCGACGTATGCGTTGTCTACGAAAGCGCTTTTTAAAACGATTTTACCGTCGTAGTCCTTAGCGGCGGCCGTCATGACCTTTGCCGCGTTGGTTTCGTCCGTGCCGAACGTAACAGCCGTGGGGCCGTTAAGGTCGGCGTCGAAATCGGTAAAGCCCAAATCGTTGAAAGCTTTTCTTACAAGGGTGTTTTTGTAAACCTTGTACTCGCAGCCCGCTTTTTTGCACTTGCTGCGAAGCTCGGATACTTCTTTAACGGTGAGCTTGTTGTAATCTACGAGTACAACCGATTTTGCCGCTTTGATTTTATCCGTAATTTCCTGAACAACTACCTTTTTAGCTTCGAAATTAGCTGACAAATTTTTACCTCCTTAAAAAATTTGTAAAAAACAATTCCTTGTGCGCAAAGTGACACAAGGAATAAGAAAATAACCGTAATTCGTTTATTTTTTAATATTTCCCGTCACCTGAGCGGGAAATTAAGCGTTGAACGCGCCCGCCGTCTTAGGCACTGAAACTGATTTACCTTTGAAGTATATATTCCGCTTTGCGTTTTGTCAAACGTTTTTGCGGAAATATCCGATTTTTTAACCTTTGTTGTAGTTGACGCGTACGCCGGGGCCCATTGTTGCAGAAAGCGTTACGCTTTTGATATACTGACCCTTTGCGGTTGCGGGCTTAGCCTTGACGATTGCGTCCATAAGCGCGTTGAAGTTTTCGGTAAGCTTTTCTACGCCGAAGGACTTTTTGCCGATTGCAACGTGGATAATCGCCGTTTTGTCAAGACGGTATTCTACCTTACCTGCCTTAACTTCCTTAACCGCCTTTGCAACGTCCATAGTAACGGTGCCGCTCTTGGGGTTGGGCATCAAGCCCTTGGGGCCGAGGATACGTCCGATACGACCTACCATACCCATCATATCGGGGGTGGTAATCATAACGTCGAAGTCGAACCAGTTCTGCGACTGAATGCGCTGAATGGTTTCTTCCGCGCCGACGTAGTCAGCGCCCGCCGCCGTTGCCGCGTCTGCCTTATCGCCCTTTGCGATAACGAGTACCTTTTTGGTTTTGCCGGTACCGTTGGGAAGGACGAGCACGCCGCGGACCTGCTGGTCTGCCTGTCTGGGGTCAACGCCCAGACGGATATGAAGCTCGATTGTTTCGTCGAATTTTGCTTTTGCAGTGTCTATAACGAGCTTTGTAGCCTCGTTAAGGTCGTAGGACTTGGAACGGTCGTATGCGGCAATGCTTTCCGCGTATTTCTTTGAAAGTTTCATTCTTGCGACCCTCCTTACTCTTCTACCGTGACGCCCATAGAGCGTGCGGTACCCTTGACCATGCTTTTAGCCGCTTCCAAATCATCGCAGTTAAGGTCGGGCATCTTTGTTTTTGCGATTTCTTCAACCTGAGCCTTGGTAAGCTTGCCGACCTTGTCGCGGTTGGGGCGTGCGCTTGCCGTGTCTATGCCCAGCGCCTTTTTGATAAGCACGGGCGTAGGCGGAGTTTTAAGCTCGAACGTGAAGCTTCTGTCCTGATAAATCGTGACAACGCAAGGGATGATAAGTCCCGCCTGAGCGGCTGTTTTTGCGTTGAATTCCTTGGTAAAGCCGGGAATGTTAATTCCGTGGGGGCCGAGCGTGGAGCCTACGGGAGGCGCGGGCGTTGCTTTACCGGCGGGAAGCTGCAGCTTTACTACTGCGGTAATCTTCTTTGCCATAATTTTATATCTCCTTAGTGGTTAAGCGAATGCGTCAGTGTGAAAAATTTAGCGCACTCTCCCACTTTAAACGTTCCGTTTAATCAAAGTATCTTAATTGCTCAATACCTTAAAAAACTCACGTTGTTATCAAACTTTAAAAAATTTTATACTGTAATTTCAAGCATTCGTATATTCGTCATTAAAGCGTCAATCATCCGTCATTTCGAACGTCCATTCCCGTCATTTCGAGCGCAGTCGAGAAATCCCAACGTCCAAACCGTTTCAATTCAACTCAATTTCTGTCCAACTTGAATTTACATTTTCAATAAGCGCATTTTTTTTGGCTCTTGACCATTTCTTTAATTGCTTTTCACGGTCAATAGCAAACTGCGGACTGTTAAACACTTCATAATAAACCAATTTGTGCACATTATAAGCTTTTGTAAAACCGTCAACAATTTGCAATTTATGCTCGCTTACGCGTCTTAACAGATTATTCGTAATCCCTATATATAAAGTGGAATTACTGTCGTTTGCTAATATATAGACGTAATACATTCTATAATGCTATGTCAGGGGGATTTCTCCGCGCGCTGACGCTTGGTCGAAATGACTGTGTGCGTTAATCTAACTTTCTTATCTGAATATACTCAACTTCCACATCGGTATTTCTGCCGAACATCTGGATATTGACCTTTGCCTTTTTGGCGAGGTCGTTCAGCTCTGTAATGGTTCCCTCGAAGCCTTCGAGCGGGCCGCTGTCTACGCCGACCTTGTCGCCAACGGCGAAAATTGCATCGGGGTCGACCTCTTCAAGGCGCATTTTGCGGATTTCGTCCTTCTTCATGGGGATAGGTCTGCCCTGAGGGCCGACAAAGCCCGTAACGCCGCGCGTGCTTGTAACCCAGTACCAAAGCTGGTTGGAGTATATCATTTTTATGAAAACATAGCAAGGCAGAAGCTTGCGCTCTACAACCTTGCGCTTGCCGTTCTTTTCTTCAATCGTCTGTTCCATAGGAATTTTGACGTCGAAAATCATATTCTGCAAATTGTTGTTTTCTATAAGCCGTTCAAGACTGTCCTTCACCATTGATTCGTAGCCGGAATAGGTGTGAAGGATATACCAGCACGGGTTTTCGGTATCAGCTATGTTAGTTGCCATAATTTACTTACCGCCCAGACCGGTTATAAGGTTAAACAGCGCCTGCAAGCCCATATTAAGGCCCGTAAACACCACAAGGAAAACAAGCACCACCACCAGAACAACGCAGGTTGTTTTGACCACCTTGGGGAAGGTGGGCCACGTTACCCTTTTCAGCTCGGAAAAGGTTTCCTTAATTTTTCTGCCCATTCTTACAAAAATGTTGGGCTTTTTTGCCTCAGTATTTTTTTGGTTTGCCATTATAATACCTCAATAAATAACGCCGCCGTATTTCAGCGGTTAAAGCCTTGGAGAGAAAAGCAAAAAGCCTGCGCTTTAATTACTTGCTTTCCTTATGCTCGGTATGCTTTTTGCAGAAGGGACAGTACTTGGAAATGGTAAGTCTGTCGGGGTCGTTGCGCTTATTCTTATAACTGTCGTAATTGCGGTGCTTGCAAACAGTGCACTCGAAAGTTATCTTTGTTCTGACATCTGCTTTCTTAGCCATGTGGAAAAAACTCCGTACAAAAAAATTACACCCCCCTTTTGGGTGCTAATTGAGTTTAGCACACACGCAAAGGGCTTGTCAACCTATTTTTAAGCGGTTTTGGCGGTTTTATTTATTTTTTAGGGGGAGTCAGACCTTTCTGCCAACGAGTTCGTCCAAGGAAATACCGTAAAAGTCTGCAAGCTTAATACAGTCCTCTATTGCGGGGGAATGCTTACCGCTTTCGAAATAGCTGATTTTTTGCTGAGTTATGCCCGTTGCCTTTGCAAGGGCAGACTGCGAGTAACCCCTTACTTCCCTTTGATATTTGATTGCTTCGATAAAGTCATTCATAATTTAAAATATATCAAACAACTCTACCGCACTGATATCTAAAACGGAAATCAGCTTTATTATATCTGCAAGACACGGCTCTCTTCTGCCTTGTTCCCAGTTTGCATATGTGCTGACAGGAATTTGCAGCTCTGCCGCAATTCCTTTTTGGGATAAGCCTTTTTCGGCTCTGAGAGCTTTAAGATGCTTGCCGAATAATTCTGTAATGCTTGTATTTTGAGTATTTTCTTTCATAATGCTGCCTTTTGTAAAAATTATAATAGAAAGTAGTCAATTTGACTTGACAGTGGTCAAAGTGACTATTACAATATCAGCAAGCAAACATAAAATAAGGAATATAGATTATGAATTATCCGATTATTAAAGACTTGTTTGAAAGGGGTTGCATAAGCGAGAGCATGCCCGTAAGCAAGGCGCAGAAGGAAACGGCGAAAAAGCTTTTTGAATTTGAGGAAAGGATAAAACAGTATTTGCCGGACGGCGGGGAGGAAATTATTAGGGAATATTCGTTTTTGCAGGGAGAAATGAATTGCGAAACGGAGAGCGCCGCGTTTGCCGAGGGGTTTAAGACGGGGCTTTTGGTAGGGCTTGAAGTTTTTTCCGATTTGTTGAAAAAATAATATAAGCCGCCCGCGCAAATATGGCGCGGGCGGCGTTAAATGCTAACACATAAAGTACTTAGTTTAAATTGCCGTCGTCGGGGTTGCTTGCCGTGGTGAAGGCGAAAACGTCCCTGTCCTCTGGGAAGACGGGGCCTGTGATTACGGGCAGATACAGCGGGGGAATTTGCACACTTGCCATAAGCGCGGAAACCGCCGTGCGCAGATAGGGATAGAGCAGCTTTGTTGCATCGATTACGAAGCGGCGCTCCTCGTCCTGATTTTTTATGTCCTCTACCACGAACAAACCGACAATGGATACGGTTATATTGAAGGGCTTGGGCTCCTGCTCGGTGCTTTCGATTTTGAGCGAAAGTCCGACCTGACTTACCTTTTCCCCCTCCTTTGCCATACGCGCCACGCGGGAAAACTGAGGCTTGATTTCTACCTTGCCGTCGGGGGCGGGGGCGATGCCCGTATCCCTGAAATTGTATTCGGTGGTTTTTACGCCGATTATATTATACTTCATTTTTTGTTACTCCTTGACGTTTCTTTTTTTGAAAAACTGCAATTATTATAGCGCATTTGGAAGAATTTGTCAATACGGTTAATGTTTTTGACGGTTTTTTAATTAAAAATTCACATTGGGTATTGAAAAACCGCCGACGCTGTTTTATAATGTTAGTCGCGTGCTTTAATTAAGTATTTTTGGCGCGCAAGGTTTACGGGGGGAGCATGTCAAGGAAAACTCTGTATTTCGACAGCTGCTGCGGATTTATTTCGGCAATCGCCGCGGAAAACGGAAAGCTGACCGAATTCGGCTTTGAGAGAACAGAGCGCGGTACGGTTATCGGCAACATTTACAAGGGCAGGGTGGAAAGCATTCTGCAAGGCATGCAGGCGGCGTTTATCGACTGCGGACTTGCGCGCAACTGCTATCTTTCTGCCGAGAGCGAGCTGCCCGACGCGGAAAAGTACTACGGCGCGAGGAGCGCGGACGGTGCAGACGGTGCGGGTGCTATGGGGGCGTTTCCGAATTTGAAGGTCGGGGACGAGGTTATGGTGCAGGTGGTTAAGGCGCCCATAGGCAAAAAGGGCGCGAAGGTGACGCTTAAACCCTCGTTTGTGGGCAATAGCCTTATATATATGCCCGAAATACCGTTTGTGGGGGTTTCGCGCAAGATTGCGGACGAGGAACTGCGGCGCAACCTTGTTTTTTGTGCGGAGCGGATAAAAAAGCCCTGGGAGGGGCTTATTTTAAGGACTGCCGCACCGTACGCCGAAAGAAGCAGGCTTGTAGACGAGTACAGCTATTTAAAGAACACATATGCGGGGGTCAAACGCGCCTTCGAGAGCGCGAAGGTAGGCGATTTGCTGCATACGGACAGCTTTTTGCCAGCGCGGGTTATGCGCGACACGCTTGCGAACGAGGTTGAAGGCATTGTTGTAGGCACAAGGGAGCTGAAAGAGAAAATAGACGGGATAATGAATTTGTTTCCGCCGCGTACGCGCAGACCCGTTATTCTGCACGATACGGGCAGGGATATGCTGGACGAGCTGGGGATTTCACGACAGATAAGCGAGCTTGCATTCCCGCGGGTTGAGCTTGACAACGGAGCCTATCTGATAATAGAAAAGACAGAGGCGCTGACCGTTATAGACGTGAACACGGGGAAATTTATCGGGGACGACAGCCTTGAACAGACAGTATATTACACGAACATTCTTGCCGCGCGTGAGATTGCAAGGCAGGTGCGGCTGAGGAATATAGGCGGGATTGTAGTTGTAGACTTTATTGATATGCAGAGCGGGGCGCACAGAAGCGCGCTTGTGGAGGAATTGGAGCGGGCGCTTGCCGCGGACAAGGCGAAGTGCACCGTTTCCGCAATGTCGCAGTTCGGGCTGGTGGAGTTTACGCGCAAGCGCACGGGCACCACTCCGCTTGCACATATGGTTAAGCCGTGCCGCTATTGCCGCGAGGCGGGGCACACCTTGAAGGAAGAATACATACTGTTCGGGCTGAGGGCAAGGCTGTTGGAGCTTGTAGCGGACGGCGCAACCGCAATACGCGTGGATATGAACGCGGACGTGCTTGCAAGGCTGACGGAGTTCGGGGCGATGCTTGCCGACCTGCGGACGCGGTGCAGGGGCGCGAAAATTTACGGAGTGCCGCACAGAACCTATCACGAGGAGCAGCTGAACTTCCGCACGGCGGAATTCGAAATACCTAAGGAAGCCTTTCAGATAACTTAAATTTTTAAATGACGTGGCGCCCGCGGACTTGTAGGTCCGCGGGCGCCGAGCTTTATATGCTTTATGGCTTATCCCTTAAAGCCCCAGACGGGGTTGAAGCGTTTTTTGAAAATCAAGCCGTCGCAGACGTCCCAATCCTTGTCCCAGCCGTCGGGCTTTGCCTCAACCGCACAGTAAACGGTAAGCTTTTTCTTTCCGCTTAAAAAGAACGGAGCGCGGCCGATTTTTTCTACCCCCGAGGGAATGACGACCTCGGTAAGCCTATAACAGCAATTGAAGGCGTTGGCGCCTATATTTTTTAGCGTTTCGGGAAAAGCTACGCTTGTCAGCGACTGACAGCAGGAAAACGCGCTGTCGCAAATTTCTTCCAAGCCTTCGGGCAGTTCAATATCTTCAAGCGCAAAGCAGTCGCCGAAGGCGAACTCGTCGATAACTTTAAGACTTTTCGGCAAAGTAACTTTTTTAAGGTTACTGCAATACCAAAAGGCGCTTTGGCTGATTTTGGTCAGTCCCTCGCACAGCACAACCTCCTCCAGCGTTTTGCACTCGTAAAAGGCAAGCTCCATATCCTCTACCGAGCCCGCGATTGTGACTTTTGTGAAATTGGGGCAGTCGCCTATAAAATTTTCGCAAAGCTTTTTAACGCCTTCCGAAATTACCAAGCTTTCTAAATTTTCGCACGAAAAAAAGGCGAACTCGCCTATTTCCGTTACGCCCTCGGGAATAACCACGTGCTTGTCCTCGCCCGTGTAGTGTGTTAAAATTCCGTTTTCTATCGTAAATCCGTCCATTTTATTACCTTGCTTGTTGATATTTGCCTGCTTGTTGATATTTGCCTGCGGTTTAAGCGAAAAGCACCCTTGCCGCATTTTTGTATGAGATTTTTTCGAGAACCGCAGAAGAAATGCCGTTTTTTAATAAAAATTCGAACAGCGACTGAATTTTTGTGCAGTCCTCCAACCCTGCGGGCGCGGGAATGCCGTCGAAGTCGGAGCCGAGGGCGATAACGTCCTCGCCGCCGACTTTTATAATATGCTTTATATGCATAGAAACCTCTTCAAGCGTATCGCGCGCGGTTGTGCCCATACCGAGGAAGTCCTTGCAGAAGTTTACGCCGACAACGCCGCCGCAGCCGGCAAGCAGCCTTATCTGTTTGTCGGTGAGGTTGCGGCTGACGTCAAACACCTCTGCCGCGTTGGAATGGCTTGCCACGGCGGGAGCTTTGCGGTTTTTTAAAATTTCTTCCGCGCCGCCGTCCGAAAGATGGGAAATATCGATTATAATACCGAGGCTGTCCAAAATTTCGACTGCCTCTCTGCCCTTTGGCGTAAGACCGCGGACTTCGCGTTTTTTGAAGTCGGGCAAGCCGTTTTTAAATATAAGATTGGGATAAGCGAGCTCGTTTTCGTAGTTCCATACAAGCGATGCCATTTTTACGCCGCAGGCTTTAAGCTCGGGCAGCTTGTCCGTTTTGCCGTGCAGAAAGCCGAGGCTTTCGACGGTGAGTATCGCGCCCGTTTTTGCGCCGTTTAAACAACAATCGAAATCGGCTGAGGTCTTTGCCTCCGCAAGCGAATTTGCGCTTAAATCAAGCATACTGCGGTAGTAATTTAAGCTTTCTTCAAAAAAAGCGGCCGAGTTTTCGCCCTGCGTGAATATCGCAAAGCACTGCGCCGCACAGCCGCTTTTTTTAAGCTTTTCCGCGCTTGCTTGAAGGCTTCCGTCAGTAAAGCTTTGTCCGCTTTTCAACGCCTCCGTAAGCGTGTCGCAATGTAAATCAACGTATCTCATTTTCTTAAAATCAGTCTTAAAATTTTTCTTACGGGCTTTGGCGGTTTTACGCAGATAATGGTCATACTTCCCCCAGATTTACGATAATAAGGGCTGTGCCGCGGACGGAAAGAAAAGCTGCCGCCGTTTGGACTATGTTGGAAATTCCCCTGCATTCACCGTAGGAAATGCTTGCGGGATATTCGTATTTAAGCCCTTTACTTTCTATTATATGCAGCGTTCCGCCGAAAGGTAACACGGAAATTGTTTTGTCTGCATATTTTCCGAGAAAAATTTTGCCCGTTGCCGCAAATATGCGGGAGCCGTGCGTGATAAGCGTGCATTTGACGCCTTGGGCGAGGGCTTTGTACAAAAGCTGTAAATTGCCGAGGAAGTGGTCCTCTCTGCCGCCTCCGCCGCCGTAAATTTCAATCTCGTCCGCGCCCGCTTCAAGCATTTTTTTAAGCGCGATTTCACCGTCGGTGAAGTTTTTTTCGGCGGGGTACACCTCTTCGGGCAAGGGATAGGGAACCTCGTCAAGACTGTCGAAGTCGCCTATGTTTTTATCTATGCGCACCTTGCTTTTAGCCCACTTATACGCGCCGTCACAGCAGTAAACAAGCGCGTTTTCGGCGTTGATTGCATGGGAGTACGGCTCGCCGTTCAATAAAATTATACCCTTCATTTTTTTAAATTTGCGATGGTTTTTGCCATATCGTTTGATTTGAACACGGTTGAGCCCGCGACAAGCACGTTTGCGCCCGCCGCGCGTATCTGCGCACAGTTTTCTTCGGTTACGCCGCCGTCGATTTCTATATCCATATCGGGCTTGCCGATTTTTATTGCGTATTCCCGCGCCTTTTTAACCTTTTCCAACACTTCGGGAATGAACTTCTGCCCGCCGTAACCGGGGTAGACGGACATTAAAAGCACCATATCGCAAAGCGGAAAAACTTCAAAAATCTTTTCAACGGGCACGTCGGGGTTGACCACCGCGCCGCATTTAACGCCGCAGGACTTTATAAGCTCAAGCGTTTCCTTTAAATAGGTATCGGAAATTTTTGCGCATGCCTTGTAATGCACGGTTATTATGTCCGCGCCCGCCTCGGCAAAAAATTTAATCTGCGTTTTGGGGTGCTCTATCATAAGATGCGCGTCCAAAGGCAGCTTTGTAAGCGGACGGATATTTTTTATCATCTGCCCGCCGAAAGTGATAGGCTCTACAAAGCTTCCGTCCATAACGTCGCAGTGAATTAAGTCCGCGCCGCATTTTTCAAGCTTTTTAATTGTTTCGCCCATTACGGAAAAATCCGCCGAAAGTATAGATGGCGCTATTTTAGTCTGCATAAGTACCTCTTATTTTTAAAATCAAATCCGAATAATCTTCGGTAGTTTTATAATGAAAGTTATGCGGCTCTTTATCAAACATACCGTGATTTCTTTCAAGCATAACCACAACGGGTGCGGGCAGATTGCCCTTCATTCTCGCGGAAAAGCGCTCTTTTATAACCGATAAATCTGCCGTAACCAAAATTTTAAAACACTTTTCCGGAAGCAGACATAGATGTGGTTTTTCCGAAATTATATAGATTATATTTTCTCCGTTTACCGCAGACATAAGCTTATCTTTAAAAATTTTTTCAGCCTCGTTTGCGTTTTTTGCCAGCCGCAAATAATCTTTGCCTGAATAAACGACCGCGTTGAACTCGTTTTTTAATTTTTCCGCGAGCGTAGATTTACCCGTGCAGTTTTCACCGAATATCGCTGTAACCATTTTTTAATTATCCTTTTTATCGTTCAATCTGCTTGCGCGCAGCTGCCCGCACGCCCCGCCTATATCCGCGCCGATTTGGCGGCGGAGGGTTGCAGAAAGCCCGCCCTTTTCCAACAGCCCCAAAAAACGGTAAGCCTGTTTTTCGGTTATTGTGTTAAGGTTACGTTCCTTGACCTCGTTAAGCCTTATCAAATTAATGTGGCAGGGTCTGCCCTTTAAAAGTGAAACAAGCCCGTCCGCGTGTTCGTTTTCGCAGTTTTCGCCCGCAATAAGCGAGTATTCGAAAATATACCGCCTGCCCGTCTTATCAAAATAGTAGTCGCACGCCTTTAAAATTTCGGCAATCGAATACTTTTTTGCAACGGGCATTGTGCGGGCGCGGCCCTCGTCCGTGGTCTGGTGAAGGGAAATTGTTAGGTTGAGCGGAATATTTTCGTCCGCGAGGCTATAAATTTTGGGGACAAGCCCGCAGGTGGAAAGGGAAATATTGCGCGCGGAAATGTTTATTCCGCCCTCCGCAGTGACGTTGCGAAGAAATTTTATTACGTTGTCGTAATTGTCGAGCGGCTCTCCACTGCCCATTAAAACGAGGTTTGTGACGGCGCGTTTATCTGCGGCGCCGCCGTGAAGAGCGTTGACCGCAAGCACCTGCGCCAAAATTTCGCCCGAAGAAAGGTTGCGCACAAGCCCGCCGAGGGTGCTTGCGCAGAATTTACAGCCCATACGGCAGCCGACCTGCGTTGAAACGCACTGCGTATTGCCGTATTTATAGCGCATTAAAACGCCCTCTATTATGTTTCCGTCGGCAAGCTGAAACAGATATTTTTGGGTGCCGTCCGCCGAGGAAAAGACTTCGGCTATTTTAACGGGCTCGTCCTCGTACTCTTCGAGGAGCCTTTGGCGGAGTGCGGCGGGCAGATTAATCTGCGAAATTTTTTTGCCGCGCATGAGCCCGTCATAGGCTTGCTTGGCGCGGAATTTTTTTTCGCCGAGGGATAATATTAAGCTTTCAAGCTCGCTATATGCGAGGTCCTGCAAAATTTTTTTCATTTTTAAAACAGTTAAGCACGTCATAGCCTTAGAGAAGCAAGCAAGACAAGGCGCGCGAGGAAAACACGAAGGAGTTTACTGAACGTAAATGACTGAGCGTTGCCGCAGCGCAACAAAGAATTGCGCAGCTTATATAAGGCTTATTACAATTTAATAAAGGAGGTTAAGAAGAAGCCTGCACCCAAGGAAATATGCGGCAAAAACTGCAAGCCGAATTTGGTTGTGCGGTGTTCTAATTGTGAAACGGGGATATTCAAGGCATATTCGGGGTGCAATTGCAAAAATTTATAGACTATACTGTCGTTTTCCTCGGGCAGAACCGAGCAAGTCGAATAGTACAGCGTGCCGCCGCTTTTGACGTAGCGGGAGCAGTTTCCCAGAATTTTAAGCTGAATATCATTAAGATTTTCAATATCGCTTTCCTTGCGGAAAAGCTTTATATCGGGGTTTTCGTTAATAACTCCCGTGCCCGAGCAAGGCACGTCGCACAAAACCGTATCGAAGGCTTCTGCATAGTCGGGATTGAAAACGGCGCTGTCCGTCTGAACGGGGTAAACGTTTGACGCGCCCATGCGTTGCGCGTAGGAATTTATAAGCTCTACACGGTGGGCGTGAAGCTCGCACGAGGTTACGCTTTTGAATTTTTTTGAAAGCAGAACGGACTTGCCGCCGGGGGCCGCGCAGGCGTCCAAAAGACGTTGACCGCCGCATATTGCCGTGCAAATGGCGACCGAGCCGACCGACTGAAAGGTATAATCGCCCCCGAAAAAGCCCTCGTCCCGCACGAAATTTTCGAATATATAAACGTTGTCGAAGGGGGTTTTTATGTGGGGCTTATCAAGATAATTTTCCGCGCCGCGCACAAAGCGGACGCATACCCCGCGGGAGGGCGCCGATAAAATTTCCGCCGCCTCTGCCTTATAGCTGCGGCGCAGCTTTTTTGCAAGCCACAGCGGAGAACTGCATTCGATTGCAAGCCGCTCGTCCGACTGTTGGGGCAAAGCGGGAATTTTATAGGAGCGCAAAAACGCGTTCACAAACCCTGCCGCGCCCTCCTTGCCGAGTTTTTTTGTAAGCTCTACCGCAAAATCAACCACCATATAGTCGTGCTTTTGCATAAATTCCAGCATATACAGCGCGCATTTTATTATGATTTTTACCGCGGTTTTGGGCGGCTTTTGGGTGTTTGCCCCTATAATATAGTCGAAATAAGCGTCTTTTTCGAGCACGCCGTAGCATATTTTTACGGTGCGCGCCTTGTTAAGCGGCTCTACCACCGTTTCCGCAAGGGCTTGTTTTAAGTATTTGCCCCCGCAATATACCTTGTTTAAGACCAGATATGGGTCGCACAGCGGATTAGTCAAGTATATCGCCCGCCTTTATTTTTCTGCCGTTTACAAAATCTGCGGCGCGCATGCGCTTGCCGCCCGCGGGCTGCAGCTCGGTTATAACCACCCCGCCCGTGCCGCACGCAACGGCAATACCGCGCTTGTCCGCGGAAATTACCGTACCAGCCGCGCCGCTTGCCCCAACGCAGGGCTCGGCATCGAAGATATTCAAAAGCGCGCCGTTAAAGCCGCAAAACGCCGCAGGAGCGGGGCTGAAAGCTTTGATTTTGCGCAAAACAACTTCATACGGTTCGTTAAAGTTTAATTTGCAGTCTGCCTTGTTGATTTTTTTGCAGAGGGTTGCCTTGCTTTCGTCTTGCATTAACAGCTGGACGTTGCCTTTTTCAAGGTAATTAACCGCCTCAACCGCCGCCTCTGCCGAAAGGAGGGATAATTTTTCGGAAAGCCCGCCGCTTGTGAGGTTGCCGATTTCACACCGCTTTACAAGCAGAATGTCGCCCGTGTCGAGGGACAGCTCCGTCTTCATTACGGTGACGCCGGTATGCGTTTCACCCGCGAGTATGCTTGACTGAATGGGCGACGCGCCGCGGAATTTGGGCAAAAGCGAGGCGTGCAGATTCCAGACGCCCTTGGGAAAAATATTTAAAATTTGCTCGGTTAAAAGCTGACCGTAGGCGCAGGTAAGCATTATGTCCGCGCCGAGCTCCTTTATTTCCGCAACGTGGTCGCGGATTTTTGCGAAGTCGAATACGGGCAGACTGTGCTTTTGCGCGCAAAGCTTTACGGGCGTGGGCGTTAAAAGCTGTTTTCTGCCGACGGGCTTATCGGGCCGGGTTATTACCGCAACCACGTTTTTGCCGCTTTCAATCAGTTTTTCCAGCGCGGGCACCGCATACTGCGGCGAGCCCGCATAGATTATTTTTAAAGGAGCCGCCATTTATCAGTCCTCCGCGGGTAAATCGTATACCTCGTCCGCCTTGTCGATATATAAAATTCCGTCGAGGTGGTCAAGCTCGTGGCAGACAGCGCGCGCGAAAAAGCCCTCTGCGGTAAGCTTGTGCTTTTTGCCGTTGCGGTCGAAGTACTCCGCCTTGACCTTATACGGGCGGCGGACGGTGCCCTGCTTGCCCTTGACCGAAAGGCACCCTTCGGGGCCCTTCTGCTCGCCCTTGACTGACAGAATGACGGGGTTTATCAGCTCGTAAAAGCCCTCCTCCACGTCGATAACCACGGCGCGCAAATCAACCCCGATTTGCGGAGCGGCAAGCCCTGCGCCGTTTTCGGCGCGGACGGTTTCCTTCATATCGTTTAAAAGCGCGTTCAGCTCGGAGCCGAACACCTTGACGGGACGGCAGGTTTTTCTTAAAACCTCGTCGCCGTCCTGTACTACATACCTTTTGGACATATTTAATTACTCCTTAAAATCTTCCAATTCCGCCAAAACGGCTTTTTTATCGGCTGTCGCGCAGCTTTGTAAGCAATTTAACAATTCCCTCTCTGTTTTTAGCCGACTTCATAAAGGCGGGCAGCTTATCCGACTGCGAGAGCATGGTATTGCAATTTTCGGACTGAGGAATGCGTATTTCCGCCGACAAATAATCGATTAAATACTGCAAATGCTCTCTGTTAATCGCCCAGATTAATTTACCCTTGTAACCCGTCTGAAAATAAAGCGGATAATGAAAGTACGGGTCTTCGCCATTGCGCACATCGGAAAATATTATGTGTTCTTTTCTGTTGTCAGTGACTTCGCCCGTAACAAGCTCGTTGCAATACGGGCACCTGACCTTTATTTTTTGTCCGTGAATTTTACTGCCCGACACGGTTGTACGGAAATATTTCCCCGTAGAGGTGCACTGCGCAGTTACCTCGAACCCGCAGTTCCCGCAAGAGAAAGCTTCTTTTTCCGCAAAGCACGCCCCGCAACGGAAAACCGCAATTTTACGTTCTTTATCGAAACGAACCGTCCCCGCCTTGCCGCACTTGGGACACACAACGGTCATGTCCGAATAAAACGAAAAGGCGCCATAAGGCACGTCTTTAAAGCTTTTTACCATTTCGCCACCACAAAAACCCGAATTCAGCTTAGATTTGCGGGGTTTTCTTCGACATACACAAGACAATTAGCCGAGGTGTTTTTAACCGCTATATCGTAAATTTTTTCTAAAAGCGCATAGGATTTTAAGCGCATAAGCACCTGATAGCGGTGCTTTTTTTGTATTTTTTTGACGGGAGAGTGCATTCTGTTTAAAAAAATGAACTCGGTCGGTTGCTGATTTTTAAGCTCCTCTGCGGCAAAATACACCGCTTTAAGCGTTTCCAGTGCGAGCGCATCGTTTTCGGAAGTGACCATAATGCGGCAAATCAGCGAATAGGGCGGAAAGAGCGTTGCCTTGCGCACCCGCATTTCGTTATCGAAAAAGCCCGTATAGTCGTAATTGACGGCATAGCGTAAAATGTAATTTTCGGGACAATAGGTTTGCAGAACGACCTTGCCCGCCTCGCCCGCGCGGCCGCTTCTGCCCGACACCTGAGTTATAAGCTGAAAGGTGCGCTCTCCGCTGCGGTAATCGGAAAAATGCAGGCTCATGTCCGCGTCTAAGATGCCGACAAGCGTTACGGCGGGGAAGTCGTGCCCCTTTGCTATCATTTGCGTGCCGACGAGTATATCCGCCTGCTTTTGCGCGAATTTGTGCAGAATTTTATAGTGACCGTCCTTGCCCGAAACGGTGTCGTTGTCCATTCTTATCAGCTTCGCTTCGGGGAAAAGCGCTTTAAGGTCGGCGACCACTCTCTGCGTGCCCGTGCCGCCGTAGCGGACGTGAACGCCGCCGCAGTCGGGACAGGCGGTAAGCATTTTATACCTTGCGCCGCAGTAATGGCATTTTAAACAGTTTTCTTCGCTGTGATAGGTTAAGCTGACATCGCAGTTTTCGCATTTGGCAACGTAGCCGCAGTCGCGGCAGATTACCGTCTGCGAATAGCCGCGGCGGTTTAAAAATATTATCGCCTGATTGCCGTTTGCAAGGGTTTTTGCAAGCTCCTCACGCAACGCAAGCGAAAAGGCGGTATTGTTGCCGCGCCGAACCTCACTGCGCATATCGGCAATGATAATTTCCGGCAGAGGCTTTTTGTTAATCCGCTCCGTTAGGGTGATTAAATTGAATTTGCCCTCCACCGCGCGGCCGTAGCTTTCCACCGAGGGCGTAGCGCTGCCGAGCACAAGCTTACAGCCGTTGTACTGCGCGCGCAGCTTTGCCATATCTATCGTGGAATAGCGGGGCGCGGTTTCGGAAATGTACGAGGAGTCGTGCTCCTCGTCTATTATTATTACGCCTAAATTTTCCAGCGGGGCAAAGATTGCGCTTCTTGCGCCGATTGCTATTTTAGCCTCGCCCGAGCGCAGACGCCACCATTCGTCGAAACGCTCGCCCGCGGAAAGTCCGCTGTGGAGTATCGCCGCCTCGCCCTTGAAACGCGCGCGGAGCTGAGAGAGCATTTGCGGGGTTAAAGAAATTTCCGGCACAAGAAAAATCGCCGTTTTGCCGCGGGATATGGCGCGGGCTATTAAATTGAGGTAAATTTCCGTTTTGCCGCTGCCCGTAACGCCGTGGATAAGGTGCACGGTTTTATCGGAATTTTCTATACCGTCAATCGCGTTGCCCTGCGCATATGTTAAGGTTTTGGGCTGTTCCTCTGCAATTTCCGCATTAAGCGGACTGCGCTTAATCTGACGCTTTTCAACCTCTATTGCGCCCTTTTCCGCAAGCGCGTTGACCGCCGCCGCGCCGAAGTCGTTGCAAAGCGAGGTATATTCGCACTCCTCCACCGTCTGCAAAAGGTCTAAAACGGCGCGCTGTTTTTTGGCGGCCTTGGAAATTGGTACCGTACTATCCTTGAGTTTGACAAATTTTTTATACGCCTCGCGCACCTTGCCCAGCCGCATTTCAGACGGAACAAACAGCCTTAGCGCAGCCGCCTTGGGCACGCGATAGCGTGAAGAAATGCGCTCCATCAGCGAAAAGCATTCGGGGACGAGCGCGGGAGCTTCTTCGAATACCGCCTTTATCGGCTTTACCTTTTCGGGCGGGAACGTGCTTTGCTCGCTTATGCCTATTACAAAGCCGTCGATTATATTTTCGCCAACGTATCTGCCGCCGGCAAACCTTCCGCCGAAGGGTACCTTTACCCGACTGCCCACGGGCAGATTATCGGGACAGGAGTATTCGAATATTTTGTCCACCTGAGAGTGGGCTATGTCTACAATTACCTGTGCAAACACCTTTTAAAAAAATCAGTCTTTTGCGCACTTGATTTTGCCCGAGGCAATTTCGCGGCTGGCTATTGCAAGCTCCTTTATTACCTCGTTTCCGGTTGCGGTGCCCGCGGTCTGCTCGATAATCTGTCTTGCTCGCTTTGCCGCGACCACACAAAGGCAATAGCGGGAGGCGGGCTGGCCGTCCGCGCCGAGTTGTTCAATAAGTAAATCTACGGGGGGTTGGTTAATCATATATATTTTATATCTCCTTTCTGCTTTTAATTATGCTTTTTATTTGCGCAACGGCCGTATCAAGGTCATCGTTGACAACAACAAAATCGTATAAATGCTTTTTGGAAGCCTCGTAACGCATTCTGTCCACGCGCGCGGCGATTTTTTCATCGCTTTCGGTAGCGCGGCCCTTTAAGCGGGCAATAAGCGCCGCCTCGTCCGGCGGCAAAATCATTATAAGCAACGCCTGAGGATAGGCTTGCTTGACCTGCAGCGCGCCGTCAACCTCAATTTCCAGAATGACATCGCTGTTTTTAAGCTGTTCGGTCACAAAGCCCTTGGGCGTGCCGTAAAAATTTTCGAAGTGGTTATTGTATTCCAGAAACCCGCCCTCTTCTATCATTTTTGCAAATTTTTGCTTGGATATGAAGAAGTAGGCTTTGCCGTCTACCTCGCCCACACGCGGCGGGCGGGTTGTGCACGAAACGGAGAGCGAATAGCCGCCGTCCTGCAAAAGTCTGTTTACTATTGTGCCCTTGCCCACGCCCGAAGGCCCCGACAAAACTATCAATAAATTTTTCATAAAGCTTACTCTACGTTCTGCACCTGCTCGCGCACCTTTTCGATTTCGTTTTTTAAGGCGAGCCCAAGCCGCGTTACCTCTATATCGTTGGATTTGGAGCAGATTGTATTTGCCTCTCGGTTGAATTCCTGAACAAGAAAGTCAAGCTTTCTGCCGACAAGCGGCTCGGTGCAGATTTCGCGGAACTGCGAGATATGGGAATTTAAGCGGGTAAGCTCTTCGTCTATATTGCTTTTATCGGCAAACAGCGCCGCTTCGGTCAACAGTCTGCCTTCGTCAACCTCTATCCCCTCCAAAAGCTTTTTCATTTTAGCTTCCAGCTTTTCGCGGTAGCTTTGGGCAACGAGCGGCGCGCGCTTTTGTATGCCCGCGACAAGCTTTTCTATCTCTTTCATTCTCGACAGCATATCGTTTGCAAGCTTTTCGCCCTCGACCGCGCGCATTTCGTTCAGCTTATCGGTTGCGCAATCGAGCGCGGCGCAAAGCGCCGAAACAAGCTCGTCATCGGCGGCGGAGGCGTCCTCGGTACGGATAACGTCGGGGAAGCGCAAAACCGAGGTGACGGAAACGTCGTCGGAAATTTCGGGGAACAGCTGCTTTACGCGGTTTGCCGCGGAAACATAGGCAGAGGCGCAGCTTTCGTCAAGGCGCAGGGTTTTTTCGCGCTCGCGCTTGTCGGAATATGAAATAAAAACGTCCGCATGACCGCGGGTAAGCCTTTTGCGGAGAGCGGAACGCACCGCCTCTTCCTGAGAGGAAAAAATGCGGGGGCATTTAACGGATACGTCAAGATAGCGGTTGTTTACCGTTTTAATTTCCACGGTAAGCTCTATACCGCCGTTTTTGTATTCCCCTCTGCCGAAGCCCGTCATACTGAACATAGAAAACTCCTTGAATTTCAGCCGAAATTTGTACAAATATTATTATAACAGCTAATCGATTAAATTTCAAGTATAACGGCGGGCGATTAAAAATTTTTAATCGCCCGCCGCTTAATATTAAATTTATAATAAATTTAAAAGCCTAATCTTCAAGACCGAGCAGATAATCTGCGGAAACGTTGAAATATTTACATAGTGTTATTATCGCCAAAGCATTGGGAATACGCACGCAATTCTCCCAATACGAAACCGCACTTTTACTCAAATTTGTTTCTTTTGCAAGTTGAATAATAGACAGCCCCTTTTCAACCCTCAATTCTTTTAACCGCTCTGCAAACTTATTCATAAAATTATATGACCACAATTGTGGATAAATTGCTTGACATTCCACGTTTGTGGACATTAAAATAAGCTTATGAATACTATTAAACAATTACAAAAATGCGCTTTGGAGGCTTACGAGCGGTTAATAAAAACGCTTACGGCAGAGCAGATAATTATGCTTGAAGAGGTTTTGGACAAAATGTTCGAGCTGGACGAGGAAATTAAAGAAAACGGTTAATAATCCTGCCTGTCGTCTGCGGAAATGCCCTTGACGCGGGTTGTTACAACGTGGTAACGGCTTTGCGGACTTACCTCGAAAAGGGCGTATTTTTGGGTTGAGGTGGCAATTGCCCCCGATATATCCGCGAAATAAGCCGTTTTGCCCGCGCACATTACCACGGGCACGCCGTACAGATAGGAATACGAGCGTATTAAAAGCGGGGGGATTGTATCGCGCACCTCCTCTAATACAGCGACTATTACGTTACAGCCGCAGAGGGTGAGCGCGCGGACAGCCTCGGGGAAAAGAAGGTCGTTTTCTATACAAATGCCGACCTTGCAGCCGTTGACGGTGTAAAAGCCGAGCGAGGCGCCGCTTTTGTAGTCCTCGCCATCGATTATGTGCGTCATGTCCGATATGCCGAGCAGCTTGCCCTTATCCGAAACGGCGACAGATTTGCGCAAAAGCCCGCGGCTGAGCGTTTTGCACCCGCACAAAAGCCCGCACCCGCATGCCTTGGATAAAGCCGCCGCCACCTCCAGCTTTTCGGTTTTGCCTTTAAGCTCGTTTTCATAGTCCACCTCGCCAAGGCCGGAAAAGCCGTAAAGGGCAAGGTCGCACTCGGGAAGGGTTTCGGCAGCAGACGCCGTGCCGTCGGTTACAACGCAAAATATCATACTGTATATATTATTGCACAGCCGCAAAATGTGTTAAATAAGCGGACGCGTATATGCAAAAAACAAAAAAATTGTTCTTAAAGCGCACGGCGGGCGCATATGATAGCGTATCATAAGAGGTGACGCTGTGAAAAAATTTATTTGTATTTTGCTTGTTGTGTGCACCGCCGTTTTGGCGGCCGCCGCCTCCGCCTGCAAAAAAGATAGCAGAGCGGCGGTTTCCCGCTACGATATCGTTGCGACCTACGATGAAGAAAGCCGTACGCTGAGCGGAACGGTTGAGCTTGACTATTATAACAATACCGACAACGAATTAAGCGATTTGAAATTTAATTTGTACGGTAACGCCTTCCGCGAGAATGCAAAGTATAAGCCCGTATCGGAAACATACGAAAACAAGGCATATTACGGGGGCAAAAGCTACGGCGGCATGGAAATTGCGAACGTTGAGGGCTGCGCGGGCTGGAACGTGGGCGGCGAGGACGAGAATGTTCTGACCGTCAATCTGACCGAGGCGGTATACCCCGACCAGCGCGCGACCGTAAAAATAAGCTACACGCTTACGCTTGCAAAGGTGAACCACCGCACGGGCGTTGCGGAAAAATCCGTAAACCTCGGCAATTTTTATCCGATTTTATGCGCGTATTCCAAGGAGGGCTTTATAGAATGCCCCTACTACTCCTGCGGGGACCCGTTTGTATCAGACTGCGCGGATTACCGCGTTACGCTCGATTACCCCGCCGCATATACCGCGGCAACCAGCGGCAAGCTTGTGACCGAAACGGAAACGGACGGCAGAAAAAAATGCGAGTACTCCCTTAAAAACGCAAGGGATTTTGCGATTGCGCTGAGCGACAAGTTTCAGACGGTTACCGAAACCGTGGACGGCGTTGCGGTAAGCTACTACTATTTATCCGACAATAACCCGCAGGTAAGCCTTGCGGCGGCGTGCGACAGCCTTAAATATTTTTCCAAGACCTTCGGCGCGTATAAGTACCCCAATCTGTCCGTTGTGCAGACGGGCTTTACCTACGGCGGCATGGAATACCCCGCTTTGACGATGATTGCGGACGGGCTGGATTCCGACAACCATATTTACACCATTGTGCATGAAACGGCGCACCAGTGGTGGTATGCAATGGTGGGCAGTAACCAGCTGACCGACGGCTGGCAGGACGAGGGGCTTGCGGAGTACTCCACCGTAATGTTTTTTGAAAGCAATACGGGCTACGGCTTTACGCGCACGGGGTTGATTACTACTGCTACTGCCGCATACAGAGCGTTCTTTTCCGTTTACGGTCAGCTGAACGGCGACGTTGACACGACAATGAACAGAAATTTGAGCGAGTATACGGGGGATTTCGAGTACGTTAACGTGACCTATAATAAGGGAATGATTATGTTCGATATGCTCAGGAATACCATAGGCGATGAAAAATTTGTAAGCTGTCTTGCCGCGTACTTTAAGCAGTTTAACGGAAAAATTGCCTCTGCAGAGGATTTGACGGGGTGCTTTTTGAAGTGCGGAACCGATTTGGAGGGCTTCTTCTCCTCGTTTATTGACGGAAAAATTCTTATATGAATAAAATGTAATAACGGCTGATTACGGCGTTTGGCATAGCCGTCCGCCGCGGGCAACGACCGCGGCGGACGGCTTGTTTTTTGACAAAGCGGAATATTTGTTGCCAAACGCGGGGTTTTGATATATAATTAATGCATACACTAAGAAAAAAATACTGCGGCGGGCGCCTATGGTCAAGTACTACTTTTCCGCGGACAACGGAAGGACAGAGGAATGCGAAAATTTTAAAGACAAGTGCTGGATAGCGCTTGAAAACCCCACCGACGACGAATGCGAGGACGTTTCGGCGTTTTCCGGCGTGCCAGAGGATATGCTTAAAGCCGCTTTGGACGAGGAGGAACGCGCGCGTTCGGAATTCGACGAGGGGTGCAGCATGTACATGGTTGACTGCCCCGTAATCGAAGAGGGCGCGGGCGGCGACAGCTATACCACTCTGCCACTCGCTATAATTTACAATGCGCGGTGCATTGTGACCGTATCGTTAAAGGGCAACACCGTTTTGAGGGATTTTATTTGCGGCAGAGATAAAATAGACTGCGGCAAGCCCGTGCATTTTGCGCTGAAATTTATGCTTGGCAATGCTAAACGGTTTTTGTACTGCCTTAAACAGATTGACCGCAAAAACCACCGCATTCAAAACGAAATGGGCAAGGCGATGAAAAACGAGGAAATTATTCAATTGCTCGATTTGCAGAATGCGTTGGTATACTTTTCCACCTCGCTCAGCGCGAACGACCGCGTGCACCAGAAGTTTTCCCGAACCGAGGCGGTGTGCCCGAGCGAGGAATATCAGGATTTGTACGACGACGTCAACGTAGAAAACAAGCAGGCGATTGAAACGTGTAACATTTACAAGAATATTTTAAGCGTGACAATGGACGCGTACGGCTCTGTAATTTCAAACAACGCCAACGACGCAATGAAAACGCTGACGATTATAACCATTCTGCTTGCGGTGCCCACGCTGATTGCGGGGCTGTGGGGAATGAATATGCCCGTACCCGGCGAGGCGGGCGTGACGCTTGGACAGACAGTGTGGTTTTGGGTGGTTTCCGGCATAGCAGTACTGCTGACAGTGATAATTGCGGTATTTTTACTGAAGGGCAACCCCTTTAAACGACCTTTGCGCACAAAAAAACGCAAAAAGGACAGAAAAAACAGACGCGGAAAGCAGGATTGAGGAGGGCGAAACACTATGCCGCTTTTACAGTATATTTGCAGGCACTGCAACAAAAGCTTTGAGGAGCTTGTAAAAAACCATGAAGACAAGGTGCTTTGTCCCGACTGCGGACAACCCGCCGAGCGCTGTTATTGCGGGCAGATGTTTTCCGCCACGGGAAAAGCGGCGAAAAAATGCAGCGGCAACTGCAAGACCTGCGGCGGCTGTCATTAATTCAATAATTAAAATTCAGGGGCGTCCGCGCATTGTCTGCGCGGACGCCCCTTTTTGTTGCGCGAAAAAATTTTGCCGTCAAGGTTTATAAATTTGAAATTACGGCAATAAACCGCGTGTGACTGAACCTGCGGAGGCGGAGAATGAAGCCGGAAATACGGGCTGTGAAAATTTTTATACTGCTTGCGCTTGCGGCGATTATGCTTGCGGCGGCGGTGGCTTTGCCAAAGCGGCTGTGCTTCGAGGGCGGCGAGGCCTACACCTTTTACTGCGGCACGAGCTCTGCCGACTGCAAGGAGGTTACCGCCCAAAATAATGCGGCGGCGGTGAGGCTTTCGCTTAAAAACGTGTGCGGCGAGGCGGTGGTTTACAAAAGCTTTGATTTGGACGGCTTTTTGAAAAAGGTGCGCGGAAGGGTGGTTTTTACGGAAGAGCTTTCCGACAGCGTCAACTACTACTGCACGGCGGATTTACCGTACTCGGTTACCGTTAACGGGCACAGAATAAACCTGCATATCTGCGTGAGAGCGGACTCGGTAAAGGCGGGCTCTCCGATAATTTTCGGCGGATATTGAAAAAAACGGTTTAAAATTAAAATTTATGTCAAAAAAATAAAAACAAGGAGCAATATTTATGAAAAAAGAAAAAATCAAACCTTCAAAAAAGAAAATTCTGACCTACTATCTGATACTTGCAGCTTGTCTGCTGGTTGCCTCCGCCGTGACCGTCGGCGTTGTTTTCGGCGTTAAAAAGCCCGACGGCACTATCGAAAAGCCGCCCGTTAACAACCCCGACGACAACAATCCCGATAACCCCGACGACGATAAGCCCGACAAGCCCGTGGACAGCACCACTTCCTACGTGTTTATCGTGCCCGTTAAGGACGTTAATCTGACGCAGGCGAACGTATTCTGCTATGACAAGACGCTTGACCGATACGCAGTGCACAAGGGTATGGATTTTGCCGCAGAGGCGGGCACTCAGGTGCTGGCGGCGGTTGACGGTACGATTGAAAGCATTTTCAAGAACGACCAGCTTTACGGCGCCGTTATAAAGATTAAGCACGACAACGGAGTTGCAACCGTTTACAAATTCATAGAGCCTGCGGAAACGCTTAAGGTAGGCGACAAGGTGAGCCGCGGCGACGTTATTGCGACCGTTGCAAAGGCAACGGGCGCGGAAAACAAGGAAGGCGACCACCTGCACTTCGAGGTGTACGAGAACGGCACGCAGATTGACCCCGACGAAAAGCTGAATATTATAGACAAATAATTTTTAACAAAATCCGCCGTGCGGACGGTTGTCCGCACGGCGGATTTTTATATGCAACACATTTTGTTAACTGTGTTAAAAAATTTCAGTCGGATTTTGTTAGTTTTGTTAAAATATTTCGCTAAAAAATTACTTAATTCTTTTAGTTAACATATTTTAACGAATTAAACATAAAATACTGTTGTAAACTAACAAAAATTAAATTTTTAAAATTTTGCAAATTGTTATTGACTAACATAAAAAGCGGTGCTATACTGCAACTGCAATCAAGAAAAACGAACTTAAAGGAGGCTTTTAAGATGTTTAAGGATTTATTTGAAGAAGAAGATTTTGAAGAGAGCGAAGAAAAGAGAAACAATAAAATTTCGTTACTGTACTGGATGGCTTTAAGCAACATTAACAGCGGCTTCCGCTTCTGATTGCTTATATCGAAAAATCACAAAGGCTTATTACTTATTTTTAACAGGAGGTGCGGACAATGTATATTTACGATGAGCTTAACACGCTTGACGAAAACGTTGAAGAATACGGCGTTTCTCCCCTTGCATACATTGTGCTTGAATGCGGAAGATAAATAAATTTTAAATTGAATTACCGGTACCGTACGGCATTGCGCCTGCGGTGCCTTTTATTTTCGCAATTTTACGGCTATTGCGTCAAGTCGGGCATGCGTTACGCCCGAATAGTTGATAACCGCCGTTTTTTGATAGCTGTGCAGACGTTCTGCGTACTCCACTCCCGCCTTCGGCAAAGGGGCTTGGGGAAGATAGTCGCAAAGGCATTTTATTTTTATGCCAAGCTTTTCGGCATACTGCTTAATCTGCAAACCGGACTGCGCGCGCGGAAATTTAACGGTGAAATGCGCCCCGCCGCCGTTATCGGAAATTTCGCATTCGGGACAGAGTTCGCAAAGCATTTGCAGTATTCTTTTGCGGATACCGCGGTAATGGTTTTTAAGGCGGGATATAAGACGCTCGAAATACCCGCCGTCAAGCATAAGCGCAAGCGTTTTCTGCTCGAACAGCGGAACGATATTTGCGCTTTGACCGTAAAGGCGGAGATATTCGCCGTACAGTGCGGGCGGCAGAACCATATACCCGAGGCGCATGGACGGCGCAAGGCTTTTTGAGAAGGTGTTTATGTATATAACTCTGTCGGGACACAGAGCGGCAAGGCTTTGCAGTGGCTTGCCCTCGAGCCTGAACTCGCTGTCGTAGTCGTCCTCTATTATATATCCGTCGGACTTATTTGCCCACGCAATCAGCCGCGAGCGGGCAGAGGCGGGCATTACCGCGCCCGTGGGGAACTGGTGCGAAGGAGAAACGTGCACGGCAGACGCAGAAAGCTTTTCCACCTCGTCAAGGTCGATGCCCGCTTCTGTTACGGCAACGTGCGCGACCTCGGCGCCGTAAAGAGTGTACACGGCGGGAATTTTGCCGTAGCACGGCGCTTCTGCGGCGAACAGCTTGCCACGTCCCAAAAGCTGAACGAGCACACCGTAAAGATGCTCCGCGCCTGCGCCGATTATTATGTGTTGCGGCTCGACAGAAATGCCGCGGGCGCGGTACAAGTATGCGGCAACGGCGTTTTGAAGCTGTATGTCGCCGCAACAAGGAACGCGTTCGAGAAGATGCTCTCCGCAGTCGGCAAGCACGGTGCGCATAAGCTTTGCCCATGTTGAAAAGGGGAACAGCTCTGCGGGGGCATAGCCCTTGACAAGGTCGAGAATATACCGCTGTTGCTCAGCATTTTCGGGCATTGGCATAGGGATATGCCGCGGATAACGATGTTTGGGGGTGGGAAACTGCGTTTGCGCGGGGCAGTCGATATTTTCCGCAAAATAGCCGCTGCGCTGACGCGAGGTTATGTAGCCTTCTGCAAGCAGCTGCTCGTACGCGAGCTGAACGGTGACGACGCTTACGCCCGTTTCCTGTGCAAGCGCGCGCTTGGAGGGGAGCCGCTCCCCCGCCCTTATTCTGCCCGATAAAATTTCGCCTCGAATGCTTTTATATAGGGTATAGTATTTGTTTTTGCCGTTTAAATCGATTTTGCGCATAAATATCTGGTTATATAAATTTGTTTAATTTTGGTAATAGCAATAATATCATAAAGCTATATAATAGTCAATGTAAA
Source organism: uncultured Christensenella sp. (assembly GCA_910587015.1). GTDB lineage: Bacteria > Bacillota > Clostridia > Christensenellales > Borkfalkiaceae > Coproplasma. Next base: position 59,276 of record CAJUME010000010.1, read on the forward strand.
ATTTTAACGGAGTGAATTTATATGACTGTAAATAAAAGCAAAATGGCTGTTTTTTCTACTAAGTGGATAGCTTACACCGCGATTTTGACTGCGCTTGTTGTGGCAACGGGCTATATTCCGCCCATACCCACGCCCGCGGGCAGAATTTACTGGGTTGACGGCATTGTATTGCTTGCCGCGTATCTTATGGACCCGATTTCCGCATTTATCTGCGGGGGCGTCGGCACGCTGATTTACGATATTTTTAAATCGCCCGAAATGATGCTTGCCTCGCTTTTAATACACGGCTTGCAGGGCGCGATAGCTTCCGCCTTGCTGAACTTTGTTCTGCCTAACCGCTTTAAAAAATACGAATGGGTTAAGGCTGTGATATTTTCGGTTATAGCCGCCGTTGAAGTGGTTTTGGGTTACTTTATTTACCGTTGCATTACGCGCGGCGTGCCCGTTGCGGCGGCAAGCATTCCCCGCAACATTATTCAGGAGGCAATAGGCATAAGCATTGCCGTTATAATCTGCTACGCCACCACCTTTAAAAAACAGCTTAAAAAGGCGGGTCTGCTGCCCGATTTCAGACGGGAGCTGTTGCTGACAAGCGACAAGGCGGAAACAGTGCAAAGCGTTGAGCCGACCGAAACGGTTGACGAATAATTTTACATAAAGCCAGCCCACCCCGACAGCTTGTCGGGGTGGGCTTATTAATTGCTGATTATTAAATTTCCTCTGCGGGAGGCGCGACCTCTGCGGGAGCTTCCTCTGCCGCGGGTGCGGTGGCTTCCGCAAGTACATCTTCCGTTGCGGGGGCAGCTTCTTGCTTTTGGGCGGGTATGGAAGGAATGACAACCTTGTAAATACGTCCGCCGATAAAACGGTCTACGCCGAGTATAACGCACAGAACGGCTGCGGAAACGGTGCACCAGATTATATCCCACATCGTATCCATAATGCCTATGTCGAGATAGCCGCCCTCGATTGTGTAAAGCAGATTGCCGTTTGCATCGTACAGCTCGGTATAGGCTATGCCCTCTATAACAAGCGTGTGAAGGTGGTCATAGCCGGGGTAAAGCAAAAACGAATGAATGCTGTTGACAATGGTATCCTCCTGCATATCGTAGCCGTTGGATACGCTGTCCACGGTGAACTCGTAAATTTCCCAGAACACCGCAATCATAAGACAGAACGCAAGCCCGAACACAAGACAGCCGAAGAATTTTTTTGTACTGTCCGGCTCGCCCATAAATATTTTTATTACAGAAAAGCCTGCCGCCGTGAAAACCATTCCCCACAAGAAATGCATTATGTCGTCCCAACACTTACTGCCAGCAATCTCAAACTTCGTATACACGTTGTAGCATGCGCCGATAAAGCTGCCGAACAGCCAGAACATTATAAGCGCAACGCACAGCCAGGGCGTTTTTTGGCGGGTGAAGTACTCCAAAATATAAAACAGCGGCACAACAGACGCATAAACAAGCGAATAGCCGCCGTCGCGGGCGCGGCCGCTTATGGGAAGGTATATTACCGATGCAAGGCAAAACGCCAGATAAAGCACCATAATCGTTGTTACGGCGGGTCTGGTTTTCAACTGCTCTTTAAGATATTTGCCGAACGGCTGACGCTTGTTTAAGGACTGACGCTTTGCTGTTTTTTCCTTCATTTGTCAAAACACCCTTGCTTTTAATAATAAATTATTATAGTTATTTTTTGCCGAGTTTGCAAGCATTTGCGGGGATATTTTCAAGTATTCCCGTTGTGAGCAGCTTTTTTGCGTGCTTTGCATTGAAATCATTCTGCGCCTGCGTAATGACGGCGGAAAGCACCTTGTAAAAATCCTTAAAGCCCTTCGAGAGTATGTAATAGGAAAGCGAGCCGGGGACGGTGTTGACCTCGCTTAAATATACATCGTTGCCGCAAAGGATAAAGTCGAACCGAACTATGCCGCGCATATTGAGCGAAAGACAGACCTTTTGGGTGATATTTTTGATTAAGTCCGACATATCCGCGGGGATATCGGCGGGAAGAACGGACTTGCCGCCGCCCATATACTTATCCTCGAAGCTTAATAAATCGCCGCCAGAAAACGCCTCCTCGCACTCGCCCGTTATAACGGCGCCGTCCGCAAAATAAGCGGCGCAGTTTATCTCGCGGCGGTTTTCAAGGTACTTTTCAACGATTACCGCGCTGTCGTACATAAGCGCGGTTTCAACCGCCTCTGCAAGCTGAGAAGGCGTTTCCGCCTTTTGCACGCCTATGCTGGAACCGAGGCTGACGGGCTTGACAATTACGGGAAAATCGGGCATATTGCGGGGGCAATCGAGCTGCGATATGCTTGTGATATAGACATATTCCGCAGTTTTTATGCCGAGCGGGCTTAAAATAAGCTTTGTGAGGTATTTATCCATAAATACGGAGGATTCGAAAATCCCCGCGGAGGCAAGCGGAATTTTTGCAACCGCGCATAGACCGCTTACCGCGCCGCCCTCGCCATCGCCGCCGTGACAGCAATTTAAGGCAACGTCCGCCTTAATATGCCTTTTGATTTTGCCGCGCTTTGTAAGAAGGTACGCTCCGCCGTCCGCAATTATCGCGCGCGGGGCGGAAAGGTATTTTTTGCCCTTGAAATTATTTATGTCGGCAAGCTGTTCACCCGCAAATATGTCGCCGTTTTGAGATATGTACACGGGCAGAACGGTATCCCCTCCGCTTTTTAATACGTTTGCCGCCATTGTGCCGGTTATTACGGAAATTTCGTTTTCGTTGGAAGCTCCGCCGAAAATGACAAGAATTGTTTTTGACATTAAAAAAATCACCTCCGCTGAATTTTTTTGCTTTGGTGATTTGAAAATTTTTAGCTTTGGGGGGTGGGGGCTTAATAAATGTCGGGCAAATCGTTGAGGAACAAGACGGTATCGCCGTCCGCAAGATAGCCTTTAAGCTCTTCCTGAGCCGCCGCAAGCGATTGCTTTATTACAAGCTTATCCGCCGCGCCGCCGTTTTCGAAATAGCCCTGCTTTACGGGCGTGACAAGCGTTTCGCCGACAAGAATTACATAATCAAAGCCGACAAGGCTTGCGCCCAGCTGCTTGTTTTCGCACTCCTCCAGAACTCCGAGCTCGACAAGTCCGGGGGTGACGACTATTTTTCTGCCGCGGAAGCTTTTCAACACCTCCAAGGCCGCCGCCGCGCCCTTGACGTTGGAGTTGTAGCCGTCGTCCAGAATATTCACATTGCCCGATTTTATCAGCTGCAGACGGTGCTCTACAAAGCCAAGCCCTTCCACCGCCGCTTTGATTTCCTCCGCGCTCATGCCCAGCTTATGCGCAAGCGTTGCCGCAAGCGCGATATTTTCGGCGTTGTGTCTGCCCAAAAGCACGGTTTTAAGCCGAACGCTTTTTCCACCGATTACAACGTCGAACGCACAGCCCTCGGGCGAGCATTCGAGGTTTTGTATCTGTCCGCAAGCGGAATATACGCACGGACAGCCGTTGAAAAGGTCTGCGCAGTCTGCCGCTATAACCGCCTCGCTTTTGGTGAAGGCAAGAATTTCGCCCTTGGCCTTTACGATATTTTCCACCGAGCCGAAGCTTTCGAGGTGCTGGGGGCATATGCCCGTTATAACGGAATAGTCGGGCGGGCAGATTTCGCACAGCTCTGCAATGTCGCCTACGTTGCGCGCGCCCATTTCAGCAATAAAAATATCGTAGTCGGAAAGGTTATTGTTGTTGAGAGAAAGCGCAAGCCCCATAGGCGTATTGTGCGAGCGGGGCGTGGACAGCACGCGGTACTTTGCACCGAGAATTTGCGAAAGAATCTGCTTTGTGCTGGTTTTGCCGTAGCTGCCCGTTATGCCCACTACCTTTATCGACGAGGTCTGCAATTTGCGGGTTGCTTTTTTTACAAAGCTTTTATTGTGCGGCACCTCGTAAATTTTTGATATAAGGTTTGCAAGCAGTACAAGCGGAATTAACAGCAGAGGGAAAACGGCGAGCGGGCAATACCTTAGTATGCCGAAAATATGCGCGCCCCAGTAGCCGCCGTAATTTTTTGTGTACGCATAAGAGGCGTAGTTTAAAAGCGTGACTGCAAAATACACCGCAACAAGCGTTATAACTGCCAAAACGGCGTAAAGGCGTTTGAACCTTGCCGTAGCAACGGCGGGCGTACGCAGGGCAACGCGGTTATCCGCCCAGATATAAACGGAAAACATTATTGCATACGCGGAAAGCCCGACAACGGCCGACCAGTCGCCCGCAAACGAAAAGCACAGGGAAATTACCGCGCACGCAAGCGCGCACAGCATTGCAAGCAGAATATGGCGGGTTAAAGCCATATTGTTCTTCTTTTTAGCCCACTTCAAAAACCGCACGTTGCCGTAGCCGCAGGACTGCAATATGCCCAAAAGACGGTAACAGCAGCCGCACAAAAGCGCGGCGAAAAGGACGGATATTATTAAGCTTTCTATAATTTTTCCAACGGAAATAAACATACCAGATACTCCGTAAAAAAGCGCGTGGCTTTTATTGACCGAACAGAAATTCCGCAAGCAAATGATTGAACAGCTCCGGCTCCTCCGAAAAACAGAAGTGACCGCAGCACGGCATTATTTTAAGCTGACTGCCGCATATAAGCGAGTTAAACGTGCTCCCCTCCTCATCGGGCGGGGTTACGGTATCGTTTTCGCCGTAAATCAAAAGCGTTTTGTTGCGGATTTTTGCCGCGCAGTCCCTTAAATCCTCGTTGACTATTTTTTTATAGCTTTCCTTCATGAGCGGGGAAAGCCTTCTGTATTCCTCCGAGCCGAAGCGTCTTTCCGCAAGCCGAGGGAACAGCCTTTTGACGCGTCTGTAAGCCTTTACCCGCCTTATATACTGCGGTGAACGCGGTTTTACAAGCCCCGCGCCGCCCGTAATTACAAGCTTATCCGCAATATCTGGGCGCGCCGACAAAAGCTTGAAGGCGACCCTTGCGCCGAACGAATGAGCGACAATATGCGGCAATACAAGCCTTTCCGCCTTGATAAATTTATAAAGCCATTCCGCATAATCGCCGACAGACCACGGCTGAGTAAGCGGCTCGCTGCAGCCGAAGCCCAAAAAATCGGGCGCGGTTACGCGGAAGCTTTTGGATAAAAATTCCGTCTGATAAAAAAAGCTTTCCTTTTTGGAGCCGTAGCCATGCAAAAGCAGAATATCCTTGCCCGCGCCTTTTCTTAGGTAAGATACAAAGCTGCCTTCTAATAAAATAGTCGAACTCCTTTTTAGCGGGAATGCGCCGAGCGATTGCGCGCCCACCCCCCTTAGTCCCCCCGCCGAGGGCGGAGGGGTAGTTGAAGTGGCGCGAAGCTTATATAAGGCTTTTTGACATTACAAGGCAGTCCTCGCCATCGGAATAGTACCTTGTGCGGGCGTAAACGCCCTTAAAACCGCTTTTTAAGTACACGCGCATAGCCTCTGCATTGGAAACGCGCACCTCTAAAAACACTTTGGTAACGCCGCGGCTGCGCGCAATTTCCAGAAGCCGCGCAATAATCGCCGTGCCCGCGCCGTTTTTGCGGTAGGGCTCGGCAACGGCAACGTTATCTATATCCGCGGTGTCCGCCGCAACGGTCATTCCGCCGTAGCCGATAATTTCGCCGCCGTCCTCCGCGATTATGCCGCAAAAGCTTTCGCTGTCGAAGCTTGACGCCAGCATCTGAAAGCTCCACGGCTCAAGCGGGAAGCATTCCTTTTCCATTTCCGAGATTTTTAAAATGTCCTCGTACTTCCACCCTCTAAGTTGCATTGCGGTTTTCCTCCGCCTGACTTTTGCGCACATAAAGCGCGAATATTTCGTCCGCTAAACACGCCTGATTGGCGCATACTGCGGGACGTAAGCAATTTTTAACATCGGTTTTAGTATAGCCTTTAAAGGGCAAAGCCTCGAACCCGTAAAGCGGCATTTTAAGCGCGGAAACATCCGCGCCGCTTAAATAGCACGGCGGCATTATAACTGTTTTATTACCGTCTGCGCCGACCGCATAGCCGCACGCGTAATAGCTGCCGCGGCCCGCGTCTATAACCGCGCAAAATTTTTCGTCTACCGCATTATATGCAAGCAGGTCGAACGAGGTGATAGCAAGCAATTTTTTGCCCGTCGCCAGCGCAAAGCCCTTGACGGCGGCTATGCCTATTCTTATACCCGTGAACGACCCCGGCCCGACCACCGCCGCAAAAAAATCGCATTCCGCGGGGGTGAGGGAAAGCTCGTCCAGCGCCTTGTCGATTTCGTCCATTAATATTACGGAATGCTGCATAGCGCACTCGGGCAAGTGCCGCAAAACGAACCTTTTGCCCTTTTGCGCGACTACCGTAAGATAGCGCGAGGACGTGTCTATCGCAATAAAATTACTCATAAATTATCCGCCTTTTATCGCCGCCGAGCTTTTCGATAGTGACCGTTATGACGCTTTGGGGCAGAACCTCCGCAATGTTTTGCGCCCACTCTATAAGGCAGACGCCGTCCGCATAAAAATAGTCGGTAAGACCGAGCTGTTCTGCCTGAGCGCCGTTTTTAAGGCGGTAGCAGTCGAAATGAAAAAGCTTGCCGTCATAATCGTTCATATATGCGTAGGTGGGGCTTAAAACTTCGTCCGCGATGCCCAGCCCGCGGGCAACGCCCTTGCAGAATACGGTTTTGCCCGCGCCCATGTCGCCGTTTAAAACGACCACCGCGCCGCTTTTTAAGGTTTTTGCAAAGCTTGCGCCGAACGCCTCGGTTTCCGCCGCATTCGCCGAAAAAAATATTGCCATACGGCAATATTATAAACCGCACGGCAACAATTTGCAATAATTTTTAAGTTGTTTTATAAACGTGAAGATGAAGGGGCGCTCAGCTTTCTCTGCCGAGGATAAAGTCTACGCGGCAGTCGAAAAACTCCGCAAGCTTTATCACGTTTTCCGCCGTGGGCACGCGCTTGCCGTTTTTCCATGCATACAGCGTGCTTTGGTGCATTTTTATCTCTTCCGACAGCTTAAAGCAATTATAATTAAAGTAATCGAGCAGATAAGCAAACTGCGTTGAAAACTTGGGGCATTTTTTATACTTTGCCGAACCCTTATTTTCTTCAAGACCGAGAAGATAATCGGCAGAGCATTCAAAATAGTCCGCAAGCAATACAAGCATTTCGATTGAAGGAAATCTGTCGTCCCTTAAATATCTTGTTATACACGTCGGCGATACGCCTATTTTTGCGGCAAATGATTTTGCGTCTGCATTTTGCTCGAAAATCAGATAGCTTAATACTTCGCTGAACCTTGACATAATTTACAAAAATTCCTCTGTTTCTGTAAATTATTATGTTGCGGGTTGGCATTTATTGCTTGCCAAATGCCAACCCGCGTGAGTATAATATATCCATAAAATCAAAGGAGCTGATAATTATGAGGAAAAAACAAGGGCATTTATTTGTTACGGAAATGGACAGCGCAAGGGAAAGGCTTTGCTTTAAGGTTGACGAAAAAAGTCTTTTGCTGGACTTTAAGGCGTTATTGAAGGATTATTATGCGGCTACGTTCAACAACGGCGAGGACGGGCTTTGCATTGCCTTTGACAACGGACAAAAATTTTTGCTGAGCGTTAAGGAAATTACCTGAATAAATTACGCCGCCCCGACTAAGTAGCTTAATCGGGGCGGCTTTTTAATTTTTTACCGTATTTTATGCGATTTTTTTGCGGCGGTTGAATTTTTCGCTTGTAAGCTGTATCAGCTTTGAAAGCGGCTTATAAAGCAGCATTACAACGACTGCAAGAATAGCGGTTTTGATAAGGTTGAACAGCTCTACCCAGTACCACGCCTTTATAAACATGCTCATGCCCTTGTTCCAGTCGAAGCCGACAAACACGGGAAAATTTAAAAGCCAGTTTACAGGGAAGCACCAGATTACGCGGACGACGCACGCGATAACCATGCCCACAATAACCGCTTTTATGCCCTTATACTTTTTGTAAAGAATTGATGTAATCAAAAGCATGGGCAGGGTAATAAGCACGTTTGCAAGCTCGCCTACAAATGCGGTGCCCGTATTTACTATGCCGTACAGCAATTCCTTTAAAATAAGCGTAACCACGCCCGCGACGGGGCCGAGGGAATAGCCGCAAATAAGCACAAACGTATCCGAAAAATCGAATTTGAGGTAGGATACCGCCGGAAGAATGGCGAATTGCAGAAATCTTATTGCAAAGGAAAGCGCGGTAAATATGGCTATGTAGGCTATTCTGGTTGCCGTAAAATAGTCCTTTAATACCTCTTTTGCGGTTTTCCTTGCGGGGGCTTCTGCGGTCGGGACGGTTGTAAACTGCTCCGCTTGCTGTTGGGTGGGCTGTTGCTCGAGCGTTTCTTCCATAAAAAAGAACTCCTTTAAAAAAATATATTTATTTAAAGCTGTTCTTTGCAATTAAAAATCGCCCCGAAAAAGCACGGGGCGAAAAAAACGACATTAAAACCGTTTAAAAATTCTTTTATCATCCGGACTGTACCGTCGGTATCGGAATTTCACCGAATCGGGAGCGCGCGCAATATTTAAAATGCACCGCATTTAAAACGCAACGCTCTTAGTGGACTTTACCACCGGTGGGGAATTTCACCCCGCCCCAAAGAATAACTTTAAATTGTGTTTTTATTATATTTGGTAATTTTTAGCTTGTCAAGCGCAGAATGCGGGTAATTTTAATTTTCCCGATTGTTGTCCGCGCTGTCGTTTTGGTCAGCGGAAGCTACGAGCACTGATTTTAATAGTAAATTTTCAACACAGCTTTAAATTATTCGTAAATGAACAGCACGCCCAAGGTGTTTTTGCCGCAATGCGTGGTTATAACGCTGCCCGCAGTTGTTTCAAGAATTTCGTCGAATTGAAAAAGCTCCTTCACCTGCGCACGCACCCTTTCGACCACATCGGCCTCGCAGCACGAATGCGTGATAAAGCAACGCATTTTGTCGTAATGCGGGTAATCTGCCGCAAGCTCTGCAACGTAGTTTTTAAGACAGCGGTCAAGCCCGCCCATATACTTCTTTTTGGCGTAAAGACTGCCGTCCTTCATATCAATCATGGGATGCAGCTTTAAAACCTTTGCGCCCATAAGCGAGGCAAGCGAGCATCTGCCGCCCTTGTGCAGATAGTCGAGCGCATCGGGCACGAACGAGGTATTTACCTTATCCCGCAATTTTGTTGTTATTTCGGCTATATCCTTGGGGGAACGACCTTCCCGCGCCAAATCGCACGCCTTTAAAACCAACAGTCCCTGCCCTGTGGAAAGCGCATGACTGTCGACTACAAACACCTTGCCTTTGAACTGCTTTCCCTGTGCCGCGCGCGCCGCGTTCTCGTGCGAGGAGGAGGCTTTGGAAGAGATATTGAAGTGCACTATCGCATCGCAGTCCGCAAGCTGTGAGGTAAAAAACTCGGAATATTCCTCTACGGACGGCGCCGAGGATTTGGGCAGAACGCCGTTTTTGGAAACGTATTCGAAAATGTCCCACGGCGTTATATCCACGCCGTCGCGGTATATTTTTTCGCCGAGCACAACGGCAAGCGGCATAACGCCGACGTTGTACCGTTGCACAAGCCCGGCGCTTAAATCGCAGGTGGAATCTGCTGTGATTTTGATATTCATTTTATCACCGTATATAATTTATTTATGGCTGTTTATATCCCCGCTATTATACAATAAAGCCCAGACTTTTGCAATACTTTAACAAAACTTTAACATATTAACGCCCCCGCAATATGCTTGATTTCAGCATATTGCGGGGGCAATGCATTATTCTCAGTTTACGCAGTCGCTATACAGCGGAAATGCCTTGCACAGCTTTGCCACCTCTGCCGTAACGTACTCGAACGCGCCCTCGCGCTCTTCTATAACCCTTGCAATCAGTCGCGCGATTGTGCGGGCTTCGTTTTCCTTCATTCCGCGCGAAGTCATTGCGGGCGTGCCTACGCGTATGCCAGAGGTTACGAACGGCTTTTGCGTATCGAAGGGCACGGCGTTTTTGTTGACCGTTATATGCACCTCGTCAAGTAATTTTTCCAGCTCCTTGCCCGTTATGCTTTTATCGGAAAGATTTAAAAGAATGAGGTGGTTGTCGGTTCCGCCCGAAACCATTTTCACGCCCAGCTTTTTAAACTCGTCCGCCATTGCCGCCGCATTGCTGACGATTTGCTTTTGATAGACCTTGAACTCGGGCGACAGCGCCTCCTTAAAAGCGACCGCCTTTGCCGCGATTATGTGCATAAGCGGGCCGCCCTGCGTGCCGGGGAAAACTGCCTTGTCAATCGCCTTGCCCCACTGCTCCTTACACATAATTACGCCGCCGCGGGGGCCGCGCAGGGTTTTGTGCGTGGTTGTGGTGACAAAGTCGGCATACGGCACGGGCGAGGGGTGAAGCCCCGCCGCAACAAGCCCCGCGATATGCGCTATGTCCACAAACATCAGCGCGCCGACCTTGTCGCAAATTTCGCGAATGCGCTTGAAGTCGATTATGCGCGGGTATGCGCTTGCGCCCGAAATTATAAGCTTCGGTCTGCATTCGAGGGCAATGCGCTCCATTTCGTCATAATCTATGACCTCCGCGCCCTCGGTAACGCCGTAGGGAACAATATTGAAATATTTACCCGAAATATTGACCGGCGAGCCGTGCGAAAGATGTCCGCCGTGGGCAAGGTTCATGCCCATTACCGTATCACCGTGCTGACACGCCGCAAAAAGCACCGCCAGATTTGCGCTTGCGCCCGAATGAGGCTGAACGTTGCAGTATTCGCACCCGAAAAGCTGTTTTAAACGCTCGCGCGCCAAATCCTCGGCTACGTCCACGTACTGACAGCCTCCGTAATAGCGGTGCGCGGGGTAGCCCTCTGCATACTTGTTGGTAAGGTGGCTGCCCGCCGCAGCCATGACCGCGGGAGATACAAAGTTTTCGCTTGCGATAAGCTCTATATTGTTCTGCTGGCGGTAAAGCTCTTTTTTCATTGCCTCGGCAAGCTCGGGGTCGGTCTTTTTGATTAAAGAAATGTCTATCATTGTGGCTCCGTTTATTTTTTTGTTATTGAAATTATTTTAGCATAAGCGGACGGCTATGTCAACATTATAAAAAATTGTCGGCGAGCCTAAAAAGTAATCATATAAATTTGTTTGCTTAGCTTTTTGTACTACATTATCCTAAGCTTTTCAAGTCATAATTGTACTACAATTCCATAATTAAATGTAGTAACAGCCGAAAAGATTGACGAAGAAAATCGAAAATTGTCGAAAGCTGATTTTGGGGGGTTTGTTATGGAAAATCTGGATTGCTTTAAAGAAAATTTAAGAGAACTGATGGAAATTAATAATTACACGGTTAAGGATATAAGCTTGAAAACGGGAATAAAGACCTCAACAATCTACGCTTATCTTAACGATAAGCATATACCCGATTTGACGCGTGCAATTAAAATAGCAGAGGTTTTCAATTGCTCGCTTGAATTTCTGTTCGGGTTTACGGAAGATTTTACCCCTAAAAAATATAAGCTTGCTTCAACGGCAAACGACAGATTTAAAAAGGTGCTTGCCGACAGAAAAATTACTCGTTATCGCATTCACATATTAACAAAAATAAGTCAAAACCAGCTTTGCGCTTGGTTTCAAGACAAACAAACGCCAACACTTATTAGTCTTGTGACCGTCGCAAAAGCCTTGGATTGTTCGCTCGATTATTTGGCGGGCAGAGATGAAATTTAACTGTTTTTGACGGTTGACCCCCGCATATGCGGGGGTTTTTTATGTTTGCGGACGGGCAACTCTGCCTTAGCGCGCTTATAAATTACCGCCGCCGCGGCGAAAATAAGAAAGCTTAACCCCCAACCGAAGCAGATTTGCAGCCAGAGCGGGTAAGCTATTCCGCTTGAAAAAAGGCGGATAGCCTCCATTACCGTCAGCGCGGCAAGCACGGAGGGGCTTAAAATTCTGACCGACAGCCCGAAAAAGCGTTTGGGCATTTTAAGTCTGCGGGTGAAGCGGTTGACCTCGTCCGCAAGCGAGGCAACTCCGCTTTTGCTGAACGCAAGCACAAGGCACTCCGCAATACCAAGCAAAAGAATATTGTAAAAATTGACGAACAAATCGCTTATTTCCACTGCAACCGCGCCCGCCGAGGTTGCGAAAACGGCGCATATTACGGCACCGATTGCACAAACGCACGCGGCAAGTCGGGTGCGCTTTATGCCGAAGGCTTCGGAAAATGGCGAGGTAAACGCCTCTAACATACTGACTGCCGCCTGCACCGCTATCATTGCAAGCGAGCAATAAAACGCCGCGCCCGCGATTGAGTTGAGGACAGCGTTTTCACCAAAAAGCTGCGTTATTGCCACGGGGTAGACGGCGAATGCCGTTATTATGCCAGACTGCCCGATTTGCGATTGCAGTCCGCAGCCGTAGAGCGTGGTGAACATTACAACCGAGGCGAGCACGGACACGAAAAAGTCGGCGGCGGCGATTATCAGCGAGCATTTGAAAATGTTCGTGCCCGCAGGCAGATACGCGCCGTAGGCGGGCATTATGCCCACCACTATCGAGAGGGAAAAGAACACCTGACCGAGCGCGGAAAGCCACAGCTCCGGACTTGACAGCTTGGAAAAATCGGGAAGGAAGAGCGCCGTCAGCGCCTCGCCAGCGTTGCTGTATAAAAGCCCTCTGCCCGCCATGAACGCGAGCAGTATTACCGGCGCGATTACGGTTACCTTTGCCGCCCTTGCAAGCGCGCCCGCGCCGCCCTTCAGGCAGAAGAAAATGACGGTAAGTGCAACCGCTGTTCCCGCAAATACAAGCGGGGATATACTTGAAATAACGCCGTCCGCACGCGCCTTCAAGACGTTTTGGAAGAAGTAGCCGCTTACCTCGTCCTGCGTGAGCGCAGGCGCGGAAAAGGACAGCGGAACGACCTTTATAACCATTGCGATTATCCAGCCCGCAAGCCCCGCGTAAATAAGCCCCGTGACAAGCGAGTTTGCACAGCTTGCCCAGCCGATTGCGCCTGAGCCGCGCTTTAAGCCGTTAAGACAGACGGGCGCGCCGCCGCCGTATTTTCTGCCGAGGGCGAGCTCGGCATTGAGTAGCGGAATGCCTAAAACAATCAGCGCGATTAAATAAATGAAGAGGTACGCGCCGCCGCCGTATTTGGCGCAAAGTCCGGGGAAGCGGAGCGCGTTGCCAAGTCCCACCGCCGCGCCTATGCTTGCAAGGATAAAGCCGCCCTTGCTTGAAAATTTTTGCTTTGACATACCTTTAATATATTTTTTTGCACAGCGGTTTAGACTTGCCGCGGCGCGGTAAGAAAAAAATAAAAAAGCGCCGCGGGCTTTTTGCCCGCGGCGCGGTATTTTATAAATGCTTACATGCTTGAAAGTATTGCAAGGTTTGCCGCCACATCCATATTGCGGACGGTTACATCCTGCGCGACCCTTAAAAGCACGGGCGCGAAATTGAGTATCTTTTTAATTCCGCATGCAACCAGCTCTTCCGCTACCCCCTGCGCGTGCTTTGCGGGCACGCAGATAACCGCAAGCTTTACGTCAAGCTGCTTTACCCCCTCCCGCGCATGACTTGCGTCCAGAACGGGTCTGCCCGCTATCTCGGCGCCGATTTTTGCGGGGTCGTTATCGAAGGCGGCGACAATATCTATACCGTAATTAGAAAAGCCGCCGTAAGCAAGCAACGCACTGCCAAGCCCGCCCGCGCCGAAAATTACGGCATTCTTTTTATCGTTGCAACCCAGATACTCCTCCAAAGCCGAAATAAGCTCCGTCAGGCTGTAGCCTACGCGGGTTTTGCCTTGCGCCGAGGTATAGGCAAGGTCCTTCCTCACAAGCACCTCGCCCATATTCAGCGCGCGCGCAATTGCGCCTGAGGAAACAAAGCCCTCCTGCGAGCCTATCGATTTGAGATAGTTGAGGTATATGGGTAGCCGTTGAAGGCTTGTGACGGGGATATTACTCTTCATTACCGACCTGTTTAATATTTAAAGCCGCCGCGCCGTATGCGCCCGCCTTGTTGCCGAGCGTTGCGCACTCTACCTTTACGGGCGCGTAATCGGTGCCCGCAAAAATTTCCTTATCCAGCATTTGCTGTAAGGGCGCGGAAAGCCGCGTGCCCTGCGCCGCGACGCCGCCGCCGAGCATTATAATCTGCGGGCGGAAAATATTTGCCATATTTGCAATGCCGCAGTTAAGATATTTAAGATACCAGTCCACAACCTTCCTTGCCGTGCGGTCGGTATCCATATATTCGAAGGCGGTTCTGCCGTCCGCCGTGTCGTTTGTGTAGGTATTCCACATTGCGGAGGAGGTATCCTCCTCCATTGCCCATTTTGTTCTTGCAGTCAGCGCGCGGGCAGAGCAATACGCCTCGAAGCAGCCGCGTCTGCCGCAGGTGCACCTTGCGCCATCGTGCTCTATTACCGTGTGGCCGATTTCCGCGCCCGCGGATTTATAGCCCTCGAAAAGCTTGCCGTCAATTACTATGCCGCCGCCTACGCCCGTGCCGAGCGTGATAAGAACGCTGTCCTTATAGCCCTTGCCCGCGCCGAAGCGCGCCTCGCCGAGCGCCGCCGCATTTGCGTCGTTGCAGATTTTTACGGGTATGCCAAGCTTATCCTGCAAAAGCTTTTGCAAGGGATAGTCCTTAAGCTGCATATTGCCCGCAAAAATTACCTTGCCTTCCGCGCTGTCGATAAGTCCCGGACAGCCTACGCCCGCGCCCGCTATTGCGGAAAACATCAGTCCCGAGTGGCGCACAAGCGTTTCCGCAAGCGCTTCTATACAGTCTGCAAGCCCCTTGCCCGTGACAGTGGGAATACTGTCCTCGCAAATCAGCCTGCCGTTTTCGTCTATGATTATGCCTTTTACAAAGGTACCGCCTACGTCAAGACCCATATACAGAGCCATACTACACCGTCCGACAAAATTTTTTTATTATATTAGCATTATACACTTTCACATTGCCACCGTCAAGACCGCGCAATCAATTTCTGAAAATAAATAGGCGGGCGCACTGCCGTGCGCCCGCCTATGCCTGCTTTTTACCGTATATAATTTTATTTTGCGACGAATTTATTTTGCGCCCGTAGAGCCGAAGCCGCCCGCGCCGCGGTCAGTTTGGGAAAGCTCGCTCTTTTCTATAAATTCCGCCGTAAGATAAGGCGTTATCACAAGCTGTGCAACGCGCTCGCCCGCGGAAACGGTTTGCGCAACCTCCGAATGGTTATGAAGCGCAACCTTAACCTCGCCGCGGTAATCGCAGTCCACCACGCCGACCTTGTTTGCGGGGGCAAGCCCTTTTTTGGTTGCAAGTCCGCTCCTTGCATAGATAAGTCCCGCATATCCGAGGGGCAATTCAAGCGCAACGCCCGTAGGCACAAGCGCCGTTGTGTGGGGGGCGATTTGCAAATCTGCACTTATGCATGCGTACAAGTCGGCGCCCGCGGCAAATTCGCTGCCATAGGAGGGAATTATTGCGTTTTCGCTTAGTTTTTTTATGCCGACCTTCATTTGTTTGATTTTCGAGCCAAGAATTTCTACGTTGTTTTTCATATGTTTTCCTTTTTAACCGGCGTTATTTGCCGCATATGCGGGGGTCAAACGACAGTTTGTTCGTCCCAAAGGACTATTTTGTCCTGTTCAAGCGAGGGCTTTAAAAGTATTATGCGCTGATTTGACGAGCCGCGGAATTGCAGATTTAAATCCTTTAATTCCTCTACAAATTTGCCGTCCACAAGCACGTCGATGCATTTAAGCATTCTTAAAACGGTTTCGCCGTCGCCCAGCCTGCCCGTAAGCAGGTCTGCCTCGTAGTCATAACCCGTAAATGCCCATACCGATTTTTTTGGATATTGCTTGCGCAGTCTTTCCAGAAAGGGCGCAAGCACAAGCTGGTTCTCCGGCTCGAACGGGTCGCCGCCGAGGAGCGTAAACCCCTTGATATAGTCGGGTTTAAGCCCTTCGAGTATGGAATTTTCAACGTTTGCCGTAAACGGCTGGCCATAGCCGAAGTCCCATGTTTCGGGGTTAAAGCAGTTTTTGCAGTGATTGCGGCAACCGCTTACATACAGCGAAACGCGCACGCCGGGACCGTTGGAAACATCGTACCATTTTATTTTTGCATAGTTCATATAAGTGACGTTTTATCCTTTTAACGTAAGGGCTTAACCGATTAAAGGTGCAATACTCTTGATTTGATTTCCTTGGTTTTGCCCACGTTCCAGAAGTTTTCGCCGAGGTAGCCGCAGGTGCGGCGGGTTACGTTCATTTTGCGCTGGTCCTTGTTGTGGCAGACGGGGCATTCCCACTCGTTATTGTCGTTTATGATAATTTCGCCATCAAAGCCGCAGACGTGGCAGTAGTCGGACTTGGTATTGAACTCCGCGTACTGGATATTGTCGTAAATAAACCTTACAACGTCCTCGATTGCGGTAAGATTGTGGCGCATGTTGGGAATTTCTATATAAGAAATCGCGCCGCCGGAGGAAATCTGCTGGAACTGGCTTTCGAAACGGAATTTGGAGAACGCGTCTATATCCTCGCGTACATCAACGTGATAGCTGTTTGTATAATAGCCCTTGTCGGTTACGTCCTCTATCGTGCCGAATTTCTCCTTATCAATACGCGCAAAGCGATAGCATAAGCTTTCCGCGGGGGTGCCGTAAAGCCCGAAGCCGAGGCCCGTTTCCTTCTTCCACTTCTCGCAGTGGTCGCGCAAGGTCTTCATTATCTTAACCGCGAACTGCGTGCCCTGAGGGTCGGTATGGGAAACCCCCTTGACAAGCTTTGTTACCTCGTAAAGACCTATATAGCCGAGCGATATGGTGGAATAGCCGTCGTTTAAATATTTGTCTATTTTTTCGCCGCTTTCAAGCCGCGCTATTGCGCCGTACTGCCAGTGCACGGGGGAAACGTCGCTTGTTACGCCCATAAGCGCGTTGTGGCGGCACATAAGCGCATCGTAGCAGAGCTGTAAGCGTTCCTCTAAAATTTCCCAGAAGCGCTTTTCATCGCCCTTGGCGAGAATTCCGCACTGCGGCAAATTGATGGATACAACGCCCTGATTGAAGCGGCCCTCGAACTTGTAATTGCCGTTTTCGTCCTTCCACGGCGAGAGGAACGAACGGCAGCCCATGGGCGAGAACACGTTGCCCTCGTAATTTTCGCGCATTTTCTTTGCCGAAATATAGTCGGGGTACAGACGCTTGGACGAGCATTTTACCGCAAGGCGGGTCAAATAATCGTACTTGCCGCCCTTTAAGCAGTTGTTTTCGTCCAAAACGTATATAAGCTTGGGGAACGCGGGCGTGACGTATACGCCCTTTTCGTTCTTTATGCCCTGATAGCGCTGTTTTAAAATTTCTTCTATAATCATTGCATTCTCTTCAATGTACTCGTCCTTCTCGTCAAGGTACATGAAGAGAGTTACAAACGGCGACTGTCCGTTTGTTGTCATAAGCGTGTTAATCTGGTACTGAATGGTCTGCACGCCCGCCTTTAAGGATTCCTTGACGCGCATGTCCACAAAGCTGTTTTTGGTTTTTTCGTCAATAGTGTTGCCGAACTGCTCCTCGCACTGCTGAACGTATTTGTCGCGCGTGCGCCTTAAATATTTGCCGAGGTGCGCGATATTGACCGATTGCCCGCCATACTGCGAGGACGCGACCGAGGCGATTATCTGCGTGGTTATGGTGCACGCCGTCTGGAAGGACTTGGGGCTTTCAATCATTTTGCCGTTCATGACGGTGCCGTTTTCGAGCATGTCCTTAATATTTATAAGACAGCAATTGAATATGGGCTGTAAAAAATAGTCGGCATCGTGGAAGTGAATTGCGCCCTCGTCATGCGCCTTGGAAATATGCTTGGGCAACAAAAGACGGCGGGTTAAGTCCTTTGAAACCTCGCCCGCAATAAGGTCGCGCTGGGTGGAGGCAGTGCGCGCGTTCTTGTTGGAATTTTCTTCCATTACGTCCTTGTTGGAGTTTTTGATAAGCGAAAGAATGCTTTCGTCCGTGGTGTTGGCCTTGCGGATAAGCGCGCGCTCGTAGCGGTAAATCATGTAGGCCTTCATAAGCTGATACTTCTGCATTTCCATCAGCTTTTCTTCCACCATGTCCTGAATATCCTCGACAAGCACGCGAAGTCTGTGGCGCGAAGCTATGTCGTCCACTATGCTCTCGATTTGCTTGTCGGTTATCCGCTCTTCTACGTCAACCGCCTGATTCGCCTTTGAAATCGCAACAGCGATTTTTTTTCTGTCAAAGTCGCATACGCTGTTGTCGCGCTTGATTACCTTCATTTCATATCCTCCGTTAATGTCAGTAGCCTATTTTGTATCTGTCATTTTTCCGTATACTATATATAGTATTTAAGCCGAAAAAATATTATTGCGGATTTTTGCCGTTATTTAAACGGTGCAAGGCTAAGTATAATATGCTTGTCCACACTTGTCAAGTACTGAAACACAATATCTTGTATGATAATTTTTAACGCGATAACAACATATTGTGTGTTATATTTTGTAACAATTAAGTGCAAAGTGTAGGAAAAGCGCGGTTTGCGGCGGTTAAACGCGGTTTTGACGCCGTGAAACGTAACACTTTGTAAAACATTTTGTCAAAAGGACAAGCGCGCCCCGCGCCGACGTACAGGTCGGCGCGGGGCGCGCTGTAAAAGGCCGTATTAAAATGTTGCATAGCTCAGTCGTCTATGCTCTTTTTGCCGTCAAGCTCGTTGTACATTTTATGGAACAGCGCGACCTCCTCGGGGTCGAGGGCTATCCTCTGGAAAAGTCCCGTGCATTCGTTCGCGCTTGCGCAGTTGTCGAAAACTTCCTTTTTAAGCTTAAAATCCTTCTTGTTGCTCATACCGAAAGTATTGCACCAAATTCGGACTTTTATTCACTTGTAGCCAATTTCTTTGCAAATGTGCCGCGCGTACAGCCGCGCAACGTTTACGCCGGTAACGCGCTCTATCCCGCCGAAGAACGCATTCGAATTGACCTCGCATATGCAATACCCGTCATTGCGGGCAAGCACGTCTATTCCACAGTAGTCAAGCCCTAAAATTTCGGCGGTTTTTGCGCATAAGTCCGCCATATCCGCGGGGCAATCGAATTTTTCGCCCTTGCCGCCCAGCTCTAAATTAGAGCGGAAATCGCCGTCCGAAACGCGCCGCATTGCCGCAACGGGCGTGCCGCCTATGACGATAACGCGTATGTCCGTGCCTGCGCTTTCGGCTATAAATTTCTGAAAAATGTGCGGCTTTAATTTGACTGCTTCCGCAATTTTTTCAAGCGAGGCGCGGTCGTCCGCCTTGTAAACGCCCTTGCCGAGAGAGCCGTAACACTCCTTTACAATCAGCGGATAGCCAAGCTCGCCCTGCACGCAGTCAAGGTATTTTTTATCAACGGGCGCATTTTGGTCGTAGCATAAAAGCCCGTACATCGTGTGCGGCATGGGGATATTTTTTTGCGACAAAATAATGTGCGTTACCGCCTTGTCATCGCACGCGCGTATCGCCGAATGGCTGTTGAACAGCCTAAGCCCAAGCTTTTCGAGCAGTTGCGAGGCATATTTATCCTTATCGAGGTACACGCAAAAATCGTAGTCTGCAAGCCGCGACCGTATGTTGCCGTTGCCGTCCGTTAAAAAAGGAAACGCGCCGTTTTTTACCACGTCCGCCTGTATGCCGAGCGCGGCAAGCTCGCATTTAAGCCGTTGCGACTGGTTTAAGGCTGTGGGCAGTGCGGAATATGCGTTTATTAAGATAAGTCCGCGGCGGGTCAATGCTTTCATCTGTTTTTATAATAATTCTTCAAGGCGTGTTTTTCCGGCACGCCGTTGGCGATTATATAAATCTGTCTGCCTTTTTTTCTGCCGTTTGCCGCGGTATAGCCGACCGATTTATAATTTACACCGCGCTCTACCGCAAGCCTGCAAAAGGTAAGGCTAAGCTTTTCCACAATAGCAGACGCAATAAACGAACGGCGCACGGGCGAAAGCCTGCCGAAGGGCGAAAAATCGAATACTATTTTTTCCTTAAAGCTGTTTACCTTAATTTCCGCATAAGCGCCTTCCTCAAAAATGTAAAAGGTCAGCGAATCGCGCTCGGGGTGCATTGCCGCCGCATTTTCCACAAGCACATCGCGGATATAGTCCTTTATCAGCCTATCCAGCGCGCCGCCGTATTTTATATTGCAGAACGCCGCTACCGCCGCCCCCGCCGCCGTCAGAACAGGCGCGGCAATCAACGCGGAAAGCCTTAGCGCGGGAACGGAAAGCGAAGCGCCCACCGAAAAGCCGACAATGAAATATACAAGCGCAACGCCGCAGAAAACGGTTGCGATTGCCGCGGCAAGCTCGCCGCGTTTAAGTTTTTTTACCCTTTCGGTATTAACCAAAGCCATATTGTATACAGTATAAATTTAATTTTTACATTCGTCAATGTTTTTATTGAAAATTCCGCCCGCAAACGCTATAATGTAACGGTGAAGCTGAATTTTGAAATGGTGCCAGACAGCTGCTGGCACAGCAATTTAAGAAGCCTGCTTACCCCCGCGCAATGGGATATTGTGCGCAGAGAGGCTTACGCGCGGGCGGGCGGCAGATGTATGCTTTGCGGTGCGGAAGCCCGCCGTCTTGAAGCGCACGAGCAATGGGAATATGACGAAGAGAACTGCGTGCAAAGGCTTGCGGACGTTGTTGCCGTGTGCAAAAGCTGTCACGAGGTTATACACATAGGCAGAACTACGCTTATGGGAAGGGAACGCGAGGCAGAGGCGCATTTTATGAAGGTGAACGGCTGTACCTATGCCGAATACCGCAGGGCGCTTGGCGAGGCAAACGAGGCGCACCGCCGCAGAAACAAGGTTGCGGAATGGGCGCTTGATTTATCTTATCTTAAAAAATTCTGTTAAAATAAAAGGAACGCTGGGGGCGCTTTTTTGCAAAAAAGCTCCCCCAGCGTTTATCATAAAACTACCAACTTTGGGTAGTGCTAACACGTTTTATGTTGCCGATGCTACAATAAGAATTATACAGAAATTGAACATATCTTATCAACGTTTAGGACAACGAAAAACTATGAAACAAGCACCACAAAAAGTATTCAAAACCAAAAAATTCATTCAATTGCGGAAAATTGCGCTGAAAAATTACGAGAGGTTCGAGGCTACGCTGACCGAGGAGCAGAAAAAATTATTCGAAGAGGTTTTGGATAACCTTTTTAATTTGGACGGACTTTCGAGAGAGGCAGAAAAAGCGGGGCTTGAAATTTTGTTTGCGCCGTGATATAATAGCGGCGATATGAGTTACGTTCTTGCATTAGACCAGGGCACGACAAGCACGCGCGCAATTATATTCGATAAAAGCGGCGCGGCGGTTGCGTGCGCGCAACAGGAATTTAAACAGCTTTATCCACGACCCGCGTGGGTAGAGCACGCGCCGAACGATATTATGGGCTCTGTTGTGGGCGTGATAAGCGAGGTTTTGGTGCGCGCGGGGCTTACCGCGGCGGAAATTTCTGCAATGGGGATAACAAACCAGCGCGAAACGACCTTTGTATGGGACAAAAAAACGGGCAAGCCCGTTTGCAATGCGATTGTGTGGCAGTGCCGCCGCACCGCCGACTACTGTGAAAAGCTGAAATCCGACGGGTTTGCGGAAAAAATTTACAACAAGACGGGGCTTGTGCCCGATGCGTACTTTTCCGCAACAAAAATCAAGTGGATACTTGACAATATCGAGGGCGCAAGGGCGCGCGCAGAGCGCGGCGAGCTGTTGTTCGGCACGGTGGACACCTTCATTTTATGGCGGCTGTCCAAGGGCAGAATTTTTGCCACCGACTACACCAACGCAAGCCGTACAATGCTGTTCAACATTCATTCGCTGGAATGGGACGGTGAACTGCTGAGGCTGTTCGATATTCCGCGCTGTATGCTGCCCGAGGTTAAGCCGAGCGGATACCGCTACGGGGAAACGGACAAAAGCTTTTTCGGCTCGCCCATACCCGTATGCGGGGTTGCGGGCGACCAGCAGGCGGCGCTGTTCGGGCAGGCGTGCTTTGCCGCGGGCGAGGTAAAAAATACCTACGGCACGGGGTGCTTTTTGCTTATGAACACTGGGCGGCGGGCGGTTAAAAGCCGCAACGGGCTTGTGACCACGCTTGCCGCGGGAC
This sequence comes from uncultured Christensenella sp., assembly GCA_910587015.1. Classification (GTDB taxonomy): domain Bacteria; phylum Bacillota; class Clostridia; order Christensenellales; family Borkfalkiaceae; genus Coproplasma. The sequence goes on from CAJUME010000010.1 coordinate 81,490, forward strand.
TGACGGACAAGCCAGATTATGTGCTTGAAGGCTCGGTATTCGTCGGCGGCGCGGTTGTGCAGTGGCTGCGCGACGAAATGAAGGCGATTGCCACCGCAGAGGACAGCGAAAGACTTGCGCGCTCGGTTGCGGACAACGGCGGGGTGTATGTTGTGCCCGCGTTTACGGGGCTTGGCGCGCCGTACTGGGATGCGGAGGCGCGGGGAACGATTACGGGAATAACGCGCGGAACCACGACCGCGCATATAGTGCGGGCGGCGTTGGAGGCGATTGCGTACGAGGTGTGCGATTTGGTTACGGCGATGGAAAAGGATTCCGGCATGAAGCTGACGCGGCTTGCCGTTGACGGCGGGGCGTGCGCAAACGATTTTTTAATGCAGTTTCAGTCGGATATACTAAACTGCGAGGCGGTGCGGCCGAAGGTTGCGGAAACCACAGCCTTGGGCGCGGCGTATCTTGCGGGTTTGTGCAAGGGCGTATGGAACGGAACCGAAGAAATTAAGCAAAACGCCGCCGCAGATAAAATTTTCACCCCGAATATGCCCGAGTTAACGCGGTTTAAGCTGTTGGAGGGCTGGAAAAACGCGGTACTGAAAGCCCGCGCAAAATAAGTAATTTTGTGAATACTTAAAGCCGCCCGCAAGGACTGATTTGTCCTTGCGGGCGGCTTATTTTTATCGTTGCCTTGTTATTTGTCGGTCGGTTGGTTTTCGGTCTGTTGGCTTTCAGGCTGCGGGGCGGCTGCGGGCTTGGGCGGCTTGTACTTCATAAGCACCATATACCGCACAAAGGGGTACGCAAGCACGGCTACCCCGCCTATCCAGGCGATAGGGTCTGCAAAGCAAAGCGCTATAAATGCCGCCGCGCTTGCCTCGCAATTGATTGCTCCGCCATTGATTGCCGCGGGCAGAAATATGCAGACAACTATCCTTGCAACAAGCTCTACCGTGCCCGTCATAAGCGTGAAAAAGGGCTTTTCTATGCCCTGCGCGCCGCTCCTCCACACAAAGATAAGACCCAGCAGACAGTAAAAGCTTAGCGCAACGTACAAATAGCGGTTGCCGAAGCTTACAGACTGCTCGGTGACCTTATCCGCGCTTAAAAATATGTACTGATACGCGCCGTTTATAGTAAGCAACAGCCCGACACCCGCAAAAACGACGTACATAGTCAAAACAATTAGCGTAGCCTGCAAAATGCCCTTGCGTATCCGCTTATACTCGCCCGCGCCGTAATTTTGTGCGGTGAAGCTGACCACGCCCGCGCCGAGCGCACTCATGGGCGACATCAACAGCCCGCCGAGCTTGCACGCCGCGCCGTAGCCGTTCTGCGCGGGGTTGCCCGCGACCATTACGCCCTCCGGCGAGAGGTCGAATTTGACAAGCTCGCCCTGCATTACTATTATGCCCACAGCCAGCACGGAAAACTGCAAGCCGAGCGGTACGCCCTGCAATATGTGGCGGTTAAGCTCCTTTATGCTAAGCTTAAAGTCCTGCGCTTTAAGCCGCAGGCTCTTGTATTTTACAAAGGTGTATATAAAGCACGCGACCGTGCTTAACGCCTGCGCCGCGACAGTCGCAGAGGCCGCGCCGATTACTCCCCAACGGAAAACCTTTATAAACAGAAGGTCTAACCCGACGTTTAAAACGGTGGAAACGAACAGAAAAATAAGGGGGGTAACGGAATCGCCAACACTGCGCAAAACCGAGCAGATAAAGTTATAGAACATCTGCGCAACTATGCCCGAAAATATGACGAAGCAGTAGCTGTATGCCGCTTTGAACACAAGCGCGTTGTCCTCGGTTACGTTTATCCAGCTTAAAAGCGGCTTTAAGCAAAGCAGTGACGTTGCCGTTAAAATTACCGTTATGACCGAGCTTAAAACAATCTGCGCCGCAAAGGACTTACGCACGCCCGCCTCGTCGCCCTCGCCCACGCGGCTGGATGTAATGACGGAAAAGCCCGCCGTACAGCCGAACGCGAACTGCAAAAATATGAAAATTAGCGGAGAAACGTCGTTAACGCCCGCCACCTCGTCTGCGGACAGCGTTTGACCGCAGATTGCAGCGTCGCTTATGGTGTAGACCTGCTGTAAAAGATAGGAAAATATTATAGGCAAAGAGAATAAAAGCAGCGCCTTCCACTCTTTGCCCTTGCGTAAATCCACGGGTTGCGTTAAGTTTTTGATTTTTTCTTTTATGTTAAGCATAGCGTGACCGACGGCCGTTTATTTTTTGCGTTTGTGCGACCTTTTACCGTGATTGGGTGCGGAATATGCCGCGGTTAAGCGTTTTTGCGCCTCTGCGGTATCTTCCGCTGTTACTGCCTCTGCATCGTTGTCCGTTGCTTCCTCTGCGTTGCCGTTAAGCTCTGCAAGCATTTGGGCAATGCGCTCTTCGGAAAGCCCCTCGCTTTCGGGCGCAAGCTTACCGTAGGCAAGCTTGTCATGATGAATAGTCATTAGCCGACCTCTTTGATTTTTATGTTACTGAATTCTATCACAGCCAACGGGCTTTGTAAATTGATTTTATCAATTATTTTAAGCGATTTTCAATTGTTCTTGATTATATAATATTGCTTGCGCCAAGCTGTGCAAGCCGTTGTTTTATTGCCTTAAACGCCGCAAGCGGGTCGGATATTTCCGCCGCGGCTTGCTCCATAGGGCAAATGCCGTCGCCGTTGCGGTTGATTATATATTGAACGGCCTTGCCGTATTCAACCGAAATGCCGTTGGTTTTGCAAGCCTCAAGCGCGCCCGCGCTGATTACGCCCGCATACAGTGCGGTAACGCCCATAAGCGCGTACAAAAGCGCCGCCGCTCTGCCTACTACCTTATCCGCCGCGGCAAAGCCGACAAAGCTTTTTCCGCTTTCTATCAACTCCGTAAGCGGGCGCACACCGCGCTTTGTGCTTGTTACGGTTTGCGCTCCGTCCGAAAGCACGCATGTATAACCGCCGTTTTTAAGCGTTTTTTTCAATTTTTCAAGCGCAATGTTTGAGGTGAGGTTGGTTTCTGTCATAAAAGCCTTCTTATCGCTTTAATTTGATTTATTATAGCACACGTTTTAAAAAAATGCAGAATAATTTTTAAAAATATTTACAAGCCGCCTTCGGTTAACCGAAGGCGGCTTGCAGATTTGATTTTTTACGGACCCGTATGCGGCAGACGGTTAAGCTTGCCGCATATTAATCCGTCTATAAGGAGAAAAATGCATATTTAAATAATCTGCGCCCCTGTTAAAATGTCCGTATGAATGCGCAACACTATTTAATTACTTTCCGCTTATAAAGTATAGGTGAAGCTATATAAATCTCTCTTACGGCTGTTTGTTTTCTACGTCGGGCTGTGCGCCCTCTTCTCCGCTGCCGCCGTCAGCCGCAAGTTTTTTTTCCTTTGTCCAGCGCAAAACTATTGCCGTTACTCCCCATGCAGTAAGACCCGCCGCAATTACGCCGACTGCTATCAGAATGAGGTAGTAGTATGCGAAGGGTGCGCCGCCTATTGCAACGCCGTGAGCGTAGCCGTTCATACCGTTGGAGTTAACTACCGTATACAGAATGTGCTTGATAGCCTGCTGGGTATGATATCTGGTTGCATCGTTGTTGATGTTGATGTTGGAGCCGCCGTACTGCTTTAACGCCGCATCGCCGCCCGCGCGAACCATCTGGTGCTTTTCCATATAACCGCCGTTGTCGTAGTCGGTAAGCACCATGCCGTTGAAGCCCCACTCATTCCTCAGCACCTCGGTAAGCAGTCTGTAATCGCCGCCCGCCCAGGTATAGCCGATTCTGTTGAAGGAGGACATTACCGCAAGGCACGCGGGTACGTCCACGGTCTTTTCGATAAATTTCCACTCGGATTCCTGCGTTACCTCGTTGACAACCTCGGTGTATTCGAGAACTCTTGTAGCAACCGTGCCTCTGTCCTCAACGCACATCTGGAAGGGTTTAAGATAAATTTCGCGCATTGCCTGCTCGTTACACCACGTTGCAAGGCCGTTGCTTGTTCTGTTATCCTCCTGGTCGTTCAAAGCAAAGTGCTTAATGAAGGAGTACATACCCTTTTTAGCCGTTGCCTTAACCGCCTCGGTACCCATTACGCCGGAGATAAAGCCGTCCTCGGAATAATACTCGAAGTTTCTTCCCGCGAAGGGCGTTCTGTGAATGTTCATAGCGGGCGCATACCAGCCTGAAGCCGAAGCCTCCTTACGGTAGCCGTCCTCGCCGACGAATTCGCCGTGCTTGTAGGAAATTTCCTTGTTCCAGCTTGCCGCAATATTGACCTCGGAGGGATATGTAATCGAGAACGATTCATGTCCGACCATGCTGTTAAGTCCCGCGGGGCCGTCCAAATCATAAACCAACGGCTTGTTTATGGACGCCGCTTCCGCGGTCTTATAGCCCGCAGTGTTGATAACTGTGGCAATTTCGGAATCGGACATCTGGCTGATAAGGCTGTCCCAGTCCTTGTCATCGTAAGCCTTGCCGCGCATATCGATAAGCTCGCGCGTGCCCTTTTTGTTAAGGGGCAGCACTTTTTTTGCCGCTTCCTCATCCGACATAGGGTTGTTGGAGCCTGCAAGCTTGGTTTGCTTAAGCTTGTTTAACAAATCCTGAGTGATTGTTTCTTCCCAAAGATAGCCGTTCTTCTCGTTTTTGATAGCAACCTTGTTAGCCTGAGAGCCGTGGGTTACGGGGAAGGTGCCAACCCAGTCGCGGCGGGAAAGGTATTTACTCCTTTCAATGTAATTCGACGCATCGAACCTGTTGGTTACGGCGTAATTGTTTTTTGAGATTGCATAGGTACCCTTGTCGAACGTGGGATTGTTCCATACGCTTACAAAGGTCTTGTCGCCGTCCTCGGTCATTCCGTCCGCAACGGTCTTGTTGTTGTATGCAAGAATATTGTTTACAGCCGAATGCGCGCTGTTTGCCGCAGTGATAAGATAGTCGCCGTCCTCAAGAATGTAGGTTTTAGCCTTTACATCGTCATAGGAAATAAAATCCTCTACGTTTATCGTTACCTCTACGCTTTCGGTAGCGTTAGGCTCGAGCGTTTTCGTCTTTGTAAAGCCGACAAGCGAAACTGCCGATTTTTCCACAAAGTTTTCCTTGTCGTAGTCGGTATAGGGTACGGAAACGTAAACCTGCACTACTTCCTTGCCCGCAACCTTGCCCGTGTTTTTAATGTCGAGCGTAACGGTTATGTCGCCGTTTTCGGCCTTGCTGGATACAGCGTAATTTTGCCACTCGAAGCTCGTATAGGACTTGCCGTAGCCGAAGGGATACTGTACGGTTGCAGCATAATCGTAATCGCCTACGTTTGCAACGCCCATAACCTTATCGAAGTAGCGGGTTTCGTAGTACTTATAGCCTACATAAATGCCTTCGTCATAGGAAATACCGTAATATTTGGTAGCAGCGCCGTTAACCGAATAACGGAAGTCGCCCATGTTCTGCATTGCAGGCGAAGAGAATGCGTCATATGCGAAGGTATCCACAAGGTGACCCGAGGGGGTTACCTTGCCGCTGATTACGTCCGCGATAGCGTTTGCCGTTTCGCCGCCCGCACCGGGCGCCCACAGCACGGCAGTGATATTCTCGTAATTTTTAACCCAGCCAAGCTCGAAAGCGTTGTTGGTGTTTACCACTATAATGACGTTATCGAAAGTGTTATTGAGATATTCTATAACGCCAAGCTCTACCGAGTCGGGCTCGAGATAGTGCTTGTCTTTATCCTGCTCTATATCGGTATACGCGCCCATATATCTTGCAAGGTCGCCGCCTTCGCCGCCCGTACGCGAGAATACGAATACGGGAACGGAATCCTTTGCGGATTCAAGCAAGCCGTCTACACCCTTAAGTGTGTCGATAGAAGTTTCTTTGATGCTCCAGTTTGTGTCCTGACCAAACTGAATAACGCCCGCGCCGCGTTTGGGAGCCTTTAAATAATAGTCCCAAAGCTTTGCGTTTACTTCGTAATTCTGCGCCTCGAGCGAGGTTTTAAGGTCGCCGTTTATATAGCCTACGCCGGAGCCGGTTCCGCCCGCAACAAGGTCTACAACGTTATGCGAAAACAGACTTATTTTGGTCTTTCTGTTTGCTTCTGTCTTTATGGGCAGACCCTTGCCCTCTTCTGCGCTGTTTTCAAGCAGAACAAAGCCTTCCGCGCCAGCCTCGCGGACAAAGTCCTTTTCCGCCGCGTCAAGGTCGGCAATGCTTTTATACGCGCTTTTATTGTATATTTTGTCAAGATTTTTTGTTTCTTCGTTATCGCTGCCCGAAACCTTTCTGCCCGCCGTTTTAAAGAAATCTCTCATAACGTCGTCAAACTGTGTAACGGTTACTGCGGGCAATGCAATTGCAAATGCCAAAAGCAATGCCAGAAGAGAAGAAATGATAATAGTAAACTTTTTTGCGCTTAATTTTTTGCGCGGCTTATTTGCCATAATTGTTCTCCCGTTCTTTTAATTTTTTATGTTTTTCAATTGCAGACAAACAAAAATTACCGCCGCCGTGATGCGCGGCGGTAAAACCGTTTAAGTGGTCGGTCAAGCCTCAGCTTGCCGCACGGTCAGAGTTGTCAACGGGGGTGTGAGTAAGCTTAGTGGATGCATCTATGACCATTTTGTCAACATTGAAGCCGCCGCCGGCTGCACCGTCAATTTCAAGGACAATTATATTTTCGCCCTTGTTAAGCTTTACGTTTGCCGTGTACTGTCCGGCTACGTACAAAGCGTAAAATGAACTGGATTCGGCAAAGGTTGCGGTTACTTCTTTACCGGGCAGAGTTCCGCTCATGGTAGCGGCGCTGCCGTTTACCTTCAACGATACGCCGCTGTTTTCAGCGGGCAACGCGTCAATACCGCCCTTTACCTCGTCAGTCGGTTCTACGTTCGTCGGCTGCCATGTTGTCCAGTCATACTCTATTGCAGTGCCGTCAGCCTTTGTAACGGTCTTAAATTTGGTTGAAGAACCGTAAATCTTTATGCTTGCATCGCATTCCTCTTCGGCATTTATCTTCCAGGTAATGGTCATACCCTTTGCGCTGAAATAGCCGACAACGGTAATATCTTTTTTGCCGTCCTTCTTTTCTTCCAAATCCATCAGCTTAGCGCCCCAGTCGCTGGGCTCGAAGCCTTCGGGCTCTGTAAGAATAGCCTCCTCAGCCTCGAACGTATATCCCTTATCGCCGCCACAGCCGGTGAGCGCAAATGCGCCGAGGGTTAAAGCAAGTGCGGAGGTAGCCGCAATTCCAAGAATTTTCTTTAAAGATTTCATACAATTTTCTCCTAAATAATTAAATGTTTATTTTTTTAAGAAGCGGCGGCGCGCGGGCTACCATCACGACTTACCGGCACGCAGACGCCCCTTTAATTACCCATTATTTGCTTTTGGAAGCAATCCACTCCCACATATTCTGGCTTACGGTGCAGTTTGCGGGCGTCAAATCCGTAACGGAATTGATTTTTGTGTTGTCTATCCTTGTTTTAACCTCGTCGTTGAAGGCGTATATCCACGACCAGTGCCCATCGTATTTAACGCCTTGCGCGTCCTTGCCCAAAACGTGCTCGGTTACCGTCATAAAGCTGTTTTGCGCGCCCGCTTTTAAAAGTCTGTTAAAAGTGGGGCGGGCATAGTCGTTGGGGGGAACGGTGGGGTCGTCCGCGGAGAATAGGAACCAGATATTGTAGTCCTTAATCTGCGTAAGCATATCGTTGGAGATGCGGGTATCGAGATAGCCCTCGCAAATCGGATAATATGCCGCGAAATAATCGCCGTGCGTGAACATCATGTTCATAGTCATATATCCGCCGTTGGAGCAGCCGCCCAGATAAATGCGGTCTGCGTCTACATCGGGATTGCTTTGCACATACGAGGTAATGGCGCCGAACAAAGCCTCGGTATAGAACGAGGTCTGCGGGTCGGTGCCCTCGGTATTGTTAAGCTCGGAACCGGTGCCGTCCGCGTCCATCCACCACGTGGGCGACTGGACTGCGAGCACGTACGCGCCCGCGCTGCCGTTGGTTTGGAAATGATGCTGAACGTTTACCTCGTTATCGGAGGTGAGGCCCGTTACCTCGTTGCCGAGCAGGTCAATGTCGATATCCGTACCGCCCTCGCCCATGCCGTGCAGCCAGATTATAAGCGGGTTCTTTACGCCGTCCGCCGCCGCGCCCTCGGGCGACCACGATGCGCGGGAAAGCTTTGTGCCGTCCGTATGGGTGTATGTATCCTTATTCCACGTTGCAGTCTGGGGGACAAGTCTGTCTGCCGCGCTGACCACGTCATAGGTGAAGTAATCCTTTTCCTTATGCTTGGTTTTGCCTACGTTGAAAGTCTGACCGTCGTTTACTGTAAGTCTTACGCTGTATTTTGCCGACCATTCGTTTCTTTTAAGCTGTTGGTTGTAGGAGAACGGCGAAGCCTCGGCGCCCCACGAGGTAACCCTTGCATTTGCAAGCACGAGCGTGATATATTCCGATTCGCCCGTTACTCTGTTGCCCTTTTCATCGGAGGGGTAAGCGTCCGTAACGGTGCGCGTTTTGCCCGCGGTGGTGACCTTGAAGGTATCCTTCGAAACCCCGCCCGCATTTCCCTTGAACTTGACTACCACGGAATTAACCGCGGGGCCCCATTCGTAGCCGGTTACGACTATGCTTGCCTTTTCCGCGTCAAGCTTAACGGGCTCGGTATTCTTTTCTCCGCAAGCGGCAAGCGATGCGGCACAGGCTATGCCCATTGCGCATATTGCCGCTGAAAGCATAAATTTTTTCACCTTCATTGCAACACCTTCCTCTCAGAATTTCGTTTTTTGTTAACCGCTAACTATATTTGAAATATTTTAGCAACACAAACAATAAAAAAATTGCGACAACCCGTCAATAGAGTTGTCGCAAACTTGAATTTTATGTCCTGAATTTTACTTTATTTATCTTTTAACAAAGTCCGTGCCGAGGTCGTTTGACACGGTTTTGCGGGGAGCGGCAGCATAACCGTAAGATTGAACATTCCGCCGCCGAAATCGAAGCTGAGCTCGCCGCCGTATTTTTTGACGAGCAGCCGCATGCTCTTCATGCCGTAGCCGTGCTGCTCCTTATCTGGCTTGCAGGTTTGCGGCAGCCCGCCCGCAAGCTTTATTTCGCCCTCGTAATAATTTGTGCAGTTAATCATTACCGCGCCGAAGCAGACGCTGACGGTAAGGCTGATTACGCGGTTCTGCTCCTCCTTAACCTTCTGCACCGCCTCTACCGCGTTTGAAAGAATGTTGCCGAACAGCGAATACAGGTCGTACTCGCTTAAAAAGGACAGTGAAGAGCCGTCTACCATGCACGAAAGCTTTATGCCCGCGCTGTTGCACATAAGGCTTTTTTCAGTAAGCAGAACATCGAGCGGAGCACAGCCCGTGCTTACCTTACTGTCGTAAACGGCTATCGCGTTTTCGAACTGCTTGTACTCCTCCTCGGAAATGTTGCCCTCGGAAAGCCGCATTTCTCTGAAACGGTGCTTTAAATCGTGCATTTTGATATTGATAAGCTCGATATTTTCCTTTGAAAGCTCGTAATGGCTTTTGTCCTGCTCCCACAGGCGGCGGACGTTGTACAAGTCCATGCGCAGACCGCCGCGCTCTGTCATGCCCGACAGAATTACAAGAATGAACAGATTGCAGAGTATTGCAAAGCAGTAATTTACAATTGCCAGATAGTAGTGCTGCCACCACCATATATTTGTAAGCGAGCAGAGTATTACGGTAACAAGAAGCGTGACGACCGAAAACACAAGCACGTTGCGACTGTAAACGGTTTCAAGTCCCTTTGCGTTCATTCTGCGCACAAACAAGAAGTATACAACGATGCAGACCGCGGCAAACAGCACAGCAGTGAACAGCGGAACAACGACTGTATAGTTGTTAACCGCCTCGCACAGACGCCAGATTACGCCCGTTATTTCAAACAGCGTAAAAATGCGGTAGGTGAGGTTTTGAACCGCATACGCCGCAACGCCGCACAGCAACAGAATTTTAAACGGCTCGTTAAAGCAGACCTTCATTATTACCAGCGTAAAGGCGAACAGAACGAGGTAAACGAGCATGTTTATAAACCATTTTTCGGGCAGGCTGAACTGCACGCACACCGCCAGAACGGTTATGGCGCATAATAAAACAAGACCCGTTGCAAGCCGTAAAACAAAAAAAGGCTTATGGCGGCAACGGAACACGAAAAGGGCTTCGCCTACAAGTATTTCTATAAGAAAATACGGATAGACATTTATTAAATAATGAAGAAACGCTTCCGCATTCATTCGGCTTAACCTCCGCCGGAATACAGCTTCATAAGCTCTTCTACAAAACGGCGATGCCGCGGGTGGCTGATTTTTAAAATATAGCCGCCAACGTCCAAATCGTAGCCGCTGACGGAATTGATAAAGCGGGAATTTACCAGATAGCAGTTGGAACAGCGCAAAAAGCCCTTGTCCGCAAGATTTTTTTCGACTGCGGCAAGCGTTCCGCGCACCTCTATAGTGCCGTCTACAAGCTGATATTTAAGCTGGTGTCCCATAACCTCTACATAAATAATATTGTCGGTTGAAAGTCTGAAAAACCCGTTGCCAGAGGGAATTAGCACAAGACGGCTCTCCCGCGAGCGGGCAACATTGACCGCTTTTTTTATTTTAAGGCAAAAATCGGCATAGGCAACAGGCTTGACCATATAATCGAGCGCGTTCACCTCGTAGCCCTTCTGCGCATACTGCGCCATTTTGGTCACGAATATAATAACAACCGTTTTATCAACGTAGCGAAGCTGTCTTGCCGCCTCTAACCCGTTGATTTTAGGCAAATCTATATCCATAAATATTATGGAATAGGTTGAATGACGGTAATTTTTAAGCAGGCTTTCCGCATCGGAAAACCGCGTAACGTTCAGCTCTGCCGAATACTGCGAATTGTATTTTTTGGCATATTCCATTATGGTGTTGGCAGCGCAGCCGTCGTCTTCAACCAGAGCTATGTTCATAGGGCTTTCCTTTATAAAATTATACGCATATATTTTAACATTTCCCCCCTTCATATTCAAGGGCAACCCCGATTTTTGCCGTAAACTTGCAAATTTTGGCGTAAATTTAAAATTTTGCCGCCGTACAGCGGGCATAAAAAGTATAAACATTGCCCAAAATTGATATGTTTAACTACAAAAGGTCTTAATTTACAACCGTACCGTTTGCACCGTGGCTATTTGTATAGCTTATAGCATTTACCTCTTATTTTACAAGCCTTTGATACCTCTATAAACAAAAAAGCCGACCGCGGATTCCACTCCGCAGTCGGCTCGTTTTAATGGCGCACTATTGTTACGCTTTCCGTTACCCCTGCCTTAGACAAACTGCAATTTTATAATTCTTTAATATATTCCCTGCTACATGTTATTTATGGGCAGAAATGAAATCCAACACTGTTTTCCAACCATTATTTTCGCCTGAATATCCCCATAAGGGTTCTGTCAACTGCTCTAATTCTTCAAGGTAACGGTTGATGCTATTTACCATTTCTTTTCTTTTCTCAATGGATATAGTATTTAGCCTTTCATTTGACACCTTAAACCGTACATTTTGTAAAAAGTTAACCGTATCACAATACGTATCATCATTAGAGAAAATCGTATCTTCCGGAAAACAAGATATAACATTTTCGAATGCGGTTTTCAAAGCAGGCAATCCAAAAGCCTCCAATGTATCCGCAATAAATGGCACCAGTTCAGCATGTTCACTGATGACACCCCACCAACCCGAGCCTTTCCAATTTCCAATCATGTTCATACCGATATGCAAAGTGAAAAGTTCTGGACTTACTTCTGCTTTTATTTTTTCTAATGTTCCCAGTTCCCATAATTTATCTGATAATTCAACCAATGTAATTTCTTCGATATATTTTACATCTTTCAGACATTCTTTTAATGTAAGCATTTATTTTCCTCCTGTTAAATAAAATTTATATCGCTTAATATAATACCACAATCATATTCATAATTCTATCAAATTCCCATTAAATTTCTTCCTCCCTCCGCTTAGTCCTGCTTTGTTGCCCGTTATGCTGTCGGCTCCCGTTCAAGCTTCTTTTTGTTATAACCGATTGCTTCGGCATAAGCTAATTCTGTTTTGCAGTGGATAAAACTTTGATTTGTCTTACGCGTCAGGACATAAAAAAATAAGCGCCTACTTTCCGTTTTGGAGTGTAAGTGCTTATTTTTAAGTTTAGTCCCCTATTTTACCCCGAAAAGCCGTTATTTCGGTTGTTTCCGTTTAAGACAAATCAGAGTTTCGACGTTTGTGCCGTTATTCAAAAAGATTTCCCGTACTTCTTGCCCGTCTTTGTACACGGGAAAGTTGAATTTCATAGACTTTAACGGCATTTCGCTCTCCCCTTCGGGATAAATCTGAATTTCTTTGACCAATGTCGCAATCAACTCTTTCTTTTCCTCATCACTGATTATATCATATAATTCGTTAAAATGCTCTAAAATTTTATAAATATTTTCCATCGTGATGAATTCCGCTTCCACAGACTTTTTTCTCGTTCTCGCATCCTCAATATTTGCTTCTATTTCGGCAATCGTGTCGTACAGTCCGTCAAGCCTTAAAGTCATATCGTGAATTTTTCTCTCGCGGTATGTTACATCTAAGGGAAGCGATTTCACGTTCCAACCTCGCTTTGTTTAGCTCCACCTCTTTCAGCTTGGTTTCGTAGTTATGTATTTCCGTATCGATTTTCGCGGTATCGACCTGCAAACCTATTTTCTTTTTTATCTCGGTAGCAAAGTGTTCGTCTTTCACCAACTCTTTGATAAACTCTATTACGAGCGGCTCAATGTCCGTCTTTTTGAGATTTGCGCTATAATCGCAAGACCGTCCCCGTTCCTGCTTATTCCGACTGCAAGCATAATACATAACCTCTTTATATGTGCCGTCTTTCTTCGTCCAACAAACTCTGTTTGCGTACATACCGCTTCCGCACTTAGGACATTTGATAATTCCCGTAAGTAAATGAGCACGCTCTTTGCCGTATTTTGATTCGGATTTAACTCCCGTTTCCTGTCTTTTCTCGTGCGCTTTTGTCCAAAGCTCTTCATCGACAATCCCTTCGTGCAAACCGTCTACCAAACAATAATCTTGCTTGTTTACAACTTTGTAATCGGCTTTTGTGCCTTTCACTTTTTCCCGCGCTCTTCTTCCGTAAGCAATCTTGCCGCAGTAAACAGGATTATCCAAAAGTATCTTAATGAAATGCGCGCTGAATTCTTCAATATCGGTTTTCTTGCGCGGCATCTTTTTAATACCCTGTAAGTTAAGATATTTTGCTATTCCCGTATAGCCCATATTCGTATGGACAAACTTATCGAAAATCGTCCGTACGATTTCCGCTTCATCTTTTTCTATGACCAACGTATCGTCTTTCAAGCTATACCCGTACGGAGCGGGACCGCCGTTCCACTTACCTTGCCGAGCTTTTTCTCTGCGCCCGTTCATTGTCTGTTCGAGAATGTTCTCGCGCTCTATCTCGGCAACCGCAGACAAAACGGAAATTAAAAGTTTCCCGCTCGTCTGCGACGAATCAATTCCTTCCTCAATGCAAAGCAGATTCACGCCGTAAGATTGAATAAATTCCAACGAATTGAGAATATCGGCGGCATTTCTGCCGAAACGGGAAAGCTTGTAGACTAAAACGTAATCCACGTCAAGCCCTTCCTGAATATCTGAGAGCATCCGCTTAAATGCCGGACGCCCTTCTATCGACTTCCCCGATTTGCCGGCATCCTCGTAGATTCCGACTATTTGCATTTCTTCCCGTTCGGCAAATCTTTTCAAACTGTTTTTCTGTCCGTCAAGACTATACCCCTCTACTTGCATTTCGGTACTTACTCTCGGATACAAAATGCACTTTTTACCTTCTCGATTCATTTTTCTTCTCCGTATCGGTTAAAACGACGTTTAATAATTTGTCGCCGTATTTTTTTATAAGTTGCGCCATTGTATCAATGAACGCATTAAAATTGTCTTTTTCTTTATCCCTAATGAGATTGTTAAATGTATTTTGTTTTTTGTTCAAGTATCCTTATTCGGACGGTAACTCGGAATTAATCCGCGTCCTTATAGCTTTGAATACTATGTTCTCTTTTCATCGCGTGTTCCTCCTTTTGCGAAAAGATTTAATAGTTATTCGGTTTTCTTTTTATCGACTTCCTCAAAACCGAAAAAGTCATCGTAACCGTCCTTTAACTTTGCAAAGTCGGTGTCGTGTCGGGCTAACAATTCCTCATAGCCTGCTTCTATCAGCTGTACCTTTGTGTAGCCGTATCTTTTCAAAAACTCGTTTATTCTCTCGGCTTTCTCTCTCGGTACGCTCGTTCCCCAAACCATACATTTGACTTTACGTTCTTCTTTGTGTTTGTCCTCGTAACGCTTGTCTTTTACCTTTCTGCCGTTTTCCATAACCAAACCTCCGTAAATATATTGTGTCGTATTTATACGATTTAGTATATTTTAGCACAGTTAAGTTTCGGAGTCAAGCGTTTACGGAATGTTAATACGACTTTGACTTGTTTTCTACATATTATTTCCCCCACGTCCACTTGGAAGTTGTTTTCGGCTGTTCATCATTACCTCGCTCCTCCCGTTCTTGTTCTATTTCCTTTTCAATCTCTTGCAGTCGGTTTGTAAAATCGCGCTCCAATAATTCGCTCTCGCTGCCGAACGACGCAATTAAGCCGTCAAAGAGTTTTCCTACCTTCCTATGCGAAATGGCAAGCCGCCTTTTAAGCCCCTTATCGTTTACTTTGTGGCGTATTTGCGTTTCAAATGTTTCAGACTTTATGTACTTTACCGTTTTTAATAACAAGTTGCCCTGCCTGTGCTTATAATCGTTTGCAATATCGTCTATAAGCGTTATGTTTTTCGGATCGATTTTGTAATGATTCGTATTCTCGCCGTTACCGTTAATAAGACTATTTGCTTTTAAGCGCACGGTTTCAAGCTCGGTATGAAAACGCAAATCTGCTTTACGTGCGGTTTTATCGTACATCAAGAGCTTATTGACAACTCTATCTATTTGTTCGCGGTACGGTATCATATCTTTGCTACCGTAATGAAAACTACAACCCTTTGGAATTGTCTTTGCTAATTCGAGAACGGCTTCCTTTACGTCGTCTTTGGTTATTATGTCCCGTAGTGCGGATATTTTCTTTAACTCTCGCAAGGCTTCATCCCGAGATACATACAGTTTAGGATGCAATTCAGCCACGTCCATATTAAGCCGCAAGTGCATCCTGTCCAACACTCGCTTTTCTATCTTGCCCTTGTGTCTATACTCCGTTTGCTTCTTTCTGTACTTACACTTCGGCTCTTTCTCGGCAAACCAAAAGTGAATGTGTAGGTGGTGCGGCTTGTCCTTGTGTAGAGCGCATATTAAGTCTATATTGTTCGGGTCTAATCCCATATCCTTAAAGAACTCGCCGAACGTGCGCTTAATCATTCGCATACACTTTTCGGGCGTATCTATCTTGTATGACATTTCCTTGTTTAGAGATATAAAGCCGTGCCAGATATTCTTTGGTGCGTGGGCGCGGTGTTGAATTTCTTTTAACTGCTCTTGCGTTATAACTCCGTCGCCGTTAAATACTCCCGTGGACTTCTCGAAATAGTTTATAAGCGAAGTCGTTTCCGTCTTTGAGTTTTCGCCGTTCAGTTTTCTGTCCGAAGTCATATACTTATAGATGTTGTTGCCGGACGACATTTCATAGTACGGGCGTTCGCGCTCGAATTTTGCTCTTTCTTCCGCCGTTGCATTGCTTTTGATTTTCCACGGCGTATATGTAATGTTGAAAATTATAGGTTGATTGCTTATGTTTAATTCCTCCCATTTTGTTCTTTCTCATGTGGACGAATGTCCGAAGGCGGGTTTCCCGCTTCGGAATGCAAAAATGCAAATAGCCATTAAATTTACATTTTTCTTATCCTGCTACACAAAATCCCACCACTTGGTACGTTTACCCAAAATCTTTGCTTACTGTTTTCTTGGTTTTTAACTTGTATCCACCGATATAAATCCTCCTTTTTGCAATACAAAAACTCACGGCATAATAACCGTGAGCCTGTCGCTGTTTATTAAGTTATAATTATGGCGAAATCGCCACATTTGAGAAAGTTGTAATTCCGCGCAAATACACGGATTTTCCCTCTTCATATATCAAGCGAATAAAACGCCCGAAATATTCCATTTCCGCAAAAAATTTTTTACTTTTTGTCTTTTCGTCCTTCCGTGAGTAATCTCGAATTGCTCTGTTGCAATACTCGCAATTGCGATTTAGCCATATTGTTTAGCTGTACAAGTCGCTCGCTTTGCGGTACATTCTGCTCAATCAGAATCGCGTTATAACTCTCCATATTAGCAATCACAAGCAACTGTTCTATCGTTGCATAGTCGCGGATATTGCCTTTAAGAGTAGGCTTTTCCTTACGCCATTGTGCCGCCGTTTTACCGAAAAGCGCAACATTTAACAAGTCGGCTTCATCGGCATAAACATACTTCAACTGCTCGTCCGTAAGCGTCGGAACAATATTTTCTTTGATTGCGTCGGTATGTAAGCGATAGTTTACTTTTGCAAGCTCGCGCTTTGCAGACCACTCCAACGCCTTTTGCTCTTGCGCTTTAAGCCGCTGAAATTCCATTACCAAATACAATTTGAATTCGGGGCTCAACCAACTTGCAAACTCGAACGCAATATCTCTGTGTGCATACGTTCCACCGTTGTTACCGGATTTTGAAATTACGCCGATTGCATTTGTGCTTTCAATCCATTTTTGCGGCGAAAGATAAAAACTGTGTCTGCCCGCCGCACTCTCAAAGGTCTCGAATTCGTGCCCTTTGAAATCGGGATTGTGCAGTTTTTCCCAAAGTCCCAAATAGGAAATTACGTCCTTACTGCGCATCCAAGTCGCTATCGGCACTTTCGGCTCGGACGGATTTGCATATCTCGCCAAGTCTGTAAGTGATATATAATCGTCCTTATTGATTTTCTTAAAACGGACGTCTATCCCGTTTACGGTAAATTCATTGTTAGCCATTTTATCTCCTTTTGTATTTGCTATTTCCGCTTCCATATATCAAGCGAATAAAACGCCCGAAATATTCCATTTTGCAAAAAGTTTTTGAAATTATTTTTTCTTTCTGAATTCGGGATTGCTGAAATGCGGTACGGGACCTTCTCCGAATATGTCTATAATCTGCTCTCGGATCGGGCGCGGATCGTCTTCGTCCACGACAACGATATTCTGATATTTCCTGCGAAAGTCCTTATACCGTTTCTCTAACCGTTCCTTTTGCTTCGGTAAAAATCTCTTTTGAATGAACTCTTCGGCAGTCATATCCAAACGCTTGCATATCTTTTCCGCTTCCGCGTATAGCTTCTCGAAGTTTGTCGGCTTCGGCTTTTCTTTCAGTGTTTTCTTCCGATACTCCACTTCCTCACATAAGGCAAGATATACCCAACGCAATTCGTCTATTTGTCCGTCGAATACATCGTAGTAAATCTCTCGGCTATGAAGCGGTAATTCGTTCATTCGATTCCCAAACTCGAACTCCGCTTCTTCAAAAGATTTGTATTTCGCAAATGGGCGGATAATTAAATATGTAAGACCGAACTTAAAATACTCACGGTAGCTGTAAAACCAACTGATGATTTCCGCTTGCTTTTCTTCGGGCATAATAAACCTAAACATATCCCAAGCAATATCTTCGTCGTCATCGGTGCGGAACTTGTCCAAAAACTTTTCCCATTGTGCATTAGCTTTCGCCTCATCGCTCTCCGACGAGCCGCTTAAAACATCCTCGATCTTGGCAAGATGCTTTGCCACATAACTTTGCGTCTTTCCGATTTCTTCCGCTATCTCGGCTTGCGTACACTCGTCCACATAATATCTTTCATAAATCTCACTATCTTCTTCTGATAATACCGACAATCTTTTGTCTTCCGTCGCTTGCTCGGTAATACTTTCAAGCATACCGCTTTGTTTCTCGTCAAGCAACGTACCGTCGTCGTTCTCCATATCTATCTTTTTGTAGTACGTTCTCCCGTCCGCTTTAACGTATGTAGCCTTATGCGCTTCCGCTCTGCGTTCGTTGTTATACATTTCGGTATCCAACTCCACAAGGCGGTCAAACTGATACTCCGTAACTTCGCACGACGTAAGTTTACCTCTATCATAGAAGTAATACAAAAGCAACCCTTCCGTCGCCGCAGGTTGTCTCTTTTTATTCAGTTTATACGCGCGCGTTTCGGGCATAAAATATTTCTCACTTTTATCAACCTGTTTTTGTTTTGTCCCAAACCATTAAATGATTTTATATGAGATCGCTAATTGTTTTAAGTTTGCGTTGCTGCAACTTCTGCCATAACAGCATCTTCATCTTTCCGTAAATTTACAGAAAAAATATTTTTATGTATTGCAATATGTGTTCTATTTCTTAACAATTCAGCATCTATTTTTTCGGATTGTCCATACGAATTAAGTATATCAATGATATAATCTTCCTTGTCCAATTTATCGAATTGAGAAGTTGAAATAAATTTTTCATCGTAAACAAATATAACAAGTTGATGATTATCGTCTGCAGATAACCATTTTAGTATATTTACCCACCACTTTTTGTCTGTTTCGCCAAGTGACATACCATATATACATATAATTTGACTATTTTGAATTAAATCAATAGCGGCTTTATCATTATTGGTTCGATTCGCTTTAATGTTCAATGGTTTTACGATATATTTGGCAAATCTATTATCCTTAGCTAATTCAGAATTTTTGATTTGTGAAACATCATTTACTCCCATAATAGGTAAATTTGTTTTTGTTCCGTGAATATGCACTATTGTTCCAATTTTATTAAGATATTCTGAACCATTGATCCCCCGCCTTGCAATTATACCGTCTGCAAAAACAGATAGACATCTCTCAAGGGAATCTGTATAGTTAAAAGAAATGAAATTGAAATTATGATGATCTTGTTTATACCTCATAAATTGATTTGATATTATTTCAAATGATCCCGGAGATAAAATGTCTTGTCTGTAAAAATTCAATAAGGCTTTTTCAAAGACTTGTACAATTTTTGTTTTGTCATAAGTCAATTTACTTTCTTCATTTCTCAAATATTTAATAAAGTTTACTTCAAAATCCTTGAATTGTGCTTTATAATTACCCATTGTTTCTTTTGAAAATTTGTCCGTATATTCTCCCATTTTCTTTTCGAAATAAGACCATTCTTCTTGATTTAACTCAATTTCTTTTGCCAAAGGAGATAATGTTTCGTCTTTACCTTTTGATTCATCTATATATACGGGGAAATAATCTGAAAATTTTGAACGCAATCCCAAACCTACGTCAAAACCATTTCCGATTATAAACGTAATATTCATATTTATTTTGCTCCTTTTGTAAGTTTCTTTAGAAATTAAAACACCTTCTCCAACGGTACCCAATGCTCGTCCGCCATATCTTCGGAAAATTCGGTATTGTTAATGTATAGCGAAAAATCTTTATCGCGGACAAAGCCCCAATGCAAATTATGCTCAGCGGCATATTGCTTGAAAGCATTAAATTTGTTTGCGATTTGCTTATCGATGTTTTTATTTTTACCTTTGCTTTCACCGCCTTTTGTTTCGATAATCCATACCGTACCGTCTTTCTTTTTAACGATATAATCGGCATAAAACAACCATTGATGTTGCATAGCATCGATATAAACGATAGAAAAATATTGTTGTCCCGAATCTCCGTTTTTGTAAACCCAATCGATATCATCTTGCCTTTCGCAATATTTCTCGAAAAGCATTTCCGACGTGCTTCTGACTACGCTGGTTGCAAATCCAGACGTATATTCCTCATAAGCGTTGCTCAAATATTCAACTTCGTTTTTAACGGTAGGATCGTATTTATAAAAATCCTGTTCGGGAATAGAAAACGAAACTGTTTTCGGCTTAAATACAAGTTCGGTTTGTTCTGTCGAATGCGCTGTCGCTTCCTTAAAATCTTGGCGCAATTTTCTCGCATTGTTAATTACAAAAGCATAAAATTCTTTTGTATCGAGTACGACAAGATTTTTTGCCGTAATTAATTTTTTACGAAAAAGACGTTCCAAAATCGTCTTGACTTTCGGGGTTTGCACATTGATTGCGGACTTTATCATATCCACGCTGTGCATAAGGAAAATACCATGCTTATGCGTATCTACCGCTCTATGTATCGTTTTATGTTGTTCACTTTCCAATGTGGATGTAGTTCTTACAAATTCGCCCGAAAGAATCTGTCCGTTTATTTTATCCCCGAAGATATAACCGGCTTCCGCAAGCAACCACTCGTTTTGTTTTTTATCCTTGCCGAGATGGTATTTTTCGGTCAAATGGGCGCATATTTTTTCATAAACTTCACGCTCGCCCAATCCGCCATAATCCAAATTACGCAACTGTTTTTCAAGCGTAAATGTTTTACACTTTTCTTTTAAGAAAAGTCGACGGGTTTCGTAAGCCTTATCCACGGTCGCCAATAGCCCCGCTTTGTATTTTTCGTCAAACGTATATACGTAGCAAAAATCAAGCAAATCTTCTTCGTAATGCTTTGCTTCGGGCATTCTGCGTATTCTGCCTATCGTTTGTATCTCAAAACTTTCGCTCATCCCCTCGCGTAATTTTACAAGAATTTTCGCACGCGGACAATCCCATCCCGTACTGATTGCCTGTTTCATAAGCAAGAACACGGGAATGCCGTCGTTGTCCGTCAAATTATTGGGCAAATCCCTTTTATCTTCGCTCATCCATTTGGAAGCCATACCGTTCCCGTATGTATAACCCATAGCTTCGAGTTTCTTTTCCACGGCGAAAATCGTTTCGGGATGTCCGCTCGGAAATTGAATCAAAACAAGCGGACGAATCGTCTTTCCTATTTGCTTATATCTTTCCGCTATTGCTTTTCGCTTCTTATCCGCAAGTTCCAAAAGAAAGTCATAGTCGTCGTCAACTTCCATACCGTCGGACACGCCCTCGTTTACATAAAGAGCTTTCGTTATGAGTCCCGCATTGATAACGTCCACTTCGTCTATCTCAAAGTATTCAAATCGTTTATTCTCTAGCGCTGTCGC
This sequence comes from uncultured Christensenella sp., assembly GCA_910587015.1. GTDB lineage: Bacteria > Bacillota > Clostridia > Christensenellales > Borkfalkiaceae > Coproplasma. The sequence goes on from CAJUME010000010.1 coordinate 102,677, forward strand.
ACTTACTCGAATAATGTTCTTGGCGGAAAATGCATCGATAATTGCTTTCGCCTTTGCCGTATTGTTGGAATGTTCTTCATCGATAATAACGATAAAAGTTATATTGGCGCGATGTGCTTCTGCAATCCTGTCAAACAAATTTTTACGTTCTCCCTCACGCAGAGCCGTATTGCCCGTCTTTGTTACAAGCTCCCAATTTATAAATGTCGTACTCTCGGCAGGAAATCCGCATTGAATAGCATCAAATAAGCTTTGTGTATTTCTTTGAGAATTATATTTGAGCATTTTTTTACGGCTCTGCTCTTCCAAATCGCCTTTGCCCGGACAAAGCCATATAAACGCCGTCTTGCTGTCAATTTTACTCAAATATTCTTCGATAAAGTCAATAAGGATAATCGTCTTACCCGAACCGGTGGGCGATTTCATTATTATCGTTTGCTTGCTTCGCTCGTCCGCAACCAAATCAATAAGTTTTAATACTGCCTTCTCTTGAAAATCAAAAAGACTAATATCGATTCCGCCTACCATGCTTGTCCCTCCTCTTTCAGTTCGAATTTGAAATAATCGTCGGGAATAATATGAATTTCTATCCCGTCGAAAGTTTTGAGTTGCTCGGTCGTTAATAATACATTCTTGGAAACATACAACGCCTTTACGCCGCTATATTCTCCGAAATGCTTTTGCAATTCGTCCGCTTCCGCGTCACTCATAACCATGAGATATTGACTTCCGTCAATCTTTACCCCATGTTCGAGCTGTATCATTTCGGCAATGTGTTCTAAAAGCGCATCTGATAAATATTCTTCGGCACGCGCAACAAAGTCAGTGCGATAATATTTTAAGTTGGCGGGCAAGCCGTCCGAATATGTACTGTCGTCCGCGCGTTTACCCGTTATTACTGTTTTGATTCGCGGATATGTAACTTCTTCGCAAATCCCGTTTTCATTATTGGTACACAATATAAACTTGCGATTCCCGCCATCAATTGCATTGGAATTTATAACGGCATGTGCAGTAGTTCCACTACCCGCAAAAAAATCGAGAACATTGATATCTTTTTCTTCTAATAGATTTATTGCAAATTCAACTAACGAGGTGGGCTTAGGAAACGAAAAAATACTTTGTGTTAGAATATCTTTTAATTCTGTACTGCCTGCCGAATTAAGAAATTTAATTTGGGCATTGTAAGGCAACCTCCGTTCCCGTACATTGTTATTATTATCCACATATTGATACTGTTTAATATAGATTTTTTGTTTCCGCTCATCAATAATAATAAACCCATTTTCGAATCCCCATTCTACTTTTTGCTTACTCCATCTCCATGTATTCGGCTTGCCGTATTTGCCACCAGCATAAACATCAATACCGTTTACATTTATTGGATAATCAAGCGAGGGACTATATGAGCCTTTATAATCTAAATCTCGCAAATAATATTTCCCGCGAGTTTCAACAAATTCATCGCTATATTTATATTTTTTGTCATTCTCTGTATCTACGATTTGTTGTGCTAATTTGACTTGCTTCTTATCTTTTGCATAAAACAGCATGTAATCATACTCAATACTAATATCTCTCGCATCATGTCCCGATCCTGTTTTATTGGTGCGAATAAAATTGCATATGAAATTATCAAATCCAAATATACTATCGCATAACATTTTAATCTGCGCTTGTTCATTATCATCTATACTAATAAAGATAACTCCTCTATCCGACAATAAATTTCTTGCAATTTGCAAACGCTTTTCCATAAATGAAAGCCATTTGCTATGTCTAAAGCCATCGGTACTATCCACAAAAGAATCATCGTAAACAAAATCTTTATTCCCCGTATTATACGGCGGATCAATGTAAATAACATCAATTTTTCCCTTGTGAGTTTTTTCAAGAAGATACAAGCTATGAAGATTATCCCCTTCAAGCAAAAAATTGTACGGCTTATCGGGCACGGCAGCAATTTCCCGCTCTTTCACTTCCGTAAAAACGGGTATATGCGTCCGCATTTGAACGTCAACCTTTTCTTCATGTTCTTCCCACACAAGACCATACTTTTTTGCGTTAAGCTCACTTTCGATTTCGCCGAGCGCAATAAGCATTTCGTCATCGTTCTTGTGTTCTTCTTTTATTTTTTCCAAAAACTCAAGCATCCGCTTGCGCTTTATTTGTGAAAGATTAGGCATTGATAGCTCTCCTTAACATTTGTAATCAGTAAAAATCGTCATATCATTCAAAGCAAATCTTTTTGCTAAATCGTTACTTTGTTGTTCGTCAAGATTATGATAAATTTTTATACTGTCATACGCACATTTATAAATAATATTAGGCGCCTCTCCGCGCAACTCTATATATAGCTCATAATCATTAAGCTGATTTAATTTGCGCAATGGGCCATTATTGATAGTCTTGTATAATTGACTAAATACAGCATAAATAGGATTATCCGTTCGCACATCAACAATAAAATCTTCTATATCTTTCCGTTTCGTAAAATACAACTGTCCAGTAAAATAATTAACTACATAGAAATTCCATTTGTTCCAATTTTCAATATCTTTGCCTAAGTCATGATATTTAGATGTTCTCAAAAATAAATCATAGCACATATCAAGAAAGTTCATTTTTCGTCCTCCACGATTTCCATTATATCGGATATATCGCAATCCAGCACTTTGCAAATTTTTAGCAATACCGAAGTTTTAACGTCCTCGTTTCTGCCGAGTTTCGCCATAGCGGTAGTGGTGATTCCCGCCGCTAAACGCAAATCTTCTCTTCTCATATCTTTATCAATCAGTAGTTTCCACAACTTTTTATAGCTCGCCGCCATACCAAAATCTCCTACTTAATATTAGATATTTTTATTATAACACGATCTAAGGAAAAACGCAAGATAATCTCCAAAATTTGGAGAACAATTCCTTAACAAAAAACGGCTGTACTTGTTATCGTAAAGCCGCTACGTTTTATATAATTTCAAAATGTTTTAATGTTTCTTTTATCGCTTCCACCATTCTCGGTGTCGGATGCGCTCTTGGTTTTTTCAATTCTTCGACAGCGTTGGGCGCGTCGTACATAGGCAAGCCTAAATCGCGCTTGACTTCGGCTATGTACGCCGTGTGGACTTTGAAGCCGTAAGTCTTTTCAATATACTCTTGTATCATCTTGTAGGTAACTTTCTCTTTCGGCTTGCGCTCTTCGGCGCGTTCTTTGATTTTCTTTAACGAAAACTGTCCCTCGTTCTCTCCGAATTCCACATCGATGTTGATATGACTGTCGGGAATTTTTTTGGAAAGAACGACCAGTGTCTCGATATGCTTTGTTTGGGGGAACATATCGAAGGGCGTTATGCTTTGAATTTCATACGTACCCGAAAGCGGCCGCTCTTGCTTTAAAAGCCTGCCGTCCGCTTCCGCAAGCGTGCCCGTCAAAAGTCCCAAATCGCGGGCGAGGGTTGCGGGATTGCAGGAAACAAGGATAATTTTATCCGCGCCGCAACGGGCTATCGCGTGCACTACGCTGCGCTCCATACCCTTCCTCGGCGGGTCGCAGACGATAATGCGCTTAGCCCCGTTGGTTTGCACAAACACCCTTTCAAGCTCGTTTTCGACCGCGCCGCAGATATTAAGCATTTTATTCTGCAAGCCGTTTTCCCGCTTTAAGTCGTCTGCGCAACGGGTGGCTTCTTCAACAATTTCTATACCGTACGCAAGCCCGCATTTTTTGGCGAGCATTGCCGTAAGCAGACCGCCGCCGCTATATAAATCGAGCGCGACAGAGTTTTCGTCCGCCTCGCCAAGCACCCGCGAATACAGCTTTGAACGGACGTCGTCGTTGACCTGCACAAAGGTATTTGCACCCGCCTTGTATTTTATACCGTTTTCCTCTGCCGTAAAAAAGCCTTCGCCGCGGCATATATGCCACTCTTTTGAAAAAATCGCGTTGCCTTGCGAGGTGTTTACGTTAAGCAAAAAGGTAAAGTCTTTAAAGCTTTTTTCAAGCTCGGCAACAAGATAACCTACGTCTACAAGCTTTGTTACCACAAGCGCAAAAATGAATTTACCCTTTATTTCCCGCACGACTATTCTGCGGAGTATTCCGGAATGCGTAGCCTCGTTATACCCCGCAATATGCTTGACTTCCGAGTAATTTTTGACTGCCGAAATGACGTTTTTGACCCATTCCGACTGGATGAGGCAGTCGTCTGCGGGCACTATTCTGTGACTGCGCCGACCGTAAAAGCCGAGAATTGTTTGACCGTTTTCGTCAACGCCTATCGGCATTGCAAGCTTATTGCGGTAGCGGTATTCGCCTGCGCAAGGCACGCATTCACCGACGGCAAAGTCTATGCCGCCTATTTTTTTAAGCGAGCCCTGCACCGTCTGCCTTTTAAACGCGAGCTGGGCGGCATAATTCATATGCTGCAAATCGCAGCCGCCGCACCTTTCAAACACAGTACAAGGCGCATTGACGCGGGAATATGACGGGGTTAACACTGTTTGAAGCTTGCCGTACGCAATATTTTTGTCCGCTTTAAGCACCTTAAAGGCGACCTGCTCTCCTTCAAGACAAAAAGGCACAAACGCCGTTGTGCCCTCTGATTTTATTATGCCCTCGCCGTCCGTACCCAGACCGCAGACGGCGCCCGTATGTATTTCGTTCTTTTTCATATCACTTTTTTATGCGCCCGACTAAAAGGTTTATTGCTATCTGACATTTGAAGGCAAGATAGTCGTAAACAAAGCATATTACGGTGCCTAACGTAAAAATAAACACAAAAATGTATTTATTGACAACCTCGTAAACGCTTTGCGGAAGTAACGAGCCGCCGAGAAGGCCGCCGAAAACAAGGTAATACCCCACAATTAAAGTGCAGTCGAACCAAACCGCCTTGACGGCAAGCGCAAGCCATCTGTTGATTTTAAAGCGTAGCTGCAATGCGTTTGCAATGGGGTGCAGGCCGAAGAACATCACGAACGGCACCAGCTTCCAGAACTGCGCCGCCGCACCGAGCGCGATTGCAAGAATGAGCGTGCCGAGATAGGAAAGAAACGCGCCGAGAAAGAACTGCCTTGAAAGCGGCAGCATAAGCGCGATTACCGCCAGAAAGTAGCCGACCGCGGTAAGCGAGTTTACGCCCGTCATAACGCCCAGCGCAAGCGACGGCACCGCAACCGCGCATGAAATTCCCGACAGCGCGATTTCAAACGCGCCAAGCCGTTTTTTATTGCCCATTACGCCCCGCGCTCCGAAAAATTATCTGCAACAGCCGTCGCAAAGGCAGCTTAAACAAAGATAAGTGGAACAGCAGTCTATGCACTGCGCGCAGAAGCTGCCGCCCATCTGCTCGTCTGCGGAGGAGGAATTCATCGTCTGCCCCTGATACGCGCTTTGGTTGCCCGCGCCCGCAGACGTGCCCGCAGCGTTCTGCGCGCCCGCGGTTGCGTCGTAATTGATTTTTTCGTTAAGCTTGCGGTAGGCTTCCTTATACTTATCGTTGTCGGGCTCGAGCTGAATGGCAATTTCAAGCTGTTTTTTACTTTCGTTCATCCAGTTTTTGCGATAAAACACCACGCTTTGCAGATAGTGCCACTGTCCGCCGCGCTCGTTAAACCCGTCCAGAACGTGCTGCGCGTCCTGAATGTTTCCGTCCTTGATAAGCTCCTCCACGCGCGAGAAGGCTTCGCCGCCGTCCTGCGTGGGCGCTTCCTTCAGCTCGGTCAACAGCTCGGTATACGCCGTTTCTATTTTGGTCAGCATTTTCGCGGCGTTATTGCCCGTTTCACCGTCCATAAAGCGCTCTTCGAGGTATTTTGCGCGAAGCGTTTCGTAAGCGGCCCTTACGTCCTCTGCGGTGGCGCCCTCGGAAAGCCCTAAAATATCGAGATTTGTTTTATTCATAATTATCCTTTTAGCTGTCTGCGTTTTTGCTTATTTCGCTTTAAACACCGGTCGACAGGTCTTGTTTTTTAAGTTGCTTTGCCGTTTTTTTATCTGCTGAACAGCCGCCGTTGCAGCCGCCGTAGAACACAGCCTTGGTTTTAAGCGGTATTCCGCGCAGAATTATGTTGTCGGTCAAATCGTGGTTGAAATTGAATTTTATTGCGGACAAGCTTTCGCGAAGCTGTGCAAAAAGCATATCGAAGATAAACACAAGCTCCTTTTCGCCCTTTTTGACTGCCTGCGCGCGGCAGCCTTCGCCATAGACGTTATAAAGCACGTTGTACCTTGATTTTTTTACGTCCTTGTCGTAGTCGTCAAGCGCGTCGATAAGATAAACCCACTTACCCAGATTATAAAAAAGCTTTTGCGTTTGCGGCGTGGAATATTCCTTTAAAAGATAGTCGGAAATTTCGCGCATCATATTTGCCGTTGGCTCGCACGCCTCGTCAATCACCGCACAGCCCGCCTTTTCAAGCGCGGCCTGCGCCAGCATTTGCTTTGAAACTATTTCCGCAACCCGCGGGTGGCGCTTTAAAACGCGCTTATAGCCTTTTTTGTAGAGGTGCCGCAACACCCCGCGGACTTCTCCGTCCGCCTTGTCGTCGCACAGCTTGAAGTACGCCAAAGCCGTGTTAACACAGCCGAGGGCTATTGCAGTGTCGTCGACAGCGGCAACCGGTCTGCGCCTGAACCAGTGTGCCGCACAGCGCGCCTTTTTTATTTTTACGTCCTCGCCGCGGATATTATGAACGAGCGCAGAGGCAAAAGCCATATCGTATTGCAGTGCGGTGCGCGCAACCTGCCCGCAGCCCGCGCCTATGCCCTTGCATAAGCCGCAATATAACGCTTTGTATAAAATTTCGTCCTTTTTGAACAGATACGGCGTATCGGGGGAAATATATCCGAACATAAATAATACCTTGGTTGCACCGTTATGCAAAGCATATATGCGTTTTAAAGCTGATAAAAGCCTATTTTTTTATAGACCTTTGCAAGCGTTTTGCCCGCGGCGCGGCTTGCGCGCTCTGCACCCGAGCGGAGTATGCCGTTAAGATATTCCTTATCCGCAAGCAGACGGGCCTGCTCTGCCTGTATCGGCGCAAGCCTGTCGGCAACCGCTTCGCCTACGGCAAGCTTAAGGTCGCCGTAGCCCTTGCCCGCAAAGTCCGCCTCTGCCTCAGTTATGCTTTTACCGGTAAACGCGGAATATATGCTAAGCAAATTGCTTACGCCCGCCTTGTTTTCGGGGTCGAACTTAATCTGTATGTCGCTGTCCGTTACGGCACGCTTGAACTTTCTTATAATAGTATCCTTATCGTCCGATAAAAATACCGAGCCGTTTACATTTTCCGCCGACTTGGACATTTTTTTTGTCGGGTCGAGCAAATCGCATATTTTGGCGCCGACCTTCATATACAGCGCTTCGGGTACCTTAAAGGTAGGCGAATACACGTTGTTAAAGCGCTGGGCGATATCCCGCGCGATTTCCACGTGCTGGCGCTGGTCAAGCCCCACGGGCACGACCTCCGTCTGGTACAAAAGAATATCCGCCGCCATTAAAACGGGGTAATCCATAAGCCCCATATTTATATTATCGGCGTGTTTTCTGCTCTTATCCTTAAACTGCGTCATTCGCTCCATTTCGCCGACGTAGGTGAACGTGTTCAACACCCAGCACAGCTCTGCATGGGCGGGAACGTGCGACTGGACGTAAATTGCGGTGCTTTCGGGGTTCAACCCGCACGCAATATACAGCGCAAGCAGGCTGAGGGTGCGCCGACGCAGCTCGGCGGGGTTCTGACGGACGGTTATGGCGTGCATGTTCGCTATCGCAAAAAAGCAGTCATAATCGTTTTGAAGCGCAACAAAGTTACGGATTGCGCCGATATAGTTGCCTATCGTAAGCTCGTTTGTGGGCTGTACCGCCGAGTACAGCGTTTTCTTATTCTCTTCCATATTCTTACCTTTACAGGATAATATTACCATACCCGCCCGCAAAAAGCAAAGTTTTTTTATAAGTTGACGGCATAATCACCAAACTTAGCTTAAATATTCACCGTTTTAACAAAAACCGCCGCCGAAGCATTTCTCTTCGGCGGCATATGCTTAATTATTTAATAAATTCGAGCACCTCGTCAAACAGCTTTTTTCTGTCGGCGGTTTTTGTAAAGCGCACGGGCTTGTCGCGCAGCTCTTTAAGGCATTTGGGCACCGCCATTGCCGTTGCCGCGTGCAGACGCTTAATGCCCTTAAAGCTGTCCTTTACGTCGTTGCCCGTGACGGCGTAAAGCACGTCCTGCGGGAATTTGTAGGGGTTTGCGGTAGAAACGATTATCATATTCGTTTCGTCCTTTTTATGCTTTTCGAACCAATCCTGAGCGACCTTCATTGCACAGCCCGTGTGCGTATCCATTGTATAGCCCACGTCGATAAACACGTCGTACATTGCCTCTACGCACTCGTCGTCGTTAGCGCTGCCGCCGTCGAAAATTTCGCCTATTTCCGCCAATTCCCCCGCGGATATGGCGTATTTACCGTCATTTTTAAGCGATAGCATACGCTCGGCGGTAAGCTTAGCATTCCTGCCCGAAAACTCGAAAACAAGCCGCTCGAGGTTGGAGGAAACGAGTATATCCATCGACGGCGACGTGGTTTTATAAAATTCTCTGCGGGCGTTGTAAACGCCGCTTGCAAAAAATTCCGTCAGCACGTCGTTGCTGTTGGAGGCGCAGTGCAGTCTGCGTATCGGCAGACCCATTCTTTTTGCGTAATAGCCCGCGAGAATATTGCCGAAGTTGCCCGTAGGCACGGTGAAGTCGATTTGCTCGCCCATTTCTATCTGCTCGGAAGAAACCAAATCGAGATAAGCCGAAAAATAGTATGCGATTTGCGGCGCAAGTCTGCCGAAGTTTATAGAGTTGGCGCTGGAAAGCACCACGCCCTTTTCAAGCAGCGCCTTTGCGTATGCTTCGCTTGAAAAAATTTCCTTTACGGCGGTCTGGCAGTCGTCGAAATTGCCCTTTACGGCAACCACGTTGACGTTTGCGCCCTCCTGCGTGCACATTTGCAGCTTCTGCATTTTGGAAACGCCCTCGGACGGGTAAAAGACCATAACCTTTATACCCTCCGCGTCCTTAAAGCCTTCGAGCGCGGCTTTACCGGTATCGCCCGAGGTTGCGGTAAGGATAAGAATTTCTTCCTTTACCCCGCATATATCCGCTCCCTTCCGCAAAAGATAGGGCAAAAGCGTAAGCGCCATATCCTTGAAGGCGCAGGTGGGTCCGTGCCACAATTCAAGCATATATATGCCGTCGTCAAGGCGAACAAGCGGCGCGGGGTCGTCGCCCTCGAACTTGCCGTAAGCGCTTTCGCACGCGGCAAGCAGCTCCTTTTCGTCGTACTCGGAAAGATATTTTTTCAGCACCTTTGCCGCGCGCTCGGGATAGCTCATTTCAAGCATTTTCCGCATTTCCTCCGCGGATACGGACGGGAATTTTTCCGGCACGAAAAGCCCGCCGTTATCGGCAAGCCCCTTTACTATTGCGCGGGCGGCGGTAACCTTCTCTCCGCCTCTGGTGCTGATAAAATTCATTGTAAACTCCTTTCACTAAAATCTCGGAAAAACAGAAATAAAGCGGCGCGAAAACGCACGCGCCGCCTTAAAGCCGATTTTTATTGCGGCTTAAATAAACTTCTTGACAAAGTCGGGAAGCTCCGCCTCCGCCGCACTGCACGTCAAAGTGATAGTGATTTTGTTTTCCGACGAAATTTTTTCGAGCATGTAGAATATGCCCGCAAGCTCGGAAAGCGGCTTGCCCGCAATACGCGCAACGCCGTCTATGTAAATATATTCGTGGTCGCTGTTGCAAGCGGCTACGCCCTTGACGAACCCGCAAAGCGCGTCCTCGCCGGCGATGTCGTAATCGGTTACGTCGATATAGCGGACTGCGCGGTCAAGCGAATACATTGCGCGCTTGTTGTCCGTAATAAATACGCTTAAACCCTTAGCATCCTTAACCTGTGCGTTTGCCGCGTCTAAAAGCTGCTTGGTTTTGCCTGTGCCCTTGGGTCCGTAGATTATTTTTATCATTGAAAATCCTCCTGATAGCAAGTTAAAATATTATACTTAACCTTTACTGTATTTTATCAGTAAAAAAGGAAATTTTCAATACCTTTTGTGAAATTTCTTAAAATTTTCAAAAATGCGGACTTAAACGCACTCTTTTACGAATTCGGCTATTCTTTCCAGCCCTTCCAACATATCTTCGAGCGAAAGCGCATAGGAAAGACGCAGCGCATCGTCGTCGCCGAAGCATACTCCGGGGGTTGCGGCAACCTTTTTATGCGTTAAAAGCATATCCGCAACGTCCATACTGCCGTGAATTTTTTGCCCGTTGTATTTTTTGCCGTAAAGGCTGTCGCACAGAAGCATAACGTAGAAAGCGCCGTCGGGCTTGACGTAATCGAGCCCTAACGCCTTCATTCCGTCAAGCTTTTCAAGCATTTTTTCGCGGCGCCCGCCAAACGCCTTAATCATATTTTTCATAGCCGTGTCATCGCCTTCCAGCGCGGCAAGCGTTGCGTACTGCGTCATTGTGTTTACGTTCGAGGTGGAATGGCTCTGGAACGAGGATATTGCCTTTGCAAGCTTTTCGGGGCAGGCAAGATAGCCCAGACGCCAGCCCGTCATTGCATAGGACTTGGAAACTCCGTTGACGACAATCGTCAAATCCTTCATTTCGGGCGAGCACTGCGCGATTGAGAAATGCGTTTCGCCGCCGTAAATAAGCTTTTCGTAAATTTCGTCCGAAAGCACTATAATGTTGTGCTCTACGCACACCTCGGCAATTCTGCGGATTTCCTCCTCGGTATACACCGCGCCCGTGGGGTTGCAAGGGCTGTTGAAAATCAGCATTTTGGTTTTTTCGGAAATGGCCGCCTCTATCTGCGCCGCAGTCACCTTATAGCCGTGGCGCGCGGTTGCGTATATGTAGTTGGGCACGCCGCCGCAGCTTTTGACTACCTCTGGATAGGTCAGCCAATAGGGCTTGGGTATCAAAACCTCGTCGCCGGGGTTGATTGTGGCAAACAGCGCGTTGAAAATTGAATGCTTTGCGCCGTTGGATACGATTATCTGCGAGGGGTCGTAATCGAGGTTGTTGTCGGCCTTAAGCTTTTTTGCGATTGCCCTTTTAAGCGCGGGCAGACCCGCCGCCGCAACGTATTTGGTATAGCCCTTGTCAAGCGCGTTTTTAGCCGCCTGACAGACGTGCTCGGGAGTGTTGAAGTCGGGCTCGCCTACGCCGAAGTTGATAACGCGCTCGCCCGCGGCTTTAAGCTCGTTAGCCTTTGCCGAGATTGCAAGCGTCATAGAGGGCGCAATGGCTTTTACTCTGTCCGAAACCTTTATCATAATTACTTCCTCCGTACAATTTATATTCAACCATAATTATACAGAGTTTTGCACCGTTTTGCAACAACTTGAAATATATTTAATTTTTGACGCTTAATTTGTTAAAAATTCATAAGCAACGCAATATAAGCGCATTAATTTTTGTCAGCTTTGTCCCTGCAATGCGGGCAATGCGCGCCGCAGCTGCCGCAGTCACAGCCCGTACACCCCCCCTTATGCTTTACTTTACGGTAAATAAGCCACCCCGCCGCGCCGACAAACGCAACGCAGACCAAAACCAGCACAACAATATCCAAAGCGCCCATTTACTACTCCTTATTGCTTTTTTTGCGAATCTTAAACAGTCTTAAAATATCGAATTTGCCAATATTTCTTAAAACTATAAACGTTGTTACAACCGCTGTAACGGCGAGCCAGATGAACAGCGTCCACCACCATGCGCCGACCGTGTACACCGCCGCGCTTATTACAAAGCTTGCCGCCAGCCAGAACAATAACGTCCACTTAAATTTGCCCTTTGGCAGCTCTGCCCTCGCCGTTGCGCAAGCGGCAAAGCACGGTATTGTGGTCATATTGAAGGCGATAAACGCAATCAGCCCTGCAACGAATTGCCCCTGAGATATGCCCGTGTCAGCCGTGATTGCGGCGATAAGTCCGCTTAATTCCTCCACGCCGTCCTCGGTGCCCGCGCCCGCATACGCGCCTATGCACAGCGCAAGCGTTGTAAAGGTTGCAATAACGTTTTCCTTAGCGACAAGCCCCGTTATCGCCGCGACCGCGAACACCCAGCCGAACTGTCCGAGCTGATAGCCGAAGCCGAGCGGCGTGAATACCGGTTGAAGGAGCATACCGATTGACGCGAGAATGGAGTTGTTCATTTCCTCGTCGGGGAGGTAGCCCCACTTAAAGCTTAAATGCGAGAACAGCCAGATTATTACCGTTGACGCGAAGATTACGATAAACGCTTTTTTGACGAAGTGCTTTGTCTTATCCCACAGATGCAGCATAAGGTTTTTGAATTGGGGCAAATGATATGCGGGCAGCTCCATAATGAACGGGGGCGTTTCGCCTTTAAGCGAGGTATTGCGCATTAAAAGCACGCATACTATGGCGGAAGCAACGCCCAAGACGTACATTCCGTAGGTTATCAAATCGGAATTGCCAACGCCGAACGCGGCGACAATTCCGCCCGCAACCGCCGTTAAAATGGGTAGCTTAGCCCCGCAGGAAAAGAAGGGAATTACGCGTATGGTTGCCGTTCTTTCCTTTTCGTCCGAAAGCGTGCGGGTGTTTACCGCCGCGGGAACCGAACAGCCGAAGCCCATAATCATAGGCATAAACGCCCTGCCCGAAAGCCCGAAACGGCGGAAAATTCTATCCAAAACAAACGCAATACGCGCCATATATCCGCTGTCTTCCAGCAGAGAGAAGAACAAAAACAGAGTTAAAATCTGCGGCAGAAAGCCGAGCACGGCGAAAATTCCGCCGAGTATACCGTCGCCTATAAGCCCCGTAGCCCATTGCGCCGCGCCCGCGTTTTCCATAAGCGTTACAACGCCGTCCGAGATGTGGTCGAGGAAAAGATTTAAAAGGTTGGTGAGAATAACTCCGGGGGAGAATACCGCGCCGTCGTAAAGCACTGCAAGCAGCTCAACGCCGAAATTGTTGTATTCTACGCTTCCGTCAACCTCTGCCGCAAGCCCCAAATCGACAAGCGAAGGCATCCAGCCCTGAGCTTCGGTAAAGCCGTTTAAAAAGAAAAGATTTTCAGAAAAGGTTAAATGAAACACAAAAAACAGCACGACAAGGAAAATGGGAATAGCCCAGATTTTATGCGTTAAAACACGGTCTATTTTATCCGATTTGGTCAGCCCGCCGCGCTTTGCCTTTGTTTTTGCGCCCGCAAGCTTGCCCGAGATAAATTTGTATCTTTCGTCCGCAATTGCCGCCTCCAAATCCGCGCCCGCGGCAATCTCGTCAAGCACGGACTGCGCGCCCTTGCGCTCAAGCTCGATTTCGTCGTTTTCCAAAAGCTTTAACGCGTGGAACAGCGGTGAAGAAACCCCCTCGTTTTCGTAATACGCGCAAGCGGTTTCAAGCTGTTTTTCAAGCGCGCCCTTTAAAACGGTTGCGCCCTTCCTCTGCGCGGGCAGTTCCGCGGCGCGCTGCATTAATTTATCTATCCCCGTGCCTTTAAGCGCGGAAATTTCCACAACGGGCACGCCCAGCGCGCCTTCAAGCGCGGCCGCGTTTATTTTGTCGCCCGACTTTTCCACCTCGTCAATCATATTCAGCGCGATTATAACGGGCACGTCCGTTTCCAGCAGCTGGGTGGTAAGATAGAGGTTACGCTCTAAATTGGTTGCGTCCACTATATTAATTATGCCGTTGGGGCGGTCGTTAAGAATATAATTCCTTGCAATAACCTCCTCGGGCGTGTAGGGTGACAACGAATAGATACCGGGGAGGTCTACTATGCTTATATTGCCCGCCGCATTGCCGTTTTTGTTTTTTGCTTTTGTTTTATAAACGCCCTCGCGCTTGTCTACCGTTACCCCCGGCCAGTTGCCGACGTGTGCCGTAGCGCCCGTAAGCGCGTTGAAAAGCGTTGTCTTTCCGCAATTCGGATTGCCCGCCAAAGCAAAGGTTTTCATTCCGTTTTACCTCCGTGCAGCTCCACGTCAACGCAAGCCGCTTCAGTTTTTCTTAAAGTAAGCTCGTAGCCGCGCAGGGTTACCTCTATCGGGTCGCCGAGCGGCGCTCTTTTGCGCAAAGTGACCTCGGCATCGGGCGTGACGCCCATGTCGAACAGTCTGCGGCGCAGCCTGCCCTCGCCGGTGACCCTTACAATTCTTCCGCTTTCGCCTACGGCAAAGTCGCTTAAAAGCTTTTTCATAAAAATCTCCTTATTTTTTGTCAAAATATTAACCATAGTTTATTTTTTAGATAAAAATTGAAGCGGCTTTACGCCACTAAAATTTTACCCGCCAAAGCACGGTCGAGGCAGAGCCTGCCTTCCTTTACTGCAACAATAACGTTGCCGCCCGACGAGGATATAAGCGTTATCCGCCCGCCCTCGCAAATGCCAAGCTCGTGCAAGTGCTTTTTTACTCTTTCGTCCGCGCCTACTCTTTTTATTTCAAGCTCCCTTCCCAAGGGCGCGATTGCAACAGGCATATTTACTCCTCTAAAACTTAACCCGCGTTAATTTTCATTGGTTATTATAATAACAAAATATTCCATTGTCAACAAAAAAATAACCTTAGTTAAATTTTTTGCGGAAATTTTTAAGAGTACTGTGCATATTTGCATAAAATTTGCAATATTTCCGATTAAATTTATTTTTTATACTATTTGATGCATAACCGCGTCAATTTGCTTGCATTGGGCGGCAAAGTATGCTACTATAAATTGCACGGCTATATATAATATAGAAAACAACCGCGTCCGCAGTCGGCGGGCGGACAAAAAATATCAAAAGGAATTTCGGAGGATTTATGAGTAAAATAAGAAAACTGCTTATTTGTTTACTTTCCGCAATAATGGCGGTATCCGTTGCGGTTCTGGTAACCGCATGCACGCAAAAGGCATATCTTGACTTCATTAACCCCAGCAACCCTTCCGGGGGCGAAAACGACAAATTTACGGGAAGCTATGTAATTTCCGTAAAATCGCTGGGCGGGCTGAAGGTCAACGGCGTAAGGGTTTCGGCCGTATTGAACGGAGAAACCTTTGCCGAGGGCATTTCGATTGACGGAAAAATCGAATTCGACCTTAACCCCGCGGAATACACGCTTGTGGTAGACGAAAGCTCGTTACCCGCGGGCTATTTCGTACCAAATGGCAGCAGCTTTAAGACAAGCGCAACCAAGGCGGAAGCCGACATACTGCTTTCCTCCAGCATTATCCCCACCACGGCGGTTTCGGGCACGGCCTACTCAATGGGCGATATAATGTACGACTTTTCGTTTACCGATGCCACCGACGGAAGAAGGTACACGCTTTCGGAAATACATTCACAGTACAAAGCGGTACTTATCAACTTTTTCTATACAACGTGCGGCCCCTGCCGCTCGGAATTCAACCCCATGCAGGAGGCTTACGAGGGCTATTCCGACGATATAGCGATAATCGCGCTTGCGGACAGCAGTAAGGACAGCCCTGACAGAGTTGCCTCCTTCCGTAAGGAGTTCGGGCTTACCTTCTATATGGCGACCGACCAGGCGGGACTTCACGGCTTATTCGGCGTGCAGTCGTGGCCGACCAGCATTGTTGTCGACAGATACGGCGCAATCGCTTACCACGACAACAGCGGCGCAATTACCAACTCCTCCACCTGGAGCGCGATATTTGCAAAATTCACCGACGACAACTACTCGCAGAACGACCCCGACAGCAACCCCGACGACGATGACAAGCTTGAATGGGTTAAGCCCGACCCTGCGTTTAAAATGCCCTCTTCTTCGGAAATTTCTTCCGCGATAGTAACCAAGGGCGGCGATAAAATAAGCAACTTCCGCCCCGGCGAAACCGAGGACGCGCTTATTTATTCTTGGCCGTGGATAATCGGATACGACGCTTCGGGTAACAACCCCTATTTTGCGGCAACAAACGTCGGCGCGGGCTACTCGTTCTCTACCTTCTATGTGGACTTCACGCTTGAAAGCGGCGATATTATCGCTTACGATTATAACGTGAATACGGAAGCGGACTGCGATATACTTTTTGTTTTAAACGTTGATACCAAAAATTCCGCAAATAATTCTCAGCTGACGAAATACAGCGGCAACAGCGGGGGCTGGAAGGCGGAAAACGCGCTTTATACCGCAAACCGCCCCATAAAGCTGACGCTTGCCTTCCTTTACAATAAGGACCCCGAGAGGGACGCGGCAGAGGGCGCGGAAATTGTTGCAATTAAAAATCTGCGCGTTATAAACGCAAGCGAAATTCAGGAGCCTACCGATTCGGCTACGGCGGCGGCCTCCGGCGAAATCGTTGGCGGAAAGTACGAGCATTACCAGACGGTAAAGCTTAACCCCGCAGACGGCTACTATCACCTTTACAACAACGAAACCAAAACTTACGGCGCGTTACTGCTTGCAGACCTGCTGAACACCACTGCATGGTCGTCCCACGTTATCGGCGAAAATTCGTTCACAACGCCCACAAGCACCTCGGCAAAATGCTCGCTGTATCTTTTAAGCTACTGGCTTATGTCCAACCGCGAGACCGCTCAGCAAGAGGGCAAGCTTATATTCACCTACGATAACACGAAGGATAAAAAGCTTTCCGCAAAGCTTATAGACAACTATTACTGGCAAAGCTTCTCTGACAACGGGTATGTTCCCGTAACCGAGGAATTGAAGACCGTGCTTACAACGTTTACCAAGGCTTACTGCGCAGAAAACGACAAGCCCTACTACGAAGAGCAATGGTTAGAGCTGTGCTACTACTTTATTCACTACGGCGACCTGCACTCCGCAAATGAAAGCTGCTGGGTTGATGCAGACCCTACCAAGGGACTTGGAAAGCACAACGCGATTACGACGCTGGAATCATCCGCAGGAAAGCCCACGGCAAACCACGTTAACGTCACTAAGATAATAACCCACGATGCGGGCGGCGGGCTGTTCTATAAATTCGTACCCTCGAAGAGCGGCGTTTACCGTATTTACAGCGTTTCCACATCGGAAACTCAGGACCCTATGATTATGGTGCGCACGTTGGAGGACAACGAAGATGAGGACTTCCTCGGTGAATTCGACGACGATATAAGCCCCGACAAGTTTGTTTACCGCGAAAACTTTAATTATAAGGACGTAAACGCATATATTTATCTGACCGAAGGCGAAACCTATTATCTGCAATGCCGCTTTAACCAGCAGCAGGAAACAGGCGAATACGACTTCTATGTTCAGTACTTTGCAGACGAATACGATTACCTCAGATTCTGCACCACGGACGATGGCGCATGGTCGTACAACTCCAAGCTGACGTTCTACCTTGCAATCAGTTGCGCGCTCGGCTCCGACAACAAGTACTATGCGGTTAACGAGGACGGCTCGTACGGGTCGCTGATTTATATCGACTTCGTACATCCGCAGTATTACGACCAGAACGGACATACTTTGATTGAAATGGTTGAAGCGGGCTTGTTCGATTTCAGCAAAACGGGCGGCGCAGACCTTACGCCGATTATGCAGCAATATTACCAGAATTCCATCTACGGCAAGGGCCCTTCAGACGAGCTGTACGGGCTTGCGGTAGCCGACCGCGCGCTTGTAACGTATATAGCGCAGTATCTGCTTAAAACGCACGGCGAGCCTATGGAAACGAAATACTGGATGGCGTTTGCATGCTATTACGAACACATCGGTCCTCAGGGTTAATTCAAAATATTATAAACAAGGCGGGGCTGCCGATTTACGGCAGCCCCGCCTTTAATATTGAAAGTATTCAATTTTTTATACAATTATTTAATATTATTTACATTATTTATATAATAAGATTTTAATATACAAAACCGTTGCATATTTTCTTAATTTATTATATAATATCCGCAACACTAAAAAATTTAAGGAGTTTTATTATGCAGAAAACATTAAAACGCATCACTGTTATTTTAGCAATTTTAACGGCTGTACTTTGCCTTGGAGTATTTGCCTCGGCTTGTCAGGGCGGTAAAAAGGATACTTACACCGTTACGGTAGTATACGCGGAAGACAACTCGCCCGTAGACGGTACGGCTTCCGAACTGAAAGTCCAGATTTGCACGGCTCAGCTTGACGGTAAGCTTATAAAATGCTATGACCAGTATGACGTAGGCACGGACGGTAAAGCCGAAGTTAAATTTGTTGAACTTCAAGCTAACACGCAATATCATTTACAGGTAAACAACGTTCCCGAAGGCTACGAATATCATGCGGACGAAACGTTTATGACCGAACCGGGTACGTTTACAATTAAATTATATAAGGTATAAAGGAGAATTAAATGACGGGCTTAAAAAAGAAACTTATTATAGCGTTGCTGTCGGTAACCTGTATTACGGCGGGCGCGATAGGGCTTTCTGCCTGCGGCGGAAATAAAGACGCGAACGATTCCGCGCTTTACGCAATTTATCTTGCAGAAACCAACAACGGCGCCACGCAGTCCTATCAGGAATGGCTCGAAGGCAAGCTTTCCACCCCCTCCGACGGAAAAACGCCGTATATAGGCGAAAACGGAAACTGGTGGATAGGCGATACCGATACGGGTATTAAGGCGGGCGGCTCGGACGGAACGAACGGCACAGACGGCCGCGGAATTGCCTCGATAAAAACCATAGGCGGAGAGTTTGTAGTATTTTACACCGACGGCACCTACGAATTAATCGAGGAGGCAGACAACGTTCCCTTCAAGCTGTTGAAGGCTACCGCAAAGGACCAGACAAACAAGCCCGTCGCGAACGCTTATCTGCAATTAAATCTTTACGACAGCGAAAATTACACAAACACGCTTATAGGCACCTCGGTAACAGACAGCGAGGGCAACGCTAAATTTATATATGTTCCCGAGGAGGGCTCGTCGTACAGACTTTCGCTTGCAGACCACGGCAAAACCGAGTACGAGCCTGCTACGCCGGAGGGCTATAAAATAGATTATCCCGTTGACCCGAAATTCGGCTGGACTATCAATTACTTTACCGTTACATCAAGCGACAACGTTTTACAGACCTTAAACATACCCTTTACCGACGTATCGCATTCGTTTGCAAACGCAAGCACACACAATAAAATAGTTGAAATTCCTTACAAGCGCGTTTACAGCGCAACTGCCGAAGGCAACGCCATAGAAACCAACGGCACGTTAAACAACGCGTTTACCGCAAAGGTTAAGGCGGGCTATCATACATATATTTCGTTTATTTCGTATGTAACCCCTCCCACCTCGAGCGATAAAGACGAAACTCAGCAAATTTTAAACAACGCAACCAATGCCGCAACGGGCAAATATAAATTTACAATAAGCGGCGGAATCAGCCCCGTTCTCTATTTTTATCAGGGCTCGCTGGGCAATATGCCCGCCGACGAGCTTGGCATACCCAACTCGGTAATCAGCCACACGGGAAACGCTTTGGACGCTTCCGATAACGTTGCAACGGGCACAAGCTCGATTACTATCAATATGGAATCCACCACCGTTCGCGGACAGATATTCTTCGGTCTTTATTCCGAAAGCGACTGCACGGTGACCTTAACCGTTGAAAGGATTGGCGATTCGGAGGAAATACCCAAGCCCGAGCTGGTAAGGGTATCTGCACCGACAAGCCTTACCAGATGGTCGGAGAAGGCTGCGGGCGAAACGCTTACGCTTATGCCCATAACGGGCGCGTATACCGCGGTTTTGGGCGATGACGGGTATTATCACGTCAACAGCGCAACCGGCCCTACGCTTATGGTTATGCTTACAAAGCCTGTTTCCCGCTATATTCCCGAGGCTTCGATAAAGGATTATCCCACCTACGATAAAAACGAGCGCAAGGAAACGGTACTGCACTTTAACCCCACGGACATTAACGAGTACTTTAACAAGGACAAGAGATACCCGCTTAAAAAATACGATTACAATGCAGTTCTGGCGGAATATTCCAAATGGGTAAACAAGGACGGCTTATACGGCGTTGACGAAAGAATGTACGAGCTGCTTACAAACCTTGCGGCTACGGGCACGGGCATTGAGTTCGCCAGCGCGGCAGACGGCTGCCAGTGGCTGTTGCCCTGCTATTATTACGAGCCCGCGGGCGGACTTTCCGCACCCGGCAGCGGTACCGAGGCTGACCCGTATATCATAAGCACGGGCGTAAACACCCTTGCAATGACGTCGGAGCTTAACGGCACGGCTAAGCTTAAGCTTAGCGTTGCAAGCGCGGGAGTTTACAGCTTTAAAACCTCCGGCAAGCTTACCGTGACGGGCTATAACACCACTACCGTAAACGGCGTTTTGTATGTACTTATACCAGAGGCAGGCGATGTTGCCATTACTCTGGACGGCACGGCGACAAGCTATAAGCTCGAGCTTGAACGCGGCGACGATATTAAAGCGTTTGTCGGCAGTAATTCCGAAGAGGACAATACCCCCTCCGAAGGACTTGACGAGGCTACCGCTATCGGCATTATCGGTACGGGAGTATGGCACGTTATTGACGACAAGGCAATAAACGACGGCGTTTATATTAAGTTTGCATGCGATATCGGCGGCGAGGGCACCTACACTCTTACGCTTTACGGCGACGACAACGCAACACTTAACTGCGGCTCTGCAACGGGTACGACAATCACAATCAATGCAGAAACCGACGATTATATGCTGAGCATAGAGTACGGCGTTTATATCAAGGCAAGCAACACCGCAAGCCTTATGCTGATAATAACCAAACAACAATAATACAACACCTTAAGGAGTACAGAATGAAAACGAAAAAAAGAATACTTATTCCGCTTTTGACTGCCGTTTGCGCGATTGCGGGTGCAATAGGGCTTGCGGCATGCAAGCCCGAGGTCCCCGACACCGAGCCGCCCAAGCTTACAACAGGCAAAAACGACATCGAATTGACCACCGACGCGCTTGCAACGCAGGGCGTAATTTACAGCTTTACAAGCGAGGCGGGCTCTTACGTTTTTGAGGTAACGGGCGAGAATGCAAAGGTTACCGTTGACGGAAGCGCAGTCGAGAGCACGGCAATTATAGAACTGACGGCAAGCAAGACCTCGGCAGAGGTAAAATGCGCCACCGCAGACGGCAAGGCGGGCACATACAGCATAAGCATATCGGCTTTGACCTCGTTCCCCATAACCGAGGCAACGCAAATCAGCCTTCCCAAAGCCGGCAAAACCGCATTTATGAATGCAACCGTAGCAACGGGCAAGGCGGGAGCATACACGCTGGCCTTTGCCTTTGACGGCAACGATTCAATGGCTAAATACACGTTTACCGTGAACGGCAATACCGCTTCCATAGGTGAAAATCGCAGCTTCAGCTTTGTAGCAAGGCTGAACGAGGGCGACAACCTTATTGCGCTTACCTCCACACTGGCAAACGACAGCACGGCAATGCTTTCGTTTACCGCTATTCCCTCGGGCGGAAGCTTAGCAACGGGCGAGAATACAAGCCTTACCTTTGAAAAGGCAGATACCTTCTATGCCTACACATTTACCGCTACCGAAAACGGAGATTACACCTTGTCCGTGCCTTCCGTAGGCTTTGACGAGTCCACCCTTTGCATAACCGACAGCGAGGGCAATATACTCCTCAGCGAAAACGACAGCGTAGGCGACTATGACGATGACTGGATAAACATAATAAGCAATCCCATATCGGCAAAAGCGGGCGAATCCGTAATATTACTGATTAAGGCAGATTGCGGCGGCGACAGCAATATTCTGGCAAGCTCGTATACGCTTACAATCAGCAAGTTTATTCCCGCTACCGTTAATGCTGACGGACAGGAGAACGAGATTGCGGTCAACTCTCAGGGCACAAAGGTTATATTAAACGTTGAAACGGCGGGCACCTATGTATTGACGATTGACCCCGACCGCATGGGCTCGATAACCTTAGGCGACAAGACCTTCGATATGTTCAACACAACGCTTGAAATAGAGCTTAACGCGGGCGAAAACGAAATTGTTTTGATTTACGTTCCGCGCGGGCCTTCTTCGTCCGGTCTGGCGATGGTTTCGCTTACGGCAAAGGCTTAAAAGAATTTAATTGAAAACCCGCCTTCCCCTTAACTCGGGGAAGGCGGGTTTGTTTTATTATTTTTTACTGTTTTAAAGCAGCTTGGCTATTTCGTTGCGCAGTTCGTCCTCTTCTACGGGTCCGTCCATAAAATACGCTATATGTCCGTTTTTATCTATTATCGCCGTTGTGGGGTATGCTCCGCTGCCGCCAAGCATATTATAGCAAGCTACTTCCTCGGTATCCTGTGCAAACAGTATTCCGTAATTATTCCAGCCGTTGCTGTTAATAAAGCTTTGAACGCCTTCCGCGCCGCCTTTGGGCATTGCCGTTGCCGAATGCACCGCAACCATTATAATTTGGTCGCCGAACTCGGCGCGTACCTTTTCGAAATAGGGCAATTCCGCAACGCACGGGTCGCAGGTTGTGTACCAGAAATTGATTACGGTTACCGTACCGCGGCTTTCCATTGTGGAAAACTCTTTTATCGCATTTCCGTCCTTGTCGTACGCGCCATTAGATTGGTAGACTTGTAAGGTTATGTCGGGACATCTGTCCCCGACCTTATAAACTATTCCGCCGCTTTGAACGTCTATAAAATTATAATAGACAAGTGCGGCAATAAGCACAACAACCGCCGCCGCCCATGCGGAGAACCGTAACCAAAAGCTTCTGTCGCCGCGGAACCTGCGCTTTGCCTTAGCGGGAGCGGAAGCTTCGGGCGATGCACTTTCTGCTGTTGCCTCGGGCTGAGGCTCAACGGTGACGCTTTCAAGCACCGCCTCCGCGCTCGTTTTGCTATGCGCTACAAGCTCGGAAACAACCGGCGCGGTTTCTTCCTCGGGAAAAACCTTTATCGGCGCCGTATCCTCTTCCTCAACGCTCGGCTGCGAGCTTGCACTGCCGTTTTCAAGCACTGCCGCAAGCGGTGCAGTCGTTGCAGCAACGGGTGCGGGCGAAAGCTGCGCGCCCTTGACGAATATTTTAGAGCCCTTCCAGCTGATTGCCTGCGTGGGGCAGACCGAAACGCACTCGCCGCAATTTATGCACTCGTGGTCGCCGACATGCCTTATATCCATTTTGCAGGTCTGAATGCACATACCGCAGTCAACGCATTTATCCTCGTCAAGCTTGACGCCGATTAACGCCCATTTATTGAAAAAGCCGTAAATTGCGCCGAGCGGACAGAAAAATCTGCAAAAGAAGCGGTAAACGAAGATACTGCCGACCATAAAGAACACAAGCAGACAGAACTTCCACGTAAACAGATTGCCCAGCATTGCAAAAAAGCCTGCGTTGTTGCTGTTTGCCAGCAAGCCGCCCGCGCCCTCGAAGGTGCCGGCGGGACAGACGTATTTGCAGAATGCGGGTATGCCGTGATAGATAAGCGGTATGGCAATAACCATTACGGCAAGCAAAACATACTTGAAAAACGACAAAACGCGGGTATATCTGCTCTTTTTAAGCTTGGGCGTCTTGATTTTGTAAAGAAGCTCCTGCCCGAGCCCTACGGGGCACAAAAATCCGCAGATTGTTCTTGCAAGCGTAAGCCCGAACAGCGCGAGTATGCCTATTATGTAAAACGCCGCTCTGTCGTTGGTTTGCGCCATGGAATCCTGCAAGGCGCCCAAGGGGCACGCAAACGACGCGCCGGGGCAGGAATAGCAGTTAAGACCGGGCGAGCAAAGATTTTTGAGATTGCCGGTATAAATTTTGCCCGTAATATAGCCCTTTAAATTAGCGTTGACAAGCAACGCCGCGTAGAGCTGAATTAGTCTGCGTTTTGACGGAGCGTGATTTTTGAACCACAGCCCGACTTTTTTAAAGAAATTTTTAACCTTAGCCAAGACCGATACACTCCGTACAAATATTTATAGCCTTGATTAGTATGGCGCGCATATTTCCGTTGACTATACCCAAAATTATGAACGTGACCGCAAAAACCGCAATAGCAATTCTTACGCCCAAAATAAAATACTTGTGGTTGGAAAGCGCTTTCCACCGTCCGTAAAGGTCTGCAACAGCCGTGTTGCCCGTTACATAAACTGCTTCAACGCCGTTCTTTTCGTCCGATTTTGCGGAAGCGACAAGCTGTTTGACGTGCGGAAGCTGTTTTTTTGCCGAAAGCGAAAGATAAAGCGTTACACCGCACAAAATCAGCAGAGCCGCAAACGCGCAGGGCGCAAGGTGCGCCGCCATATTCAGCATTTCTCCGTTAACGTTCGTTTTGGGGAAGTTGGAAGCCGTTGCAAGATAGGCAATTCCGTACGCAACGCCCGCAAGACACAGCGCCGCCGCGCACAGCTTTACGATAAGATTAATCAGCTCGCCACGCTTTACCGCTTTAAGCGAGGCAAGCCCGCTTTCGCCAACCTTTTGCGGCACGCGCTTTTTAAGTCGGCGAAGCGCATAGCAATCGTCTTTAAGCGGTGCGCGCTTTGCGGGAACGGTAAACACTTCCCACAGCACAAAGCCGACTACAACCATTACCACCCATATCCAGAAGGCGGGGGATATGCGCGTAAGGCGTTCGGAAACAATTTCGGCCGTAAACGGACGGTTTCCGCCGGAAAGGTATATATCGAGCGTCTGCCAGATAAACAGCGCGCCCGTTATAACCGTCATTAACGACAGCGCTATGCCGTAGCACAGCCTTACCGTTTTGCAAGTTTTTTCCTGCATGTACGCCTCCTCTTTAAGTGTCAAAATTTAAAATCAGTATAAAAATTATAAGCTTTGGGGCGGGATATTGTCAAGTATTTTGTCATATTGCGGCGATTAGCTTGACAAATCCGCGACTGAAAAGTTATGCTGAAAATGTAATTTTTTTACTTTCGGAGAAAGGCTATGCGCAGGGAAATTTACGAAAGCTATATAAGGATTTTGAAGGAAGAGCTTTTGACGGCAATGGGCTGTACCGAGCCTATCGCCGTTGCGTACGCCGCCGCTTTGGCAAGAAAGGCGTTAGGA
The DNA here is from genome assembly GCA_910587015.1 of uncultured Christensenella sp. Lineage (GTDB taxonomy): Bacteria > Bacillota > Clostridia > Christensenellales > Borkfalkiaceae > Coproplasma. Next base: position 127,722 of record CAJUME010000010.1, read on the forward strand.
AGCATACCTGAGCGCGTGGAAATTTCCGTAAGCGGAAATATTTTAAAAAACGTTAAAAGCGTTATAGTGCCCAACACGCACGGCATGAAGGGCATTAAGGCCGCCACCGCGGCGGGAATTATCGCGGGAAGGGCAGATTGCAAGCTTCAGGTGCTGGCGGAGCTGACCGATGAGGACATAAAAGCTATTACCGAATACCTTAAAACGTCGGAATTTACCGTAAATCAGGCGCAAAACGGCTGTGTGTTCGACATATGCGTAAGGGCGTACAACGGCAACGACAGCGCGTTTGTGCGCATAGAAGGGCACCACACCAACGTGGTTACCGTTGAAAGAAACGGCGAAAAGCTTGCCGACGGAAAAATCACCGGCAACGGCGACTGCGGACTGACGGACCGAAGCGTTTTGAACGTTAAGGATATTATAGAATTTGCAGACGGCGTACAGCTTGCGGACATAGAGGAAATTATTTCCCGCCAGATAGAGCTGAACAGCACGATTGCCGAGGAGGGGCTTAAAAACGATTACGGCGCGCGCGTGGGCAAGGTGTTGCTTAAAGCCTTCGGCGACAGCGTGCACAACCGCGCAAAGGCGACTGCGGCGGCAGGCTCGGACGCGAGAATGAACGGCTGTAATCTGCCCGTTGTTATTGTTTCCGGCAGCGGAAATCAGGGTATGACCGCATCGTTACCGGTAATTGTATACGCAAAGCATTTAAACGCTTCAAGAGAAATGCTTTTGCGCGCGGTTGCGCTGTCCGACCTGATAACAATTCACCTTAAAACGGGCATAGGCAGACTTTCCGCCTATTGCGGCGCGGTGAGCGCGGGCGCGGGTGCGGGCGCGGGAATTTCCTACCTCTACGGCGGAAAATACAACGAAATTGCGCATACCGTAGTCAACGCGCTGGCGATTGATTCGGGAGTTATCTGCGACGGGGCAAAATCGAGCTGTGCGGCAAAGATTGCGGCGGCGGTGGACGCGGGGCTTACGGGCATGGAAATGTACCGCAACGACAGCCAGTTTTACGGCGGCGACGGAATTTTGGAGCAGGGCGTGGAAAACACCATAGAAAACGTCTGCGACCTTGCGCGCATAGGCATGCGCGAAACGGACGAGGAAATTATAAGAATTATGATAAAAAGCTTTTGACGGATAAAAAAATCCGCCCCTGCTGCAACGGCGTTAACCGTTGCAGCAGGGGCTTTTTTCATTAGCAGTATTTTAACCAAGCCACAGATAGGCAAGCAAACCCAAAACTCCGAACACGACAAGCACAATAAGCACAAACGGCATTATTGCGGCAAACGCGCCCCTTACCATCTGCCAATACTCCTTGCGGCTGACGGAATGCCTTACCGTCTTTGGCTGGTCAGAGGGCTTTTTCTGTTTTTTGACAGTGGGGTTGTACCATTTGAAGCCTTCCACATTCATATCGACTATGGTGGTTTCGGTATCCAGCCCGTCGTCCTTCTTATTCTTCCGCGACATCAGTATCCTCTTGCACGGGCTTGGACTTTTTGCCGAAAAGCTTTTTGACATTGCCAAGCAAAGCCCTTACTCCGCGCTTGTTCTTGCTCTGCGCCTCTTCCTCCGCCGCCTTCAACGCCTTTTCGTAAGCGTCCTCAAGCGCGGCAGTTTCCTCTGTGGTATTGTACAAATGGCACGCGCAGAAATGGTCCTTTTCAACCTCCTTATAAACGGGGGCTATCCTTGAACAGATTTCCATACAGCTGTCGCAACGGGTATGGAATTTACAGCCCTTGGGCGGGTTGACGGGCGAAGGAATATCGCCCTGCAACAGAATTCTGTTCATTTTTACGTGCGGGTTAGGCACGGGTACCGCCGAAAACAGCGCGCGGGTGTACGGGTGCAGAGTGCGGTCGAAAATGTCGCTCTTACTGCCGTATTCCACAAGCGTGCCGAGATACATAACGCCGACCTCGTCGGAAATATGCTTTACAACCGACAAATCGTGAGAGATAAACACATATGTAAGCCCTAAGCTCTTCCTCAGCTCGATAAGCATATTGATTATCTGCGCCTGAATGGACACATCGAGCGCGGAAACAGGCTCGTCGCAGATAACAAGCTCGGGCTTTAACGCAAGCGCCCTTGCGATACAAATTCTCTGTCTTTGTCCGCCGGAAAATTCGTGCGGGTATCTTTCGAAATAATGGGGCTGTAAGCCGCAAAGCTTCATAACCCCGAGGACGTAGTCCTGAAAGTCCTTTTTGGAAACTATGCCGTGCTGGCGCGCCGCCTCGCCGATAATTTCGCCGACGGTCAGTCTGGGCGACAGGCTTGCATAGGGGTCCTGAAAAATCATCTGCATATTCGGGCGCAGCTTATCAAAGGCTCTGTTTTTAAGGTCGGAAATTTTCTTGCCCTTAAAGTACACCTCGCCGCCCGTAACGTTATGCAGACGCAGTATCGTGCGGCCCATAGTCGTTTTTCCGCAACCGCTTTCACCGACTATGCCGAGGGTTTTTCCCCTTTTAAGCTTGAACGAAACGCCGTCAACCGCCTTTAAATATGCGTTGGGTCTGCCGAAAAAGTCCTTGCCGACAACAAAGTGCTGGCGCAAATCCTTAACCTCCAGCAGATACTCGCTTTCTCCCTCCGCATTCACATTGCCGTTCAGCTTTTCAGCCTTTGATAATGCGTGTCTTTTGCTCCATTCCACAAGCTGAGGATATACAAGCGAATAAATAAACGTTGCCACCGACAGCCCGAAGATAACGAAGGGCAATACAAGCCCTACCGTCCCTTCGGTTTCGAGCGCATCGATAACGAAGCTGCCCGCAAGCACCGAAAAGAATATGAGGAACGCCGTCATTGCACTGCCGACAAGATAGAAAACGTTATCGTTTTTCTTTTTGCCGAAGGCGGAAAACAATGACGATATTATCAGCACCGCGTGGTAGATTATAACCGCCGTAGCCAGCAAAACGCCCGCAACCGAGCTGGAAACAAGCAGCTCGAGCTTGGTTTCGTAGGTGGAGCCGAGCCCCGCGGCAATAAGACCGAGGAAGTTGCCGGAAATATTAAGCGCTTCCGTTTTGACCGTTACTATGGGAAGAGTTGTAAGCGCAATTACAACTACAAGCAGTAAAATGCGCACAAGCGTGCAAGCAAAGCTGACTGCGGTAAAGCCGCCGCTGTTGGTTTTGAAGCTGTGCACCGCTTTTAAGGCAAACCATGCTGCAAACAGACAGGTTGTTGCCGACAGTCCGACAACGGTCGCAAAGCCGTATGCCGTTTTGGTTACCGCGCCCTCGGCAGTATTTGTATAAGCATTTAACGAATATATAACCGCCGCAAAAATCACATATGCGAAATATGTGCAGACGGCGAATTTTTCAATGCTGCAATCCTGCTTGAAGGCATATTTTTTTACCGCGCGGTAGCATGTTAAGCCCGCAAACGTAAGCACTGCCACAAGCCCGATAACGGTAAACAAAATGCCGAACAGCACCTGTGCACGGATACCCGCGCGCAGTGCGCCCTCCGTCTGGGCAAGGCTGTTAACAAAATCACTGCTGAAATAGCGGTAAATATAGTGCGTTTGGGTTGCTTCGCCGTATACGTTTACGCCTATAAGAAAGGTGAAAACAAGCGACAGCGCCGCCAACGCAACGGCGGCCGCGGGAAGAATAGTCGGAAAGCTGAATTTAGCGGTTTTTTCTTTAATAGCCATTTACTTTTCCTCCGACTGTTCTTCATAAAGATAGCACGAAACGCTGTGCGTGGGCGAAACCTTGATAAGCTTGGGATACTCGCCGGAGCATTTTGCCGTGCATTTTTCGCATCTGTCGCGGAAATAGCAATAATCGGGCATATTTATGGGGTTGGGAACAAAGCCGGGGATACAGTACAGCTCGTCCACCTCCGCGTCCACGGTGGGCTTGCTCTTTTGCAGTCCTATTGTGTACGGGTGAAGAGGTCTGTCGTAAATATCCTCCGCCGTGCCCATTTCTATAACCTTGCCCGCGTACATAACCACAACGTAATCCGCCATTTCGGCAACTACGCCCAAATCGTGGGTGATAAGCATTATAGAGCCGTTGATTTTGCCCTTGATTTCTCTTAAAAGGTCCAAAATCTGTGCCTGAATAGTAACGTCCAGCGCGGTAGTCGGCTCGTCCGCAACGATAAGCTTGGGGTTGCACAGCAGCGCAATTGCTATCATAACCCTCTGGCGCATACCGCCCGAAAGCTCGTGCGGGTATTTTTTGTAAACGCCCTCGGGGTCGGCTATGCCGACAAGCTTCAACATTTCTATACTGCGCGCCTTTACCTTCTGCTTGGAAATACCCTCTATATGCAGTCTGCCGACCTCGTCAAGCTGATTGCCTATGGTAAACACGGGGTTTAAGGAGGTCATGGGCTCCTGAAATATCATTGATATTTCTCTGCCGCGTATACTGCGCATATCCTCTATGGGCATTTTGGCGATGTCCACTACCCTTTCTTCCATTTCGTAGGTATAGCCGCCGAGCTCGTTTCTTTTTATAACGGGCTTGCCCTTTGCATCGGTTTTTACAACCTCGTTACCGTTTTGGTCGATAACCGTTTCGTAAACGGGTATTTTTTTGCCGTGCGCATCGCGCTTGAACAGACTTGAACGGAACCTTATAGCGCCGCTTACAATCTGTCCGCTGGGCGCCTGCACAAGCTGCATTAAGGAAAGCGAGGTAACGCTTTTGCCGCAGCCGCTTTCGCCGACAACGCCGACGGTAGACCCCGCGGGGATTGAGAAGGTTACGCCGTTTACAGCCTTTACCGTGCCCGCGTCCGAGAAGAAATAGGTATGCAAATCCTCAAACTCGATGATATTCCTTTCGTCGGTCATCTGGGTTGTGTATTCGTCCGGATTGCACTTGCGTTTTTTGCGCTTTTCGTAATATTTTATCGCCTTGGAATTTTCCTTTGCAATCTGTCGGGACTCCTTAGCGGATATGTAATGCTTTTTCTTATCCTGTTTGTTTTCCGCCACTTTTGTCACCTCTTCATCTTGGGGTCGAACGCGTCGCGCAAGCCGTCGCCGACAAAGTTGAACGCGAGAATTGCAAGCGTTATACACACGCCCGCGCCTATCCAAAGGTTGGGATAATAGTTTCTGAACCGTGCATTTGCCGCAAAGTTAATCATATTGCCCCAGGTTGCGGTATCGAGCGGCGCGCCTATGCCAAGATAGCCGAGCGTCGCTTCGGTAAGAATAATACTGCCGAGGCCGAGCGTCATGGAAACTATCAGCTGCGGAATAATGTTAGGTAAAAGATGCTTGAAAATCTTTTTCGACGTGGACAAGCCGGAGCTTTTTGCCGCAAGCATAAACTCCTGCTCTCTGAACGAGAGTATCTGCCCTCGCACAAGCCGCGCCGTACCGCCCCAGCCTATCAGCGTAAGTATCAGGAAGGTATAATACAATCGGGCAATGCTTACTATTCCCAGCGAGTTGAACACAGCCGCAAGTATAAGCATTATGGGCAGTGTGGGAATACAGCTTATAATATCGACTATTCGCATTATCAGCTGGTCGACCCACTTGCCGAAGTAGCCCGCAAGCCCGCCGAGCAGTACGCCGAGGATAGTTTCGAGTATAACCACGACAAAGCCGATTGTAAGCGACACTCTTCCGCCGAGCATAAGACGGGTAAACACGTCGTAGCCCTCCTGCGTGGTGCCCATCCAGTGGCTGCCGGATATACCGCCAAGGCTGTTATAATTAAGCTCGGTATAGCTTACGTCATAGCCGTAATAGGTATTGCCGTCAGGACCGGTAAAGGTAATTGTTATGTAGGTGCTGTTTGTCGTGGGGTTGCTGTAATCGAGTACTGTACCGTTATTCGCGCTCCATTTGGAAAACAGCGGGCCGATAAACGCAAAGGCAAACAGCAAAATAAGCGTTACAAGACCGATAACCGAAAGCTTTGAACGGAAAAACCTTTTTGCAACCGTTTTGCCGGGGGAAAGCACCTTTGCCCTTTCCGTAAGATTTTCTCCGTGCAGGTTATCGTTGAAGTTGCCGCCGTTTGCCGCCTCTCCCTCGTTTACGGTATTTTTTGAATTGTTTTCTTCGGTATTCATTTCCATATTCCGCTCCGTTTATGCAAGCTTGACTCTGGGGTCGACAACCGCATACATTATATCCGAAATCAAAACGCCCGTAACAGTAAGCGCCGCGATAAACATGTTATAGCCCATTATAAGCGGCACGTCGCCCTTTTGAAGCGCCTGATACGCCGCCTGTCCTATACCGGGCATATTAAAGACCTCTTCGGTTATCATTGCTCCGCCGAAAAGCGTGGGCAACGTAAACGTGAGCATAGTTATAAGCGGTATCATGGTATTTCTGAAAACGTGCTTATAAATTACCTTGCCCTCGGAAAGTCCCTTCGCGCGCGCCGTTCTGATATAGTCGGCATTCAAAACCTCGAGGGTGTTCGTTCTCGTATACCTCATAATACTGCCGATATTCAGCACCACAAACACCGTCACGGGCAGTATAAGGTGCCACAGCATATCTCCGAAGCGCAGCATCATAGACGCGTCCTGCGGGAGGTTGGAGGATACAAGTCCGCCCATCGGGTCGAACCAGCCCAAATCAACGGCAAGCCACTTTATAAGCAGATTGCCGAGGAAGAACGAGGGGAAGGCCATACCTATCATACAGAGTATGGTTGCGGTATAGTCTATCTTGCCGTACTGGTTGCACGCGCACTTTATGCCGAGCGGAATGGCGATAATAAGCTCAAGGATAAGCGAAACGAAGGAAATTCCGAACGAAATGCCCATTTTTTCCTTGATAACCTCTTCCACGCTTGCGGGGAATATGAACGAGTGCCCCATATTGCCCTGCAAAAAGCCCGAAAGCCAGCTCCAATAGCCCTTTAAAATGCCTAAAAAGCTGTTGTCGTCCAAACCGTAAAGCGCCTTTATGTGCAGTACGTCCTGCTCCGACATATTGCCGCTGCCTACGGCGGCGGCAAATTGCTGGTCGAAGAAGTCCATAGGCATGCAACGGACAAGGAAATATAGTATTATTGATACGCTGAACAAAATCAACAGCGCAAGCAATAATCTTTTCAGAATGTATTTAACCATAAAAAGCTACTCCGTATAAACGGTAAAATTAAACGTAATCTATTTCCCAAAGCTTATCGAAAAGCCCGATAAAGCAGTTCGGATTTTTAACAAGGGTTTTTGCGTCTATTACAGTGTTGTTATAAACGCACAAATCGCTCCTCTGATAGGTGGGCAGCTCGACAGCCAAATCCATAATAAGGTCAAGGCATTCCGCATAAATTGCTTCGCGGGTATCCTGAGAAAGGGTTTGACGGCCTGAGTCTATCTTTTCGCTTAGCTCACCGATAATGCCCTGCTCGTAACCCCATTTACCGGTGCTGTCCTTTAAAATGTTGGGATAGTTCCAGTTGTTTACGCTGGTAGCCTTACTGTCTTTGTGATATACCTGATAAGGGTCGGGGTCGGTTGCAGAAGACCACGCCGCCGCCCATACCGCAAGGTTACCGGACGTCATATCCCTCAACGCGCTTGCGTTGTTTGTTACCGTTATATCGAAGCCGATTGCGTTCAGCTTTGCCGCCGCGTCCATAAACATGCTGTAAGCGGGGTGGTCGGTGCTTTCGCCCGCAAGCGTAAACGTAAATTTAAGCTTTGTGCCGTTGGTTGCGTTTGCCATACCGTCTATTTGCTTGGTCTTTGTATAAACGCCCTTCTGAAGCTCGTAGCCCGCATCCTTTACAAGCTGCTTTATTTCGCTTCTGTCAGACGTTAAGTCAAACCTAATAGCATCGTACTCGGTAGCATTATCGGGATACGCCCACGACATCATGGACATAGGCCTGTAAATAACCTCGGCAAGCTTGCCGCTGTAATATTCTACGGTTTTGTTGGTGTCCATCGCCTTCATAATCGCCTGACGAATCTTGTATTCGGGGATAAATTTAGGGTTGACGCCGATATAGCCGTAGCCGTTTGTACGGTAATCCGTAGAGGAAAGGAAGCTGTTCTGCGATACTTTGTTGACGTTTGAGTTTGTTGCGTTGGGCATACCGAAGTCTATCGACTGGGTTTCCAGCGCGTCCATCATCTGGTCGTCCCTCAGCTCCTTATAGTTGATGTATTTGATTTTTGCGTTTTCGATACCCTTGCCGACAGTGTGGAAGTTAGTATTGCGCTCGAAGTAAACCACGCCCGCCTGATAGAAGGTTGTAGGCGTAGGCTCGGTTTTGCCGCCGTCGCTTGTAGACGCCTTATACGCGCCCGCACCAACGGGAAGTCTGTTTTTGGAGGTGTTCTGCAAAATCTCTTTAAAGAAGTCGCCGTCGCCGAGGCACACGCCGAAGCCGTTGCCCTTAAGCGCTTCTGCCGCGTAGTCCTTATTGTCCTTGCTGAAGGTGCCGCCCGCATAATAATGCATAGGCGCAACCGAAAAGCCGAAGTTGAATATAGCCTTGGGGTCTACTCCGTTAATAACTATCTTTAAAACGTCGTAGGTGCCGTCAAGCGTTTTGCCGTTGAAAACGTTCGTCTGGCGGGTAGTTATACCGCTTATAGACTGCACCGCAAGGGTGCCGTCTTGCTTGATTTCCTCGTAGTACTTTGTACGCTCCTTGCCCGCAAGCTCTTCGCGCACGCTTGTAGCTGTTGCCCAGTAGGTCAGAATTTCGGGAATTTTCTCCTTGCCCGTCATTGTATCGTGAACGGTATTAATGCAATACTCCGACTGCAGCTGAAGAACAGCGTAATCTCTGTCGCAATTATTATCGCTCATGTACTTCTGAACCTTGGCGTCGGTAGTCGCTTCCGCAATGCCGCTTATGTAAAGCTGAGCCTCGGGCTCCTTGTCGGGGTTGTCAACGGGCGCGTCGAGCGTGGTGTAATAGGGCTCGCCGTCGTCCCTTTTACCGTTGCCGTTCAAATCGTTGTAAAGCTTTTCCTGAACGCCGTTAAGATTAATTTTCGTCTGCTCGGTAACAAGCCCAACGTTAAGAAGATATGCCTGCCATGCCGCCGTAAAGCTGTACGAGTCCTTATAGCTGTCCTTCCAGCTTGAGGATATAGCCGTCCAGTCGGAGGTAAGCTCCTTACGATATAAATCCTTTGTGGTCTGCCAGTCGGCTTTAAGCGTTACGCCCGCAGTATCCTCGGGAGGAACGGTTTCCATCGTGGGGCTGTTTTCCGCCCAGCTGATTACCGCGTTTACTCTGTTTTCCGCCCTCTCCAAAAATTCCTTCTCTTTCATGTTGGCATCGGCATTGTCGTCAGCCGCGGGGTCCTGCAGGCGGTAAGCCGTAAGCCCCTGAATATCGGTTGAATACATGGTAGCCGAGCCCGTATACGCGGGGTCAAGATAAACGTACATATTAAAAAGCACGTCCTTTATTGTGAGCGCGGTGCCGTCGCTGAATTTTATATCCTTTTTGATAAGGAATTCGTATTCCGTTCTGCCGTCCATGCTTCCCGTGGTAGTTACGTTGCCTGTGCCTACCGTTTTGGAATCGTACATGGTGGTGGAATAATCGAGCGCAACCGTAGGATGGTCCTCTCCGCAGATTATTTTTCCTTCGTTATCCGTGGTCAAAAAGCCCAGCTGGGTCATGGAAAGTATGCTGCCATCGTTACCGGAAGTATAGAAGAACGGATTGAAGTTGCCGTCCAGCATCGAGGTGGAAAGCTGAAGCACTCTTGTTTCGCTGTCAAACTTTTTCTCGCCATCATCGGGTTTGGGCTTGCAACCGCAGGTAAGCATAAGCACTCCGCTTACCGCAACAAACATTGCGCCCTTAAAAAATTTATTCATATAAAGCCTCCTTAGGTTCTTTGATAATTTATATTTTCAGTATTCAGACGACGGGATAGTCGTATTCCTTTGTTACGCCGTTATAAGTCATTATAAGCTTTCCGCTTTCAACCGTCAAGCCCTTGAACCTGTCAAGGAACGCCGCGTCCGTACTGCCTGCGCCGCCGAGCAGCCAGTTGTCGACATTATAGTCGTCGCCGTCCTTGCCGATATTCGTAACGTTAGTGTTGGTTGTAATTGACAGTTTAACGTTTTTGAACGCAACGTCCTCTATCACGGCGCCGTCCGCGCCGCCCGCGCTTATCGCGTACAGCGAAACCTCTCTTGCCATAGTTGCGTTTATGGTTACGCCATCGAAGGTAAGCCCGCGCACAACGCACTCGCTGCCGAAGCTGCCGAACAGCGAATATGTTCCGCCCACCTGCACCGCCGTATTTACAACGTTGTAGGAAAGGTTTTTGATTGTAAAGCCGTTGCCCTCTATCCTTGCGCCCGCCTCGTTCTGCCTTAATGCAACGGGCGTCATAGCGCTGCAATCTATCGTCTTGTCCTCAGACATATTGCTGAAATAGTAATTACCGGAATTAAGTCCCAACAGCATCTGGCGCACGCCCTTATAATCCCTTACGACGTTCCAGCTGCCCTTTATATACTTGACATATATAACGGGGTTTGCGGGCTTTTCGCCCTCGGGCATAGGTATATTCCCCAGCACGCGCTGTGTGCATTCCTCGTCATAGAAATACTGCGTAAACGTATAATCGGTAACCTTTATCGTCGGCTCGGTGGTTTCTATTATCGCAAAGCCCTGCTGGAAGTTAAGCGAAAACATTATTTCACCGTTTTTATACGTCTTGTTGTTGCGGTCATGCACATCGCCGCCGTCGTCGGTTACAAGTACAACGTCCACCTTGATGTTGGGTATCCATTCCGCGCAGATATACCAGTGCTCGCCCCGCTTTATCGTGACGGAAAAGTCCACAGGCTTGTCGGTAACGATAACATTGCCGTCCTTGTCCTTTACGGGCTTGTTTTCGTTATCGAGCTCGGCATAATACCAGCCGCCGAATTCGTTGTCTGCCTTGGCAACGGAAATATTCTGCACGTCTTCGAAATCGCCTACAACGTAGCTGTCGGGGGTGTAATGAATGGTTTTTTCCGTTATGCTTTTTGTGCCGTCGAAATATCCGCCGTTGGAGTAATAGGTTACAATCTGCTCGTAAGCGTCTTTATCCTTCAAAAACTCTTCCGCGTCCATTTCGCCTATACAGCCCGCAAAAAGCGTAACCGCCGCCGTCGCCATTAAAAACAAAATCAGACCTATTTTCGTTTTGTTTCTCATTTATTCCTCTTAACCGTTATCCGCGCCGTTATTATCGGAACCGCCGTTTGCCGATTTCGCGGACTTCATTTTTTTAATTAAGAATACAACCGCAACTGCAATTGCCGCAGCGGCAGCAACGCCGATTATAGGCCCGTATATCACTGCGGGATTAAGCTTGCCCGTGGGCTTGGAAGGCTGTTCCGCGCCATTTTCGGTTACCTCGATAGCGATAATCGCGGTTACTCCGCGCACCGTTACCTCTACATATCTGTTGGTAAGCTTAAGGGGCTCGCCGTCGTATTTGTCGGTAAGCTTTATTTCGCCCGAGGACGCATTAACCGTTTCGGTGGAATAATCGTCATAGGTGACAACTATCACAAGTCCCGTCAAATCAAACAAATCGCCCTCTGCATACTTGGTTTTGTGCTTGCTTTCACTGCTTATTGTCAGCGTTGTCGCCTTTGCGCTTATGCCGAAGCGTGCCTTTACGGATTTAAGCGCGTTTTCGACCTGCAACAGTCTGTCAACTCTGTCCTTGCCAAGCAGTTCAAGCTGTTTTCCGCCCGTTATTGTGTTATAGCTTGCGTGCGCCGCCTTAACCTCGTCGCTGAACGCCTGCACCAACGCGGTGTTTTCCGCATTTACCGCAAGGCTGTTCCATGCGTTAATTTCTTCAATCGGAAGGAAGCCGTCTATAGCTTCCGCAAGCGCGCGGGTGGTGTTGTCCATAACCTCTTCGGAAACGGTTACCTTATCGAAATAGTTGGAATAAATATGATTTGTATAGCCTAAACCGTTTTCGGGATAAACTATCGTAAGCGAGCTGACCGTGCCGCTGACAACGCCCGTATGCAGTATGAACTCGTCCTCGAAGTTCGCCAGATAATAGGTATACGTTCCAAGTCCGTTATCGAAATATTCGGTATACAGCACGGGCGCCTCTACGCAGTCGAACACATACACGGACACACCCGAGTCATAGAACGCTCTGTTGCCTATCGCCTTTACGCTGTAGGGGAAGAATACCTCTTTCAGCGAGCCGTTAAGGTAAGCAAACGCATATGCGTTTACAATTACCGTGCCATCCTTAATCGCATAAACCGAAGCCCTCTTTGCCGAAGGATACAGGCAAAGCTCGTATACCGTTTTGCCCGTGCCCGCATCGGTGATATTGCGGTAAAGCACGCCGTTTTCTGTGAAATAGTCCTTGTTTCCTGCCGCAACCGAGAACGAGGTGAGGAATTCGGAATTGCCGAATGCCGCCTCTCCTATGGTTTTAAGCGTTGCAGGCAACTCTGCCGATATAAGATTACAGCCGTAGAATGCCATTGCGCCGATAAATTCGACCTTGGGTATTTTAAGCGAAGTAAATCCGACCGAGCTGAATGCGCTGTGTCCGATAAACACTGCGTTATTAAGGTCAAGCGTCTCCAACGCAGTGCACCCCGCGAACGCGTAAGCGCCGATTGTTTCAACCCTTTCAAGCCCGATTACCGTTGCAAGCGCGGAGCACTGCGCAAACGCATATGCGCCGACCTCGGTAACGTTTTTAAGGTTTATTTCCTCTAACACAGAGCAGTAGCTGAACGCGCCCGTGCCGATAAAGGTTATTTTATCGCTTAAGGTTACTTTTGTAAGCGAGCTTTTGTATGCAACGGTATTGCCCTGCGCGTCAACGGTAGTACCGGGGCAGAAGGTATATGCGCCCGTAGTGGTAGCATTTGCGCCGAACGTAACCTCTTCGAGAGCGTAGCACATCCAGAAGGTGCGCTCGCCAAGCGAGGTTACGGAGGGAAGCGTTACGTTTTTAAGCGCGACACAGCCGTAGAATACGCGGTCGCCCATTTGCGTGCAACCGTTGGGCAGTACAACCGTCAAAAGACTTTCGCAGTGTCTGAACGCCTCGCTGCCGATAGCTTTAAGCGAGGAACCGCCCTCGAAGGTTATCGTAGTAAGCTTGTCACAGCCGAAGAACGCGCCCAAGCCTATTTTTTCAACGCTTGCGGGTATTGTAACCGAGGTAAGCGAGGTTGCCGCATAGAAAAGATTATCAGCTATTTCCGTAAGCGAGGAGGGCAGTACAATCGTCCTTAATCCAAGGTACGCAAACGCGCCTTCGCCTATTTTTGTTACCGTTGAGGGTATAGCTATTGTGGTTACACCGTCAAGTCTGCTGGACGAGAACGCAAAAGGCGCAATTTCCGTAGTGCCCGCCTTAATTGTAAAGCCCGCGCCTATTACGTTGGGCGCAAGCACAAGCGTTGTGCCGTCGTATATAGCGTCGTTAACGACTATGCCCGACCCGTCGAACACCTTGTCGCCGAGCGAAGCCTTAGAAATATCAAGCTTGAAATTATCCCTTGTAAGCTTGCCGCAGTTTGCAAACGCCATATCGCCAAGCTGCAGGGCGCTGTTATCGAAGAAGTCTACCGATTCAAGCTGTCCGCACGAATTGAACGCATATGCGCCTACCGTAAAGCTGAGACCCGCGCCCGCCGCGCCGAAGCTGACCGTTTGAAGGGCGGTACAGCCCTCAAATGCATGCGCGCCGACAACGGGAGCGTTTATGGTAACGTTTACAAGCGCGGTACAGCCGGCAAACATACTGTCGCCGATTGCGGAATAGTACTTTGTTTTAATTGAGTTAAGCGAGGTACAACCCTTGAATACGCTGTCGCCCACATAATGCAGTCCGGTTATATCCGCTTCCTTAAGCGAGGTACAGCCCTCGAACGCACTCGTGTTCATGGTGCCGATTTTGTCCATACGGCGCACCTCTTTAAGCGAGGTACAACCCTTGAACGCCGCTCTGTCAACCGTAATGGTCTTTACGTTTGTAAAGTCGACAAGCTCAAGCTTGGGGCAGTTTTCAAACGCGTTTTTCATTATCAGCGAAAGGTCTGCGTCCGCAATAGGCATTGCGTCCTTGGAAACAAAGTAAACCGCCTTCAGCTCCGAACAGTTTTTGAAAGCGCGCGCGCTTATTTTTGTTACCGTGGAGGGTATGACTATCGAGGTGATGTTGTCGTTATCCTTAAACGCCTCTTCGTCTATTACCATTATGTTTTTATCGTCGGGCAGAACAATGTCGCCGCCTCTGCCATAGTACTTGCTAAGCGTTGTGCCGTTCATTCTGCACGCGTCCTGCACGCTTAGCGTGACGGACGTTCTGGCAACCATTCTGTTGCCCTCGTACAGCTCGGCGCTTATAATCGCCGTTCTCTTTTTAACGTTGCCGTTCTCGTCTACTATGCCGTATATGTCAAAGGTTTTGACGTTGCCGTGTTCGTCTACGGTTGCAAGCTCCTCGTTATCGCTTGACCACTCTATTCTGCCCGTAGTCGGGTAATACCAAGGGGTGTAATTGACAGACAGTGTGAAATCCTGTCCCGAATTTACCTTTACCGTGCCCGCGGCCTTTACAACCGCGTCGTTATAGTCGACCATAGAACCGAACTCGATTGTGGGGCTTGGCAGCTTTGTACTGCTGTTAACAACCTTAACCTTCAGCTTCTGGTTAAAGCCGTTGATACCCGTAACGGTAACCGTCGAGGTGCCCACCGCCGCGCCGAAAATTTCGCCGTTTTTAACCTTTGCATAGCGGTCGGGAACGGAACGCCATTCGAAGTTGGAAAGGTTTGCGCTGCCTTCGTAGTCAAGCTTAACCGTATGCGTTTCGTTCAGCCCGAGGGTAAGCACGTACTCGCCGTTTTCCAGCGTGATTTTATCGTCCGCCGCAAGCGAGAAGGTGTCGGGCAACGGTTTTGCCTTGGAATTGGAAAAGCTTATCTGATATACGCCGTAATTGAGCGCATAGTCCATAACCTGTATGTAAAGCGAATCCTTATATTCGTCCACCAAATCGGTTATTTCTATGGTTACGGTGGTGGTGCCGTTCTTGACGGCGTTGTAAACGGGTGTAATATACTCGGTTGCAAGCACAATGCTCTCTCCCGATTTGTCGGGACGGCAAAGCATAACCGCCTGCGCGTAATGGTTGTCGAATATATCAAGGTCAAGATATACGCGCTGCTTGTTCTGATTGTTTTCCTTATAGTCGTAATATCTTATAGCCGCGTCCTCGAGAACGGGAGCCTCGTAGTCGACATAAAAGACCATGGAGAACGAATTATCCTCAACGTTGTAATCGGGGTTATCCTTATCCTCCGCCTTGAAATAGAACTTGAAGTCCATGGCATATCTGCCGTTGGCGGTAAGTCCCAGCTCCTCGGGGGTAAGCTCTAAAATAACCTGTCCGGGGATTGCTCCGCCGCCGCCCGCATACGCCTTGTTTACGCGGTAAACGTTGTCGGTTTTTATTACCTCGCCCGTGTCGGTATTGTAAATATCGTAGGTTACAAGCTCGGCATTCCTCAAAAGCCCCGCATACAGCGCTTTAAGCCGCCATGTGGTCAGATAATTGCCGCGCTCCTCCTCGCCTAAAAATTTATTGAAGCAGGAAAGCGCCGCGTGCTCCTTCTCGGTATAAATCTGCTCTGCGTTTTCGTCCTGAACGTAAACGTAGCTGCCCATAGGGATAACAAAACGCTCGTTATAATAGCTTGCATACGCCTGCGTAGCCCATACCTGCTCCTTGGGGCGGGTTTCGTCGTTATAGGAGGCGTCCTTAAGGAAGTCTGCAATTTCGTAGCAGTCGTAATCGAGCATAGGCGCCGCGTCCCAGTCGCCGAAGAAGCCCATAAACGGAAGATTTAAGTCGCACTGCCCGCCCGTTGCGGAAACAAGCGACAAAAAGCCTTCTATAAACATACCGTTTTTAAAGGTGTTTTTAAGGTGAGCCTTTTCCGCGTCCGAAAGGGTAAGCGTAACCTCTACGGCAACGCTTGCGCCCGCCGCAACGGTGAACTCCTCGCCCTCGGTCTTGTCAACGCCGCCAACCTTCCATTTTGCGGGAATATCGTCAAAATAGTCGGGCTTTTCCGCAACCGACAGCTTGTCGGAGGAAAGCGTTTCGGTCATGAAAACGCTTTTTGCGGCAAATTTCAAATCTGTCTGTCCGAAGTTTTTAACGTGGAATTTAAGCGTATAAACGCCCTTTTGCTTCTCGTCCTCGCCAAGCTCGATTTTGGGGCGGCCGTCCTCGGTGCCCGTTTCGCTTTCAACCGTATACAGATACGCGCCCGTGGGATTTATTGCCGCCTTGCCGTCCTTTGCCTCCGCGCCGAAAATATTGCCCAGCGAAGCAAGACCCGCGCCCTGCTTACGGGGAGAGTATACCTTTCCGTCCTCGTTATAGACGATTGTGGCGGTACTCATTATAATCTGGTTGATAATTGTAGTAAGGTCGGTGCCTGTATAGCCGAGGCTTTTAAAGTGACTTCTTACAAGCGCCGTAAAGCCCGCAAGGTTGGGCGCCGCCATAGAGGTACCGCTCATCTCGTCATAGCCGCCCGCTACGGTAGAGGTGATTTCACCGCCGTACGCAGTAATGTCGGGCTTAAGCTTAAGGTCTGCGGTAACGCCCCAGGACGAGTAATCGTTCATAAAAGGGCCTGCCTGATATGAGGTGCTTAAGGTTATTGTGCCCGTTCTGTTTCTGCTTGTCAGTATTTCGCCCGCGTCCATAGTTACGGCGGCAACGGGGACGGGATTGTCTATATCGCCCACCGAAATACCTACGGAACCCGCAACGTTGTTGTAAATTATAACCGCGTCCGCGCCCTCGCCCGAGCCTTCGAGCCCGCCGCGCATTGCAATTTCAACCTTCTCCTGAAAGCTGTTGTTGCCGCGCTTGACAACGGCGATAACCTTTTCGCCGGGCTGCTTATAGCCGCCCTTTGCAACGGAAGTAAACTGCTTTCTTACCTCCGTGGAATAGCTGGAACCAAGTCCCACGCCCGATATAAGCACATATTTAAAGGTCTTCGGCTCCTCTCCCACGCCTAACATTTTAAGGAAGTCCTGCTTGACGTAGTTTGCATTGCTTGCCGATGTGAAGAAAATCGGCTCGGCATACTCCTTCTGTCCGTCGTTCATATTGACGTTCATATAATAGGACTGCTGTCCGTTAATGCTCGCCGTGGACATTGCGCCCTTGAAGGTTGAGGGCGAGCCGACCGTGCCGGAGTCGGGGTTGGTTGCAAGGTTGGTACCGAACGCACTGCCGTAGCCGGAGCTGAAGTCGTTGCTGGCCGCGCAGACAAGGCTTATGCCGTTATCGCGTATTTTGCCGTAAACCTCGTTCATAAGCTGACCCTCGGTATCGCCGTCGATTTCCACCGAGGAGAAGCCCGCAGAGGTGCCCAAGCTCATATTGATTACGTCAACTCCGAGGGTTACGCAGTCCTCGAGCGCCGCCAGAATATCCTCCGTAACCGCGCCGCCGAGGTCGGAGCTGTCGAAATCGTCCGTGAACACCTTGCAGATTACAAGCTGCGCGTTGGGCGCAACGCCCTTAAACAGCTCGTCTACGGGGTTGCCGTCCTTATCGGTATAGCCGTAGAGCGAATTGCCCGCCGCAATACCCGCAACGTGCGTGCCGTGCTGGGAATAGGAGGGATATACGTTTGCGTCCTTGTCGGCATAGTCGTATGCAAAGGGAACCTTTTTGTTTATGTATAAATCGTTTTCGGTAACCGTTTCGCCGCGGTCTGCGGAAAGCTTATACGCCTTTGTCTGCGTAAGCTTGCCCGCTACGTCCGCCTTGGTCATCGCCTCCTCCGTGGGCATAACGTTAAACGCGTCGTGCGTGTAGTCGAGGCCCGTATCCAGAACGGCAATGGTAACGCCGCCGCCGTCCTTGCCCGCTTCAACGTACTGAGAGGAATCGTAAATACCCGTTTTATATACGTCGTTGGGGTTAGAGGTTGCAGAGGATTTTTCCGAAGAGGTGTCCGCCGCCTGCGGGAATGCGTAATACGAGGACATTACAACGCTTTTAACGGACGGAACGCCCGTTATTTTGGTGATATCCGCGCCCTTAACGCTTAAAACAACCGAGTTGGTTACGGTGTTATAGCTGTTGATAAGCTTGTGCTTTACGCCCGTTTTGGAAAGGTCGGACAAGAACCGCTTTTGCGAGGCTTTTATGGCGTTTTGCGTGCTTGCGCCCGCCGCGGAGGAAATATATTCCTTAACCGTGCTGTTGTCGCGTACTCTGTCAATCAGCGGCGCCTCGTCAAGCGTTACGATAACGTTATAGGACTTGTTGTTATCCACCGAAACGCCCGAAGCCTCGCCGTTTATAACGCTGCTGTTAAGATTTTCGACGGCTATATCCGTCAAATCGAGCTTGCCCGTAAGGTTTTCGTAATTAACCGTATCGTATCTGCCGTCCGTAGACGCATTGTTATTGCCGTTTTTTGCAAAGGCAAGCGCATTGCCCGCGATAAACGTGGCGCACATTACGCCCGTAAGCCCCACGCATGCAAGTTGTCTTATTTTGGTTCTCATTTATAACTCCTGTATTTCCGTCCGCCCCGAAGGGGCTTTTCCGCATAAATTTTCAAAGCTGTAAACACGGCTGAAAGGGCACGGCGTGCCCTTTCGGTTTTTTATTGCTTAAACTATACGCATGCTGATTTTATACTCGTCCTCGTTGCTGTAATCAACCTCGGCGATGTAAGTTTCAAAATCGCAGCTCATGGTAAGCGTGTATTTTTTAGCGTCCTTGTCATGGGCGGTGATGGTATATTTATATACCTTTTCTACCATATCATCGCCTATGCCGTCCAAAAGCTTCATAGTTCCAATGCTTACAAACGTGTAGGTAAGCTTGCCGTCCTTAATGATTATGCCCGTAAGCTCGTCTACAAATCTAATCGTAAGGTTAGAGCCGTAGCTTACTTCTGCCATAATCTCCTTACCGTTTTTATCCGTTAAGGTAAGCTTATACACAAGCCTCAGCTCGTCGCGGCCGTTAATGACGTATTTATACTGCTCTTCTCCGCATACCACCGTGTCGATTCCGTCAAAGACGAACGTCTTGCCCTCTAAATCGTCGGCGCCGTCTGCCGAGCGCAGATAAAGCTTATCGGGCTCAACAAGCTTATACGCCTTTCCGTTGCTGCCGATGTACGCGCCCGCTTCCGACGCGTCCGCGTCCACAACAACAAAGCGCGCGTCCTCCGCACCCGTCAAAAGCGCCATTCCGAAGCTGTTTATTTTGTAGGAATACGCCGCCTCGACCGTGTTGTCCTTGCTGTACTGCAACGCCGTACCGGAGCCGTAATTGCTTAATCCCAAGCCATCGAATACTATATACTTTCCGTCTGCCGCGGTAAAGGTTCCGCGGTATTTGTCAAGCTGTTTGCCCGTGCCGACGCATATAATATTATTGCCTTCGGACACATTGTCCGCGTTGGATACGATAAGCTCGTATCCGCTCTGCGCAAGCATTGCAAACGCATAATATGTGCGGCCGTTATAATTGAAGGAAAGGTGATTTTCCTTTACGTTGTAGGTAAATACCGTGCTTTGACCGCGATAGCTGCCCTGCGCCGTGAAGGACGCGCCTATTTCTCCTATTACAAGCGTTTCAAGCGTTCCGCCTACGTGCCACTCGCCGGTGAAATTGTTTACAACGTTAAGCGTTTTGCCGCCAAGCAGGAATTTATCGCCCGATACCGTAATATTGCCAAGACCAGTAATAGAAATAGTCGTGCCGTTGATTGTATACTTGTAGGACGCGCTGCCCACGGTTACATTGCCGCCGCCCGTCAAACCGCTGCCGCCGTCAAAGGCGTAAACGGTACCGTCCTCTTCTTTAAGCTTAAGTCCGTACAGTCTGTCGGGACGGCAAAGCGTAAAGCTTGCTCCGCCCGTAACGGTAATTGTGTCAGTAGACTGATTGTACTCTATCGTGTAAGTAGCGCCGTCATAGACAAGCGTACCCTTCATTGTGGCGTTTTCAAGCTTGTAGCTACCGTTTTTCTGTCCTATTTTAACCGAACCGGAAACAGCAGAGGTAAGAACCTTGTTCCTTTCTTCCCTGATTAAAATGCTGTTAAGCTTATACAGACCGTAGCCGTTGAATTCCACAAGGCCCCAGTCCTCGCCTATCCACTGCCCGCCGAAATCGTCGTACAGACAGAAGGAAACTATATCCTCGTAGGTAGCTATAACCTTTAGGTTGCCGTCGGCATCGACCTCGTCGCCGTACACTACGTAGTTATCCAGCATTTCGTTATCCTTATAGGAATATATCATACCCTTAAGGGTGAAATCGTTAACGTCGTAATGCAATACGCCGAGCACGCTGTCCTCGAGGAACAGATACACATAGTCAACGCCGTTGACGCGCTGCATATGGTAGGTTACCTCCAAATCGCTTGCAACCGTTTCGTAGGAAACAAGCGCGATGCCGTAGCCGTCCTTGCCTATGCCGTTAAAGGTGATTTCGACAGCCTCTTCATTATAGAAGAAACGCCACATGCCCACCAAGGACATATCCTTGTAATAGGTAAGGTCTGTATTAGTCAGCTTTATAAAGCCGTTTTCGTCCATGCTTACCTGCGTTCCGCCCGCAATTACACTGCCGCCGTTAAGGGTAAGCGTATCCGTGCCGTCAAACACATAGGTGCCCTTGTCGCTTGTAAGCACGCTCTTTACGCCGTCAATATAGCCGTAATACTCGTATGACCACGCGCCCTTGCCGTCGAAAGTAAATTCAACGTGCGTAGTGGCAGATTTTTCCCATGTGCCCTTGAACGGGTCGTAGGCCTTGTATACGGTACTGCCGATAACAACCGTTCTGTTAGCCGCGTTAAACGTGCCCGTGCCCACGCCTGCTATATTAACCGAATTACCGCTAACGGTATAGGTTATGGGACTGCCCGCAAGCATACCCGTGCCGTCCTCGTTAAAGACGCATTCCTTACCGTTATCGCTGTAATAGCCGCCGTAAATGAAGCCGTCAAGCTTTTTAACAGCATAAAGCGGAGCCTTTTCCGTATAGGAAATATTATTCAAAAGCGTAAGCTTACCGTCCGCAAGCGTACCCTTTCCGCACGAATAATAGGTGGTCGTCGTGTTGTTTTCCGTCTTGGATTCCGTGAAGGCGGGGCAGTCGAACAAGGTTATCGTTTCGCCGTCGAATATATAATAGCTGGTAAGATTAAGCGCGCCCTTTCTGTAAATCAGCGAGCCGTCTGCTTTAAGCTCGATATTCGCGCCGCTGCCGCTTTCCGCAGTCTGCAAATAATATGTACCCGCTACCGAAGCATAGTCCGCAAAGCCGCAGTACAGCGTTTCCTCACCCGTAAGAACATATCCGTTAGGCACCTTTTGCGTAAGTTCTTCATTGAAATAATATCCGTAGGAGCGATTTCCGTCTGTTTTCGAAATATATTCGGGTAACTGATTTCTGTACCATTCGGCAACGGGCCGGTAATCCTTTGCTTCAAGGTTGACAATCTTGCCTTCGGTAAAGGCGCCGTTCGCCATATATTTAATAGTAACCTGCGCGGTCATATTGCCGGAGGGCTTATTGTATTCGGGATAGCCGTTATCGAAGGTCCATTCCGCAACATTCCAGCCAAGCGTTTCCACAAAGTCCTTGCCTATTGCGTGAGGGTCGTCGGAGCAGCTTACAACCATAGCGGGCCCGCATTCTATATTTTCGCCGCCGCCGTTGCTTAAGCCGCCGCAGATTTTACCTGCTTTTTCGTATTTGGAGCCGCCGTCAGCCGCAGCGTGTACATCCGCAAGCGAGAAGCAGCCGCTTACCACGCTGTCGCGCTCAACATAGCCCGCAATACCGCCGGCATAGGCGTACGCGTGCTCCTCGAAGCCCTGAGAGGGCGTTACCGCGTTATAAGCGTCAACTATTCCCAGCGCATAGCTGTTTTTTACCGAGCTGTAGGGGCTCATATAGCCCGCTATGCCGCCCGCGTTCATTGCTCCGTAAACAGAGCCGTCGGAATAGCTGTTGATTATATACGCGACGGTATCCTTCTGCATAGACATTACATAGCCCGCTATGCCGCCCGCCGCATACAGATAGCCGGACTGTCCCTGAATATCAACGTTTGCCGAGCAACCGTTTACGGCAGAATATGCGCGCTGGGCTTCGGAATTGTAAACCGACTGCAAAAAGCCGACAACGCCGCCGATATAGCCGTAATAAACATCGTCCGCGTCCGCGATTATCGCTCCCTCGTTTACCTTACAGTTGGTTATACTTACGCCCAGACCCGCGCCGACGATTCCGCCCGCCGCAAACGTTTTGTTGAATTTGCTGGCGTTTACGCTTATATCGAAGTCCTCGACGGTAAGGTCGTAAATTCTCGCGGGGCCTGCGGTTGTTGCCGCCGCCGTGCCGAACAGACCGATATACGGTAAAAATACCGTGGTGAATTCAGACTGTTCTATTATCGTATCCTTAATATAATAATTGTGAATTTTATGTCCGTTGCCGTCAAAGTCGCCGCAGAACACCGCGGAAGAGGAAGTGCTGTCGCCGATAATAAACAGCTGCTCGCCTTCCATATCTATGTCGGCGGTAAGCTTGTAATAAGCCATGCCGTAGCGGCCCAGATAGAAGGGGTTATTGACCAAATCCGCCATAACGTACAAATCAATCGGCCTTTTAAGCAGATAGGGCGAGGACTGCGTACCGTTACCCGAATCTTTTCTTTCGATAAAGGATTTCTCCAGCTCTAATCCGCTGACCTTGACGGTGGTTTTTCTCGCAACGTTAAAGGAATATACCCCGCCGGCGTCGGGCTTGATTACCGTTGTATTTGCAAGCACGCTGTATTTGGAAGCGCGGTCGTAATAAACGCTGATGTCCAGCTTAAAGCGCACCGCCGTGCCGACCGCAAGCCCTTCGAGCGTGGAAAGCTCCTCGCCCGTGGATGCGTCGAGGTATTTAATGCGCGCGTCCTCCTTGTCGAAGGTTATGTCAAAGGTATTTATCGCATACACGCCCGAAACGGTAACCTCGGTATCGCGCGACATTTCAAAGGAATATACGCCTTCGAGGTCGGGATACTCGTCCTCTCCGTTAATAAGCACGGTGGGGTCGCCCGTTACGCGGCTTTCGTCCACGGTGCAGGTAAATTTTACGGTATAGCCGTCCCTTACCTTGGCGCCGCTTTTAATTTCGCCGAAGTCGAGCTTTACGCCCGCAATTGCGTCGTAGGTAAGCTTATAATATTTGGGGCCGGTGCATGCCGCGGCTGCCAGACACAGACACGCAAGACATAAAACCGAAAGTATCGCTGTTAAAATTTTCCTCATTTTTTGCTCCTGTTGACGGGTGTTGATAATATCGCATACGCCGCATAAAAGTATAATAGCTTTATCCCGCATTTTGGGGAATTTTTGACTTTTGGCGCAAATGTATCATTATACAGTCTAAATCATTATACAATATGTCAAATAAAAATTCAACTGATTTATTTATAAATTTAATGGCAAATTTATATAATTTTTGTGAATTTTTATACCGCAAAAAACGAAAATTTTTAACGTTTTCAGCCTTAAATCGCCCGAAACCTATGCTTTATCCGCTTTTGACGGCGATATTTTTTACTTTATTACAATAAAAGTTATCTGCTTACATAAATCTGTAAATTTCCGGCCCTGCAACGCCTCCATAAATTTATGCATATAAAAATGAATAAGCTTATAAATTCACAAAACCGCGGTCCGCGCGGAGAGTTTTGCGGATTATAAAACGCAAAAAAACAGCCCGCAAAATACGGGCCGTTTATATTTTTTACGGTTCAGCAACAGACGTCGTCGCAGCAATCGCAGCAATCGCAACAGCAACAGCCGCAGCAGTCGTAGAAATAATCAAGCTTATAAAATACGCGTCTTACGGTATAGCCTTCGGGCTGTAGGGGCGCTTTCGCCGCGTCCCCGTCGGCGGTGACCGTCACAAAAACGGTATTTGTGCCCTCGGAATAGCTTACGTCCCCTCTTGCGGGGTCGTTCACGCGGTAATCAAGCGTCGCCGTCTGCGCAATTTCCGCAACCTTCGCGAATTTTTCCGCCTTTATATCGTATTCGATTACAACCTCCCCGCCGCTTGGCAAGTCGGGCAGATAAAAGCCCTTTGCAGGGTTAGGGGAGGGCTGAGCCGCCCCGTTTATTTTAACACTGCCGTCAATAAATACCGCCCCCTCGGGCAACGGCGCCTTAAAAAAGCAATCGCGCAGCGCCGCCGCGGAATTGTTTGTAAAAATTGCGGTATTGCGCACGGTTTCCCCTTTCGCAACGGAGGCTTTATCGCTTTTCAACAATTTTTGCAAGGAATAGGTTAAAATTTCTGTGCCGACGGCGTTGCTCTCAGCACCATCCGCAAGCCTTCTGCCGTCCGGCATTACGGCGTTACAGACTACATTCACCTTGTTCGGGATAATCATAAGCCGCCCCCGCAATTAATCGATTGTTACCCGAAAGCTTGTCGTTGCGCTGGCGGCGGGCGGCAGGTTTGCCACGCTGTAGCCTACGTCGGGACGGTATGCGGGAACGTTCTGACCGTTGATATAAACGGATTTATCAACAAAGGTAGTGCCCTGAGGAATATTATCCGTGAAATAAATATCGTTCATATCGATATTGCCCTTGTTCGTAAACGTTACGGTGTAAGTCAGCGTTTCGCCCTTGACCGCAATCGCCTTGTCTACGCTTTTCACAACCTCGAGTTTTGCGTTGACAACGTTTACCGTAACGGCGTTGATGGGGTCGGTATAGGTTGCGATGACGCCGCTTACGGGGTCGCCTACATCGTATCGGAATACGGCAGAGTTGGTTACGGCGGTTACCGTCGCAGGGCTGTTTATTTTCATGTCATACTCTACCGTGATTGTTTCGCCCGCATTTATTACGGGAAGAGTGACTCCCGATACAGGGTCCGCCGGCACTGCCACTCCGTTTATTTTGGTGCTCCCTTCAACAAAGCTTGCTCCCTCGGGAGCTTGGTTTATGATATAAGCCGGAGTTAACACCGTTGACGAATTGTTGGTAACCGTGATTGTGTGGTGAACGGTTTCGCCTTCTTTTGCATAGGCCTTATCGGTCTGCATTACAGTAGTTATTTCGTCGGACAATACCTCCGTTTCGACAATGTTGCTTGTAAGACTTCCCGGCACCCCCGGCTTGTTGGGCTCTACCGCGTTGTAGGTTATGTTCGATTGATTTTGTATTTTCATAAATTTTTACGCTCCAAAAAAATAAAAACTACATACCAACCCCCTTTACGGGAGCCGAATATGTAGTAATAAAAATAAAATATGCAAAAAAACTATTCAGTTATAGCTTACTTTATTATATGAGCGCTTTTATATAAATGTGTACAAAAATCGCAACCCGCGCAGGTTGTAACGGGTCTTTTTGCTTATTGTATAATATAAAAACCTTCTTGCTTAAATATCGGTTTTATTTCGGTAAAATCTGCGGGCGGGGCGTCCGCAATGCTTATCTCGTCCCAAGCCCAGCTGCCGATAAATTCAATGGTAGTGTCGTCTGAAACCTCGTCAAGGGTTCCGCCGCCGTAATCGTTGCCAATGCAAGTTAAAATGGGCAGCGGGTGTATGCACCAGTCAGCATCCATCAAGCTGTTTTGATAGTATAATGAACAATCCACATATTGCTTTTTGGTATAATTTATAAGGTACAAGCCTGCAAGATTGAAGTCGGAGGCGGTCACGGCACAGCCCTTCTTTCTGCATTTAACGCACAGCTCTCCTATTTGGTCGCAACTGAGCCCGTTATAAAAGCCCTCGTTCTCTTCGTCCTCACCGCTTACATAGTCGCCCAGCCATACCGCGCGGCTTTTATCCTTGCGGGCGTATATTTCGGCACATATTCCGTTTACAAAGTAATTATACCACCAGCTGTGCTCCATAAGCTTTGCGCCCTCGGTCTCGGTTTTGCCGTTGACAATAACCTTACCGCTATAGACCTTGAATTCTCCGTCCTGACTTTTGACAACCGTCTTAAAATACTGCCCCATAAATCCCCCTTATTTTTATTTATAATTTACTCGGCGGTTTAGTGATAAACCGCCGAGTATTTGGTGCGTCCGCCGAGGCTCGAACTCGGAACATCGGCGTCGGAGGCCGAGATTTTATCCAATTAGACTACGGGCGCAATATTAATTTTATTATCGGCGCTATTTGCGCACAAACGCATTCGCTTTGGCGTCGTAGCAGTACTCAAGCGCGCCGAGCCTTGCGCAGATTTCGCTCAAAGACGCGCCCTCGCTGCTGCACAGCTCTTCAAGAGAAGAATACTCGTCCCTCAGCCTTGTATTCACAACGGAAAGCAAAATAAAATCGTCTTGCGGCAAGCTCATAACGCTATTATAGCACATTTTAAAATAATTGCAAATATTAAAGGGCTGTGCTATAATAATTTTATGAACGGCAAGACGGTTGTTGTGGGAATGAGCGGCGGCGTGGATTCGTCTGTGGCGGCATACCTTTTAAAAGAACAAGGCTACAACGTAATAGGGCTTTTTATGATGAACTGGGAGGAATCCGACCCCGACGGCGCGTGCACGGCGGAGGGCGATTATGCGGACGTGCAACGGGTTTGCGCCGCGCTGTCCATACCCTACTATTCGGTAAATTTTGCCGCGCAATACCGCGAAAGGGTTTTTGCGCATTTCCTTGCCGAATATAAGGCGGGCAGAACCCCCAACCCCGACGTTTTGTGCAACCGCGAGATTAAGTTCGGGCCGTTCCGCGAGTACGCGCTGTCCATGGGCGCGGACTATATTGCGACGGGGCACTACTGCGGAGTTGCGCACGAGAACGGCAGAAACTGCCTTTTAAAGGTTAAGGACGCGGGCAAAGACCAGACCTATTTTTTGAATCAGGTGCGGGAATATCAGCTGAATAACGTTATTTTCCCCCTTGCAGACCTTGACAAAAGCGAGGTCAGAAAAATTGCCGGGGACAACGGTCTTGCCACGGCGAAAAAGAAGGATTCCACAGGAATATGCTTTATCGGGGAGCGGAATTTCCGCAAATTTTTGCAGGAATATCTGCCCGCGCAAAGCGGAAAAATCGTTACCTTGAACGGCGAAACGGTCGGCGAGCATATCGGACTTATGTATTACACGTTAGGCCAGCGCAAGGGCCTTGACCTCGGCGGAAAGCATGGCGAGGAAGGGCGTTGGTTCGTAGTTAAAAAGGACTTGAAAAACAATATTTTATACGTTTCCCACGGGGACGAGGGCCCGCTGTATTCGCGCGCGTGTAAGGCTTCGGGGCTGAATTGGATAGGATATATGCCCCAACAAACGATATTTTGCACGGCGAAATTCCGCTACCGCCAGCCCGAACAAAAGGTTAAAGTGACGCTGAACGGCGAAACGGCTTTAATCGAATTTGCCGAGCCGCAGCGCGCCGTAACCGAGGGGCAGTATGCGGTGCTTTACGATGAAACCCGTTGCCTCGGCGGAGGAGTTATCGAGGAAGTTATATTTTAATTAGTTTTTCAATTAAAAAATGCGCGGCGCGGGGCTAAATGCCCCGCGCCGCTTAACTTTTTAGTTTAAACGTTTAAACTTTTAATTTAAAAGTGTACGTTACGCCTGTTATGTAATCTGCCATGGCGGACATCATTTGCTTCATTTGTTCGGTTAACTCCGCCGAATACGTAAACTCGCTTTCGTCTTCGGAAAGAATACAAACTATTCCGTCTGTGCCGTTGCCGCCCACTATCGTAATCTTTTTGCCCTCCTGAGTGTAATTCATTTCCGCGCTTTGCCCCATAGCAACCATTTTACACTTTCCGCGGTTATCAAACGAATAAGTATTGTTTTTAATTATAGCGTTCAGCGAGGACGTAACGCTGTCCAACGCGTTTTTCAAGGCTTCGGGAGCGTCGTCCGAAAGAGTGTACTCGCAATCCACGCACCCGTAGGTTTTGCCCGCGACCGAATAGTCCACCGTTTTATTGCATGCCGATAAAGCAATACAAACTGTTAACGCGGCAACCGCCGCAATAAGTGTTGATAAAAGTTTTTTCATAAGTATTCTCCTTATAATATGTTTTTGTGTAACAGATTATAACGTATTTACGTAATGTTTGTCAAGGTTTTTGCGTAATAATTATAACGTAAATGTGTAATAAACTATACATATGAATATTATAGAAAGAATAGAGGAACTGAGAAAAGAACGCGGGTGGACAAAATACCGCCTTGCAGAGGAGGCTATGCTTACGCACTCTACCCTTGCCGCGATATACGTGAGGCAAACCCCGCCGAAAATTGAAATTCTGGAAATGATTTGCAATGCGTTCGGAATAACGCTGGCGCAGTTTTTTGCAAGCAACGACGATGCGGAAATAGTAAGCGAACACGAACGCGAGCTGTTAAGGCGGTACCGAAGGCTTCCCGAAGAAAAAAAGAAAGCCATTTTTACTTTAACGGAAAATTAAACGGCGGCGCGGGGCTAAATGCCCCGCGCCGCTTCTTATTATGTATTTCAATCTTTATTGCCTTTGGTTTTGTTGTAGCCTTTTGCGTATGCCTCGAAGGTTGCGATTGTGTCGCGCTCCAACGCGTTAAGCGAGCGGTATCCGCTGTGCTTAAGCCCGATAATTTTAATTGTAAACTCGTCGCCGTACTTATAATCGGCGTAGACGTCGCCGTTGCCCTTGCCCGTAAAGTGCATATTCACTCTGTCCAGCACCTTTTTGCCCTGCCCGACGTAATACATGCTTTTTGTTACGTTAAAAAGCACATAAACGCCCTCGAAATTCAGTCTGTTGTGTCGGCGGCGGTCTCCGCCGAAGGTCTGCGCGCGCAGTTTGATAAACTCCTGCGGGGTAAGCTCCGCTTTTGTTTTTGAAAGCTTTTTTACCTTCTGCTTAATCTTTTGTTGTTTTTCGCGCTCTTTCCGCCGTTTGCGGGTGCGCAGACGGTAAAAGCCATACGCCGCCACCACCGTCACCGCAATAACCAAAAGCGCAATTATAGTTTCCTTGGGCAACTTTTAAAAACCTTTTATAATATCCTCTGTAAGCGATTTGCACAGCGCAACGCCAAAACCGACGTTGCTGTTGAAATCCTCAACTGCCGCAATGCAGTTAAAGGTATGGATATACCTTACGGGTATACCCGCAACTATTACGGGCGTTCCGCCGTTTGCGGAAACGATATACGCGCCGTTATTGCCCCCGCCGGAGCGCACCGCCATCTGCACCTTAATGCCGTTCTCCTCCGCCGTCTTTTGCGCAAATGCGGTAAAACGCGGCGTGCAGATAACCGTTCTGTCCATATGCCGAAGCATAACCCCGCCGTGAAGCGCGTCCTGCACCATATACGGCGGCGCAATGGTATCGTCCGCGGGACAGCCCTCGAAGCAGATTGCCGCAAGCGGCTTCAAGCGGTGCATAGCCGCGGTAATTCCGCGCTCGCCCACCTCCTCCTGAGAGGACACAACCGCAACCACGTCCAACGGCAGCTTTTCCTTTTGCAGAAGCTTTAAGCATTTAAGCATAGCCGCAACGCCGAGTCTGTCGTCAAACGCTTTACCCTGCAATATGCCGTGCTTTTCGTTATATTCGAACAAGGAAAGCGGGACGGCGGGCGCGCCGACCTTAATGCCCAGCTCCTCTGCCTCATTTGCGCTGCACGCGCCTACGTCTATCGTTAAATTATCGTAGGAAACGGGCGCGTTTTTCTGCTCCGCGCTCATCAAATGGGGCGGCGCGGCGGCAATTACCCCCGATATATAGCCCGTTTTTGTGTAAATCTGCACCTTTGAGGAGGGCAAAGCCTTCTCGTTCCAGCCGCCTATGGGCACAAACCGCAGAGTGCCGTCCGGCTTGATTGCCTGCACCATAAAGCCGACCTCGTCCGAATGCGCGTCAAGCAAAATATAGGGGCGGTTGCCCTTGTTATAGTGCGGACGGATGTACAGATTGCGCATGCTGTCCTCTTCGAAATCGCAGAAGTCGCCGCAGTATTCCCTTGCTATTGCAAGCACCTCGTCCTCGAAGCCGGAAGCCCCGCGCGCCTGCGTAAGCTTTTCGATAAGCTGAATGTCGTTCATGTTATTCTTCCTTTTTATAAATTATTAATCGCGCATTACGCCACGCTCGGGCTAGGTTTACCGCCCGTTTTTCTAAGCTCGCTCTCTATCTCGGCGCAGGTTTCCCGCAGCTCCTCTTCCGTTTCCGCAACCTCTATGCCGTCTAAAATGTCCTGCAATTTATATTCCTGCGTCAGATATCTTATTGTCTGATAGCCGATAACCGCCGTTAAAACGCCGTTTGTAAGCCCCTGCACGGACGAGTCGACCAGTGCGGATATTGCCGAGCCGAGGAAAGGTATGCCCTTCACCGCGTCGCCCATGGTTTTTACAATGCTGTTGCCGATTTTTACGCTGCCAAGCCCGTAGGCGATTAACGAATTCTGCAAAACCCTTGCAAAAATTTTGACAAGCTTTGCGTCCGACGGGCGGAAGCCGTATAAAAAGGTTATGTCCTTTACCAGCTGTAAATTGAGGAATGCAACCAGCAGCGCGTCCACGCGGCTTGTCTGCGACAGCGCGGAATACATTGCAGATTTAAGCGCGCTTTTAGTGATAAGCGACTTTGCCGATTTTTTTACGCTGTCGGTATACAAATCGGTAAGGGCAAGCTTTATGCCCTCCTCGTTGCCCGCGTTAAGCGCAATAGCCATTTCCCCGACCACGGCGGAATCGTACCAGCCCACGCCGTCGACCGAGGCGGTGATTTCTATAATCTTCGCCGCAATGTCGCGGCGCACCTTTTTGTTGTGCTTTTGCGCCTCGCGCGCGGTTTTTGCGTTTACGTTGGTTATAAAGTAGTCCGATTTAAGAATTTTTACAAGCGGAATTATGTACAAACAAATAAAAATTATAACGCTTGCAACGCCCGCGCCTATTCCCACGCCCAGCCGCACGTTTTTATCGTCGAAAAGTTCTACCGCCTTTAAGCTGATAAGTATAAGGCACGCGGCTATAATAACGCCTATTGCCGCCGCCAGAAACCTTAAAAGAATTTTTGCACCGCGCACGTTCTGGCGTTTGGAATACTTCTGCTCATATTCGTAAATGGTCATTTTTTCCGCCTCGGGCGGAATTACAATATCCTTCTTCCTTTTCATAAAAAAATCCTTAATTCATAATATGTTCTGCGGGGCGTTGCCCTTCTTTCTGCTGACTATTATAGCATGGGTTACGGAATAAAACAACTCCTGCGCAAAATTCGCGGGATTGAAGCCGTCCGCCCAGTCGGGAACGGCAACGCCGAGATACTGCATTTGGTTATCTATCTTTTCAGAAAGCCCCATAACCATACAGTACGGCAAAACATCGTAAAAGTAATCGGGGTTGTCTTTTAAAAGCAGTTCCATTTTCGGCAGGTCGGCAAGCTGAATAAACCGCTTAAAGCCCAGCATTCTGCCGTAAAGCTTTTGCGCCTTATCCGTGCGCCGTTTTATAAACGCAGGCAACACAAGTATGCATATTGCCAGCCACGCAACGCTTATTTCCGTAAAATGAAAATAGTCGTACTGCGGCATATAAACCATATACAGCATTGCGCCGATGAACAGCCCAACCGGCACAAGCGCAAACAGCATAACTGAAACCACCTTTAAAAACCGCGCCGCATTGCGTTGTTTTAAATTGTCAAGCCCGCTGAATATGGGGCTGAGCTTGACGATAAATATCAGCGACAGCCCGAGAAAAAGCGGTATGCCAAGCATAGACCCGATATCCGCGTTCAGCATTATAAAGTATATGAACATTGCCGCTATGCCTATAACGGCAAGTATATTTACAAATTTTTTTGTACGCTCTACCTGCGGCACAAAGGGCGTGGGCTTTTCCGATTCCTCCACAAGCGCGTTTACCGCAAACCGCAGTCTGTCCTTCCTTATCCGGTTTTTAAAGCCGCGCGTATCCTTAGAGCGGTATACGGCGCCGTAGCGGAACAGTTCGTTAAAATATTGCTTTTCGGCAAAATTACAGTTATCGGGCAGGGGTTTAAGCTTTCTTAAAACAAGGTCTTTTTTGCCGTCCTTGGTTATTTTAATGCACCCCAGCCGCGCCCAATACAAAATTATCGTGGCAACGTCCCTGCGCTGGGGATAGCCGTGCCAATAAGCCGAATAGTGCAAGGGGTTAATTACGGGCGGTTCAACCTCCACAGGCGCAACCGGCTTTCTTCCGCGGTAAATTACCGTCAGCGTTATGCATATCAGCATTATTATAAGCACAAGACCCGCAAAAAGCCAATACATCGGATAAAATGTAACGTGAGTTAAAAAGTAATCACCGTCAAGCGCAACGCGCAGCTGTTTTTCGTCTATATCCTTAAACGTGACGGTATATGTAAGCGAATTTCCGTTAACTTCAAGCCCCGCGCTTTCGGATATATCGTTGTTTTCCGAATAAACCTTTGCATGCGCACCGTCGAAAGGTTTAGGCATATTCACCGTGACGGTAAGCTTTGCTATATCGTTTCTGTCGCCGTTGTGATAAAACCAGTAAGGCTCGTAATCTATCGCCGTAAACGCAAACGCGCTTTTGCCCGCACCGTCGTCCGATAAATCGTAGTCGTATTCCAACGCCACATTGTAAAAGCGGTAGGTTTCGTTACTGTCCCAGACAGCAAAATCGCCATCGGGGTTGATTACGGCAAGCTTATAGTTTGCGCTGTTTTTTTCGACATTGACCTGCGCCGTTGCACCGTCCACTTCCGCCGTGACGTTTTTAACTTCCGCAAGAAATTTACCGCCCTTTACCGCCTTGCCCCCGCGGTTTTTATACGAATAAACCGTTGAGGGAATACTGCGGGATATTTGGGAAAGGCTTTTGACAAAGCCTACCTGCAAGCTTTCCTTAACGTGCAGAATTTTGTTTTCGTCAACGGTTATCTCGACCGAGCTGTCGTTGAACGCGTAGGAAATACTGCTTTCGGCGTTCGCCGTTTAAGCCTGAAAACAAAACCGCCGAAGCAAGCAAAGCCGTGCAGAGCAATATTGAAATAAAGACCGATTTTAATGCAACTGACTTTTTCATTTTATCTATTACAGCTTATGCCGAATTAATTATAGCACAAATTTAATTAAAGTCCCAAGGAAAATTTATACATTTCCGATTTGGGTATTCCTCTGTCCCTTGCGGCTTGCTTAACGGCTTCCTTTTTGTCCATTCCCCCCGCAATATAGTGGAGTATATGCTCCTGCTCGCTTAAATTGTTCAAGGGGTTTTCCGTTTCACGCGCGCCCTCCACTATAAGAACGTATTCCCCGCGCTTTTCGCCCTGTAACCCTTCGGAAAACTTAAAATGCGCGCACTCCTCGTGGAGCTTTGAAATTTCGCGCACGGCGCATGCGTTGCGGTCGCCGAAACATTCGTAAATCGAGGATATATGGCGGTCTACGTCCTGCGGGGCAACGTGGAATATAAGCGACATATCCAGATTTTTATACCTTTCCAGCACCGCCCTGCGCTCGCCTTCTTTAT
This sequence comes from uncultured Christensenella sp., assembly GCA_910587015.1. Taxonomy (GTDB): domain Bacteria; phylum Bacillota; class Clostridia; order Christensenellales; family Borkfalkiaceae; genus Coproplasma. The sequence goes on from CAJUME010000010.1 coordinate 161,305, forward strand.
CGGGCAAAAAGCCGATAAACGCAAATCTGTCGGCGGGCAGTGCGGACAGAACCAGCGCGGAAAGCGCGGCATTCGCTCCAGGGATAACGGTATAGCCTACGCCCGCCTCTTTCAGCGCGCGGCAGACGGTGTTGCCGGGGTCGGAAATTACGGGCATGCCCGCGTCCGAAATTATCGCAACCCGCTTGCCGTCATTTGCCGCGGCAATAATTTTTTCCGCCGCCTCGCGTTCGTTGAATTTATGACATGAATAAAGCGGCTTTTTAATATCGTATGCCGAAAGCAGCTTTAATGAGTGCCGAGTATCCTCGCAAAATATCACGTCCGCCTCTTTCAAGGCTTCCAGCGCGCGCAAGGTTATATCCTTTAAATTGCCTATGGGCGTCGCCACAAAGCTGACGTTACAACCGTTCATAGTATATTAATTCCTTTTATCTCAGTTTACCGCCGCGGGAAGCACCTCAACTCCCTCTTTGCCGCCCTTAACCGCCTCCACCATAACAAGATAGGGCTTTGCGGTCGGCGTGCCGCTCACGAATTGAATGCGCTTAGGCTCCAGCTTATGGCTTTTAAGCTTGAATATAAGCTCTGCCGTGCGGTCGGCGCGGTTGATAATGGCAAGCCTGCCGCCGAATTTAAGCTTTTTCGCCGCAACGCTTACAATTTCGTCAAGCGTTAAGGTAATTTCCTTACGGCAGACGGCCTTTTCGTAAACCTCGTTGTCGAACCCGCCGCGCTCGTAGGGCGGATTGCAGAGTATAAGCGAAAATTTGTCGTCAAATTCCCGACCTATGTCCTGAATTTTACAGCACGCCACATTGCAGTCAAAGCCGTTCAGCTCCGCCGTGCGGCGGGACATATCGGCAAGCGGCGGCTGCATTTCGAACAGCGTAAGGCTTTTTATTACGGGGTTAAGACACATAAAATGGAAGCCCACCACCCCGCTGCCCGAACAGAAGTCGGCAACGCTGTCGCCGCATTTTGCGCGGGCAAAGCGCGACAGAAGAACGCTGTCCGAGGTAAAGCGGTACAGCGCGGTGTTTTGTATAATTTTTTTGTCCCCGAAAAATTCTTCGAGCACCTCTCCGTCTTTAAGCATAATAAAATGTTATAAATTTAAAAACAAAAGAGCGGAGCGCACCCGCTCCGCTTCCCTTGTTTGCTTTTAATTACTCTGCGGGGTGAATAGCTCCCGTAGGGCATACGTCCTCGCACGCGCCGCAATCGATGCATACGTCGGGGTCTACAACGTACTTGTCAGCGCCCTCGGAAATAGCTTCAACAGGGCAGGTGCCGGCGCACGCGCCGCAGCTTACGCACTCGTCGGTTATGATATGTGCCATAATATCCTCCATTTTTTACGTTTAACGGGTTTTACCCTTGCAGTATTATACCATAAGTTTTTTACGCTGTAAAGAGGTGAACCCGATTTTTTTGAAATTAACTTTTTTAATCGCCCTCGCCGCCGTCGGCTTCGTCCGCCTCCGCACAGGGGCGGCGCTTGAATTTAAGCTCGTCCACGTTAAAGTCGCGGTATGCAACCGTGTCCTTTGTCTTGTCCTCTATGCGCACGCGCACGGTCATTTTAAGCATATTGATGTTAACAACGGTGCCCTTGCCCTCGGGCGTGCCTACCTCGCTGCCCAGCTTGGGTACGCGTCTGCACGCGTCTGCATAATAATCGTTTTCGTAGGAAAGACAGCACATAAGCCTTCCGCACAGCCCCGAAATTTTGCCGGGGTTTAAAGAAAGACCCTGATTTTTCGCCATTTTTATGGAAACCTTTTTCAAATCCGGCATACAGCTCGAACAGCAGCATTCCCTTCCGCACGGCGCAAGCCCGCCCAAAATTTTAATTTCATCGCGGATACCTACCTGACGCAATTCTATACGCATACGGAAAACCGAGGACAAGTCCTTAACCAGCTCGCGGAAGTCCACCCTCTGCGGCGCGGAGTAATAGAAAACGGCGCGCGCCCCGTCAAAGGCAAACTCGCAGTCGATAAGCTTCATGTCGAGGTTATGCTTTTCTATCCTCTCGCGGACGGTTTTCATTGCCTCTTCCTTTTTTTCACCGTTTTTGCGGTGAGTTTCCTCGTCCTTTTCGTTTGCAATGCGTATAACGGGCTTCAACGGCAGAACCACCGCGCTTTCTTCAACCTGAGTGCGCGGCATAACCACGGTTGCGTATTCCACGCCCCGCGCCGTTTCCACAATTACGCCCTTTCCGACCTTATAGTCGCCCTTTGTCGGCGCAAAGTAATAAACCTTTCCACCCTCCTTAAAGGCAACACCTATAACTTCTACCATAATTTTACCTTAAATTAATTTTGCGCTTATCCCCGCAAATTTATCCTTTGCCCGCCGCCAACGGTTTTCATAAGCGCCGCATTATTGCGTACGCCGCGAAAAATTTATAACGTCAAGCATAAATTCGTACAGCAACGCCTGAAAATACGCGTTCAGCTTCAATTGCGCCGCCGCTCCGTTAAGCTTTTCCAGCGCGTATACAAGCGCGGGCTTGCTTAATTTTCCCGCCGCCCCGCCGCCGTCCGTCAGCGCCGTAAAATACAGCCTCTGCATTTCGGCAAGCAGTTCTTCTTTATATTTTATATCGCCGTACTTTGCCGCGATTGCGCCTATTTCACCCGCGTCGGATACGCCGCAGATTTCCGCCGCCGCGTCCTTCAATTGCTGAAACCATCCGCCCGCGACCATATTTTCCGCAACGCCCAGAATTCCGTTCGCGCTTTCCGCCGCCGCCGCGTTAAGCGGGCTTTTGCCCTTTCTTTCCAATGCGGCAAGTATCTGCCCGCATGAAAAGGGCGGAATTTCCAGAATTTTCACGCGCGATTTTACCGTATCCAGCACGGGCGCAAGCGAGCACGCGCCCAAAATAAAGTGCACGCCCTCGGGCGGCTCCTCCAAGGTTTTTAAAAGCTTGTTCTGCACCAGCGCGCTTGCCTGCTCGAACCCGCTTATCGCAAACAGCTTTTTTGCGCCCTCCACGGGACGCATTGCGCTGTCCTCAACAATTTCCGCCGCCGCGTCCGCATTGAACTTCTTTCCCTCCTGCGGGTAAAGCTTAAAATCGGGATAGCTCTCGCTTAAAATTCTGTGCCCGAGCGGCTGTCCGTCAGCTGTTTTAAAAAATTCGAGCGCAAACAGCTTCAAAACGGCGCGCATATTTTTCGCGTCCTCAAAGCGCAGCATATACGCATGCGAGACCTTGCCGCCGCGGATATCCCCGCAGAAAATTTTGTATGCGGTTGTGGTTTTTATAAGCTGTTCCATAAACCTTGCACCCGAAGCCGTAGCCCGCCGCCGTCAGATAACGCCCTTCGCCTTCAACAGCGCGCGGATATTATCCTGAGTTTCGTATTTACTGCCAAGGCAGTCAACGGCGCATATTCGGGGGGCAATTTCCATCAAAGCCTTATAGCCGTTGTAAACCCTTGTATGAAATTCCAGCCCCAGCTGTTCCATTCTGTCGTCGGGGTCGGCGCCGTGCTTTCTTTTGAACGCCTCTGCGGGGGAAATATCCAGAAAAACCGTCAAATCGGGCGTGAACCTTTCCAACGCAAAGCTGTTTATATTTTCTATATACTCGCGTCCCAGACCGCGGGCATAGCCCTGATATGCAAGCGAGGAATCTACGTATCTGTCGCAGATTACAAGCTTGCCCTTATCCAAAGCGGGCGCGATTTTTTCTTTTAAATGCTGAACGCGCGCCGCCGCGTACAAAAGCGCCTCGCACTCGTCGCACATTGCGGTATTTTTGCCGTTTAAAATAATTTTGCGGATTTGCTCTGCAATTTCACTGCCGCCCGGCTCGCGCGTGAGGATATAATCCACGCCAAGCTTATCGAGGTATTCGGATAACAGCCTAAGCTGCGTGCTTTTGCCAGAGCCCTCGCACCCCTCAAAGGTTATAAACTTCCCTCTCATTCCTTAACCACCCAAACCCTTTTGTCCGTCAGCCCGAAGGTGCTTTTCGCGTTAGATAGCGCATATATGGCGCCCTCGGTTATCACTTCCCCCGCGCATATCACGGGGATACACGGGGGCGTAAGCCCCGCGTCGGCCGCACAAACCCTGTCCTTTGCCGAGGCAAGCGGCACAAGCTCCCTTGTGCATTCCGTCGCCTTTAAGTACCCGCATGCGCGCTCTCCGCCGAAAGACAGCGGTCTTTCCCTATACGTTCCCGCAAGCGTTTTATCCGCCGCAAGCCCCCTTGCCGCGCACAGCAACCCTTTTAATTCCTCCGCGCCCGTCATAGGCGAAAGATAAAAAATAATATATCTCCCGTCCGACAGCTCGGCATAAATTCCGCGCTCTTCCAGCCGCAAATACGCTTTATCGGCGCATATATCAAGGGCTTTTAAGTCCCAAACAAGCTTTGTCCAGTCCGCGGAGGGATAAAACGCAAGCCCCTTTGCCTCGGCTTTAAAGCCTTCCGCCGCCCGTTTTGCCGCCTTTAAAAGCTGTAAATTGTTTGCAATGTATTTAATTCCAAGCTCTACCGAGGCCATTATAGGATAGCTCGGCGAGGTGGTGCGGAAAATGCTTAAAGCCTCCTCAAGCTCCTCCGCAAGCGACAAATCGTTTACCGAAACCACCGCACCCTGCGTAAGCACGGGCAGACTTTTATGCGCTCCGTCCACCCATATATCCGCATACACCCCCGCATATGCGCCGTTTTCGCGCTCAAATGCAAGGTGCGCGCCGTGCGCGCCGTCAACAAACAACAGCTTTTTATGTCTTTTTAAAATTGCGGCGTATTCCGCAAGCGGCGCAATATTGCCGTAATAATTGGGGGAAAGCGCAAGCATTCCCGCCACGTCCGTGTCCTTGTTTAAAATATCCTCAACCGCTTCGGGCTCGGGCGGCAAAAGCACGCCCTCCGCCGTTCTGCCGTTTAAAATAATCGGCTCCAGCCTTAAAAGTCTGCACGCGTTCCACACGCTTGTGTGGCAGTTGCGCGGCACAATCACCTTGCCGCCGTGCTTTTTTAAAACGTACAGCATAGACAGCACGCCGCAGGTAGAGCCGTCCGTCAAAATATAGCTCTTCCGCGCGCCCGTAATTTCCGCAATATCCCTTTGCGCCTCCGCAATTATCCCGCTCGGGCAAAACAGATTGTCGGAATACCCAAGCTCGGTAATATCGAAGGCGGCAACCGGCAGCAGTCTGTCAAGCTCGCCGCGCCCCTTGTGTCCGGGGACGTGAAAGCTCTTATCCGCCTTTGCGTACTTTTTAAGTTGGTTGTAAATGCGGTAGTAATACATTTGTAGTTAACAAAAAAGCAATTCCTGAGGCAAAACCTTAAAGATGCGAGCAAGACAAGGAAAGAGAGCACCGACCGCAGGGAGCGTACAAAACGTACGTGACCAAGGCGGCGCGGAGCTTGACGCCGTATTGCGACGCATATATAAGGTTTTATTTTTTAGGCTTCATTGTGGGGAAGAGTAAAACGTCCCTTATGGTCGCGCTGTCGGTCAACAGCATTACAAGCCTGTCCACGCCGAAGCCGAGGCCGCCCGTAGGGGGCAAGCCGTATTCCAGCGCGGTTATAAACTCCTCGTCAACCTGCGCGTTGCACTTCGGCTCCTGCTTTCTTTTCTCTTCAACCTGCTTAACAAAACGCTGTTTCTGGTCGATGGGGTCGTTCAACTCCGAGAAAGAGTTTCCGTACTCGTGCCCGCAGATAAAATATTCAAACCTTTGCGTAAACGCGGGGTCGTCTGGCTTTCTTTTTGCCAGCGGCGAATTTTCCACGGGATAATCGTAAATAAAGGTGGGCTGAACAAGCTTGTCCTCTGCAAATGCATCGAACAGCGCAACAAGCACATGCCCCTTGGTCGCCTTTTCGCCCTCTTCTACCTGAACGCCCAGCTTTTTAGCGCATTCCCTTGCGTCCGCGTCCGATTTCCATTCGTCATAGTCCGCGCCCGAATACTTTTTAACGGCCTCCTTCATGGTCAGCCTTGCCCACGGCGCGCCGAGGTGCAGCTCCGTACCCTGATAGGTTATATCTGTGGTGCCGCAAACGTTTTTAGCAACGGTTGTATATAATTCCTCGACCAAATCCATCATTGCGAAATAGTCGCAATACGCCTGATAAACCTCCACTGTGGTAAACTCGGGGTTGTGATAGGCGTCCATACCCTCGTTACGGAAAATTCTGCCCACCTCGTAAACACGCTCGAGCCCGCCGACTAAAAGCCGCTTTAAATACAGCTCGGTTTCTATGCGCAGATACATATCGATGTCCAGCGCGTTATGGTGCGTTTTAAAGGGGCGTGCGGACGCGCCTATTTCTATTGTTGACAAAACGGGGGTGTCCACCTCTAAAAAGCCGCGGTTATCGAAGAACGCGCGTATCTCGCGCAAAATCTGCGAGCGCTTTATAAACGTATCCTTAACCTCGGGATTGACAATCAAGTCGAGGTCGCGCTGGCGGTATCTTAAATCTGTGTTGGTAAGCCCGTGCTGTTTTTCGGGCAACGGCAAAAGGCACTTTGTAAGCATTTCTATATGCGTGCAGTGTACCGAAATTTCGCCCGTCTGCGTTTTGAACACATAGCCCTTAACGCCCATAATGTCGCCGAGGTCGTAATCCTTTTTGAAGGCGGCGTAAGCCTCCTCGCCAACGTCGTCGCGGCGGACGTACAATTGCAGCCGTCCTTCTCTGTCCTGAATATGCGAAAAGGACGCCTTGCCCATTACGCGGCGGGACATAAGTCTGCCCGCAATGCTGACTTCCTTGCCCTCAAGCTCGTCAAAGTGCCCGAGAATATACGCGGAATTTGCGGTAACCTCGTAATTTACCTTTACAAACGGGTCGTTACCCTCCGCAACCAGCTTTTGCAGCTTTTCACGGCGGATTCTCGCCTGCTCTGCAAGGCTTTCTGCCTCTTCCTCTGCGGTTAAAATCTTCTTCTCTTCCATTTATGCGGTCCTTAATTAATCTCTAAAATTTTAAGCGTATACGCGCCCTCGGGGCATTCAACCTTGACGCAATCGCCCACCTTCTTGCGCAAAAGCGCCGCGCCTACGGGCGATTCCACCGAAATTTTGCCCGCCATTGCGTCCACCTCGGTTATGGATACGATTGTATAAACGTCGCTCTCCTCCATATCCTCGTCGTAAACGGTTACCACGCTGCCAAGGTGGACATAGCCCTTGCTGGTGTCCTCCTCACGTATGTCCGCATTCTTGATTTTATATTCGATTTCAGCAATCTTGCCCTCGTTAGAGCGCTGCTCCTCGCGTGCCGCGTCGTATTCCGCATTCTCGGATAAATCGCCGTGGCTTCTCGCTTCGGCAATGCGCTCGATAATTTCGGGACGCTTAACCTTTACAAGATATTCCAGCTCCTGCTTTAAGCTTTCGTAGTTCTTTTTGGTCATAACAATGCGCTGTTCCGCCATAATATAACTCCTGTCCGTGCGGCTTTTTATTTAACCCTTCGCCGTCCGAAAAAATTTTTTGATGTTTGATTTATATAAGCAAAGTGATTCCGCATAAGGCGGAACCACCGTTTGTTTCTTCCACATTATATAATTACAAGTACGGTTTGTCAATCGTTTATCCGTACAGCCGTCAAGAAATTCCTTTCATAAATTCCGCTATCCTTTCAAGCGCGGCCTTAATATTTTGCATAGACGCGGCGTAGGAGCACCGCACATAATTTCTGCCCGCCCCGCCGAACGCACTGCCGGGCACAACCGCGACCTTTGCCTCCTTAATAAGCCTTTCGGCAAACGCGTCGCCGTCAAGCCCCGTGCTTTCCACGTTGGCAAACACATAAAACGCGCCCTGCGGCTGTGTGCATGTAAGCCCCAAGGCGTTAAGCCCCTCCGCAAGCACTCTGCCGCGCTCGGCATAATCGCGGCGCATTTCCCCGATAAACGCAAACCCGCCCGCAAAGCCGTCCTTCAATGCTTCTATTGCGGCAGCCTGACCCATACGCGGCGCACAGATTATGGTGTGGGTATGTATTTCCACCACGGCCTTATCGATATAATCGGGACAGCATATATACCCTACGCGCCAGCCCGTCATTGCAAAGGATTTGGAAAAGCCCCCTATATATATCGTCCTTTCCTTCATTTGCGGCAGTGCGGCAATGGAATTGTGCTTGCCCGTATAGTTCAGCTCGGCATAAATTTCGTCGCTTATAACAAGCAAATCGTTCTGATTTACAACGCTTGCGATTTCTTCCAGCCCCTCCCGTGAAATGACCGCGCCCGTGGGGTTGTTGGGGTAAGATAAAATTATCGCCTTGGTCTTTTTTGTTATAGCTTTTTGGATATTTTCCGCAGTGGGAATAAACCCGTTCTCTCTGTCGCACCTTACGGGCACGGGCACGCCGCCCGCAAGCGCAACCGCAGGCGCATAGGAAACATAGTAAGGCTCGGGCAGTAAAATCTCGTCGCCCGCGTCGCATATCGCGCGCAAAGCCAAATCCACCGCCTCGCTCGCACCGATTGTGATAACGGTGTTCTCCGCGGGATAATCCACTGCAAACCGCTCGAAAAGATAGCGGGAAACCAGCTGTCTCAGCTCCAAAAGCCCGCGACAGCCCGTGTACTGGGTATTTCCGCGCTTTATCAGCTTTAAGGCGGCCCTTCTCACCTTTTTCGGGGTTTTGAAGTCTGGCTCGCCCACGCCGAGTGAAATAAGTTGTTTATCGCCGTCCGCCAGACCGAAGAAGTTTAAAAAACTGCTCGGTTCAAGTCGGCGCGCCGATTCGCTCAAAAAATTACGCATAACACCATTATATTCGTTTTTTTTGGCAACGGCAAGCAAATTCGGGTTCAAATGCCCCATAAAACCGTTGCGCAAAAGGTTATTTTTCAATATAATCAATATATGTTTAAAATCTGGGCAAAGGTTATGAAGGGCGAAAAAATTATAAAGCAGCTGAATTACGAGGGCAAGGAAAAGTTCACCTACTCTCATTTTTTCAGCTACCTTGCAGAAATCTGTTACGAGCTGGACATTCCCACGCCCGTGCTGTTAAAGACGCATATTTTCAGCTACGCCAAATTCCGCACCGTGCGCTTTATTCCGCGCGATTTTACCGAACAGCCCGAATTCGACAAGCTTATTCTGGATAATATTTCATTTTGACGCGCATACTGCTGTTATGAAAATGACCTGCTATATGTGCGTTGCAAATCTGATTGTTTTGGGGATATGCGGGGGGATATACGCCTTTTCCGGCTTTAACGTGCTGGAATTTCTGTCCTTCGGCATACCCGTGGTATATAAAAGCTTTCTTGCGGTGTGCGCGGTCAGCTCGCTGTTCTGCATATATTCGCTTATCGCCTTCAAGCCCTTTAAGGGACTTAAATAGCTTTAACCGCCCCGCCGCAAAATTGCGGCGGGGCGGCTGTAATTTATACTATATCTATCTTTAAGCTTGCGCCCGTGCCCGCGTCCTGATACATCACCCAATACCCGCTGTCGGCATTCTCTGCCGAGGCAGGTATAAACGAGGCAAGCCCGCGCATGCTCTCTGGCGGGGCAGCAGAATTGTCAGAGGGCACCCCGTAGCAGATATATAAGGGCTTAACCCCGTCATATATCACGCCGAACACATAAAACTTGCCGTCCCCGTAGGAAATTTTTACCCATTTGGAGCCGTGCACAACACTCTGCAAATCTTCCGCGGACGGATATGCGGACAGCAACCCCTCTATTTCCGTTTTCATTCGCTTGTAAAATTCCCCGCCCGCAAGCGGGCCCGTGCCTTTGCGGCTTTTTGACGCGGAATTTCCCGCAAAAGCCGCTTCGTTGAGGGATATATCGGGGTCTACACCGCCCTCGTCCGTCTGGAAAGCGCCAAAATTCTCCTCATTTTGCCGAGGCTTGCGCCCGTTTTCCTCTTCCGCCGCACCCGCGCGTACAGCGCCGCCGTCTTCATCAGCTTCTGCAAATTCATAATAGTTAACCTCCGCAATAGCCTCGTCCTCGTAAACGGTCTGCGCGGTTCCGTCGTTCTTTTTCGCACCTCTGCCGCTTACGGCCGTTCCGCCGCCATGCCCGTTTCTGATATTTTCCGCGCGCTCCACCTCTGCCTTTATGGTAAGCGCCGCGCCGTGGAAGTTGCCGCTGACCGCCGCCGCAACGGGGTATACTCCGCCGTTAATGTAGCATATAAGCGCGGCAAAGCCCGCGCCCGTTTCCAGCGCGGAAACGCCCTCGAACAGTCCGTCCTCGACTATAAGCGTGTTTTTTCCGTCGGAAACGGCGGTAACGTACCGCCCCTCCGAAAGCGGGGCAAAGTTTATAAAGGTAGCCTCTATTTTTAAATTGTTGCCGTAGCGCTCTGCCTTTACAAGCCCCGTCAGCGCGCCGCCGTCGGCAGAAAAGCCCTCTTTAAGCCCCTTTATAACCGCAATGTTTTTAGTGTATCCGCCCATAATAAAACCCTTGATTAACGAATATTATAACAGTATACAATATAAAAATTTTAGATAATTATGTAAAAATATGTAATTTTTGTGTACTTTAATTTCAATACTTAAAGTGGACGAATTAATTTGCTTTTTTGCAGTGAATAAATTATAATAGTATTTGTAAAAATTTGATTTTTTTCAAGGAGAGGTTAAAACATTTATGGCACTTACCAAAAACAAAAAGGTTCTCGAATTCGTTGAAGAAAGTGCAGAGCTTGCCCAGCCCGACAAAATCGTCTGGATTGACGGCAGCGAAGCCCAGATTAACGCATTAAAAAAGGAAGCCGTAAAAAGCGGCGAGCTTATCAAGCTAAACCAGACCCTGCTTCCCGACTGCTACCTTCACCGCACAAAGGTGAACGACGTAGCCCGCGTCGAGGACAGAACGTTTATATGCACAAAAAACAAAGAGGACGCAGGCCCCATCAACTATTGGATGGACCCCAATCAGGCTTACGAGCTTTGCAACGAGATTGCGCGCGGCTCTATGAAGGGCAGAACGATGTACGTTATCCCCTATTCCATGGGCGTTGTGGGTTCAAGCTTTGCTAAATACGGAATAGAGGTTACCGACAGCATTTACGTTGTGCTTAATATGAACATAATGACCCGCGTCGGCAAGGAAGTTCTTACCGAAATCGGCAAGGACGGCGACTTTATCAAGGGCTTCCACGCAAAGTGCGACGTAGACGCAGACAAGCGCTATATCATGCACTTCCCCGAGGACAACACGATTATTTCCGTTAACTCCGCTTACGGCGGCAACGTGCTTCTCGGCAAAAAGTGCTTCGCACTCAGAATTGCCTCCTACCTCGGCAAAAACGAGGGCTGGATGGCAGAGCATATGCTTATCCTCGGCGTAACCTTCCCCGACAAAACCAAAAAGTACGTTGCGGCGGCATTCCCCTCCGCATGCGGCAAAACCAACCTTGCAATGCTTATTCCCCCCAAGCACTATAAAGAGGCGGGCTATGAAATAGAAACGGTCGGCGACGACATTGCGTGGATTCGCGTAGGCGAGGACGGCAGACTTTGGGCTGTCAACCCCGAAAACGGCTTCTTTGGCGTTGCCCCCGGCACGAACGAGCACTCCAACTACAACGCATTGCAGTCCACAAAGCGCGGCACAATCTTCACCAACGTTGCGCTTAACACCGACGATATGACCGTTTGGTGGGAAGGACTTTCCAAAGAACTGCCCGAGCATTGCATCGACTGGACGGGCAAGCCCTGGAACCCCGCAAAATTCGACAAAAAAGATAAATCAACCTGCTCGGCGCACCCCAACTCGCGCTTTACCGCGCCTGCTGAAAACTGCCCCTGCATCTCCCCCGAGTTCAACTCCAAGACGGGCGTGCCCCTCTCCGCTATCATTTTCGGCGGCAGAAGAGCAAGCACCACTCCCCTTGTATATCAGTCCCGCGATTGGAACCACGGCGTGTTTATCGGCTCGGCAATGTCCTCGGAAACGACCGCAGCCGCAACGGGCGCAACGGGCGTTCTTCGTCACGACCCCATGGCAATGAAGCCTTTCACCGGCTATCATATGGGCGATTACTTCGCACACTGGATAGAAATGGGCAAAAAGGTTAAAAATCCTCCCAAAATTTTCAACGTCAACTGGTTCCGCACGGACGAAAACGGCAACTTTATGTGGCCGGGCTTCGGCGACAATATGCGCGTGCTTGAATGGATTTTGAAGCGCTGCGACGAAAACCCCGTCGACGCGGTAGAAACGGCTATCGGCTACGTTCCCAACCCCGAAGATATTGATATTTCCGAGCTTGATTATGAAATCTGCAAGGGTAAGAAGTTCGATAAAGCAGCTCTGACCGAAATTCTTACCGTTGACAAGGAAAAATGGGCTAAGGAAGCGGAGGAAATCGAGGGCTATTACAACGGCACAATCGGCAGCCGTATCCCTCAGGAGCTTTGGGACTGCCTTGAAGCGTTAAAGAAAAACTGCAAAAAATAATTAATTTTGATAATATTATAAAGGATAAGCGGCGCGGGCAATTTGCCCGCGCCGCTTAATTTTTTATCGCCTCTGTCGCAACAGCAAGTCCAAGCTTGAACCCCTCTTTAAAGTCAGACTTGCTCAGCTTTTCATTCATAATAAAAAGCTTGTCAAGCACCTCTTCAAACATTTTTATCTGCTGTTCTGTAAGCGTAGCTACAAATTTTTCATAAATCAATAAAGCCGAATTCATAATCTTGCACCTATTATACATTATTGTTTATAAGTTTATTATATAGCCTACGGTTACAAAAATCCTGACTTATGATTTCCAATCACAAATAATTTTATAAGGTTACAAAGCAATAATAAGCGCGCCGCGCGGTTATAACCGCGCGGCGCGCTGCTGTTTTTTAAAAATATTAATCCTCGTTATCGGTTACGATAACCTCGTTGTTATCGGGCTCTGCCGCGGTCTTGCCCGCGCCGCTGTTGCCAAGGAAGGTGCCGAAGTAAATTTCCTTCTTGCCGCGCTTTGCGCCGCCCGAGGAGGACGAGCGTCTTTCCCCTCTGTTTCCGCCGCGGTTGCCGCCTCTTCCGTCACGTCTGTCACCGCGCTCGCGTCTGTCGCCTCTGCGTCCGTCCTCGCGGGGTCCGCGTCTTTCACCGAAGCGTACGCCTCTGTCGTTCGGTCTTGCGTTGTGAGGAATTACAACAATGTATCTTACAGGCTCTCTGCCCTCAGATGCGGTTTTAACCTCCGTATTGTCCATAAGCGCGGCGTGGATAATGCGGCGCTCGTAGGGCGTCATGGGCTCTAAGGTCATTTTCCTGCCCGTCTCAACCGCCTTTTTGGCAAGCTTTAAAGCAAGCGCTTTAAGCGTTTCCTCGCGCTGTGCGCGGTAATTTTCGCAGTCTACAACAACCTTTTTGTATTCGTCTCTGCCGATATTCGCATACGCGCCCGCCATGCACTGTATAGCGTCCAGCACGTCGCCGCGCTTGCCTATCACGCGTGCGGAGGTGGCAGTGTTAATTCCGATTTTAACCGCCTCGCCGTCGTCCGTTACGTCGCATTCTGCGGTAACGTTTAGTATTTTAAGCAGTCCTTCAATAAATTCTGCCGCACGCAGTCCGTCGGAACGCTTTTTGTTCACGCGTACCTTTGCCTTAACCGAGCCGAAAAGCTTCTTTTTGCCTTCCTCCAAAACCTCAATCTCCGCCTCGTCGCGGGTAATGCCAAGCGTTACAAGCCCTTCTAAAATAGCCTCGTCTACCGACTTTCCGGTAAACACGTTTTCATTTTCCATTTATTTTAACCTCTTTCTTGTATTCGTGCTTTTATTTTTCTTTAACAGATACGCGTCGCCCCTTTTCTCGAAGGTGACTGCAACGATTTTATTGATTATAAGCGTCGAAATAAGTCCGTAAACGGTGCTAATAATCATGTACGTTGAAAAGGCCGCACTGTAAAAGAACGAGAATATACCGAACATTATCGGCATTATAATCATTATCCACTTGTTGGTTTTTGCCGCCGAGCCGTCAACCGAGCTAAGCTCGTTGGTAGCCTTTTGCGTGCGCGACATTATAAATTGCTGTAAGAACATTAAGCCTATCGCCAGCACGATAAGCACAAAATACCCGTTATATGTCTTTGCGGGCAGCTTCTTTTCTGTAATTTCCGGTCTTTCGGGGTCTACGTGCGTCAAAAAGTAGGTTACCTCGTTATAGCTCTCCTCGTACGAAGCCGTGTCCGAGCCGTTCGAAGCCCTCGAAATAGACGATTTGAATTTTGAGTAATCGGGTACAACCTTGTTAAGCATACTGTCGGGATACCAGACGTTGCCTATCCAGCCGAAGCGGTTAACTTTATTATTGTTATAGTAATAGTCCGCCGCCGCCCTCTGCGCGTTAACACGCACAAAATCGCCGACGGTCTTTAATTTTTCCGCCTCTGTTTTATTGTTGAATTCGGTCAAAAAGCTGTTCTTTTCCTCGTCGGAAAGCTTCTTTTCCGCGCAGTAATGCTCGGTAAAGCTGTTAAATTCCACCTTATAATTGCCGTTTTCGCCTATCAAAAAGTGCTTTGCGTCGGTATCCTCGGTCGAGGTCTGTACATAAACCTCAACGCTCGCGTTGTACGCGTCCACCATATTGTTGTAGGTGTTGATTATAGCAAAGTTGGAATAGGTCGAAAAAGCGCCCATAACGACAATGAATATCACAAGCGATATAACCATAGGCAGGCACGCGCCCAGCGGGCTGTAGCCGTTCTGCTTTTGCAGCTCCATAACCTTCTGGCTGTACATTGTTTTGTCGTTTGCGTACTGCTTTTGCAGCTTTTCCATCTGCGGCCGCATTTTTTCCATTATAAGCGACTGCTTTTTTGTCTTTACCTTGGAATATATATCAAGCGGCAGAACTATCGTCTTTAAACACAGCGTAAAAACAATAACGCCGATTATAACGCCGCCGGATACGCCGCTGAAAATATCGAACAGCCAGCTTATTAATTTTCCTATCCAGTTAAGGTTTACCGAACCTATTTTTTCAACCGCAAAATCTATAAAATTCTGCGAGGCTGAAAGTAAACTTAAAACGTTCATATATTTTCAGAATTAAAATAATTTTTCAAATGACCCATTTCAGCTTACGCTTTTTTTCGGGCGCGGGGTCATAGCCGCCCTTAGAGAGGGGGTTGCACCTTAAAAGCCGCCACACTCCCAGCAAAATACCTAAAACAACGCCCTTGTTGTTTATGCACCTTTTCATGTACTCCGAGCAGGTCGGCTGATAAAGGCAGGTATGTCGGGAAAAATGCTTCTGATAAAAAACTATCGGGCGCATAAAAACAGCCTTTAAATACGGCTTAAAAATTGTGCGCCTCGCATTTTTTATAAGCTTTTTCAGCTTTTTTTGCATTCGTTGACCTTTTTAAAACAAATTCCAAGACTTCTGCAAAAGCCGTCGTAGCTGTATTCCGTTTCCGTTTTCGGTATCAAAATAACAGAGCAAGGCTTATCCAAAAGGTGCAAGGTATCGGCAAACGCCGCCCTTAAAAGCCTTTTTATTCTGTTCCTTTTAACTGCCTTGCCGTGCTTTTTGGACACGGCAACGCCCATACAAAGCTTGTCCGAAGGAAAATAAATTAACGTTATATAAGGGGAAAATATCTTTTTTCCCCTCTTGAACAGCTTCTGAAAATCGGCGTTTTTCTTTATTCTCAGATATTTCACCTTTTATGCCGAAAGCTTCTTTCTGCCCTTGTCTCTTCTTCTCTTCAAAACCTTTCTTCCCGCAGTGGAAGCCATTCTTTTTCTGAAGCCGTGTACCTTGCTTCTCTGTCTTTTCTTGGGCTGGTATGTTCTTTTCATAGCTTACTCCTAATAATTTAACAAAAATTTAATGATTTTTCTTACCTATAATATCTATAAAACACCTTAAAGTCAAGCGTTATTGCTTGTCCTTACGGGTAAAATTAAATACAGCTTATCCTTATTTTCTACGTTTGTGCACACAAACGGCTGCACGTTGTTGTTAAAGGAAAGCAGAATTTCCTGCTCGTCAAGCGCATTTACCGCGTCTATTATGAATTTGGAATTCATTGCAATGCGCACGTCCTTGCCTTCCGTATGCGCCTTTACGGGCTCCTGCACGCTGCCCAGCTCCGACGCGGAAGAAATTTCTATCTTATCGCCGGAAATATCGAAGATAATAAGGCTGTTTTTGTCGCCCCTTACCAAAATCGCCGCGCGCTCTATACTGGCCTTAAGCTTGTCCTTTTCAACTCTGACGGTCGTAATAAAGCTTTTGGGTATGATATTATCCTTCTGAATAAAATCCCCGCCGTACAGCCTCGACGTCAGCACAGTATTCTCATCGGCAACCAAAATCATACCGCGCTGTACGAAAATTTCCGTTTCCCCGTCGTTATCGGGCATCATTTTCTCTATTTCGTTAAGCGTTCTCGCAGGGCAGATAATTTCCATATTGCCCGTTGCGGAAATAACCTTTCCCTTAATGGTTGCAAGGCGCACGCCGTCAAGCGAGGTAACGCAAACGTCCTCGCCGTTTATTACAAACTGGCAGCCCTTCAAAATAGGACGGGAATCGTCCGAAGCGCAACAAAACGAGGTAGAGGTTATAAACTTTTTCAGCTCCTTAGTCTTTATTTTAAAGCTGTTTTCCCTTATTTCGAGGTCAATTCTGGGGAAATCCTCTGCTGAAAGCACCTGCATGCTCGTCTGGCTGTCGGCGTAAATAATTTCCATTTTTTTGCCATCGGAGGCAAGCGTAATCTGCACGCCCTCAAGCTTCTTTATAAAATCGGCGAAAACCTTGCCGGTTACGCAAAGCTCGCCCTCCTCGTAGACCTCTGCCTTTATCGTCTTTATAATGGAAATCTCGCCGTCGGTTGCAGCAAGGGTAATACTGTCGTTTTTAGCAGATATTTTAATGCATTCCAGCACGGGAACGGTGGTTTTTGACGAGCACGCTTTAACAACCTTTAAGGTTGCGTCTGATAAATCTATTCCTTCGCAAACAATTTTCATAATTTTCCTCGCAAAACGTTAAGTTATTTATTATTTGATTAATAGTTGAATTTAGTAATAATTAATAGTAGAAAGTGTTGAAATGTGTATAACTTTTCCAAAACTTAAATAACATACTTATTTTATCAAGAAATGCGTCAAAAAGCAACCGAATAATGCTTATTTATGCTGTGGATTAAATGAAAATTTGCTGTTGATTAATTGCTGTATAGTTTGTTGAGAGGTGGAAAGCTTTGCACATTTTAAGCGCACGGCGGACGCCCGATAAGAGGACATTTTCCGATAGTAAAGCGGCATAATAAAGTATCCACAGTAAAAATGTTAATTGTTGATAACTTTCGGTTGAAAAAAAGTGAAGAAAAAGCTATAATAGTGCCATGAATTTTTTCGGCATCGATATTACGGAGGAGAACAGGGAAAAGCTGGAGCTTTTCAAAGGACTTCTTCAACAGCACAATAAATTATATAATTTAACCGCAATCTGCGACGATAACGGCATTTACATAAAGCATTTTTGCGACAGTATTCTTCCGCACAAGCTTTTTTTGCACGGCGCAAGCGTTTGCGAGGTCGGCTCGGGCGCGGGCTTTCCTTCTATACCCCTCAAAATCGTAAGGGATGATTTAAGCTTTACTTTAATAGAAAGCACGGGCAAAAAGTGTGTTTTTTTGAATACCGTTATTAATAATTTGCAGCTGAACGGCGTAAGGGTTTTAAATATCCGCGCCGAGGACGGAGGGCGCATGGAGGAGCTGAGGGAGAGCTTTGACGTATGCACTGCCAGAGCGGTTGCCGCGCTGAATACGCTTTGCGAGTATTGCCTGCCGTTAGTAAAGGTCGGCGGAAGGCTTATAGCCTATAAGGGCGATTGCGTTGAAGAGCTGGAAAAAAGCGCGGGCGCAATAAAAATTTTAGGCGGGGAAATAGAGCGCATAGATAATTACGAGCTGCCCGAAGGCGGCGGAAAAAGAACGGTTGTCGTAATAAAAAAGGTAAGCGCCACTCCCTTGAAGTATCCGCGCGGCCGCGGTCTGGAGCGCAAAAAACCGCTATGAACAGCACCGTTAAGAATTGCGCCTTCAGCGGTCACAGACATTCGATAGGCGATTTAAATTTACAGCTTTTGGACCGCGTTGTTTTGAATTTAATGAAGACGGGTACAAAAAATTTTTACTGCGGTATGGCTGTCGGCTTCGATTTGGCTGCCGCGGAAAGCGTTTTAAAATACAAAAACGAATACGGCGCAAGGCTGTTTGCATGCATTCCCTGCAACGGACAAAGCGACGGCTATTCCGCAAAAAACAAGCAAAGATACGACTGTATTTTGCAGAGCTGCGACGGAGAAATTGTAATTTCAGACGAATATCACAGAGGCTGTATGCTTGCCCGCGACAGATTTTTGATTGAAAACTGTGGCGTTTTGGTATGCTTTTTGCGCAAGGAAAAGGGCGGAACCTACTACACCGTAAATTACGCCCGACAAAAAAATATTAAAATTATAGAGCTTTGACCTTTCAAAGGCCTGTCCGCCCTGATTTGGGACGGGCTTTTTTATATGCAGAATTTCTTACGCTCGGCATTTTTATTCTGCAAATTGCTTAAAATATATGATGATACCCCTTCCGCAATTATGTCCGCCATTTTATAGACAAGGTTAAGGCGAGTCGCCGAAAACAGCGAATAATTGAACATTGAACGCTCTGCCACAATTCCCATAATCGAAACGTCGCCCACCTTGGAAAGCTTTTTGTTTGCGCCGCTGCCGGGCTTTATCCCGCGCTTTGCAAGCTTAATCAAGCCTATGTCGCCCGCAAGCCCAACAGCCGCGTCGATTGCGATTATAGGAGCCTCGGGATGGGTAGAGCGCAGAAATTCATTCATATATTTTACCTCGTGCGCCGTAATCGGCTTTGCAAGCGTGCCGTAAATATAGCAGTTTAGTCCCGCAAGCCGCTCTTTAAGCCTTGTGCCCGTCACGGGGCCCAGACTGTCGCCTACCGATAAATCGCTGCCAATGCACAAAACTACGGGAACGGCGGTATTTTCCGCTAAAATTTTCTGAAGGGAAAGACAAACTCCGCCGCCGGCCATGGCGTTATATAAATTAAATGAAAAATCCATAATAAAAACCTCGGAGAAGTTATTGACCGAACCCCCATAAATTATAATACGCATAATTTTTTTAGCTTGCGCCGACAGCATCTTTATTTTTATCCACATTTCCACATATTTAAAAAGCGCAAAAATGCTGTTAAGGCGCATTTTATCCACAAAATATACTCAAAATATATATGTACGGGCGATTATACGAGTTTTTTAAGATTTTTGTTGAAATTATTTCCACATAAATTTGATAAAAACGCTTAAAAACAGCCGTTTTTATCCCCAGATTGATAAAATTATCCACAATGGCTGATTTTGCCGCGCTTTATGTTTCACGTGGAACAACAAAAAACTCAAAAAATTTGGTTGAAAGTTTCACATGAAACATTTTTACTATCAAAAACCGCACAGCGCAAACAAAATTTTACCGAAAATTTAATAAAATTAATAAAATTCAGGTTTGTTAAACATCGTGTAAGGTATGTAAAAATTGTGTGATATATCCGAAATTATCGGCTAAATACTTGAAATATGGCAAGCTATATGTTAAAATCATAGTCAGTTGCTTATTTAATACTTAAAAGGAGTTGTATTTTGAACAAAAAAGGCAGAATAATTATGGGGCTGATAGCCTTTGCGCTTGTCGCGGTAGCCGCGGTGCTGTTGATTTTAAACACCGTAAACCGCGCAACAAAGGTTTTATCCAGCGACCTGTTGACTTATCTGGATAATGCCCAATATTATATTGTCAACGAAGAGGGTAAAAGAGTTCCCAACGTTGACGGTGACGGCAAAATTATCAGCGCGTACGAATTTGATGCGGACGGTAATCCCGTTCAGCTTGGCGGCGGCTATTATGTTAATGAAAAGAACGCAATAGTCAAAAAGGAAAAGAATTCCAAGGGCGCAGAGGTTGAAGTGCCTTTTATTGCTGCATGGTCTATTAATGTAAAGGGCTATAACTTTATTTGTAAGACAGATTACGGCACAATCACCGCGGTAGAGCAGTCCTTGTTCGGCAGCGGAGGTATTCTTGAAAATCCGCAGGTTCAGAAATGGATAGGCTACGGCGTCACGGTTGATTTGAACGACCCCAACGCCAACAGCTGGGTTTCTACAATGTTTACGGTGCTTTCTATTGTGATTGTGTGCGTTGTATTCTTCCTTATAATCCGCTCCACAATGGGTGGTAGCGGTAAGATTATGAGCTTCGCAAAAACCAAAGCCCGCGTTTCAACAAATATAAAGGTGCGCTTTACGGACGTAGCAGGCGCAGAAGAAGAAAAGGTAGAGCTTGCGGAGATAGTAGAATTTTTGCGCCAGCCGAAGAAATTCTCCGATTTGGGGGCGCGCATACCTAAGGGCGTGCTTTTGGTAGGCCCTCCGGGAACGGGTAAAACGCTGTTTGCAAAGGCTGTCGCCGGCGAGGCGGGAGTGCCGTTCTTCTCGGTTTCGGGCTCTGACTTCGTCGAAATGTACGTCGGTGTGGGTGCCTCGCGCGTACGCGACCTATTTGATATGGCCAAGAAAAACCAGCCCTGCATTATCTTTATCGACGAAATCGACGCAGTCGGCAGACACCGCGGTGCGGGTCTCGGCGGCGGCAACGACGAAAGAGAGCAAACCTTAAACCAGATTCTCGTTCAGATGGACGGCTTCGAATCGAACGAGGGCGTAATAGTAATGGCGGCAACCAACCGCGCGGACATTCTCGACCCCGCGCTTCTCCGCCCCGGCCGCTTCGACAGACAGATTTACGTCAACCTTCCAGACGTCAAGGGCAGAGAGCAGATTTTAAAGGTTCACGCGCGCAACAAGCCCATTTCTCCCGATGTCAACTTCAAAACGGTTGCAAGAATAACGGCGGGCTTTTCGGGTGCAGACCTTGCAAACCTTCTTAACGAGGCGGCAATACTCGCCGCGCGCGCAAACAAAAAGTTTATCGGCAATTCCGAGCTGTACGAGGGCGTTAACAAGGTTTTAATGGGCCCGCAGAAGAAGAGCCGCGTTGTAACCGAAAGCGACAAGCGGATTACAGCCTATCACGAGGCGGGCCACGCGATTATTGCAAAGCTTTGCGAAAACTGCGACCCCGTGCAGGAGGTTTCAATCATTCCCCGCGGCAATGCGGCGGGCTACACAATGACCCGTCCCGACAACGATGACTGGCATATGACCAAAAACAAGATTACCGACTTTATCTGCATGGCACTCGGCGGCCGCGTTGCGGAGGAGCTTGTAATCAAGGACGTAACCACCGGCGCCTCTAACGATTTGGAACGCGTGACCGAAATGGCAAAGCGCATGGTTACCGAATGGGGTATGAGCGAAAAGCTTGGGCTTGTGACTTACGGCAGCAATTCGCAGACAGTATTTCTCGGCAAGGATATGGAAACGCACAACGCATATTCCGACGACACCGCTCAGGCAATCGATGCGGAAATGCATGCAATTATAGAAGGCGCGCACGACCGCGCGACAAAGCTGCTTACCGCAAACCGTTCCGTTCTGGACAATATGGCAAGGGTGCTTATCGAACGCGAAACCATTTACACCGAAGAGGTGGATATGCTTATGGCGGGTAAAACCCATACAGAGGTTATGCAGTATATGGACGAACAGGACACGAAAAACGCCGAAAATCCCTTCAAAAAGTTTGAAGGCGAAGGCGAGTAAGAGAGAAAAGTTTCCCGTGAAACTAAAAGGTTGAGTTATGGGTAAAATTATATCTTTTTCTAATAAAAAGGGCGGCGTAGGCAAGACCACAACAGCCATAAATATGGCGGCTTACTGCGCCGACCTTGGAAAAAAGGTGTTGCTTGTGGACATTGATTCGCAGGGCAACGCAACAACGGGTCTGGGCTTTTCCAAAAGCGCCCTTAAAAAATCGGTCTATAACGTACTGATTGAGGACGACAACGCGGCAAGCAACATTCTGCCGACGCAGGTCAAGCTTTTGGATATTCTTCCCGCCAACGTCGATTTGACGGGGGCGGAGGTTGACCTCGTTTACAAAAAGAACAGAGAGCAGATTTTAAAGTCTGCCCTCGAAAAAATCCGCGGCGAATACGATTACATATTTATCGACTGTCCCCCGTCGCTCGGTCTGCTTACGATAAACGCATGGGTTGCGTCCGATTCGGTAATTATCCCGCTCCAAAGCGAGTACTACGCCTTGGAGGGCGTAAGTCAGCTTATGAACACCATTGCAATGGTCAGACAGCACCTTAACCCCAATCTGCAAATAGAAGGGGTAGTAATCACCATGTACGATGGCAGGGCATTGATAGCAAAGCAGATTACCGCGGAAATTAAAAAATTCTTTAAAAGCAAGCTGTACGAAATTATCATTCCACGCAACGTCCGCCTTGCAGAGGCGCCCAGCCACGGCGTGCCCATTATGCTGCACGACCCCAAATGCGTCGGCGCGCGGGCGTACAAGGCTCTGGCAGAGGAATTTTTGTCAAAGCAGGTTTAAAACAGCACAATTCAAGAGAGAAAAAAAGTTTAACTTACCAAAAAGAGGTGAAAAATGGCAAAAGGCTTAGGCAAGGGCTTAGACGCCCTTTTTGAGGAAACAGACGCGGCGTTTGAGCATACCTTCGAGCACAGAAGCGCCTTCGACTACACCGAGGAGGAGCGTAAGAACGCGGAGGAAATGCCGCTTTCCAAAATCCACGCAAATCCCAACCAGCCGCGCAAGAATTTCGACGAGCAGGCTTTGAGAGAGCTTGCAAATTCAATACAACAGCACGGCGTAATCATGCCTATTGTCGTCAACGACAATAAGGACGGTACATATATGATAATTGCGGGCGAGCGCCGTTTCCGTGCGTGCAAGCTTGCCGGCAGAACGACCATTCCCGTGGTCATCAGACAGTATTCCGCGCGGGAAATCAAGGAAATTTCCTTAATAGAAAATCTGCAAAGAGAGGACCTTAACCCCATAGAAGCGGCAACCGCCATGAAGCAGCTTATGATAGATTATAAGCTTACGCAGGACGATTTGGCAGAGCGTATAGGCAAATCCCGCCCCGCAGTCGCAAACACGCTGAGGCTTTTAAACCTCTGTCCTGAGGTTATGATGCTGGTGGCGGAGGGAAGGCTTTCCGCGGGTCATGCGCGCACGCTTGTGCCCCTTCCCGCAGAAGAGCAGCTGCAATTCGCACAGGAAACAATCAAGGGTCAGCATTCCGTACGCGAGCTTGAAAAAAAGGTACGCGCCTATAATATTCCGTCGGAGGTGCTTGAAGAGCGCAAAAAGAAAAAGCGTGCGCTTGCCTCAATCGAGTTGAAGCAGCTTGTGGAAAGAATGCGCTACACCTTCCGCACAAAGGTAAGCCTTATCGGCACCGAAAAGAAGGGCAGAATTTACATTGACTATTATTCCCGCGACGATTTGGACAGAATTGCGGAAATTCTTGACATCATGGACAAGCAATAGCATGCCGCAACGGGCAGATACTTGAATATAAAAAATCAGGCGGCGGGCGATTTTAAATCGCCCGCCGCCTATTATATTTTTTGTCCTTGTTTTACATTAATGCCTTGCCCTGTGCGGTGCCGATAACGGTGAACACCTCAACCTCGTTACCCGTAGCCGCGTCAACGTAGATATAATAATCGTTGCCGCCGTACGTGCCGTAGAACTCATAGCACAGTACTTCTCCGCCGTCGACGGGGATAAGGCACAGACGCGAGCCCTCGGTCTCGAAGCCGCCGTTCAGCACAGCCTTTGCCTCGCTCTTGGATATTTTAGCGGAGCCAAGCTCTCTCTGGGTGTGGTTCAAAACATACGCCAGACCCTCCATACCCGTTACAATGCCGCGCTCCTCGCAAACCTTAACCTTAACCATGTCGGGGTAAATTACAACGCCGTTCTGCTCGTAAGCAAAGTTAAGGTTGCAGGTCGTGCCGTTTTCGCTCGTCCAGACTGCCTTCATGTTCTTAAAGCCAAGCACTTTAAGGAAGTCCTGCGCAATGTCAACACAGCGCTCTACGGAAAAGTTTTTGTCGTTGCAGTCCTTATAGCTGTTGAACTCAACAACCTTGCCGCCTTGCTTGGAAAGCTGCGCGCTCATTTCTCCGTCCTTGGTCTGCATGGTCACGTTGTAGCAGGTAAGGCTCTCCGCCGTAACCTCGCCGGTGCACTTAACGTCGCTTACCTTGTAGCTTTCAAAATACTTGGCCGCAAGCTTTTCCGCCTGAGCGCAGGTAATCTCTTCAAGACCCGCAAGGTTTTTCGCGCTTACCTTTTTAATGTTTTCCGCAAACGGCCCGTCGTGTATTTCCTTGGGCGTTTCCACAACGTTGTTCTCTATTTCGCCGAAGCTTGTAATCATAAGGTTGTCCTTCTTGCCGCGCATTGCCTTCAGCATTTCCTTGCCGGTGCAGTTTGCCGTCAGCTCGTTAATGGACTGTTTAAGCTGCAAATTCGTCTTATACATATGCTCGATAGTCGCAATCTGGCTGTCGGTCAGCTTTTTGCCGCTTGCAACCGAGTAAAGCATAGACTGCGCGCTGTCGCCCATTTTGTTTACAAACGAGGTAACGTTCTGGGTGAACTGCGTATCCACGGGCATACGCTCGAGAAGGGTTTCCGCCATTTCGCTCTCTATGGCAACGTTGGACAAAAGCTTAACCTGTTCGTTTCTGGTGTTTGCCACGCGCGCCTTTGCAAGGTTGGTGTCAAGGTTGTCCACAATCGAGTTCAGCTCGTACATGGATTCTGTGTGAATGGTAGCCATGTCCGCCGTCATTCCGTCCATATTTATCCAGCCGTATGTCAGCATAGAGCCGAGAGCAAGGGTAACAACGCCCAGCGAGATAACCGCCGCAAGCCAGCCGCCGAAGCCGGGCGCATGCCTTTTCTCGTTCTTTTCCGCGCGTCTTTCCGCACGCACCTTCAAGCGGTGCTCGCGCTTTGCGCGTCTGTCAGCCATTGCCGCCTCGCGCTTTGCAACGCGCGCCTCTGTTTTGGCAACGCGTGCCTGACGCTTTCTTTCTATTCTCGCTTCCTTGGTTTCATGCTTAAACATGTCGCGGCGCTCGCGTCTTTTTTCGCGCGCCTCGGCGCGTTTTTCCTTCATTGCCGCAATTCTGTCAAGACGCTTCTGTTTTGCGTCAAGCCTCTTTTCAAGGCGCTTCTGCTTCTTTTCCGCGCGGATTTTAGCCGCTTCAAGCTTTTTCTGCTCGCGCGCCTCCAATCTTTTACGGCGCTTTTCGCTCATTTTATGGACGTGCTTGCCCTTCTTTTTAGCCGCCTTTTTAATGCTCATAACCTTGCCATCGTTCTTTGCATTGCTTTTGGTCTGCTTGACGGGTGCGGCCTTTTTAGCCTTTGCCGTGCTCTTTACCGCCGTGTTCTTTTTTGCGGCGGGCTTTTTTCCGTTGTCTGCAAGCGCTTCTGCCTTCTGCGCCCCGCTTGAAATTTCCTTCTTATTCACAAAAATCCCTCCTTAAATCGCAAAAACGTGCTTACCTATCGTGGTAACCGTCTTTCTGCTGAATATCCAACTGCTGGTAGCAACCGCGGGGTTGTAGTAATAAATACAACCGTAGGTGGGGTCCCAGCCGTTCATTGCGTCCTGCGCCGCGTTCATAGCCGTCTTGTCGGGGCTGAGGTTAATCTGCCCGTCGGAAACAGCGGTAAACGCATTCTTTTGGTAAATTACACCCGAAATGGTGTTCGGGAACTGAGAGGAGGCAACGCGGTTCAAAATTACCGCGCCCACCGCAACCTGACCGGTGTAGCTCTCTCCGCGCGCTTCCGCATAAATACATTTTGCAAGCAGATACAAATCAGAGCTGGTGTAGCCCGAGCCCTGAGAGGAGCCGCCCTTCTTGTCGTTGTCCAGAACCTTTACGGAATCGTTCATGCCCAGCGCCTCGAAGGTGCTGCGCCCCGTAATACCGTCGGCAGTCAGCCCGTTCTTGCGCTGAAATTTCTTTACAGCCTCAATCGTGCCCTTGCCGTAAATTCCGTCGACGGCGCCGTTGTAATAGCCCCATTGCTTCAGCCTTCTCTGCACCTCTTTAACCTCGCCGCCGCTTGCGCCCTGCCTTAATACGGCAGTCTGAACAAAGGGCGCCGAAACGAGGCTGTTCTCGCTCGTATGTCCCGTATTGAATACCGCGCCTACCGTTGCAACCGTTGCCAACGCAACCGCAGCAGCGCCTATTCTAAGTGCTTTTTTCATTTTTCCTCCTTAGCAGCGCCGTTTTTAGGCGCGCGTTAATAAATATGTGTAAGACGTGTTACCGCCTTTGCAATTATTATGAATAGGCTTAAAAAAAATATGCAAAAAATTTACCGCAAAAAAACGGCGCGCACTGTAACAAGTGCGCACCGTACGGCGTAAATGCCTGTGTCCGTCCGAATGTCAGCCGAACCACTTTTTTATAATCTCGTAAATTGCAGAGCGGTATTCCACGTCCGCCGTGGCGGAGGTAAAGCAGAGCGGGGGGTAGATAACGCACCACCAGTTGTCGCCCGTGCCCGTGCCAAGCTCTATTATAAGCGCGTCGTACAGCCCCGCTTCAAGCGTCAGCTCGCCGTAAACGCGGGTGGGGAATTCCTCTGCCCGCACCGCCGCGCGGGAGGTGTAGTTAAACCCGTGCTCTTTAAGCGTCTTGTCGCAAACCTCTTCGATTTGCGGCAGAATGCCCTCAATCAGCTCAATCGCGGTAATTTTGTCCACGCATTGTGCGGCGTAGGGGGTTATAAATTTTACAACCTCGTCCTTGACTATGTATTTAACGCTTTGGTCAAGCTGTTCGTTGGAGTTTGCGCGGACGTGAATGCGCAGATAGTCCGCCTCTGCGCGCACGGGCTCGTTCAGCGTTCCGCCTATACATAATATTCCGATTATAAGTCCCGCAATAATAATGCCCGCCGCAATAAATTTTTTCATTGTTGTCACCCTTAAATTAATTTTTACAAAAGCGTTATTGCCGCGGATTAAGCTATTTATACTTTAATTTTTAAATTTATTATTGCATAATACAATTTGCGCGGCAACAGCATACTATATATAGTGGTTGCCTTTGCGGACGGCAACAATCGTTGCGGCGGCTTATAAAAAATAAAAAAAATTATAAAATTTTAAGGAAAATCGCTTGATTTTTGCACGGGCATTTGGTATATTAATTAAGCGTTTTGGGAGCTTAGCTCAGTTGGGAGAGCAACTGCCCTACAAGCAGTGGGTCACAGGTTCGAGCCCTGTAGCTCCCACCAAAACAGCAGTGCGGCGATTATGCGGGAGTGGCTCAGTGGTAGAGCGTCACCTTGCCAAGGTGAATGTCGCGGGTTCGAATCTCGTCTCCCGCTCCAGTAAAAGCCGCACTGTTTTTTTATAAGGCGTCATAGCCAAGCGGTAAGGCAAGGGTCTGCAAAACCCTGACTCCCCGGTTCAAATCCGGGTGGCGCCTCCAAATTTCCCCGTAATCGGTGCTCTTTATCGGCGCCGCGTTCGGGGCTTTATTTTTATAAGGCAATTTAAAAGGGACGGCATTCGCCGTCCTTTTTTCTAATAGATAGTTACTGTAATATTTTGCAAAGCCCGACCTCTGCCGCGCCTTCAAGCTCCTTTTTCATTGCCGCAAAATGCTCGTTGCTTTCGGGGTCCCTTATCTGCATGCAATATTTTAAATAATCATACAGCACCTCGGTAAGCGTGGCGGAGGGGAAGGCGTTTGCCGAATTCCCGCAGTTAACCGTAAGCCACAGGCTTGTCACGGGCTTGCGGTCGGCGGCAAGCGCGGGCTGAACGTAATCGAACATAAGCCGCTTATAATTGTTTTTTGTCCAGAAGTACAGATATTTTTGGCTGCCCGTGCTGTTGGTTTCGGGCGATTCTATCTCGCAGAAAATGTTGTCCACGTTGGTGCGGTTGTTTTTGTTTGCGTCGTAGGAAAGCAGCGTAAGCACCCGCTTGTAAATCGCGGTGCCGTTTCCGCATGCCTGCAAGCTGCTTTTCACGGCAATAAACTCTATAACCGCGCTGTTTGTGCGTTTGAAATAATCGAACACCGCCCCGCCCAAAACCTGTCCGCCGCTGTCCTTTGCAAGCAGAATGTGGTAGCGGCAGTCGTCCTGTCCCTCGCTGTTCTTAAGGTAGGCAATAAGGTTGTCAAAGCTTTCCCGCTCGTTTTCGTCGGGGAAGCTTTCCAGATAAATTTCCGTGTAAAACTGCGCCAAATCGGATACGGAGCTCTTGTCCGCAAGGCTGACCTCCTTAAATTCAAGCGATTCCGATTGCGTAAAAAAGCTGTCGAAGGCGGAAAACACAACCGAAGCGGCGCGCTTGGGCTGCATTATAACCCTTTCCGCAAGCGCCTCGCCGAAAGCCCCGCCCGCCTTTACCGCCGCGGCGTAGCTTTGTTTGCACTCGCTTGCTATTTTGTCGTTAAGCGCGGTTACAAAGCGGTATCTTCTGCCCGCATACTGCGGGTCGGCAAATATCCCTTCAAAATGCTTTAAGCTCTTTTCAATAAGCATGCTTATAAGAAAATTATAAGCGTTTTTGTCGGTCAGATTAGCGTGCTCGAAAAATGCCACGCATTTCTCGGGACGGAAGTCGGGCTCATCGCTTTCAAGCTCGAACAACAGCCAGACGTAGGCGGTGCAGTAATATTTTTTGGATTTGAAGTTATGGCACGGCGTAAATTCGTCTATCTGCACCGCAAAGGAAAATTCGCCGTTCTCTATTTTTTCGTAAAAATATTTGTTTTCGGGGTTGGTCAGCTCCCGCACGGACTTGTAGTAAGGCTTTTTGTCGTAAATGGAAACGTCTGCCGACAGCAGAGCGCCGTATCTGCGCTCCTCGTTTTCCGCAAATTTGCTTTTAAGCCTCTCAATTACGTCGGAATTACGGCACGCCACGGCGGGAACGGAGTTGCTTTCGTCCCCGTAGGAAAGCTGGCACAGTCCCGCCCAAAAATGCTTGTAGTCCAGCTCGTAGCTCGGCCCCCACAGCAGCCAGCCGAAGGTGAAGTACAGCTCGTCCGTGCGGATATTGTCATAGCTGTCCGCATTGCTGTCGGTTATGTACGCAGTCGATACATAGCGCTTAATAAATTCCTCCCAGTTTTCCTCGTATTTGGAAAGCAATCCCGTCAAAAGGCAGGTGGGAGTGGCGTAAGCCTCCTCGATTCGTATTTTCAAAACCCATTCAAGGCGGTCGTCCCTTATGCCGAATACCCGTTTAACCTTGGAGTTGTTCAGATATGCAAAATACCGCTTAACCGCTTTGGAAAAATTTTCGCCTATAAGCGGGGTGCAGTTGGGTATAACGTAAAGCATTTCCGACTTGTTTTCCGCGTAAAACGCCTTAAATTGATTTATCAAAGCTTTCCAGTCGGAGGCAATTGTGCTGTAACCTTGTGTTTTTAGCAGAGCAAACTCTATAAAGGCGCGTTTTTTCAGCACCGAGTTGCGGCAGATAAAAAGAATTTTCATTCTCTGCGCAAAGCCAAGCCCGCAGGGCGCAAAAATTATTTTAAGACCTCTGTTGAATTTGTTCAGCATCAAATACAAAACCGTCGCCACCGAAATGCAAAGGGCAACCAGCTCCAACAGATTTAAAAACAAAGCAAGGTTAGAGGCAAACAACTCTAAAAATTTTTTCATATCGCATATATTTTAACATCGGCAGTGGCAAAAATCAACATAATTGCAATTTTCGTGTCAACATTTGTCTTTTGACGTAAATTGCCGCGCGCTTGCTTGACAACTATTAAGCAATCTGTTAATATTCAGTGTGTCAGTTTAAAGGCGGTTTTGCGGAGCGGCTTTTAATTTAATACATACGCTCGTGTGGTGGAATAGGCAGACGCAAGGGACTTAAAATCCCTCGGTAGAGATACCGTGCCGGTTCAAGTCCGGCCACGAGCACCATCTTTGTAGGACGAAAATACTGTCCTACAACATAAAGCCCGAAAACGGAAGTTTTCGGGCTTTATTGTACTATATATTGTGGTTTTGAGCAAAATCTGCTGTTTTTGGTTTTGACTACTGTCTTTTTGCTTGTTTTAATTAAAAACGGGATTTGAACTATCGACCAAATAGTATTAACGCATATCATCAACTAAACGAAAGCCGTTACTTTGTTTAGCGGCTTTTTCATTGTCCGTTTTTCTTGCTTTTACTCTCTAATTTTGCTATAATGATTATGCGATAAACAGTAATTTAGCTTACAATTATAATCAGAGTATTTAAGGACAACATTGTTTTCATACACATATAATGGAGTATGGAAATTTTGATTAAAATTAAAAAGAAACTGCTTGTTAAAATAATCGTTGTAATCAGCGTTATTTTATTTATAGTAGCCTTTGGCGTTTTGAGCCCGACGTTCGGAAACAAAATCACAAGAGTTTCCTACACTACGCAAAATAATTCATCTATCGGGCGGATTAATCTTAATTTTGAAATTCATACTCATAAGGGTTTTGTGTTCAAAGAGGGTAACGTTACGGTCAAATATACAACGGAACAAGGAACATTTGAAGATATAATTGATGTTGAATATTATAAAGTACAAAAATTTTATTATGGCAACTATTCCGATTTTAGGGTAGAGATTAAAGTCAATTCGTACCGCGTTACAGGATATGCAAAGTATGTTGTGCCTGCGGTAATAATGTATTTAATAGCTGGCGCAGGGATAACGTATTGCATATATTATTGGACACATAACCGAAATATAAAAATTGACGGTGAGCAGTAAGCCCGCCGTTTTTTATGTTGAAATTCAAAGTTACTTTTTTTGGTTCTGATATAAAGTAACTACGATAAATTTCAATTTAACGTAGAATAACTATCAAAATAGGTGAACTGAAAGTCGTTACTTTATGTAACGGCTTTTTCATTTTCTATGCCGATAATCCTTGATATTATTGATAAAAAGTGCTATAATAGCAATGCGACATTATTGAGAATAGAACAGTCCATCAATTTTAATGGGCGTAGTCTATTTTTTATGCTGCAAGACGATACTAATGGTAGTAATGTACGGTATCGCGGTCTTGCTGTGTAAATGGTGGACTCTCAATATTGGGGAATGATTTTTAAGTACATTGTGGAGTGGCAGCAATTAGAAAATAAGCAAATACATAAATGCGATTTAAGAGAAGATTGCATATTGTAATTATCGTGTTGGTAAACAAGGTTAGTACAAATAAAAAATAGGAGTAAATTTATGAAAAAGAAAAATATTTTGGCAGTAGTGTTATCTGCGGTTATGGTGATATCTATGTTATCATTGGTTGCTTGCGGCGACAAAAATGAAATCGTATACGATGCTGGAGAGTACGGACAGATAAATGAAGGCAGTGATAATGAAGTTATACCTAATGCGGGTTATCGCTTTATCGGTTGGTGCGAGCCGGTAAAAGAAGGAAACAAGACGATATATAAGGCAAAGTATGAGTATGCCGAGTATTATTTAAGTGAAGTAAAAGATGTATATATTTGCCCGCCCAACACTATTGAGGGCGTGCCAGACATTAGGTTTAGGGTTACAGATATACAAACGCATGAAATAATAAAAGATGAATTTGCACCTGCGGGCGCAATAAAAATAAAATCAAATACAGATCCCAGGTGTGTTATCAATGGATTTTATGGAGATGGTCAGTTGGGTATAGATAAATATAATCAAGAATTTGACAGTATTGTTACTGTAACCGTTTCAGAAAACCGTTATAATACAAATACCGAATTTAAACTGCACCTTGTACGCAACCGTATAGTTGCTGAAAGCATAAAAATTGAAATTGGTGGGAATACTATAGGGATAAATACTTATGATAAAATTCAGGCAACTACAGCACCAAAAGATACGTCATTTAAAGATTGCGGTTATACTGTTTTGGAGATAATTAGAAACGGGAAGCCGATACCGCAAGAAGAAATTTCAAGCATAGTGTATTTTGATGAACACCCATATATGCATACCACGAATAAAGCACAGGTAGGCGATATTATAAAGGTGCAGGCACATAACGTCCGCGATCCGGAAGTTAAAAGTAATATATTGTCAATAACAGTTTATTAAGTGTAACATTACCAATGAATCAGTTATCAGTAAGAAACTTAATTATAAGAAGCATTGCCGCTGTAGGTTTTATAGCGGTAATGCTTCTTGCTATTTTTCTTGCATTTTTTAGTGATAATAAAATTGCTTATGCCGACACTTCAGAATACGGCGGAGGCAGTGGCACAGCAGATTCGCCTTATTTAATTTCAACTGATGAACACTTACATAGATTATCTGCTAATGTGCAAGGCGGTGGCGTAAATGGATATGAAGGCGTGTATTTCAGTTTGGAGAAAGATATTGATTTAACCAATATATCACAAGGCGGACTTGCTGGTTGGATGCCAATTGGAACGTCGTTATATCCTTTCGCTGGGACCTTTTTGGGGAACAATAAAAAAATATCTGGAATTATAATCAATCGTATATCTGATAATATTCAATGATATTGGCGCGAGTATTCATTTGCAGCCATTTGCGTTGACAAAAATTGCGATTGCTTTATCTATAAGAAATAGCGCGGAGTTAGATGAGGATAAGTTGGTACAAATGGAAATCGCGCGACGAGCGAGCAAGCGAAAGACCGCTGACAAAACCATTACAGAGCAGGGCAAGTATAGCGGAAAATTTGCATTAACGGAACTGCTCGTTTGCGGCGAGTGTGGCAGTCCGTATAGAAGAATAACGTGGACGAAAAAGGGTAAGAGCAGAAAAGTGTGGCGGTGTTTGAGCAGGATAGAACACGGAACGCAATACTGCGCTCATTCAATAAGTGTTGATGAAGAAAAATTAAAGAACGCAATATGTCGCGCATTGAATAAAATTATAGAGCATAAGCAGGAAGCTATTGATTTAATAATGTCAAATTTGTCTTATGCGGTTACGGGAGATGACGATGTATTATACGTTTCTTCGATTGAGAATCAATTAAAAGAGCTTGACGAAGAAATGGATAGGGCGGTGCGGTTAAGCCAAAACAGCGAGGGTGATCCCGAACGGTTTCGACAAATGATAAGCGAGCTATGTCGGCAAATGACGGCGTTGCGGCAAGAGCTTGAATTGACAAAAGCAAAGTTGGCAACGAACGAAAAGGTGAGCGCGGAGATTGAACGAATAAGAGAAACGTTATCCGATGAAACGGTTAAGTTTAGCGAATATGATGAGATTACGGTGCGCCGCCTTGTTGAGTATATAAAGGTAATGGCAGAGGGAAAAATAATCGTTGTGCTGAAAGGCGGGATGTCCGTAGAAGAACCCATAGAAGAAAAGTCCGAGTGATTTGCTCGGACTTTTTAGTGCAAAATGCTTGTTGAAAGTCAAATATTTGTGATATTATTAGATTATGAATTAGTGCGAGAGAGGTAATATTTTTATGGTCAATATATTTAAACTGCCCATATATAACTGTTCCCCAAATCAAATAATTCAGAACTACTTAATTGAAAGAGAGAAACGTGTTCAAGAATTAGAAATGTTGGGATGGGAGAAAAGTAGAGCCTCTGATCATTATACTCGATTACATATCAAAATGACTGATCCAGATAATTATATCATTGGATATTTATATGTGGACTATTGTAATGATTGCTTTCAATATAGATTAGGTGTTTGCAAAAGGGCTAATTCGAATAGGGCATATAAAATGCCATTATATACTACTACAAAACACTATATGCAAGTACATCATATAAATGGTGTATATGATTGCCCCAATAATATGAGCAATGCGGAAATAGCTATAATGCTGAAAGAATCAATAGATATGATATGTGCCAATGACCTTAAAGGCTTATATTGTGATAGGGATTCGTTTAATAAGTTGAATAATCATATTGATTATAAAGCATTGATATCTGATATTAAGTAATTACAGCTTTTTGATGTTATTTTGGTGGGCAGTATTTTCGTCCTACAAAGACAGCAAAGCGGGGAAAGTATATAACACTTTCCCCGCTTTTTATTATTCTGATGTTTAATTCACCCATAAACTATTTTTGTTAATTTCTTGCAATATATACTCCTGCGAATAGGTCGTATAGCCCCTGTCCGAGCTAATTATTTTCTTTTTTCACGAAGATAATATTTTCATATATTCCTCATATTCCAAAGGTATTGGTCTATTAAATATTAGGTCTTTCATGGGGTCTACATTTTTTCCAAGCTTGTAACATAGATATAGCCTTTCGTTGAACTCCGCATAAATGCGGACATTCGTAAGCTCGTATCGGTCTATTGTTTCGTTGTCTGTGAATGCTATCTCGGAGACAATCTCTTTCTGCACAGTTCCCTTTACCAGCCATCCGCCGCCCGAGCCCATCATCAGCACTTTCCGCTCGTGAGGCGTTCCTTTCCATATAGGTATTTTCCTGATGCCGGCGGCGTCCATTTGTATGTGATATTCCGGCGGCTGGTAGCCATTCAGCGGCGCTATCTTCTGTACAAAAACATTGCTGTTTGCAATAAACTGTCTTGTCACATACGCACAGAATAAAATTGGCGCTTCGCTCAGAACTACGTTATCCCATTTATTGTCTGTGTTAAAAAGATTGAACACCAACAATCTGGCCTCATCGAGCATCTGTGCCAGAACATAGACGTTCTCAGCCCTATTTTCATCTTTGCACCTTGTCTCGATACTGATTACTCTGTTCGTTCTCCAAACAACTCTGTTCATCTTTTTTCCTTTCTCGTTATATCAAAGCTCTTGGACGCAATCTCGATATTGTAACCGTCCCTGCGGAACCGAGCCTGATACAAGCCGTTCACATGGCGGTAGGTTACGATTTTGTCGTTAATGGTAAATAATTTTTTTAAGTAGTCGGGCATAGAATTTATCTCCTGTTTTTTGAATTTGATAAATCCGTTTGTGCCGTTCTCCTTAAAATAAGCGTTGCGCTCGTCCTCGGACGGTATGTACTTAATTGCGTTTAATACTTTTTGTAATTCGTTGTCTGTCAAGTATCCTTATTCGGACAGGCGGCTTTTTATTTTACCGCGCCCTTATAGCTTTGAATACTATGTTCTCTTTTCAAAACTGTTTTCCTCCTTCTGAGTTATTTGTATTCAGTTGTTCTTTTAATGCCGTCCAGCCCGCGTAAATGAGCTGGACTTTTTGTATGTGATGACTTTTGAGGAACTTGTTCAGTTCCTCAAAGTCTTCACGTTTCATTGAAGTTCCCCAAACCGCGTGGGCGGCTTTGCGTTCCTCTTTGTGTTTGTCTTCATAGCGTTTGTCTATTTGCGACTTGGGTTGTTTCATACGACTTCCTCCGTATAAATTAATTCGCTTAAAATTTCTTCCTCGATTGCGTGTTGTAGAGCGGTCAGCCTACGGTAATCTTCCATAAACTCGCCCGTCCGCTTGTACAGCGGAGAAAGGGATAGTTTTGTGTAGAGGACATTGTACATATTCTCGGCTTGCTTGTCCACGCCGTGAAGATAGGTAGGGAGGTCGTCTATCGTCCAGTCGAGCCCTTTGTCTTCCAGATATTTGCGCTTGAGCGTTCCGTACTTGCCGTAAACGTGCTTTTGCGGTTGTACAAGTTTCTGATGCCTTTTAATCTCGTCCACCGTTAAGCCTTCATTTCTTTCGGCTTTCGCCAATAATTCCTTGTCTGTCATCTTCTGCAAACACCTCCGATGCAAAATGTTAATACGATTATAACGATCCAAAAAAATTTGTCAAGACCCTGGCTCAAGATAATTTCCCAAATTTATAAAAATTTTAATAGCGGTAGGGTGAGTCGTCAAAATCTAGAATAAAATCGTACTTATCGTCTTCATATCTTCCGAAACGCATTCTCTGTTCGAGGCATGTGTTTCTGAAAGGCGAAGTGCTTTTGCCACGCACGGCACCGTACTTTTCGGAAACCTTTTTGAAGAAGTCTTCCTGCAAGTCTGAATACGAAGTTAATCCGCCGCGCTGTTTCCAGAATTCTGTTCGGCATAAAAGCGGACTGTCAAAGTTTTCTTTTTCACGATAAAGCGGTTCGCCGTTTTCGTCAGTCAACTGCAAAAGTGTACCGTAATCGTTTTTCTCTTTACTCATAATCTTCGCTTTCCATTTAGGCGTTACCGGCAAGTAATAGACAAATAGATTTCGTCTGTTCGGCTCGGTAATTATAACCGCACAGATAATGTTCTCATCTGTGCGGAGATATCCTATTTTGTCCACGGCATAATCATAGCACTTACGAAAGTATGCTTCAATTTCTTCCTCATCGGGGAAATCGTCCCAGAACTCTTTATTACCGCCGAATTGCAGACATTCCAAAACAACGTTACGCTTTCGTTTATTGAACTGTGCGTTCAGTTTAGATTTTGTTGCTGTCCAAGCCTGTTCCGTTGAACAATAAATAGTCTTTATATATTCAACCTCAAATTCCTGTTCACATCTTGAAAGGTAGTCGTCCACAGTATGTAACTCGTTCATATAGTGAGCCAACACAGAAATAGTTGCATGCTTGTCTCGCGGAAGTTTCCACGGCGCAATTTCTTCTGGTAACAAATCCACGTCTTTCCTACTCCAAATATAGTTGTATATTTTTCACCTCCTTAATTTATTTCCGTTTACGGAAGCGGATTTCCGAAGGATAGCAAAGTCGGCTCCTTGTTCAAGAGCCGACTTAACGTTCCTCACTATATAAGCCGCGAGAACACCCGTTTTATGCAGAAATTTCAAAAAAAGTTTAAAAAAATTAAAATCTATTGACAAATATATGATTTTGTGCTATTTTGATAATAGCAGAACCGAAAAGCTCATACTCTTTTCCAAGATATCAGAAGAAAATTATCGCACGAATACCTATGTGGTAGTCGTAATATCGAAGGATAGACTATCGGCTAAGACATTAATATTAATCTCAAAGCCTTCTTTGGAAGTTCTGTTAGGGGTGATATCATTCCGTAGCAACAGAATAATTTTAAAGGAGGCACAACCGTGAATCGTAGAAACGGGGTTGGCCTTGATTGGCCAACCTTTTTTGATTTGACAAAAGAAGGAAAAGAAAAATTTTTAAAACAAGTCAAAGTAGATAATGTTGAAAATTTTAAATGGGATCAATATAGATTTCTTTTTGATTTTGATAGACAATCTATTTCGGACGAAAGCTTCGATGCCGCATTAAGAATTGAGGTTCTTAATTTCTGCATTGAAGAGACAAATTTTGCTGCCGATATTTTATCGGAAGAGGACTATTCTAAATGTTTAGAAGTGTTTAAAAGGAAACAATATGACAGCAAATTGCTTAAATCACTTTTAGGTGCATTTATATGCTTTTTGTATCGTCAAGAACAGAAATCGGCAGGAAAGAAGTTAGCATTGTATCTTGAAAGAGATATAAAGAAGCGTGTTAATGAACTTCGCGAACAAGAAGTAGAAAAAAACTTCATGCCTTTAAAAAAGCAAATTGACAAAATTGCGGCAGGGGTTAAAGGGTACTGTTATTTAGTGGCTGAAACCCCGAGCAGATATGGCGTGCGGGTAGATCTTGATTGCAGAATCAAGACAGAATTAAATGAATATTTAAATAAAAAATATTCGTATAATTTTAATGCGCTTAACGGCAATTGGAACTTAGGGTTACTTGTGATTTCCAGCGATCATAGAGCCGATATAAATCAAATATTTTTGAAAGTTCTGTACAATGACAACGCATTTTGGGAAAAGCATAAGCAGTTTAGCTTTATAGCATTTATTGAAACGGTTTATGATGTTAATGACCGTCGTCACGCAGAAAAGATTCTTGACCATATCTTTACTGAAATTATAAAAAATCAATATGGTAAAGCGATTATTGAAAAGTCTTTACCGCTGATATGTTTGAAAAAAAAAGAGTTTATATGCGGATTAGAATGGCGGACTTTCAGATTTACGTTTGACAGGTTTAAGAATTCCTGCAATCTTAAAACTCTTTCCGAAGATAATTTATGTTATCCGTTTACAACAGTAATTGATGTGGAGGATAAGTTAAATCAAGGCAAACAGATAGTTGAAGAATTTTTGCAAGAGATTTATCCCGATGACTTCAATGAGGTTTTGAGAATTTTAAAAGCTGAAATAGTAGCTCCGAGTAGTGCTTTTTCTGCAAGAAAGCAAGCGTTAAGTGATGTTAACGGGCAAAAAGTTGTCTCGGAAAAAGATTTTGACGAGTGGAACGTGCGTCATATATTTGACTACCCTACGTTTGGTTATCACAATAAAGTTTTAGATAGGGATGCCGTTACCGTTTATTGCCCTGAATATTTTTCCGCCGAAAATATATGGAATAGACTTTATCTAAAAGCGTTTTATATGCTCAAATTGGTAAAGGACAAAGCTATTTGCTTTGCTAACTTGTTTGAAGTTTATTATGATCTGTTTCAATTTATTGAGGAAAAAACAGGAATAAAAACTTCATATCAGCGGAACACGGCTGGTCGCAACGAGGCGTACATCAAGTTAAAATCCATATTAAAACAATATGGCGTAAATATTTCAGACAAATACAAATCAAATTACATAATATCTCTTTTAGACAGAAAGGTTGCAATTAGGGAAGAATCTGAGAGATTTCCTGTTTTAGAACAACTCGGCGATGCTATATACGGGTTTGCGGTTGCGGAAATGTTGTTTTATAGTCCTGATGAGGAAGATATGGCAAAAGCCTATGACGGCTTTGTTTGTGCTAAATCACAAATAGAGGTAGCAATAAAAACTGGTATAGATAAACTATATTTATCATCCCGCTCATTGCCGAGAAAATATGAAAGGGATATTCTTATCAATCCTGATGATGAAAGTTACGTTATCCAGCAAGAAAGAGAACAGTATGAAAATGATAAGAAGTATATTGCCGATTCATTGGAAATGATAATCGGTACGATATGTAAAGATTGCGGCTATAAAACGGCAATTGATTTCACAAAACAAGTTTTAAGAGAAACTTTTGACGATCAATTCCCAATAGAACTTCGTTGGGGAGATAATCAAAATTCGAATATCGACAGGGACTATTGGACAAGAATACTCCCAGCGCCTTATTCGCATTGTGAGCCTTCACACAAGATGTTTTGGGATGCTTTTGATAAGTTTTTTAAGGCTTATGTCTTGGGAACGGAAGACCGTGAAATACGTCAATTTATAACAAACAGTTTTGGCGATAATAAGCTGTATGACGATATTGGCACGTCTTATGAAGTAAATCAAGTGTTTTATGAATATTTACATAATGGACTTGAAAGTGCTATTAAAAAATTCAGCAATAGCGTAAAAGAAAACTATAAAAAATTAAAAAGATAATCTGTTGCATGGAATGATATGAACTCTGAAATAAAACTTTTTTGGAGGTTCATATGAACGTAATTAATTTTCACTTAACTAACTTGTGCAATTATAAATGCACATACTGCTTCGGAAAATTCCCCGATAAAACACAACTTACTTTTGAACAAGCTTGTGCGGTTGTTGACAATATTGCCCGCTGCTTTTCAAAAAACGGTATTACAGACGGACGAATAAATCTCGCCGGCGGCGAACCGTTACTATGTCCGTATTTGGAAGAGCTAATCGACTATATCAATGCGTATGGAATAAAGGTTTCCGTCATTACAAATGGAAGTCTACTTACGGAAGAGATAATCAAAGGTTGGAAGGATAAGGTCTACTGCATAGGATTAAGCATCGACACGGCATTGGTAGAAATTAATGTGGCAATCGGTAGGTGCTGTAATAACAAGACAATTTCGACTAAACAATTAATACGCCTGACGCAAGCGATTCATAGGAATGGTATAAAGCTTAAAATAAACACTGTTGTTTCCAAGTTAAACATGAATGAGGATATGACCGAACTTTACAAAAGGCTCAAACCGGATAGATTGAAACTGTTGCAAATGGAAATTGTAGATGGCGTAAACGACTGTGCTAAGAATTTATCTATCAGTAACAGAGCGTTTGATAAGTTTTGCGAGCGTCATAAAAACTGTTGTGGCGATACTATACCTGAGTATTCAGACGATATGGAAAACTCATATCTTATGATAAATCCGCAGGGGGAGTTTCAGGTAAATAATAAAGGTGAGTATAAAATTTATGGAAGCTGTCTTGAAAAAGAGCTGACCGAAATGTTAGATGATGCCGAGATAAGCGAAGAAAGGTTCAACGCGAGATACGGCAAGGGAAGCAAAACTGAAATTGTTACTACAAAAATTTGCATATTCGGCGGACACCCGACTTGGATTAACGGCATTAAAGAAAGGTTAGTAAACGCAAGGTTTTTTAAGGACAGCGATTTGCACAGTCTTGACATCATTCGCAATGCTGAAGAAATCTGGATTCAGTCAAATGCAATCTCACATTCGTTTTATGGTAAAGTGTTGGATGCGGCAAGGGTAAATGGAATACCCGTTCGTTATTTCGTTTATGCTGGTACAAAGAAGTGCTTGGAACAAATTAAATTCAAAAAGTCATCATAATTTAAAGCCGCCGACGGAATCCCGCCGGCGGCTATCTCTTTTAATGCTTATATTTTTTTATAAATTCTTCATAGCGTTCAAGTCGTGCTTTTGATAAAAACGGGAAGAAGCGTTTACACAGAAATTCATCTTCGGTAGTTTTCAATCGTTTAGCAATTTTAGCTAAAACTACATCGGCTTTATAATAGTTTTCTCCAATCGGAACATCGGGGAACATTTTCACTCGTCTCCAGACTTTCGAAAGCATATTTACATAAACGCATTGTAAAAGAGGTGGTTGGCTGCCATAATATTTTTCAAGATGTTCTTTGCCTTTCAAGCTTGCTTTATTCTTAAAATTCTGAATATCTTCATCAACATATGCTTCGCGTGTAATAAGATATTTAAGCGCATAGCGGACAAGCTCTTTTAAGCTGTAGAACCAATACAAAAACAACTGCAAATCTCTTGGCGTGAGCGTTTGGAGTATGTATTCTAAAATAACATCATCACCATTCTTTGTTTTGCCCGTAGAGCATAGTTCTTTCCAGGCGATATAAAAGTCAATATCAGTTTTAGTGTTTGTGCCGTCTGTCAAAAACTGTCTTTCCAAAACACCTTTTATTTCTTTTAGTTTACGGGATATTGTGGTCTGGTCGACGCCAAGAATTTCTGCTGTTTCTTCTTGGGAATAATCCCGCCCTAATATAAGATGGTAAATTGCTTTATCAGTTTCAGAACAGTTGGCAATGATTGTTTCTCTGTCTAATCTTTCGCAAATTTCGTTTTCGATGGTGTATGATTTTTTATCCGGATAGTTCCACCACGGATCGTATTCGGAATCGTCTTCTATATCTTCATAGTCATTATAATATGTTGGGAAATTTGTGCGGTGGCGGTGTTGTCTGCGGTCATTTAAGTATTCTTTCGTATCTCGCTTTTTGAGTGCTTTATAGACTTTTGTAGGAACTTCGTATTTTTCTATTTTGTTGCCATTAGGATAACAGTATATAAATCTCCCGTTTACAGAGTCCGTCAGTTTTTTGCGGTTAAAATAGTAAGCTGGGATATACGGATTGATAAAATACATAACTGCCTCCTTGTCTGTTTAGGGTTTTATTATAACATATTAAACTTGACAGATATAGGCATAAATTAAAAATTTTTTAATAGGAATTTTAAAGTTTTCTGTATAGCCAAAATTTATGGCAAAAGTGGGACAAAAAGTATTGCCTAAGCAGGATAAGGAAAATGCCACAAAGTGGTATTTTCGCCCCGTTCGCTTCGCTCTTTGAAACAAGCGGGAAACCCGCTTTTTTGCAGTTGTATTAAATAAATTATATATCACTGTAGTGATATGTTTAAATTTAATTGTATGATTTTTATTGACAATATATCACTTTGGTGATATAATTGTTTTAGTTAAAAAAGGTAAAGTTGTAAGCAATTTTAGGAACGAAAATGGGAAATATAATCACACTCTACCACGGTTCAGAAAAAATTATAGAAAAACCTGAATTTGGAAAAGGCAAAGCTCACAATGATTTTGGGCTGGGCTTTTATTGTACTGAAAGCGAAGAGCTTGCTAAAGAGTGGGGATGCTCTTCACTCAAGAACGGCTTTGCGAACAAGTATACCCTTGATACGGAAAATCTAAAAATTCTGAGGCTTAACAGTGAAGAGTATACCATACTTAATTGGATTGCTATTCTCGTTCAGCACAGGTTATTTCGTATCAAAACTCCTATAGCGGGTAGAGCGAAAAAATATTTAATGGAAAACTTTTACGTTAACGTAAATGCTTATGATGCAATTATTGGTTATCGTGCTGATGATTCCTATTTTGACTATGCCGACTTGTTTTTAAACAACGGAATTACAGTAGAGCAACTTGCTAAGGCTATGCGGCTGGGAAAGTTGGGGGAGCAATTTGTAATTAAATCTGAGTATGCCTTTTCATTATTGCACTATGAAGGTGTGGCGGAGGCAGAACGGGAGAAGTATTATATTCTGCGGAAAGCAAGAAATGATGATGCTGAACAAACGTATCAGAAGATGAGTGTAGAGCAGGCAGATGGAATTTATATGGCAGATATTATAAGAGGAGAAATTAAAAATGGTGATGCGCGCATACCCCGAAACATACCTTAATCGGGCAATGTCGATTATGGGCGATGCATTCGATTATGCCACTAACGATTGTAAAATCGATGGTGCCGAGTTTGTGAAAATGTTTGCCGCAAGTACTGCTTGTAAGAAAATTGAAAATGGCGAAGCAAGCTATCTTTCGGGGAAAAGTGGTATAGAAATTGTTATTGAATGCGTCTATGAAATGACTGGTAAAGAGATATTTGTTGAGCCGAGCGAAAAGTTCAACCGTAGCGCGCAATATTGGTGTGGTTGGGCAGTGTGCTATTATCAATGGTTTTCGTCAAGAAAATACGCAGATATTTTTAAAGCCGTTTCATTTGAAGATATGTTGAGACTTTACCCGACTTTGCACGAGACTAGTGTAGAAAAATTTGCTTCCGTGCTGGACGAAAAGGTAAGGGCTGCCTATCCTGAAACAAACTTAAAGCGCATCCGAACAGCTTATGGTTGTTCCCAAAGAGAACTTGCAGAAATGTCGGGAGTGAGCTTGCGGTCTATTCAGATGTATGAACAACGGCAGAAAGACATAAATAAAGCACAGTCAGATTCGCTTTATCGTTTAGCAAAAGCTCTTGGCTGTACGATGGAAGATTTGTTGGAAGAGTAATTTGTCGAATGATGTCACAATTGAGACAAAAAAGGTGTCATATTAAGAGATAATGTTAAAAGGCGAAATCATCTAAAGTGTTTTAATAGGTAACTGTTGGACAACTCTATAGGCTATGAGTCGCTGAAGCGTAATTTGTCGATTATTGTATTGCTTTACTTGGGCGATTAGTGTATAATTTATTTTGAGTTATTATCATTAAGAGAGTTGATATGTGGTGTAAGAGTTGCAATAAAATTGTATATGGAGAGGTGTGCGATACATGCGGACAACAAGCTGTTGAGGCGCCGCCTGTTGAATTATTTTGGTGCTCTGAATGTCGTATTCCTATAATTAGAAACAGCGACACATTGTATGAAGAAAAATGTCCTGTTTGTGGCAACAAGATTCGATATCTAGCTAAAGATTTGCGCCCTGTATTCCCTGAGGAGAGGCTACTTTTAGAGATATTAGAAGATAAGCCTTTAGGATTCATTGAAAAGTCTATTTGGGCAACAGGAAGTAAATATTATGTCGACGGAAAACCTATAAACTTGAGTATTGATAAGCTTAAAAAGGTTGATATAGATGCTCTTATTGAAAATTTGAATACATACAAAGACAAAAATTCATATGCATTCTTTAATGCAAATATAAAGCTATTTATTAAAGCAAATATAGAACGACTTCGATCTATTGAAGAAGAAGCTTTTAGTTTTGTAAAAGAGCAAGTGCAAAAGCTATCTAATCATGAGATAGTGATTTCGTTTTCTGGCGGAAAAGATTCAACAGTTGTAGCTGATGTTGTAACGCGAGCATTGT
The DNA here is from genome assembly GCA_910587015.1 of uncultured Christensenella sp. Lineage (GTDB taxonomy): Bacteria > Bacillota > Clostridia > Christensenellales > Borkfalkiaceae > Coproplasma. The sequence continues at coordinate 205,422 of CAJUME010000010.1, forward strand.
CAAATCCCTCGCTTGTACACATTTTTGGTGACACTACTTTGGAGTTTCCTGCTACATATGAATATGTAGCGAGATTCCGCCAGAATAATCCCAAAGCGATACTTAAAGTGGCAAAGAATAAGGAACAAGATTTTTATTCTGTTTGTGAAGAAATAGGCCCCCCTGCTAGGATGATGCGTTGGTGTTGTACTATGTTTAAAACGGGGCCTATAACACGTGTACTAAATTCTCTTTTTCGCGATAAAAAAGTATTGACTTTCTATGGGATAAGAAAGGGAGAGTCAGTATCAAGAAGTAAATATGATCGCGTAGCAAATGGCTCTAATGTAAAAATACAAAAGCAAACTGTAGCAGCTCCAATATTTAATTGGGGGGATATAGATGTTTGGTTATATTTGCTTGGTGAAGAAGTGGATTTTAATGATGCTTATAGATTAGGGTATGATAGAGTTGGTTGTTGGTGTTGTCCTAATAATACAATTCGCGCTCAACTTTTATCAAAAGTCTATATGCCAGAACAGTCCAAAAAATGGCGTAATTATTTAATTGAATTTGCGAAGTCTATAGGGAAATCGGATGCGGAAGTTTATGTCGATGATGGGAAGTGGAAAGCACGACAAGGCGGTAACGGATTAGCGGCAGCAGATGACGTGAAGATTAAGTTTACTAACTGTACGGCAGAGGAACACGCTAAAATATATAAGATAAATAAGGAAGTGTCTGACGAATTCTTGAATTTATTTACTCCGTTTGGCAGGGTTAGTAAGGAGTTAGGTAGAAAACTATTAAGTGAGACGCTTGTATTAGATTCTTCTACAAATGTTCCCATACTGTCAATACAACCAATGAAAAGTGATTCGTATGATTTCGCTGTTAAGATAAAGACACTGAATGTTGCTGATCATGATGCGTTACAGCGAATGGTGGCATATCAGATACGAAAATATAATGCTTGCCGTAAATGTTTAAAATGCGAATCGGTCTGTCCGTTTGGTGCGATAACTGTTTCAGCAGTTGAATATAAAATTAATCCAAATAAATGTAAACGTTGCAAAAAATGTGTAACAAATAAATATCTTTCAGGCGGTTGTCTTATGGACAGATTCTTAAAATCCAAGAGCGGAGAAACTTATGAAAATTAGAGCTCATGAAACATTTAACCTTAGAAAAGGTTGGCTTCGAAAAGGCGTAAAAAATATTTTAAACGATCCTACTTTATTTACAAACAAAAATATTAATCCTTGTAATCAGCTCGGTATAGGTACGAATATGGTTAAGTCTCTTCGTTATTGGTTAATTGTAACAGGGATAACCGAAGAAGCTATTGATAAAGGTAAACATATTCAAAGGCTTACGAAATTAGGTGAGCTAATAAATAATTATGATAAGTATTTTGAAGAAGATGGAACGCAATGGCTAATACAGTATAGGTTAGCGACTAATAAAAATAATGCGACAGCATGGTATTGGTTTTTTAATGAATTTAATATACAGGAATTTGACAAGGAGTTGTTTGTTAAAGAACTGGACGATTATCTTGAAGCGGAAGGGTTTAGCTGTTCTACTAAAATGCTTACAGATGAATATGCATGCTTGTTAAATACATATTACTCAAAAAACAAAGAAGAAGATCCGGAAGAAACAAACAGTTGTCCATTAACATCTCTAAAACTTATTATTAAATCAGAAGGCAACGTATATAGAAAAAATGTACCGGATAGAGATAGTATTCCTCCGCTAATAGCATTAGCGGTAATTGTTGCTGAAAACAAGAGCAACGAAATCAATATATCCGAGCTTGTCGATAAGCCTAATTCAATTAGTAAGATATTTAACTTGGATAGAAGTACATTGTTTTATATACTTGAGGCACTTGTTAAGATGGATATGATAACTATGCCTAGAACAGCTGGATTAGACGTAGTCAGATTTAACGAAGCTTATACTTTTTATGGGTTAGTAGAAAAATATTATGAATCTTTAAACGGAAAATAATATGGGTACAATTAGTAAAATAGTTCAGCCTGTAGGCGGATTTCAATATTCTGTAAATATCTATTATGATATTAACGACAATAATAAAATTAAAAGTTATGTTCCTTCTAACAGTGCTCTTCAAATAATTGAAGATGTTTTGTCGAGCACTGAAAATGGTTCAGTGGATAGAGCTAGAATACTGACGGGTGCTTATGGTAAGGGCAAGTCCCATTTGATTTTAACTATTGCGGCTTTATTGTCTGGTAGAGATAGTGCACTGTTTTCAAATTTATTATATAAAGCTAAACAAACAGATGACGTATTATATCAAAATCTTTTAAGATATTTTAAAGATGGTAAAAAATTATTACCTATTATAGTTAATGCGGATAGCCTAGATTTAAAATCAGTCTTATTGCATAGTTTAAACGAATCTCTTAAGGCGGCTAATCTTACAGAGTTTATGCCTACTACGTTTTTTGATGCTGCCATAGAGAAAATTCAATCGTGGGAACAAGATTTCCCTAATACATACGAGCAGTTTAAAAAAGCTATAGGACAACCAGTTGAAGAATTTATACAAGATTTAAGTGTATTCAATCAAAGAACTTATGATAGATTTGTAAATCTTTATCCTGCCCTTACTTCTGGCAGTGAATTTAGTCCTGTACTTGGTACAAACATAATAAATATATTTGAATGTGTTGCTAAAGAATTGCATTCAGTAGGCTATAATGGAATTTTTATAGTTTATGATGAGTTTGGTAAATACCTCGAAAGCATAAATAGCAGAACGGTTGCTCAAGATACCCAATTTCTACAAAATTTAGTTGAGGCTTGCGCGCGTAGCAAAGAAAATCAACTACATGTATTATTGGTTTCACACAAAAATATAGAAAACTATTTAGGTGGAATATCAAAAAAGAATATCAGTAGCTGGAAAGGAATTTCCGGCAGATTTAAGCCACTTAACATAAATAATAGCGACAAAGAAATTTATGATATGGTTGCTACTGTTCTGCATAAAAATTCTTCTGAATATGAAAAGTTTATTAATATTAAGCAAAGCGAATTTGAAAGATTACGCAAGACAGTAGATAAATATCGTGCTTTTGACAAGATAAGGGGTTCACTTACAGACGATTTGGCAAAATCTTGCTACCCATTGCATCCTTATTCTTTATTGTTATTACCTAAAATTTCAGAGCTTATTGCACAGAACGAGCGAACGATTTTTACATTTCTTTCTTCAAATGAAAGAAATACTGTTCCTTATTTTTTGCGTAAAGAAGATTGTGAGTTCCCCTTAATTGAGCCGGACTATATATATGATTATTTTGAGAAACTATTAAAAAGCGAACCGTATGGTAGCAATATTAAAAAACAATGGCAGATAGCCGATACTGCTCTGGCAAAGGTAAGAGATTGGGATAATGAACTTGTTGAAAAAATAATAAAGACGATAGCGCTTATTTACTGTGTTAATGAGTTTGAGGTGATACCGCCTAGTTGGGATATAATTGATGATATCTATAGTGTGAATTATAGACCTACAGAAATAAATGCCGCTAAAGAATTATTGAAAACTAACAATATTTTGATAGAACTACTGTATAAACCGCATGTTAGACTTACGGAAGGTAGCGGTCATAATGTGGTTGAACTTATCAAACAGGAATCGTATAAAATCAGAAGCAAGATAGACTGTAAAAATGTACTCGCAGATATTTCAAGTACAAAATACTTTTATCCTGTTGAGTACAACGATAAAAACGAAATTATAAGATATTTTGAGCTTAGGTTTATTACCCTTACTGAGTTGTTGTCTTTAAATGTCCACACAGATATTGATTCCTCTGCCGATGGGATAGTTTATGCAGTATATTTGAGAGAAACAGAAGATAAAAATATTGCATTAGATAAAATATCCGAAATAAAAAATTCAAGAGTTATTTTTATTCTGCCACTTAAAAATTTGGATCTCAATGATCTTTTAATTGAATATGGGGCAATTCAAAATTTAATTAATTTTTACGGCGGTAAAGAGGTTGCGCTTGTTGATGAATTAATTTATATCGAAGAAGATAGATATAAATTGCTCACAAACTTTATTGATTCAACTTATTTACAGCCAGAAAGTGGAAGCTCGGAATTTTATAATGAAGGTAGTATTATTTCGATAAGCAGGAAATCACAGTTCTCGAAATTGCTCTCAGATATAATGGATACAACTTACTATCATACACCAATAGTTGTAAACGACCTTATAAACAAAAATACTATCAGTTCTGCTATTAGGGTTGCAAGACAAAAAATTATTGCTGGATTATTATCAGGCAACTATAAGAAAAATTTAGGCATTATCGGATTTGGACCTGAAATAAACATTCTCAACGCTGTTCTCGTAGCGCCGAAATTATTTATCAATGAAGATGATGCGAAGTTATCTATCGTAGGAATTGATACAAAAGTTGAAGGTGTATTAAATACTATAAAAGATTTTCTGATAAGTACGACTGACGGTAAGAAGTCTCTTGGTATTTTATATCAAAACCTCATGGGGGCTGAATATGGATATGGACTAAAAAAAGGTTTAGTTTCTATCTATTTAGCAGTGGCAATTATGATATGGTTTAAGGATCATGTCGTTATTACTAAAAAAGAAAGGGAAATACCTTTAAATGCTGCCCTTTTTAACGAGATAGATATAGCGCCCGATTCCTATCATATTTTACTTGAAAGTTGGGATACAAGCAAAGAAGCATATATTTCAAATCTGGAAAGCACTTTCTATCAATACATAAATTACGAAGATAAAATAGGCGGCTCATTTTCATATGTTGTAAAAGCTATGCGCCGTTGGTATTTGCAACTTTCAAAGTTTGAATGCGTAACTAAATTCACTTGCGATAGAAACGGAAAAATTGCGGAATTTTCAAAAGCAACGATTAAATTCCGTAGCCTCTTAAACAATCCAGATATTAACGCACATGAGTTACTCTTTGAAACGCTCTTCAAATGTTTTGATACACAAGATCCCACACAAGTAGTAGTCAGTGTAAGACAAGCATACAAAGAAATTGGCGAAAATCTTTTAAATTATAAAAAGTATATTTTAGATATAGTAGCAAGACTGTTTAATGCAAAAGATGGGGTTAGCGTATCTTCCTCAATGGCTAACTATTATGATGATTTAAGTCAAGCTACAAAAGAGCATTCTTTCAGTGGTAAATACAGTGCATTTTTAAATATTGCTAAGAATCCTAATAATGACGAACTCAAACTTGTAGAAGATTTAGCACGCGCAATTTGTAATTTACGTTTGGGCGATTTTACTGACGAAATAATGTCTGGGTTTATTGAAGAGTTGAATTCTGTAAAGCAGGCGATTGATGAATACAACAAAAATGCAAAAAATGGCGAAATTTCATCTGAAGGATATAAAATAAGTTATATTGATGGCGACGGTAACGAAATAATTAAGCAATACGATGCTGCAGATGTTACTAAACCACAGAGTCAATACTTTTATAATGATATTTTGAATATTTTTGAAGAATTTGGGGACTCTTTGACCGTGGACGAAAAGAGACAGATATTATTTAACCTACTTAAGGATTTAATTTAATGTTACAGATAGGATATTTTGATAATGCAGCAACAACCTTGAAAAAAGTACCGGGGTTGTATGAATTTATTGCGCAGTATATGAATGAGTATGGGTTGAATTCAGGTAGAGGCGAATACGGTGCAGTTCGTTCAACGGGTAAAATGGTCAGAGATACGCGTAATTTAATATTAAAACTTCTGCATGCAGATACGCGCAAAGAAGTGGTTTTTTGCCCTTCTGCTACGATAGCAATCAATACTATCCTTCGTGGGTTAGATATAAATGAAGGCGATAACATTTATATTTCGCACTTCGAGCATAATGCCGTTGTGCGGGTGTTACATGATATTCAAAAGAAAGTAAAGTTTAATATTGAATATTTTTCAATAGATGTCGCATCTCTGAAATATAATGAGCAAATTATTAAAGCACAATTTGCAAATAAAAAGCCTAAAGCCGTAATAGTTTCCCAAGTGAGCAATGTGTGCGGATTAGTGCAACCGATTGATATGCTATTTAAAACAGCTAAAGAGCATAAAGCAATAACTATAGCGGATGCGTCCCAAGCATGCGGCGTTATAGATACAACGCTTGACAATATTGATTATTATGTATTTGCCGGACATAAAACGTTATATGCACCATTTGGGATAGCTGGTTTTGTATGTAGCAAAACTTCGCCATTAAAAGCGTTTATTTATGGTGGAACGGGATTAGATTCGGCTAATACAGAAATGCCTAACACAATACCAGAAAGATTTGAAGCTGGAAGTTTAAATACAATGGCAATTGCTGGCTTGAATTATTCATTGAAATGGATTCTTGAGAGAGGCGTTCAAAGTATAGAAGCAAAAGAAGCAGAAAATTATAATCGACTTAAAGATTTATTATCAACATATGATTTTATCTCCTTTGTAGGTATAAGTGATAACGCATCCTCGATTATCTCTTGTAAATTTAAAGGATATGCGCCAGATGAAATTGGTGGGGTATTGGATAGCTGTGGAGTTTTAGTCAGAACGGGGCTACATTGCGCACCTACAGCTCATAGGTTTTTAAATACTTTTCCTGAGGGCACGGTAAGATTCAGTATCAGCTATTTTACTGAGCAAGATGATTTTGAAAGGCTAAAAAAAGCATTAGATATTATAGAAGAACAAATGTAGGTGATGAAATGTCATTATCTGAACTTGACATAAAAAAAGAATATAGAAATCTTCAATGCGATGTAATTAAAGATTTTTATATCCCTATACTTAGAAAAGCAATTGTATATAAAAGAGCAGTGGGGTTCTTTTGTTCATCTGCTTTATATGAAATAGCCACTGGCATTGAGCAGTTGGTTTTCAATGACGGACATATATCGTTGATTGTTTCTCCTAAACTTAATGAGGAAGATATTGCCGCAATTCAGCTCGGTTATAAAAAGCGCGAGGAAATTGTTTTTGATGCAATTCTTCGTGAGTTTGAAGTTCCTAGACAGAAAAGTCAAATTTTAAAGTTAAATCTACTATCTGAACTTATTGCAAATAATAGACTTGACATTAAAGTTGCGTTTAAAGCTGATGGAAGCGAAATCGGCATATTTCATGAAAAAATAGGTTTAGTAAGTGACACTGAAGGTAATAAAATTGCATTTACAGGCTCAATGAACGAAACTTATTCGGGTTTGCTTTTAAACTATGAGTCCATTGATGTTTATTGCTCGTGGAAAGATGAAGACGCAGAAAGAGTTGCAATAAAGGAAGCGGCATTTGATAGCCTTTGGAACAATGCAGATGAAGCTTTAACGGTCATTGATTTTCCGAAAGTTGCCGTTGACAAGCTTAATTCATATCGGCAACTATCAATTAATGAGATATATGAAAGGGATCATCTTATTGAAATCGAAGAAAAGGGTTCTAAATTTTTTGAAAAGCCCAATAAGGTAAGCTTCTTTGACTATCAGCTTGAAGCTATTGAAAATTGGCAAAGACAGAAATTCAAGGGAATTTTTGATATGGCAACCGGTACAGGAAAAACCTATACAGCGCTTGGCGCCTTGTGCCAACTTACGAAGGTATGCAAAGGGAAACTCGCCGTCGTCATAGTTTGTCCATATCAACACCTTGTTGAACAGTGGGTTGACGATATTAATTTGTTTGGCGTAACCCCTCTTATATGTTATTCGAGATATGACTGGAAGAAAAAACTCAAGCGTCTTGTAGAGGCGTATAATCTTGAAGTTGAGGACAACTTTTGCATTATTACAACTAATGCTACCTTTATATTGAAAGATATGCAAAATGAGCTATTGAAATTAAGAGGTGACGCTTGTTTAGTGGTGGATGAGGCACACAACTTTGGCTCGAAAAGGCAAATTGCTTGTATGAGTGAAGTTTTCAATTATAGGCTTGCATTGTCCGCGACTTTAGAACGTCACCATGATGAGTATGGTACACGGAAACTTTATGAGTATTTCGGTGATAAATGCATTGAGTATTCGCTTAAACGCGCTATTGAAGAAGATAAGTTAACACCTTATTACTATTATCCCATACCGATATCACTAATGCACGACGAATTAGGCTATTACATAGAATTGACAGATAAGGTTGTAAATATTTTACGCAAATCAGGTCCGTTAGCAAGTATGGATGATATGCCTGAATCGGCGAAGCGCATTTTAATTGAACGTGCGAGAATTATAGCAGGTGCTCAAAATAAACTTTGCGCTTTAAAGGAAGCAATAGCTCCGTATAAGATAAGTAAGCATTTATTAGTTTACTGTGGTGCTACTAATGTTGACACGTTGAATAACGATGATACAGATGAAATAACTGCATCGGAAACAAGACAAATAGATGAAGTAACAAGAATACTTGGAAAAGAACTTGGGATGACAGTTTCTCAATTTACTTCAAAGGAAGACAGCAGAGCACGAGAAACAATTAAAAGCAAATATTTGGAAGAAAAAATTCAAGCTCTTGTTGCGATAAAGTGTTTGGATGAAGGTATGAATATTCCGGGTATAGAAACGGCATTTATATTGGCAAGCAGTACGAATCCTAAAGAATATATTCAACGGAGAGGCAGAGTTTTAAGAAAAGCGCCAAATAAGCAGTTTGCAAAGATTTATGACTTTATAACATTACCGCGTTCGCTTGATGAAGATTCACCGCCGTATGCAGTGCAGGCGGTACTTTCATTAATAAATCGAGAAGTCGAGCGCATGAATGATTTTAAAGTTTTATCTGAGAATCCTAGCGATACCACTAAATTAGTTAACAAAATCATTGAAAAATACAACTTATACTATTTAGGAGAAGATTATGGACGGATATAAAAAGGATCTTGAAAACCTTGACGAATTAACGCTTCGTAGGATACGAATGAAAGTTTTTGCTCTTGAGAAGCATAATCGTGCTACGCAGGAATATTCAGAATCTCAGATGGTTGAAAAAATCAGAAAGATTATAGATGAATGCGTGAAGGAGATAAAGAGATGATTTTTAAATCAATTACGTTAAATAATTTTAGACAATATCGTGGCGAAAACATTATAAATTTTTCAATCGATTCAAATCGTAATGTTACTGTTGTATTAGGCGTGAATACAAGCGGTAAAACAACTCTTGTTCAATCATTCTTATGGTGTTTGTACGGCATTTCTTCTTTTAAAACCAAGGAAATTCTCAATTCTGAATTAGCAAATTCATTGGCGCCTAATACTGAGGTAAAAGCAGCAGTTAAAATAGTTCTTGTACATGATGGAAAAGAATATACAATAGAACGCAGTCAAACTTTTACAAAGGGCTCGTTTGATTCACTTAGGTCTTTTCCTCCGAAGCTTACGATTAATTATAAGGACGAAATCGGGAATACGCAATGGGTACCCGATTCCGAAAAATCTAAAACAGAAGTCATCAATAGTATTTTGTCGAAAGACTTGTCGGATTATTTCTTCTTTGACGGTGAGCGCATAGAAGAGATTAGTGATAAGAAAAATGTTGTAGATGCCGTTCGTGGCTTAATGGGGATCGACATTTTGGGGGCGGCTATTGACCACTTGGATCCAAAAACGTCAAGGGCAAATTCTGTTATCGGAAAATTAAGAAAAGAACTTGACGTAGGAAGCGATAACCGTGGAGCTGAACTTAAAAGAAGACAAGAAACTTTGACTAATAAGTTACAGGGTTATGAATTAAGGTTAACAACTGTAAAGAGTGAAATAAAAACGTTCGAGGCTGAACGAGCAAAATATAAAAAATTATTATTGGATACTAAAGAAGTTGCCGGTAAGCAAAAAGAAAGGCAACAAATAGAATCTAATATAAAGAATTTGGAATCTAACATTAATACTTTTAGAGCAAGATTGTTAGACGATTTTAATCGTGAATATTTTGCATTTCTAGCGACTCCTTTAATTAAGCGAGGATTGGGTGTCTTGGCTTCTGCAAAGGATGACCCACAAGGAATACCGAAAATGCATTCGGATTCTATTGACTACATATTAAAGAGAAAAAGATGTATTTGCGGTTGTGATTTATCCAAAAATCAAGGAGCTGTTGATAACATTTTATACGAACAAAAATTATTGCCGCCTCAGCACATCGGTACAGATATTAACACATTGAAAACACAAGCGTTACAATATTGCAGACAAGCTGAAGGTACAGCTGAGCATATTATCCAAGATTATAAAGAAATTGTTCGTTTAACGAGAAACTTAGATGATGCTCGTGATGAATTGAAAATTGTAAGCGAAGAAATTAAAAAACTTGGTGAAGTTAATACCAGAAAAATAGAAGAAGATTATCAAGCAAATGAAAGGCTTTTAAATGATAAGATTCGTCTTAGTGGAAGCATAGAAAGAGATATTTCCGATACTAAACGCCAGATAGATGATTGTGTTCGCGAATTGAATGGCTTAGCTGTTAAGAATGATAAAAATGATTTGATAAAATTAGAAATTAAATATGCTGAAGAGGTTTACAATTGGTTTAAAGAAACGTATGACCAACTTGAGCAAGAAGTACGCGAACAACTTACAGATAGCATAAATCGTATCTTCAAACAAATGTACCATGGTTCTAGAAAAATCGAAGTTGACGCAAATTATCGCATCAGGTTAAAAACTGATATTGGTGAAAAGCAGATAACAACTGATGAATCGAAAGGGCTTGAGGCAGTTAAGAACTTCTCATTTATTAGTGGGCTTGTTGATTTAGCTAGGAGCAAAGCGCGGCAGAATGAGAATGACGATGTATCAATATCTACGGAACCTTATCCCATAGTTATGGATGCGCCGTTTTCAAACGTTGACGAAATTCATATAGGGAACATTTCCACAATATTGCCGAATACCGCAGAACAAGTAATCCTAATAGTTATGAAAAAAGACTGGGAATATGCAAGAGGAAAAATGTTGGACAAGGTTGGGGCAAGCTATATTATAGAAAAAGTAAACAACTCTGAAACGTTCTCGAAAATAAGGAGGAATGAAGATGTTTGATAACGACATTAAGATAACTGGTAAGCATGCAAGCTATTTAAAATTCCTTACTAAAAAAAGTACTGAATTAAAAAAGGATGCAAAATCGGCAGAAATTTTCAAGCGATATATTGACGTGTACATGGCAGGTATAATAGTTGGCGCTGTAAAAAATAGGAAATCTGATACAGACAATTCCGTGGATGATTCGGCAAATATATTGGCATCGGCTGTTATAGGCGAGCAAGATAGGTTAAAGTTTTTATATCGATTAGTGATGTTAATTGACAATCCCTCATTATCTGTTGAAGACAGGATTGATAACGCTTTTAGATATGACGGGGATGCCACTAAAGTAAAAGATGGGATGGCAATAATTAATTCTTATGCCCGTGGAGGTATTGAATGGTTATATGAAAGGTTTAATGATGGCGTTTTAACACAAGAAGATTATTATAGAGTTGTATATGAGCTGACTAAAGAATACAGTGAAGATTATTATTGCTAATGAAAACTGAAAGGAACAAATATATGAAACCTGAAAAATATGAGAGCTTTATAAATGATGCAAACGCAAAACCAAATATTGTGGCTGGGATAATAGAAGTAATTGTTACCGCTATTTTAATTATCGGTGCTATTATTATTCAGCACCATTGGGGAAATCAATGTTGGGCAATTATAATTGTTCCTATTCTTTCTACGGTTGCATCGATAATCGGGGTCGCAGCCGTTTGGGAGTTTTTCTCCAAATTAAAGTTTGCCACACTTGTGGTTAATTTGGCTAATATTTCTGCAAATCTTCAAATAAGTGGGATAGTAAAATATACAAATAATTTTAAAGATATATATTGGAGAGAAGAATTAAAATATACAAAGTACTTAAAAGTGGTAATAACATATGCTAGAACATGGCGTGAGCAGAATAGAGAAGTGCTTGCAGATTTTATTAAAAAAGGTGGTATTGTAGAAATTGCTTTGCCAAATTATAACAATAAAGACCTAATGGAGGAGTACGATAGACGATTTAGTTTTGCATCTGGAGAAACTTGTAAAAGAGTTGCAGAGGCAAAAAAAGAATTTGAATCGTTGGGGGCACAAATAACCCTTTGTGACAGAGCGTTTTTAAATAGTTATTATTTTATGGATGATTATGCAATTATGGCACCATTTAATCATTTGAAAGAAAAAGGTTATGTTCCGGCAATTAAAGCAGAAAAAAATGGCGCATTGTATGAATATATTTCAAAAGAGATAGATGCTATTTTTTCCTAGGGGAGGAGAGAAAGGAGATGAAAAACAAAACTAATAGTAGGTTTTTATTCATAGATACTGAAACTGGTGGGACTATACCGACCAAGCACTCTTTACTTTCTATCGGAATGGTGGTATGGGATGTAAGTCTAGGAGAAATAGCTCGTAAAGAGATATTTATTAAATATCCTCGATATTTTGTAACTAAAGAAGCGCAGCGTATTAATAAATTTAATAGAAATAATCAAAACAACATTGGTGTAGAACCTAAAATAGCAGTAAATGAATTAATGTGTTTTATTAAGAACAATTTTTCTGAAGATCTTTATGTTACAATCATAGGGCACAATGTGCATTTTGACATAGATTTTTTAAAAGTACTTTTTAAAAAATGTGGTAGATCTTTCGAAAAATATTTTTCCCATAGATACATTGATACATATTCCGTATTTAAGACTTTAGTTTTGGCGGGAGTATTAGATAGGGATTTAAATAGTTCCGCAGATGCGTTTAAATATTTTAACATTGATGTTGAAAAAAGGCACGATGCGTTAGATGATTGCATAGCTACTGTTGAGTTATATGAAAAAATGATGTGTTTAATTTCTAATAATAATTGGCATTAGTTTTTAAGTTTGAATAACAGAGGTTATGTTGCTGTGCTGAAGTAGTGCAGCGACGAATTATTAATTCGACAAAGTTCGGTGAATCAAGCGTGAGATCTAAAAGAAGGTTTCTAAAGTTTATGGCAAGATATTATTATGCATCTACAATTAAAGAATTCTTAAAGTCAAACACTGTCTTGCAGACTTTGTGCCAATGCAGCGAGTTTGACATAAATCTTGCGCAACGCGATGCTTGGCAAAAGGAAATTGCGATATTAAAAGATTTACTAAGCCCTTACGAACACGGACAAGTTATTATAGAATATGATATCCCGCGACTTGGTAAGCGAGCAGATGTAATCATGTTGCTAAATCGCGTAGTATTTGTTCTGGAATTCAAAGTTGGTTCCGGCGAGTTTTTACGCCACGATGTAGAGCAGGTTTGGGACTATGCGCTTGACCTTAAGAATTTTCAGGAAGCAAGTCACGATAGAACAATAGTTCCCATTTTAGTTGCAACGGAAGCAAAATCGGCTTCAATTAGTTGGCAAAAGAGTGTCTATGACGATGACGTATACGAGCCCCTTTGCACCAATTCAGCCTTACTGCCAGATTTAGTTAAAAACATATTAGCTAATAATAAGCACGAAATAGACTTAACCGATTTAGACGATAGTCAATGGATAAGCTCACGCTATTCGCCCACGCCAACAATAATCCAGGCAGCAAGTTATATGTATACTCACCACAGCGTGGAAAATATAACTAAGACTGAAGCGACTGGCGAAATGCTTAAAAACACTACGGATAGCATTATTGAAATAATTAAGAAAACGCGAGAACGTGGAGAAAAAGCTATCTGTTTTGTGACAGGTGTCCCGGGTGCAGGCAAGACCATGGTTGGTCTGAATGTCGCCATACAGCAGTTTAAAAAGACTGAAAATGGTGACAACGAAATGGCAGTCTATCTATCCGGTAATGGCCCTCTTGTTGACGTGCTTACCGAATCCTTAGCTCGCGACAAAAAGAAGCAAGCGGAGGCAAAGGGGGAAAAGTGTAACATTACCGAAACGCGCAGACAGGTGAAATCGTTTATTCAAATTATTCATCACTACCGTAATGACTATATTGCGGTTTTAAAAGACGACGGCTCAAAGCTTTCGCTTGTAGATGGAAAATTGCAAGTAGATGAGGGAAAGTATAAAAAGCTCAACGGCGAAAAATTTGAGGGCGTAGAAAACGTTGCAATATTTGACGAGGCGCAGCGCGCCTGGACGAGAGAACAGTTGGCGAGCTGGCTAAATAGAAAGAAAGGTATTCCCAACTTCCCGTATTCAGAACCTGAATTTTTGGTTTGGTCGCTTGACCTTCGGCACGATTGGGCGGTGATCGTTTGCCTTGTCGGCGGCGGTCAAGAAATAAATACAGGGGAAGCGGGTATAAGTGAGTGGATAAATGCGCTCAACGGCAAATTCAGAGATTGGAAGATTTATATGTCTCCCAACTTAACAGATAGGGAGTATGATGAAGGAAAAGTTGCGGAAAAGTTAAAGAATAACCATAATGTATCCTTTGACAAATCGCTTCATTTGGCTGTTTCAATGCGTTCATTCCGTGCGGAGAGCTTGTCGAAGATAGTGCACGATATTCTTGAATTGGATGCCGATTCTGCAAGGACTGAATATGCGCGAATAAAAGAACGTTACCCGATAGCTCTTACACGCAGTTTGGAAAAAGCAAAGGTGTGGTTAAAGGAAAAGGCAAGGGGAAGCGAGCGTTATGGAATTGTCTGTTCTTCTCAGGCATATCGGCTTAAACCGCTTGCCATTGATGTGAGAGTAAATCCAGACCATGTTCATTGGTTCTTAGATGACGAAAATGATGTAAGGTCCTCACTATTTTTAGAGGACGCGTGCACAGAATTTCAGGTGCAAGGACTTGAGCTAGATTGGACTTGCGTGCTGTGGGACGGAGATTTCCGCTATACGACCAGTGGTTGGGTACATAAAGAGTTTTTGAGTTCGAAATGGACCAACATAAACAAGCCCGAACGCCAACTTTATCAGACAAATGCCTATCGAGTTTTATTAACGCGTGCCCGTCAAGGTATGGTATTGTGCGTTCCTGAGGGTAATCTCGACGACGCTACGCGCTTGCCGGAGTTTTACGATAGCACATTTGAATTTTTAAAAAGTATTGGTTTTGAAGTTATTTGATATGGAAAAAGTTGTTGAAGTAGTTGCAGCACTAATATGGGAGAACGACAAGTTTTTGATTTGCCAACGCCCCACAAATAAGGCGAGAGGATTATTGTGGGAATTTGTCGGAGGCAAGGTGGAGCCGGGTGAAACAAAGGAGCAAGCGCTTATACGTGAGTGTCAGGAAGAGCTTGCTATAACCGTTGAGCCGCACGAAGTATTTATGGAAGTAACGCATGAATACCCAGACATAATTGTGCACTTAACATTGTTTAATTGCGCCATATTAAGGGGGCAACCGCAACTTTTAGAGCATAACGATATGAAATGGATTACCTCTGTAGAGATTCAAAACTATGAGTTTTGTCCCGCGGACGAAGAGATTTTGAAAAAGGTTAAAACAGGTTAAAGGAAATTATTTTGACCGAACAAGAATATATTGAATTTGTAATTAAACAAGGTCAGTTAATGACAACAGAAATAAAGAATGCAATAATTGAACAACGCAAGTTGCATTCTATTGCCGTACAAAAAAGAGAAGAATTTGATGCTTTGTACGGAAAATCTGTCGAGCTTCTTAAAACAGGTAGCGAGAAGTTCTTTGAAAAATATCCGGAATATAGGAAAGAGATGGAATCAGGTGATACCAAAATTGAGGTTGCAGATCGAGCTTTAAAGTTAGCTATCAACACTCCGGATAAACTTAAAGAAATTACGGCAAAAATGAAGGAGATTCCTGAGCTTGAAGAAAATGATAAGCTAAATAGTGAAATTGCTAAAGCAAGTTATGATTATTTTGTAGCGTTTACTAATTTGACTGATAAGATTAATAAAGATAGAGAGGAGCTATTTTCTGCCAAATATAAAGAAAAACTTTCTGCTTTGGCTGACGAAGGAATAATTTTATATTTTTTAGAAACTCCGGATTTACCTTTATTAGACGACAAATACGACGGGAAGTTTTTGCTTAATACGTTTTATGTTAATGATTGTATTGCTATAAAAACCATGCTGCAGGGATTTTTTATGGATAATCCCAGTCCATCTATGATGAGAAAAGCTGATGACTTATTCATAACGGTAGAGCTTTTAAATAGTGGATATTATAGAAGCGCGGCACGCAACTTATTTGCATTGTTAGATAGCGAACATAAAAAGGCAGCTAATGCTTTTGAAGGCTATTTTGATAAAAGAAAGAAATATAGCAAAGGACATTTAAGAGCTGAAAAAATAAGAGGATTGGTTGATAAACTAAATATTGATTGGGAAACGGCTGCTTGGGAAAAGGTTAATAAATACTTTCAAAAAGTTACAAGCACAAATCCGGTGGACGGAGTTATCCATCGCAACTCTATTGTGCATGGTGACTACTACAATACATTACTGGATATAGATAAGTATGATGTTATTAAACTCTTTTTATTGTGGTTAAATATGCGGCTGATTGCGGATTTAATATGCAATATTGACGAAATGTATGATATGTTTTTACAATGCTTGCCTGGTTATATTCTTAATAAGTTACATAAAAATAATTAAAATTAGCTTTTCGTGCTAATGAGGAAGATATAGGATGTTTAACGAATATATAGAAACCGATGGTAATAATAAAGAATTTATATTTGCTAATATTGCATTAAAAAATATTGACTTTGCATTAATCTCGTTAGATTACATTTTCAATCACAATGATTTTGAGCGTGGGATATATTTTGATGAGCATACATTTTATTTTTTTCACATTCAAAGTATATTGAATGCGTGCGGTAACTTGTACGACATATTTTATAATTTACATCCTCAAATTTGGGGTGTACGAAATGCAAATCCAAGTATACGTAGTAGTCAGTTAAGACATACTTTTGGTGTTAATAAATGTGATTTCCCTACGATATTTAATAAAGAGGCAAGAAACACTAATTCGCATTTTGATGAAAGGTATGATGCCGCAGGGTATATTGTAGGGGACTACAATTTGCTTGATGAAAATACGGAACCTTGTATCAGAGAGGCAATAATAGACAATTATCATTTAAGAACATATGATAAAACTAATTTTATTTATTATACCTTTAATAGCAGATGGACAAAAATTAATTTTGAGTTAAGGGTGCTTAAAACTGAGTTGTTAAAATTGAGAGCACTTATTGCTGATAATCCTATAACAAATTCAGGGTGGAACAGCTGAACCATTTTTGCAGGCAGTCGGTCACATAGGTATATTTAGAATTAAAAAATTAACTATTTTGGATAATTAGTTTGTTAAAAATTTTGTTGTAATTAAGCATCCAAAATAAGGAGAAGAAATATTGACAAAGATAATTAAAAATGCGATTAAATGTAACCATTGTGGCGATGTAATTGAATCAACTCATCGTCATAACTTTGTAACGTGTTCTTGTGGCTGTTGTAGTGTCGATGGTGGACTTGATTATTTAAGACGTTGCTTTAAGAACTCGCAGGAAGACTATACAGACCTTAATGAAACTATTGAAACAGAAATAATTTAGAAAGCTTGAATGAATGGACTAGATTTTACTGAATTTAATTTCAGTGAAAAATAATTCAGTAAAATTTTTAATAGTTATGACGGATAATTTATGCCGTTTATATGCAAAACGAGCCGTAATTTACGGCTCATTTTTGTAAAAAGAATTGGGCAGAGGCTGATTTTTAGGGAATTTGTAACAATCGGATAAAATAAGAAAAGTACTGAATAATTAAATTATCGTCTAAAATGGCAGGCGTTTTGGACGAAAGCGCACTATCAATTGGTATTAAATGTTGACAAATCGTCTAAAATAGTGATATAATTAGACGAAAACAAAATTTGGATGGAAATTAGTATGCGTAAATTCGATTATATGAAGTTGCAAAAAATGCAATGGGATAGCCAAATATTAAATTATATTGCGCAAATTCACGAGTTTAAAGGCAGGCAGGAAGCCTTTTTAAATAAAAAGCCGGTTGAACTTAAAAGGCTTATAGAAATTGCAAAAATTCAAAGTACTGAAGCGTCAAACAAAATTGAAGGTATAGTTACTTCAAGTACACGTATTAAACAGTTGTGTGAGCAAAAGACTACGCCGAGAAACAGGGACGAAACCGAAATTTCGGGATACAGAGACGTGTTGAATACCCTACATGAAAGCTATGATGGTATTTTGATTAAACCGTCGTATATTTTACAGCTTCATCAAATGTTGTATAGTTATTCCGAAAAATCAATAGGCGGTAAGTTCAAGAATACACAGAATTATATAAAGGAAATTCACGACGACGGTAGCGAATTTATAAGGTTTACTCCGCTTGCACCTTATGAAACTCCGCAGGCAATGGAAGATATTTGTGAACAGTTTAATCTGGCATTAGATAATAATGCTGTTGATGCGCTTATTTTGATATCGCTTTTTGTTCGTGATTTTCTTTGTATTCACCCGTTTAACGACGGTAATGGACGAATGAGCAGGTTATTAACTATATTGTTGCTCTACAAGTGCGGTTATAGTGTAGGTAAATATATAAGTATAGAAAATAAAATAGAAAAAACTAAAGATACCTATGATAGTGCGCTTGCAAATAGTTCAGACGGTTGGCACGAGGATGAGAATGACGGTAAAGCGTTTATAAAATATACGCTGGGAATAATTTTGTCGGCTTATCGGGATTTGGAGAGTCGAATAGAACTATTGGGCGAAAAAAAGAAGTTTCCGGAAACGGTCAAAAAAGCAATTGATAGTACAATAGGAAAATTCACCAAACAAGATATAATGGATAAGTGCCCTAATATCAGTGATAAGACAATAATAAACGTTTTAACAAACTTGGTAAAGGACGGCTATCTTGAAAGGCGTGGGGCAGGTCGCGCAACATACTATATGCGGAAAAGTTAGTAGCATTAAATATGCAAAATGAGCCACTGTCGGTGGCTCATTTTTGTGAAAAAATTTGGGAAGTTGCTGATTTTAAGGGGATTGTAACAAACGGATTAAATAAGAAACTTATTGATTTTGGGGCGTTTTTAGCAGGTTTTCGGCTGAAAACGCCCTTATTTTTGTACTTTTCCAAAACACTAATTTTAACACGCATATGCCTTAAAATCCTTCAATATAGACATCGTGCCGCTTCGAGTTCGGCAACATCACTCTCAAGGAGCGTGTAAAGCTTTGTCGCCATATAGGTGTCCGAGATTTGCGCCGACCTGACGGAATTGATTTCACTCTGTATTTTATATTATAGGTTACGTTGCATATTATCATAATAATGTAACCAATTCACAAATAAAGTTATATTTTATAATTGACGGTATGATATAAATATGCTATGATACTTATCGTATAAGTAAATAAGCTTGTCCATATTCAATTTTCAGCCCCCATGGGGGCTTTGTGTTGTAGAATACAACACAAATAATCACTATCAGTCAAGCAGAGCTCGCGTTCGTTAAAAGTATTAAAGCTTAAAGCGCTTATTTGCTTTAAATGCGCAACGGCTTGTGCCAAGCAACAAGGGCTTAACCGAAAACAACGCGCCGATATAATTTAGTGCTTTTAAATATAAAAATTTGTAATTTTATGGGAGGAAAAATGAAAAAACATTTTATCGGCAAATTTTTTTGTTTGATAATGGCTGTTGCCGTGGCGTTCGGCATTGCCGGCTGTAATACCGGTAAGCCCGGCAATACACAAGTTGTGACCTATACGGTTACGTTCAACGTTCAGGGACACGGAGTTGCGCCTAAGACGCAGGCTGTAGACGCGGGCGGTCACGCGGCCGCGCCCAAAGCTCCTGCCGAAAGCGGCTGGACTTTTGAAGGCTGGTATAAGGAAGCGGACTGTTCGAACAAGTACGATTTTGCAACCGAAACGGTAACAGGCAACATTACGCTTTATGCAAAGTGGACGGAATACAGCGGTATTACTTTACCTACCGATGCATCGCCTACTATATATCTTGCGGGCGATTCAACGGTGCAGGGTTACTCGGAAGCGCAGTACATAGCGGGTTGGGGACAGTATCTGGATATGTTCCTTGACGAAAGCGTAAACGTAGTAAACTGCGCAAGGGGCGGCAGAAGCTCGCGTTCGTTCATTAACGAGGACAGATTGTTTGCCGATACCGACGGTACTAAGTATTCGTTCAGCGAAAACGGCGGCAGGTCAATCGAAGAAACTATACGGGAAGGCGATTTCCTTTTTATACAGTTCGGCCACAATGACGACGCTTCCAAGGGTTCAAGCGGTTTTACCTATATGTATGACAGAATGGTTCCGCTCGGCACGCCCGACGAAAACGGGGTTTATCCCGTAACCGCGCCCGAAAGCAAGAGGCCGAAAACCTATTTGCCCGAAGAATATTTAAGTCAGGCGAGCGAATCCCAAAAGAACGCCGCGCTTGCAGAAATTGCAAAGTACGGCGACGAATATTACGCATACGGCGACGGTACTTACAAGTGGTATTTGAAGCAATTTGTTGATTTGGCAAGAGAAAAAGGCGCAATTCCCGTGCTGATTACGCCCGTTGCAAGAGTTGCTTTTAACGCAGACGGTACGCTTAAAAGCGGCGCTGGACTGCACGGCGAGGATTTTGCTTACGTTAAAGCCGTCCGCCAGCTTGCGAAAGAAGAAAACTGCCTGCTTATAGACAATTTTGCTTACACTAAGGCAACGCTTGAAAAAGCCACTAAAGATTTTGCAGACTTCCTTATGGCTATCGTTCCCAACCAGATAAATAACGGGCCGTGGCCTGCCGGTTACGACAACGCCTATAAAAATTCCGGCGCGGGCTACGATAAAATGGAGGGCACGCATTACAACAAATACGGCGCATACATAACCGCCGCTTATGTTGCCGAGGCAATTTTGGAAAGCAACGAAGCCGGCACGATACAGGGCGGCGAAAACGCTAAGGAATACTTTACCTTCGGCAGTAAGGTGCTTACTACTCCGTCGGCATATATCGAGCCTTCAAACCGAATAGGAATAAACAAGATAGCCGAATTAGAGGGAATGTTTGATAAGGTAAATCCCACCGACCCCGAAAGAACGTACAAACAGCCTTCCGAGGCGATAGCGGCAATAGAGGCGCTGGCGGCTAAGGGCGATAAATCCTCAATAACGGCGGAAAATTACGAGCAATGGAAGGGCTATTGCGAAGAAGCCCGCGCCGTTTACGAAAGCCTTAACTTCGATTTGAGAAAGGACGTTACTAATCTTAACGTGCTTGAAGAATACGAAGCGGCAGTTAAAGCGGCGCGTCCTAAGCCCTTATTTACCGTTGTGCTTTCGGCTGATAATTATAGTGAAAACAAGCCTGTCACCGTTCAGGACCACACATTCACCTTTAATTCGAGTTTGATTGAATACAGCAAAAAAGGCGCGGCGTTCACTTATAACGACGTGCAGTACGGCGCAACTAAAAAATCTATCAGGCTTAACGGCAATGCATCTTTAACCGGCAGCCAGACCAAATTTATCGAGTTCACAGTTACGGGGTCCTGCACCGTGACTATGGTTGCAAGCGGCGGCGGAAGCACCACCGACGTTGTGTTCAGATATATTCAGATGGTTGACGCAAGCAAAAAAGCCGTTTGCGAATACGCTATAGGGCCCGAACAGGCTGTGGTTTCAAACGAAATTCCCCAAGGCGGTACTTACCGCATAGGGTCTAAGGGCAGCAATATAGACTTGTACTATATCATAATCGAGTATTACGCATAAGGGGTAAAAAATGAAAAATAGAAAACTTTTAAAAGCAGTGGCGGCAATGACTTTGGGTACTCTGTCGGTAACGTGTTTAGGGGTTGGCTTAACGGCGTGCAACTCCGGCAGCGGAAATGACGGACCTGCCCATCATTGGGCGACGGAATGGAGTAAGGACGACGTAAACCACTGGCACGAGTGTACCGACGAAAACTGCGATTTGATTTATCAGACTGCCCCGCACGACTTTACAAACGGCGATTGCGTTTGCGGTCAGCCCAAGCCTTCTTCTGGCAATCCCGACGACGGGAATAAAGACCCCGATGATGATAATAAAGACGAAAACGGAATTATAAGCATATCGGCGTGCGACCATACGCAGAACGGCAGCAGAATAACCCAGCTCGTTCAAAAGTTGTATAAGGCAGGCGATACCGTAAACCATAACAATATCTCCGTTCAGGTAACAAAAAGGGTGAACGGCAAGGAGATAACCGAAAACGTTAAAACGGATATCACCTACGAAGACCCCGATATGACTACGGCGGGCGAAAAGCAGGTCAAAGTAAAGTACGGCGGAAAGGAAACAACTTACGCGATAAACGTAATGGATTTATCGGGCGTTTCCAAAAACGCGGCAACCGTAACGGTAAACGCTTCGGCAGGCTACGGCGTAAGCGGTAATGTTGTAACGGTTAAAACTATTAACGACGCGGTATCCGTTTTCAAGCTGTTGGGTACCGACGATAATACAATCAAGACAATCAACGTTTCCGAGGGCGTCTATCACGAAAAAGTGGAATTCGATATTCCGAATATTCACGTTGTCGGCGCGGCGGCGGACGCAAGCAAGACCGTTATCGAATTCGACCTTATTGCGGAATACAAGTGCCCCGGTACCGACGCGGCTTATTCTACCGACGGCAGCGCAACCGTTTCAGTACGCGCCGCGGCAATGGGCTTCCACGCTGAAAATATAACCTTCCAGAATTACTACAATACCCACGAAAGATATCTTAAATCAGTGGAAATCGCAAACGCGCTGGTTCCCGCAAATGAAAGCAGAAAAGGCAACACTATGGCTGTCGCCTGCCTTGTGCAAGCAGATATGTGCGTATTCGATAACGTGCGTTTTTCAAGCTATCACGATACGCTTTACGATTATAACGGCAGACACGTTTATAATAACTGCTTTATAGAAGGCAGAACGGACTACGTTTTCGGTTACGGCGCAACCTCGTATTTCAACAACTGCACCCTTAACACTATCGGCGCGGACGATGACAAAAACGGCGGTTACGTCTGCGCTACGATGGGCTATTCCAAATATACCCCCGCAGGACAAACGCCGACTACCGTTATAGCTTACGGCTATATATTCAAAGGCTGCAAATTTACCGCAGACAGCCGCGTTGTGGACGGTACCGTTTCGCTTGCGCGCGCATGGTCAAGCTATATGACGCTTGCGTTTATCGAGTGCGATATTTCTTCGGCATACTCGAAAACGGCTTACGGAACAAAGGTTGACGGTAAAAACGAGCGTTACGGCAAAATGTCAAGCGGCGAGCCGGACGCGGAAAGACTTTACGAATACGGCAATACGGGCGCTGGCGCACTCGATTACGCAGCTTTGGGAACGGGCAAACAGGAAAATCTGTGCACCGTGCTTACAGAAGAACAAAAAAATAATTTCTGTAACTTTAACGTAATTTTCGCGGCAAAAAACGGACAGATAGAATACTCTTCCGCCTGGAACGGCAATGCGGGCGTCATTATTCCCGCAATATATAATTTTGCCGAGTTCGCGCAGGGAAGTTCAACAAATACAAACGGACAGTTTGTTGATTTCTTTGACGGGGCTGTTTCGGTCAAGGGCACTTACTGGATGAACGGCAGTGCAATGCGTCTGAACGTCGGCGACACCGTAAAAATAAACGTTCAAGGCAAAATTACGGTTGATTGGTACGGCGGAGTATACGGTACGGCGGCAAACGGCAAAATAAACTATAAAAACGGTTACGCAACGCTTACCATAGTCGAAGATGCGGCTTCCACAAACGGTATTTACATTAAATCGATAACCGTTGACGGTACGCAGGAAGGCGTTCACGAACACTCTTACGGCAATTGGGTTATAGCTTCTGAGCCCACCGCAACGACAGGCGGCACGGCAACCAGAACGTGTACGGATTGCGAGCTTGCAACGCCGCATTCGGTAGAACTTCAGTTACCTCGCTTATCGGAGGACGATTACACGATAACGGCAAGCCAAAACGCGGGCAAAGCAATTTATACGTTAAAGACTGAAAGCAGTATAAAGTTTGAAGCGGACGCGCTTGCAGGCATTCACGTTCATCATTACGGCGCGTGGACGGTCAGCCTAACGCCTACCGCAACGGCAGTCGGCGCGGTAACAAGAGCTTGCGAGGACGCCGATTGCAACCACGATAGCACGGCAACCGAAAGCAAGGAGCTGCCCACGCTCGGCGACGCGCGCTATACCATAACGGATAACACGGCAGATTTGAACAACGGCGGCACGGGCACTTACACAATTAAGCTTGACGGTATAGACGAGCCTGTTTCGTTTACTGCGGAAACTTCCAAGCTTGAAGCTCGGGTAACTTATGATTTGACGAAGGTTGCAAACAAAAACGTTTCGGGAACCTCGTCCGAACCCGCCTCGCTTTTCGACGGTGTTATGAGCATGGTCGGCAGTATGCGTTTCCAAAACGGTACCGGTGCGCAGGTAAATAAGGGTACGGTAATTACCCTTAATGTAAAGGGCACGGTTGAAATTGTCTGGTTTGGCGGCGGTTATGGCACGGAAGCAGACGGTAAAGTAACTTATAAAGACGGATACGCTACTATTGAAATTATCGGCGCGGGCACTTCGGGCAACGGCGCATATATCAAGACTATAACTGTCGACAGGGGCGATATCCCCGCGGATACGGCTATGCATACCGTCACCGTTTACGGCGCGGACGGCGCTACGGTGCTGGGAACAATTCCGTCGTTAATGAGCGGCGACAAAATAACCTTGGCGCAGATACAGGAGCTTGTATCCGGCAGTATAATCGATAAGGTTTATACCTCGGCGGCAAAAACGGAAGAATTTGATTTTGATACGGCAATTTCTTCAGACCTTCAATTATACATAACCGTTCTCGAAACCGTGGAATTAGAAACCTTGACGGACTATACGCTTAGTATAAAAAGCGAGCTTTCGTCCTCCGCAACTGCTGTTATAGACGGCGTGGTGCTTCACAATAACAACTATTTATTACTTGGTAGCGGAAGCAGTATAAAGATAAAGGTCAAGGCAGGCTCGGTAATAACGGTTTACGGCGACTAATATGTGGGCAGCGCGGTCAAATTCAACGACGTAGCGGCGGTTAAAACCGACGACAATACCTTTGTGTATACAGCGGGAGTAACAGACGAAGAAGTAACAATAACGTCTGCGGGGTCAACGTATATCAGGTGCCTGAATGTTAACTGCAATATAACGTATAACACGGGCGACGTAATTTTACTCGGCGAATATCCCGGTCAATGCACTAATTCAAAAGCGGCATATCATGGCGTTGAAATTGACGCCACGGCGTCGGCCAACGCCAAGTGGGACGGTAATAAAGGCACAAGCGGCGGTTACACTTATGCGCAGACCAATGCAGATACCAAGCTTACTTTTAAGGTTGCGGACGGAATTACGGCCGACAATGTTAAAGTATACAATTATAACGGAGTGCTAACCGCGGATACGGCTTATAGTATCACCGTAGAAAACGGAACGGTAACAATTGTGCTTTTGCAGAACTGTTATATTTGCAGAATCGAAATAGCTTAAATATTCCCGTACGCTTTGTGAATATAACGCATACAAAAAGCTTTATTCGGAAAAATTTAAGGAGAAAATATAAAAATGCTTAAAAAAATTTCGTCAATGCTGCTTGCTGCGGCAATAATAATGACCATGGCGGCAATTACAGGCTGCAATAGGGATACGGAGCCCGTTCAGCTTTCAAGTCCCGAAATAACGCTGACAGATAACGTCATCAGTTGGGCTGAGGTCGAGCATGCCGACGGTTATATCGTGAAGGAGGGCGCGGCAGAGGTTTCAACGCAAACCGCATTAAGCTACGCTATAAATAAAACGGACGCGGGTAGCTATACTTACACCGTTATAGCAACAAGCACAAACAAAAAATATACGTCAAGCGCTGTTTCCAATGCGGTTACATATACTGTTACGTCGCAAGGGCCGGGGGAAAACGACACGTCTGCAAGGTTCAACGGCAAAATATATGTTGTCGGCGACTCCACGGTATGCTCGTTTGCCGATACGTATTATATTCCCCGTTACGGGTATGGAACACAGCTTTTTAACTTCATCAATATCGATAGTGGCAATGTGGAAAATCTTGCGCTTTCCGGCAGAAGCTCTTGGAGCTATACAACCGAAGCAAATTACGGTAAGCTTACCTCGGGCATTTCTTCTGGCGACTATTTGTTTATAGGCTTCGGTCATAATGATGAAAAGCGCGAGGTCGCAAGATATACCGACCCTACGTTGAGCGCGGATAATACTTCCACAATGATTGGCACTTATAATGCAAACCGAACGGTGTCGTTTAAGCACGTGCTCAAAAGCTATTACATAGACGTAGCAAAAGCCGCAGGCGCGACTCCCGTGCTTTGTACGCCCATTACAAGATTGTATGAAGATTCGAAGCAATCAAGCTACGACAATGTCCATGTAACAACTACGGCCTCGGCAAAGGACGATAATTCCGGCGTAACTACTACCTGGAACGGCGGCGACTATGCAAAAGCCATCAAAGAGCTGGCGGCAGAGGAGGGCTTGCTGTGCATTGACCTTACTACTATTACTAAAACCGATTATAAGCAGTCAGGCTATAACGAGGCGGTTAAATACCATGCGGCAACCGGCGCAAAATGGACTGACGAAAGCAAGACGGAAAAGACGGCTACGGGTATAGATGCAACGCATACAAATTTATACGGCGCCAAAATGAACGCGTATTACATTGCAAATGCGGTAAAATCGTCCGGACTTGCGTTGGCGGCAAATATAAAAACCAATATCGCACGGCCGGTCTATGCCGATAATGCAGCGGCGATAATAAATGCAAATTACGAAATACCCGAAAAAGAACCGTTTAACCCCGATAAGGACGCTTCTAAGCTATGGACGAATATAAACGGCATAACCACCGATACGGCAAATGCGCAGGCGCAGTATAAATGGTACGGAACAGCCTTCGGAAAAAATGCCTCGCCCTCCAATTATCTTATAACTCAAAGCACAGAGGGCGGACTTACCTTCACGGTTAAAGAAACCACAAGCAAGGGTAAAATCGAAAGCTCTAACGACAGTATAGCAGCGGTATTTATTCAAGTGCCCTTCAAAACCGCTTTTTCCGTATCCGCAACGGCAAAGGTCGTTTCCTACGGCGGTAATCAGGCGGGCTTCGGTTTAATGGTGCGTGACGATATTTACATCGATTCTACGGAAGTCGTAAGCAGTAATTATGTTACTGCGGGCTGCTACGGAACGTCGACAAAGGCCGTTATGGGCTATGCAAGAAACGGAGGCTCTCTCGTAGCTTCTTCAAACAAGGTAGATTATCCTGCCGCAAACAGTGAGTATACGCTTTCGTTAGCAAGGTCAAGCCAATCTATTACTGCCAAAATCGGCAATTATTCCTATTCGGCGGTAAGCGATTTCGACCTCGCCGTATCCGACAGTGAATACGTATATATTTGCCTTTGGGCGACGCGTGGAACGGAGGTTACGTTCAGTAATATTACCTTTACGTCCAACGAATGGGTAAGCGCTTAAAGAATTCATAAGCTGCAAAACAGCCTGCGCAGAAAATAATTTCTGCGCAGGCTGTTCATTTATTTTACAGCCCTTTTTAAAATACGCGGCGGGCAAGCATTTCGGTTGAGTTGACATACCCGTTGCGGCGTGGTATTATATAGCCAATTAAACGGACAGTTCGTTTGCGCCATCCTGTCGATAAACAAAACCAGGGCATCTGAATGGGAGTAGTCTTTTCGGGTGCAGTCGTTTTGTCGCGGCTGTATTTTTTTGCGCAAAGGGAGATATATGTATTATTTAAAAACCTCGGCTTGTTTTGACAGCGCGCACTTTCTGCACGGATACAACGGCAAGTGCGCAAACATCCACGGCCACCACTGGGTTGTGGAGGTAACGATATGCAGCGGCAAATTGCAGGGCAGCGGCGAAAAGCGCGGCATGCTTCTTGACTTCGGCGATTTTAAGCAGGCGGTAAAAGAGCTTGCAGAAAGCCTTGACCATACGCTTATTTACGAAAAAAACACCCTTAAGCCCGCAACCCTCGCCGCACTTAGGGAAGAAGGGTTTTCGCTGGTTGAAACGGATTTCAGACCCACTGCCGAAAACTTTGCGGCGCACATATACGCCGACCTTTGCAGCAAGGGCTTGCCCGTTTCCTGCGTGACCGTCTGCGAATCGCCCGAAAACTGCGCGGTGTACGGTGAGTGAAATGTCTTGTTTTAAAGTTGCCGAAAGGTTTGTAAGCATAAACGGCGAAGGCCCTCGCGCGGGCGAGCTTGCCGTGTTTTTACGTTTTTGCGGCTGCAATCTAAATTGCGGCTACTGCGACACGCGCTGGGCAAATACCGCCGACGTAAAATACGAGCTTGCCTCCGCGGAAGAGCTCGTTGCATACGTAAAATCGACGGGCGTAAAAAACGTTACCCTGACGGGCGGCGAGCCGCTTTTGCAGTCGGATATTGCATTTCTTATAGAACTGCTTGGCGCGGCGGGTGCGGAAGTCGAAATAGAAACCAACGGAAGCGTGCCGTTGAAAAACTTCGTTTCCCTATCGCCCCGCCCCTCCGTAACCGCCGATTATAAGCTTCCTTCCAGCGGAATGGAAAAATATATGCTGACCGAAAGCTTTTCTTACCTTACGATGCAAGACGCAGTCAAATTTGTGGTTGGCGATAAGCGTGATTTGGCGCGTGCGGAAGAAATTATAAACGTGTACGGACTTACGGACAGGTGCCGCGTCTATTTCAGTCCCGTGTTCGGCAAAATCAAGCCCGAAGAAATTGCGGAGTTTATGAAGGAGCGTAAGCTTAACGGCGTACGCCTGCAATTACAGCTGCATAAAATTATCTGGGAGCCCGATAAGCGCGGGGTATAGGAGAAGGTATGGATATTAAAGAAATAGAAAAGCATATCCGCGGGTTATTGGTCGCCATAGGCGAAGACCCCGACAGGGAGGGTCTGCGTGAAACGCCCGCCCGCGTTGCGCGAATGTACGAGGAAGCGTTTGAAGGTATAAAATACACCAACCGCGAAATTGCGGAAATGTTCGGAAAAACCTTCGAGGTTCCGTCCGACCCGAATTCCGGCGGCGCGGTAGTCATAAAGGACATAAGCGTGTTCAGCTATTGCGAGCATCATTTGGCGCTTATGTACGATATGAAGGTCGATGTGGCGTACGTTCCGCGCGGAAGAGTTCTGGGACTGAGCAAAATCGCACGCATCTGCGATATGGCGGCAAAACGGCTGCAATTGCAGGAACGTCTCGGGCGGGACATTGCCGAGATAATTTCACTTGCGGCTTTATCGCCCGACGTCGGAGTAAGGATAGAAGGCTGTCACAGCTGTATGACTTCGCGCGGGATAAAAAACGTATCGTCGAAAACGGTTACAAAAACTTACTTCGGCGCGTTTAAGGACGACATTTCTCTGCAAAAGCTTTTGGGGGACAGGGTATGAAAGCGCTTGTTTTATTAAGCGGCGGCGTGGACAGCGCAACCTGCCTCGGGCTGGCGGTTCAAAAATACGGCGCGGCAGAAGTTTTCGCCCTTTCCGTTTACTACGGACAGACACACAGCAAAGAGCTTGCCGCGGCGCAAAAGGTTGCCGGCTTTTACGGCGTTGCTTTAAAGCGGCTTGACCTTTCGGTCATATTCGAAGGCTCGGACTGTTCGCTTCTGGCGGATTCGCCCAATGATATACCCCTGCAAAGCTATGCCGAACAGCTTTCGGTAACGGGCGGCAAGCCCGTTTCAACGTACGTCCCGTTCAGAAACGGACTTTTTCTTTCGGCGGCGGCAAGCGTGGCTCTTTCTCACGGGTGCGAGGTGATATATTACGGCGCGCACAGCGACGATGCGGCGGGCAACGCCTATCCGGATTGCAGCGAAAGGTTCAATTCCGCTATGGGCGAAGCTATCTATACGGGCAGCGGCGGACAGCTTAAAATTCTTGCGCCGTTTGTAAGCTTAAACAAAGCTCAGGTTGTAAAAAAGGGACTTGAGCTCGGCGTTCCCTATAAATATACCTGGAGCTGTTATTCCGGCGGCGGAAAACCCTGCGGCGTATGCGCCACCTGCCGCGACCGCGCCGCGGCATTCAGGGCCAACGGAATAGACGACCCCGCAATAAAAGGAGAATAATATGCCAAGAGAAAAACAGAACGAAGGTATAACCCTGCTCGGTAACAACAACACTAAATATCCGCAGACCTACGACCCGTCCGTTTTGCAAGCGTTTGCAAACAAACACCCCGAAAGGGATTATTTCGTAAAGTTCAACTGTCCCGAATTCACAAGCCTTTGCCCCATTACGGGTCAGCCCGATTTCGCCACGGTTTACATTTCTTATGTGCCGCGCGATAAGATGGTTGAAAGCAAGTCTTTAAAGCTGTATCTTTTCGGGTTCAGAAACCGCGGCGATTTCCACGAGGACTGCGTTAACATAATTATGAACGACCTTATTGATTTGATGGACCCCGCATACATTGAGGTATGGGGCAAGTTTCTGCCCCGCGGCGGAATTTCCATAGACCCTTACTGCAACTACGGCAAAAAGGGAACCAAATGGGAGCAGGTAGCCTGGGACAGGCTTTCGCACCACGATATGTATCCCGAAAAAATCGACAACAGATAATAAAAAAGCGGTGAAGGGTGTTAAAACCCTTCACCGCTTTTTATATAATTTATTACTTTGAATTTAATGAAATTTTTGCGCTTTTCGCAATGCTTTCGGCGGTAAACCCGAAATGCTTATACAGCGTTTTATAGTCCCCGCTCAGCCCGAAGGTATTCATTGCAATAATCTGTCCGTTGTCGCCCGCATATTCACGCCAGCCAAGCGGACTTGCCGCCTCCACGCAAACGCGCGCCTTAACCTCCTTCGGAATTACAGACTGCCTGTATT
This sequence comes from uncultured Christensenella sp., assembly GCA_910587015.1. GTDB lineage: Bacteria > Bacillota > Clostridia > Christensenellales > Borkfalkiaceae > Coproplasma. The sequence continues at coordinate 236,493 of CAJUME010000010.1, forward strand.
TTTCCGTCTGCTTTTCAAACAGCTCGAAGCACGGCAAAGAAACAACCCTTGCCTTCACTCCGTCCTTTTCAAGCAACGCCTTCGCCTGTGCGCACAGCTCCACCTCGGAGCCGCTTGCAATCAAAAGCACGTCGGGCATTCCCTTGCAGTCCGCCGCTATATACCCGCCCTTCAGCGCGTTTTCGCCCTTGTTGAACTGTGTTAAATTCTGCCGTGAAAGCACTATAGCAGTGGGGCAATCGCCGTTTAAGGCCGAAATATACGCCGCTACCGTCTCGCTGTAATCGCAGGGGCGGAAGACGTTTATATCAGGCATTGCGCGAAGCGCGGCAAGCTGTTCAACGGGCTCGTGCGTAGGTCCGTCCTCGCCTACGCCGATGCTGTCGTGTGTCAAAACGTAAATTACGGGCAGCTTCATAATTGCGCTCATACGCATTGCTCCCTTCATATAGTCGGAGAAGGTGAAGAAGGTAGAGCAAACAACCCTAAGCCCGCCGTGCAGCGCAATACCGTTGCAAATGGCAGCCATAGCGTGCTCTCTTATGCCGAAATGAATATTTCTTCCCGTTCTGTTTTCGGGTGAAAACCAGTCCCCGCCCTTCAAATCCGTTTTTGTTGAAGGGGACAGGTCTGCGGAGCCCGAAATCAGGTTAGTAACCGATTTTGCAATTTCGTTCAGAACCTTTCCGCCGGAAATTCTCGTTGCCTCGGGCATATCCGACCCCGCCGTAACGGGCGGCTTAATCCCGCCGTTTTCAAAATATGCCTTATATTCGCGGGCAAGCTCGGGATATGCGGCGGCGTATTTTTCAAAAATCACCTTCCAGTCGTCCTCGGCCTTGCATTTCTCCTCGGCTATGCGGCGGCAGTGATAGCGCACCGCCTCGGGCACGTCAAAGGGCTGTTCGTTCCAGTTATAAAAATCCTTGGTCAGCTTTAACTGTTCTGCCGAGAGGGGAGAGCCGTGTATAGCGGCGCTTCCCGCAAGCGGCGTGCCGTAGCCTATTTGCGATTTGCATATAATTACGGTGGGCATATTCTCTTCACGCTGAGCGTCTATAATCGCCTTGCGAAGCTTCTGCGTATCGTTTGCGTCGGCAACTTCAAGCACCTGCCAGCCCAAAGCGGCAAAGCGCATGGCAGTGTTTTCCGAAAACGCGGCCGAGGTATCGCCTTCGATGGAAATATCGTTTTTATCGTAAAACAGAATAAGCTTGCCCAGCTTTTGCGTCCCCGCAAACGAGCATGCCTCGTAGCTTATGCCCTCTTCCAGACAGCCGTCCCCGCACAGCGCATAGGTATAATGATTTACTATTTTATAGCCCGCTCTGTTGAATTTGGCCCCCAGATATGCCTCGGCCAACGCAATTCCCACGGCGTTCGCAATTCCTTGACCGAGCGGGCCTGTGGAGCAGTCTACGCCGTCCGTCACGCCGTATTCGGGGTGACCGGGGGTCTTGCTGCCAAATTGTCTGAAATTCTTCAAATCCTCTTTGGTCACGTTGAAGCCGAAGAGGTGTAAAAGCGAGTACAGCAGCATAGAGCCGTGCCCCGCAGACAAAATAAATCTGTCGCGGTTTTCCCACTTGGGATTTTTAATGCTGAATTTCAAAAAATCGGAAAACAGCGTAAAGGCGGCGGGCGCCGCGCCGAAGCATATTCCGGGGTGACCCGAATTTGCCTTTGTAATCGCCTCGGCGGAAAGTATCCTTACCGCGTCTATACATTTTTGATTGATATTTGTTTCCTGTGCCATTTAAAGCTCCTGAAAGTTTTTATAAACGTTTTTAAGCGCGGGATATAGGGCGATGAATATCCTATACCGCTTATCATAGCCCGCCGCCGCATCGCAATCGGGCTCAACGGTCTGAGTGACTGTAATAAGCTTGTTTACCGCCGCTTGCGTATCCTCGTATTCGCCGCAGGCAACCATTGCAAGCATTGCTCCGCCGTACGCGGGGCCTTCCTGCGTTTTGGGCGTCTGAACGGGCACGTTCAAAACGTCGGCAATAATCTGCCGCCATAACGGGCTTTTTGCGCCGCCGCCGCATATGCGGGTGCTGTTTACGGGTATACCGCTCAGTCTTGCAACCTCTACGCAGTCGCGCAGTGCAAACGCAACGCCCTCCATAACGGCAAGCGTCATTTGCGCGCGGGTAGTGGTGGGGCGCAGTCCTATAAACGCCCCGCGCGCGTCCGTGTCGTTGTGCGGGCTTCTTTCACCCATAAGATAGGGCAGAAAAAACAAATCGTTTTTACCGCGCAGCTTATCCGCGCCCCGCTGCTCGGCGGAAAATTCAGCCGTCTTTAAAACGTTTTCCATCCACCACATATTGCAGCTTGCCGCAGACAATATACAGCCCATAAGGTGATATTTCCCGCTTGCATGCGCAAAGGAGTGAAGGGCGTTGTTTTTGTCTACGGAAAAATTATCCTGCGCAATAAACACCGTTCCGCTTGTGCCCAGCGAAATATTGCAGTCGCCGTTGCCTACGGTGCCCGTGCCTATCGCCGCCGCGGCGTTATCTCCCGCGCCCGCGCAAACCACTACGTTTTTAGAAATCTGCAGCTCCTTGCACACGCTGGAAAGTATGTTGCCCACGGGCTGATAGCTTTCGTACAGCTTCGGCAATTGCCCCTCGGATATGCCGCAAATATCAAGCATTTCCTTTGACCAGCGCTTGTTTTTTACGTCAAGCAGAAGGGTTCCGCTCGCGTCCGAGTAATCGGTTGCGTGTACGCCCGTAAGCCTGTAAGCTATGTAATCCTTGGGCAGCATAATTTTTGCAATGCGCTTGAAGCTTTCGGGCTCGTTTTCCTTTACCCAAAGAATTTTCGGCGCCGTAAAGCCCGCAAACGCAATGTTTGCAGTATGCTCTGAAAGCTTCTGCTTTCCGATAACCCCGTTTAAATAATCGGTTTGCTTTTGCGTTCTGCCGTCGTTCCACAAAATGCAGGGGCGGATAACCTTATCGTTCCCGTCAAGGATAACAAGCCCGTGCATCTGCCCGCCTAAGCCTATGCCCTTTACGGCGGACTTATCCTGTCCCACCAAAAGCCGCATAATGCCGCCTATAACGCCGGAATACCAGTCCTCTGGGTTCTGTTCGCTCCAACCGTCCTTGGGGTAATAAACGTTGTATGTCTGCGTTACGGTATTCAAAATCGTTCCGTCCGCGGCAACAAGCAAAAGCTTTACCGAGGACGTGCCCAAATCTATTCCTATATAAGTGTTCATAAAATTTCCTTTAATTAAATTGCCGTACAAAACACTGTTTTGTACGGCAACCGTTTATTATTTAAATAAAATATTATTTACAATGTGCTGTAAATATTCCTGATTGCCGCTTGAAGGAAGTTCGGGTGCGCCTAAGCCGTCGGCATAAGCCGCAAGCTCTTCCAAAGACGTTTTGCCGGAAAGAATTTTTTTGCCGATTTCGGTATTTTTAAAGCTTGAATATTTCTGCTCCTTGAATTTATCAAGCGTGCCGTCCTCAATAAGCTTAGCCGCATTGATAAGTCCCAGCGCCCATGTATCCATACCGAGTATAAACGCATGGAACATATCCTCGTAGGTGTAGGAGGGGCGGCGGTTCTTTGCATCGAAGTTAAGTCCGCCCGTAAGCCCGCCGGCTTTAAGAATTTCAAGCATAGCGTAGGTTGCGGTGTAAACGTCGCAGGGGAATTCGTCCGTATCCCAGCCCAGCAAATAATCGCCCTGATTTGCGTCTACCGAGCCGAGCATTCCGTTGATTGCGGAAATTCTCAGCTCATGCTCGAAGGTATGCCCCGCAAGCGTTGCATGGTTCGCTTCGATATTCATCTTGAAATCTTTTTCAAGCCCGTGCGCCTTCAAAAAGCCTATAGCGGTCGCCGCGTCGAAGTCGTATTGGTGCTTCATCGGCTCCTTCGGCTTGGGTTCGATATAAAAATCACCCTTAAAGCCTATGCTTCTGCCGTAGTCTACCGCCATTTTCATAAGGCGTGCAATGTTTTCCTGCTCGAATTTAACGTCGGTGTTCAAAAGCGTTTCATAGCCCTCGCGTCCGCCCCAGAAAACGTAGCCCTTTCCGCCGAGCTTAACGGTTATATCAAGCGCCTTTTTAACCTGCGCCGCGGCAAACGCAAACACGTCCGCGCTGTTGGTCGAGCCCGCGCCGTTCATATAGCGGGGGTTGCCGAACATATTCGCCGTTCCCCAAAGGCACTTTATGTCCGTGCCCTTCATTTTTTCAAGTATGTAGTCTGAAATTTCGTCAAGCCTCGCGTTGGTTACCTTAATGTCGTCCGCCTCGGGCACAAGGTCAACGTCATGCCAGCAGAAGTACTTTATGCCCAGCTTTTTCATAAACTCGAAGCCGGCGTCAACCTTTGCCTTTGCATGCTCCATCGTTCCTACCGTTTTGCCGAATGCTTTGTCAGCCGTGCCTCTGCCGAACATATCTGCGCCCGTAGCGCAAAGGTTATGCCACCACGCCATAGCAAAGGGCAGCTGTTCGCTCATTTTTTTGCCGAGGATTACTCTGTCCGCATCGTAAAACTTAAACGCAAATTTGTTTTTGCTTTCCGCACCCTCGTATTTCACCGCGGGGATATTTCCAAAAATTTCTGTCATAAAAATGTTCCTCTTTATATAATCATTATAATATGCTGTAAATTAAAAGCGTCGGTTCGGCACGCTACCGAACCGACGCCACAGTCCCGAATTTTATTTATTACGGATTTATTTAATTATGAATGCGCCGAAGGGCGGGACAGGTTGTTCGTTCTCGAAAATTCAAGCGCGATATTCGTTTCAATCATTATCTTGTCAACGTTTACGCCCTTACTGCCGGAAGTAAGCACAATGGTGTTTTCGCCCGCAACAAGATTAATCGTTATTTCTATATCGCAGAAGTTGTGGTAAGCAACGCCGTTCTGCATATCATTCTGGGTAAGATTTTCCAATCCGTCAAGCTTTTTGCCTGCAAGCGAAACTGCGCCGTCGTTTACGGAAAGGGTAGGCGCGCCCTCCGCGCCCAAATCTATTTCGGTAATTTTTCTGTCGTTCCACGAGCCGACGGAGGAAGCCATTCTCAGCGTAACCTTAACGTTTTCCGCGGCCTCCGCTGCGTTAAATCTCCAGGTAATCGTCTGTCCCGCGCTTGTTTCGCTTCCGCCGAAGTAGCCTACGTTGGAAACAAGCGGGCCGTCCTCTTTACCGGATTCGGTAAACTCGTGCTTGTTCAGTTCTATGGTCATAGTAGCGTTGTCGGCAACGTCCTTGTCGTCAAGCTCTGCATATTCCGCCTCGTAATGATAAACGCCCTCAACCGGAGCAACGGGCGCAGTATTGATTGCCTTGCAAACATTGCAAAGCAAGCCGCCTTCATCGTATTCGTGTGCGGCTTTGTCGCCGACCTCGCCGTCGTGCGCGCAAACCGCCGCATGCCAGTGATGGGTTGCATCGCTCGACCATTTCTTTGAATAAATATGGTTATGTCCTTCCATATCCACATCGCATTTATCGCATTTGCCGTCCGCGTTTACATCGTAGTGGGTGGTATGCTCGGGTTCCGCGGGTGTATTGCAGCCCGCCATAACCGCGCCCGCGCCAAGCACCATTGCAGAAGCCGCCAAAAGCGCTAAAAATTTCTTTTTCATCAATTATATTCCTCCTGATATACTTGCGGATAAAATCCTTAGTAAACTTATGTTAAACAATCCTACCCTTCGTTTCAAGAAGAAAATTTTGATATTATGGCAAAAAGTTTTGATTTTATAATAAAACACTAAAAAAGGTTATTAATTACAAAAATTTACCCGCATTTGAAAAAGCTTTACATAAATATGTTAAAAGCAACCAAAACAGTAGAAATTTGCTATTGACGGATAATAATTTATCTGTTAAAATAACTTCAAGCCTTCACGTTCGGTCCAAAAAATTCCACATAACGCACAAAGGGGTGCACACCCCTTTATTGCTTGTGCTACAAGCAATAAAAAAACATTAATTGTTTTAAAAAGTTTACGGGGCAAAATTTATGTATTTTGAAACAAAGCGGTCAATCAACAGCAACTATATTTACACTCAGGACGATGAAAACCTCAGCTTTGTAAGCCACGTTCATAACAGCTACGAATTTATAACCGTGCTCGAGGGCGAGCTGGAATGCTCTGTCTATCATAATACCTTTACCTTAAAGCAGGGCATGGCAATGCTCGTGTTGCCAAACCATGTGCACGGGTACACAACAAACAAGTATTCGCGCAGCTTTCTTTGCGTATTTTCAGCCGACTATGTTACGGATTTTTATCACGAAATAAAAAACGGCTCGTGGGATAAGGGCAACGGCGTGTACGCAGTGTTCGACTATACCGATAACGGCGAAACAGCGCTTTTAAAAAACCGCAAAACCAATAAGTTTATTCTCCATTCCATATTGTACGGCTTTTGCGGCAGAGCGTACAATTCCATGGTCAAAAACGTGGAAACCGCCAAGGACGAAGAGCTGATTATTAAATTATTGTATTATATACAGCAGAATTACGATAAGCCTATAAGCTTAAAGCAGCTTGCAAAGGAAATGGGCTATAACTATACCTATCTGTCCAATATATTCAATAAAAATTTCGGCTGCGGCTTTTCAAGGTTTGTTAACAGATTTCGGGTCGACAACGCGGCAGAGCTACTGCGCACCACAAATAACGGAATGGTGCAGATAAGCAACGCCTGCGGCTTCGAAAGTATAAGAAACTTTAACGAGCAGTTTAAGCTCGATTACGGCGTAACGCCTACCGAATACCGCTCAAAACGCCGCGAATAACGCTAAAATTGTCAATAAATACAAAGATTTGAAAGGTACACACATAAATTCGCCAAAAATATCGTGTATACCTTTCATTTTTTTATAAAAACGGTAAAATCTAAACTTTTTGCCATAATATCAAAATTTTCTTCTTGAAACGAAAGAGCCGATTGTTTAACATAAACCTACAAGGGATTCTATCCGCAAATTTATCAGGAGGAAATTTTGATTATGAAGAAAAAAACAAGCAGGCTTTGGCTTGGATTGTCCGGCGTAATGACGTTTTTACTTGCGTTATTGATAAGCTGTACCGTTCTTGCCAATACATACGCCGGCTTAATCAACAGCGTGCTCGGACTTACTTCGAGCGGACTTGCGCTCAAGGGCAGCGCCTACGCTGACGAGGACGGCAACCTTACAGACGAGGGCTGTGCGGAGCTTATTAAAGATTCGTACGAGCTTTGCGTTCAGGAATTAGAGGAAGGCGCAGTGCTTCTGAAAAACGACAACAACGCGCTTCCCCTCGCAGCAAGCGAACGCAACGTAAGCCTTTTCGGCAGCCACAGCGCCAATATCATTTACAGAAGCGGCGCGGGCGGCCCCGCTCCCAACGACCAGTATGTCGTGGATATGGAAAAAGCGTTCAAGGACGGCGGCTTCAATATCAACCAAAGGCTTTACGATTTGTACGCTTCCAATAAACAGGGTCACGATGTAACAAAGGTTACCGAGCTTGTGGCGTCCAAATACAACAATGCAATAAAGGGCACGTTCGTAAACTTCAAGGACGCGGCAATCATAACTCTCGGCCGCTACGGCACCGAAAACACCGACCCCACTAAGGGCATTATGGCTCTCGACAAAAACGAGAAGGATATGCTTCAGATGGTCAAGGAAGGCGGCTTCACCAAAAGAATCGTTCTTCTTAACGGCCCCCTTCCCATGGAGCTCGGCTGGCTTGACGAATATAACATCGATGCATGCATCTGGTTCGGCAACCCCGGCTATTACGGTCTTCCCGGTCTTGTAAACCTTCTTAAGGGCGAAGCTAACCCCTCCGGACACAACACGTTCACCTTCGCGGCAAACTCTCTCGGCGCGCCCGGAACGGTCAACTTCGGTGATTACAATATGAGCGGCGACCTTGGCGGACACGACAAGGCGGGCAAGTTTGTAGTTTATAAGGAAGGCATTTACGTAGGCTATAAGTACTACGAAACCAGATACGAGGACGCAATCCTCAACAAGGGCAACGCAAAATCCGCAACGGGCGCTAAAAGCGGCGCAACCGAGTGGAAGTATCAGGACGAGGTTTGCTATCCTTTCGGCTTCGGTCTTTCCTATTCCACATACACCCAGAAGCTTGACAGCGTTACCTACGATGCAAAATCCGACAGCTTCACCGCTAAGGTAACCGTTAAAAACACCAACAACAAGGCGGGCAAGGCAAGCGTTCAGCTCTATGCACAGCTGCCTTATACCGAATACGACAAGACCAACGGCATTGAAAAGTCCGCAATACAGCTGCTCGGCTATAACAAGGCCGACGTAGACGCAAACGGCACCAAAACCGTTGAAGTCAAGTTCGACAGATACCTTCTGGCTTCCTACGACGCTAAGTATGGCAACGGCGGCTACATTTTAGAGCCCGGCACATATTACTTTGCAATAGGCAACGGCGCGCACGAGGCGGTTAACCACGTTCTCGGCGCAAAGGGCGCAACCGGTCTTGTAGACCACAACGGCGAAGCGTTCACCGCAAGCGCGGACTGCGTAAAGACCTACGACCCGAAGCTTACCGAAATCGACAGAGCTACCTATAAAAATTCGTTGTACAACGAGGATGTCGAGGTTAAAAACCAGTTCCCCGACGCAGACCTCAACTATTGGGCAAACGAAAACGAAAAGATTACATATCTTACGAGAAACGACTGGCAGGGCACCTTCCCCACCGAGCTTAAAACGCTGACCGTCAACGACAGAATCAGAGACGGCCTCGATATGCGCCAGTATAAGAAGGCAGAGGACGCTCCTTCCTACAAGGACGGCGATGGTACCGTATACAACGTAGAGCTTGAAGAGCCCATTTCCTTCGCGGATATGAAGGGCGTTCCCTACGACGATGCTAAATGGGATGCGTTGGTTTCCCAGCTTTCGCTTAAAGACCTTTGCGTTTCTATCGGCGATAACAGAGGTATAGGCGGCGTTTCTACTATCGATAAGCCCACCAACGCAATCGACGAAGGCCCCGAGGGCTTGCTCAACAAGTTCAAATACGGCGACAAGCGCTCGGCAACGGGCTATCCCACACTGCCTACGCTTGCAGCATCGTGGGACCACGAATTGCAGGCAAAGCACGGCGATTTATATGCGGAAGAAGCTCTTTTCTGCGGCACCGCAATGGTCAACGCACCCGGCTGCAACATTATAAGAAGCCCTTATTCCAGCCGCGCTTCGGAATACTTCTCCGAGGACAGCATGTTGTCCTACTACTCGGTATCCAACGTAGTTCTGGCAATGCGTCAGAAGGGCTTAATCTGCAACGTCAAGCACTGCTTCCTTAACGAGCAGGAAACAAACCGTCAGGGTATTGCAACCTTCGCTAACGAGCAGTCCATTCGTGAAATTTATCTCAGACCCTTCGAAGGCGCGCTTACAAAAGGCAAATCGCTCGGCATCATGACCTCCTACAACAGAATCGGCTTACAGTATGCTGCATGCCACGCGCCTCTTATGCAAAACGTTATGCGCGGCGAGTGGGGCTACGAGGGCTCTATCATAGACGATGCTCTTATGATGCCTACAACCACCCATTACGGCAGCACTGCGGATATGCTTCTGGCGGGCACCAACATCTGGTGTCTTGACGGACAGCGCAGCACTCAGATGGAAAATCTTATAAAGAGCACGGACGACGGCTATCTGTTAAAGGCGCTGCAGGAAGCTAACAAGCGCATATTCTTCGCAATGATAAACTCTTCAATGGGCGGCAGCGTTGACGCGGATACGGTAGTCACGGACGGACTTATGTGGTGGCAAAGCACCTTAATCGCCGTTGACGTAACGCTGGGCGTGCTTGCCGCGGGAGCAATAGTAATGTTTGCGTTAAAGACCTATCTCGGCAAAAAGCAAACCGTTGCAAACGATACGGCGGCAGTTGCCTCCGGTAATTCCGAAGAGGAGGTAAAATAACTATGAACTTCAAAGAATTATTCAAAAATAAAGGCTTGGGCTACTGGCTTTGTACGGGCGCTTCGGTTATTTCGCTAATATTTGCAATAGTAGTATTCGCTACATGGAAAACCGCATTGCCCGCAGCTGTCGGCGACGGCTACATAATCGGCGTTATCCTGCTTCTGCCCATAATCATTCAGGCAGTCGTAACGTTCTTCCCCGTTCGCTTTGCGGGACTTGCAGGGGTGGTTTTATACGGCGCGGCATTAGGCGCGGTAATCAACAGAATCGCTCAGGCGGTTGCAGACCATTTCAACAACGTTGCATATCAGGGCGGTAACTTCGGAATGTGCATATTCTATACGGTGGCAGTCCTTGTACTCGTTGCCGCTTGCATAACCGGTTGCTTCTTCGAGCAGAACAAAGACGGAAAATATTTGATTTAAGGAGCAGGTAAATATGAATAAGCGTTATTTATTAGCGGGCGGACTTCTCGTCCTCGGCGTAACAACTGCTATCTGCGGGTTAACCGCCTGCAAAAACGGCAAACCCCCGAAGGAGGAAATCCCCAACCCCACCGACTCGGTAAGATATACCGAAAAAACCAACCCTTATGCAGAGCTCGAATGGTCCGAATACAAGGGCGTTGACGACTGGGCGGCAAAGCTTACCAATGAAGACGGCATATACTACCAGTTCGAAGGCTCTTATGCGGAAGGCTATCAGGGCGACTATTCCCGTACCTATATGTATATGGACTGCTATAAGGACGGCTCTCTCCGCGGCACGATTTACGGACACAATGCCTCGAACGGCACCGATATTTACGGCTATTGGACCAACATAACCAACAGAAATAAAGAAAGCCTCGTCCTTCACGTAATCACATACGGTGACAAAGCATATACCGGTGCCGAGGTAGTCTGCAACGACCAGAGCGGCGTTTACGACTTTAACTCCAATTTCAGTATTGATATGGGTTGGGCGTATCGCGCTATGCCCATAGTCGGCTATCGCTATTCGCCTATCAAGGATTTAACGGTGGAAACGTCGGAGGTCAGCGGCGGCTGTATAATAGGCGAAAGCATGTCTTATGACGGGCTTGTCGTAAACGTAAACAGAGAAAACGGCAAAAGCATGTCAATTGACAAGGATTCCTACACCCAGCCCTCGTGCCGCGTTAAATTCAGCGGCTTCGACAGCTCCGAGGCGGGCGACAACGAGGTAACGGTAAGCTACGTCAATACCGATATATCCACAACCTACACGGTTAAGGTAATGGGCGTTAAGTCTATCTCGGTCGACGCGTCCAATGCGGTAACAAGCTACAAGGTAAGCGATGCGCTTGACAAAAACGGTCTTGTCATTAACGCCACGCGTGAAGACGATGTTGTAGTAGAGCTTGACATAAACAGATGCAGGTTCGAAACCCCCGACTGGGGCACCGTCGGTACAAAAACCGTCAAGGTCACCTTCGGCGAGGGTGAAAGCGCCCGTACGGCTACATACGAAGTAGATATGTCTGCAATCGAGGTCACGGGCACCATAAACGGCAAGGACGTCACTCTTAATATGACCACCTCTACGGATTGCACATACACCTACGACGGCACGGAGTACAATCTCAAATATAAGGGCGTATGGTTGCAGGACTATCCCAGCGAGCATAACGGTCTTGTATATCACTTCATCAAGCCCACGGACGGCAGCATCTCCGAAGAGGTTTGGAAGACGCTTGACGTATGCTTTATCCTCGATACGGATAACAACACCATAACCAAACACAACAAGGTATACGAAATCCCCTCTACGGACGAAAATTACGAAAACCTTCCCAACAACGAACGTCTTAATAACGAGGTTGTAGTTGCTTGGAAGGACAACGCGTGGGGTACGGAAAAGCGCTACATAACCATTGACGAAGAGGCTAAAACCGCAACCATTACCTATCTGTACTGGTACCACGGCACAAGAGATACCTTCGTCTGCGAGTATACCATTGACGACAACGGCGTGCTTACCCTTACAAGCGGCGAGCGTACCGAAGGCGGCGGCGCGGGTGCAAACTTCAACGGCATCTTCCACGTTTGGCAGCTGCACGATGACTATACGGCAACGCGTGTAGATACATAATCGTCAAAATTTACTCATGGCATTTTTCTCCTTCCTTATGACGAATGCATCTGCGCGGGCCGGTTAATATCGGTTTGCGCGGGGCATTCGCAAGGGTAGGGCAGAATGCTTATATCAAAAAAAATATAAAGGCGGGCGGAATAAACGTTTTGTTTCCGCCCGCCTTTAAACTATAATAAAACAAGAGGTGAAAAATGAGCAAACAGATATTTAACCCCTATTTGCCGGGCTATGAATATATTCCCGATGGCGAGCCGCATGTTTTCGGCGACAGAGTATACGTTTACGGCTCGCACGATAAATTTAACGGCAAAACGTTCTGCATGAACGATTATGTAACGTGGTCGGCGCCCGTAAACAACCTTAAAGAGTGGCGGTACGAGGGCGTTATATGGAAAAAGTCCGACGACCCGAATTATAAGGGCCGCGGCAGCATGTACGCGCCGGACGTGTGCCTTGCCCCCGACGGCAAATATTACATATACTACGCATTTGCCCCCTCGATAACAAGAAAAAGCTGGGCAATACGCTGCGCCGTATCGGACAGCCCCGCAGGCCCGTTCAAATACCACGGAGAGGTTAATTTATATCCCTATTCCAAGCAATATCTTCCGTTTGACCCCGCAGTATATGTCGAGAACGGCAGGGTCTGGCTGTATTACGGCTCTGCAATGTTCTTCCCCGTGCTCGGCGTTTCAAAGAAAAAAATTATGGGCGGAGCCGTTGTAGAGCTCGACCCCAAGGACATGCTCACCGTTATCGGCAAACCAAAGCAGACGTTGCCCATAAACGGCGCGGGAATAGGCAAGCACGGCTTTTTCGAAGCATCCTCGATGCGTAAAATAGGGGACAAATACTATTTCGTCTATTCGTCTACGATAGGGCACGAGCTGTGCTATGCAACAAGCGACAAGCCCGACGGCCCGTTTAAATTCGGCGGCACTATCGTCAGCATAGGCGATATAGGTCTCGGCAGGCATAAGGACGTAAAGACGGCAAGCAACTATACGGGCAACACCCACGGCGGCATGCTGGAAGTAAACGGCAAGCATTATATTTTCTATCACAGGCAGACAAATCTGCACTGCTATTCGCGTCAGGACTGCGCGGAAGAAATCAGGATAGAAGCGGACGGCAGTATAAAGCAGGTTGAAGTTACAAGCTGCGGCTTAAACGGCAAACCGCTTGAAGGCAAAGGCAAATACGAGGCAAGGATAGCCTGCAACCTTCGGTCTAAAAAGGGCTGCCGCTTCTACGGCGGGCTTTTCAAAGCCCCCAAGGGCTGTCACCCGTACTTTACGCAAAGCGGCGCGGACAGAGATAGCAACCCCGACCAGTATATTGCAAATTTCGGCGACGGCGCAACGGCGGGCTTCAAATATTTCGACTTTGACGGCGCGGCAGAAATTTCCGTGGAGGTATGCGGCAATGCAAACGGCGTTATGACGGTTACGGACGGCGTCAAAACCGTTGCCAAGATTGATATAAAGCCCTGCAAAACGCATACGGTATATTCCGCAAAGCTTAATATTGAAAACGGCGTAAAACCGCTGTACTTTACCTATAACGGCAAAGGCAAATTAGATTTTATATCGTTTTCGATTGCATAATCCCCTTACAAAGTCAACCCCCGCGGGCGCAGCTCCCGCGGGGGTCTTGTTCCGCAAAACCAATATTTACCGAAAACATTGACATCTTTGTCAAAATGGAATAAAATGTAAACGAGCAGCTTATGAAAAGGAGTAATTTTATGAAGAAGCTAACCAAAAACAAACTGTTAATCCTTTTACTCGCCGCAGTCGGTATTGCAATGTTTATTGTAGCTGGCTTAACGGCAACAAGCGGCGTGCATGCGTCCGCCGAAGCAACGCCCTATGCCATTACAGAGCAAACGGGTATGGGCATGGCAATCAACGTGGTCAAAGCCAAGCAAGCAAACGAATTTGTTACCGCGTACAGCGTGTTAAAGCCCGAACAAATCTCTCAAATCCCTACAAGCAGAATAACCAAAAACACCAACGAATCGTATACGCATTCCACTGCGGATATCAAAGACCTTCTTGTTGACTATAAGCTGAATTACAGCTCAAGCGGCAGTGTGGGCATCTTTTTGGGCAGCTTAAAAACTGAATTGGAAGGCGGCATAAATATCCAATACGAAAAAAATACATATAAATACTATAACGTGTTAGAGCATAAAATAACGCGCTACAACCTGTCTATCAATAATTACCGCGACCCCAAAACCTACACAAATTATTTCAGCGACAGCTTTTTGTCGGATTTGGCCGCGCTAAGCTCCAACAAAAATTATTACGAATTTTTCAATAAATACGGAACGCATATCATTGGCTCTGCAAACTATGGCGGCAGGCTTGTTGCGTCATGCTCTTTTGCCTCCAATAAAATTATTTTGAACAGCGATATTTCCTTAATAATGGAAAAAGAGGTAAATTTCGATGTCATGACCGACATTGGCACAGTCAAAACCAACCTTGCAAACAAAATCGGCAATTATTTTTCTATGAATTATTCTCTCGGCGATTTAAGCTCGGACTTCTATGTCAAGGCAATAGGCGGCAATTCGTTTGCAAGCGGCACGCTTTCAGCCTTCAATACGGGCTATCCCTACTGGGCGCAGTCGTTTAACGATGACAGTAATTCCGTGATTATGGATTACGCCGCAGACGGTCTTGTCCCGCTGTGGGACGTCTTGCCCGCTTCCTATGCCTCCTTAGGCGCGGAAATGAAATCTGCCTTCAACAGTTATTATAACGACTTTAAAACTGACATAGTCAATAAGTTTAAGGTTGACAACACAACGGAATTTGCAGGCGGTACGGGCGCGGCAAACAATCCGTTTATGATAGCAAACGAAACCCACCTCAGAAATATCCAAAAAGTAAGCATGAACGCCAACTATAAATTGAAGTCGGACGTAAATATTTTATCGTCCGAATGGGTTCCCATAGGTGGCAGCTTTTATTTAAACTACGCAAATACAAAATTTGATGGCAGCTTTGACGGTAACGGCAAAAAGATTAACAACCTCAGAAGAACTCAGGATATAGAAGAAGACAATGACAGATTCTATTTCGGTCTGTTTTTGCATATCGGACCCAACGCCAAAATTAAAAATTTAACGCTGGACAAAGTGGCAATCAAAATGGCCGGACCCGATAAAAATAATGACCAAACCCGAGTATTCATAGGCGCGTTGGCGGGGGTTGTGCGCGGAACGGTTGAAAACGTCACGGTCAACGGCGAATGCTTTTACAGCATATGTACCAATGGCTCTGCCTTTGTCGGCTCAATTGCGGGCTACGCTTATAAGGGCGCCGTTATATCCAATTGTAAGAATAATGCAAGCATAACGGCGGGCAGGTATACAAGCGCGGCGGGCGGCATTGTCGGATACAGCGTTGGCGCGCGTATTATGTACTGCGCCAATACAGGTTCAGTTCTTTCAAGATGCACCGCATGGGGAGGGCACGCCCGCGCGGGCGGAATAGTAGGTTTAAAATATGACGGCAATGACGGTATAAATATAACCGAAATAATATCCTGTACTAATTCTGTCAAACCTAAGGCAAACGCTTATGCAAGCATTTCAAAAGTTAATTGTCACAAAGGCGATATGTTCGGCAATACAGTAAATAAAATATACGACCTTTAATAGACGGCAGGTAAAATATTATGCTTAAAATGCTTAAATTTGATTTTTATAAAATATTTAAATCAAAAATGCTTTTATCCTTTTTCATAATAGCGTTATGTACGGTTTTCGTATACCCTATAATGTACTTTGTTCCTTATTATAATGATAGTTCGGTCTATTTAGATTTATATTATTCAAGCTCAATGCTTATGATGTTTTTGTGGCTATTTATAGTTCCGTTTGTCACCAAGGACTTTTCCTCCAAGTATACAAAAAATCTATTCGCTAATTATTCATTGTCGGACAGAATTTTTTACGTGCTTTCCAAGTTTGTATATATAATAGCGTTTTCTGTGTTGATTATGCTGCTGCAATTTGTAGTTATGATAATATTCAATTATACTATGGGCGAGCATTGTATGTATAAAGTAGCGACTGAATTCAGTGAGGGGGACAGATTTACCATAGGCGAATTTTATCTGAGGTATTTTGTCTGGACGTTGAACTGTATTGCCGCAGGTACGGTTTATCTGTTTTTATGCTTGCTTTTAAAAAGGGAATATATAGTGCTCATAATTATAGTGCCTTATATTTTCCGTTTTGGCTACTCAATATATACTTCAATAGATTCCTTCGTTGCCAAGTATTTTCATATAAGTGATTTTAGCATAGATTACTATACAGTTTTCGGTATGGAACCGGGTGGCGATGAAGGTGAACCATACAGCATAAAAATAGCAATTTTATTAGGCTATATCGCGTTGTTTGTTGCCGGCAGTATAGGCATTTTTGCAAAAAAGGGCTTAAACAACGGCAACAATAGCAACGGGCTTATCTCCGTAACCGACTTAAAAAAATCCTTCGCCAAAAAAACCATTCTTGCAGATATAAATTTAAATATCGAATGCGGCGAGCTGTACGGACTTGTCGGCAACAACGGCGCGGGCAAAACAACGCTTTTAAAAATGCTTTGCAATATGCTCAAACCCACTGCGGGCGCAATAACGCTCAACAAACAAGCCTTCAACTCCGCCGTGCGCATAGGCTCCCTGATAGAAAGTCCCGCGCTCTACTTCGATATGACCGCCTTCCAGAATATCAGGGCAAAGGCGCTTTCTCTCGGCGTAAAATACGGCAAGGACGATATCGATAAGCTTTTACAGCTTGTCGGCTTGCAGGACACGGGCAAAAAGGACGTCCGCGCGTTTTCAATGGGCATGAAGCAGCGCCTCGGCATAGCAATGGCTTTGGTCGGCGAGCCCGATTTGCTTATACTTGACGAGCCTATCAACGGGCTCGACCCGCAAGGCATTCTGGAAATAAGAAATCTTTTGGAAAAAATTCATAAGGAAAAGGACGTAACAATGGTTATATCCAGCCATATTTTAGACGAGCTTGCCAAAACGGCAACGCGCTTCTGCGTGCTCAATAAGGGTAAAATAATCAAAAACTGCACCAAGGAAGAATTTTTATCCGACTGCGGCGACAAAGACATAGCCGAATACTATTTACAGCTTATACAAACCGACTAATCCCCCAATACACCTTAAAACAGACTTACCAATCCGAGAAATCACGCAATTTTGCGTGATTTCTTTTGTATTTGTCACAATAATAGGCTATAATGTTAAAAACGGAGGAGGTGCCTTGCGGTGATAAGCTGGCTCAAATTCTATTTTCTCGGATTTTTCCACGACGGTTACGGCAAGCAGGCAGAGGCGCGCAGCGCGCTAAACCTCGCGCTCAGCCTTGCTTTGGCGTTTCTTTTTCTGTGCTCGGGCATCACGGCGGGCTATGCCGCCTCGTTCGGTGTGCACTATAAAAATGCGGAAGGCTTCCGCAGCTTTCTTTACGACAGCTTTGCCGCGGACAATCCGCAAAGCATAGGTCTTACCTTAACGGACGGCAGACTAAGCGCGCAAATCGACGGCGCGGAAAGCGTCAACACCTTTAAAAATGCCGACCAAACGGATACGGACGGCTACCGTCTTATTGTCGATACCCGCCCCGCGCAAACCACCTTTGATGATTTTGTCCTTAACTGCAAAAACGCCAACGGCGAGGAAATCAGCTACGAGGACTACCGCAAGCTCCCCGAGCAGGGCAAAAAAAACAGCACCGTCACAATGACGTATACGGGCAACACCCTCGACGTAAGCGCAAAGCATTCGCAGTATATCGCCTACCTCGACAAAATTTCCACCGGGGCAGACGCGGAATATAACGCGGACGCGGCGCGCGCGTATGGCGAGCTTAAGCATAAGCTCAGCTCGGGCGAAATTCCGCAAGCCGACTACCTTAACGAAATTTATATACTTTTTGCAAAAGCTTACTATCCCTCATATTCCCAGATAGAAATTTACGGCGGCGCGCCCACCCTCCGCACCTACTACATGCAGGCAAAATTCACCGCGGACAAGGATAAATACCTCATTCTCCTTGATGATGTCTGCGTCTGCGCCTTCAAAACGGATAAGGGCGTGCGGGTGGATTTCGGAAGCTACTTCAACGGCGCAACAAACAAAACAATCACGGGCGCGGGCTTAACGGCGGAGGAAATGCGCGCCAATTTAGACGGCTTTATAAACTCCTGCTTCAAATCCGGCGCGGGCTTATCCTTTCTTGTGCACGTCATGAATATCGGCAAGCTCATTCCGTTGCTTATAGCTCTGCTCCTCATTCTCTCGCTCGTGCTCTTCGGGCTCGGCAAGGCGTTAAAGCTCGACTGCGGCTCAAAATTCCTCGGCTCGGTCAAAATAATCGGCGGCTATCTGTTTTACAGCGCTCTCGCAACCTTTGTCGCGCAGTTAATTTTCTCCTTCGTGCTTTCAAGGAATACGGTATTCCTCATCACCCAGATTACGCTTGCGTCAATTCTCGTTGTCCGTACGGCCGCGCTGATAATTGCGGAGGCTGTCAGAAAAAACAAATCGGCACAAATTTAAAACTCAGTTCAAAAATCCCGCTTCGGCGGGGTTTTTTGTTGCCTAAAAAGCCGTTAAATACAGCTTTTAACATAAAAATATTTGTAAAGATGAGCAAAAGTATCAAAATATGCGCACAAACGGACAAAACAGGACTGTAATGTTGACAATACAAAGGTAAATAATATATAATATCTAAGCGTAAAAACAGCAATGGAGGCAAGCAAATGAACACAGAAGAGCTTATAGGCCGGCTCACCCTGCGTGAAAAAGCAGATTTGCTGACGGGCAAGGACTTCTGGCAAACGCAGGAGGTCGAGCGCGAGGGCATACCAAGCATATTCCTATCGGACGGCCCCCACGGATTAAGGCGTCAGGCAAGCAAGGCAGACCACCTCGGTCTCAATCCAAGCATCCCCGCAACGTGCTATCCCACGGCGGCGGCAATGGCAAACAGCTGGAACGAGGCTCTCGGCGAGCAGCTCGGTACGGCTCTCGGCGAAGAGGCATCGTCCCTCAACGTCAACGTCCTTCTCGGTCCCGGCACCTGCATGAAGCGCAACCCCCGTTGCGGCCGCAACTTCGAATATTTTTCCGAGGACCCCTATCTCGCGGGCAAAATGTCCGCGTCCTATATCCGCGGCATTCAAAGCGCGGGCGTGTCCGCGTGCGTCAAGCACTTCGCGGCAAACAATCAGGAGGAGCGCCGCATGGTCAGCGACAGCGTCATGGACGAGCGCACCTTAAGGGAAATTTACCTCACCGCCTTCGAAATTGCCGTCAAAGAGGGCAAAACTCAGGCTATAATGAGCTCCTACAACAAAATCAACGGCACCTTTGCCGATGAAAACGCCCACCTTCTGCGCGATATTCTCCGCGGCGAGTGGGGGTTTGACGGCGCAGTCATTTCCGACTGGGCGGGCTGTAACAATAAGGTTCAGTCAACACTCGCGGGCGGCAATCTGGAAATGCCCTCGTGCAAATACGGCGCGGACGACATTGTCGCGGCAGTGGAAAGCGGCGCGCTCGATATAAAATATGTGGACGAAAGCGTCAGATACGTTCTGGAACTAATCGACCGCACCACCCGCGTACAGCACGGCAAGCCCTTCGATGTCGACGCTCACGACGCGCTCGCCAAGCGCTGCGCGGACGAAAGCCTCGTGCTCCTTAAAAACGACGGCACTCTCCCGCTCGACGGCAGCTTAAAGGTTGCAATCATCGGCGACTTTGCACAACAGCCCCGCTATCAGGGCGCGGGCTCTTCGATAGTCAATCCCACAAAGCTTGCCTCCCTTCTCGACGTAAAGGATAAGCTCAACTTTATCGGCTACGAGCGCGGCTTCGACCGCTACGGCAAGGATAAGCCCCGTCTGTTAAACAAGGCGGTAAAGCTCGCGCGTCAGGCAGACGTAACGGTGCTCTGCCTCGGCCTTGACGAGGTAACGGAGGCGGAGGGGCTCGACAGAGAGAATATCCGTATCCCCCAAAACCAGATAGAAGCGTTCAGGCAGCTCCGCGTGTTCAGCAAGCGGCTGGTTGTGGTGCTTTCGTGCGGCAGCTCGGTAGAAACGGGCTTTATGCGCAGCGCCAACGCAATCCTCTACGGCAGCTTAAACGGTCAGGCGGGCGCCCGCTCGGTAATGGACGCGCTTGTCGGCGCAATCAACCCCTCGGGCAAGCTTGCGGAAACCTTCCCCGTCAGCTATGACGACTGCTCGTCCGCAACGCATTTCCCCGGTAAGGAAATGACGGTGGAGTACCGCGAAGGTCTTTACATAGGCTACCGCTATTACGAAACGGCTCAGGTCGGCGTTGCATATCCGTTCGGTCACGGACTTTCATATACTACGTTCGAATATTCCGACGTCAAGGTCGAAGAAAACGGCGTAAGCTTCACCGTAACAAATACGGGCGCAGTCGGCGGCGCGGAAATTTCCCAGCTGTACGTTGGCAAGCGCGGCGGACAAATCTTCCGTCCCGCCAAGGAGCTTAAGGGCTTCGCCAAAACCTATCTGGAAGCGGGCGCAAGCGCAACCGTTTCTATCGCCTTCGATGACAAAACCTTCCGCTATTTCAACGTAAACACAAACAAATGGGAGGAGGAAGGCGGCGAATATCAGCTTTATATCGGCGCAAGCGTTGCGGATATCCGTCTCGAAGCAAGCATACATCGCGCTGGCACCACGGATAATTGCCCTTACATTATGTCGCAATTACCGTCATATTACAGCGGCAAGGTGCGCGACGTTAGCGAGGCGGAGTTCGAAGCCCTGCTCGGCAGAAAAATCCCCGCCCCCGGCTACGACTTTTATAAAAAGAACAGAATGGTCATACACGAAAACTGCACGGTAGCCGACCTCAGATACTCCAAGCGTTGGGTCGGCAGACTGTTTGCGGGCGTCATACGCCTTGCTATCGGCTTCCTCAAATGCACGGGTAAGCGCGGCAAGGCAAACGAGCTTGTTCAGGGCGTTTTGCACCAGCCCGTGCGCGGTCTTGCCAAGTACGGCAAGCTCAGCCGCAGGCAAATGGAGGCGCTTATTATGATGTTCAACGGCCGTCTTTTCAAGGGCATTGCGCAGTTTTTGTCAAAATCAAAGTAATAATTTTCTTCGGAGGAAAATATGAGCAATAAGGAAAACAAAGGAAGCATTTTCGAAAAGCCCCTTTTATCCACCAAGGTAAAATCGGCAAACGTCAAGCTTCCGGAAATGCTGTTCGGCTACTTTATAGGTCCGTTCGGCGCGCTTCTGGCAAGCGGAATCTTCACCAGCTTTTTAAACAGATACTGGACGGATATCCTCTTTGCCAATTACAAGGTGGAGGGAAAGCTCACGGGCTCTATAAATCTGTTCTTAACGCTGTTGCCTCTGCTGTCGGCAATACTGATTGTCGCGGGCAACCTCGTTGCGGGCCAGCTGATAGAGCGCACCAAAACCAAAGCAGGCAAAGCCCGTCCGTGGATACTGCTTTCGTCCGTGCTTCTGGGCGCGGCGTGCGTGGTAATGTTCATTGTGCCCATGGGCAACGGAACAAGCACCCCCGTGCTTACCATGGTTTTAACGGCAATCGCCTACAACCTCTACTATTCCGTGGCATACCCGCTGTACAACACGGCAAACAGCACCCTCGTCCCCGTGTCTACAAGAAACGGCAACCAGCGCGGACTTTTGGCGTCCTTCTCCAACTTCGCCTCCGTTGCGGTTATGGGCGCGGGCGGAATGGTCTTCCCCATGATAATCGCGTGGTTCCTCGGCGGGTGGGAAGCCCCCAACAAAACCGCGTGGGCAATCGCGTTTATAGCAATAGGCATAGTAACCTTCCTTTTCACCGTCCTGCAATATTACTTCACGCGTGAAAGAGTAACCGAAGAGAGCATGCATATCGCCGCAGCCGCCAAGGAAAAGGTTTCGGTCAAAAAACAGCTCAAAGCCGTTGCAACCGACAAATTCTGGTGGATAGTAATAATCTTCTATCTTCTCTTCCAGTTCGGCGGCATGTTCAAAAACCTTTCCATTACATATTTCTGCACCGACCGGTTCTCCGGCACCGCAATCGGCGGCGAGGACGGCTCCGGCGCAATGGCAATCATCAACATTCTCGGCGCGGTGCCTATGGCAGTCGCAATGGCGTTTATCTGGCCGCTTTCCGCAAAGTTCGGCAAACGCATAGTCGTGCTTGTCGGCTGCGTAATCGGTCTTGCGGGCGGTGTAATCGCAGGCTGTTTCCCCAACAACTTCTATGCGGTGGCGGTAGGCGTCGCGCTTAAAAGCTTCGGCTCCTCGCCCGCATGCTATATGATTCTCGCAATGTTCGCAGACGTTTTAGACCATATCGAGGCAAAGCGCGGCTACCGTTGCGACGGTCTTACAATGAGTATCTACAGCTCCATAATGGCGGCGGCAACCCCGCTTGCAACAGGCATATTCAACGCCATTTCGGGCGGCGGCGCAAACGAGCTTGCAAACACAATCAGCTATATCTGGATAGAAACCGCGGCATACGGCGTCTGCATAGTCCTTCTGCTGTTCTTCACGGTTGAAAAGCTTTTGAAGGGCGACAGAGTAACCATACTCGAACGGCAGAAGGCGGAAGCCCTTGCCAACGGCGAGGAGTGGATAGAGCCCGAGGAACGCCTCCGCTTAGAGGAAGAGGAGGCAAACCGTATCGCAGACGAGGCGCGTCAGGCAGAGCTTAAAGCAAAATGCGAAAAGAAGGGTCTTAACTTCGAGGAGCAGGAGGCGCAGTATCAGGCGCGGCTTGCAGAAAAGCGCCGCATAGCGGAAGAGAAAAAGGCTAAAAAAGAAGCTAAGAAAAACCCTCCCCCGCAAAGCCCGCAGCCCCCGCAACCGCCGTCCGATGGCGGCGACGCAGACGCTCGGCAATAATAATCAAAGCAATAAAAATCAAAGGGAAGCGCCTTGCTTTAAGGCGCTTTCTTTTAATTTGCAAAGGTTGACAGTCATATAATTATCTGCTAAAATACCGTTGTCGCAAAAAACGGCGGCAAAACAGCCTTCATACGGCAAAAGGCATTCAAATGGAAGCAATCAAAATAAAATATATCGACTGGGACAAAACGGCAACCAACCTGAAGCTCCTCCGCAACGACAATATCAACCTCCGCAGATACGTCTGCGCGCAGCTCAACCTCGACAAGGGCGATTGCAGCGGCGACTGCGAGGCTTGCAAATTCGATATGGATAACAGCATAAGCCAGAAGGAGCTTGCTCAGGTCTTTAAGGTTTCCGACAGCATGATAATCAACTGGGAAAACGGCAAAAGCCGCCCCGCGCTCGAATATCTGATATTTTACAGCGAAATCTGCAAAATCGACCTTTACGATGTAATCGTATTCGCATAACCAAAGGAGAAATTTTATATTATGAACGTAAGAGAGCAATCGCTTAAAAAGCATGCGGAGTGGAAGGGCAAGATAGAAACGGTCTGCCGCGTCCCCGCCGACAGCGCGCAGGCGCTTTCGCTCGCCTACACCCCCGGCGTTGCCGAGCCGTGCATGGCAATACATAACGATGTCGAAAAAAGCTTCGACTTAACCCGCCGCTGGAACACCGTCCCCGTAATCACCGACGGCACGGCAGTCCTCGGCCTCGGCGACATCGGGCCGGAGGCGGGCATGCCCGTAATGGAGGGCAAGTGCGCCCTCTTCAAAGCCTACGGCAACGTGGACGCCTATCCGCTCTGCATTCGCTCCAAGGACACGGAAGAGATAATAAAAACCGTCAAGCTTCTCGCGGGCTCCTTCGGCGGCGTCAATTTAGAGGATATCTCCGCCCCCCGCTGCTTCGAGATAGAAACGCGCCTGAAGGCAGAGCTCGACATTCCCGTCTTTCACGATGACCAGCACGGCACCGCAATAGTCATGACTGCGGCGCTTATCAACGCCTTAAAGCTCGCTGGCAAGGACAAGTCGGAAATCAGTCTTGTTATCAACGGCGCGGGCGCGGCGGGCATAGCAATCGCAAAATTTCTGCTTGACTTCGGCGTAAAAAGTATAACCGTCTGCGACAAAAACGGAATTATCTGCGAGGGCGAGCCGTGGCTCAACACCCCCCAGTCGCAGCTTGCAAAAATCACAAACCTTGCGCATATGCGCGGCACTCTTGCAGACGCAATGCGCGGCGCGGACGTGCTTATCGGCGTGTCGGGCCCCCACTGTATAACAAAGGCTATGGCGGGGTCAATGGCACAAAAGGCAATACTTTTCACCTGCGCTAACCCCGTGCCGGAAATCGAGCCGCAGGACGCGAAAGCGGCGGGCGCGTACATAATAGGCACGGGCTCCTCCGCAAACCCCAACCAGATAAACAACGTGCTCGTATTCCCCGGTCTGTTCCGCGGCGCGCTCGATGCCCGCGCAACCACAATCAACCGCGAAATGATGCTCGCCGCCGCATACGGCATTGCGGAATGCGTTACGGCGCAGCAGCTTTCCCCCGACTACATTCTTCCGTACGCCTACGACAAGTCCGCGCACCAAAGCGTGGCGCGCGCCGTTTACAAGGCGGCAGTCGCAACGGGCGTATCAAAGCTCCGATAAATTATAATGCCGAAAAGAAGGCGATAAAATGACGAAAACAGTTAAACAAAAACGCAAATACACGCTGTTCACGGCAAAAGCGCTGTTGTGGCTTATTCTGCCCATTGTAATCGAGCAGATTTTTTCAACCTCGCTCGGGCTGTTCGACTCTATGATGATTTCAAACAGCGCGTTCGGCGATTTGACAAGCAACGCGGTAAGCAACGTAAATTACATAAACAACTTAATCATACAGCTGTTTTCGGCCTTTGCCACGGGCGGCGCAATAATCACGTCCCAGTGCATCGGCGCAAACGATAATGACAACGCAAACAAAAGCGCAAAGCAAATGCTCATGCTCGTAATCGTGCTTTCGCTCGGCATAGGCGCGCTTTGCCTTGCGCTTAACTGGCCTATTTTAAAATTGTGCTACAACAACGTGTCGGCGGAGGTTTTCGGCTTTCAGCAAACTTATTTTTACATAACCGCCGCATCGTTCCCGTTCATAGGGCTCTTCAACGCGTGCGCCGCGCTTCTCCGCGCCCAGCGAAAGAGTATGTTCACAATGATAAGCGCGGCGATTTCCTGCGCGCTTAACGTGGGCCTTAACGCGCTGTTTCTGTTCGTTTTCAACATGGGCGTGCTCGGCGTAGGGCTTGCTACGCTTATATGCCGGATAGTCCCCGCCGTGTTTATGCTGATACTTCTTGCAGACAAAAAAAATCTTGTGTGCGTAAGAATATTCGAAAAATTCCGCTTCGAAGGCGCAACAATCAAAAAAATATTAAAGCTTGCCATACCCAGCGGAATAGAAAGCTGTCTTTTCCAGCTTGGCAAGCTTATGACCAACACCTTTGTAAACGTAGGCTGTTACGTTGACCCCGTCAGCGGCGTAAACATACAGGCTAACGGCAACAATATCGCAAACGAAATAAACAATATCGCCTCGGTTGTCGGCAGCGGAGTGGGCACCTCGTGCTTAACCGTAATAGGTCAGGCGGTCGGCGCGGGCGACAGCGAGCAGTGCAAGTATTATATGAAAAGAATGTTCCTGCTTTCGTACATTCTCAACGGAATTTGTTCGGGAATTATTCTTGCCTGCGTGCCGCTTATAGTAAACCTATTCGGCTTTGCGGCGGAGGCGAAGGAGGTTGGCAAGCATTGCCTGTATTTCTGCCTTTGCTTCCAGCTGGTAACTTATCCGCTTTCGTTCACAACCCCCGCAATTTTAAAGGCTACGTCAGACGTAAAATACGTCATGTTCAGTGCCGTTGCTTCAATGTTCATAATGCGCGTGGGTCTCGCCTTTCTGCTCACAACCGACAAAATCGCGGGTCTTCCGCGGCTGGGCGCGTTCGGCTACTGGATAGGAATGTGCGCCGATTGGGTGCTCCGTTCCGTGCTCTTCCTCGCAAGGCTCCTTTCGGGTAAATGGAAGAAGTCCTCGGGACTTTTAACCGCCCCCGCCCCCAAGCCGCCCCAAGAACCCGAGCCGCCACAGGAGCAAAGCTCGGAAGCCCCCGAAGAGGAGGATGCAAATGTTCCGACAAATGCTTGAAGAAAAATATATGCGCTTCCCGCAAGGCAAAAGCAAAGCCCTTACGTTCAGCTACGACGACGGCGTGCGTTCGGATATCCGCCTTGTGCAAATTTTGGATAAATACGGCTTAAAGGGTACCTTCAATTTAAATCTTCCGCTCACCGATGACGAGGGTCGGCATATCCGTCTTACTGAGGAGGAAATGCTTTCCCTCTTCCAAAACAGCCCTCACGAGGTCGCCCTCCACGGCGCGCGCCATATTTTTCTGGACAAGGTCCCCCTCCCGCAAGCCGTTAACGAGGTGCTCGAAAACCGCCTTTATCTGGAAGAAAAATTCAACCGCATAATCACGGGCATGGCTTACGCCTACAACGGCTATAACGAGGCGGTTATCGCTGCCATACGCAATTTGGGCGTCACATATGCCCGAACTACCGAGGCAACGCACAGCTTTTCGCTTCCGCAAAGCTGGTTAAGGCTAAACCCCACCTGCCACCATAACGACCCGCTTTTTTGCGCGCTTGCGGATAAATTCATAAGCGGCTCGCCCCTCGGCGCGCCCAAGCACCGCGAGCCTTGGCTGTTTTACGTCTGGGGTCACAGCTTCGAATTCGATGACAACGACAATTGGCACCTAATCGAGGACTTCTGCAACCGCATTTCCCAACAAAAGGACGTCTGGTTTGCCACCAACGGCGAAGTGTACGACTACGTTGCCGCATACAATTCTCTCCGCTATTCCGCGGACGGCGAAATGGTCGAAAACCCCTCATATATGGGGGTATATTTGGAAATCCGCGGCAAAATTTACGAAATCCCCGCGGGCAAAACCGTCAGATTTGATAAATAAACCTATATAAAACGGCTTAAAAGCGTCAATAAAAAACAAAACCCCCCGTTGCTTTCGCATCGGGGCGGTGTAATATTTGCTTAGCCATAAGTCAAAGCACAATCAATAAAATCGATAAGGGGATAAGTATGATTTTAGACAAATTCAGCCTTAAAGGCAAGGTCGCAGTGGTCACGGGCAGCAACACGGGTCTCGGGCAGGGCATCTGCCGCGCCTTTGCCGAGGCGGGCGCGTATGTCGCGGGCGTCTCCCGCAGACCGAGTACCGAAACCGCCCAAATGCTGGGCGCGGACTTCCACAACATAATCGCAGACCTAAGCTCCTCCGCGGTCGCGGACGGCATAATCGCCCAAACGGTCAGCCGCTTCGGCAGGGTTGATATCCTTGTCAACAACGCGGGTCTGATAAAGCGTTGCGACAGCCTCGATTTTTCCGAAGAGGACTGGGACAGCGTTCTTAACGTCAATTTAAAAACCGCGTTCTTTCTGTCGCAGTCGGCGGCAAAGCAGTTCATAAAGCAGGGCGGGGGCGGAAAAATAATCAGCATCGCCTCCATGCTCTCCTATCAGGGCGGCGTAAGGGTGCCGTCCTATACGGCTTCCAAGTCGGCTATCCGCGGAGTCACTATGACTCTCGCCAATGAGTGGGCGCGTTACGGAATTAACGTAAACGCCATAGCCCCCGGCTATATGGCTACCAACAATACCGAAGCGTTAAGACAGGACGAGGAGCGCAGTGCGGACATTCTCTCCCGCATACCCGCGGGCAGATGGGGCACCCCCGAGGATTTGGAGGGCGCGGCGGTCTTTCTCGCTTCCTCCGCGTCGGACTACGTCAACGGCTTCACGCTCGCAGTAGACGGCGGCTGGCTCGGCAGATAAATCACGCTTTTATATCAAACAATTCGTTTGGTGAAATGTCAAGAATATCGCAGATTTTAAGAATTTGGTCGTAATTCAGCTCGAAAATACCGTTTTCAAAACGGCTGTATTGCTGTTGCGTCATATACAGCATATCGGCAAGTTCTTTCTGGGTTAATCCCTTAAATTTCCTTGCCTCTTTTAAGTTTTCTCCAATCTTTTTTGAAACTTTCATATTAAAAACTTGCCACTTTGTGATGTAAAATTATAGACATACACCATAAAATGATGTATAATAATAAAAATACAAAAGGAGGACGGGTATGCCGGACAATAAAAATCATATATTTTTAACCGAAACGGAAAGCGCGGCGGGCAGCTTCGATTACAGGGTCAACGCTTCCGATTTGCTTCTGGACTTAAAAGTGCTTTTAAAGGAATACTACATCGCAACCTTCACAAACAATGGCAATGCGCTTTTAATCAATTTCAGCAACGGTCAAAAATTCAGACTTAATGTAGAAGAGCTTAATTAACAATAACGGCGGGCGGCGCAAAATTCTGCGCCGCCCGCCTTATCTTTTCCGCAATCCCCCGCACCCGTAAAATGTCCGAAAAACACATATCTATATCCGTTTTGTACATAGACATTGCGCGCGCGTATATTTATAATAAGGTTCGGGTATAGTTTAAATATTCCAAAAACCAATAAATATTTTTTATATATTCAAGGAGAAAAATCATGAAAATCGTAACCATGGGCGAAATTATGCTTCGTCTTTCCACCCCCAACAACGAAAAGTTTATTCAGGCAGACGAGTTTGACGTAAACTACGGCGGGGGAGAGGCAAACGTAGCCGTATCCTGCGCAAACTACGGTCACAATGCCGAGTTTGTAACCGCCGTACCCGATAACGAGCTCGGCGAGTGCGCCGTTGCGGCGTTAAGAAAATACGGCGTACAGACAAGCCATATCGCACGTTGCGGCGAAAGGCTCGGCATCTACTATCTGGAAACGGGCGCGGCAATGCGTCCCTCCAAGGTCGTCTATGACAGAGCGCACTCCTCAATCACCACCGCAACCAAAAACGACTTCGACTTCGACGCAATTTTCAAGGGCGCGGACTGGTTCCACTTCACGGGCATCACCCCCGCCGTGTCGGACAGCGCGGCAATTCTCACCGAGGACGCTCTCAAAGCCGCCAAAAAGCACGGCGTAACGGTGTCTGTCGACCTCAATTTCCGCAAAAAGCTGTGGTCGAGCGAAAAGGCTCAAAAGGTTATGACCAACCTCATGAAGTATGTGGACGTCTGTATCGGCAACGAGGAGGACGCGGCTCTCGTCCTCGGCTACAAGCCCGGCGCAACAGATGTAACCAAGGGCGATTTAGAGCTCGCCGGCTATCAGGATATATTTACGAGAATGTGTAAGGATTTGGGCTTTAAGTACGCTATATCCTCGCTCCGCGTAAGCCATTCCGCCTCGGATAACGGCTGGTCGGCGTGCATATATAATGCGGAAACAAAGGAATTCTACCATTCCAAAACCTACAGAATTTCCCCCATAGTCGACCGCGTAGGCGGCGGCGACAGCTTTGCGGGCGGCGTAATCACGGGCTTTCTGGACGGCAAGGACTTCAAGTCCGCGTTGGAATTCGGCGTAGCCGCGTCCGCGTTAAAGCACACAATCCCCGGCGACTTCAACCTCGTTTCCCGTAAAGAGGTAGAGGCTCTCGCGGGCGGCGACGGCTCCGGCCGCGTTCAAAGATAAATGCAAATCGCATTCCGTACCCACGACCTCGGCGTCAAGGGCCTTCAAAACGCAATACAAAAAGCGCGTAACTGCGGCATATCCGCGGTGCAATTAGTCGCCTATAAATTTATGGACGAAATAAAATACGCACCCAACCAGCTCAATGCGGAAAACGCCGCCGCCATAGGCGCCGCGCTTAAACAATCGGGCATATCCGTCCCGCTTATCGGCGCATACTTCAATCCCGTCCATTCCGACAAGTCAAAGGTCGCAAACGGTATCGCCGTTTTCAAGGAGTATCTGCAATACTGCAAAGCCCTCGGCTGTGATATAGTCGGTTCGGAAACGGGCAGCTTCAACGATGATAAATGGACGTATAACCCCCTCAACCGCACCGACCAAGCTTTGCAAACCGTTATAGAAACGTTTGGCGGGCTCGCCGCATATGCACGGCAGTACGGCGCATATGTCGGTATGGAGGGCGCGGCGGGTCACGTCTGCTGGAACGTTGCAACGCTCAAACGCGCAATCGATGCAATCAACGCCGGCAATATCAAGGTCATCTTCGATATTTACAACTACCTCGATGCGTCAAATTATCAAAATTATCTTGAAATTTTAGACGAGGGCATAACAGCCTTTGCGGGCAAAATCGCGGTTTTCCATATCAAGGACTGCGTTTTTGAGGACGGCAAGCTTAAACAGGTCGCAGTCGGCAAGGGCATTTTCGATTATTATAAGCTCCTCGGCAAAATCAAGGCGTACGACAAAAACGCCGTGCTCGTGCTCGAAGGCACCGCGGGTGACGACATTGTGCCCGCCATAGAACATATCACGTCAATCTGGCGCGCAGTATAAAACGCATATATGCTTCGCATTTTAACCCCCTGCCTCAGGCGGGGGAACCAAAGGGGGGTGGGCACCCGCCCCGTCAATATTTTCGTGAAAAGGAGTTATTTTTATGAAATTCGATATCCGTTATTCAAACCACCCCGATGATTCCAAGCGTTACGACACAAAGGAATTGCGGGAAAAATATTTAATCAAAAAGCTTTTCGAGGAGGACGAAATTCTCCTCACCTATTCCCATCAGGACAGAATAATCGCGGGCGGCGCAATGCCCGTCAAAAAAACTCTGTCCCTCGGCACCTTTAAGGAGCTTGCTACCGCATACTTTTTGGAGCGCCGCGAAATGGGCATAATCAACATAGGCGGCGCGGGCATAATCACCCTCGATGGCAAGCAGTACGATTTGGGCCATAAGGAGGGCATTTATATCGGTATGGGCACAAAGCAGGTCGAGTTCGCCTCCAAGGACGCCAAAGCCCCCGCCAAATTCTATATCAATTCCTGCCCCGCGCACAAAACCTATCCCACGGTCAAAATCATAAAGCCCGTTGAAGGCAAGCCCGCCCCCGCAGACGCAAAATATTGCGTGCAAAGGCACCTCGGCTCCCTCGAGGGCATCAATAAACGCACAATCAACCAGTTCATTATCGGCGACGTGTGCGAAAGCTGTCAGCTCGCAATGGGCATGACTGAGCTTGCCGAGGGCAGCGCATGGAACACCCTCCCCAGCCACACCCACGAGAGGAGAATGGAGGTGTATATGTATTTCGAGCTGCCCGAAACCGAGGCGGTCATTCACCTCATGGGCACCCCGAAGGAAACCCGCCATATCATTATGCATAACGAGCAGGCGGTTATTTCCCCCAGCTGGTCAATCCACAGCGGCGTAGGCACCCATAACTACACCTTTATCTGGGGAATGTGCGGAGAGAACCAGACCTACGATGATATGGACAATATCGCCACCAAGGATTTAAGATAAGCAGCGCAATACATTGTCGCGCTCCGCGCCCCCATAAAAATCAAAATCTATATGTAAAGAGGAAAAAATAAAAATGTCACAACTTCTGTTCAAAGACGTAAACAAGGTATACCCCAACGG
The DNA here is from genome assembly GCA_910587015.1 of uncultured Christensenella sp. GTDB lineage: Bacteria > Bacillota > Clostridia > Christensenellales > Borkfalkiaceae > Coproplasma. The sequence continues at coordinate 268,167 of CAJUME010000010.1, forward strand.
ATACCACGCCGTGCACGATTTTAATATGGAAATCAAAAATGGCGAGTTTATCTGCCTTGTCGGCGACTCCGGCTGCGGCAAGTCCACAACCCTGCGCATGATAGCGGGGCTCGAGGACATTACCTCGGGCGAGTTCTATATAGACGGCAAGCTCGCAAACCAAATGTCCTCGCGTGACCGCGGTATCGCAATGGTATTCCAGTCCTACGCGCTCTATCCGCACCTCACGGTGTACGAAAATCTCGCCTTCGGCCTCATGCTTGAAGGCATCGACGCGGACGTAATCGAGGAAAAGGTTCAGGCAACGGCAAAAATTCTCGGTCTTACCGACTATCTCGAAAGATTTCCCCGCGCTCTCTCCGGCGGACAGTGCCAGCGCGTTGCAGTCGGCAGGGCGCTTATAAGAAAGGTCAATATCTTCCTTATGGACGAGCCCTTGTCCAACCTCGACGCAAAACAGCGCGTTACCATGCGTTCGGAAATCAAGCAAATCCACCGCTCTGTCGGCGCAACCACAATCTACGTCACCCACGACCAGACCGAGGCTATGACCATGTCCGACAGAATAGTCGTCATGAAGTCGGGCGGCTACGTCCAGCAAATCGGCACCCCGTTCGAGCTGTACTTCTACCCCAAAAACCTCTTTGTCGCGGGCTTTATAGGCGAGCCTCCCATGAACTTTATCCGCGGCACTGTCGAAAACGGCATTCTTAATGCAAGCGGCCTGCAATTAAACCTCGCCCCCGTTGTCAGGGACGTAAAGTCTATCGAGGGCAAAAAGGTCGTTTTCGCGTTCCGGCCGGAGGCAATCAAGCTCGAAGAAACCCAAAACAGCTACAAGCTCACCTCTAAGGTAGAGCTTACCGAGCTTTTGGGCGACACCACCAACGTCTACGCAACAGTCGGCGCGGGTGACGGGCGCACAAACATAATTTTAAAGGTCAACCCGCACCACACCCCCGAAATGGGCGCCGGGTTCAGCTTTAACGTGCCCTATATTTCCGCATACGTGTTCGATGCCGAAACCGAGCAGATTGTAGAAAACGACATAGAAAGGCATTGAGGGGAGGGGAAGTTCAGCTATGGAAGTAATAAGCAAAAAACTTTTCGCAAAGCCGCAAAGACCAATCAGAATCATGCAGTTCGGCGAGGGTAATTTCCTCCGCGCGTTTATAGAATGGTTCATTCAGGACTTAAACGACAAGGGCGCAATCAACGCAAACGTTGCCCTCGTCCAGCCCATGCCCTTCGGCAGAGTTAGCGAGCTCGCCGCGCAGGACGGGCTGTATACCCTCCGTTTAGAGGGGATAGACGGCGGCAAGCGCGTCAAAAAAAGTCAGGTTATCGATGTTATCGGCGACTGCATCAACCCGTTTACGGAATACGAAAAATTCCTCAAATACGGCGAAAGCGAGGACTTGCAGATAATCATATCCAACACAACCGAAGCGGGCATAGCCGTTGACCCCGCGGATACCGACTTTAAGCAGTGCCCCAAATCCTACCCCGGCAAATTGCTCGCGCTTTTAAAGCGCCGCTACGACTATTTCAAGGGCGATATAACCAAGGGTCTTGCCATTATCCCGTGCGAGCTTATAGACGACAACGGGGACGAGCTGTACCGCTGTCTTACAGAGCTCGCCCAAATCAACAAAATGGACGCGGCTTTTATAAAATGGCTGCAAACGGCAAACCATTTCACCTCCACGCTCGTGGACAGAATAGTCCCCGGCTATCCCAAAAACGAGATTGAGGAAATTCAGAAGGAAACGGGCTATATAGACAACAACGTTGTCAAGGGCGAAATTTTCCACCTCTGGGTATTAAAAAAGGAGCCCTTCATTCAAAGGGTGTTCCCCGCGGACAGCACGGGGCTGAACATTATCTTTGCGGACGACATTCACCCCTACAAGCAGCGCAAGGTCAAAATTCTCAACGGCTCGCATACCGCAATGGTTCCCGTTGCATACCTCTGCGGCATAGACACCGTCGGAGAGGCGGTCACCGACCCCGTAATCGGCAAATTCGTGCGCGACTTCGTGTTTGAAGAGGTCAACCCCACAATCAACCTCCCGCAGGACCAGATGACTGCATTCGCAAACAGCGTGCTGGAAAGGTACCAAAACCCCTATATCCGTCACGAGCTAATGTCAATCGCCCTCAACTCAACAACCAAATTCAGAACAAGAATACTCCCCACGCTCACGGACTATGTAAAAATCACGGGCGAGCTTCCGCAGCATGTGCTTTTCTCGTTCGCGGCGCTCGTTGCCTTCCACAAGGGCAAGCGCGGGGCAGAGGATATAAAGCTTGCGGACGACCCCGCATATCTTGCAAAGTGGAAGCAGCTCTGGTCAGACTTCAACGGCGATTATACCCTTCTTGCCAAGTCCGCGCTCGGCTGGACAGCGGCGTGGGAGTGCGATATGAACGCAATCCACCCCCAAATCACTTCAACTGTCGCAAAATATCTCGAAGCAATCGATACAAAGGGCATGAAGGCGGCGGTAAAGGAATTTGTAAATGGCTAAGCAGACAATAATAATCAACCCGCTCGACAATGTCGCGGTCGCGCTGTGCAATCTTCAAAAGGGCGGCATATACGAGGGGGTAACGCTTGCAGAGGACGTTGTAAAGGGTCATAAATTCGCCCTGCGCGACATAAAGCAGGGCGAAAATATAATCAAATACGGCAGTCCCATTGCATGCGCAACGGCGGATATAAAAAAGGGCAGTCACGTCCACACCCACAACGCAAAAACCAACCTGTCGGAAAATCTCGAATATACCTACAACAAAGCCCCGACCGAATTAAGCAAGGTCAAAGACCGTTTGGTTAAGGTATATCCCCGCGCCAACGGCGATGTCGGTATCCGTAACGAGCTGTGGATAATCCCCACGGTCGGCTGTGTCAACGCGCAGGCAAAGCTTATTGCGGAAGCCTTTAAGGCGCAATACGGCACGGACGGCTTTGATGGAATTTTCACCTTCACGCACCCCTACGGCTGTTCCCAGCTCGGCGACGACCACGAGCGCACAAAGCTCATTCTTCAAAAAATGGTCCGCCACCCCAACGCGGGCGGCGTGCTCGTGCTCGGCTTAGGTTGCGAAAACAACCAGATGTCTGCATTCCGCGAGGGGCTCGGCAGCATTGACGAAAGCCGCATAAAATTCCTCGTTGCGCAGGAGGTAGAGGACGAGGTCGCAGAAGGCGTTGCCCTCTGCCGTAAAATTGCAGAGGTCATTAAGCAAGATAAGCGCGTCGAACGCGGTATATCCTGCCTTAAAGTCGGCTTAAAGTGCGGCGGCAGCGACGGTCTTTCGGGCATAACCGCAAACCCGCTTGTCGGTCTTTTCTCCGATTATATCGTTGCGGCGGGCGGCACAACCGTTTTGACGGAGGTCCCCGAAATGTTCGGCGCGGAGCAGCTTTTAATGAACCGCGCGCGCGACAAGGCCACCTTCGAAAAAACGGTAAAATTAATCAACGACTTCAAGGACTATTTCCGCAAAAACGGACAAACCGTCTACGAAAACCCCTCCCCCGGCAACAAGGCGGGCGGCATAACCACGCTTGAAGACAAATCTCTCGGCTGTACGCAAAAGTCCGGCTCGGGCCCCGTTGAGGACGTCGTTTTTGATGACGGCTTCATTACAAAGAAGGGTCTCAACCTTCTTAACGGCCCCGGCAACGATATGTGCGCCGTCACCAACCTCGGCGCGGCTGGCTGTCACCTCGTGCTGTTCACCACGGGCAGAGGCACGCCCTTCGGCGGCTTTGTGCCCACGCTTAAAATAGCCACCAATTCAGAGCTCGCCTCAACCAAGCGCGGCTGGATAGACTTCGATGCGGGCGCCGTGCTGGAAACAGACTTCGCAACCCAGCTCGAACGCCTTACCGACCTGATAGTCGAAACGGCGAACGGCAAGCCCGCAAAAAACGAAATTAACCACACCAAAGAAATAGCGATATTCAAAACAGGGGTCACCCTCTAAGCCAACTCACCCAACCCCCCCTCAGGCGGAGAGAAAGGGTACACTTCACCCAACCCCCCTCAGGCGGAGGGTAAGGGTACACTTCACCCAACCCCCCCCTGCCCTTGGCGGGGGGATAAAGGGGGGGTGGGCTCTTATACCCCCAACAATATTCAAAGGAGTAACCTTATATGAAAGCATTTATGGACGCAGATTTTCTGCTCGATACCGAAACGGCGAAAAAGCTCTACCACGACCATGCAGAGCATATGCCCATAATCGACTATCACTGCCACCTGCAACCTAAGGAAATTTACGAGGACAAGAAGTTCCGCAATCTGGCAGAGGTCTGGCTGGGCGCAGGCGACAGATACGGCGACCACTACAAATGGCGCGCCCTCCGCGCCCGCGGCTATGCCGAGGACAGCATTTCCGGCCCCGATGACGACTATAAAAAATACCTTCAATTCGTCGAAAGTATGCCATACTTCGTGGGCAATCCCCTGTATCACTGGTCGCACCTCGAAATGCGCAGATACTTCGGCGTTGAGGAAATTATCAATAAAGAGAACGCAAAAGCAATCTGGGACAAGGCAAACAAGGTGCTTGAAAAGCTCACCGCCCGCGAAATGATGTATAAGTTCAACGTCAAAACGGTCTGCACCACGGACGACCCCGTTGACAGTCTGGAATGGCACAAAAAAATGAACGCGGACAAAACACTGAAAGTACGCGTCCGCCCCGCGTTCCGTCCCGACAAGGCAATCAACGTTGAATTAAGCTGGTTCGCCGACTGGGTCAATCAGCTTTCAAAGGTCGTTGGTAACCCGATAAGCTCGCTTGACGACCTCTGCGCCGCCCTCGCGGAAAGAATAAAATTCTTCAATGAAATGGGCTCCAAGCTCTCCGACCACGCTCTGGACGTGGTTCACTACGCCCCCGCAACATATGACGAGGCTAACGCGGTATTTTTAAAGGGCATGCAGGGCAAGCCCGTAACGGAGGAGGAGCAGGACAAATACAAGGGCTATATCCTTGTTTTCCTCAGCGGCGAATATGCAAAATACGGTTGGGTTCAGCAGTACCATATCGGCGCGCTTCGCAACAATTCAAAGAGCATGCTCGAAAAAATCGGTCCAGATACGGGCTTCGATGCAATCGAGGACGCGGTGTATATGGAAAAGCTCTCCGCACTCCTCGGCGAGCTGGATAAAAACGGCGATATGCCCAAAACAATTTTGTATTGCTTAAACCCCCGCGACAACTACGCGCTCACCGTGCTTGCGGGCTGCTTCCAGAAGGAGGGGGTCAAGGGCAGAGTGCAGGTCGGCACCGCATGGTGGTTCCTTGACCAGCAGGACGGCATGAGGCAGAACCTCGAAACATTAATGCAGGTCGGACTTGTCGCGCAGTCGGTCGGCATGCTCACGGACAGCCGCTCCTTCCTCGCATATCCCCGCCACGAGTACTACCGCCGTCTGCTCTGCCAGATGCTCGGCAGACTTGTGGAAAGCGGACAGTACCCCGCGGAAGAGCTTCCCCGCCTCGGCAAAATAGTGGAGGATATCTGCTACAACAACGCCGCGGAATTCTTCGGCTTTTAACAAACCGGTATAAAACAATATATAAACAATCAGCCGCCCCGCGGGCTGTTAAGCCCGCGGGGCGGCACCTTTATGTCATATTACTTTTTAAAATACTCGCGTATCTCGTTTTCCACGTTTAAATTCACAACCTTGTCGCCGCCGTTTATGCGTTGCGAAGGGAACAGTTTTATAAAAGTTTTTTCTTCTCCGCATTTAGAGCATTTGCACCTTAATTCCGCTTTTTTGTCGGTTCCGTTTCTTGCCGAAACAGTTCCGATAATTTCATAACTCACGTCGGTGTCGAAGCTGTAGCGTGTTTTGCATTTTTTACATTTGGTTTGCTTTCCACGCTTTATTTTCGTAACGGCAAATACGATTATTCCTATAATCAGCGCCGCCGCCAAAACCGCAACTATGATGTTTCCCATTTAAAAATCTCCTTACTGCGTAATCTGCTACCATTTTGGTAGTCACCATTTTAATTTACTACCATTTTGGTAATATGTCAAATAAAATGAAGACGTATTTGGGAAAAAGATTAAAAGAGCTGAGGGAAGAAAGAGGTTACACTCAAAAACAGGTTGCCGGCAAGCTTGGGCTGAACAGTGTAACATACCTTCACTATGAAAAGGAACAGCGCGAGCCTCCGCTTGCTTTGCTTGCGGATATGGCGCAGCTTTACGGCGTAACGGTCGATTATTTGCTGGGACTGACCGATTATTGAAAGCCGGATTGAAATAAATAACCAGCCGCCCCGCGGGCTTAACAGCCCGCGGGGCGGCTTTAACCTTTCCGCATTAAATCAAGTATTTTTTCGTATTTACAATAATCGTCAATTTCAGCCGTTATTTTCCGTAAATTTTCTGTCGCACTCCGCTATAATGTCATTTGCCTCGGCTTCGCCAAGCTCTCTGCACCAGCCGACGGGTTCGGGCGGTACGGCGCAGTCCGGCTTATAAAAGGCAAACCTTGCGGTCTTGTCGCGTTCGGTGTCGTTCCACTTGTCAAACAATTCTCTGCGTATATGCTTATCCGCACTGCAATTGATAAACGCGCATTTACCGAAGTCCCGCCACGGCCTCGCAAGATAAACCGAGTTCCCGCTTGCCCCCTCGCTTATAAGACGGCAGTCAATAAAGTAAAAGCCCCCGCTCTGCACAAGGTGGTGGCAGGGCGCGGCAATAAAGCCCGTGCCCCGCTTTTCATAAAGCGATACAATCTCGCAGTCCTTAAAATACGCCTCCGCCCCGCCGAAAATAAAGTCCACCGTCCCGCTAATTCTGCAATTTTTAAACAGGTGCACCGCACAGCCGTCCATGTACAGCTGGTTTTCGGGTATAAACCCGCGGTAGCGCACCACCAAATCATCGGGGAAGGGCGCCATAAACAGCGTATCCTGAGTAGATTTCAGCCCCGCGTTCTCTGCGTAAAAGCGTTTGGCGTTTACGGAAAGCGCCACGCATTGCCCAACCCTTTCGGGTTCCGTGTTATAATTCTCCACAGTCAGGTTCTTCAAAATCGCGTTCTCGCCGGAAACGCACAGCGTGTAGGTGCGGAAGGTGTTGTATTCCTTGCCGTCCGCGTGCAGCTTTTTTGCGTAATCACCAAATGACAGTACCGTTGTTTCACGCCCCGCGCCAATCAGCGTAACGCCGTCCGTTTTAATTTCCGTCTTTTGTCTGTAAACCCCCGCGGACAGATATATTGTGGCGGGCCCGTCAAGGCTGTCCAATATATTCTGTATGCTATCCTCGGGCGTAAGATAAAATTCCTTCATAAAAGCTCCCTTTCGATATTAACCGAATTATACCACGCTTTCGGCTGTGAAACAATAAAAAATATGAAAAAAGGTATTGATTTTTACAATTTGCTATGTTATAATGTGCAAGAAAGTGCAATAATGTAACATTCTGCGGACAAAAAATTGTCCGATTTGTATATATATGCGTAAAAACGGTTCAAGAATGATTTCAATAGGGCAATATCGGCTTGCCGATTTGTTTTTGTTTGCGGTAATACTTATCATTGCCGGACTTCTTGCGTTTTACGCCCCTAAGCTATTTCCGGAAAATGCCGATTTCACGTTCAGCCTCATGGTTCCGATAGCCTTGCTTGTAATCATGCGTTGGGGGTGGTGCGGCATATTTTATGCCCTCGGCGACGGGCTTTTGCTCTGTCTGCTTAATCTGGGCAACGAAAATTTCAATCCCGCGCTCTTCGGCGTGTACATAATAGGCAACGTATTCATCGCGGTAACGCTTCTGCTCACAAAATTTATCGGCAAGGAAAGGATAGCCTCCAAATGGTACCTTTCCGCGCTGTTCGTTTCGGTCGGCTGGCTGGCAGTGTTCTTTGGCAGAGCATGCGTCGGCGCCTGCTTCGGGCTCGGCTTCGTCACAATCATGCAGTCGCAGCTGTGGGATTTGCTCTCGCTCGCGGTCGGTTTTGCGCTCATTCTCCTTCTGCGCCGCCTCGACGGCATGTTCGAGGACCAGAAGCATTACCTTCTCCGCCTCGATAAGGAAAAGCGTAACAAAATGCGCCGCGACACCTTCGGGGACGAGCTTGTGGAAATAGACGCGGAAAGTCTTTCCATATTAAATAAAAAGGACAACGATTTATATTAATATAGGTCGTATCTGAAATAAAATCACAAAAAAAGGGATATATCCCTTTTGTGCGTTATAAATAACGCACAAATAAAAGCTTTGATAATTGCCTTAAAAATTTTTCGGCAATTCGGCAATTCGGAGGAAAAATCTCGATGTTCAAGCTCAAATGCGATGACTTCCTTATCTATGACGAGGCAACGGGCACCTATTCCATGTCCGCCGAGCAGCAGGTAAGGGACGAAACGGAGAAGAACAAATGGAAGTCCTGCGGCTTCACGCTGTTAAAGGACTGGCGTCTGTATTTAATGCTGGTGCCGCTTCTGCTCGTGTATCTGCTTTGGCGCTATCTGCCCATGACAGAGCTGCTTGCGGCGTTCAAAAACCCCGGCACCGCGGGCGCTACCGAGGTCAGCCAGCAGGATTGGTACGGCCTTTCCAATTTCAGCGAGCTGTTTTTCGGCGCTCAGCGCACGGCGTTCTGGCAGGCATTCAGAAACACGTTCATAATCGCGTTCTACGGTCTGCTTTTCGGCTTCCCGTTCCCCATAATACTCGCGCTTTTCTTCAATGAAATAAAGTCGAACGTCACAAGAAGCATCCTGCAGGTCTGCGTGTACCTTCCCAAGTTCATGTCCACGGTTATCATAACCTCGCTTGCAATCGTGCTCTTCCGCGGTCCCACAAGGGCAAATTCCACCGAGGGCGTTGGCGTAATCACAAGGCTTCTTCTTTTGATTTCGCCCTCCAAGCAGTTCGAGGAGGTGGTCAAATCCTCCACGTTCGGACTTGTGTTCTCCACAAGATACTTCCGCGCCATTTACCAGATAACGGGCATATGGGAGCACGGCGGCTACGATTCAATCGTATTCTTCGGCGCGGTTATCGCCGTTTCGCCCACCTCGTACGAGGCGGCGCAGATAGACGGCGCGGGCAAAATGGCGCAAATGCGCTATGTGGTTATCCCCAGCATACTCTCGACGGTAGTAATAATGCTTATCATGAAGGTCGGCTCTCTGCTTTCCGTCGGCTACGAAAAGGTCTACCTTATGTCCAACAGCGATAACTACGCGGCGGCGGACATAGTCGCAACCCTTTCCAACCGTTGGAACGATTCGGGCAACACAACCTTGGGTATAGCGGCGGAAATGGTCAATAACCTTATCGGAATGATACTCGTCCTTGGCGCCAACGCCGTTGCAAAGCGCGCGGCAGACGTGTCGCTGTACTGATTTGGGGGAAAAACTGTAATGAAAAGAAAGTTGGAAATTTCCGAGCTTATCTTCAAAATAATCTCGTACGTTCTGCTTATTGTGTTCGCGCTCATGTGCGTATATCCCTTTATATACGCGCTCAGCTCGTCCTTCAGCTCGGCAGACGCAGTCAATACCGGCTCCGTAATACTCTGGCCAGTGGGCGTTCAGGCGGAAGCTTACCGCTATGTATTCACGCAAAACGTGTTCTGGATAAGCTATGCAAATACGCTGTTTCTTGCGGTGTTCGGCACAATCTGGTGTATGTTCTACACCATTCTCGGCGCATACGCGCTCTCTAAAAAGAGGCTGATGGGCAGGCACGCCTTCAACTTCTTCCTTGTGTTCACAATGTGGTTCTCTGCGGGCATAATCCCCCAGTACCGTAACTATATTACCACGGGCGACGTGCTTGCGGGCATTGCGGGCGCCTCCTTCGAAAATATCGACCAGAAGTGGCTTATCATTCTCGCAATGGGCATGAACGCAACCAACGTCATTCTTTTAAGAAACGCCTTCGAGGGCGTTCCTTCTGAAATCGAAGAGGCGGCAAGAATAGACGGCGCAACCGAATTGCAGGTGCTCACCAAGGTCTACATTCCCATGAGCAAGGCAACAATCGCAACAGTCGCGCTGTTCTTCGGCATTTCCCGCTGGAACGGTTACTTCTGGGCAATGAAAATGATGCCCAACCAGCGCTATTCGTGGCCCGTTCAGGTGTTTATCCGCGACTTTATCGACCAAACCTCGGGTCTTGTCAAAATTCCGGCAGAAGGCTCCGACTGGGAATCGGTCATTCCTTCGGGCTTCGATTCAAGCAAGCTTTCGGCGCTCTCGGTCGTATATGCAATGGTTATATGCGCGGTTATTCCCATACTCTGCATCTATCCGTTTATCCAGAAGTATTTCGCAAAGGGCGTAAATATGGGCGGCGTAAAGGAATAATAAACGCCTTACCCGCAATTTAAATTTATTCAACAGTTAATTAACGGTTCAACCGTTCAAATTAAAAAATAAGGAGAAAAAGATGAACAAGTACAAAAAAATTGCCATGTCGGCAGTAGCTGTCGTAATGGCGGGCGCAATGCTGGTTCCCTTGGCGGCTTGTAAACGCAACAGACCTAACGACAACCGCGACTACACCTTCAACTGGGACGAAAAGCCCACTCACGAGACGGGCTATGCCCCCAAAACCAAGGAGGGCAAGGACAATCAGCTTACCTATACTATGGATAAGTCGATTACGCTCAATATGAACGTCGGCAACCAGAACAGCACGGCAGAGCAGGGAATTACCTACCGCGCCGATAAAGAGCTTTCGGGCACGGCAAAGATGCCGGACGGCAAAAGCTACGCCGCAGGCGATTTAAAGCCCGCATGGGCAGGCCTGTCCGAGCAGCTTAAGGTCGGCTTTAACGATGTGTTTACAAACAAGGGCTCTGCTGCGCAGATTACAGACGCCATCAACGGCACAATCACCAATTACGATGTAATTACCGGCTCGGTTACCGAAATCAACAAAAACGCAGACTATTTCCTCGATTTAAACCAGTATATGTACTATATGCCCAACTATAAGGCATTTTTGCAGTCCAATCCCGTTGCGGTATTCTCGCTTACGGGTAACGACAAGGGCGGTATGTACATCGCTCCCTATTTCGACGGAAACGACGATATAGAAAAGTACGAGCTAATGAACAAGAAATGGGTCAGCGTAATTCTCGGCGATGACAGCGTTGCGGCGGCTACCGATACCTTCAAGGCTCAGGCGGATGCAAAAAGCAACCAGAAGGCAGACGGCAGCAAGGCGTCGGCAACCTCTTACATGGGCACCACGGGCAGCTGGCAGGTTGATACAACCGACCCCGCAGACGCAACCAAAACCATAAAGGTTACGGTCGACTACAATGCGGCATTAACTGCTGCTAAGGACAAAACAACACCCCTCGGCGCGGCAATAGAGGCAGCGGCGGGCAAGGTCTACGACGGCGCAAGCGGCAATATCGTGGATTTGCAGAACTTTGCAATCAACGCAAAGGCGGGCGCGGTTACGGGCGCACAGCTTATCGCAATACTCCGCGCATATGTGGACGTAGCCTATAAAAACGGCAACAACAAAATGTACGCTAACCGTGCGGACGTGTTCAACAGCGCCTCGGCGGCATGGGACGTTGACCTTATGGTCGCTATGATGCGCTGCGTAGTAACAAGTACAGAGCTTTTCGGCGACGAGGCTAACACTATGGATAAGGTGTTCGGTCTTACCGGCCGTCAGGACACCACGCAAAGAACGGTTGACCTCTACGCGCTCGGCGGCGAGCTGTACGGCATCCGCGGCATGGAATCGCGTTACGAATATACCTATATCAACGACAAGGGCGAGCTTGCAGACGCGCGCCAGAATGCAGAGTCCTACGACCTGCTTGCAAAAATGGGCGCTCTGGCAGACGAGGGTCTGCTGTACGTCTGCGCAACAGGCGATGCAAATCAGGGCACGGGCCCCGCAAACGGCAAAATCAGCTACAATAACACCGGTTCTATTCAGTCGTTTATGCTTCACGACTATGTGCAGACGCAGACAAAGGCTGCAATAGACGGCAGCAAGGGCGTACCCGAGGATTATAACTTCGCGCCCGTAGTAACTCCCGTATCCAAATGGGATGTTGACGGCAATGCCTCCAACGGACACGAAGCGATAATGCGCTTTACGGAAAGCTGGCGCTCGGTTAAAAATACCGGCTTCTGCATTCCCAAGGCTTCCGTGAAGGATAAGCCCGAAAAGCTTTCGGCAGTGCTTGCGTTTATCGACTATCTGTTCTCGGCAGACGGACAAATTCTTATGACCTACGGTCCTATGTCCACCACGGGCAACACCAATCCCGACGGCTGGTGGTACGCAACCGAATCCTCCAAAAAGCTTAAGGATATAGTCGATTCCTCAAAAACAATACCCGCAACCGACTACGCTCCCGCACAGTATACGCTTAAAGCTTCCACCGATGCGGAAAAGGCAACCAAAAAGCAGGTATTCGTATATAACGGAAAGGTTTACGAGGGACTTGCATATGCGGACAGAAACATCCCTCAGATGACTACCGCAAATAAAGACTTCTACCTCGGTAAAGCGGTAAACGGCTCTCAGCAAGGCCTCAACAATATCAAGGTAAAGGCAATCGGCGACTACACGGGCTATGCGCGTAAAATAGTCGGCACAACTCTGCCTATCGGCAACAAGGACCAGGGCTTCGAATATCAGGCAACCGCACAGTGCGGACTTGACGGCGCCGCAATCGTTGCAACGGCTATCAACAACGGCACAATCAAGCACGTTAAGCTCACCCTTACCAAGGACGACAGCCTGTGGTATATGAGCGCGCCTACGTCGCTTCCCTTCTCCTCGGGTGACAGAACTACCCTCAATAACTCTCAGCAGACCTTATTCGGCAGTAAATACTTCTATAACGAGTCCAAAACAAACTGGTACTACAACGTATTTACCGACCTCGTATTCTTCGGCTTTGACCCTACGCACAAAATCTGCGGCGAAAACGGCGGCGAGGCAATGAAGGAGAACGGCACAGCGTATGTGGCATGGCTCAACGGCGAAGGCTTGAACACGCGCATAAGCATTCATAAGGGCTCGTGGAAGACGCTTGACAAGCTGTACAAAATAACCGATTCCGAAGCTAAATAATTTATTCAAGTAATTTACCCCGCCCGCCACGGGCGGGCGGGGTAAAAAAATATTTGAGGAAAAAACAGTAAATGAAAGCTCAAATGAAGTTTCAAAAAATATTGTCGCTTTTAACGCTGATAATCGGCGCGCTGTGCCTTATATACGGGCTATGCTTTTTCAGCGGCAATCTGTCCGACTTAATGTTTTATAAAAGCGAAAACTGGTCGTCCTATCTGTACGACTATGCGGAAATGTCGGACTATTTCATCATGGACGGACAGCTTTTCGTATCGATTATGGTCGTCCTCAGTATCGTCTATATCCTGTCGGCGGGCTTTTTGTATGTAACGGATACCAACAAGCGCCGCAAATACTATATAACAAACTATATTTCGATAGGCGTAACAATCGCCGTAACCGCGGCAACCGCAATATTCTGCCTTATATTCATGTTCGTATTGCTTGCAGACTTCAACGCAATAGAAATCAACTTCGATGATACCTCCTACGGCCTCGGCTATATGTATAACGAGCTTAAGGAGCAGGGCGCGCCGATAGTCGGCACGGGCGTTTATATGTTCATAATAGGTATGGTCGTATCTTTAATCGCGCTCTGCAACACCGTGGCATGGGCCCTTGCCCTCGCATGGAAGGTAAAGCTTATGAAGGGCGAAAAAGCCCTCCTCGAAGGCGTACGCGCACAGGAGGCGGTTTAATGAAAAAGACGGCAAACCAACAGATTATATCAAGCGATATAAGCCGCTATAAAAAGAACAAGCTTGCCGCAAATCTCGCATTGCTCGGGCTTGTGTTCAACTGTCTGTATTTTATGCTGTTGTACGGCTATAAAATTGCGAGAGTAGGCGATGGCGTTACCGACTTCGCAACCATAAAAATGGGCTTTTCGGTAATAATGACGCTCGTTGTGCTTCTTGCCGCGTTCCTTGCATCGGAGGGCGTCAAGGGCTATGACAAAAGGTATTCGATTGTCCTGATTGCTCTTGCTGCATGGCAGATTTTCAGAATATTCGGCTACCCTCTCTACGGCTACAAAAACCAGCTTCTCACGGTCAACTATCTCTGGCTCGATATAAGATATGACGAGGCGGGCAACGCGCTCAACACCGCGGCGGTAAATTCTGCCGAGTTCGCAATTCTCATAATCTACCTCTGCGCAAGCGCGGCATGCTTTATTGCCTCCGCCGTAATCGGCTGGGTTCGCGCAGTTCAGCTCGAAAGCTTCAAAAAACAGCTCGAAGCGGGCGAGGTATCCGTGGAAACAACCTTAAAAGCAATGGACGCTGAGGACGAGGCCGCCGCACAGCCCGCAGTCGCAACCGCGGCAGAGGAGGCGAAATAATGCCCGAAGTAAATATTCAGCATCTTGACAAAATATACGATGGCGGCGTGCAAGCCGTTTACGATTTCAACCTCGACGTAAAGGACGGCGAATTTATCGTCCTTGTCGGCCCCTCGGGCTGCGGCAAGTCCACAACCCTTCGCATGGTCGCGGGTCTTGAAGACATAACCAAGGGCAAGCTGATAATCGATGGCAAGGACTGTACCCGTCTGCCCCCCAAGGACAGAGATATAGCAATGGTTTTCCAGAACTACGCTCTGTACGGACATATGACGATTTACGAGAATATGGCATTCTCGCTCACACTTCGAAAAGAGAAAAAGGAAATAATCCACAGAAAGGTTATGGCGGCAGCCGAAATCCTCGACCTGAAGGAGCAGCTCAACAAAAAGCCCAAGCAGCTTTCCGGCGGACAAAGACAGCGCGTTGCAATGGGCAGGGCAATCGTCCGCAACCCCAAGCTTTTCCTTTTTGACGAGCCCTTATCCAACCTCGACGCAAAGCTCCGCGGTTCTATGAGAAGGGAAATTCTCTTGCTCCACAAAAAGCTCAACGCAACCATGATGTACGTCACCCACGACCAGACAGAGGCGTTAACGCTCGCCGACAGAATTGTCTGTATGTCCATGGGTCACGTCCAGCAGATAGGCGTGCCTATAGAGCTGTACGAACGCCCCGCAAACACCTTTGTTGCAACGTTCATAGGGCTTCCTCCCATGAATATGTTCGAGGGCAAAATAGAAAAGGGCAATTTCGTAAACGACCTTTTCAAATACCCCCTCAACGCAAAGCAGAAGGAGATTTTAAAGGACTACGAGGGGCAGGATGTAATTCTCGGCGTCCGTCCGGAAAATATCACCCGCAACGGTCCCGTAAAATTGCTTGTAACCAATAACGAAAACCTCGGCATGAACACCCTTGTCCACGGCAAGGTCGGCGGCGTCAAAACGGTCGTCTGCAAGTTCGCGGAATGGTGCAACTACGTCCCCGGCGATGAGGCGTCCATAGGCTTCGACCCCGAAATGACGCACTTTTTCGAGCATCCTCAGGGCGACCAGCCCGGTAGGGCAATAAGGTAAAGGAGGAGCTTAATAATGACAGAAAACGAAAACGTTTTGCAAAACGAAGTTCAGCCCGCACCCGCACCCGAGCCCGCCAAGCCCTCCAAGGGTAAGCAAATAGGCGCGGCAATCAAGGAATGGTTACGTAAAAGAACGGTCGCCTTAAAGCGCGCAACCCACAATATCCCGTTTGTTTTCACGGTTATTGTTTCAATGCTCTGGCTTATATGGCTGTTCACGTTTTCAAAATCGGTATATCTTACCTCCGCGGCAACGTGGACGGGTATGGCAGTCTTTGCAAACACAATGCTTTCCATACTCATTGTTCCGCTGTTTTTAAGCGCATTCCCCAAGCGTAAAAAGCCCAATATAGTATTTATTGTGCTCATTTTCGTGTTTATGGTCGCAATAGCGCTGTGCGATGTGCTTTATTACATTCAGCAGAGCAACTACCTTGCCAATCAGGACATAAAATTCCTCGAAAACAACCCTTGCTTAAACCAGTCGCTTACGCTTGCGATAGTCCATATCGTGCTTATCGGCGTTGCGGCGCTGTTGCTCGCCTTCCTACCGCTGTATAAAAAGCTTATCCTCAAAATCAACACCAAAAAGGTTGTAGAGGACAACGCCCTTACAGAGGAAATCGACACCAGCGAGGAAGAGCAGACTATCTGAATTCGGCAATAATTTTTATAATAAAATGACCGGCAAATACCATTTTGTCGGTTATTTTTCCAAAAGCATAATACGGTTATTTATGGCTAAAAAGAAAAAATTCAAAGAAACCACTATAGAAGACTTTTACGACTTAAAGCTCGAACAGGTCGACGAGCTTGTCGCCGCGCTCCGCGACGACAGCTATCAGCCGCAGGACGATATTTCCATGAACATATCCGACTGCACGGGCGTAAGCTCGCCCGACAACGTCACCCGCCGCGGCAAGCAAAAGCAGTTCGACCCCTACAAGCGCGACTGGCTCAACCGCATTCCCGCATGGCTCAAAGCCATTTTCATCAAATGGTGGTTTGCGGGCGCGGTCTGTTGGTTTATAGATATAGGTCTCGGCGCCTATCTTGTAGACGGGCTCGATACGGTCGTCGCCACGGGCCTTGCGCTCGGTCTTGTCACGGACGTGCTTGTCAATCCGCTTTTCCGTTTTATGGAAGCGGACAAGCGTGAATACAACGCGTATATGATGTTCCCCTTCCCGTTCAAGGCGTTCTGGACGTTTTTCGCAAACGTAATCTATTATTTCCTTGTAATGTACTGCGTCAGCTGGTGCTATACAGGCCTGAACGCGCTTATCCACCTCGCAAGCCCGACTACAAATTGGTATATGGAGCCGTTGCTCTTCGGCGTGTTCTGCGTTATAGTCGATATGGCGTTTATCGGCATAAAGGACTTAATAGTCTATCTCGTCAAAAAATCAGCTAAAAAGGAGAGCGCTCTGAATGCTTAAACCGCTTTTTGTTTCCTCCACCTCGGCTTGCTTCGAGCTGGTGAATAAAAACCCCTATTACAGCCCCTCGGCATATAAAATAATATTAAACGGCAAGCAGCTTGAAAAGGAGTACGATACAAACGTATTTTCGCTGTTCGGGCTTACCCCGTCCGCAAGCTACACCCTCAAAACCACCGTCGACGACGGCGAAATAACCTTTTCCACCTTGACGGAGGCGGGCGTAATCGACGTTAAATCGCTCGGCGCAAGGGCGGACGGCGTTTCGGACGACACCTTTTTTATTCAGACGGCAATAGACAGCTGTCCCAAGGGCGGCAGAGTTCTGCTTAAAGCCGGCAAATACCTCACCCGCCCGATAGAGCTTAAAAGCGATATCACCGTAGAGCTGGAAAAGGGCGCAGTCCTCCTCGGCGACCCCGTGGAGGAGCATTACCCGATTATCCCCGCGCGCATGTATATAAACGGACGGGAGGAGGTGCTTGCCAGCTGGGAGGGCGACCCATTCGACTGCTTCAAATCGCTTGTTTCCGCCTACCGCCAAAGCAATATATGCGTTGTCGGCGAGGGCGTAATAGACGGCAACGCGCAAAATTCAACGTGGTGGAAGACCCCCAAGGGCAGAAAAATCGCCCGTCCCCGCCTTGTTTTTCTCAACAAATGCCAAAACGTGGTATTTCACGGCATAACGGGCACAAATTCCGCAAGCTGGAACCTTCACCCCTTCTTTTCGGAAAAGCTTAAATTTTACGACGTCAAGGTAGAATGCCCCGCCAACGCGCCCAATACCGACGGCTTAGACCCTGAAAGCTGTAACGGGGTAGAGATTGTCGGTTGCAAATTCAGTGTTGGCGACGACTGCTGCGCAATAAAAAGCGGCAAGCTGTATATGGGCAAAACCTACAAAACGCCCGCAAACAACCACACTCTGCGCAATAACCTCTTCCGCAACGGCCACGGCGCAATCACGCTCGGCAGCGAAATGGCGGGCGGAGTTACAAACCTTTCCGTCAGTCAGTGCGTTTTCAGCCATACGGACAGGGGACTGCGCATAAAAACCCGCCGCGGCAGAGGCAAGGACGCAATTATAGACGGCGTTCTGTTCGAAAATATTAAAATGCACAACGTTTTAACGCCGTTTGTCATAAATATGTACTACTTCTGCGACCCGGACGGGCATACGGAGTACGTATATTCGCGCAACGCGAAAAAATTTCCCGTGGACGACCGCACGCCCTACCTCGGCAAATTTGCCTTCCGCAATATAGAATGCACCGACTGCGAGTGTATGGCGGGCTATTTCGACGGGCTTGTGGAACAGCCAATTAAGGAGGTCGTGCTTGAAAACGTAAGCTTTGCATTCAAGGCGGACGCACAGCCGCATACCCCCGCAATGCTGGAAAATGTGCGCAAGGACTACTGTAAGGAAGGGCTGTACGTTGACAACGTGGAAAACCTCGTGTTAAAAAACGTCACCTTTAAGGACGTAGTCGGCGAAAAAATAATAAGAAAAAACTGCGGCAAGGTCACGCAGAATTAATAAGGAGTAAAATTATGGATTATTCGGTTATTGACAGATATATAGACCGTCTTATTGCGGAAACAACGCCCGACGCCCCCGTGTGGAATATAGAAAATATCAGACACGGCAAGCCCGCGGGCTGGAACTATATAGACGGCTGTATGCTCACCTCGCTCTATTCCATCTACAAGCTTACGGGCGACAAAAAATATCTTGAATTTATCGATAATTTCGTTGATTATTACATTTCGGACGAGGGCGAAATTCTCGGCTACAAGCCCGAAGATTATAATCTCGACAATCTTAACGAGGGCAGAGTGCTCTTCGATTTGTACCGCGAAACCTGCAAAAGCAAGTATTTAAAGGCTATCGGGCTGTTGCACAGGCAG
This sequence comes from uncultured Christensenella sp., assembly GCA_910587015.1. Taxonomy (GTDB): domain Bacteria; phylum Bacillota; class Clostridia; order Christensenellales; family Borkfalkiaceae; genus Coproplasma. Next base: position 287,057 of record CAJUME010000010.1, read on the forward strand.
TTAGAGGAACAGCCCCGTACCGCGGCGGGCAACTTCTGGCATAAAAAAATCTATCCCAATCAGGTATGGCTTGACGGGCTTTATATGGCGCAGGTATTTTATACCCGCTACGAAACCGAGCTCAACCGCGGCAAAGGCTATGCGGATATTGTCAAGCAGTTCAAAACCGTGTACGAAAATATGTACGATAGGGATAAAAAGCTGTACTATCACGGCTGGGACTATTCCGCCACGGCGCTGTGGTCGGACGCGCAGACGGGACTGTCCAAAAGCTTTTGGCTGCGCGCAATAGGCTGGTACACGGTCGGGCTTATAGATACAATCTGTTACATGGACAGAAGCCGCCCCGATTTAAAGGCAGAGCTTATAACTATTTTCCGCCGCACAATAGAGGGGTTAGAGCAATACATAGACCCCGCAAAGCATATGTTCTGGCAGGTTGTCGACCAAGGGGGCAGAGAGGGCAACTATCTCGAAGCCTCGGGCAGTGCAATGCTTGCCTATGCAATGATGAAGGGCGCGCGCTTCGGCTGTGTGGATAAGCGGTTTGCAAAGGTCGGCAAAAGCGTATTCGACGGAATTTGCGAAGAATATCTTACGGAAACGGACGGCAAGCTCAACCTCGGCGGTATCTGCCTTATGGCGGGGCTCGGACCCGAGGATAAGCCTCACCGCAACGGCACGTTTGAGTATTATATTTCCGAACCCGTTGTGGAAAACGACGCAAAGGGCACGGGGCCGTTCGTTATGGCGTATACAGAGGTTAAACGCCTTATAAAATAACGAAATTTTAAAAAATTTTTAAAAAAAGCATACAAAAACACTTGCTCGTTACGCAACGTAATGTTGTAAGGTAGCGCTAAGGAGGTAAGTATGTCGTATACAACCGGTGAATTGGCAAAGCTTTGCGGCGTTACCGTGCGCACGGTGCAGTTCTACGATAATCAGGGGCTGTTAAAGCCGGAAGCGTTATCCGAGGGCGGCAGGCGCCTTTACGGAGAGGCGGGGCTTAAAGCCCTGCAGATTATCTGTATGTATAAGAGCTTGGGGCTTAACCTTTCGGAGATAAAGAGCATTTTATCAAACGAAGGCGACTGCCGCGAGGTGCTTATAAAATTGCTGACCGACCGCGAGCGCATTCTCGAGGGCGAGCTTGCGGAAAAACGCAGACAGCGCGACTGTATAAAAGCGGTAAAGCAACAGCTTGCGGCGGGGCTTGCTATTTCGTCAAATACCTTTATCGACATACAGACTGATATGGATGGTAAAAAAAGACTAAAAACCGCCTATGCAATTATGACCGTTTTAGCGGTTGCGGGCTTTTTGGCGGAAACAGCGTTTGTGGTTTTGTGGGCGGTAAAGGGCTGGTGGCTGCCGTTTGCAATCGGTATGCCGTGCGTTTTATTGCTTACGGTGGTTTTGTGGGCAATTTACTATAAAAACACCGCGTATATCTGCCGCGATTGCGGAAAAAAGTTCAAGCCGAAGCCCCTCGCAATGTTTTTTGCGCCGCATACGCCTAAAACGCGCAAGCTTGTCTGCCCGCACTGCGGCAGTAAAAAATTCCATTTCGAAACCTATTCAGACTGAATAAAGTCCCCCGCCCGCAATTTTGCGGGCGGGGGACTGTTTTAATTAGTTGTTTATACCGAATAAATCGTTCGGGGTTATACCGAATTTTTCATAAATCAGCAAAATACTGTCATAACCGGGCTTTTTGTTACCTTTAAGCCACTGGCTTACAGTGGTTTGGTTTACGCCCAAAATATCGGCAAGCTTTTGCTGGCTCAAATTTTTTTCTTCAAGCAATTGTCTTAGTATTTCCTGAAACGGCATACCGCAAGTATATGCAATTTTAGGTCAAAAGTCTTGACTTAGGTCAAAAGACCTGCTAAAATAAAAAAGGCAATTGTTTTGACTTATTACAATAAAATATCCCGCGAGGAATTAGCGGAAAAGCTTTTTATAATTTCTTCCGAAATTTCTATGTTTATGCTGTTTTTAAAAAGCTATAATAATAAAGCAAGCTTTGATTTTGGCATAGAATTACAAAAACGCATAGTAAGCTTTAAAAAAGTAAAGGATAAATACTCTTCAATTTTAGATTTCAAGTATTGGAATGACCCTCAGAATGTTCGCAATGTAATGGAATTAATCGAATTTGGCAAAGCAAATACAGTGGAAGAGGCAATAGAAATATTAAATTTGTAAATGGATGGTACTGTCTGCTATCTATGTGTATTGCACATATTTGTCAAGAAGCTTTTCGGGGCAATGCTATATTTTAATAAAATGGAATTCGGAAAAAGATGTAAAGAAGCACGCAAGCAATGCGGGCTTTCGCAAAAGCAGGTAGCTGAAAAATTAGGGATAGAGCAGTCTAATGTAAGCGATTGGGAAAATAATGTATCGCGTCCCGAATACGAGAATTTGATTGCGTTGGCAAGGCTGTATAACGAAACGCTTGAAACGCTTTTGGGAATTGAACTATAAACATTAAAGCCCCGCCCGCAAAATTGCGGGCGGGGTTAGTTTATGCTTTGCCGTAGACGGCGGGGGAGGCACCGTAGTGTTTTTTGAATACCTTGGAAAAATACAGCGGGTCTGCAAAGCCGCATGCTTCGGCTATCTGCGATACGGAATAAGCCGAATACCGGTTGGAAATTCCGCTTTTAAGCAGTGTTGCGGCAAGCTCCATTCTTTGCCGCATTAAAAAATCGTGCGGGGTTGCGCCCGTTTCCTTTTTGAACAGCTTGCGCACATAATCGTAATTAAGCGGCATACTCTTGATAAAACCGTCAAGAAAGTAGGTTGTGTTGGATACATTTTTTTCTATATCCGCCATAAGCTGCTTTGTTACGGGCGAAAAGCCGTCGTCTGCGGCAAACGCCGTAAGATAGCTGACTATAAGCCCGCCCAGCGCGGATAAAACAAGGTCGCCTTTGCCCTTAAACGGACTGCTTAAATATGCCTCTGCCTGCCTTGCCGCGTGCAGTATTCCGTGGGCGGCATCGTCCTTTATTACCGTTATTTGCTTAAACGGCAACAAGGCGCGTTCAAGCAAAACGCAAAGGCAGTCCTCTGCGGGGTGCAGGTCAAGGCGGAAGCTTACCGCGGGCGGAACGGCTATAACGTTGCTTTTGGGGAACTCGTGCTCGTATTGACAGCCGCCGCTTTCCCAAAAAACCGAGCCGCCTTCTGCCAGCTCTGACGGGATTGCAACAGTGAAGCAGTTGCCCGTGCGCGATGAGGGGATTTTGCTTGATTTTCCCGCAAAAATGATATTATTCATATCCGTATTTTACCATAAAATATCCGTTTTGTCCATATTCGGGCATATTTTTAACGGGTTACATTAAAAATATCGTATAAAAATAACGCCATGCCGACCGTTTTTGCGGTCGGCACGGCGTTTAAATTGCGATTATTTGCATTTGTTGGCGAGGGTGGGCTTTTCGTAGACGAAGCAGTCGAGCTCCTCGTTATAAAGGTTGCTTTTTTGGTAGCCGCAAGCCGTGAAAAATTCTTCCGTGCCGTCAACGGGCAGGCAGTATGCCTTATGCGTGCCGCCCTCCCGCAGCTTCATTTCTGCGGTGTACAGCAAAAATTTGCCGTAGCCGTTGCGGCGGAGGGAGGGTATGACGAAAAGCTCGCGGACATCGCCCCAGCCCTCGCGCAGGTTCCATTCGTTGCCTATGTCGTCCGTCTGGTAAAGGATAAAGCCCGCGGGGGTATCGTTGTCCGTTAACAGCTCGGCGCGGACAAGCCCCGACTTTATATCGGGGAGGATATACTCCTCCAAAAGGTGGGGGATATTTTCGCCGCAGTCGAGCTCGGTATAATATTCTGTAAAAAGCTTTTCAAAATCGCTTTGGGTTTTGTCGCATAGGGGGGAGACGCGCAACATAGTTAACTCCTTTAAATAAAAACGAGGGCTGTTTGCGCAGTCCTCGTTTATGTCATAAAAATTATTCGGCAACGGGATAGATAGAAACCTGCTTGCCGTCCTTGCCGACCCTTTCGAACCTTACGGTGCCGTCGATAAGCGCGAACAAGGTGTCGTCCTTGCCGATACCGACGTTGGTGCCGGGCTTGAATTTGGTGCCGCGCTGTCTTACGAGGATATTGCCCGCAAGCACAAACTGGCCGTCCGCGCGCTTCACGCCGAGCATTTTGGGATTACTGTCTCTGCCGTTGTGTGAAGAACCGGTACCTTTTTTATGAGCGAATAAGCTTAAAAAGAACATTTCTTTATTCCTCCTGAAAATTATTCTGCCGCAGCGGGTGTTGCTTCGGCTTCGGCTGCTACGGGCTTTTTAGCGGTTTTTTTAGCCGCGGTCTTTTTTGCGGGCTTTTCAGCCGCGCCTATCGCCGTAACCTTTACCTGAGTGAAGGGCTGTCTGTGACCCTGCTTTTTGCGTTCGTTCTTCTTGGGCTTGTACTTGAAGACGATAATCTTCCTGTCCTTGCCGTGAGAAACCACCTCGCAGATGACCTTGACGTCCTTAACCTCGGCGCCGCACGCAATGCCGTTTTCGTCTGCGGTAAGCACTACGGGGAATTCCACGGTTGCGCCCACCTCGGCATTCAGCTTTTCTACCTTCAAAAGGTCGCCCACGCAAGCCTTGTACTGCTTGCTGCCGTTTTCAAAAATAGCGTACATAATAAAGTTTTACCTCCTCTAACCAGTCTCGCCGGAAATTTTTACCATTTAAGGCACGGGCGATGCTTTGCATACTTAAAAAAGCCCGTTCCGAGCGGCTCGGTATTAAATTTAGCATATTAAAAACGGTAAGTCAACTGTTTTTGGGGCGTATAAAAATTTATATGCGGGGCAAACTGTGGGTATAGAAGGAGATTTTTATGGCAGAACTTAAAAAGGACAGCGAAATACTTGCTGAAATTTACCGCAACGCACAGCTTGGCATAACCAGCATTGCAGACATTATGCCCGAAATCGATGACGAGGGCATTAAAGAGGAGATTATGCGCGAGCATGAGGAATATGAAAGAATTTGCAGCGAGGCGGCTAATCTTGCCCGTAAATACAATCTTGAACTGAAGGAGCCGAGCCCGATGAAGAAGGCGATGATGTGGAGCGCGATTAAGATGGGCACCGCTTCGGACAACTCTGCACAGAATGTGGCGCAGATGATGCTTAAAGGCACTGTTCAGGGCATAACCTCGCTAAGAACCTCGCTGACGGACGGCGAGCTGATTATGGACGCGGAGGTTAAAAAGCTTTTGACCGAGCTTATCGATTTGGAAGAAGGCTTCGAGAAGAAGCTGAAAACATTTTTGTAATTAGAGGTTTGAATTTAATAAGAGCCGCCCGCGCTTTGTTGATAAGCGCGGGCGGCGTTTTTTGAATTATGCCCACCCCCCTTAATCCCCCCGCCGAAGGCAGGGGGTGAGCTTGGGGCGGAGGGGGGTTTAGATAAATAAAAGAATTTTGTGCGCGATTATCAAAACGCTTGACTAAGGCGCGATTTAAAAGTAAAATAAAGTAGTATATTTATTTGAAACGGATAAAATCAACTATGAAATTCGGCACATTGAGAAAATTTTTAATAACCGCTGCGCTTGCGGCTGTTGTGGGCGTTTCTGCCTCGGCTACGGCGTGCTCTATCGAAACAAAGCGTCCGCGCGCGAGAATTACCTTCGAGCTGGTTACGGGCGACACCACGGAGGAGTACGTTCTGGATTACGATTTGTACAGAAATCTGTACCCCAACACGGTTAACCACTTTATAGAGCTTGCTAAGGCGGGCTATTACGACAACACCGTTATACACGATTATGAAACGGGCGAGTGGTACACGGGCGTATACTCCTATGACAAGGACGCATATTCGGCGGCAATTTCGGGCGACAGCGGCAGCGTCGGCGAGTATTTTGCAAACCATTCCAAGGAAAGCGAGTATCTGAATTTGTTCAACGATGGCAAAATTAAGCCGACCGTTTACGCGAACACGCTTTTTAAAACCGACAAGCACGGCGACATTGTTTACGTTGACAAGGACGGCAAGACCGTTTCCGGCGATACCCCCGGAGCTTCGCCCGTGCGCGTTATAAGCAAGGATTATGCTATGCCCTCGCTTATAGGCGAGTTTAAAAACAACGTTCAGCAGACCATTAACAACGGCGCGCTGACGGCTACGGCGGGCAGTCTGAAAATGTTCTACTATCCCTCGAACTCGTCCGACAACGCGTCCAAGAGCAAGGTTTACGTTACGCCGCCCAAGAGCGGAATTATGCAGGCCGACAGCAAGTATAACTGCGCGACCTCTGCCTTTACCGTGCAGGTGGGCGCTTCGACAAACTCGGAAAGCAATTACTGCGTTTTCGGCAAGGTGAGAAATCAGGACGATTTGGACGATTTGAAGAATGCCGTTGCGGATTACTTCGAGGATACCTACGGCTCTAACTCGTATGTTGTCAAAAGCTCTGACGTGGCGGTGACCGTTTACGAGCCGACATCGGGCTGGAAACCGAGCTCGGGCGGGAAGTGCTATAACGCAAGGACGGTTGAAGAGGTTTTCGACGCGCCCAAGAGCGCTATCAGAATAGTAAGCGTTAAGATTACCAAAAACTGATATTTTTGAATATGGACGGAGCGCCGTCCGCGCGGGAGCTGCCGCGCGGACGGTTTTTTTGGCATTTTGCTTGATTTTGGACGGCGGTTGACATATAATAAACAAAAACAAAAAACAATGAGGTATTATATTATGTTTAGTTTGCTTGCTATACCCGCGTGGGCGTGGGTGACCTCGGCATTGATACTTGTGGTGGCGGCGGCGATTATTGCGGTGCTGTTGACGTGGGATAAAATAAGCGCGTGGGTAAAGAGCAAATTCGGGGGAGGAGCTGCGAATAAAACGACTGCGGAGAAGCCCAAGGCTAAGACCGAAAAGCCTAAGACGGAGAAGGTTGTTAAGCCTTCGGCCGAAAAGCCCAAGGCTGAAAAGACGGCGAAGCCTGCCAAAACGGCTGTGAAGACGGCTAAGCCCGTAGCGGACGATGCGGCGGCGACCTCTGTGGCGGAGAAGCCCAAAACAGCAAAGCCTGCGGCCAAGACTGCGGGGACGGCGGCAAAGACCTCCGGCAAGGTGTACCACATTACCAAACGCAAGGAGGACGGTATGTGGCAGATTAAGGCGGCGGGCGCGGAGAAGGCGATTAAGCTGTTCAAAACCCAGAAAGAGGCGATTGAATACTGCAAGACGCTTGCGGGCAATCAGGACGCGAGCATTATGGTACATAAGGAGGACGGAAGCTTCCGTAAGGTGTGAAAATGACTAAGATTGATATATTTTCGGGCTTTCTCGGCGCGGGAAAGACCACGCTTATTAAAAAGCTGATTAAAGAGGCATATTGCGGCGAAAAATTAGTGCTGATTGAGAATGAATTCGGTGAAATCGGCGTGGACGGCGGGTTTTTGAAGGATGCGGGGGTGCAGATTAACGAGCTGAACTCCGGCTGTATATGCTGCTCGCTTGTGGGTGATTTTGCGAAGGCGCTGAACAAGGTTTATAACGAATATCACCCCGACCGGATTATTATAGAGCCTTCGGGCGTGGGGAAGCTTTCGGACGTGATGCGCGCGGTGGAGAGCGCGGCTTTGCCCGACTGTAAAATAAATTCTTACACCGCCGTTGTGGACGCGGGCAAATGCAAGGCGTATATGCGCAACTTCGGCGAGTTTTTCAACGACCAGCTTGAGGCGGCGGCGTGCGTTGTTTTCAGCCACGCGGACGTTGTAAGCGACGAAAGGCTTGCGAATGCCGTGGAGCTGGTGCGGGCGAAAAACCCGACTGCGACAATTGTGACCACGGCGTGGGATAAGCTGGACGGCAAGGCGATGCTTGCCGCAATAGAGCGCGTGCAGACGCTTGAAGGCGAGCTTGAAGAGCTTGAGCATGAGCACGGGCACGGGCACTGCGGGTGCGGGCACCGCCACGGGGAAGAGGAGCACCATTGCGGGTGCGGGCACCACCATGAGCACGGCGGCGAACACGGGCACCATCACCACGACCATGACCACCACCACGCGGACGAGGTATTTACGAGCTGGGGCGTTGAAACGGCAAGGAAATTCACCAAAGAGGAGCTGGAGGGCGCGCTTTGCGCGCTTGCGGACGAAGAACGCTTCGGAACGGTGCTGAGGGCGAAGGGCATTCTGCCGTGCGAGTGCGGCAAGTGGCTTCACTTCGACTATATTCCCGATGGTACGGACGTGCGCGAGGGCTCGGCGGCGTATACGGGAAGACTGTGCGTTATCGGGTGCGGTTTGAACGAGAAAGCGCTTAAAGAGCTGTTTAAGGTTTGATTGACGTTGCTTGCAAAAACCGCGTTTTTTGCAAGCGGACACAATTTGCGCATACTTGCGCCTCGGCGGGGTGAATTTGCGCAATTATATAGTATGTGAGCGCTGAAAAATTGCGCAAAGAGGGCGAGAAGCCCTTTAAATCACGGAATTTCGCAGGCACGGCTTGCCGGGAAATTCGTGAACAAGGTAATTTATGGAAGATATATCCGTTTATCTGTTTTTGGGCTTTCTGGATTCCGGCAAGACGAAATTTATACAGGAAACACTCGAGGACCCGCGCATGGAAACGGGCGAGAGGACGCTGTTGCTTGTGTGCGAGGAGGGGGAGGAGGAATATTCCCCCGAAAAATTTGCCGTGAAGAACGTTGTTAAGGTAACCCTTGACGGCGCGGACGAGCTGACAGAGGAGAATATGCAGGCGCTGACGAAAAAGCACAAGCCTCAGCGCATTGTGGTTGAATACAACGGCACGTGGCTGTTGCAGCAGTTTTTCGAGGCAATGCCCGAGAGCTGGGTTATCAACCAGATGATGACCTTTTTTGACGCGGGCTCGTTTTTGAGCTATAACGCGAATATGCGCCAGCTTGTTTTTGACAAGGTGCAGATGACGCAGATGTGCGTATTCAACCGCTTTAAGGGCGAATACGACAAAATGGAGTATCATAAGGTTGTGAGGGGAATTTCGCGCCGACCCGACATTGTATACGAGTATATAGGCGGGAAGCCGGAATTCGACGACATAGAGGACCCCCTGCCATTTGACGTTAACGCGCCCGTGATAGAGATTGAGGACAGGGATTTTGCCTGGTTTTACCGCGATATGGCGGAAAATACCGCGCAATACGTTGGAAAAACCGTGCGCTTTAAGGGAATGGCGGCGGTGACGGGCAAGTCGGCGAAGGGGTATATTGTGCTTGGGCGGCATATTATGACGTGCTGCGAGGCGGACATTGCCTACGACGGGTTTGCCGTGAAGGTAAACGGGCTTGTGAAGGATATAAAAACGCGCGACTGGCTGATTGTGACGGCGAAAATCAATATCGAATATAATTCCGCATACCGTGCGGAGGGGCAGAAGCCAGAAAGCCGCATAGAGGCTTATGCTGCGGGGGCTGACCTGCTGGCATCCGGGAAGCGGTTCGACCTGGTGTTTCTGGATATACAGATGGAAGGGATGGACGGCATAGAAACGGCGAGAAAACTCCGGAAGAGCCAGGAGGAA
>CAJUME010000011.1 GCA_910587015.1 uncultured Christensenella sp.
TAATCCCCCCGCCGAGGGCAGGGGGTAATATGCGCGTTAACACATTTTTATTGCAAGGCATATGCTTTATTATGCAATTTTTCGGCGCATATGTTTTTTGATTGATTTGTGCGGGAAAGCATTTTTCATATTATGCATATGCCTGCGGATTATATGCGTTGCGGCTGATATGCTTGTAAATTACGGCTGTTAAAGTCGGGAGGTGGTTTTACGGGTAAATATTTTGGTGCCGCGTTGGGATTGCGGCGGCAGTATATACGGGCGAATACGGAAAAGCACATGCGTTGCGGGAGGGGTTAATTACGGGTAAATATTTCGGGACGGACGGCTTCCGCGGCGAGGCGGGCGTTTTTATTACGGCGGAGCACGCCTTTAAGGTGGGCAGAGTTTTGGGCTGGTACTTCGGCGAGCGGCTGAAAGGCAAGTGCCGTGCGGTTATCGGCAAGGATACGAGGCTGTCCTCGTACATGCTTGAATATTCGCTTGCGGCGGGGCTGACTGCCTCCGGCGCGGACGCGTATATTATGCACGTTACCACTACTCCCTCCGTTTCGTTCGTGACGAGGTGCGACGGCTTCGATTGCGGAATTATGGTTTCCGCAAGCCATAACCCGTACTATGACAACGGCATAAAGCTGTTGAACGGGCAGGGCGAAAAAATGGAGGACGCGGTTATCCGTATTGTGGAGGACTACCTCGACGGGGATTTTTCCGCCTTCGGCGGCGCGGATATACCGTTTGCAAGCGGCAAGGCTGTCGGGCGGACGGTGGACTATGTTTCGGGCAGAAACAGATATATCGGGCACCTTATTTCGCTTGCAACCTGCTCCTATAAGGGCTTGCGCGTGGGGCTTGACGGGGCGAACGGAAGCGCGTTCAGCATAGCGCGCAGTGTGTTTGACGCGCTTGGCGCAAAGACCTTTGTTATAGGCGACTGCCCGAACGGCGAGAACGTGAACGAAAACGTCGGCTCGACAAAATGCGAGGCGTTGCAGAGGCTGGTGAGGGAAAACTCGCTGGATATAGGCTTTGCCTTCGACGGCGACGCGGACAGATGCATTGCCGTTGACGAGCGCGGCGAGGTTGTGACGGGCGACGAGGAAATGTATATACTTGCGCGGTACCTTAAGGACAGAAATCTGCTTGCGGGCAACAGGCTTGTGTGCACCGTTTTAAGCAACGGCGGGCTGATTAAAAGTCTGAAAGCGGCGGGGACAGACTGCGTTTTATGCGACGTGGGCGACAAAAACGTGTGGGACGCCATGACTAAGTCGGGCGCGGTTCTGGGCGGCGAGCGCAGCGGGCATATTGTTTTTTCCAAATACGAAACCACGGGCGACGGACTGCTTACCGCAATTATGCTTATGGAGGCGGTTGTTGAAAAGAAGCAGGCGCTTTCCAAGCTGCTTCGAGGTTATAAAAGCCTGCCGCAGGCGGCGATTAGCGTGCCCGTACTTGATAAGACTGCCGCCATGGAGGGCGTTTTGAAGCTTGCGGAAAAGCTTGAAAGGGAGCTTGACGTAAGAATTATAGCGCGCCCCTCGGGCACCGAGCGGGTTGTGCGGGTTATGGCGGAGGGCGAAAGCGAGGAAAATTGCGCGCTTGCGTGCAAGCTTTTGAGCGCAAGAATACTTGAAAACTGCGGTTGACCGCCACATATGCGGCGTTTTTGCGTGTTTGGCGGGGCTTAGGCATAATATAATTGGCGGGCTTTGACATAATATAATAGGTTGGCGCGCGCGGGGTTATTAATTGCGTGTATGCGTGCGGAGGTGTTGGATTTATGTGCGGAATTATAGGATATCTTGGCAAAAAAAACGCCGCCGAAGAGGTTTATTGCGGGCTTGAACGGCTGGAATACCGCGGCTATGACAGTGCGGGCGCGGCAATTATTGCGGCGGACGGGAAAATCTGCGCAGTAAAAAAGCAGGGCAGAGTTGAAAATTTAAAGCCGTATTTAAGGGATATTGCGGGGGCAATCGGCATAGGGCACACCCGCTGGGCCACGCACGGCAAACCGTGCGATAAAAACGCGCACCCCCACCTTTGCGGCGGGCTTGCGCTTGTACATAACGGAATTATAGAAAACTACGCCGCATTGAAGGCCGAGCTTGTTGCCGACGGCGAGGAATTTTTATCGGAAACGGACAGCGAGGTTATAGTAAGGCTTTTAAAAAGGAATTTTAAGGGCGATTTGCTTGCCGCGCTGGCGCGGACGGTTGAACGGCTTAAGGGCTCGTATGCGGTTATGGTCATATGCGAGGGTATCGATGCGATTGCCGTGGCGAAGAACAGAAGCTCTGTAATTTTAGGCTATGGCAACGGGGAATACTTCTGCGCCAGCGACGAACCCGCGCTTGCGGGTAAATGCGCGGATATTTGCGTGCCCGACGACGGGGATTTTGCGTATATCACTGCGGACGGCATAGAAATTTACAATAAGACCCTGCAACGGGTTATCCGCGAAAAAAGACCGAACACCGCGGCGGCGCAAAGCCTCGATTTGGGCGGTTACCCCCACTATATGCTTAAAGAACTGCACGAAGCGCCGGCTACGATTAAAAATACCGCAGGCGCGTTTGCGGCGGTTGAGGATAAGCTTAAGGCCGCGCTTTGCGGCGTTGACAGGATTATTATTTTGGGCTGCGGCACCGCCTACCATGCGGGGCTTGTGGGCAGAAGGTACTTCGAGCAATTTGCGCGGGTGCCAGCCGAGTGCGAGAACGCGGGGGAATTCCGCTATAAAAATCCCGTGGTGACAAATAAAACGGCGGTGTTTGCGATAAGCCAGAGCGGTGAAACGGCGGACACGGTTGAGGCGGCGCGGCTTGCGCTTGCGCTCGGGGCCGAGGTTGTTGCCGTTACAAACTCGCTTAATTCCGCGCTGACGAGAATTGCCTCGGTTACGGTGCCGGTTGCGGCGGGCTCGGAGATATGCGTTGCCGCGACAAAAAGCTATATCGGACAGATTGCCGCGCTGTACCTTTCCGCCCTCGCCTTTGCGGACTGCGACCGCGACGGCGCGCTTAAAAGGGGGCTTGCGGAAATGTCTGCACTGTGCGGAAAAACGCTTGGGCAAGTGAACACCTACTCACTTGCGAATATGTGCGCGCTTTCACACGGGGTGTATTTTTTGGGACGGGATATCGATTACGCCGTGGCGTTGGAGGGCAGTTTGAAGCTTAAAGAGGTGTCCTACATACACAGCGAGGGCTATCCCGCGGGCGAATTGAAGCACGGCACGCTTGCGCTGATTGACGGGGATACCGTTGCCGTTGCGCTTATTTTTGACGGCGGACTTGCGGAAAAAAGCTGTAACGCGGTGGAACAGGTGCTGTCGCGCGGGGGGCGGGCGGCGGTTATAACCAACGTGGACAGCGTAAAAAAGAGGTTTGCGGGGCGGGCACAGGTGATTGGGCTTTGCGCGTGCGATAAATTTTTGTCGCCCGTGCTTTCCGCGGTGGCGGTGCAGAAGCTTGCCTATGAAACGGCGGCGATTTTAGGCCGCGACCCCGACAAGCCGCGCAACCTTGCAAAGAGCGTTACGGTGGAGTGAGGTTGCTTGTATCGGATTAATATATTGACGGGGCGGGCGGGTTATGCTATAATAAGCCTTGTAAATTATGTTTGAGAATATACGCTTTAACGGAACCTTCCGCACCTATCAGCAAAAAATTCTGGACGGGGCGGAGAAATATACAGAGGACGGAAAAATCAACATTGTTGCCGCCCCCGGCAGCGGAAAAACCGTGCTGGGGCTGGAGCTTATACGCAGACTTGGCAAGCCGTGCCTTATTCTGTCGCCGACCACCACCATACGCGAGCAGTGGGGCGAGAGGTTTATGCGCGGCTTTGTGTGCGTGGGCGATACGGGTGCAACGGATTTGGGCGCGGAGGGGCTTGCGGCGCTTGTTTCCACCGACTTAAAGGAGCCTAAGCCGATAACCTCGGTTACGTATCAGGCGCTGTACTCGGCGGAGGCGAGGGTGAAGTGCACCTCGGACGGCGAGGAGGTGGACAACTCCTCGGTGGATATTTACAGTGTGATTGAGGAGTACGGCATAGGCACGCTGTGCCTTGACGAGGCGCACCATTTGCAGAACGAATGGCAGAAGGCGTTGGAGGAGTTTATTAAAAGAATCGGCGGGAGGTGCACCGTTATTTCGCTGACCGCAACGCCGCCGTACGATGCTTCGCCCGCGGAGTGGAAGAGATATATCAGCGTTTGCGGAGAGATTGACGAGGAAATTTTTGTGCCCGAGCTTGTAAAAAGCGGCACGCTTTGCCCGCATCAGGATTATATCTATTTCAGCTATCCCGACGGGGACGAGCTGAGGGCGTTGGAAAGCTTCAATTTAAACGTGAAAGCCGCGGTGGACGAGGTTAAAGCATGCGCGGCGCTAAAAAGCGTTTGCGCGAACCTGACCTATACCTACGCCGATTTGAACGGGTGGATAGACGACGATTTTTCGCAATTGCAGTGCGTTGTGCTGCTGTTGCGGGAATGCGGGCTTGCAGCGGACAAGCGGTTGGAAAAGGAGCTGAATATAAACAAGTATCTTTTTTGCGATTTGATGAAAATTCAGACCGCGCTGAATTTTATAATTGCCGAGGAGAAGCTGATTTTCGAGCAAGAGCGCGCGGAGGTTGTTGAAATTTTTAAAAAGCGCGGGCTTTGGGAGCGCGGAAAAATTACGCTGGAAAAGAGCGATAAGCTGACCCGCGCGCTTGCCGCGTCTGCGGGAAAGCTGAAAAGCATTGCCGAAATTGCGGCGTGCGAAAGGCGGAATTCGGGCGAAAAGCTTAGGCTGCTGGTTCTGACCGACTTTATACGGCGGGAGGAGCTTGGCAGCGTAGGTACGGACAAAAAATTCGACGGCATAAGCATTGTAAGCGTTTTTGAAACGCTGAGAAGGAGCTGCGGTATGCCGATAGGAGCGCTTTCGGGCGGGCTGGTGATATTGCCCGCGGCGTGCGCGGACAGCCTTAAAGCGGCGGGGGCGCGGTTTACTGTTAAGCCGCTTGCGGACGGTGAGTATTGCGAATACGTCTTTTCCGGCGGGAACAGAGAGAAGGTGAGCTTTGTCGGCGCGCTGTTCGAAAATGGCGAAATAAACGCGCTTGTGGGCACCAAATCGCTTTTGGGCGAGGGGTGGGATTCGCCCTGCGTCAACTCGCTTGTGCTTGCAAGCTTTGTGGGTAGCTTTATGCTGTCTAACCAGATGCGCGGGCGGGCGATAAGGGTGGACAGAAGCAACCCCGACAAGACGGCGAACATATGGCACCTTGTGACTGCCGAGCCGCAGTCTGCCGCGGGCTTTGGCTCGGGCGGGAGTGCGGGGGCTACCGTTGGAAAGGGCTTTGGCGCGGATAAGGGCGGGGAGGAAATTTTTAAGTCCTCTGACTTCGAAACGCTTGCGAGGCGGTTTGACTGCTTTGTTGCGCCGAGCTATTCGGGCGGGGGCATAAGAAGCGGGGTTGCGAGGATAGACAATATTAAACCGCCGTACGGAAAGGAAGGGCTTGAACGCATAAATGCGGATATGCGCAGACGTTCCGCCGACAAGGAAAGCCTTAAAGAAGCGTGGGCGGGGGAAATTAGCGGCGGCGGGGAAATGCGCCGCGTTGCCGAGGTGCCAGAGGACAGAAAATTCCCCGCGTTCACTGTGTATGATATAGGAATGTCCGTAATGCTGTTTCTGCTTGTGCTGGCGGGCGCGGTTTTGCTTGTGCTTGGGGCGGTGGCGGCGTTGAGGCTGTTCAGCTTTATTGACGACGAAGAGCTTTCGAAAACGCTTATAATAAACGGCGCGATTGTTATTTTTATTTGCTGGACGCTGTTTTGCGTTATGTTCGATACGAGAATTTTCAAGCACGTCAAGGCTTCGGGGTCGGTTACGCATATTTCGGAGAGCGTTTTGCAGACCTTTAAGGATATTAAAATGCTTTCAGGCAAGTGCGAGGTTAAGACGGAGGAGGACGGACACGGATATATCAACGTGGAGCTTTTGAACGCCTCGCAGAGGGAGCAGAAGCTGTTTGTAAAGGCGCTGGGCGAGCTGTACGGAATGATAGACAGTCAGCGGTACGTTATTCTGCCCCGCAAAAAATTCGGGTATAACTTCCACGGGGCGCTGGCTTGTCCCGAGGCGTTCGGAAGCAGGCGGGAATACGCCGAGGCGTTTGCGAAAAATCTTAAAAAGTCGGTCGGGCAGGTGGATATGGTGTACACGCACGGCGAAAAGGGGCGGGCGTTATTGAGGAAGTGCCGCCGCAATGCGTACATTTATGCGAGCTCGCAGGACCTTGGCGAGGAATACCGCGACTACTGATTTTTCGGACAAAAAAAACAAGCCGCCCGCGCTTAGTGGATAAGCGCGGGCGGCTTTTGATTATTCGAGATATTTATTGCGGAGCGCCGAAATTTCCTCGTCCGTTATCTTTATTACCTGCTTGCAGTATTCCGTAACGGAGCCGTATTTTTCCTTTATGGCGTCGATTGCCCCTATAATATAGCGGGGTTTTACGTTGATAAGCGCGTTTAGTATCAGCTTTATGCGCAGGGGGCACGGCACTATGAAAATTGCCGTTTTCTGTATTCTGCGCTTGTGTCTTAAAAATCTGCCCGAGGCAACGTAGTCGCTGATTATAGTTTGCTCGTCCACGCCCAAAAGACTTTCCAGAAGCATTGCCAGAATGCCCGTTCTGTCCTTGCCCTGATTGCACAGCCATAGCACGCAGCCCTCTTCGGCAAGAAGAATGTTGAAGAATTTTCTAAGCCTGGGGATTGAGGTTTCGTTGAAAAGCACGTCCGTGTACATTGCGCGCATGTAGTTGTCGGCGGTGCCGTAATGCTCTTTAAGGTGCTTGCTTTCGGAAAAAATTATCTGCGCCATGCTTTGGTCGCCCGTTATTGCCGTGGCGGAGGTGGTGAGAATGGGCACATCGTAGTATTTTACGCCCGCGATTTCCGTACGCGGCTTTTCCCTGCGCTCGTTATCCGTGCGCAGGTCGATTACCGCGGTAAGCCCGTAGTCTTTAAGCTTTTTGACCGTGCTTGCGGGCAGCTTGTAAAGGCGCGCGCTGCGGATAAGCCTGCCGTATTTTATGCGCTTGCCGTCTGCCGCGGGCAGTCCGCCCAAATCTCTGGCGTTATTTATTTTTCTGAATTTCAGCCTTTCAAAACTCATAGTATAATTATAGACCGCAAATGGGTTCAAGTCAAATATTTTCGCAAAGGGGGTGCGGTTGAGCTTTTGCGCGCTGTTGCGTGCGGGTATACGGCACATCGGCGGAGAGCGTTATAAACACCTGCGAGGGCAGATAAAACAGCCATATTGCGGGGTTGATTATATCCAGCGCGGCGGCGGGGATATTGATGCCGACCTCGGTAAAGTTATCCAGACCCACGCACGCATCGCAGCCGATAAACAGCAAAAGCCCTATAAACAACAGTATATATCGTTTTGATTTTTTTATAAGCAGAGCGCTGTCGGCGGCGTTGATTACAAGCTGGGGGAAATAGATTGCGGAAAGCGCGGAAACTATCGTAAGCGAGCCGCAAGCTCCCAGAACTGTAAGCAGCACCGCGACGACGGTAAGCCTTACCGCGCCCGAAATTACGGGAATTTTTTTGCGGGCGTAGTATATTCTTGCAAGGTTTATGGACTGCACGACTATGAACGAGGCTATTCCCGCGGGGTAATAGTCATCGAGGGCGAGCAGAAAGAGGTCTGCAACGACAGTGAAGAGCATTGCGGCGGCAACGAAGAGGCAGTCCTTGTTTCTGCCAAAGAAGCAGTTGACAGCCGCAACGATAAAGCAGACGATTATTGCAACGTATTTGATTAAATCGGTGCCCTCGCCAAGTCCCAACGTAATTACGTTGAAGGCGCAATAAATTGCGCCTTCGAACACAATGAACGCTATAAGAATATAGAAGGGCGCGGGATAGGCGGTTTTGCCTTTTTCACGCCCGAATAAAATAAGGTCGGCGCAGATAAGCGCCGTTGCAAAGCCGATAAGCCCGCACGCGATTATTATTGCGCAGTTCATAAAAAACTGCTCCGGCATGACCTTGATAATTTCGTCCGCGGCGGGGTCGAAAACCCAGTTGTCCTTGCCGGGGAAGAACATTGCGTGGAAGCCCTCGAACGCCCTGTCGAAGCCGACGGCGGCAACGATTAGAATGACTAAAACGGGAAGGGCGACTGCGACCGCGGCGGAAATTAAGTACACGCGGTGGCCTTTTATCCTTAAAAGGCTGATTATTTTGAATTTGTTGAGAAGTACGGCGGTAAGCAGTAGCGCCGCGGAGGCGATTAACACGCCGAGGTTGAGGTTGAAAAGCGCCTTGCAGTCGGCAAAATGCGCCGCGCCGTCTGCGGAAAATTTTAAGCTGCCCGCGCTGAATTTTGTTACCCACGGAAGCGTGCAGAAGTTTAAAACCTCGTTATAGGCTTTTATAACCTCCTCGTACGAAAAGCCCGCCGCCTTGTCGAAGCCGAGTATTCTTACCTGCAAAAAGTAGAAAAACCGTCCGTATATCGGCAGACCTATCGAAAAGGTCAGCATAAACAGCACAAGGCATACGCCGAATATCACGGTCGATATTATATTTATTGTTTTTTTCGTTCTCTCTCTGTGCATAGGCAGAATTATATAATAAAGCTGTGTTTTAAGTCAATTTATTTTCGGCTTAATTGACAAAATACGCCCGCGGTATTATAATGCGGGTATAGGGGCGAAGTCCCTTCGGGAGAAATTAAATATGAAAAAAACAAGGGCAGTGAATATATGCGACACAAATGCAATTAATATATGCGCCGCGTGCATATTGACCGCTTTGACGGCTTTTGCGGGTGTTGGGGCGGCTTGCGGAGCCTTTGCGCGGGCCGGTATTACGGCGGGCGCTAACTCGGGGCCGAGCACGTGGCAAGGCGTTACCGCCGCGGGAGTGATGTTTACGGGCGAAAGCTGCCCGATAGAGGTAGAGGGCGAGCTGCTGACGCTGGATATTCCGCATTTTATCGGACACGGCTCCACAAAGGAGGATATGCTTGCCTACGGCGGGAAATTTGCGGCGGAGTACACCTTTAAAAACCCGACTGCGGATACCGTTAACGCTACGCTTGCCTTTCCGCTCGGCGAGCAGTGCCCATTGTCCTTCTGGGACGAGGAGGCGGATAAGCACGTTTATCTGGACGAGGTGAATGCCGATAAGTATATGGTGCTTGCGGACGGCGCGGAGCTTAATGCAGAGCTGAGGCATACAATTTGCGGATACGGGGAGTTTGATTTTGCAAAGGGGTGCAAGCAGCTTGTTAACGGGTACAGAGCGCACGGATTTTTTAAAAGGGATACGCCCGTTTATAAATATTCTTTTACAATAGCCTCTTATGACAACGAGTATTTTACCGCGGAGGCGGTTCTTAAAAACACGGAGGGGCTGAGGCTGTGCGGGCGCGGCAGGCTTGAAGAGGACGGAAGGGATAAGACTGTTGACTTTTCCGTAAAGGGCGGAAGCCTTGTAGAAATTTATTCAATTGGCGGTGAGCTGAACGTAAGCGATATAAAATGGAGCTTTTACAGACAGACGGGACCGTTAGGGCTTGTTTACAACAGTGTTGACGCGCGGGCGGAGTACAGGGCGGAGGACTTTGGGCAAACCACCTTCGAGGAGTACGTATTTAATGGATATACGGGGGGCAACGGCGTTTCGGCAACCGATTATTACAACGGCGTGCTCGATTTTATCGACAGCCGTTACAAGGACGATTTACTGCCGCCGAGCTTTGAATTTTTGGACGAGCGCACGGATTTTATGCGGTGGCTTGTTTATGATTTGTCCTTTTCCGCAGGGCAGACGGTGAAAAATACCGTTACGGCGCCGCTGTATTCGGGCGGAAAATATTATTACACGCCGATAGTGTATACGTTTGAATATCTGCTGTCGCCCGCAAGGGAGTGGAGCAGCTTTAAAAGCCTTGAAATACGCATAAACACGCCATATTACCTAATCAATTCAAGTCTGGATTTCGAAAAAACAGATTACGGATACCTTTATAAGGCGGACAGACTGCCCGATGGGGAGCTGGAGATAGACATGTGCACGGTGGAAAATCCCGAGCAAAAGGCGAATTATATCGGGGCGATATTAATCGGTATAATGGTGATGGCGGGCTTGCTGTGTATAGCGCCGGTTATCGTTGTTGTCGGGCTTATTATATTGCTGCTGATACGCGCCAAAAAGAGGAACCCGAACGCGGACAAGGGCGGGACAAACGGCTTTAAGCCGATGAATAATTTCGATTGAATTTAACTTTCGGAGAGCTTATGCACGAGGGACACAGAAGAAGAATGTACGAAAAACTGAAAAGCGGCGATAATCTTTACGAGCACGAGCTGTTGGAGATTTTGCTGTTCAACGCCTTTCAGCGTAAGAATACCAACCCCATTGCGCACGCGTTGCTGGACGCCTTCGGCTCGATTGCGGGCGTGTTTAATGCAGAGGTGGAGCAGCTTTGCGCCGTTGAGGGCGTGGGCGAGAGCGTGGCGCTGTACCTTAAATGCATAGGCGAGTGCGCCGCGCGGTCTGCGGAGGGCGGCTCGGGTGTAATCTGCCTTAGAAATTACGAGGATTTCAGAAGGTTTGTGTGCATGCGCTTCCGCGGCAAGGTAGAGGAGGCGCTGGAAATGTACTGTCTGGACAAGAGCGGGAAGGTGAAAAAGATTTCTTCCTTTACCTCTGACGAGCTGGACAGAGTGCAGGTGGACGCGGACAGAGTGGCAAAAATTATTGCCGCCGTTAAGCCGCACGGGCTGATACTTGCGCACAATCATTTGAGCGGAAGCTCGGCTCCGTCCGAAAACGACGACAGATTTACTATGGAGGTGCAGCTTATGTGCAGCATGAACAACGTTGCGCTGTACGACCACTGTATTTATGCTTCCGATAAGAATGTTTTCAGTTATTTTTCCACTGGCAAGATTGACGCGATAAAGAGGAGCTTTTCCTTCGACCGGCTTGTGGGAGAGCAGTACAAGCGCGAGAAAAAGCCTTAATAAGGCTTTATAGGGTATTTAGACTTGCTTTTGGTCTTGTTTTGGGTTTGCCGAAGCTGTTTTGCTTTGTTGAAACGGGTTTTGGCTTTTTTGAAACCGCAACGCCCGACTGCAAATTTGATTGACAACGGCGCGGGCGTTTGATAAAATGGCAGGGAATTTGCGGAATACTTTTGCAGAGATGGCAGAGCGGTAACGCAAAGCGTTCGGTACGACGAATGCGGCGGTCTTGTGAGGAACGTAGTGACGGATTAGCGATTGTTGCGTAGCCAATCGCGTTAAACCGTTTAATTTATATTTTGCGGACGGCGTAAGCTGTCCCAAAAGAAAAATTATTTGAATTGAAATACAGAATACTTTTGCAGAGATGGCAGAGCGGTCGAATGCGGCGGTCTTGAAAACCGTTGATGGGCAACTATCCGGGGGTTCGAATCCCTCTCTCTGCGCCACAATGGAACAAATGTGCGGGCTCGGTGAAGACGAGCCCGCACATTTGTTAATAAAGGTAGTGCTGTTATGCCTGGAGCACCCGATAATGGAAAAATAATTGATTTGGTGGGCGCGGATGTGTACTACGTTTGTATTAAGCGGATAAAATTCGAAATAAAGCACTAGCTAAAACAGGCAGCTAAAAGTAGCTGTCTGTTTTTTATTTTGAGACAGTACAAATAAGCAAGAATTAAATAATTGACTTGTATTTATTCTTAGCCCTTGCAATCTTGTAAAAAATTGTTTATAATATTTCTTACAGTGGAATTTAGGTTAAGAGACTTAATATTTGCATAATTTACTACGGAGAAAATACTTAAAATGCATTCATCCCTTGAGGCTAATGAAGTAGCCTCTGAAAAATTTCAACCGATTTTAAACGATTATTATAGTGAAAGATTTAAGCATATCATTGAAAAAATGAGCCATACCGTGCCTTCGAACAGAGTTGGATTAATTAAAAATGAGCTTGCCTTAAGCAATTTGAACGTAGCGGAAAATCAGTTGGAGGCGCTTAAATATATAGCGTCGCTTAACGTTCTTGTGGACTTGTCTCTTCAGGGTTGGATTTTTGATATTAAAGACGGTGAGCTGACGCTTAAAATGGAGAATGACAATCTTGATGATAAGAAAAAAATAAAATACCGTCTTAGCACTGAACGAAATGCGCAGTTCAGAGTCCCGAGTGTATCAGGCTTTATAAAAAAAATGGAAGAGGTCAGGACCTTTAATGGAGAAAAGCTTTCTGTTAAAAATCTGATAGGTGACAAGAATTTTCTAATTAAACAGATTAGTCAAGACAGCGCTGTTTGCGAGCCTTATATTCAGCTTGTTACTGACGAGTATGATGAGCATACGGGCTATAAATTGTCTCATATCTGGAGATATTTCAGATATACATGGTCGATACCGTATAAAATAATGCCCGGGAGAAATCTTTTTTATTTGGTGAGGGACCGTCTGCAGCCGTTTCATCCGATAATAGGAATATTTGCTCTTGGTAATTCTGTGCTAAATCTATCCAACCGAGATGATGATATTGGCTGGACGGTTGAAGCAATCAAAAAAAGCATGTGTCGCATGACAAACGAATTTGTGTGCGAGCAAACGGTCAGTGGTACAGACGGTAGGAAAATTAAAGCTAAAATCAGCATGCCTATGGAAAAGGAAAAAGACCATCAGGAGCGAATAAACAGATATGCCGACAGAATGTATCCCTTACTGCTGAAGAATATTGAAGACGCAATCAACGAAATATATATAAAGGATTTGGATTTTATCAGCGACACAAAATATCCACGGCAGGAGCAAATAGACAGACTGTTGGTAACGGCTGCGGAATATGCTGAAAAAGCTATTAACAACCATAACAACGGTCTTTCACCCGATTGGGAGGAGGAGGCGCAAAGTAACTTATTTAAACGCAAGCGCGCGAAGGAGTTGGCAAAGCTACTACAAACGAGATGTGTGTTTAACAATGCCGGCGGCGATACAAATGCACAGCGCTTAATGCAGCTTTTGTCAACAGAAACAGGCAGAAGGGCTATTAATACGGCGTTAGTTGCTAACAGGAAACAAAAAATAGGCTCCAACATGATGGAAATTATAGTTTGTGGGGCTATTCCGCCGTATAACGAGCTGTTGGGCGGCAAGCTTATTAGTATTCTTGCCTGTAGTCCAACCGTTATAAGAGACTATACCAACAGATATAAAAATCAGGTGAGTGAAATTGCTTCACGAATGAAGGGTAGCAGGGTGGTGCGTGATAGTCACCTGGTTTATTTGGGAACAACTAGCCTATATGCCGTCGGAAGCAGTCAATATAACCGCATAATAGTACCGCAGCTAAATAATTCATTTTTAGAATTTAATAAAATAGGCGTAACAGAGGGCTATGGGACAGTTTTCTTCTCTAAGGAAACTACCTCGGTATTTTCTAAGCTGCTTGAGCTGCAGGACGGCGGGAAAAGGATAAGCCATGTATTCGGAGAGGGGACAAGTCCCAGATTCCGGATGATAAGCAGAGGACTCAGCAGTATTGGGATAAAGGCAGAGGCATTTTTAAAGCATTATTCACCAAGAATTGTTTATTCAATTAAGCTGGCTAAAAATACTAACGATTTTTTGCTGGGCTTGGAAAAGGAGGCTGACTATGGCTATGAGCTGGAGGATGCTGCCACGGTTGAGCAGATGACTCAGCACCTTATCGATTACTGGTATGAGCGCTGGCTGAAAATGAGACTTACAAGTGTTGACATAAAAGAACGCTTAAGCTGCTTTAGTGCGGAAGGGCTTCTTTTAGGCAACATATAGGAGAAAATATGTCAAAGCTGGATTACATAAGAAAACTGTATAACGGAAAAAACTGCTATTCCGATCATATGTCAGAGGATGAGCTACAGCTGCTTCATATCGCCTCACATGCTGAAGGACTTATTAAGGATATGCTTGAAAGGAAGAAAATTATTTTTCTTACCGGTAATCCGGGCGACGGTAAAACCTTTGTGATAAAGGCTGTCGACTCAGCAATAAGGGACTGTGCTGCATATGTTGAAAAGGATTTAAACAATATTGCAGACTATGATGTAGTTGTCACTAATATTGTAGAATGCTATAAGCAGCATAGGCCTGCAATTATCGCGGTAAACGAGTATCCGTTTTTGCAGCTTTGCAGACATATAAAAAAACGTGAGCCTAATATTTATAAGGAGCTGTTAGCTGTAAAGGCAAAGCTGATTACGTATGATACCTCCCTTGACTTGACTGAACGGGTTGCAATTATAGACCTTAACGAAAGAAATCTGCTTGACCCAAGCAAGGAGCTGTTAGAGCAATTAATCAACAAATTTGTTGAGCTGCTTTTACCTGAGGCGGGTCAAAATAAGGCGCTTGATTATAATTTAAGGGCCTTCTCTATACCAGAGATAAAGGAACAGGTGCTCTCTTTGATGCGTTTGGCTACAGTCAATACCGAGCATTTTGCTATAAGGGATATTTTAGGTGCGTTTGCTTACATTTTTACTGCTTGCCTGATGGAGGAAACGGAGAATGAAAGCTTTTACTCGGCTATTTTTTCGGGCACTAATCAGTTTCTTCAGGCTATTCAGCAGTTTGACCCTGTTTATTTATCCTCTCCTGCATTGGATGAAGGGCTTTGGTACGGGGAAATAACTGAGGGCTGGCAGCTTGGTGTGCCTGACAAATGGCCGTGCTCGCAGGAATTTGAGGAAAATATTGATGAGGCCTTGAGATGCTTCAAGGAGGTTAAAAGACGGTATTATTTTGAAAATGTCCACGGACACGAGCTTCGTGAGCTTCAGCCGGATGAAATCAAAAAATGTACAACAATTTTTGAGGGCTTTGATGCAAAGAAAAGGAAGCTTAAGCAACAGCTTGTTAAAGCAATTAACAATCTGTTTATGCCGTCCTTAGATGATAAAAGGCAGCTTCATATTTGGACTACACTTAGATACGATATTAGTATTCCTGCGGCAGTAGCCGTATCCAGTAAGGCAATTGACTGTAATGAGATAGATATACATATCCCTCGTCCTGCAGATTGGTTAAGCGGAATGGAGTATGTTCCCGACCATATAATAATGACTCCTAAGGGGAAGCGCGACCCGTCATTAAGGCTTGACATGGATTTTATACGAGCCTTATTTAAAATTGACGAGGGCTATCCTGTTGGCTTGCTCGCTTCCCATTATGAGCAAGCGGCGGCTAAATTTCTTCAGCAGCTTGATGATAACAGACTGGCTGAGGAAAATGATGACGGTGAAATTATTATTGCAGGCCGAAGGAAAAGCTATAAGAAATCAGTTTATATTCAAGACGGGCAGTACGGCTTTGAGGAGAACTAATATGATAAACGATACGTTAAAAATGCTTGGTGAAGCTATTTGCTCCGAATACCTCAGCTTTGCCCCTACAACTGACGGCACTAAGCCCTCTCATATTGCCAATGGACTATTCAGATGCTGTACGGGCGAAACCTGTGATTCTAGGGATATTCATGATTGGATAATAAGCGATGGCAAGAAAAAGGCCTTATCCTCAAAGGAAATAATAGAGAAATATCACAAAATTCTGCAAAAGGGTCGTAATGAAAAAGAAATACACATAAAGGATTTTCGTCTTTTATTGAACGATGTTTTTGACCAGGATAACGCGCTTTACCCTGAGTATAATTTCTCGATTATGACAATTTCTTCGCATTGGATGCTTAGAAAGCGGGTTTCCTCAGAGGGAGGAATAGGAGAGTTTTTATTTGAAATACTGGCAAAAAGGCTTGACGGAAGGGTGTCGCCTTTAATTGCTCTTCTTCAGGCGTCCCTTAATGATGATAACGATGATATTACAAAGCTTGTAAAACCTATTATAGTCTTTCCGTGCGAAAAGGAAAAAAGAAAAGTTGATGGAGTGGAATACCCTGAGGATTCTGAAATAGCTTGGGATTCGGTTAAGCTGGTTATACGAAACGGCTTTGACAGGCTTACTGAAAACATGAAAGCAACAGGGGAAGCGGAAAACAGTCTTGCGGTGCTTGAACGCGTAATAAATTACGCAATATTTGCAACCTTTCTGTATCTTACGCAATGCAACAGCGCTGTATACAATGGAGTGAAGCCGCCCATTGTTATTGACGCCTGTAATGAGCGCGAATCTATCAGAAAGGCGAGCGAGCAGTCGTATACTCTGGCAAAGAAGGCTGTAGAGGATTATTTTACAAATGCGATATATACTTGGCTTAAGCCTGTAATTGCCGGCGATAATTATGACAAATGTTTGGAATGGATAGCAGCTATGCTTTTTTCCACAAAAGAAAGAGAGGACACCATAAGACCGGCCATTAAAAGCTATTTTGAAGGCTTTTGTGAGGATGGGGCTTCTCCGTTGAATGCTCTTGCCAAGGCAATACAAATTGCACTGTATACCTTTCAGTATCAATACAATTCTCCGTCTGATTTTTGCCGTATTTTAGGCGTCAGGTCTGGCTTGATTGGGCCGAAGGGGAATAGGGCAAAGCTTAAAAGATACTTATTAAACAGCTTTACGCTTGAAACTATTACGCTTAGTATTTTGACTGCGGACGAGCTTTCAGATGGAATTGAGCTGAAGGAGCTTGGTGAGAAGCTATATAAGGCCTATAACATTTTTATCGGTGCGGATGCAGAAAAGGAGTACGAGCTTTTGAATAGCTATAATATATCACAGGCAACGCCGGGTGATTTGCGTGGAGACCTGAACATCAACGCGCAACAGCTTGCTAAGATGTATATTTCTCTTGGCTTAGCTAAGCAATATGCCGACGGTGTAACCTTAATTGGAAGGGGACTTTAATAATGAAGAAGCAGCTTTTAACCTCGGTTTTAACTGAGCTGGTAAATACCTATATAATGTCAAATGAATACGGGGCTTCGCTGATTACCATTCCCGATTTTAATTATGCGCAGCTTGCCGGCGATTTGAATACAAACCGTAATATTCATATATTCTTTTTAGGCTTTTCGGAAGCTCGGCAGCAGGAGCTTATACGCACCCTGCCTGATAGAGGCGAAAAAATAGCTTATGCCTTTACCGCGGAAGAGGCAGAGCGTTCCAGAAATTCAGGCGATGAGAGTACATTTAGATTACTTGTAATCAAACGTACAGAGATGGCAAAAATATCGTCCTTAAGATGGTTCCCTGAAATAACTCTGGAAAAGACTTATATAAAGAGCTGCGATTATGTAAAAAATAAATTGGCGAGCATTAACAATGTTATAGGAGCGCTTATTCAAGCCTTGAGATGTAAGCAAATTCGCAGTATATTGAGCTTTGAAAGAGTTTTGGGGTATCTTGAGCTTTTATTAAATGCGAAAGCAATGGATCTGCCTTCCGCGATAAAGGAAAATTATTACAGACTGGGCCTATGCAGTGATAAGAATATTGACATTAACAATCCGACCAGGGAAGATTTTATAAAGAGAATCTGGCGTAATCACGCGCTTGTTGAAAGAATTGGAAATTTAGAGCAGGCAGAGCGTCAGGGTATTACGAATTATTATTCCAAGGATTATGTAAATAAAAGGCTTCCCCGACTTATTCTCAGCTACTATGAAAGCAGGGATATTGAATTGCTTAAGGAAATAGAGCTTGACGAGCTTGAAAAATGTCTTAAGGCAGTAAAAAAATCAACAGCAAGTCAGTCCGGAACGTCGCAAGGCAGAGTAGCGCGCACTAAGCCTACGGCGTTAGCGGCGCAGCTGATTTTTGATGATAATCAAACGCAAATCAACAAAATCTTAGAAAAAATAGGGCAAGAGCTTGACGGCAGAGGCCGCAGGGCTAAGTCGGAGAAGCTTAATATTGATTATGACGATATCAAGCTGCAGGTACATACAAACCCTATAACGGAAGCAATTGCTGCTGAGCTTACCGAAGAGGACGAGCTTGGAGGAATTATTCATGCCGAGACTCAGACGCCGAGCGAGGCTATACGCGATAGGGGCAAATATTTAACAGATATTTTTAAAAGGTCGGATATTGATAAGCTTTATGAAAGCCTTGCCAAGATATCAGGGCTTCTGTCGGAGGACGAGAGTATATCTAAAAACTTAAGACTTTTTATACAAGCCCGCGATAAGGCTGTTCCTTATAAAAAGCGTCTTCAGGATTCTCCAATGCTTCAGGTTGTGGCACAATATAAAATATTTTCGGATTATTTGTTGGCATATGAAAAGCTTTTGAATGCGATAAATGAGGATTTTCATAAGCTATGGAGAATTTCGCCAACCAGGGTTAAGGAAATAATCAACACGATTATGTCGTTAGATTATGTTTTTGTTGTGGGTGAAGAGAAGCTCCATGCCGTGCCGACACCGCTTCACCCGTTATACCTGTGGAAGTATGTTGAGCTTGCAAAGGAAATATTATCCAATAAAGGGCTGAATGACACAGAGGAATGCCATTTAACAGAGGAGGACAGGTCTTTTATAATACGCAAGGCTGACGATATTCCCGACCCGCTGTCCGTAATGCTTATGCCGCCGACTATAAATGGCGGAGGAGCGGCATTTTTACCTCTTGCAGGAAGAATAGGAATGCTGCCTATATATTCAAATCAGCCGCAGATTAATCAAAGCGAGAATGGAATAGATATTCTTAAGCAGCAAATAATCAGGTATTTGTGCTTATATCCGCATGCCGGAATGATGCTTAGGCTGGCGGTAATAGACCCTCCGTCGGTGGAGGCTGTTGTGGCTATGCTTAAGGCCTTAAGCAACGATAAGGAATTCAATATTTCAGGTATTGAGGTTTCAATATTCAGGACAAAGGAGGTGCCTAATTCTTGGGTGGAGCTTGAGGAGGAAGCCTTAAGCAACGGGCTGCTTGGAAGATATAAGGGCAAGGACAGCTTAAGCTTTAAGCTCAAGATAATCGACAGACGTTGTACATATGCGCAGATTATTGATTTGCTTGCTCTGCAGCAGCATTTGCTTATTATGTTTGACCCCAACGAGGTAAAAATAGAGGCAATGTCGAACAGCAGGCACATCCATCTTCATCCGCTGTGTGTGCCTAAAATATATAGCTTTGATGCTGTTGAAGAGCAGGTTAAAATCAGACCTGCTAATGAGGGCAGTATATTCTCAACCTATTCAAGTATTGTTGAAAAGCTGAATGAACAGCCCTCAGCCTTCAGGCATACGTCAACATATTTTAATACTCCGCTTAAGCGGGAAACCTATGACGGCCTTCTTAAAAAGAGTGATTGGTTAATAATTTTAGACCAAAGCCTAAAAAGCTGGGATATATCGCTTCGTGCAGCCAGTGAAAAGCTGTTTTACAAGGAGGACGGCTATCGGTCTATAGGCATATATTCAATCAATTGCCGTAAATTCATTATCGGCTATGATTCGCTTGTAAAGCATCTGGGTAATTTTATTCCTAACGAGGAAGGGATAAAAAAAATAATAGACGCTATTCGAGAAATTAACAATGACGGCTTGTTAAGCATAGTCTCGCATACGTCAACGCGGATATTTGACACTAATCACGGGAAAGGCAGCTTGGGCCTTGCTATAGCCGCCATAAGGTATAGACGGCAGCATCCGGATGCGCTTCTTGTGGGCTTGGATACCCAGCTTGCACAGGAATGGCTGTCAGACAGAGAGGATGGAAGGCTTCCTGATTTAATAGGCATCAGGCTTGAGGAGGGAAGTGCCGATATTGACATTATAGAGGTAAAAACCTATGAGGCCAACCGAAATTCGTTTATAATTAAAAATAGCAGAATTTCCGGTCATGCAATTCAGCAGGCAATCGTGCTTGAGGAGCTTGCGAGAGAAATGTTCGGGGCTACCGAAAAAATTACTACCGTATCACGAAGAGAAATTTTGCGCGAGCAGGTATTTGAGGGCTTATTTCAAGCCGAGCTTGAGCCAAAGGAAAAGCTTAGCTACAGCAATCAGCTAAACGAATTGTTTGCAGGACAGTATAAGCTGAATATAGAAAAGCATATCTATTTTGTGGATTTTGAAAGGTCTGAAAGTAAAACGGTACAGTATGACGGTGCTCAGGAGCTTGCACAGGAGCATTTTAAGCTTGTGACCATAGGCAGCAATGAAATACAAGCTATTTTGACCGGTGCCAATTGTGCAGTGCCTGCTTCAGATCTTTTAAATGTAACCTCACACCCTTGCGCAGTAAAGCAGACAGCTGCTCCTGATTTGGCGGTAGTAGCGGTGTCGGAGGAGGCTGTAGCTGAAATAGCTTTAACAGCCGTGCCGACGGCTTCTGAAATGAAGGCCGTCGATAACCTTGTCGGTGGGGCAGCCTTCGGTGCGCGCGTCGAAAGGCAGCTTGAGGAAAAGTGTGCAAAAATAAACAAGGTGTTCAGAGATTATGGTATTAATGCCTATCCTGTAGCTGTAGAACAGGTTCAGGAGGCTGCAAGATTTACAAGGTTTGCGGTTGAGCTGAAATCCGGCGAAACCATACGCAGTCTTGAACGTTATAAAAATGATATAGGGCGGCAGCTTGAGGCAAACGGTGAAATATTAATTGACCATATCAAGGGCACAAGATACATATCTGTAGATGTGCCATTTACGGGCTTGAACAAGGTCATCAAGCTAACCGAGCAGCTGTCTATTTTAAAAGCAAGCGGCGGAAGGCTGGATATAATTGCAGGACAGCTTCCTAACGGTAAAATTGAGGTGGTGGATATAGCAGATGCGCCACATATGCTTATTGCGGGAACTACAGGCTCAGGCAAGACTATTTTTCTTCATACGATGCTTGTAAGTCTGCTGCAGCAGTATTCTTCAGACGAGCTTGAGCTACTTATAGTTGACCCTAAGCAAACTGATTTTATATTTTTTGAAGGTATACCTCATCTCTACGGCGGTAAGGTTATTCTTGATGCGGAAGAGGCCTTGAGATGCATTAATGAGCTTAATACAATTGTTAAGGAGAAGCGAACAGCCGAGCTGCGTGCCTGCAGGAGTAAGGATATTGAATCCTATAACGGTAAAAATCCCGGTAACAAAATGAAACGTCTGGTTGTTATAATAGATGAGTATTCCGATTTGGTTCAGGCGGCTGAAATGGCAGGAACGCGTAAAGAGCTTGAAAGAACACTGCTTATGCTTTTGCAAAGAGTTCGAAATCTTGGCATACATTTTATAATTGCGACGCAGCGGCCGTCCGCACAGATTATTACGGGCGCGTTAAAAGCACTAATCCCTGTACGGGTTTCGTTCAGATTGCCGTCGCATGTGGATTCACAGACCATACTGGATATGTCGGGAGCAGAAAATCTGCTTGGGAAGGGAGATATGCTTATGGTTACCGAAGGCGATACGCGGCGTATGCAGGGCTTGTATATTTCAGAAAGCGAGCTTGCGGAATTTGTTGGAGGGCTTTAATGAAGCGAAGCGATGAAAGACATAGCTAATATGGGGTTTTTAGAGGGAAACTTTATAAAAGAATTAAAAAACAGATTTCTTTGCGAGGTAAAAATAAACAATGAAAGCGTCGTTTGCTATGTTCCGTCCTCATGTCATATAGGGAACTTTCTTCAGCTGGAGGGTAAAAGGGTTTTGCTTATACCCTCGCAAGGCTCAAAAACCAGAACGCCCTATGCTTTATTTGCTGTTCCGTTTAAGAAAAGCTTTATTATGCTTAACCCTTCAATTGCCAATAAGGCTATTGAAGTAAGTATAAAAAGCAGAAAGTTTTATTTTTTGGGTAAACGAAGCGATGCAGTCAGAGAGCATAATGTGGCAGGCTATAGGGCGGATTTATTTTTACCGTCAACAAAAACTATTATTGAGGTTAAAAGCGTTATATCGCTCAATGAAAGGGCGACCTTCCCCACAGTCTTTTCAGAAAGAACAGTAAAGCAGCTAAACGCAATATTGAAATATTTAAAAAGCGGCTATAAGGCCTGTTTTATGATTGTGTCGCTACATCCATATTTAAAAAGCATAGAGCTTGATGTAAAATCTGAATTTTATGCTTTGATAGTAAAATGTATAGATTTAGGAATGATATTAAAGGCATATACATGCAGGCTGAAGGATAATAGTATTATAATTGAAAAAGAAATTCCTGTAATTATATGATTTGTTTATTGCATTATTTATTTTTGCCAGCTTTGGGTTTGGGATTTGACGTGCAGCTTGTAGTCGGGGTCGGCTTTTTTTACGCGCCTTATCGTGCATTCGTCACCGCAGTCGCCGCTGACCGCTTTTATGTCGTTGACCTGCGCAAGCGGGATTTTGAATTTGAAAATTTTGTCGCCCTTCAACGTTTTGAAAAGCTTGCCGTTTACATATAAGGATACGCTTTTCGTGTTGGAATAGACCTTAATAACCGTGCTTTTGCCCGTTCTGTTGGCAAAACGCTTGCCCGTGATATGCACGAAGGGCTGTTTTGACCAGTACGCCTTGTAAATATAAAAGCTGTCCTTTTTTGTCTGTCGGTCGAAGGTGACAAGCCCCTTGTGGTTCATGCCCGCCTCGCCGCCCTGATTGCGCGCGTCTGCGGCAAAGTCGAACATATTCCAGACGTAGGTGCCCCACATATAAGGGTGGCGTTCGAAGCATTTCAGCATATATTCGTGGTAAAGCGCCTGATATTCCTCGGAATTATCTCCGCGGCGGGGGCGTTTTGAGTGGAGGTTGGGCATTGCCTCTGCACCGTATTCCGAATAGCCGAGGCAACGCTTGGGGTGCAGGAGACGGAAAAATTTTATCCACAAATCATTTAAAAAGAAGCCCGGCACATACCAGCCCAGATATAAATTCCACGCGACTATGTCGGTTATATGCGCAGATTTATTATTGAAGCCGCACATTGCAAAGCATGCAAGAGTGGTGTACCTTGAAGGGTCTGCCTCCTTTACAAACGCGTTAAGCTTTTTGTGGAAGGCGAGCATATCCTTTTTGTGCTTGCCGTACATTGTAATTTCGTTGGAAACGCCCCACATTACAATGCTTGCGCGGTTATACTGCTGATAGACAAGCTCCTTCATTTGCGATAGCGCGTTGTCGTTTGCCTGCGGCATATGTCGGGATATATAGGGTATTTCCGCCCAGACGACAAGCCCGTTTTCATCGCACAAATCGTAAAAATAATCATCGTGCTGATAGTGTGCAAGCCTTACCGTGTTTGCGCCCGTTTCCATTATAAGGCGCATATCCTCGTCATGGTCTGCCCTTGTAAGCGCGTTGCCCTTTCTGGGTCTGTCCTGATGTCTGCACACGCCGCGCAAGGGGTAGGGCTTTCCGTTTAAAATAAAGCCCTTGTCGGGGTCGAAGGCGAAGGTACGGAAGCCGAAGCGCTGGGTTATGCAGTCTGTAATTTTTCCGTCTGCCGTAAGCTCGGCTTTAAGGGTGTACAGATAGGGGTCTGCAACGCCGTTCCACAGCCGCGCATTTTTTACCGTCAGCCTTTCGCCGTTTGCACCGCTTGCAACGGTGTTGCCGTCCTTGTCGTAAACGGTTATTTTAACCTCGCCGCCGCCCGTTATATAGGCTTCGGCAACAACCTCGCCGTCCGCGCCGTTGACCGCGGGCGTTATTTTTATGCCCGAGGCGCCGTAATAATCCATATCGAAGCGGTTTTTGTTTACCGTTATAAGGTTTACGTCACGGTAAATTCCGCCGTAAAAGGTGAAGTCCGCCGTCTGGGGATAGACAGCTTCGTTTTTGCGGTTGTCGGCGCAGACGCAAAGCGTGTTTTCCTCCCGCAGGTGCGGGGTTATATTGGCGCGGAAGGTGGAATAGCCGCCGTGGTGCTCGGCAACAAGCTTGCCGTTGAGGTACGCCAGCGCGGAGGAGTTTACGCCCTTGAACTCGATATAAATATCCTCGTCGGCTTCTGCGGGCGGGGCTTTGAAGCGCTTTACAAACCAGAACGCGCCGCGGATATAGTCGTTGCCGCCGTCCTGCCCGTCTGTGCCGTTCCAGGTATACGGCAGGTCGATTGCCTCGCCGTCTGCGGTTGCCGCCTCGGCGGGGGACAGGCTGCGTTTTATGAAGCGCCAGCCGTCGTTTATGGTTGAAATTTTTCTCATTACATACCTTTTTTATTGTATAATAGCCCGAGCAAGGGGCAATTACAATAGCAGTTTTTTCTTAAAAGTATTGCAATTTATTTATAATATATACAATTAAAAGGTATAAAGCGGGTCGGTTGGGGGGCGGTCGGGGAAACGTTTAGTCGAGGGTGCCGTCGCCCTCGGAAACGGCGCCCGTCTGAATAAGGCTTTTGTAGGCGCGGTAGAAGGTGGAGTAGTTTTCAAACCCGAACATTTCCGCCGCAACCGATTTTTTTGTGCCGCTTGCTATCATTTTGTGCGCCGCAAGTATTTTTTTGAGGCGGATATACTTCATAATCGGAATTTTCATTTGCCGCTTGAATTCGATATTGATATACGATTTGGAATAGTGGAAGCGTTCGGTCAGCGTCTGCATGGTTATCGGCTGGCCTAAATTTGCGTTGATAAAGTCGATTATGTGCGAAATAAAATCGTTGTTGCTTTCCGCAAGCTGAATGGGGTCGTGGCAAAGCCGTACGACAAGCTTCAAAAGCTCGCACAAAAAGAGGGTATACGCCTCGTCGCGGGAGTATTGCTGTTCGTTTGCGTCGAACTCGTCGAATACCTCGCGGAATTTGCCAGAATTGAAGAAGAAGGAGGTTTTGCCGTTAAGCTTTTCCAGAATGTACGCGGGCATAATCCTTTCGGGAAATTTAAAGACGTATCTTTCGTAGGGCACGCTTAAATCAACCGTGGCATAATGAAATTTGCCGGGGGCGATAAATACCAAATCGCCGCCGCGCAGTCTGTGAGTTTCCGATTCTACCGTGTAATCGATATTGCCGCGCACCAGATACAGAATTTCGTAAAAGTGGTGAATGTGCTTATAGTACTCTTCGGTAGGGTGGCTGGGGTTGTCCAGCTTGTGCGCAAAATCGATGTCCTTGTATACAAAACTAAACATACCCGTATTGTAACAGAAAAAAATAAAATATGCAATATTTTTACGAAAAAATTGCAATTGTAACTTTTTGACTTTTGCCGTATAATTTAGAAAAACTTAAATTCTTATAAAAACGAGGGGAAAAAGATGGCAAAAAACTCAGACGGCAGAAAAAGTCTGTTTGAAAACCCCGTGTTTGCCACAAGGGTAAAATCTGCCAACGTAAAGGCGCCGGAGCTGTTGTTCGGGTATTTTCTGGGGCCGTTCGGCGCGCTGCTGGCAAGCGGAATTTTTACAAGCTTTTTAAACAGATACTGGACGGACGTGCTGTTTGTAAATTATAAGGACGCTGACGGCGCGCTGCCAGCGTTTATTACAACGTTCTTGACGCTGTTGCCTATGCTTTCCGCAATTCTTATCGTTGCGGGCAATCTTGTGGCGGGGCAGCTTATAGAGCGCACAAAGACAAGGGGCGGCAAGGCGCGGCCGTGGATACTTTTATCCTCGGTACTGCTTGCGGCGGCGTGCATTTTGATGTTTGTCATACCCGCGGGCAACGGTGAAAAGGCGCCCGTTGCGGCAATGGTTCTTACGGCGGTTGCGTACAATCTGTATTATTCGGTTGCATATCCGCTGTATAACACCGCAAACAGCACGCTTATACCCCTTTCCACGCGCAACAGCAGTCAGCGCGGGTTGCTTGCCTCCTTTTCCAACTTTGCGCATCTGGGCGTAATGGGCGCGGGGGGAATGGTTTTCCCCATAGTGGTAAGTCTGTTCCTTGGCGGTTGGAATACCCCCAACGCCACGGCGTGGGCAATTGCGTTTATTGCGATAGGCATTGTAACCTTTTTGTTTATAGTACTGCAATACTACTTCACGCGCGAAAGAGTGACGGAGGAAACCTATTCCGCCGCGGTAAAAAAGGCGGGAGTTTCGGTCGGCAGGCAGCTTAAAGCGGTCGGTACGGACGGCTTCTGGTGGCTGATTATCGTGTTTTATCTGATATTCCAGTTTTCAGGCTCGCTTAAAAATATGTCCGTTACATACTTCTGCGCAAACCAGTTTGCCGACAGCGTGTTCGGCGAGGATTTGGCAATGTCGGTCATAAACATTCTCGGCGCGGTGCCCATGGCGGTTGCAATGGCGTTTATATGGCCGCTTTCAAGAAGGTTCGGCAAGCGTATTGTTGTTGCAGTCGGGCTTGTAATCGGGCTTGCGGGCGGCGTAATCGCGGGCTGTTTCCCCGACAACTTCTATGCGGTATGCGTGGGCGTTGCGCTTAAAAGCTTCGGCTCCTCGCCCGCGTGCTATATGATACTTGCGATGTTTGCAGACGTTTTAGACCATATCGAGGCAAAGCACGGCTTCCGTTGCGACGGGCTTACAATGAGCATATACAGCTCTATAATGGCGGCAAGCGGGCCTCTTGCGGCGGGTATCTTCAACGCAATTTCGGGCGGCGGCAGTAATTCTGCAATGGTTACGGTAAGCTATATCTGGATAGAAACGGCGGTATACGGCGCGTGCGCTGTGCTTATGCTGTTTTTTACGGTGGAGAAATTCCTTAAAAACGACAGAGCGGCGATACTCGAACGGCAGAAGGCGGAGGCGCTTGCGGCGGGCATAGAGTGGATTGAGCCGGAGGAGCGGTTGAGAGCGGAGCAGGAGCGCGCCGAGGCGGAAGCGGAGCAGGCGCGGCTTGCAGAGCTTAAAGCAAAATGCGAAAAGAAGGGGCTTGACTTCGAGGAGCAGGAGGCGCAGTATCAGGCGCGGCTTGCCCAAAAGCGGCGCAGAGCAGAAGAGAAAAAAGCGGCAAAGGAAAAACGCAAATGAAAATGACCTTCCGTTGGTACGGCGAAGGGGACGGCATTCCCTTGCAGTACATAAAGCAAATTCCGAATATGTCGGGCGTGGTTACGGCAGTGTACGATACGCCCGTGGGCAAGGTATGGCCGCTTGAAAAAATTATGCGGCTTAAAGCGCTGTGCGCAGAGGCGCGGCTGGATATGGAAGTTATAGAAAGCGTGCCCGTGCACGAGGATATAAAGCTTGGCAAGCCTACGCGCGACAAATTGATAGCCAACTATGCCGCGACTATCCGCAATCTGGGTAAGGCGGGGGTAAAGTGCGTTTGCTATAACTTTATGCCCGTGTTCGACTGGCTGCGCACCGATTTGAGGACTAAGGCGCGGGACGGAAGCAATTCGCTTTCCTACTGTCACGAAACGCTTTTGAAGCTCGACCCCAAAAATCTGCGTCTGCCGGGGTGGGACGAAAGCTATTCTCCCAACGAGCTGAATGCGTTGATTTCGGCATATGCGGGGGTCAATCATAAAAAGCTGTTCGAAAATCTTGTATATTTTTTAAACGGAATTATGCCCGCGTGCGACGAAACGGGCATAAATATGGCAATTCACCCCGACGACCCGCCCTGGGATATGTTCGGTCTGCCGAGAATTATCACAAGCGCGGGCAGCTACGACGATTTGATTGCGGCGGTGCCGAATAAGCACAACGGCTTTACCTTCTGCACGGGCTCGCTCGGGGCAGGGCGGTTCAATAACCTGCCCGAAATGGCAAAAAAGTATGCTGACCGCATTTACTTCGCGCATATTCGGCAGTTAAAGTACAACGGCGACACCGATTTTACCGAGGCGGGGCATTTGACCGACGCGGGAAATCTGGATATTTACGCGATTGTAAGGGCGCTTGTTAAGGCGGGCTTTGACGGTTACGTCCGTCCCGACCACGGCAGAAATATCTGGGGCGAGGACGGAAAGCCCGGCTACGGGCTGTATGACCGTGCTTTGGGCGCGGCGTATTTAAACGGCTTGTTCGAGGCGGTTGAAAAGACCTTAAAACAAGCATAGTACGGCGGCAATTTACGGCTTTAAGATAAATTTGGGGAGAGAGAAGGTATGAATTTACCCGTTGACATCAAGGATTTGAAGGACAAGGTAGTAGTTATTACGGGCGCGGGCGGGGTTATCTGCTCCGAGCTGGCAAAGGCGTTTGCCGCGGCGGGCGCAAGGGTTGCGCTGCTGGATTTGACAAAAGAAAAGGCAGAGCAGTTCGCCGAAGAAATAGTAAAGGCGGGCGGCACGGCAAAGGGCTATATGGCAAACGTTCTGGACAAGGCAAGCCTTGCGGAATGCCATAAGCAAATTTTAAGCGACTTCGGCAAATGCGATATTTTGATTAACGGCGCGGGCGGCAACAGCTGCAAGGCGCAGACCGACAAGGAGTACTTTGAGGCGGGCGACATAGACGGCGAGGTGAAGTCGTTTTTCGATTTGGACAAGGGCGGCGTGGAGTTTGTTTTCAATCTCAACTTCCTCGGCACGCTGTTGCCCACGCAGGAATTTGCAAGGGATATGACGGGCGGCAACGGTTGCAGCATAATCAACATATCCTCTATGAACGCGTTTAATCCGCTGACCAAAATCCCCGCATATTCGGGGGCTAAGGCGGCTGTTTCCAACTTTACCAAATGGCTTGCGGTACATTTTTCGCGGGTGGGAATACGCGTTAACGCAATTGCACCCGGCTTCTTTTCCACGGCGCAGAACAAGTCGCTTTTATGGAATGCGGACGGCACGCCTACCGAGCGTACGGGCAAAATTATAGCCGCAACGCCAATGGGGCGCTTCGGCGAGGTGGAGGAGCTTATAGGCGCAACGCTTTTTCTTGCAAGCGAGCGTGCGGCGGGCTTTATTACGGGAATCGTCTTGCCCATAGACGGCGGGTTTTCTGCATACAGCGGGGTTTAAGACTTTAATGCTACTCGGCCTGCATTTGGCGGGCAAGGCATAAAATAAAATCGATTTATTCTTCATTTTTCTTCTTATAAAAGTACCGCGGGGCGGCAATTCAGCCGCCCCGCGGTATTTGTTTTTTTACTCCTTAATTTGCGCCTTAATTATTGCGCTTTTTCCGTTTGATTAGGATTATCACCGCCGTACCCGCGCCTGCGCCGGCAACCCCGACTGCGCCAAGGCTTATCCACAGCGCGGTCAGCCCTGCGCCCTTTGCAACGTTTTCCGCAACCGTTATAACGGCGGTGGCAATTATATATCTGCCGTCCGTGCTGAATCCGCGCACCCCGTACACGCCCTCTGCCGAGGTGTCGGCGCCGCTTGCCTCCCACGCTATATTTGCCGTGTGCTCTGCGCCGTCAAGCGTGTATTTAACCGTCTGCGGCAGAGTAAGCTCGCCGCCCGTTTCAACGCTGATATTCACCTTTTCAACTTTTATATTCGGAGTGATTTCCCGCGGCCGGTCAAGGTCGAACAAAAGCATATCGGTTGCGAAAATGCTTACGGGCAGACCCCCCTCGGTGACAAGCGTGCCCGTAAACGCGGGGTTATAGCCGTAGCGTACATACTTCGGCTCTGCCAGACCAAAATCCCACACGGCTACCTTGTCAACGTCCGTAATGGTTGCCGAGGCGGGGTAGAATTTCTTTCCGTCCTCGCTTATTTCGAAGCCGACGGGCTCTCCGCCGTCGGTGGTTTTAAGCCCGCCCACCGCGTTGCTTATTGTTATCGTAAAAATTCCGTCCTTAAATTCCATACCGCCGAAGAGGGGCGACTGTGCGTTTATGTCCTCGCCGTAAATAAACTGCCGCGCAAGGTTGGACAGCCGCACGCCCACGGGCACCTTGTTTTGCGGGTGAATGTTGTTTTTGCCCTCCTCCCAGGGCGTATCGGAAATGACCGTAAGGTATGTGTTTTTAAGCAGATAAATCATTTCGCTCTGGCTGACGGCAATGCGGTGCTGGTTGTAGCCCGACCTGTCGTAGGGCGCGACCTGAACGCACAGGAAGCTCAGCTCGGGGTCGTCAAAGCCCTCGCGCCAGCCGTCCTCCATAATTTTCATAAGCTTGTGATAAATTTTATAGTCGCCAACGTTGCTTTCGCCCTGATACCACAAAACCCCGCTTACCGTGTACGGCATAAGCGGCTTCACCATGCCGTTAAAGTAGTTGCACGCGGACTGCGAGGAGTTGGCTGAGGTGTCGCCCGCGTAAAAGTCAATGCATTCCCGCTGTTCGTTCAACAGCTCGGCATCGCTTTCTGCAAGCAGCCTTTCGCGGGAGTACCAGCCTTGTATGCGTGAGCCGCCCACCGCCGCATAAATCACGCCGACGGGCACGTTCAGTCTGGAAGCAAGCTCCCTTGCAAAAAAGTAGCCCACTGCGGAGAAGTTGTATGCGGAATCGAAGTCTGCGATGCTCCAGCCGTTGCTTGCAACGTCCTTTAAATGCTCGTTGCGGGTGCTTACCGAATTCTGGTTGAAAAGCCGAATGCTTTGGTCGGGGTTTTCTTTAAGGTCGGCAATCTGCTCGCTTCCGTAGCCCTTTATATAGTCAGCATCGTCCGCGCCGTCAAGCTTTTTTATTGTGCGCTGCATATTCGACTGCCCCGCCGCAATAAAAACCTCGCCTGCGGCAACGTTTTTAATTTCTATCGAGTTGCTTGCCCCATCGAATTTAAGGGTGTAGTCTGTGCCCGCGGGCAGGGGGTCTAAAACCGCCGACCACTGATAGCCTTGCACCGTGGCGGTCTTTGTCTGCCCGCCGATAGTGATTGTAACCGTATTTCCGTCCGCGCCGCCGCCATAGCCCCACACCTTAACGCGGGAGCGGTGCTTTAAAAGCATATTGTCGGAAAAAAGCGAGGGCACGGTAATGTCCTTGTTCAGCTCGTCCTTGACTGCTTTTATTTCCGCAGGGTCGTTTTTAAGGTTTATGTCCGCCTCTCTTATCGTAACCGTCTGGCCGTTTCCGCCGGAAATTATTATTCTCAGCGCGGAAATATCCTCGCCCGCGGTCAGCGCGGAAACAGAGTGGAAGCTGTATGACTTATCGGTTGCCGAGGTAGCCGAGGCGCCTATTTTTACAAAGTCATCGGGCGCGTTTTTGGTATTTAAGTAAAATTCTGCCGAGTACTGCGTACCGCTTAAAAATACCGTTGCGCTTTCGAGACGACAGCCCGAATTGAAGATTTCCGAATCAAATAAAAAATCGAGGGTGACAGCGCCGTTTTGCTTTGTGGCAATAAACGCCGCGCCCGCGGCATTTTGCGACTGAGCATCGCACAGCGCGGTAAGGTCGGCGGGGGCTCCGTTGCAGTTAAATCCAACATATTCCCGCCCCGATTGCAGACTGTCTGCATTGTCGAACACTGCCTCTGTGCTTGCTCCGTTATAGTCCGCGCAAAGCGTTTCAAAGCCGTTTTGTATATTGTCGGCAGTGGCTTTGCCGTTTGAAAGCCCCGCTGTCGCCGCCGCGCAAAGGCTTAAAGCCGCCGCGGACAGCGTGCACAGCGCAAATGTCCTTAAATTCAGCGTTTTCATAAATTGCTCCCCATATATCCTTAGTTTATCGCAATTATAGCATTTTAAAAATACCCGTACAATAGCAAAAAATTTCAATATATATTGCATTTTTTTTACAATATACAGCCTTTTTCGCGCGTGCGTGCGCAGTAGTGTAAAAATTGCATAATTTTACCAAAAAAATTGCAATGGTTTCACAATGGCGGGTCTGTTATACTTAGGGTGAAAAAGTATTTTCGGGAGAAAAATTATGAAGCTTTCACATTTTTTCAAGGCGGCTTCCGCAATCGGCTTGTCGCTGTTGCTGACGGCGGGCATAACGGCGTGCAAGCCCGCAACGCCCGACCCCGACCCCGAGCCGGATATTAACTATGCGGACGTATTTATTTTTATGGGGCAGTCGAATATGGCGGGCCGCGGCGAGGCGGTTGACAGCATCGAATGCGAATGGGGGCACGGCTACGAATACCGCGCCGTGTCGGGCAGCGCCGAGGAGGGCTGGCTGTATCCCGTGGAGGAGCCCTTCGGCGCAAACGAAAATAACGCCGCTTTAAGCGACGGGCAGAACGGCGACGGCAAAAAATCGGGAGGAATGGTTTCCGCCTTCTGCGAGGCGTATTATCGGGAAACGGGCATTCCCGCGGTTGCAATTTCCGCAAGCGTAGGCGGCACCTCGATAACGCAGTGGCTGCCGCAATCCGCGTATTTTAACGAGGCGGTTAAGCGGCTTTCTGACTGTATCGACTTTTTAAAGGCGGACGGAGATATTGTGCCCCGCCATATCAACATGGTGTGGTGTCAGGGTTGCAGCGACAGCGGAAGGGTGGCGGAAGGCACGCTCGATTATGTAAGCAGTCTTAAAAGCATTGTGTCCGCAATGAAAAATTCGGGCGCGGGCAAAAGCATAGACAAATGCTTTATCGTCACTTTGAGCGAGTATTCCGACGGAGCCGTTCAGCAAAATAAGACCGCGCTTGCGGATATGCAGATTAACCTTTGCAACACGGACGATGATTTCGTGCTTGCTTCCATGAAGTTCAGAGGGGTTCCCGCCGAGCTTCGCGCCGACCCGCACTTTCACCAAGGCGTTTACAACGTTGCGGGCTGGGACGCGGGCAAAAACGTTGCTAAGTTCATAAAAACGGGGCAACAAGCCGAGTGCGAGCCGTATAAGGCGGGCGAGGCGGGCGCGCTTGCGGCGCAGTTCGGCATTAATCTCAAATTTAAGGAAAACACTTCGGTCACGCCCGACCCCAAGCCCGAACAGTCCAAGCTGACCGAGGCTGACGTGTTCATATTTATGGGTCAGTCCAACATGGCGGGCCGCGGCGAGGCGGCTGACAGTATAGAGTGCGGCGAGGGGCACGGCTATGAATTCCGCGCGGTGACGGGCAGCAACGCAAACGGCTGGCTGTATCCCGTGGAGGAGCCCTTTGGCAATACCGAAAATAACGAGGCGCTATCGGACGGCGTTGGCAACGATGGCAATAAATCGGGCGACAGCGTTGCCGCCTTCTGCGAGGCGTACTATACCGAAACGGGCGTGCCCGTGGTCGCCGTTTCCGCAAGCGTAGGCGGCTCGTCCATATACCACTGGTCGCCCACCTCTTCAAGCTATGACTACTTTAACGAGGCGGCGAGAAGGCTGACCGCGTGCGTTAATTATCTTGTTGCCTCCAACGTGAACGTGCGCCATGTGAATATGGTGTGGTGTCAGGGCTGCAGCGATGCGGGGCAGGTTGCAAGCGGCAAAATCAACTACGTCAACAGCCTTAAAAAGATTGTTACGGCCATGCAAAACCTCAGCGGAAGGGGCATAGAAAGATGCTTTATTATGACTTTAAGCGAGTATTCGGGCGGGGCGGTCAGCCCAAACAAGGTTGCGCTTGCCGATATACAGATTAATCTTTGCAACACGGACGATAATTTTGTGCTTGCTTCGATTAAGTTCAGAGGGGTTCCCGCCGAGCTCCGCGATGACCCGCACTTCCATCAGGGCGTTTACAACGTTGCGGGCTGGGACGCGGGCAAAAATGTTGCTAAGTTCATAAAAACGGGTCAACAAGCCGATTGTCAGCCCTATAAGGCGGGCGAGGCGGACGCGCTTGCGGCGCAGTTCGGCATCGATTTGCAGTATAAGGAGGCGCTTGCGGCATAAATACACGCACATATGCGCGTGCGACATTTTAATAAATAGATTTAGTATAAAAATTGCAAGGTTTTTAAATATTTTTTGCAATTGTAATTTCGGGGGCTTTATTTGATAATGTAATTACGAATTTTTACTCTATAAGGGGTACCCCTTATAAGCGTTGTTGGGGCAACGCTTATAAAAACTGTATAGGAATAAGGAGGAATAATTTTGAAAAGGTTAATGTCTTTATTGCTCGGGACGCTTTGCGCCGTGTGTCTTGTGTTCGGCGCGGCGTGCAAGCCTAAGCCCAAGACGCCCGAGCTGGGGCTTGCGATTTCGCAGGAAACCGCAACAATCGATATAACCCAAAGCCCTACCCTGCAGCTTAGCGCAACGGTTACGGCAAGCGGGAATTACGTTTTTTCGTGGACGTCGTCAAATAAAAACGTGGCAAACGTCCACCCCACAAGCGGACTTGTCACCGCGGTTACGGCAGGCACGGCTACTATTACCGTTTCCGTCCGCGAAAAGGGCACCGTTAAGGAGCTTGACAGCAAGTCCTGCGTTGTAAACGTCACCACGCCCGAGGGCTATTACAATATAGTAACGGGTACGTCCGGCGTTGCGCAGAACGAAAACGTCAAGGCAGACCCCGGCGTGTGGTATCTGTATTACGGAAGCGCGCTTGACGCTTCGGCGCTGTACTGCGTAAAGGATACGCTGAATATGAGCGTTTCCGCCATAAAGGGAACGTGGTATTTGAGATACTATCCCAAATTTACCGCGGGCACAATGGTTGACATAAGCTTTACCGTCACGCTTGACGTAGACGCATATTTAAGACTTAGCATGGGCTCTGACGGCGGCATAGAATACCGCGAGCTTACCGCGGGCACGCATGACATAACGTTCAGTCGCGTGCTCGGCGACATACCCTTCTCGGTTTCGCTTACTACCACAAACGGCAACGGAATAGCAGACGCCTTCTATGCGGGCGATTTAAATCTGAAGCTTACAAGCCTCAGCTTTACAGAGGGCGTTAAGCTTACCGGCCCCGACGGAAGCGTTTTAAAGTCGGCATACATCAACGTTGCTCAGGGCGAAAGCACCTTACAGCTTGACGCGCTTGCACCTGCGGGCGGCGAGGATAT
The DNA here is from genome assembly GCA_910587015.1 of uncultured Christensenella sp. Classification (GTDB taxonomy): domain Bacteria; phylum Bacillota; class Clostridia; order Christensenellales; family Borkfalkiaceae; genus Coproplasma. Next base: position 34,656 of record CAJUME010000011.1, read on the forward strand.
TGTTTGGTCGTCCTCCGAGGAGGGCGTTGCAACAGTCGACCAGACGGGTCTTGTAACGGCAGTCGACGCGGGGCAGACAATTATTACAGCGGCAAGCGGCAACAAAAAGGCAGAGTGCACCGTAAACGTAATCACCAAGGAAATTACCTTGAATTCAACATATGTAATTCTGGATACGGCGGACGAAAAGGCGCCCAAAACCTGTCAGTTGGCGGCAAAATCCTCGGATAATTCCCCTCTGCAAATCGAGTGGCGCTCGGACAATACCGAGGTTGCGACAGTTGACGCAAACGGACTTGTAACGGCTGTGGGCGCGGGCGGCGCAACTGTTATCGGCACGGTTGAGGGAATGGAAATCACCTGCACGGTTGCAGTCGGCAATTCCGCCGCAAACGAGCCGTACAATGCCGAGCTTGACAAAACGGCTAACGACGTGCTTGCAAACCCCAACAAATGGTATTCGGTAGGCAGCCATGCGGAGTGGGTGGAATTCGCTTACGAAAACGGCACAATTTCCACAACGCGCACGGGCTCGGCTAATGCAAGAACAATGAACCTTTTATATCAGCCGCTGTTCGAGGTAGGCACGAAATACACTGTCTCGTTTACGCTTGACCATAACAGCAGCGACGGCTGGGGCAAATATACCGACCACTTCCATTACGGCGTGGGCAGAGGCTACAACGCAAATAACGTTGGCAACGATAAAATCGTTACCGAGCACGCGGACGAGCTTACGGGAAATCTTCCCGCAACAACCTATACGGGCACCTTTGTGGTGGAGGCGGGCAATCCCTTCTTCATATCGTTCAGAACGGCAAAGAGCAACGCGGTTATAAGGGATATAACCTTTACCAAAATTGCCGACCCCGAAAAATCCTCGCTTACGGGACTGGAATCGCAGAGCGCAACGCTTACGCTTGGCGACAGCGAAAACAATACCGTACAGATAGTGCCGATTATCAACAAGGTTAACGAGTTTGACGAGGTCGAGCTTACATATACCTCTGCAAACACCGCAATTGCGACTGTTGACGCAAACGGGCTTGTAACGGCAGTAGCCGCGGGCAACACAAAGATAATCGTATCCGATGGCACAAACGAAAAGGAGTTTACCGTAGTGGTATCCGATGGGGAAAACCCTCCGCCCGTGGTGCTTGTTTCAATCTCGCCCGAAAGCGCGACCTTGGACAAGGCGGGCGTAACCTACGGCAACACCGTGCAGATAGAGGTAACCTATTCTGACGCAAGCGGCTGTCCGTTGACGTACACCTCCTCAAACGAGGCGGTTGCAACTGTTAACGAAAGCGGGCTTGTTACCGCCGTAGCTGTCGGCGAATGCACGATAACGGTATCAGACGGAACTAACGAAAAGACCTGTACCATAACCGTTGAAAACAGCAACGAGGCAAAGCTTACCTCGATTTCCGCGGAAAATCTGATACTTGATATAGCAAACTCAACCGCGCCGAATGCGGCACAGCTTACCGCAACGGTAGAGGGCGAGGGCGTTGAAAACGTGACCGTAATGTGGAGCACGGACAATGCCGCTGTTGCCACCGTTGACCGGAACGGCAACATAACTGTTGTTACTGTCGGTACGGCGAGCATAACGGCAACGGACGGAACGCACAGCAAGACCTGCAAGGTTGTTGTCGGCGACAGCGCAAGAACGATTACCGAGGATTTCTTAATGCACCAGAGCGGAGCGGAAACAACGCCCACGGCGACCGATGCATTGAACGACCCCGGCAAGTGGTACGGCTATTGCCCCGCCACTGAATTGTTTTCAGCAAACTACATTGCGGCAGACGGAAAAATTACCGTTGCAAAGAAGTCTGGCGCGGACCAGACAACGACATTGTGGTATCAGCCGATGTATGCGATTGGTACGCAGTACACAGTAACCTTTAAGGTGGCGAGGGTAAACAATTCAAGCACTTCTTCGTGGGGAACAAAAGCTAAGACCTTTAAATTCGGCACCGACAGCGAGCATACTATCGATGGTTCGGCAGAGTTTGGGTCAGACGGTGTAAAAAGCTTCAGCGGAACCTTTACGGTAGACGGAAAAAATTCTTTCTTTATATCGTTTAAAACGCAGGTTGCAGACTTCCAGATTTTCGATATAACCTTTACTCCCGTTGAGGAGGAGCCTGCGGCGCAGACAGCCGCGGCAGAGGCTTTACCCGCAAACGGCAAGGAGAACGCGTACGTTTAATACCCCGAAAGGTATCGGACAATACTAAAATTTATTAAAGCGTATAAGTCCTTCCCCCAACTGAAAAGCTAAGGGAGAGGGACTTTTTACAGGAGATTTTATCTATGAATTCAGTTAAAACCTATTTTAAAAGCAAGGGCTGCGGCTATTGGGTCGCCTTGGGCGCCGCCGTGCTCAGCATTATAAGTCTGATTGTTTACGCGGTGTTCGGCGCGGAATTTCCAAGATATTTCAGCGCAACGCCGATATGGCTGCCCATTGTCGGCATACTCGGCTTCCTCGGGCTGAGCGTGCACAAGCTTACCGCGCCCTATGCGCCCGTGTTTATGTGGGTGCTGACCTTTGTGGCAATGCTTGTTTATGTGGAAGCGGTGTACATGTACCTTACCGAGGTGTTCTATTCCGGCATTAACAGCGAAACGCTGGCAATGCTTTCGCCTGCGTTTGTTGCGGGCGGGGTGTTCTATGTTTTAAGCGCGGTGTGCGGCAACGTTGCAATCTGGCTTAATCAGCTTAAAAAGGAAAACGTAAAAACCGCAAGCGTGACGGAGGAAGCGGCTGTATGAAAAAAATCAAGGCTTTAAAAACTGCATCTAAAATAACCGCAAACGTGTTTTGCGTGCTTTTCGGCGTGGTTATGACTACAAGCGTTATAGCAAACGCCAACTCTACAATGGTTTCTACCTTCCTCGGTGCAAAAACGCAGGAAATTATAACCAAGGGCGATGGCGAGCAGGGCGACGTTTTATATCACAAGACGGACTTCGACAGCATTGCCGACCTTAAAGCCAACGGCGAAAGGCTGTGCGAGGAAATCGTTGCGGAGGGCGCGGTGCTTATGAAGAACAACGGCGCGCTTCCGCTTTCCGCAAACGCGCAGATAAGTCTTTTCGGCAGCGGCTCTACCAACTTTGTATTTGCGGGCGGCGGCTCGTCCTATTCGCCCATGGCAAAAAATACCGACCTTAAAACGGGCATAGAGCGTTCGGGCATAACCGTAAACAAGGATTTATGGAACTGGTACAAGGCAAACCCGCAGTACAGCGGCATGCATACAAGCAGTACCTCGGCAAACGGCGCAAATTACTATGTCAAGGACGCAAGCTGGGAGGAAATTACCACCTCTGCCAAAACAAATAAGGCGGAGGCGGCTGTATTCGTCATTTCCCGCTACGGCACCGAGGCGACCGATACGCCTTTAAACGGCGATACCTCCGATATGACAAACGGCAACTATCTTGCGCTGTCACCCAAAGAGCGGGACGTGCTTAAAAGCTTAAAGGCGCAGAAGGCGTTAGGAGTTTTCGATAAAATCGTAGTGCTTATGAACAGCGCGGTACAGCTGCAATGCGACTTTTTGGAGGATAGCGAGCTGGAGGTGGACGCGCTTTTATGGGTAGGGCAGACGGGCTCTGCGGGAACGTACGCCATAGGCGATTTGCTTTCCGGCAAGGTAAACCCCTCTGGCAAGCTTACCGACACGGTCTGGAAGCAGCATCTTTATAACCCCGTGTATGCAAACTGGGGGGATTATGAGTATGCCTCTGCCGATGGCGCGCCCAACAAGTCCACCAAGTATATGGTCTATCAGGAGGGCATTTACAACGGCTATCGCTATACCGAAACCCGTTACGAGGACGTTGTTTTAAATGCCGCAAACGTGGGTGATTTCGACTATTCGGAAGTAGTTTCCTATCCGTTCGGCTACGGGCTTTCCTATACAACCTTCGATTATTCTAACTTTGCGGTTACGGCGGGCGATGGTAAATATACCGTTTCGCTTACGGTTACCAACGCGGGCGATGTTGCGGGCAAGGAGGTTGTTGAGGTTTACCTTCAAAAGCCCTATACCGAATACGACGTGCAGAACCGTATAGAAAAGGCGTCTGTGGAGCTTGTTGGCTATGCAAAAACGGACGTGCTCAACAAGGGCGCAAGCCAGACGGTTAAAATAGAGGTTGACGAAAAGTATTTCGCCTCCTATGACGCGTACGGCGAAAAAACCTATGTAATAGACGCGGGCGAATACTTCCTTACGGTCGGCCGCGACGCGCATGACGCGGTCAACAATATCCTTGCAAAAAAGGCAGAAGGCGGCAAGGAGGTTAACACCTCCGCAATGGTCAAGGCGGGCAGCGGACAAGGTACCGCAAACGGAAATTCCGCGCTTGTTTACAAAACGGAAAAAAGCTTCGACAGCAAAAAATACTCTGTTGCGGGCACAACAAACGTAATTACCAACCAGTTCGACAATGCGGATTTGAACCTTTACGATGGAGAAACCAACTCGGTCGAATATATCAGCCGCAATAACTGGGCGGGCACAGTAAAGCTGGGCTTTTCCGCAGACGGAAATTATACAAAGCTGGATAACAGCGTAAAGCTTACCATGACGGCGGCAATGAAGGCGGACGCGCAGAAAATGACGCCCGTCAAGGACGACAAGGCTTATCCCGCCTACGGCGCGGAAAACGGAATTCCGCTTGCAATGCTCCGCGCGTACGTTGACGGTGACGATGACGTCACCAACGACAAGCCTATCCCCTATAACGACCCGCTTTGGGACAAGCTTTTGGACCAGCTTACCTGGGAGGATACCGTAGTTCTGCTTTCCAACGCGCTGAGAAGCACGGCGGCGGTAGGCGGCAGTATAAGCAAGCCCGCCACAATAGACGGCAACGGCGCGCTCGGCCCCGTGGGCAGCTACGGGGAAAACAGCAGCGTTGCGGTTAACCGCTATTCCATTCTTTACGATGACCCCGACAAGGGTGAAACTCCCCCGCAGTACCCCTGCAACAGCCTTTTGGGCGCAACCTTCAACAACGGGCTTGTGGAAGAGCTTGGCAAGGCAATAGGCGAGGACTGCCTGTGGGCGGGCTATTCGGGACTGTACGGCCCCGGCGCAAACATTCACCGCGGCGCTTACTGCGGACGCGCGTTCGAGTATTATTCCGAAGACGGCTATCTTTCGGGCAAAATCTGCGCGGCAGAGGTAACGGGCATACAGTCCAAGGGCGTTTACGCGTACGTCAAGCACGCGATACTCAACGAAATGGAAGCCAACCGCGAGGGCGTGTGCACGTGGGCAAACGAGCAGACAATACGCGAAATTTATTTAAGACCCTTTGAAATTGCAATCGAAGAGGGCGGCGCATATAACGTTATGACCTCGTTCAACCGCATAGGCATGAAGTGGTCGGGCGCACAGGGCTTCTGCAACACCGTACTCCGCGACGAGTTCGGTATGCGCGGCTTTGCGGTATCCGACTACTGGCAAAATTCCTATATGTCGCTTGCGGCGGGAATTATGGGCGGAAACGATTTGCCCGACGGCACAAGGGCAACGGGCACCACGGTAGAGGCTATGGCGCGCGCTTCCGAGCTGAACGCATACAAGACGGGCTACGGCGAATTTGCATGGCAGATGCGCGAGGCCGCTCACAGAATTCTGTTTACCGTTGCGCAGAGCAACGCGATGAACGGCTTCGACTCCGACACGATAGTCAAGCTTGTCACCCCTTGGTGGCAGACGGCGTTAATAGCGTTAAATGCGGCGTTCGGCATTCTTGCGGGCGCGGGCGTTGCGGGATATATCGCGGTATGGTGCATAGAATTCTTCGGCGCACGCCGCAAGCCCAGAACGGACGAAGCCGCGGACGCGGAAGCAGAAGCGGACAATTGAGGGCGCTGAAATGAAGATATTTAAAAGCATAACTGCGGCGGTATGCGCTGTGTGCATTATGTCGGCGGGCTTGCTTGGCGCGTGCTTTCCGGCGCCGGCGGAGGAACAGCTCGATAAGCCCGTCGTAACGGTTTCGGCAGAGGCTTATCTGTCGTGGAACGTCGTAAAGCACGCAACGGAGTACGAGCTGACTATTAACGGCGATACAACAACGCTTACCGATACCTATTATCAGGCGGAAGCCGATAAGGACTTCACCTTCGCCCTTATTGCCAAGGCAGAGGGCTATAAAGCTTCGGAGGCGGCAACGGGCAGCTATACCGCGCCCAAGCCCGAGCCCGTGCCGACTGACGGCTATTATTTCGACAGCAAGGCAGAGGACGGCGGCAACGGCAGTAAGGAAAAACCCTTCAATTCGCTTTTCGATTTCAATAAGCTTACGCTTGAAGCGGGAGATGCTGTGCTGTTTAAAAACGGCAGCGAGTTCAGGGGCGAATTCAAGCTTTCCTCAATAGAGGGAACGGCGCAAAAGCCCATTGTTATAACAAACTACGGCGAGGGCGACAACCTGCCCAAATTCAACGGGGTCGGCGTTACGGGCTCTGGCGTGGTTGCGGTGGAAAACTGCTCCTACCTGACCATAAGGAACCTTGAAATTTTCGATACTACAAAGACCGAGGGCGACAGGCGCGGCGTTCTGCTTACCGCGGACAGCGATGCCGCAGACGGGTTTTATACAAGCACGGGCGTAACGCTGGAAGGGCTGTATATCCATGATATCCGCGGGGAAAAGGACGCCGCCAACAGCGGTATGAGCCTTGCCTCCAAAAAAACGGGCGGCATTCATGTCTGGTCGGAAAACGGCAGAGGGCGCTTCGACAAGCTTACCGTAAAGGACTGCGTTATACGCAACGTGGATAACGTCGGCATAGCTACATGGTACCGCCCCGGTACGGCGGGCTCTGCAAAGGTTTCGCCGTATACCGACAAGTTTAACGCCACTGCGCACACAAACGTGGTTATAAGCGGCAACGATATTTCCGACATAGGCAAAAACGCCATTTTTGCAAGGAATTTAAAGGGCGGACTTATAGAGCGCAACGTTATGCACGACACGGCGGTGCGCTGCGTTTCGGGCAATACGATATGCACCTCTTACGTTTACGGCACTGTTATACAGTATAACGAGGGCTACCTTAACAGAGCGCAGAAAAGACCCTCCGACGGGGCTGTGCAGGACGGCTGTATGCTTGACGCGGATTTGCAGAGCAGAGATACCGTCTGGCAGTACAATTACAGCCACGACAATTCCTTCGGACTGTTTTTGAACTGCACGTCCTACGCGCCCGAAAGCGGAGTTTTAGACCGCGCTACGGTAAGGTACAACCTTTCCGTAAACGATTACGGCAACAAGGGCATTGTGTTTATCAACTACGCGGCTGCAATGATAGAGGTTTATAACAACACTATTGTTACGGGCGCGGACACCTCTCCCATAATTTTGCAGAGCAACAACGGCGATAACAGAAATTACTCCTTCTATAACAATATAATTTACAATTGCTCGGCAGAAGCGTCGCTGAGTATACCCGAAAAGGAGAGCGCAAGCTTTTCCGATAACCTCGTATACAATATAAGCGGCGCGGATATTGCAAACGTAAGCTGGTTCAGTTCGGTAAATACCGGCGGCAAATACGTCGACCCCTTGTTTGCGGGCAAGGCCGGCGGGAGCGTGGAGGCGCGCACGGGCATAAACGCGGCGCAGTCCTTCAAGCTTTCTGCCTTGTCGCCCGCGCTTAACGCGGGCAGAGCGGTAAGCGGTGTTAAGAGCGACTTCTTCGGCAATGCATACAAAAAATCAATAGGCTGCTATTGCGGTTAAGCCGCAGCCTTGGCCTTTTTGAAAAACCCCTTTAAAAAACAGCCCCGATTGCTTTATGCAATCGGGGCTGTTTTTATGTTTTTCATATTTAATTATTTCATTATTGCCTTTACAGCCGTCTGCATTTTTTCCAGCGCGCATTCCGCGTCCGCCTTGTTGCGGGACTTGACGGAGAAGTAAATTTTCAGCTTCGGCTCCGTGCCCGAGGGGCGCACGCATATAAAGCTTCCGTTTTCCAGCTCGTAATAAACGCAGTTGGTGAGGGGAGAGCCTATTTCCGTCTGCTTGCCCGTTACAACGTCCGTTCTGATATTCTTGGAATAATCGCGCACCGCCGTAACGTTGTAAATATCGAACTTGCTTACGGGGTTTGCTTTAAGCCCGTCCACAACGGCGTTCATATCCTTCATTGCGTTAAGTCCCTTGAAGGGTATCGATATGTTGCAGTCAAGCACGTAGCCGTAGGTGTCGTAAATTTCCTGTAAGCGCTGGAATACGGTTTTGCCGTTATAGGTATAATAGCAAACCATTTCCGCAGTCAGCATAGATGCAACTACCGCGTCCTTGTCGCGCGCGTGCGTGCCGCGCAGATAGCCGCAGCTCTCTTCAAAGCCGAACACATATGTATGCTCGTGCGTCTTTTCCCAGATTTTGATTTTTTCGCCGATAAATTTAAAGCCTACGGGCACCTCGTACAGCGTAACGCCGAACTTGTCGCAGATTGCCCTTGCCATGCCCGTCGTCACAAACGATTTTACAACCGCCGCGTTTGCGGGCAGCTTTTCCTCCTCGTGCAGTCTGGTAAGGATATAGTCCAAAAGCAGTATTCCCACCTGATTGCCGCTAAGCGCCTCGAACTCGCCGTCCTTGTTTTTTACGGCAACGCCCAAACGGTCGCTGTCGGGGTCGGTGCCGAAGACAACGGTCGCGCCTATTCTCTCCGCGTACTTTATGCCGAGTGAAAGCGTTTCCTTAAATTCGGGGTTGGGTACCTCTACGGTGGAGAACTCCGTGTCGCGCGCGGTCTGCTCTTCAACCACGGTCGCGCTTATGCCTATCTTTTTAAGAATGGTGGTTACGGGTACATAGCCGGAGCCGTGCACGGGCGTGTAAACAAGCTTTAAGTCCTTGCCGCACTTTTTAACCGCTTTTTTTGAAAGGGTAAGGCGGGTAAGCTCTTTATAATATTTTTTATCTGCCTTTGCGGGAACTGCCTTTATAAATTTTTTGCGCTGTTCCGCGTTGGGGGAGGGAGAGCCGAGGAAGTCGTCAAGCTTCTTAATAAACCCTACAACCACGTCGGTGTCCTCGGGGCTCATCTGTGCGCCGTCCTCGCCGTAAACCTTATAGCCGTTGTACTGCTTGGGGTTGTGAGATGCGGTTATCATTATTCCCGCAACCGTCCTTAAGCAACGCACCGCAAAGGACAGCATAGGCACGGGGTGCACCTCGTCGAACACGTACGCCGTGATATCGTTTGCGGCAAGCACCTCTGCGGCGGCCGCGGCAAATACCTCGCTTTTAAGGCGTGTATCGTAGGAAATGACAACGCCGCGCTTCATTGCCTCTGTGCCGAGGGTTTTAATAAATTCTGCCAACCCCTGAGTTGCGCGCTTTACGGTGTAAACGTTCATCATATTCGTGCCGTAGCCTATAATTCCGCGCATGCCCGCCGTGCCGAATTCCAGCTCGGCGCCGAAGCGGTACTCAATCTCTTCCTTATTGTCTTTTATTGCTTCAAGCTCTGCGCGCGCCTCTGCGTTAAGGCGTTTGTCGCTTGTCCATGCGTTATATGCTTCAAGGTATCCCATATTTTTCTCCTTTTTATATGATATACTGCCGGCAACGGCAATATGTCTTTACTAATTATATATTACAAGCCGTTGTTTGTAAAGTGGGGATACAAAATTTTTATACAAATTTGCAGTAATTTTGTATATCGTCAGTCCGCGTATATCAGTCGTCCTCGCCGCGGAAGAATTCCTCGCGGGTAAGCGCGCGCTCCTTTGCGGGCTTAACTATGGTGTTCTTGTCAATGAAGTATTTAATTTCCTCGCGGTCATAGTAGTTGACGAACTCGAAGCTGATAAGTATCAAAAAGCTTGCGGGCACGGTTATAAGCAGTCCCACGCCAAGCGTGCATATAAGCGCCGCAACGTTAAGACCCATTATTATAAGCCCGATTACAAGGAAGTTTGAAAGCACGTTGAAGGTGTTTTTGTTTTTGCGGGAGAAGGTGTATTTTAGCGCCGCGCCGTATTTTGCCTTGCCGCGTATAAGCACGGGCAGAAAGTCCGCCGTAAAGGTCATTTTTACGGCGACCGAAATAACCATAACCAGCGCAAACAGAAAAATGCATACAAGCAACGGCAAAAAGCTTGTGAACAGCGAGAATATCAAAAAGAACATACCCACGCCGATAAGCAGGTCATAAACGATGGAAAGCGGCACATATATGGCGCTGTAAACGCACGCCGCCTTTAAATTTTTGATAAGGGTGCTGAAAAACGGGCTTTTTGCGCGCAGCGACATTTTGTCGTTTATAACGCACGCCGCGGCATAGTTGCCTATCGCGGCAAACCAGGTTGCAATAACGTACACAAGCAGCAACAGCAGTCCGCTTAAAACAAACGCAGTAGTCTTTACGCTGAAAAGGTGCAAAATCGCCTCATATCCGGCGATTATCTCCTTGCGGAAGTTTGCCATGCTGTCAAGATTGCCGTTCAAAAGGCTTATTATAAAGTCGTGCACGTTTTCCAGAAGGCGGTTCAGCTCGGGCATAAGCGTGCGGATAAACGGAGAAAGCCCGAAGTAGAGCACTATCCCCGAAACCGCCGCGATTATAATGCGGTATAAAAGCTGCTTGTACGTCACCGAAAAATTATCTACAAATACTATAAAGGTGTGTTTAAAATTCATATAGACCCCTGTATATCATTGGGTTTTAACTATTTTATGGGTAAATTTGCCGCCGTTTATTACAAGGTAGCAATAGCTGTTTGCGGCAAACCTCGTCATACAGCCGCCGTTGATAAGCGTAACTCCGTCAAGCTCGTCCTCGCGCGCGCAGTGGGTGTGCCCGTAAAGCGCAAGCGCGCAATCAAGCGCTTTTGCCCTTTCCGCAAGCCGCGCAAGCGTTGTCTTTGCCGAATACAGATGTCCGTGCGTTGCAAAAATTTTCACGCCCTCGATTTGTATAACGGCTTCGTCCTCGCCAAGCTTCGCCGCATCGCAGTTGCCGTTTATTACAACCGTCTTTGCCCCGTACATATGCCGCAGATAAACGCCGTCCGCCGAGGTGTCGCCCAAATGTAAAATGTAATCGCTTTCCCGCAGAACTGTATCAAGCTTGTCTAACGCGCGTCTGTTGCCGTGCGTGTCCGAAAGCACCGTAACCGTTTTCATAGCTTTTTTAATAAATCGTCCAGCGCGCGGAAGCGGTGGGATACCGAATTTTTCTCGTCCTCCAACGCAAGCCCGAACGATTTTTTTAAATCGTCGGAATAAAACAGACAGTCGTAGCCGAAGCCGTGTTCGCCTATTTCCTCCTGCAAAATTCTGCCGTAGGTCTTGCCCTCGCCGAAGTACGCCTTTCCGTCCGGCATGCACAGACATACCGCGCTTTCAAAATGCGCCCTGCGGTGGGTAATATGCTCTAACCGCTTCAACAAAAGCCTTCTGTTGGCGGCGTCGCCCTCGCCCGAAAAGCGCGCGGAATATATGCCCGGCGCGCCGCCGAGCGCGTCTACGCACAGCCCCGAATCGTCCGACAGTGCGGGGATATTATAAAGCCTTGCAATCGTTTCCGCCTTGATTTTGGCGTTTTCCTTGAAGGTTTTACCCGTTTCCTCAATGTCGCCCGTAAAGCCCAGCTCTGCCATGGATATTATTTCCACGCCCTTGAAAATGGCCTTTATTTCCGCTATTTTGTCCTTGTTGCCGCTGGCAACCGCAATTTTATCAAGCTTCATAAGCATATTATAATATACAGTTTGTAAAAAGTAAAGCCCTGTTTACCATTTATGCTTGTGCAGCTGCCCCTCGGTTTTAAAGCCGTCAAAGTCAAGCTGCCGCAATCCCTCGTAAACGGCCACCGCAACCGAGTTGGAAAGGTTTAAGCTTCTTGTTTCGCCTATCATGGGTATGCGCAGACAAGCCTCGCGGTTGTCCATCAAAAGCTCCTCCGGCAAGCCCTTCGATTCCTTGCCGAACACAAGGAAGTCGCCCGCCTTAAAAGCCGCGTCCGAATGCCGGCGCAAGCCCTTTGTGGTGAAGTAATAAAAGGTAGACTTAGGGAATTTTTCTTTCAATTCTGCAAAGCTGTCGTAATAAAAAATTTCGCAGTCGTGCCAGTAATCCAGCCCCGCGCGCTTCAAATATTTGTCCGAAACCTCAAACCCGAGCGGGCGGACAAGGTGCAGGCGGCAGCCCGTAGCCGCGCACGTCCTTACAATATTGCCGGTGTTTTGCGGTATTTCCGGCTCTACCAAAGCAATGTTGAACATAATTAAGGTTATTTTATTGCATAATCCGAAAAAAAGCAACCGAATAAACGTCGGACTGCAAAGCCGAAATTTCATTTGACAAGCATAACGTAAACTTGTTAAAATAAAAATGTCGGTTTAAATCCGCGCCGGCGGCTTTATTCCTTTTTACACGGAGATAAAATTTATATGATTTCGTCCTTGTTAAGCGTTTCGGTCAACGATGTGCTTACAGTAATCAACAGCGTGTTTTTCATTCTCGGCGGCGTGGCCGTATTTATGGTGGGAATGAATATGATGGGCAGCAACCTCGAAAACGCCGCGGGCAGGTCTATGCGCAAGCTAATGACCAAGGCCACCAAAAACCGCTTTATAGGCGTGGGCACGGGCGCGGCTGTCACCGCGATAGTCAACAGCTCTTCCGCAACCACGGTAATGATAGTCGGCTTTGTAAACGTCGGACTTATGACGCTTACGCAGGCCGCCTCGGTCATAATGGGCGCAAATATCGGAACCACCATTTCCGCATTTGTAATGGCGTTGTCCACGGCGGGCGGAGCGTTTTCGGTTGCGGCGGTCTTCGCGCTTGTCGCTTTTGTCGGCTTTGTAATAACGCTGGTTGCAAAAAAGGACAGAACAAAGCGCATAGGCTATATATTTGTCGGCATAGGTCTTATTTTTGTAGGGCTTGACGTAATGAGCGGCGCGGTCAACGCTTTGACAGAGGGGAACGTAGGCGTTGCGGTAGAAAAAATGTTCATTGCGTTGGGCAACAGCGATAAGCCGCTAACATGGGAAATTATCGTACTGTTTCTGTTGGGCGTGGTGCTTACGGCGTCTATGCAGTCGTCTGGCGCGATTACGGCTATTGTTATATCGCTTGCTGGCGGTAAACTGATTACTTTGCAAATGGCAATGTGCATTATCCTCGGTACAAACGTCGGCACCTGCGTTACCTCGATTATTTCTTCCGTCGGCGCAAACGTAAACGCAAGACGCACCGCAATGGTGCATCTGCTATTCAATTTGTTGGGCTGTTTTATCTTTATCTGGCCCGTTGCGTTTGCGGGCAAGTACATAGCTCGGTTTTTAAACAGCATTATAAACAGCACGCAGTGGCAGATAGCCATTTTCCACATGGTGTTCAACCTGCTTACGACAATCGTTCTGCTTCCGTTTATAAATCAGCTTGTAAAGCTTGCGTGCCTTATCGTCAAGGACAAAAAGGGCAAGGCTCCGGCAGAGGAGTACGAGCGTCTGGATAAGCGCCTTTTAAAAACCCCCGCAATTGCGGTCGGTCAGGTAAGAAAGGAGCTTTTGCATATGGGCGGCTACGCGTTTGAAAACTACAACCGCGCGCTGGAAATGCTTTTAAGCGGCGACCTTTCGCATAAGCCCGACTTCGAGGCAACGGAAAAGAACATAAACGATTATAACAGCTTTATTTCCTCGTTTTTGGTCAAGCTTTCCTTGGAAGAGCTTGCCGAAACGGACGAGAAAAAGCTTTCCTCCTTCTATCACGTTGCCTCCGATATAGAGCGCATAGGCGACTATGCGGAGAATATAGTCGAATACGCCGAAAGAATGCTTGTTGAAAAGGCGCAGTTTTCCGACCACGCCAAGGCGGAAATTTCCGAAATGGACAAGCACGTCAAGGCGCTTTATAAATTAGTGGAAAAAACCTTCGAAGAGATTGATTTGAAGTATCTGCCCGCGGTAGAGGCAGAGGAGCAGGCCACCGATGAAGCTTGCAAGCTTATGCAGGACGCGCATTTGCGGAGAATGACCGAGGGGCGCTGCACTGCAGAGGCGGGCGCGGTGTATTTGCAGCTTGCGATAAATCTGGAGCGCATAGGCGACCACATGAACAATATCGCGCAGTCCATAAGGGGCTACGCGCATAAATAAGTAAATTTAAGGAGATAAGACCGTTGAGAATATAATTTTCCGTTTTATTTAACTGCACGGACGGCACATTTTAAGGAGCGGAAGCCCGCTCTGCGGCTTTTTCGTGCGCTTGCGGAAAATTTATGTACGGTTTTATATCCAACGGCATACGTTGCGTTTATTTCCGTGCGGTTTTCCGCGCGGATTTTTTTATTTAAGGAGTTTAATTTGTTTATAAATATAGAAAATTTGTATTTCGAATATCCAGACGGGCTTAACGCGGTGTTTTCGGGACTGAATTTGCGGCTTGAAAGCGGCTGGCGGCTTGGCGTAGTCGGTGGAAACGGTTGCGGCAAAACCACGCTTTTAAAGCTTTTAAGCGGAGAGCTTCACGGTCGCGGGCGCATTACCGCGGGCTTGAATTTCGTGCGCTTTCCGTGCGTCATTTCTGACGGCGCAAAAACCGCTTACGAATTGTTTTACGAAATCGCGCCGGACGCGCAGTTCTGGCAGCTGCAAAAGGAGCTTGGGCTTTTACGGCTTGACGAGGAAGCTTTGTACCGTCCGTTCGATACGCTTTCGGGCGGGGAGCAAACCAAATTTCAGCTTGCGGCGGTATTCTCGCAGGAGGCGTTCGTGCTTATCGACGAGCCTACCGACCACCTCGATTTGCACGGCCGCAAGCGCCTTGCCGAGTATTTAAGCGGCAAAAACGGCTTTATCGTGGTATCGCATGACAGAAGCTTCCTCGATGGCAGTTGCGACCATATTCTGGCGTTTGAAAAAACGGGAACATATCTTACCCGCGGCACTTATTCCGTGTATTTTGCCGAGCGGGAAAAGCGCAGGGCGGCGGATGCGGCGCAAAAGGAAAGACTTGAGGGCGAGCGGGCGCGGCTCAGCCGTTCGGCGGCGCGCGCGGCGGGCTGGGGTGCGAATGCCGAAAGCGCAATAAGCAACAAAAACGAAAAGCTGTCCGATTTGCACGCGGCAATCGACAAGGGCTATTATTCTGCAAAGGCGGCAAAAATGCAAAAGCGCGCAAAGGTAATTGCGGACAGATATTCCCGCGCGGACGAGGGCATAAAACAGCTTTTGAAGGGCATGGAGGAAACGGAGGAGCTGCGCTTACAGCCGCAGTGCTTTTTCCGCCCGCAATACGTTATACTGCGGGATATATGCGTGTCAACCGCGCAAAGGCAGATTTTCGGCGGGCTGTCGCTGGAAATTTGCGAGGGCGAGCGCATAGCCGTCACGGGCGGCAACGGCTGCGGCAAAACCACGCTTTTAAGGCTTATCTGCGGCATATTAGGGGAGCAATTACGAATTTCTGGCGAAATTGCCGTATCTCCGCGCCTTAAAATATCATATGTGCCGCAAAAGTGCGAAGCTGCGGGATATTTGGGGGCGTACGCCGCGGAATACGGCATAGACGAGTGGTATTTCAAGGCGATTTTAAGTAAGTTCGGGTTTAGCGCAGACGATTTCGACAGGGATATGTCCCGCTTTTCGCAAGGTCAAAAGAAAAAATGCGCCCTTGCGCGCAGTCTTTGCGAAAAAGCCAATATCTACATCTGGGACGAGCCTTTAAACTACCTCGACATTCCCTCGCGGGAGCAAATCGAAAGCGCGATAACGGCCTCTGGCGCAACGCTGTTGTTTGTGGAGCACGACGCGGCGTTCGTCAAAAACGTCGCAACAAGAACAATAGAGCTGTAAAATAAAAGGCGGCGGGCAATTTTGCCCGCCGCCTTTTCAAATTTATACCAAAATTTTAAGCTTTTTCTTCGTCTGCTTCCTCGGCTGCCGCCGTTTCTTCAAGCGCGCTGTCGGCAGTCGGCGGAGTTAACGCTATGGGCACAGCGGGTACTTCCTTGCCCGCCTTTCCCGCCGCAAGCCTTGCAAGCACAGCCTTGCGTATCGGCAAAAATGCATAATATGCGCCGGTAAACGCCCAGAACAAGCATACGTAAGCTATGTAAAGCAATACCAGATACAGCACGTTCAGCTGACATTTCCAAATCGTCAGCGGCACAACCGGCAGTGTTACGGGCAAGGGACAAACCTGCGTAAAAGCATAGTTCGGCGGCGCCATATCGAAGCCCGCGCCCTCGCCCACGGTAAGCGTGTAGCCATCGTAGGAGTAGGTTGTCAAAAACGATGTTACAAGCCCGCTTGCAATTGCGGCAACGATAATCACCCCGCAGTAATACGCAAGCGGAATAATGCAGTCCTTAATTCTGAATTTGAAGTGCCCCAAGGCGGTCGGCAGAACAGACAGCGCAAACAGCAGACAGTGCGTTAAGCAGAAGTACAAAATCGAGTAAGAGCAGAATATGCCGTAATTGCTCATTTCGTCCTTGCCGAAGTATACAAACACCGTCAGCGCGCCGACTGCGTGCACAAAAAAGGCAATTGCGTACAGCACGCGCTTTTTAAGTATAACTGAAATGGACGCCATATACACGCCGATATTGCATATAAACAGCGGCAGACACGCAAGCACGGTGTAATACACGTTATAGCCGTCGCCCATAACAACGCTGTCCTTGCTGTGGTACTGTATCAAAAGAATAATCGCGCCCGCCGCCAAAAACTCGTTTTGTGCCGCGCGGCCCTTCTTCCTTAAAAAGTAATAGCACCCGATTGTAAAGCCCGCAAGCATCGCAAGCGCCAAAAAGTGCCACACGGTGAAGTTTTTAAACCACAGCGGGTGCGCGGGCGAAAAGTCGTTAATGTCGAAAAAGTTTTCGAAAATATTCAGCGGCATAACCGCAACAAGCGCAAACGGCAGCCATATAAACGATTTTTTATTCACCCTCCAGCCGTCGCGCACAAACAGTAGCGCGCAAACCGCAATATACAGCGCGGAATTTATAAAGAACAGCGCCATATTCGCGGGCTTGGTCATAAACTCGTTTATGCTTGCAAAAACCTTCTCCGCGGGCGTTGCGTTTTCCGTCAGCATGGTTATGTCGAAAAAATTGCCGAACGTCGCGCAGGAAATTATCACAAATGCGGGCAAAACGTACTTTGCAATGTCGGCACAGCATCTTTTTTTGTAAAATACCGCAAGCGGAAACAAAAGCAGTCCCGCCTTTTTTATCCATTGGCTTAAAACAAAAAAGATATTAAAGCTGTCCTCGCCGTCCAAGAAGGATATTCTGTTAAATATGTAATAGTCCGATACCGTAAAGGTAAGCAAAAGCGAAGCCGCAAGGGTCAGCGCCGTTAAGACTATCAGCGAAATTTCTATGCGCTTTTGTGTTTTCATCGCTGAATATTATAATAACTGCAGATAAATTTGTCAATGGTAAATAATGGGGGTTTGGTTGCGCGATTAAAAAAACGGTGATATAATGTATATCTAAAACATAAAGGAGCTTTGACTATGCTTACAAAATTCAGCGAAATAAAATATACCCGCCCCGATATGAAGGCGGCGGAGCAGTCCGTTTACGACTTTATCGCGGGGCTTGAAAAGGCGAAAAGCTATGAAGAGGCGCGCAAGCTTTTAATCGAATACGATAAAGCCACAGACGGAGTTTCCGCAATGTATACGGTTGCCTCGATACGAAACACCGCCGACACCCGCGACGAATTTTACGACGGGGAAATGAACTTCTTTTACGAGGAGTTCCCCAAATTTCAGCTTGTCGCAAAAAAGGCGAACGAGGCGCTGCTTGCCTCGCCCTTCAAGGCGGACTTCGGGCGGGAGTTCGGCGCGGATATGCTTAAAAATTTCGAGGCGGAAATCCGCCTTGCAGACGAAAGCATTGTAAACGACAGAGTTGAAGAGAGCAAGCTCACTCAGGAATACGCAAAGCTTACCGCGGGCTGTACCGTCGAATTCAACGGCGAGGACTGCAATTTTTACGGACTGCTGAAATATATGCAGTCCACCGACCGCGCCGTCCGTAAAGCCGCTTTCGAGGCGTGGGCAGACCTGTACAAGAGCGTATCCGACAAATTGGACGCCATATATATAAGACTTTGCAACATTCGCCGCGGTATGGCGCAAAAGCTGGGCTTTAAAAGCTATATCGAAATGGCTTATCTTGCAAACGGTCATTATTATTACGGCGCGGACGAGGTTGCCGCCTTCCGCAGACAGGTTGTTGAGGAATTGGTGCCCGTTGCCGCGCGGCTGTACGAGCAGCAGCGCCGCCGTCTTAACACCGACAAGCTTTATTATTACGACGAGCAGCTTGTTTTTCCCGAGGGCAACGCCGCACCCGTGGGCGATATGCGGTATATGGTGGACAGCGCGCGCAAAATGTACCGCGAGCTGTCGAAGGAAACGGGCGAATTCTTCGATTTTATGTGCGAGCACGAGCTTTTCGATTTGGAAACGCGCGCGGGCAAGCATATGGGCGGCTACTGCACGTTTATCTCCGGCTATAACGCGCCGTTTATATTCTCCAACTTCAACGGCACCTCGGCGGACGTAGACGTTTTAACGCACGAGGCAGGTCACGCCTTTCAGGCGTATTCCACGGCAAAAAACGTCACTCTTTCCTCGCAGATTTGGTCAACAAGCGAAATAAGCGAAATTCATTCCATGTCAATGGAGCATTTCGCCTACCCGTGGATGGATTTGTTCTTCGGTGAAAATGCAGATAAATACCGCTATGCTCACCTTTCCGACGCGCTTAAAACGGTGCCCTATCTTTGCCTTGTAGACCACTTTCAGCAGGAGGTGTTCTCGCACGACTACGACGCGAAGGGCTTGCGTGAATGCTGGCGCAGGCTTGAAAAAATTTATATGCCGTGGCGCGATTACGATGGCAACGAATTTTTGGAGGAGGGCGGCTTCTGGATGCAGAAACAGCATATCTTTATGTATCCGTTCTATTATGTGGACTACGCGCTTGCGCAAATGGGCGCCTTCGAGTACTTCACCCGCGCAAAAGCAGATAAGGCGGGCGCGTGGAAGGATTATTACGCGCTGTGCCGTGCGGGCGGAAGCAAAAGCTATTTCGAGCTGTTGAAGTTGGGCGGACTTTCCAACCCGTTCGAAAAAGGCTCGGTCAGAAATGCGATTTCCGGCGTTATCGAAGAGCTTGAAAAAAATAAGCTTTAAAAAAGGTGCACGCTTGAATAATCCGATTGAACAGATAAACAATATAAACGGCAAGCAAGCTTTTCTTGATTTTGTCGCGCGGCTGGCAAAGGACGCAAAGGAAAATCCCGAAGAATGGTCAAATTCAACCGTTTCCGACTATTTAAATCAGCTGGCAGGCTGGGTTGAGGATTACTCCGCTGTGGACAGCACCGTGGACTGGGATAATTTCGACTATAAAACTCTTGCCCAAATTTTGTATATGGGTAAGATATACGAATAAATAGCTTGCCGCATAAATAAAAAAGTGCAAAATTATTTGTAAAACCGCCGCAACGGTGGTATAATACATTATATAAATACAATTACGGAGGCTTAATATGGCTAAAATAACAAAAGACACCTTAATTATGGACTGTCTTAAAATCAACCCCAACAGCGCGGAAATTTTACAGTCTGTCGGTATGCACTGCCTTGGCTGCGCATGCGCCCACGGCGAAACGATAGAGGAAGCGGTTTTCGTCCACGGCAACGATTTGGACGAGCTTCTGAAAAAGCTTAACGAAGGTATAGAATAAATCGGTATACATTTAAAAAACACCCCCGACGCCAGAACGCGGCGTCGGGGGTGTTTTTTATTAAGGTATCGTTAATAATTTAATATTACGTTTATATCGGTATACTCGCAAGCGGTTAATTTGACTGCTAAACAGCGTTGGGTAGGCATTGACGCTGAAGGGCTCCAGGGCTTATTTGCCATTTGATGCAAAATTTCAATGGTTATTTCGCCGTTGTTGTTTGTTATTTTCTGCAACTTACAGTCAAACCCGTAGTAAATATCCGTAAAAAAGTAAAGAACAAGAACATCTTCCGTGAAGTCTGTTTCTTCGGGGAAGGAATTAAAAGCCCTTTCGTATTCTTCTTCCGTATTTATAATTTTGCATATATTTTCGGGCAAATCGTCATTATTTCCCCAGCTATGAGTTTTGTTTTCGGCAAGATATTCTTCCTTCATAAAATTTTCGGCTCTGTCGGCAAGCGTTGCGTCATACGGCAGCGGTGTTGCGCAGGCAGAGCAGAATATAGCAATAACGGTCAGTAAAATAACGGGGATAATTTTTTTCATAACAGCTTCCTTTTTTTTAATTATACTTTAATCGGGCGCGGATGTCAATAGCGAATGTCAATATCCGTTTCCAGCCATTGCCAAACGTGGTAAAATTTTTGCATTGCGCCAACGCCGCCGCCTTTGCTATAATAGCCTTGCAAAAGGTTAAACGAAGGAGGTAAATGCGTTAACTATGAAATCGAAATTAAAAAAGCTTGCCGCAGTTGCGGCGGCATTGACTATGACTGCATCGCTCGGCGGCTGTGCCGTGGCGGCGCAAAAGGAGCCCGACGGAGAGCAGACGGATATTACCGAACAGCTTCCCGATACCGAACTTGACGGTATTCGTCCCCCCGAGGCGGAAACCCCGCCCGAGGTCGAAGCTCCTCCCGCAACCGACGCGCCGTCAACGCCGTCCGTTCCCGAGGAGCCGCCCAAGGCAAAAACCGTTTCTTATATAACCACAACGACAAACGGAGTTAACCTGCGCTCCGGCGCGGGCACGAATTTTGCGGTAAAGGGCACGGCAGAGCACGCCACGCTGTACGCAAACAACGGCACGGTAAACGGCTGGTATAAAACGGGCTATAAAAACGGCTCGGTATACCTTTCTGCAAAATACGGTAAAACGGTGGAAATGACCGCAAGCGAGGACGAGCGTATAGAGGCGGTTATTGCAGAGGGCACAAAGCTTTTGGGCACGGCTTACGTCTGGGGCGCGGTGCGCTACCACGACGGCGACGGCAAGCTGCTTAAAAACTTCACAACGGGCGCGTTCGACTGCTCGTCGCTTATGCAGTACATATTCTATACGGGCGCGCACGTCAAATTACAGCTGACAACGCGCACCCAGATTTATCAGGGCAAAACCGTAAGCAAATCTCAGCTGCGGCGCGGTGATTTGATGTTCTTCACCAACGAATCGCGCAAAAACAACACGGGCGTGGAGCGTGTGGGTCACGTTGCACTGTATCTCGGCGACAACTGGATACTGCACACCGCTACCGACTATGCAAAAATCGAGCAGATTTCCGCAAAAAGGTGGAGCTACTTTATTCAGGGTCAAAGAATTTTTTAACACAACGCAGTAAAAAACAAAAAAATCGGGGCGGGCCGTTCAACGGCCCGCCCCGCGTTCGTTATACAATTTGTTTTTTTGTCGTCAGCTTATAAATGCACATTATTCCGTTTGCGGTCAGTGCGGCGGCGGTAACGCATATCACGGCAAAAAATATAATTGTGCGCAGTGATTGCCCGTTGCTAATCGACCATACCGTAACAAAAATTATTACCGTAAAAGGCAAAACCACAATAACGTCAAAAACAAGGCTCAGCGTGGTTACCAGCTCCCGCGATTTATTTGTTTTGGCTATAACGTTTACCGCGCATAACACCGCAAGTATTAATACCGTTCCCACGGCGGCAATGCACAGCGACACAAACACAATCCCCGTAAATACGTGCAGCGCGGGCAGTATCAGCGCCGTTATCACGTATGAATAGACGGCTGGGTCTATGCCCTTACCGATAAACTGGTTTGTATCCTTAATTATGAAAGCCGCAACAACGCACATCATAAGCACGGCTATAACATAGGTGATAACCGCGCACGCCAAAAGCGCGCGGTCAGTCCGTTTTATCATCGTTTACCTTTCCCGTAATAAAATCGCCCTGCGGCTCTGTCGGGGCAAGGCGATTTTCCTCGCGCTCCTGCCTGCCTTTGCAAACAAACATAAGCATTGCAAAAGCCGCGGCGCCGCAAAGCGGAACAAAGCCCCACAATTTAAAATATGCAAATATGAACACGGTTACAGCCGTGCAGATAACCGCAAGAATGCAAAAAACTATCCTTAAAACCTTATACATAATTATATAATATATATATTTACTTAATATGTCAAGCCCGCCGCCGTTTATAAGAAGGTTTTAGAGCCGTCCTCGTCCTCCAACCCAAGCAGATAATCTGTCGACACCCCGAAGTATACCGCAATTCGCGCCAAGGCTTCAAGGTCGGGCTGACTGCGCCCGCATTCCCAGTCGCAGATACTGCTGTTGGTCGTTTCAAATATTTCCGCAAGCTGTTTCTGGCTTAAATTTTTCGTTTTCCGCAAATCCTTCAGTCTTTCGCTAAATACTTTCATAATTTTATCGGTTGTCAATTCCTAAAATATAAGCGGGGTCAACCTCCAAAACATCGCAAAGTCTTGCAAAGGTATCAAGCGCGGGCATTTTCTTTCCGTGCTTATAGCAGGATATCTGCGATTGCTTAATTCCCACGCGCCGCGCTATTTCCGATTGAGAATATTCGCTTTGTCTGATTGCCTCCGCAAGCCTCGACTGAATTGTATCAAGAGTTATCATTGTTCTTAAAGCTTATTTTTGCTCCGCTTTCGTCCTCTAAGCCAAGCAGATAGTCCGCCGAAACCTGAAAATACTGCGCAAGCAAGCGGATATAGGTCAGCTTCGGCTCGCTTGTTCCGTCGCACCAGTTGCACACGCTTTGCTTACTGCTGTTTAAATCAACAGCAAGGCGGTATTTTGTAATTTTATTTTCCTTAATCAGCTTATTTAGCCTTATTGCAAAAATATCCATAAAAAAATTATACTAACGGGCTGGACTATTTTCTTGACCATTCCATTGCAATGGAATATACTGTAATTACACACAAGCGGAGGGGATTATGAAAAAGACAAAAACCTGCGAGAATTGTATTTATTTTGAAAGACATTACGCAAAAATAGACGGCATGCTTGTAAAGGTCGGCTGCGGGCATTGCGCAAACGGCTTGGTTCCGCCCAAAAAGCGGAGGAGGTGCCCTCTCGTAAAAAGCTGTAAACTTTATATGGATTAATCTTATAAATGTATAAAATTTTCGTAAAATGTCAAAAATGAACTTGCCGAAAAAATTTTAAATAAATTTTGAAAAAACATTTGACAATATATGCGCCGTATGATATTTTTAAACGGCTGTCAGCAAGGAAGGTTGTCCTTACCGCAAAAGCCGCTAAAAAAAGTCAAAAAATATTTAAAAATTTTGTAAAAAGTTTTGAAAAATCTATTGACAAACGGTTTTGGCTGTGATAATATGGATAAGCTCGCTGGTGAGCGCCGACTGCTTAGGTCGGTTCAAGAAGTTTAAAAATTGAATAGAAGGAAACGAATTTTTAAAAAAGTTTCTGTCAATTAACTTTGAAGTACAAATAGTACCAAAAAGCAAAGTCAGCAAAGATAAATGACTAAATAGTCGAGATAGAGCCACGGACGCGAAAGCGTTCGGTTTTATACAATTAAACTTAAGAGTTTGATTCTGGCTCAGGATGAACGCTGGCGGCGTGCTTAACACATGCAAGTCGAATGTAGCAATACATGGCGGACGGGTGAGTAACGCGTGAGCAATCTGCCCATGTCTGGGGGATAACAGTTGGAAACGACTGATAATACCGCATAATATGGTTTGAAGGCATCTTCTTACCATCAAAGATTTATCGGATATGGATGAGCTCGCGTCTGATTAGCTAGTTGGTGAGGTAACGGCTCACCAAGGCGACGATCAGTAGCCGACCTGAGAGGGTGATCGGCCACATTGGAACTGAGACACGGTCCAAACTCCTACGGGAGGCAGCAGTGGGGAATATTGGGCAATGGAGGCAACTCTGACCCAGCAACGCCGCGTGAATGATGAAGGTCTTCGGATTGTAAAGTTCTTTTCTAAGGGAAGAAGAAAGTGACGGTACCTTAGGAATAAGCCTCGGCTAACTACGTGCCAGCAGCCGCGGTAATACGTAGGAGGCAAGCGTTATCCGGAATGACTGGGCGTAAAGGGTGCGTAGGTGGTTTGACAAGTTAGTAGCGCAACTCCGGAGCTCAACTTCGGAACTACTACTAAAACTGTTGAACTTGAGTGCAGGAGGGGCAATCGGAATTCCTAGTGTAGCGGTGGAATGCGTAGATATTAGGAGGAACACCAGTGGCGAAGGCGGATTGCTAGACTGTAACTGACACTGAGGCACGAAAGCGTGGGGAGCAAACAGGATTAGATACCCTGGTAGTCCACGCCGTAAACGATGAATACTAGGTGTAGGGGGTATCGATTCCCTCTGTGCCGCCGCTAACGCATTAAGTATTCCGCCTTGGGACTACGGCCGCAAGGTTGAAACTCAA
>CAJUME010000012.1 GCA_910587015.1 uncultured Christensenella sp.
GGCTCCCCGGGTGGACACGCCCCTGGCCAGCCGGCCCGCCCGGCGGGTGGCCTCCACGATGTCCATGAGGTAGCCCAGCACGTCCTCGGAGACCTTCACCTCCCTTTGGCGGGGGGATTTAGGGGGGTGGCAATTTATCATTCCGCAAACGTTTTCAATACGTTAAAACTCCGCGGGGCATGGTTTAACCATGCCCCGCGGAGTTTTACTTTAAACTTATCCGTTATATTTTTTTTCATAGGTTTTGATACATTTTTTTATTATTGCAACCGCTTCGGGAGCGTGGCAGATTTCCTTTACCGTTGTGGTCTTGTGTTCAAGCACCTTATATACCTCGAAAAAGTGCATCATCTCCTCAAAGATATGCGAAGGCAGCTCGTGAATATCATAATAGTCCTTGTAGTTAGGGTCGGTTACGGGCACGGCTATAATTTTCTCGTCCAAGTCCCCGCCGTCTATCATCTTTATCACACCAATCGGCTTGCACGTTACAAGCGTCATGGGAATAATTGAATCGTTGCACAGCACCAGCACGTCCAGCGGGTCGCCGTCGTCGGCAAGCGTTCTGGGAATAAACCCGTAATTTGCGGGGTACACCGTAGAGGTGTATAAAATTCTGTCAAGCCGCAAAAGCCCCGTTTCCTTATCCAGCTCGTACTTGGCTTTGCCGCCGCGCGGAATTTCTATAAGCGCCTCGAACAGCTCCGCCGTAATTCTGTCTGCTGAAATATCGTGCCAGATATTCATAAAAGCCTTCTCCTTTGTGTTAAATAAATTTTACGCGAGCGAAATTCTGTCCGATACCGAGCGTATTAAAAGTCCGCGGCGAACGCCCTCGTCAATGCACGAATACACAAGCGAAACAAGCTTATCAGACGAGCGCGGCACCTTAATCTCCTTTAAAACCGCGGGGATAAGCTCGTCCGCGTACATGCTCACGCGGTTCAACAGCATTCCCTTTATTACGGAAATTATATCGTAGGGCGTGTAATCGGTATCCGCCGAACGCAGGAAGGTATTTTCCTCCACTCGGTACTTATCGAACGCGCCGTATTTATCGGTTTTGAAGTAATACACGTTGCCCAGCATTTCGCAGCTTGCAAAATCGCATTTATCGATAAGCGAGCGCAGCTTGCTTTCAAGCTTTATTCCGTATTTGGATATACCGAACAGCGACAGCGTACGCTTCATTAAAAACTGAGTGGAAATCGGCTCCTCCGCCGCAACGACGGCCTTTAAGACGCGGATAACCTCGGCGTCGTTTTCTCCGCTTAAAATATAGGCGGGGTCAACCTCTTTGGCTTCGGCTTTTACAGCGCGGTAGGGCTTTTTAAAGCTGATTGCCGCGGGCTTTCCGCCCTCGGTAAGCTTATCGAGGTAGTCCTTAAGCTTTTTGATTTCGCGCTTGGGGTTGTTGAAGAAATTAATGGAATACAGGCGGTAAACGTTCCAGTTGTTGCGCTTTAAGGTCTGCACCTGCATTACAGAGCGGTCCTTGACGGAAAACTGCTGCGTTCCGTCACACAGCACCGCCAAAATAAACACATGCTTGTTTTTGGGGTCGGTTACGGCAACGTCTATCTTGAAGTCGGAAACGCCCACGTCGCAACGGCAGTCATAGCCGTAGGTGGACAGCTCCTCCGCAATAAATTTGCCTATTCCCTGACGGTTTATTATAATTTCATCGCTCTTTAACGATATGCTCGTCCTACCCTTTTCTGCAAATTCCAAAAACGCTTTAAGACCCGCAACCCCGCGCGAGGTTGTGCGGGACAAATCTATCATAGAATAGCGCATTGACGAGAATACGACCATTTCTTCCCTTGCGCGGGAAACTGCCACGTTAAGACGGCGCCAACCGCCGAACTGGTTAAGTGGGCCGAAGTTAAGCGAGATTTTGCCGAATTTATCGGGCCCGTAGCATACAGAAAAGAGTATAACGTCTCTTTCATCGCCCTGAACGTTTTCAAGGTTCTTTATAAACAGCGGCTCCTCACGCTCGTAAGCCGCCTCCTCAAGCCCCGCCTTTACAATCTGCTTATTCAAAAGCCTTTCAATATAAATCTGCTGAGGCGTGCTGAACGTAACAATGCCTATGCTCGAACGGCGAAGTCTTTCGTCCTTCAAGCGCCTTATTACCTCGGCGACAAGCGCCTCTGCCTCCTCTTTATTACATTTGGAGGTGCCGCGCTCGTATACGCCGTTTTCAATCAGCTGCAAGGATACCTTGCTGTCAAGCGCGTCTGGCGAGGGGAAAGTGCACAGCTTGCTCGAATAATAGGTAATGTTTGAGAAAGCAATTAAGCTTTCGTGCTTGGAGCGATAATGCCAGATAAGGTGCTTTTCGGGTATACCCAAAGCAAGGCAGTCCTCCAGAACGCTTTCCAAATCCTCCGCCTCGGGGTGGTCCTCGTCCTGACCGGAGCCGGAGAAGAACATTGTGGGCGGCATTTGCTTGGGGTCGCCAACGATAATCGCGCTTTTTGCCCTTGCAAGCGAGGGCACCGCCTCGCACGTAGGCATCTGCGAGGCTTCGTCAAAGATTACCAAATCGAACAGAGAGCTGTCCGCGGGAAGGTACTGAGATACCGTAATCGGGCTCATAAGCATGCACGGCGCAACCGTTTTCATAAGCTCGGGCACCTCGGTAAACAGATTGCGCACATTAAAGCCGCGCATATTGCCCTTTATACTGCGCTGGAAGGTCATAAGCTCCAACGCAAGCGCGCCCTCCGTTTCCTTGGCGGGCAAGCGGGAAATAAGCTCGGCGCGGATAGTTTCGCGCGTTAATGCGGTGAATTCTTCAAGCAAACGCGAGAAGTTTGCGGCATTTTCGTCCAGAACGTTGCCAGAGAATGCGGAAAGACTTTCGTCCGCGGGGATATTCGTCTGTATAAAATTGCGGTACACGTTTTTGCGGAAGGACGACAAAATCTGCTTGCCGTTAATCTTTCCGCTTTCCATAGCATCGGTCATAAACGACAGTCCGCTGTCGTTAAGCTTTTTGGCAGTCTGCTTGTACATGCACCATGCGGGCAGCATATCTATATTGTCGATAAGCGCAGTGCACTTCTGGGTATAGCATTCAAAGACGTCCTCATCAGAAAACGCCGTTCTGTCCGCCTTAACGGTACGCAAAAACTGCTCTGCACTTCTCACAAAGCCAGTTGCGGCGGAAATAAGCCCCGTTATAAGCGGCTTTAATGTTCCGCCCTGTGACTGGACGCAGACACTATTGAACGCGTCCGCATTGTAGTCCATAAACGTTTCGGCGCACAGTGCGTGCAGCTCGTAAAACGGCTTTAAGAATTCCGAACGCTTTTTGTCGTTTATTCCGCCGAAGCTTACAAAATTCTGATAAAGCTTGGTGTTTGAGAATATCCGCGTTTTAGCCTGCTCTATTTCGTACGCGCGTTTTATCCATTCCAGCTCGTCCTTTTCGGGCACGGGCGCCTTTGCACAGCGGTTTATGCGCTTTATAACCGCAAGCAACGTGCGCGAGGAGCGGTAATTCTCTCCCCAGTTGTCTATTTCACCCTCTATATCGTTTGCAAGGCGGGAAATATCGGGCAGAGCTTTAAAGTTTTTAAGCCAGTGCTTTACCTCGCTGTCATAGCGCAGGTTTGCGTTGTAAAATTTATAAAGCTCTTCTTCGTCGCAGCTGAAAAACTCGTCTAACGAGCCGTCCTTCAAAACCGCGGCAACGGCAATTAAATTTTCAAGCTTTTTATAGGTGAATTTGCTTATCTTCTGGTTGAACGTATCAAGGAAAATGCCCAGATAGTTTTTAAGGTGCTTTAATTCCGCAAGCACAACCTCAGCCGCGCATAAAACAGCGGTTTTGGTCTTTGCGGTGCATTCCGTCAGCTTTACCTCCGAAAAGGGCGAACGGTACACGCCGCCGCATTCCTTTGCCGCCGCCTGCGCTGTTAAAAGCATTCCCTCGCAGTCCAAAAGCTTTTGCTTTGTAAGGCTGTCGTAAAAGGTGCTTTCTATATTCAAAAGCTCGGGCGCGTTTTTGTTTTGCAGATAGTAAACAATGCCCTCGTAGACAGAAACGCCCAGCCTGCGCCGCTTATGCAACGCGGAAAGCGGAGCCCTTAACGCCGAACGGATTTCGGAAATCTTCGAGCCGGTGCTTATAAACCGCTCGTTATCGCTGTTTTGCGTCAAGGCAAGCGTATTTTCTATACTGCGGATAATTTCCGCCTTGTCTGCAGACTTGCCCGAATGCAATTCAAGGCAAAACTCGCCTATGCCTATGTCGCAAAGGCGCTTTTTAACGACCTGCAAGGCGGCTTGCTTTTCCGCCACGAACAGCACGCGCTTGCCGCCGTGCAGTGAGTTTGCGATTATATTCGTAATCGTCTGGCTTTTGCCCGTTCCGGGAGGGCCGTGAAGCACAAACGAGGTGCCCTTTGCAGACTCGGCAACAGCCGCGTATTGCGTACTGTCGCAAGGCAACGGAGTTAAAACCTCGCAAGGGTCGCCGTCGTCCTCGGATACGGCGGAAAGCTTGTTTTCCGGCAAGCGGTTTGTGTTTGTTATAAGGCTTGCGATAAGCGGGTTTTCGGAATACAACTTTACGTTGTTTTTAACGTCCGCCCACATTGCGTATCTTGCAAAGGTGAACTGCGAAAGATACACGTCCTCGTAGACGAGCCAGCCCTTCATATTCGCCGTCTTTGCGCGGAATACGGCGATAATTTCCTTGGGGGTAAGCCCCTTGCCGTCCACTCCGCGTATGTCTATGCCGAAATCCTGCTTTAAAAATTCGAGAAGGGTTGTGTTTACCTCGTAATCCTCGCCTGCCTCCAACAGCACGCCCTGCGTTTTCATGCGCTTTAAGGTCACGGGCAAAAGCACTATGGGCGCGTACTTATCCTCGGTATCGTCAGTGTGCCGCCATTTAAGAAAGCCCAGCGCAAGATAAAGCGTTTTTGCGCCCGCCTCCTCTTCGGCAGAGCGGGCCTTGCGTATAAGCGTGCCCGCCGTTTCCTGCAAGCCCTCGGCAGAGCAGATACAGCGCAGCTTGCCGGACTTCATTTCAATTGAAATAAGCTCTGCCATGCTTGCAACGCCCTTGCTGTCACCGAAGTACACAGCATCGTCTATTGCGGTATTGTTAGGCAAAAGCGTAAACTTGCCTTTTTCCTCTAATCTGTGCCAGAAGGCGGGCAAATCCGCGCAAAGCAGATGCAGGCAGTCGCGCTTGTATCGGAAGTTTAAAAGATTGTTTTTAAGCGAAAGGTCCAAAAGCCGCCTTTGCCAGTTTGTTTCCTTAGAGGCGGTTTTGTCGTATTCGTAGCCCGAAGCGTCAAAAACCTCCTGCGGCTTTTCGTCATATGAAAGCTGCTTATCCGCAAGTAGCTCGTACCCGTGCGCAGTTTTTACCTTTAACGGCGTAGGGAATATACCGCCTACGCGGCAACGCTTTACATCAAGGCAGATTTCGTAATCGCCGCGCTGCAGCCCCGCGCGGGCGTGCGCCTCGCTTGTGGTCGAGCTTGCGTTTTTATGTCCGAACAGGTCCTCTGCGTCGAACAGCGTAAGATTGTTTACGCCGTCGGACATATATTTTTCTATCAGCTGCATATCGTCCTGCAATGCGGAAGAAAAGCAGCTTTCGTAAAGCCATACGCCCACGGCAACGCGGCTTTTGCCAAGCAATATAACGGGGTTAAGCTTTGTCGCCTCCAAACAGCTTGCGGCAAAAAGCGCAAGCTCCAACGGGGTGGCGGTTTTATCCTTAACCACCTCGGAAGCGTCCTTTATCCGCGTTACCGCAGTAAGGTCGCCGTCCTCCGCGCGCTCGGAATTAAGTCGGTGAATGGCGGTAAACACAGCTGCCGCCGCGCCGCGCACACCGTTTTTATCCGTGCCCGAATACCCCGCAAACTCGGTGGAATAGCCCCACGTTTTAAGCTGAAGCCCCGCCTCCGCCAAAATTTTCTGGCAGTCCGCGATTTTGGGACGGACGAACGAGGCAAGCATTTCAGCATTGCCGGAAAGCCCGCTCCAACAGTCAATGGGCAGTGCGGTTACGTTTGCCTCCAACGCGCAAACAAGCTCCTTGCCGCAGGTAAGCCTTACCGTCACCGTACAGCCTTCGGGCTGTTCCAGCTCGGCAAGGTATTTGGGGTTTAAAATGTTCTGAGGAATGGCCTCCACACTGCTTTCGTGCGGAATTTCCTCGATGTGAATATCCGCGGGCAGTATAAGCTGTGTAGAGCCCGATACCGAAACAGTTATATCGTTTGCGCTTTCAACGTCCGTATTGAATATTTTGAATGAGGTAAAAAGCGGAAGCCTGCAATAAAAAGTCGCATAGGAAACAGAGTTTAAAATTTCACCTTCTATTTCAATCGTTTCAATCGGTTTTTGAGCTTTGGTAGCCATATATGCCTCTTTTATGCACATTTGTACAAGTGCATCGTTTGTTCGTTTAAATTGTACCACTTTTTCGGAGCTTGGGCAAGCGGTATGTGGAGTATTTTTAACGTATTCTACAGCAATTTTTCGCATAAGCAAGTTATTGACCTGCGCAAAAAAATAAAACCGCCATAACGGCGGTTTTTTAAATAATAAGACTGTTATAAGCGCAACGCTTATCTTATAAGCGCAAGCTCCTTCAACGCGCGGGTATAAGCAATGTATTTTTCGTTGTCGGTCATATCCCCGTCCGCAACGGCAACGGCGGTAAATTCCAGCCCCTTACTTTCGTAAACGGTCATAACGTTGATTTTTGTCTTGGAGATTTTGCCCGTTTCCCGCAGGATATTATAGCTTTTGCGCGCATACTCAAAAAGGCATTGCTCCGAGCATATCACGGCCTTAAGCCCGTTTTTTTCCGAAAGCCAGCTTGTGACCGTGCGCTTGGGAATGCTTATAACCCCGCACCCGTCAAAGCCGATTGCGCGCATTTCTATGCCCAGATTTTGCGAAACGTATTCCACAATCTGGTTGGTGTTGCGATAATTCAGATTTAAATTATAAATTTTATAGCCCAGCACAGACCAGTCCGTCACTCCGCGTACGGGCGTGATATTCTGCTTCAAATCCCCGAAAATATTGAACACGGCTCTGTCGTTTACCGTTTTTAAAACCTCGTACTCTGCGGCGGAAATGTCCTGCGCCTCGTCGATAAACATAAACGAAAATTTAGGCGACAGATTGAAGCCGAGCTTTGTGAGAATAAGGCAGAGCGCGAACGGGTCGCACCTGACCATGGGCCTTGCGGAAACGCCGTATTTTGCTTTTGCCTTTTTAATGATTTCCTTATTGAAAAACCGCAGAATATCCAGCGTGCCCTCGCACTTGCCTATTGCCACAAGATAGCTTTCACCGCGCAGTACGCCCGCAAAATCGTAAAGCTTTAAAAACGCGCCCGAAATTGCTTCAACGCGGCATATTGCCGTATCAATTTCGCCGATAAGCTGTTCTCGCTTGTCAATTCCGTCGGAATAGGTAAGCACTTCCTTGTCGCCGACCTTCATTTTATAGCGCTTTAAATCGGTGATTTCCTTTTCTACCGAGGTCTTTAACTGCGTCAAATCCTCGACCGCCGCAAGGCAGATTTTGTGCGAGTAGCGCCTTAAATACCGCACCGATTTATAAAAGGACAGCAGCTGGCGGTAAAAATAAGCGTACTGCTTCATTCTGTCATCGCTTAAAGCAAGCGAAAGGAACTCGCTTACATCAAGCACGCAGTTGAACATGTATCTGAACTGCTTTGTATAGTAAAGTCCGCCGTCCGGCTTTTCCTTTATTTCACCGAGAATACAGCGGCGTATTCTCAGACTTGAATTTTTTATTTTTTCATATTCGGCAGTCTGCATTGCGCACGCGTTTTTAAGCTCGTTTACCGCATCGCGGCAATCATCGGAGGCAAAAAGCCCGTAAATGCCATCGAATATTTTGGAAAGCTTCCGCTCCACGTCCCTTGAAAACGCGGAGGAGTAGATATATTTAAGATATTCCTCGGGAACGGGCGCGTTAAAGTCCACCTTTGCGGAAATATCCGCGTCCGTACTTTTAAGCAGATTGAGAAAATAATCGTTAAGCGTGCTTGTGCGCACCTTTTCCAGCTCCAGCACGGCGGAAAGCTCGTCTATAAACGCATTGAAGGAATTTGACGGCGTAATTACAAGCACATCGGAGGGGCGCACGCTTTCGTTATTGTACATTATATACGAAAGCCTGTGCAGCAAAATCATTGTTTTGCCGCTGCCCGCAACGCCTTGCAAAACAAACTCGTCACCCTCGGGCAGAGTAATTATTTCGAACTGCTTTTCCTGAATGGTTTCGATAATGTCGCAAATTTCCTGCTTTTCCTTGCGGGTGCGGAGTATCTCCTTTAAAAATGGGTCAAAAATAAGACTTTCGTCACGGCCGCCTATTTCCTCCTTCGTGAGGAAGTCCGACAAGGAGAGGTACTCGTTTTTCATATCGAGAATTTTGCCCTTGCCCGTCCTTAGCGCGCGGCGTAAAATAAGCTTGTAATTATATTCGTTGATTGAAAACGAGGTACGACTCTTCTGATAATATTTGCGTGCAAGCGGGGCGCGCCAGTCGACAATTTCAAGTCCCTCGTCGCCGCGCTTGCCTATATAATAGCTGTTATAGCCCTCCTGCTCGTCCGTCAAATCCATGCGCGCAAAATACGGCTCGTCAAAAAACGGCT
This sequence comes from uncultured Christensenella sp., assembly GCA_910587015.1. Lineage (GTDB taxonomy): Bacteria > Bacillota > Clostridia > Christensenellales > Borkfalkiaceae > Coproplasma. The sequence goes on from CAJUME010000012.1 coordinate 8,684, forward strand.
TATACTCCGCGGTCTTTGCTTTAAGGCGGGATATTTCCGCATTGATTTCAAGCACGCGCTTATATTTTTCCGCAGTGTAATCGCCCTCGGCAATAAGCTGCTCCTTTTCTGCTCTGGCGGCAAAAATTTTCGCTTTAAGCCTGCCTATATACAACGCTTTAAGCATCTGCATGACGGCGGAAACGTGCGCCTGCTCGTATTCCGTCTGCTTGTCGGCGTCCAGCAAATCGAGGAAGAACTGCTTTGTCGGCTCCTTATGCGGGTCTATTGAATTTTTAAGCGATTTTAAATCAGTCATAAAAAATCCCTACAACATATTAGTTTAGCACAGCAGTCAAAAAAAATCAATACTTTTGAATAAAAGAAGCCCGCCGCGGCATTTTATGCCGCGGCGGGCGGATATATAACTGTTAAATTACTCCCACTCTATTGTTGCGGGGGGCTTGCTTGTTATATCGTAAACTATCCTGTTTGCGTGCTTAACCTCGTTAACTATACGGTTTGAAATAGCTTCGAGCACGCTGTCGGGTATGCGCGCCCAATCCGCCGTCATTGCGTCAAGCGATGTAACTGCGCGAATGGCTATAACGTTTTCATAGGTGCGGAAGTCGCCCTGCACGCCTACCGTTTTGCTGTTTGTAATAACGGTGAAGTACTGCCAGATTTGCTCGTCAAGTCCCGCCTTTGCGATTTCCTCGCGCAGAATATAATCGCTGTCGCGCAAGGTTTCCAGCTTCTCTTCCGTAACCGCGCCCATAATTCTTATTGCAAGACCGGGGCCGGGGAAGGGCTGGCGCATTACTACCGATTTGGGCAAGCCAAGCTCGAAGCCGACCTTCCTTACCTCGTCCTTGAACAAGTCGCGCAACGGCTCGATTATCTCCTCGAAGTTGACGACCGAAGGAAGTCCGCCCACGTTATGGTGCGATTTTATAACCGCGCTTTTGTCCTTGCCGCTTTCGATAACGTCGGGATAAATGGTGCCCTGCACCAAAAAGTCGACCTTGCCGATTTTTTTCGCTTCCTTTTCGAAGGTGCGTATAAACTGCTTTCCGATAATTTTGCGCTTTTTTTCGGGGTCGCTTTTGCCCTTCAGCTTTTTAAGGAATACCGCGCCCGCGTCGACCTTGATAAGGTTCATTTTAAGGCCGTCTTTAAATACGGACATAACCTCGTCCGCCTCGTATTTTCTCAAAAGTCCGTGGTCGACGAAAACGCAGGTCAGATTATCGCCCACCGCCTTATGTATCAGCGTTGCGGCAACCGCGCTGTCAACGCCGCCGGACATAGCGCACAAAACCTTTCTGTCGCCTATCTTTTCTTTAAGCGCCTTAATCTGGTTTGCAACAAAGTTGCTCATAGTCCAGTCGCCCGCCGCGCCGCATACCTCGTACAAAAAGTTATGCAACAGCTGCGTGCCGTATTGCGTATGGTTAACCTCTGGGTGGAACTGCACGCCGTATATTTTGCGCGCTTCGTCGCCGAATGCCGCATAAGGACAATTGTCCGTGTGCGCAAGCTTTTTGAAGCCCGCGGGAAGAGCTTTAACGCTGTCGGTATGGCTCATCCAGCAAACCGCCTTCTCGGGAATATCCTTGGTCAGCGGAGATTTTTCGTAGACAACCTCCGTCTTGCCGTATTCGGAGGTATCGGTATGCCCTACCGTACCGCCTAAAAGATGAGCCGTTAGCTGACAGCCGTAGCAAAGCCCCAAAACGGGCACGCCGAGGCTGAAAACGCCCTTGTCTATTAAAGGACTGCCCTCTGCGTAAACACTGCTGGGTCCGCCCGTAAAAATTATGCCTATGGGGTTGTAAGCCTTAATTTCCTCTAACGTCATGTCAGACGACTTCAAATCGCAAAAAACGCCCTGCTCGCGCACGCGCCTTGCGATAAGCTGGTTATACTGCCCGCCGAAGTCCAGAATCAAAACCTTCTGATGTGTCATAAATTAATCCTCAGTTGTAATCAAGCCGCAATGTCGTCAGTTTTTAGGCGAATAGTTGGGCGCTTCCTTGGTTATGGAAATATCGTGAGGGTGGCTTTCCGCAAGCGAGGCCGCCGTCATTTTGACAAAGCGTCCGTTCTTCCTCAGCTCCTCTATTGTGCCGCAGCCGGTATAGCCCATGCCCGCGCGCAGTCCGCCGAGCAGCTGGAATATAATGTCCGCAAGCGCGCCGCGGTAGGGCACCCTGCCCTCGACGCCCTCGGGTACGAATTTTTTCGCGTCCGCCTGAAAATACCGCTCCTTGCCGCCCTTTGCCATTGCGGGAAGCGAGCCCATTCCGCGGTAGGATTTAAAGCTTCTGCCCTGATAAATTTCAAGCTCGCCGGGGGATTCGGTCGTACCCGCAAACAGCGAGCCTATCATAACCGCGCTGCCGCCCGCCGCAAGCGCCTTGACGATATCGCCCGAATACTTGATACCTCCGTCGGCGATAATACGCTTGCCCATTTTGTCAGCCTGCTCCGCGCAGTCCAAAACCGCGGTAAGCTGGGGCATACCTATGCCGGCTACAATGCGCGTGGTGCAGATAGAGCCGGGGCCAACGCCGACCTTTACAACGTCCGCGCCCGCATTCATTAAATCGCGGGTTGCTTCTGCCGTAACCACGTTGCCCGCAACAAGGGGTAAATCGGGGAAGGCGGTCTTTACCTTTTCAACCGCCTTGATAATACCGAGAGAATGACCGTGCGCAGAGTCCATAACTACAACGTCGACCTTCGATTTAACAAGCTCTGCCACCCTTTCCAAAACGTCTGCAGATGCGCCTATTGCCGCGCCCGCAAGCAGCCTGCCGTTTTTATCCCTTGCGCTGTTGGGATACTGTATGGATTTTTCGATATCCTTTATCGTTATCAGCCCTTTAAGGTTGCCGCTTTTATCTACAATGGGCAGTTTTTCTATTCTGTGCTTGCCCAAAAGCTTCTGCGCCTCCTCCAAAGAGGTGCCCTCGGGCGCGGTGACAAGGTGGTCCTTGGTCATTACGTTTGCGATAGGCTGGGCAAAGTTGGTTTCGAACCTTAAATCGCGGTTGGTTAAAATTCCCACAAGCTTTCCGTTGCGGGTAATGGGCACGCCGCTAATTTTATATTTTGCCATAAGCTCGCACGCAGCGGAAACGGGCTGCTCGGGCGATAAATGGAAGGGGTCGGTTATAACGCCGTGCTCGCTGCGCTTAACCTTGTCCACCTGCATAGACTGCTCTTCTATGCTCATATTTTTATGAATTATACCTATGCCGCCCTCGCGCGCCATAGCTATTGCAAGCTTGCTTTCGGTTACGGTATCCATAGCCGCGCTTACAAACGGGATATTTAAATCGATACCCTTACAAAGCGTAGTGCGCAAATCCACCGTTGCAGGCAAAACTGCCGAAGCCGCGGGAATAAGCAACACATCGTCAAACGTCAAAGCTTCCTTTACAATTTTGTTCATAAGTAACCTTCTCCTGTTTAGTTTTGAGGTTTATTTCCTTAAAAATATAATAAAAATCCCGGAAGCAAGTATCCAAAGATTTTTATAAAGCCATTATATTTTACCGTCTATGCGACCTTGCGCCGCATCGCGGTTATCGGTTATATACTGTCTGTAATCGAGCTTAAGCTGAACGCCGTTGACAATGACGTTGCCGCTCTTTTCCTCGCAAAGCCTGTCAAAGTCCTTGTGCTGTAAAAGCTCGTTACAGTACTTAACTATGTTTTTATCCTTTTTCGCAAAAATACTGTCCTCGGCACAGCGCGCCAAATCCTCTACCTTGCCGGAATATTTGTAAGCAAGCGAGGAATAGCCGGCCGCCATGGAATAGTTACCCGTATTTTCGCAGATGTTTGCCATTCCGCCGGGGAATGCAAGACTTGCAATTCCGAAAGCGAGAACAAGCGCTATTATAACCGCAAGCAGAGTTTTTAATGCGGTCTTTAAAACTACTTCCTTCAAACCGAACGACACTCTTTTGTAAATTTTTATTATTCTATCACAGCGGCGACAAAAATGCAACTGTTTGAAATTGATTTTATATTCATATAATGGCGCGAATTTAATATATTTGTAATATGAGAAAAAAGTTTTTTGCCGTAATGTGCTTTTGTATTTGTGTTATTACCGCCGTTGCCGCGCTTTCGGGGTGCTTTAAAAGGGTCAACTACCTCGACTATATTTCGGAAAGGCGCTCCGACATATTTTTGTACGAGGACGACGGTGTAAGCGTAAAAATAGTCTGCTCGCAAAAGGAGCAGCCGTACGCCGCCGATGGAATTAAGGGCGAGCTTTGCGATATTACCGAAATTTTTGTATCCCTTCCCAAAAGCTATGACGGCGTTGAAGTCAGCATAGAGGGCTTCAACGGCGAAATGAACTGGCAGGCAGTGGAAAGGCGTTATTATTTAAGCTGTTCCGCAAAGCCGCTTAAATCCGACAGCGCAGAAGTTACGCTCACCTACGGAGGTGAAAGCAAGACATTTTCCGCATTATCCGTCAGATATGACGGGGTAATGAGCTGTGACGAGGCCGTTAAATGCGTGATAGAGCACGACCGCGAGCTGTTTGAGGGGCTTACCGAAAACAGACTTTTTCTGGGTGAGATTTATGTAAGACTGCTGTACGACGAGGGCTGTTATTACTATGTAGGGGTATGCGACAAGTCAAGACACGTTACCGCTTATCTTATAGACGGCGAGTATGGTAAGGTTATTGCAACCAAGGACATTCAGGGCTGAATAAGCAATAAAATAACGGACGGCTTAAAGCCGTCCGTTATTTTACAAAAGTCTTTCGTAAGCTATTCTTGTCGAGCAGTCGCGTATAAGCGTTATCGTTCCGCATTCGGTAAACCCCTGAGAGGTCAACAGCGAGCGCATAGGTAAATTCATAATATGCGTATCCATACGGATACTTTTGCACCTTCTCGCCCTTGCGATTTCGACCGCGGCGGAATTTAAAATAAACTTTGCCGCGCCGCAGCCGCGGTATTTTTCCGCCGACGCAACGCGGTGCACGGCAAGATATTTTCCGTCGGAAAGCCAGCCGCCGTCAATATCGTCGTAATCTCTGTCGTACCCCACAGCCGAAAAAACCGCCGCAATTTCTCCGTTTAAAGCAGTGACAACGTACAATACACCCCCTACTATGCCGCATTTAACGTCATTCTCGTCGGGGAAGCCCTTCGGCCACTGCGGGTTGCCGTTCGCCTCCATAAACGACTGCGCGTCTGCATAAATGCGCATAGCTTCATTTAAATCTTCAATTTTCGCCTTTCTGTAAGCAAGCTTCATTTCAACCCCGCAAGCGAAGATATTCTACGATTATACTATTCTGGACAAACAGAAATTCGTCCTTAATTTTAACAAAACCGTTCGCAACCTCAATATATCCGCGGGTCTTTTGCAATGCCTCGGCATATTTTTTTGTAAAATCACAGCCGAACAAGGAAGTAAATTCCGCCAAATCGATGCCCGCAGAGGTGCGCAGTGAAAGCATAATATACTCTTCCTCCTGCCCGTCCTTATCAACCTCCTCGCTGTTGACAACGGCAAAATGATTTGAAAGTATGCATTTGAAATACTCGTCCAAATCGAAGGTGTTAGTCATTCTTACGTTGTTCACGCATGACGAGGCGGCAACGCCGAAGCCTATATAATTGCCGCGCTTCCAGTAATTTAAATTGTGTCTGCTTTGCTTTCCCTTTTTGCAGAAGTTGGAAACCTCGTACCTTTCAAACCCGAGCGCGCAAAGCTTTTTTACGCCCGCGGTGTACATTTCCGCAACAGTATCGCCATCGGGCAGTTCGCCGTTAAGATAGTCTGTATAAATCGGCGTGCCGTCCTCGGGTGAAAGGGCGTACATAGAAATATGGCTTGCGCCCGAGCTTGCCGCAACCTCTATGCTGTATTTGATGTCTGCAATGCTCTGGTTTTTAAGACCTATCATTATATCCGCGCTGAAATTTTTGCCCTTCAACAGCTTTGCACAAGCAAGATAGTCCTTTAAATTGTGAATTCTGCCTATATTTTCAAGCTGGCTGTCTATTGCCGACTGCAAGCCGACCGAAAAGCGGTTAATTCCGCATTTTTCGTACAGCGAAATTTTACCCGCGCTTATTGTACCGGGGTTCATTTCAATGGTAATTTCCGCATTTTCCGCAAGCTTGAAATGTTTTTTTGCCGCCGCAACAAGCATTGCGATATACTTTTCGTCAATAACCGAGGGTGTGCCTCCGCCTATGTACAGGGTGTCAAAGGTCATACCTTCAAGCTCGGGCGCGCGCATTGCCATCTCGCGGTAAACGCAGGCCATGTAGCTTTCCGCAAAGCAAAGCTTATCGGGATAGGATACAAAATCGCAGTAGGTGCATTTTGATTTGCAAAAGGGTATATGAACGTAAATTCCCGCCAACTCAATCGCCCTCCCAGCGGTATTTTTTTAAATCTATTTTAAAATCGTCGGAAACCTCTACTCCCTCGGCCTCCAGCAAAGCCTTCTGCACCTCGGGCCCGCCGAACGCAAAGCCCGTGCAGACGCTTCCGCTTGAAAAAATTACTCTGTGACACGGTATAACGCCTTGCTGAGGGTTGCAGTGCAACGCCCAGCCGACCTGTCTTGCACAGCGCGGCGCGCCGATTGCGCGGGCTATATCGCCGTAGGTTGACACCTTACCCGCGGGCACTTTTTTAACTGCCTCGTATACTCTTTCAAAAAAATTATATTGCATATTTATATTTAAACGGCGCATATATGCGGGTCAATGCAGTTATACCCACGCAAAACGCGTTAAAACCAACAACGCAGATATGCAAACACAACGTATATCCAAGCCTTAGAGAAACAAGTGCGGCTTTTTGAAGCGACGTGTACTTAGTTGTACACGAGCAAAAAAAACGTAAACCTGACGCAGTATTGCGCTGTTTATATAAGGCTTAGCTTAATCCTTGTTGGTCTTTAAAATCTGCATAAACACCTCGGACGGCACTTCAACGCTGCCTATGCTGCGCATACGTTTTTTGCCCTCCTTCTGCTTTTCCAGAAGCTTTTTCTTACGCGTAATATCGCCGCCGTAGCACTTTGCCAAAACGTCCTTTCTGACTGCCTTAACCGTTTCCCGCGCGATAATTTTGCCGCCGATTGCCGCCTGCACGGGCACCTCGAACAGCTGGCGGGGAATTGCTTCCTTCAAATTTTCGCAAAGCGTTCTGCCGCGGGTATATGCGGAATCCTCGTGCACAATCATTGAAAGCGCATCGCATACCTCGCCGTTAAGCATAATGTCAAGCTTGACAAGCTTACTGCGCTCGTAGCCGATAAGCTCGTAATCGAAGCTTGCATAGCCGCGCGTGCGCGATTTTATCTGGTCGAAAAAGTCGAAAATAATTTCGTTAAGCGGCAAATTGTATTCAAGCTGAACTCTGCTTTTGTCAAGATAAGTCATACCCAGAAAAACCCCGCGTTTTTCGCGGCACAAATCCATAATCTGCCCCAGATAATCGGGCGGGGAATAAATATCCGCCTTGACAATCGGCTCTTCCATGTGCTCTATTTCCGATACGGGCGGCAAATGCGAGGGGTTATCCACAAAAATCTCCTCGCCGTCCGTCTTAATCACCTTATAGCTTACCGAGGGCGCGGTAGTTATAATTTCAAGACCGAACTCCCTCTCTATGCGCTCCTGCATAATTTCCATATGCAAAAGCCCCAAAAAACCGCAACGGAAGCCGAAGCCCAGCGCAACCGAGCTGTCGGGTTCGAAAATCAGCGACGCGTCGTTAAGCTGTAATTTTAAAATTGCGTCCTTTAAGTCGTTGAATTTACTGCCGTCAAGCGGGTAAATTCCGCAAAAGACCACGCTTTGCACCTTTTTATATCCGGGCAACGGCTCGGGCGCAGGGTTGTCCGCATTCATAACGGTATCGCCTACGGCAACGTCCTGTATAGACTTGATTGAGGCGGCAATGTACCCGACCTCGCCCGCAAAAAGTCCGTTTTTGGGCTGTAAATTCGGACTGAATACCCCCGTTTCCACAACCTCATACAGCTTTTCCGAGCGGAAGGTTTTTATTTTATCGCCCGCGCGTACACTGCCTTCCTTTATGCGCACAAACAGAATAACGCCCTTGTAATTGTCGTAATAGCTGTCGAAAATCAGCGCCTTTAAGGGTGCGTTTACATCGCCGTCTGGCGCGGGAAAGGCTGTTACAATCGCCTCTAAAACATCGTCTATGCCGATACCCTCTTTTGCGGAAACAAGGGGCGCGGAGGATGCGTCAAGCCCGATAACCTCCTCTATCTCCGTCTTAACCTCATCGGGACGTGCGGACGGCAGGTCGATTTTATTGATTACGGGCAGAATTTCGAGGTTGTTTTCAAGGGCAAGATAAACGTTTGCAAGCGTCTGCGCCTCTACCCCCTGCGAGGCGTCGACTATCAGAATAGCGCCCTCGCACGCGGCAAGCGAGCGCGAAACCTCGTAGGTAAAATCAACGTGCCCCGGCGTGTCTATCAGATTGAACTCGTACTCCTCGCCGTTCTTCGCCTTATAAAACATTCTTACGGGGGTAAGCTTGATTGTAATGCCGCGCTCGCGCTCTATATCCATAGAGTCCAGCAGCTGCGCCTCCATATCCCTTTCCGATACCTGCCCCGTGCGCTCCATAAGTCTGTCGGCAAGGGTAGATTTGCCGTGGTCGATATGCGCGATTATGCAGAAGTTTCTTATATTTGACTTTTTGCCCATATATTTGCCTTGATTTTTTTCTTTAATTATACAAAAATTCCTTAAAATAATCAACAAAAAAGCTTATTCTTTAATTGTCTTTACTATATTTTTCAACTCATTTATAACAGTATTTAAAGATTTCTTTAAATTATCGTTTTCTACCTCTTCACTAATTTTTTCTTGCCAAAGGTTACAAACTTTGCAGCTTCTGTTTTTATAAACGTTCAGGTTAGTATTTGCACAATGTCCGTAGACCGTTTGTATAAATCCTCTGTCAGTTTTTACATAATGATACAGAAAGCTTTTACAATTTTTACATGATTTTATCTTGTTATCCATAATTAAACAATATCAAATTACATATTAAGAAACATTAAAATAACTGACAGTTAGATTAAAAATAATTTAAAACGGGGCGGGGGGCGGTTTTTGCAATTGCAAAAACCGCCCCCCGCTATTCAATATTAAATTCAATCGTCAACGGTTGCAAGCTTGTCCAAAAGAGCATCGCTTGCAAGTATGGTTCCGCCGCCGATAACCGCCGCAAGCTGAGGCTCTTCCGTAAGGTTTACGGGAATTTTCAGCTTTGCGCCTATATAGTCGGCAAGCCCGTCCATTTTCATAAGCCCGCCGGAAAGATAAACTCCGCCGTGCATTATGCTGGACGCGACCTCTGCGGGCAGCTTGGATATTACAAGCACTGCGTATTCCAGAATTTTATCGATATAGGTTGTTATAACCTCGTAAATCTGTCCCGAATACACCGTAACGGACGCGGGCGCCCCGCTTGAAAGCTCTCTGCCGTCCACCTCTGTCATTTTATTGTCATCGTCCAAAAGACTGCCAACGGTGTTTTTAAGCCGCTCCGCCGTCTGTCCGCCTATTTTTATATTGCGGGTTTCGGCAAGCTCGTCAATCAAATGCACGTCTATATTACCGCCGCCGAGGTTAACGCTCAGCCCCGAAATTATTCCGTCTTGCGAAAATGCGGCAATGTTGGTTATTGCGTGACCTATATCAATTGAAAATACGGGCGTGCTTTCGCCTATTTCCACATTGTGCCCCAAAACCGCGGCGAATGGCGTTTGCGTATAGCAGACCGAGCCCAGCCCGCAGCTTTCCGCCAAATTCACATATTTTTTGCGCACCTCGCGCTTTACTCCGCACGGAAGAATGAAAATCGCTTCCGTGCGCTTTGCTTTTTTATAAGGAATTTCTATTTTTTCGAGGAAGTATTCCAACAGCGCGGCGGCAAGCTCTTCATTGACGATGTCGCCCTCGGCTACGGGGTTGATTATGCGGGTATTCACCGCCGCTCTGCCGCTCAGCGCGCGCGCCTTGTCGCCGCACGCCTTAACGCCTATCCTTTTTTCTCCGCGCTCGACATACTCCTCCACGGCGATGCAGGTCGATTCCATAAGCACAACGCCGCAGCCCGACATATAAATTTTTGTCACGCCGGAGCCGAAATCTATAGCAATCTTTTTCATAAGTCGGAAATTACCTCTTCAATCAGTTTTTTTGCAAGCATCACGGGCAGACCGACTACGTTTGTGTAGCTACCGAAGTACTCCTTTACGATACCTCCGTCCTGAATGCCGTAGCTACCCGCCTTGTCCATAGGCGACCCGCCGTTGACGTAGCTTTCAATAAATTCGTCCGTAAGTATGTTGAACTTTACCTCGGTTCTGTCAAAATCAACGGCCTTTTTAAATCTGTTGCGCACGCACACGCCCGTTATGACGTAATGAGTTTTGCCCGACAGCATTTTAAGGGTTTTTACTGCGTCCGCCTTATCCCTCGGCTTGCCTAAAATTTCGTTGCCGAAAACAACGATTGTATCGCACCCGATAACCGTTTTGTTAGGATTAAGCGCAAAAACCGCGTCGCATTTGCTTTCCGCCAGCGCGCATGCCATTTGCTCGGGGAAAAGGGAAATATTCACTTTTTCGTCCGCGTCAGAAGGAATTACTTCAAATTTGCTTAAAATTTGTGCCAGCAACTCTTTTCTGCGCGGGGACGCGCTTGCAAGAACGTATTCCATATAATCTGTTTTTTAAAGCTGAGTATTTTCCGCGCCTTCCGCAATGCTTGCCTCAGCCGCGGCAGTCCGCACGGCGCTTTTATCGCTGTAAATTTTAAAAGCAATCGTAATTGCCATAGCCACAACTGACAGCACAAACGCGGCAATGGGCACCCCGTAATATAATACGCTGTCATTTTGCGAATCGCCTATTTCCCACGCTATGTCCAAAAACATTTCGCCGCAGACAATAACGAACACCATTGCAACCAGCACGAATACCGCAGTGCGTATACTTGCGCCGAGCAACGATTTTTTACCGTTGCCGGATATGTTGTTTATTGCCTTTATTATGAACTCGCCCCCGCTTATTATTGCGGCTATTGTAGCAAAGAAGGCAAATATACCCAAGCCGAACACAATCCACGTCTTTGCCGCAAGCTCGTTGCCCACACCTTTAAAGCTGAACAGTCCCAACGAATTAAGCAACTGCAGCACACCGCATTTTACATCGGTAATACCAGCCTCGCTACTGTCTATAGTTATAGCGGGCAACGTAAGCAAACTAATCGCCACAACCGTGAACACCGTTCCCGCCAAAGCAAGACAGCATTTTACGATATTTGCCGTTTGGAAGAATTGTTTTCCGCAAACGGCTATTTTACAGCAAAGCCATATAAACGTAAAAACACAGCCTAACACTATGCCTGCAACGGTTGCAGAGCTAAGCTCATAATATATTGTTTGGGACTGATAGCCGGAAGAATACTCCGCAGTTGAGTTTACCATAGCTAAAAGCGCCGCCGAGCAGAAAACAAAAACCGCAAAAGCCGCAATCGCAAAAGCTTCTCCGCTTTTTTTACTCTTGCCCATAGCGTACCGCACGTTGTACACAGTTGAAAGCACAACCAGCGCGCACACGGAAATTAAAGACGCCGCCGAAATAACCGTACCGAAAATGCAAGGCAAAAAAGTAGCCGCTTTATAATAGTTTGAAGGCTGCGACAATTTAATTATCTCCGCACGGTCTTTATACGCTTTGCCGAAAAAGTAAAAAATATCCGAGGTTGAGGTAACCTTTTGTCCGCTAAGCTCTGCAATGCTTTTATATCCCGCAAAAAAGATAAAAATCAGCGCAAAAAGCGCAACCAATGCGGAACAAGCCACCGCCGCAATATTTAAAACCCGCGTCAGACTAAACGCCGTTTTGCCGCCAACGCCCGCCGCCGCGGTTGCGCCTGCCGTTGCCGCCGCGGGCGCGGCTTGGTTATGGACTGCGCTTTCTTTTACGTCCGCGCTTGCAGCAACCTCGGACACAGCCGAAAAAGAAGCTAAATTCGCACCGCAAAAGGAACAAAACATACTGTCGAAGTCAACGTCCTTTTTGCAAACGGGACAGGTTTTAAGCCCGTCCGTCCTTTTGCCGCAATACTTACAGAAAACCGCGCCGTCCGCAATTTCCTTTCCGCAATATTGACAATTCAATTTTCTACCTCTGTTAACAAATTTTTTTCATATTCCAAACACGTCCCCGGTCAATCAGTAACCGAGGACGCAAATTTTTTATAAAATTTCGAGATTTTTATGGAAGGACTTGCGGAACTCGGTCGAAGCTGTCATAGCGTTGCGTATTTCCAGCGTTGCGTCGCCGTCCACCTCGGTTTTCATTATAACGGAATCGCCCAAAATATCGCAGTTTATGCTCTTGATACTGCCCGCATGCGCTCTGTCAAGGCTCTCCGCAATTCTGAGCATAACGCCGAGCTTTTTAACAACCTCCAAATCGTCCTCGGAAACTATATCCTTATACCGCGCCCAGTCCGCCATATTTATATCTTCCTTTTTATGACAGCACGCCGTAAACGCGGCAAGCACTATATCGCGGTGGGTTACGCCGTACAGAGTGGAATTAAGTATCATATACCAGCTGTGCCGCTGATGGTTGTAATATTTAATGCGCTCGCCGCAGTCGTGAAGCATTGCGGCAACCTTTAAAATTCTTAAATACTGTCTGGGGAATTTATGAAGCACGCGCAGCTGCTTGAAGAGCTGAATGCTTAAATTGACGACGTGCTCCACATGCTTTTCGTCGCAGTCGTAATACTTTACAAGCGTTGTCAGCGAATAATTCAAAACGTCAGCAACCGGCTTTTCAACGGTCATAGGCAGCGCCTGATTGAACATTATGCCCTCGCGCAGGCCCGCGCCCGAGAAGGTGAAGCTTTCCACCCCGAGGTAGCTTATAAACGATTTTATAACCGCAAGCGCCGCGGGCAGAATATCCGCGCGCTCTGCCGAAAGTCCCTTTATTTTCTTCTTTTTATCAAGGTCCAGCACCTTAATCATATCATAAACGGGCAAAAAGTCCTCAACCTGCATTTTGTAGTTATGAACGCTGTCAAGAGGGTACTTGTGCACCATTTTGCTTATTTTGAAAAGATTGCGGAACGAGCCGCCAACGCCCATCATCTGCACATCGGGGTCAACGTCCTTAAGCCATTCCACCTGCTTTAACTGCTCGGTAAAAAATTCCTCTATCTTTTCCGCCTGCTGCTCGGGCTTTAAGCCGTCGCCGGAAAAAAGTCCCGTCAAGGTAACCGCGCCGAAGGGCAGGGTGACGTAGTTAAGCATATTTCTGCGGTTGTAATAAACTATTTTAGTGGAGCCGCCGCCTATTTCAAGCACTATCCCCTTAGGCACGTCCATTGTGTTGATAACACCGCGGTAAACAAAGACTGCCTCTTCCTCTGCAGACAAAACGCGTATCTTTATGCCGCAGCTTGACTGAATTTCGTCAAGAAAGCTACGCTGGTTTTTGGCGCGGCGGACGGCCTCGGTCGCAACAGCGATAATGCGCGTAACTCCGCTTGCGTCGCACAGCTTACGGAACATTTTAAGCGTTTTGATAGTTTCGGCAACGCGGGCGGGCTTTAAAAAGCCGTCGCGCTCCATATCCTGCCCGAGGCGGACGCTTTCCTTCAGCTCGTCGATAACCATAAAATGGCCGTCGGTAAACAGATTGACGATTACAAGTCTTGCGGAATTCGAGCCTAAATCAATAATACCGATTTTTTCCAAAATATATACTCCCAACGGACGCAATTTAAAGCTTCGAACACTTTAAGAGCGTGCGTTAAATGAAATGTTTTTTCTCACAAAAACAATTTCTGCCGTTAATGATTGTAACATATTAATTGATTTTTGTATATATTTTTTAAAAAATTTTGTGCAACTTGCACATAAATTAATTTGATAATTCGCGAATACGCTTTTTTTGAACGGGACAAACAAAATCGGGCGCGATTTCCGCAAGCGGCTTTAAAACAAAGTCACGCTTATGATATTCGGGGTGCGGAATTACAAGCCTTTCCCCGTTTATTATTCTGCCGCCGTAAAAAATTATATCTATATCCAGCGTTCTGTCGCCCCAACGCTTTTGCCTTGTTCTGCCGCACTCCGCCTCGATACGGTTTACCTCGTCAAGCAGCTGTTCGGGGGAAAGAAAAACCTCCGCCTTTACCGCGCAGTTCAAAAACTCGTTTTCCGCAACTCCGCCGTACGGCTTAGTAGAAATATAGGAGGAAACCTTTTCAACACTTATGCCGCGCGTTGCGTCAAGCAGCTTTACCGCCTTATCGAGATACGCCTTTTTATCGCCCATGCTTGAACCGAGCGAAAGATAAGCCTTTTCGCGCGTAAGCTCCGCCGTTACTCCGACCGTGCCGAATTTATGCTTTATCGGCGCTTCGGGCTTGCACACGGTAAGGCTTACACCCCTCACGGCCGCAAAATTTTCCATAACGGAAAACGCGCACTCATAGGCAAGCCTTTCTATAAGGTTAAAGGTATTATCATTTGTTATGTCCGCAATAAGCTTGCACACTGCGGAATAATTTACGGTGCACTCCAAATCGTCCGTTTTTGCCGCGCCGTAAAAGTCCACAGATAAATCTGCGTCGAATACAAACCTCTGCGGCTTGGTTTTTTCATAATCGTGAACGCCGTGGCGGGCGCAAACCTCTAACCCGCGGATTAAAATCTTGTCCATTGCTCACCCGTTAATTTTATCGTATTCTTCCTTTATCGCCGCCACGTTTTCCTTTACGTCGTGCACGCGCACAAACAGCACGTTTTTTCTTACGGCAAGGCGGGTGCTTTCAAGTGTTTGAGGAAGCCGTTCTTCGGGCAGTCCGCCGAACATCGATTTACGGCTTGTCCCTAAAAGTAAGGGATATCCGAGGGGCAAAAGCCTTTCATAGCCGTTCAGAAGCTCCCAATTCTGTTCCTTAGACTTTGCAAAGCCGATGCCGCCGTCAATGCAGATTTTGTTTTTGTCTATGCCCTTTTGAGTTGCCGTTTTTATGCTGTTTTCCAAAAAATTTAATACAGGGCCCCATATATCCCCCGATAAAGCCGCTTTCGCATTGTGCATAATGCATACTGCGGCGTTGTATTCCGCAATGACCCCCGCCATATCGCCGTCGTTCGTAAGCCCCCATATATCGTTTATCATATCCGCGCCTATTTCAAGCGCGACGCGCGCGCTTTTGGAAAAATAGGTATCCACCGAAAGCGGAATATCGAAATTCCTTTTTACAAGCTCCAACGGCTTTGCAAAGCGCGAAATTTCCTCCTCTGCGCTGACCTCCACATAATTCGGCCGCGATGACTGCGCGCCTATGTCTATGACAGCCGCGCCCTCCTTCACCGCTCTTTCAACGGCAAAAAGAACGTTGTCGCACGTCTTGCGGCTCTCCTTCCAGAAGCTGTCGGGCGTTAAATTTATTATCGCCATTACATATGTGCCGTTATCAAAGCTTTTATTTCCGATTATCATTTACAATTATTCCTTTAACTTCACGAGGCGAAATAAAGCCGCCCCTGAAAATTCCGAACGTCAATCATTTTTAATATATCTTTTTGCTTCTTTCAGAATTGTGAACGTGCCGCAAACCGCAACCGTGCCGCACGCCCTTTCCATTGCCGCGGAAATACTGTTGCATACCTCGGCGGGGATTTTATATTTTGCGCACACGGCAAAAATTTTTTCCGCGTCCATTGCCCGCAGGCTGTCTGGCGTTACAATAAATATCTTGCCCGCATACGGCTTTAACGCCGCAATATTCCCGTCTATATCCTTATCGGAAAGACTGCCGTAAACAACCGCGTCCGCACCGCCTGTGCTTTTCAACAGCTCTGCAAGCGGAACAAAGCTGGCGGGATTATGCGCGCCGTCAAGAATATAATTATTGCCGTTTGCCGTCAATAATTCCAGCCTACCCGCTAATTTTGCGGCTTTGACCCCCGAATATATTGCGTTGTCGCTTATTTTAAGCAGTCGCGCCGCCTCTATCGCCGTTGCCGCATTATAGGGCTGGGCAACACCCGCCATTTGCGTAAAAAACTCACAACCGCCGTACAAAAACGTCTGTCCTTGCGGAGAGCTTTTTATAATTTTAAGCGGCTTATCGGCAATAATCGCGCCTTTGCCCCGCATATATGCCGTAGCTTCGTCCGTTTGCAATGCGCTTGCCACGGCGGGGCAGTCCTTTATAATGCCCGCCTTATGACGGCAAATGCTTAAAATATTGTCGCCGAGGACAGCCGTATGCTCCAACGACACAGAGGTAATCACGGCAACCGCTTTGCCCGCAATGGCGTTGGTTGAGTCATATAAGCCGCCTAAGCCGCATTCCACAACCGCATACGCACAGCCCGCAAGCGCAAACGCATACAGCGCGCCCGCGGTTTCAACCTCGAAACGGGTCGCATGCGCGCCACCGTCCGCCGCCAAGCTATCGGCAACAGACAATGCCGCGCCGAACGCCTCCGCAAACAGCTCACTGCTGATATTTTCGCCGTTAATGCGGTATTGCTCGAAATAATCATAAACCGCGGGCGAGGTAAAGGTTCCAACGGTTTTTTCCGCGCAAAGCAAAATCCGCGTAAGATATTCCGCAACCGAGCCCTTTCCGTTCGTCCCCGCAACGTGTATAATTTTAAGCTTTTTATCGGGCGAGCCAAGTCCGTCAAGCAGTGCGCGCGTGCGTTCCACGCCGAAATCCATGCCGCGTACGGACAGCCCTTCAAGCCCCTTCAATACTTCCTTAAAGGTCATAATAAAATCATACGAATTATAGCATACATATCTGTTTTTAGCAAGAATATTGAAAATTTTTTTGACAATACTGTTTGTATGGCACTCATTTTTATACGAACTGCAATTATATTTTTTGTGCTGTTGCTCGTTATGCGGCTTATGGGTAAAAGCCAAATAGGCGAAATGCAGCCCTTTGAATTTGTTATAAGCCTTGTAATTGCCGAGCTTGCCTGCATACCCATGGCGGACACCTCTATCCCTCTGTTTTACGGAATAATCGCAATAGTAACAATCTTCATTCTTCACCAGATTGTGTGGCTGTTGGAGCTGTGGTTTAAGCCTGTTAAAAAGGTGGTAAGCGGCAAGCCCTCCGTAGTCATAAACAAGGACGGCATAGACGAGTTTCAGCTAAAAAAGAATAACCTCGATGTAAGCGATTTAATCGAGAGCATGCGCGTTGCGGGGTACTTCAACCTCGATGACGTATATTACGGACTTTACGAGGCAAACGGCTCTTTTTCCGCTTTGGAAAAGGAAGAGCACGCCGCAAGCTCTCTGCCGCTGACGCTTATAGACCGCGGCAAGGCGGACGAGCAGAACTGCACGCGCTGCGGCTTTAATACAGACAGATTAAAGCAGTTTTTATCGGAGCAGAATGCAAAGCTTAAAGAGGTTGTGGTTATGACGGTAAACGGCGAGGGGCGCGTATACTTCCAGAAGCGCGGCGAAAAATACAAAATTTTACAGGTTGAGGTAAACGGTCAATGGTAAAATCAATCGCCTACACCCTTACGGCAATAGCGTTGTGCATAGGGCTGTTTATTTTTACCGAGCTGTATCTGCATAACCAGTTCAACGAATTTCACGATGCTTTAAACGCGCTTTATACAAAAATCGAGGACGAAACCGCCACCCGCAGCGATGCGCTTGCAGTAAAAGCAATCTGGGACGATAAAAAGGAAAAGCTGCACATTTTAATACCGCACAACGATATTTCGTATATCGATTACTGGCTTAACGAGGCGTGCGGACTGCTTGCCTATAACAATTATGAGCTGGCTTTGGGAAAGATAGAGGTTTTAAAGGAAATAACCAAAAATCTGCCCGATGCTTACAGCCTGAAATTAGAGAATATTTTTTAAAACAAAGCCCCGCGCAAAAAATATGCGCGGGGCTTATTTATTTTATTCGTATTCATCGTAGCTTCTTCTCGGCTGAGGCGGGCGCGGCGGCGGATTACCGCCATTCCACGGCGGACAGCTGTCGGGCGGGCAGAAATTCGGCGGACAAGCCCCCTCTCCGCGCGGCAGGCGCGGCTCCGGCTTGCCCTCTTTACCAAGCTTTACAAGCACCGCGTCCTGTCCTATTTTTGTCACTGCGGAAACGGGTATAAACATTTCCTGTCGGGAAAAGCGGAAGCCCTTACAGCCCGTCACGGTAAAGCCGCAGACGTTGTTTTCCGGAAAGGTAAAGGTTATATCGCACACTCTGCCGAGGTTTTTGCCGTCTGTTAAATTTATTACGTCCTTTTTTTTAAGGTCTGAAAAGGTCTGTTCCATATATTTAATAAATATATGCGGCGGGCAACGCAAAGTTGCCCGCCGCATATAAAATTTATACGTTAAAGCTTAAATTATTCCGTTTACCGCAAGCGCCGCCGAAGGCAGAAAATCCTGCATGCTCTGCGGGAAGTACTTGGAAATATAATCGGCTATGCCGGAAATAGGGTTGTTGCGGTAAAGCGCGCCGACAAAGCCGCTGTCCTTGAAATACGCCTCCCACGAGGCCGCGGTATCCCCGCCTACCCATGCGACTATCCAAAGCACAAGCAAGCCGATAAAGAATATCATTGCAAACGCGAACGCCGCGCCGAGCAGTCTGTTCACAACCTTTATGGGCTTTATGTCCGATTCCAGACCCTTTTGGATAAGCTTTACAAGCAGTACCCGCGCAATCTGCACCACAATGAACAAAACCACATAATAGACAATTATTTCAAGATGTATTTTTGTCAGCAACGAATATCCGAAGCCGCCCTTATCCGACCAGAGCGCGGCGAATTTTGCAAGCATTTCCTGCACAAAATGCAGCTGTAAAATGCCGCCGCCGATAAAATAGCATATGATAATTGAAATTATAACCCCGAAAACGCCGCTTGTGAAAAATTTGAGCCATTTCCCCAGCCCGAGCAACGCGCCAAGTCCAAGCGCAACAGCCAGCACGGCAATGGCTATCCAGTCAACCGTAACCATATAATCCGCTCCTTTTTTCTTGTATTATAGCAATATTGCCCCCGAAAGTAAACCTGCTGTATAAAAAATTCCGCCGCCGCAACCGCTAATTGCCCTTTGTTACTTTTCCGCAAAAACAATCCCAGCCGCCGCGCGGCCGATATGCGTACCGATAACGGGGCAGATATTCAGCTTTTCGGTATATGGAATATTCAGCCGCGATATAAGCGCTTCGCTGTTTTTGTCATCGCCCGTATAAATAAGATAAACGGGCTTTGTAAAGTCTATTTTATTCTTGTCGATAGTCTGCACAAGATAGCTCATTCCCTTGTTTATGCCGAACTGTTTGGAAATTACCTCAACTCTGCCGTCCACCGCAAAGGTGATTACGGGCTTGATTTTAAGCATTGTTCCGATAAACGCCGCCGCGCCCGAAAGTCTGCCGCCCTTTTTAAGGTTTTCGAGAGTATCCAAAGCCGCGTAAATTTTCAGCTTGGGACGAAGCGCGTCCAGCATTTCCATAACGGCCTTTGCGCCCTTGTCTGCTATTTTAAGCGCTTCGAGGATAAATAATTTAAGCATAACCGTTGTGCAGTGCGTATCATATGCATAAACATTCTCATAACGCGCCGCAACAGACTTACAGCGTTCATATGTGCCCGAAAGCACTGAAGCTATCGGCATAATCAGCACCTCGTCAGCCTCCTCCAAAGCCTCCTTTACGGCGCAGTCTATCTGCTCCTCGGTAAGCTGGGCGGTATGCGGAAAATCCTTCGAGGTAGCCATTTTCTGATAAAAGGCGTCGCAGTCGAGATTAATTCCGTCCTGAAATTCCTCGTTACCGAAAATTACCGTAAGCGGAATAACCTTTAGGTTTAATTTTTTTGCCTCTTCCTGAGAAATATTTGCCGACGAATCTGTTATTATTTTAAGCATTCGGGTTCTCCTTCATATTTTATGCGCGCGGCTGCGATAAATCAACGCTTATTTGCAAATCCTCTGCGTTGGCAAGCCGTATTGTTTCCGCGCCCTCGGGCACGTCAAGCCGCAACAGCTTTTTTATTGTGTATATCTCCGTTTCTGAAAGCGTTGCCGTATCTATCGGCAAGGCCTGATTATTGTTTAAATATCTTATAAGTAGATATTGCCCTTTTTGAGTAGTCTTAATTCTGTTGTATTCCGTACGTCTGCCGGCAACCTCTTTACCGTTGTTTATTTCGCGTATAATAACGCAGTCGGAATAAAACTCGTATTCGTTTACAGAGCCAGCAAGCTTTTCCGCTTGTTTAAAGGTGGAACGAAAACTGAGCGTAAACACAATGCCTATACCAAGCGGCACCGCAAACACAAGCAACGCATCGCACCACGCGGGCGTGTACTCGTAAAGCGTTTCCCACACCGTTGCCAGAATTATATAGGCAAGCACGCCGATTGCGCCGACGATAAGCGCAACAACCGAGCACACAAAAAGCTTTTGAAATAAAGCCTTCTGCACCCTTTTAAAGTCGGAAAATTCGGTTTTGATGGTATTGTTTTCCGTAATCATACGATACGCTCCGCCTTTACGTCAAAAGACAAAAAAGCGTTTGCCCTTACTAATCATTTTTGACTTCTTTGTCTATATTCTAACATTAATTTTCCGATTTGTATACGAATTTGACCCGTGCAACCGCAGTAAAAGTTGACAATTTGCATAAATTAAACTAAAATAAACCGGTAAATGCATAATAACGTGCTGACATGGCGGAATTGGCAGACGCGCGGGACTTAGAATCCCGTCCGCAAGGGTGCAGGTTCAAGTCCTGTTGTCAGCACCAAAAAAAGGACAAGCGGTTTACAGTAATTCCCATAGGGAATTTTAGGCAAGCCGCAGGCAATAGAAAAGGTATGGCATAAAGCCATACCTTTTCTATTGTATTTTAAGCGTGGACGAACTTGGCTACTCGTAGCCTAGTGAGATATAGATATGTTTTATATAGCACGCAAAATTCAATCGGTTGCGCTCTTCTATTTTTCGTGATATAATGATTGTACGATAAACAGTAATTTAGTGGCAATATGAGTTGGTTTAATTACTACGGACTGATTGCGGTTGCAATTATCTTAATACCGAATTTAATCATCGCAATAGTTGACAAAGGTTCTTTTGCAAACAGATATAACAATAAAGCAATCATTGCGTTAGAGCAAATCGGGCGTTACGGTTGTATGTTGTTTATGGTTTTTAACGTTCCGTACACCTATTTCAATTTTTGGTTTGATAGTGGTTTAATAGCGTATTTGATTGTAAACGGAACGTTGCTTGCTTTGTACATATTAGGTTGGATAATATTCCGCAACGGGCAGAGTGCTACAATAATGCTGTGGCTTTCCATAGTGCCCACACTACTATTCCTATTCAGTGGAATTATGCTTTTATCTATTCCGCTTATAATCTTTTCTATAATTTTTGGAATAGGACATATAACTATCAGCTACAAAAATAGACAATCAAGATAAATTTCAATTTAGCTTACTTTGTCGGCATAATTATGTATAGAAAAACACTCTCGGAGATTTGTCCGAGAGTGTTTTTCTCATCGCTTGAAAGCACAACTCTTAAAAATTTAGTTTTTAATTCCCTATGGGAATTGCGCTTTATACGCTGTCCTTTTTTATTGTCACGTTATTTCAAATTTAAAAAGTCCTTGCGGTAATTGCACTTAAACAGCTCTGCAAGCTCCTGCATTTGCTCGTCCTTAATGCTGTTTATGCGGGGGAGGTGCGCGGTAAGCATATAAATCTGCGCCGCCTTTTCCACAGTTTCGATTAAACCGAAGGCCTCGTCCATAGTCTTGCCTGCGCCGTAAATACCGTGCATTGCCCAGATTACAAGACGGAACTCCTCCATTTTCTTCGCCGTGGCAACGCCTATGCTGTCGGTGCCGCAAAGCATCCACGGCAAAATGCCGACGCCATCGGGGAATACCGCTATGCACTCCGTACACATCTCCCAAAGCGTGTGCGTCAGCTTCCTTTCGTCCAGCTCGTGCACATAATTCATTGCAAGCGTATGCGTTGGATGCGAGTGCATTACCACTCTGTTTTCGGGGTCGATTTTAAGCCGCGCCATATGGCACATAAGATGTGCGGGCAACTCGCTTGTCGTTCTGCCGCCGTCCTTATAGCCCCATAAAAGCTCTGCGCCGTTTTTAGATATGCGGACAATGCCGAGGTTTGCTTCGGGGTCGTCCTCTACGTTTTTGAAGTACTTGCCCGTACCCGTTACGATGAATATTTTACCGATTAATGGCGTTACGTTGAAGTCCACCGCATTCACGCCCGCAAGCGGCATGGTGCGTAGCACCTTATTCAAATCAAGATACTCAGCCACTTCGTTTTCGTTTAACAGATAGCTGATATTACCGCCGTTGCGCTCGTCCCAGCCCAGACGGTACATATTTGCAGTGGTCTTGCACATTTCTTTAACGAACGGCGCGCTCTTTATGTCCTTAAGCGCCCTCTGCAAGTCCTTGCCCGCCTTCTTTAAACCGTCTTCCGTATCCCTCAATACTCCCTTTATATCGTCCATAAAGCCCATTATACTCTCTCCTTTAATATCTTGTTTTCGTATTCTCTGATTTCGGTCAGATATTCTTCGGTAAGGCTTTCGCGCTTTAAATACTCCTTCCATACCGCGCCGAAGGGCAGAGTTTTATATTCCTCCTGCTTGACCATAAGCGCGGTAAAGTCCGCCTTATCCTGCAATTCTTTAAGCTCGGAATGGTTTATAAGCAAGGCATATAAAAGCGCCTTTTGCATTGCTCTTTGCCCCGTCACCCATGCGGATAGACGGTTTATGCTCGCATCGAAATAATCGAGGGCAATTTTCACCTTGTCGGTTGCGTTGTTGCGGACGATTTCCTTTGCTATCTCTTTAAGCTCGTCCTCCAACAGCACAACGTGGTCGCTGTCCCAGCGGACGCCGCGCGTAACGTGCAGTGCAAGCGTATCGTAAAACGCCAACAGCGCGGGTATTTTGTCGGAAACGTATTCCAGCGGGTGATAGTGTCCGTTATCCAACAGACAGCAGATATTGTTTTTTGCCGCATAGTTCTGATAGAACTCGTTACTGCCCACGGTGTAGCTTTCAACGCCTATGCCGAACACCTTGCTTTCCACCGCGACAATTACCTTGCGTCTGTCATAACCGCACGCAAGAATTTTGTCAAGACTGTCCTTTAAGCGCAGTCTGGGCGTTAATCTGTCCGCGGGCAAGTCCTTAAAGCCGTCCGGTATCCAGATATTGAAGGTGCACGGATTGTTGAACTCGTTGGCAAAATACTCCGCGATACGCAAGCAAGCAATGCAGTGGCTTATCCAGAATTTACGGATATTTTCGTCGGGTGAGGAAAGCGTTAAACCGTCCTTAACGTTTTTATGAGAGAACATCGTCGGATTAAAGTCTATGCCCTGCAACCCGATTGCCTTTGCAAATTTAACCCATTCGGCAAAGTGCTTCGGTTCGTATTTGTCGCGGTCGACGTCCGCGCCTGCCGCATAGCTTGCATGTAAGTTCAACCGCTTTTTTCCGCCCATAAGCGAAAACGCTTTATTTATATCCGCTTTTAATTCTTCAAAATTTCTCGCTCTGCCCGCATAGTTGCCCGTGGTCTGTATTCCTCCGCTTGCCGCCCCGCCGCCGTCAAAGCCGACAACGTCGTCGCCCTGCCAGCAATGAATTGACACGGATATATCCTTGAGCTTTGCTATAGCCGCCTCGGTATCCACGCCGTAAACCGCATACTCCCGCCTTGCGCTGTTATACATTTTTTTCTCCTGTTTTTATTAATTGCTTAAGATTGCCCAACGCGCTTGCCTCTATCGGCAACGCTATCACCTTTACCTTACATATCTCCTCTGTCAAGCGGTTTAAAAAGCTGTTTTTTGCGCCGCCGCCGACTATATAAAGCTTATCGAACCTTATGCCCGTGTTCGCCGTTAATTCGTCAAGCGCAGCTTTGTAGCTGTGTGCAAGGCTTAAATAGGCGCATCTGAAATAGTCGCCTATGCCCTGCGGTTTTGCTTTAAGCGCATTGTCGAATGCCTTCTTCATGCTTTCGGGCGCAAGAAATGCGCCGTCGTTTACGTCCGCATATTCATTAAAATTACTTTTTTCCGCCTCTCTGACAATTTCGGGGAAAGGCTTATCGGGACAAAGCTCGTCACGTAGACGGTTTACAACCCACATTCCCATTATATTCTTTTGATAGCGGTAATAGCCGATGCCGCCCTCGTTCGAGTAGTTGGCCTTGCGGCTGTTTTCGTCCGTTATCGCCGCGGGAACCTTAATCCCGAGCAACGACCATGTACCGCTGGATATGTACGGACTGTTATCCGTAAAGGGTATGCCCTCGACCGCGCTTGCCGTATCGTGCGTGGCGGGCAAAACTACCGTTGCGGTATAGCCTACTTCTTTTTGTATCTCTTTTTTAAGCTCGCCGACAACCGTTCGAGGGTGTGACAGTCCGCCGAATAATTTCCGGTTATACCCTAATAAATCAAGGATATGCCCGTCCCAATTATGTGTTTGCGCGTTTACAAGCCCCGTGCTTGTGGCATTGGTGTATTCTTGTTTTTTTACGCCCGTCAAAAGAAAATTTAAGTAATCGGGCAGCATTAAAAAGCTTTCCGCCTTATCCAGCCTTCCGCTTATTTTATCCGCATACAGCTGATATATTGTATTGAAGGGCTGGCGCTGTATTCCCGTCCTTTTATACAGCTCGTCAAAGGATATTATGCAGTGTACGCCGTCAATCGCCCTTTCCGTGCGGCTGTCGCGGTAGGCATAGATATCGCCTGTCGGCTTATCCTCCTTGTCCAAAAGCGCATAGTCCACAGCCCAGGTGTCTATGCCTATATATTTTGGCGTATACCCCATAATATGCGCCGCTTTAAGCCCGTTTACCACCTCTTTAAACAGTCGGTTAACGTCCCATACAAGACTGCCGTTGCGGCTTTGCACTCCGTTTTTAAAGCGGTACACCTCTTCGGTTTCAATTTCCCCGTCATTCAGCCGGCCGACTATATGCCGCCCGCTCGAAGCCCCGATATCAATCGCCAGATAGCAGTCCACCGTCAAACGCCTCCGTTACGCTTTAACGCGCAAAAAATTCTTTGTGCGATTGCCGCCATGCCGTTATCGTTTGGGTGGGAAGCAACCCCCGCATGACTGAATTTGCCCGTTGCCTTCATTTTGTCGTTGCTACCCAAATCGTGCAGCTGCGCAAGCATATAGCCGTTTTCTTCGGCAAAGCTTTTTACAAAGCTGTCAAAGGGGGAATATTCCCAAAACAAATCGGTAAGCACCACGCGCGCCCCGCCGGCGGCAAAGTGCTTTACCATTTTGGAATACTTCGGTACAAATTCTTCAAGCCGTGCGTCAAGCTGTGCATTTTCGCCGAGCCTTACTATAATCAAATCCGCATTGAAGGCGCGCGCCGCGGCGTAACGCGTTTCAAGCATAGACATATCGCCCAAGCGCTCCCATTCGCTTAAATTCGCAAGGCAACAAAAAGCGCGCCTGCCCTCCGCTTCGAGCATACTTACAAGGCGGTGAACGTAGTCGTTCTGTTTACTGCTTGCCGCCATACCCCAGTCCCCGTACCAGCCCAAGCTTTCCGCTCTGCCGTGACGGGTTATCGAATTGCCCAAAAACAGAATTTTTAAGTCAGCGTCCTCTTTCAGCGTAAAAGAAACACAGTCGCTGTCCTCTATCTGTCCCTCGGCGGGAACATCGTTGTTGATTAAATCCTTTGATATTTTCATTTCAGCATTTCTATTACGGGTAAATTATGGCTTAAAAAGCCCGCGTGCAAAAACTGTTCGCCCGTGTCGGGGTGATAGCTTTCGAAAAAATCGCCTCTTTCGTCAAGCGCCTTGTTCAAAAGCTTTAAGGTTGCACTCCTCATTTGTTCGGCAAGCTCGGTCTTATTGTAGCGGACAAGCCCCTTATACACGCAGTAATTTGCAACAACCCATATTGCGCCCAGCCAGTTAGAGGGATTTCCGCTCTTTACAAGACTGTACATTTTTTCGTTTTTGGCAAGCGTCCTTATGCCGTATTCCGCAAGCAGGTCGTTGTTTGCCGTAAGATGCGTGCACATTCTTTCCGCCCGCTCTTCACTGCATATGCCCGCATACATAGGCAGAAAACAGCCCCAAAAGCGTATTTTAAGCGGGAACGCCGTCCAATGCGGAGCAAGCCCCGAATGAAGCGCAACACCCTTCACCACGCAGTCGGTTTTATAAACGCCGATGTCCTGAGAGTAGTAAATACCGTCGCGCCCGTCCCACATTTCCGTATTTATTGCGGCTTTAAGCGCTTCTGCCTTTTTTAGCTGAGCTTCCGCGTCGCCGTCGCAAAGCCTGCGCAGAATTTCGGCAAGGGCAAGATATTCCAGATAAATAAAGCAGTTCAAAAAAATGTCCGCACTGCTGCCCGCGGGGCGGTAATATACGGTAGGATTGTTGTCTATGCCCACCATAATATCGTTCTTCCAGAAAAACAGCCCCGACTTTTTGTCGAACTGCGTTTGCTCGAAATACCGCATATATTTTTTTAGCTTTTGTATATCAAGCCAATCAAAGCCGCCCGAAAATTCGCTTGCGTTCAGCGCAGACTGACACAAAAACGGCGCATGCTGGTTTTGCGGCGTGCCCTTTAAATATTCGTTATGAAAAAAGCCCTCGAAAAGTCCGCCGACCGATACCATTATGGGTGTGAAGCCGTCCTCCTCCTGTGCGTCGAGGAAATCAAGTACGCAGCCGCGCATATATTCCGCCGCCGTTTCTCTGTCGATTTCTGCGCGCAGGGCTACATCTTCCTTGTAATTTTCAAAGGCATAACGCAGAGAAAGCGCCTCCCAATAGGCGTCCCAGCCCCATAGCTCCTGCGCGTAGCCCGCACCGGGGCATAAAAAAGGATATTTTAAATTTGCCGCGGGCTGTCTGAATATTTTTTTGTAATTTGCAAGTATGTAATTTTTTATCTTTTCCGCGTCCATTTTTATATTTCTATCCTCATTCCGTCAAATGCGGGAATTATTCCGCTGTCCGCGAACTCCGCTTCGATTTCCTCATGCAGTCCCGCGTGATTGTGGGTTATGTGCGATATTATAAATTTAGTATTTTTAGCTGTCACGCCCGCACTTTCAAGCTCGGCTTTAAGCTGTCTGTTCTGCTTAAAATTCATATGATAGACATAATAATTACAGCCCATTGTGCCGTCCATTATTACGCAGTCAAGCCGTTTACCGTAATTAATTATAAAATCGAGCGTTTCCCGAGTGGGGTACCCGCTGTCCAACAGATACAAAAGCACGCTTTTACCGTCATCGATTAAATAATTCAGAGCAACCTGCTCAGGCGCGTGGTTGGCTTTAAGCGGAATAACCTTATACCCGCTTACATCAACGCCCTCAAACGGCGAAAGCGTTTGAAAAACTATGCCCGCGCGGATTTCCTCCCTTATGGGAAAGAGCGAATAGAAGCCGTCAAAAAGCCTTTTAACGTCCGCATTACCGTACACGTTCACCCTTTCACAGCCCAAAACGGGCGCAAAATCTGTGCCGCGGGTACTGAAAAGCGCGGGGCAGTAATGGTCGTCGTGGACGTGCGTTATCAAAATATTTTCGATTTCGCCAAGGCTTAAACCGCTCGGCATAAAATGCATATTTGTATCCGCGGGCAAGTCGATTAAAAGCTTGCCGTCTATCAGCGTCTGTGACAGCGAGCGCAACGACTTTCCGCCCGCCTTTCTTGCGGCGTTGCAGTGCGCACATCCGCAGAACAGTGCGGGATAGCCCTCGCCCCCGCCAGAGCCGAGTATCTGTATTTTCATAAATTCAACCGTCCTTTTTCAGCAAGTTGAGTTAAAATTTTTATTTCGTTTTCAACGCAGCTTTTCAGACGTTCGTCCGTTTTCCATTGCCCGCGCTGTTTGGCAACGCCCTCGGTATAACCGTAAATTTTTATAAACCGCGGCAGCAGAATTTTTGCAAGATACAGTGCTCTTTTCATATGAAAGGGCTCGGTTATGACCGTTATGCTTTTAACCTGCATTATATCCGTGCGCTTGCATATTTCGGTAAGCGCGCAA
This sequence comes from uncultured Christensenella sp., assembly GCA_910587015.1. GTDB lineage: Bacteria > Bacillota > Clostridia > Christensenellales > Borkfalkiaceae > Coproplasma. The sequence continues at coordinate 36,885 of CAJUME010000012.1, forward strand.
GTCATATTCTGTATGGTGTCGTAGGCGCGCGGTTCTTCGATTATAGCCTCCGAAGGCACGCCGAGCTTAATAAGCTCGGCACGCAGTACGGAACATTCCGTTACGCTTTTATCCGACACCGCCGCGCCGCTGGCGATAATTTGCCTCGTCCCGCCCTTTTTGTAAAAGTTTGCGGCGATTTTCGCGCGCAACCTCGCATACTCAGGCGCGGCGCCCAACACAACCGCATAGTCGCTCTCTGTTACGGTATCGTAATTTTCACCGAATAAAATTTTGTCAGTCTTTTCAATATCCATAAATCAACAAGCGCCGTTTATAAGCGTTACGGGCACAAAATATTGCTCGCCTCTGCCGTTTGACGAAATTTTCAGCACTACCTCGTACTTATGCTTTTTAAGCGCGGCGGGGGTAAACGTCAAATCGAAGGAATTTGTATGACTTACCTTACTGCCGTGCCAGTGTTCAATCCCGACAGCCCTTTTTGTGCCGTTCACAAGCCCCCACTCATTTGGTATTCCCGTAATTTCCACATTTAAATACTGCGAAAGATACAGCTTGTTACAAAGCGTTACCGTAATGCGCTTTTGTTTGCCCTCTTCTATTTTTACCAGCTCTCCGCCGTAATTCACCTTAACGGTAAGCGAAGGGAAATGATAGCGCGCCGTAGCGGGGCTTTCCGCCAAAAGCTCTTTAAAATTTTCCTGCTGATAGGGATAAAAAGCGTTTTCGTCATATTTTAAACTGCCCGCCGCGGTTATTTCAAAGCCGTTTTCTGTAAATTTACAGCTTGCCGAAGATACTACGGGAAACTGCTTTATTACCCTTTCGCACAGCGCCGAAACTGTTTCCGGCACGTTTAAAAGCAGGTCTGGGCGGAGCGTGCAGACGGCTATTTTTTCCGAACAGCCGTTCTTCCATTTGTCCGGAATATTTTTTGCGCCGCCTATTATGCCGAGAATTGCGCCCAAGGTGCCCGCGGTGCAGTCTGTGTCCTCGCCGCAGCTTGTAGCAATGCAGACTGATTTGCCGAAGTCACCCCCGCCGTACAGCCAGCCTATTAAAACTATGCCTATACTTGCAGGCGCGTCATAGCCGTGCACCGCCTTGGGAATATCCTTATCCTTCTTCTGCACGGGGCATTTTTCGCTTGCCGGCACGGACGGAACGCCCTTCCATTCGCCGCCTATCTCGCCGAAGCTCGACGGCTCTGCAATCAAAAGCTTTTTGCGCGCCGTTTTCCAGTCCTCTCCGTTTTTAAAGCAGCTTAAAACCACGTTTACGGCATTCCTTACCCCGCATTTATCGGGAAGATAGGAAAGCCCTATTTCAACAAGCTTGTAAACATCGCCCTCGAAGAACGCCGCCGCCTGAACCGCCGCGGTAAACACCGCTGCATAAATACCCTCGCCGCTGTGGTCTACGCATGCATCATAATACGCATAGTTTGCGGAAAGCGCGGGATTGCCCGCGCAAAGACAAGCCCAGATTTCCGTGCGAATCCACGCGCCGTTGCTTTCGCGGTTTTCGTTGCGAAGATAGCCTGAAAGCGGCGGGGCAATGCCCATTGAATAATTGTTTTTACCAGCGCCGTATTCGGAAATTTCCGCGGAAATATAATTTTCCCAGTACTGCGCCAGAATATGGCTGTCGATATTTTTGCCCTCGTGCTCTACTGCAGACAGCCAGACAAGCTGTAAATCCACATCGTCATTGGGCACGGGCAAGGATACGTCCTGCATAAAGAAATCAATATCGTACACGCCGCGGTAGCATTCGAACGGCGCGCCGAGCGTGCCGCCTATATTTTTGCCGAGATAGCAACCCTTTACCTTATCGCAATATGCTTTGTAATCAAGTTTCATAATCTAATTATAACACTGTTTTTTATTAATTCAAGCCCCCGAAGGCGCACGCCTTCGGGGGCTTTGCCCGTTACTGTAAATTAAGCTTAAATTTAAGCGCCTTCATTTGCTTCGATTGTTCTTACCGAAGAAATATAAACCGTTTTACCTTGACAGGAACCCTTCAACCGCAAAACTATTTCATCGCCGTGTCTGTCATATCCGGCAGCCTGCGTATCGATAACAACCCGCGTCCATGCATTTTGTGCGAGGGTAGTGTCGTTGCACCACCAGCCGCCCATTTCCACGCCGCTGTCCGCAGTGTAAGCGTAAAACTCGATATATCTCGAATACTCGCTCTTTGCAAGGAACACACCCGTTTCGTTGCTTACAATATTCGAAATTTTTATCGAACCCGCCTCGCTTCCGTGCTTTTGTTCGGTACTGTATTCCACTGTATTGCCGTTGGCGTTTACATTTGCCGCGCCAAGCGCGCTTGCTTCAAGCAATATTCCGGTATCCGCCTTTTGCAGATTGATTTTGACCGTATAGTCCTTGCAGCCCGCCGCCGAATATGTAACCGTTATATACTGCGCTCCGTTGTATTCAGGAATGGTTATTTTTCCGCTATTCTGCGCCAGAACATTGCCGCGCGCGTCCTTTACAACCGCAGTTATGGTAGAGGAAATTTCACCGCCCAACAGATTATACGCCTTTGCGGAGGGAACGGCATACGTTGCTTCGGTATACCTTATCACATTGCCGTCGGAATAATTTTCAACCTTAATCGAGCCAGTACCGCTAAGGTATGCTTCAACCTTTTCCTTGCCGGAAATAAAGCTTATGCCGCTTAATACGGGTGCGTCGGGGTCAAAGCCCGTGCCTATGCCGAACCAGTTGCCCGTGCAGTCAATTATGCCCGTTATCATAAGCACCTGCTGATTGTCCGCAAAAACCTTTATATCGTTGCCGCAACGGACAACCGTAATATCGGTGCCCTCCTTTAGCTTGCCCGTCATCATGCGTCTGAACGCAATCTGCTCGGGCGTGCGGTTACTGTCGATGCCGTTTACATACGAGTAATCAAGCGGAGTGCCCGCGGGAGCGTTTTCATTGCCGTTGCTGTCAAGCTTACTGAACGAGAACCATTTATCAGTACCGTTCCAGCGCATAAGCAGGCTTTCTCTGCTGCCCGTGACAAACGTAAGCGCATTCCATTTATCCGCGCCGTTGGTTTTGACGTTTACATTGATTGCCCAGTACTCGGCAGAACCGAAAATCTCACCCTTTGTAAACTTTGTATCGAACCAGTCCGAGGTTTCGGTATTGCCCATAACCTTGTCTTTGGAGTATCTTTCCTCGTCGCTTTCGCCCCAGGTAAGTCCGTCTGCCGTATCAACATAAACGGCTTTTACCGTATGCGTTGACGCGCTTGTTTTAAACTCGTCTGTAAACAGCTTGGTTGCGCCGTCTATCAGATAATAATCAAATATCTTGCCGCTCTTTACCTCGTGCGTAAGCTTAACCGCTACACCCTTGCCGAAAACCGTACCGCCGCCGACTGCGGAAGCGCCGTCCTCAAAGGCGAGCGTGCTTGTATCCGCAAAGCGAATGCCGAATTCTGCGCCGCCTTCGGTAAGCGTATAAGTGTTGCCCTCTATATCCTCGCCGTTGACGGTAAAGCACACAAACGCTTTGTTTGCGGGCGCGCCGTTGCAAGTCAAGGTAACCGTTTCACTCTGCTTGTAGGCAGTTCCGTATTTGGGGGCTGACAGTTCAAGATACTGCTCGGAGGACTGCTCCTTGGTAACCGTAACATCGTCATAGCTTACGCCGTAAACAGAGGTTACATATACCACGTCGCCCGACTGCGCGCCGTAGAAGCTGTAAACAAAGCTGTCAAGTCCCTTTTCCCAGACAGACCTTTCGTCAATGTTCTGGGGCGCTTTATCTCTGCCGAAGCTTACCTTCACCCACTTGCCGGCAACGGTAGCCACGTCGCGGCACCACCAGCCGCCGACTGCTATGCCGCCCTTTTCGGAGTATACATAGAAGTAAAGCTCCTTGTATTTATCAAGGCTTTCCGCTCCGTTGGTAAGCGCAAACGCCTGCTCGCTACCGCTTAACGTAACTTTAAGCGAATTGTGCGCGTCTACCGTTTTGTCCGCGCCCTCGTAGCCGAAGTCAGTGACGTGCTCTATTGCAGAGGGCTTCCAGCCGCCCTGCGTGGGATGATATGCAAGCCCGCCTTCATCGCCCGCCTTGTCTATCCGATTAAGCTTTTCGTTATCGTTTTCTATACGGTCCTCGTATTTGACGGTTATGCTGTGCGCGGTCTCAGTTGTGGCAAAAGCAACGTCCTCGTGCAGCTTGCCGTCGACAAAAATTCCCGCAAAGTACTGCCCTTCGGGCGAGGTGCCCTTATAGGCTATCGTAACAACCGTGCCGACGGGTACGGTGACGGTGCCCGTCTTGCCGTCTATATACAGTCCCTCGCCGAGCGTGATTACGCAGGCGTCAACGTATACCGCTTTGACGGTTACGGCTTTTTCCGAAATAACAAACGTATCGCCGGAAATGTTGTTGTCGTTTACAGAATAGCACAGGAACAGCTTGTCACCGTTCTGCTTGGGAGCGGAAAGCTTAACCTTATCGCCTATGCGGTAATCTCTGACCGCAAAATCGATAAGCTCGTCGCCCTTAGTAACGGTTGCCGCATATGCTGCGTGCACCAGCTCGGTCTTGGCTGAGGTTGCGACCGTTCTGATATTTTTAACAGAGCCGTTTGTAAGCGTTTTGTCGTTTTGGGTAACGGGCTTTCTTGCGCCCAAGCCGTAGCTGTTGCCGCTTGCAACCTGCAAATCGGCAGATACGTCAACGCTTGCGATAAAGTATTCCTTACCGTCATACTCAACAAACGTTTTAACGGTAGAATCGCTGCGGATATATTTTACTGTTACGGGCTTTGCTTCCGTTGCCGCGCGGAAAGCGGCAATTACCTCGCCGGAAAGCGCAACGCCGCCGCCCCACTTCCAGCTTCCGCCGTAGCCTGCAAATTTTCCGCTGTTGCCGTCCAGCTCGAAGCCGAGCAGCTGGTCATTGCCCCCCACATATGCCGCAGTATAGCTCCATTCTGCCGACATATTATAAACGTCGTAGGTAAGCACCCAGTTTTTGCCCTCGCCAAGCTTATGCACCTGCGCGTCGCCACCGACCGGCGCGACATAGTCGGGAGTTGCCCACGTCATATTGTCGGCTGTAATATCGCCGTCAACGTATTTAACCTCAACAATGTTCGCGTCCTCGGTAATCACAAACGAGTTGCCCGCCAAAGGCTTGCCGTTAAGCAGATAGCAGTCTACCGTCTTGCCCTCCTGCTTTTTCGCGGAAAGATTTATTGTATCGCCCTTGAAGAATTTGTCGGTATCCAGAATAACGTTTTCCCTTGCCTCTACCGTTGCGGGAGTCTTGGGAACCGCGTTCATATAGGAGAAATACAGCTTGCCGTTAGGGATAACGCTTTGATTGTAGTTGAATATTACCCTTATGGACATGCTTGTGATGTCGTTTACGCCTACATACTTGTTGTTTGTAACGTCCATACTGCCGCCCGCGCCCGCAGGATATTCTCCCCATACGCGCGTCGACCAGACCATTTTAACCCACTTGCCCTTTTCTATACTTGTATCGTTCCACCAGTTAGAGCCCATTACAATGTTGCTATTACCCTCGTAATATACCCACATTTCAAGCTGCTCGTAATCGGTTATGTCCAGCAGAGCGGGCACGTCTACAGAAATATACGCCTCGTTATTCTCTGTCGGGGTAACGCCGTCAAACTCTATTTTATAGCCGCCCTCGGTATTGCCATCGGGTACATTTGCGGGAATTTGGGACGTAAAGCCGCCCTTATAGCTGCTTTCGCGACAGCTGACTTGTCTTGCGCCAAACTCCTCGTTAAAATACAGCACCCTGTCCTTTACAAGCTTTTCGGGCGCGTCAACCTTGCGGCGGTATTCGTAGTCGTTGGGGTTGCCGACAGCGTCCTCAACGTGTATTCTAATCGCATACGAGCCCTCTCCGTGTTCTACCAAAAAGCGAGTATTCCTTATTTCCACTTCCGTTTCGGTGTTATCGGGAGCGATATGGAAAACCTTAGCCCAGCACTTTTCGCGCACAAAATCGCCCGAAATTGTGTAAGCGGGCATCTTGTAGGAGTTGCCTTTTATAAAGAACGAGGGCAGATTGCGCTCGTCATAGCTTATGGTGGGCGCGGTTCTGTCTGCAAAGTCAATAACAACCGTTACGTCGCTTACGTTTCTTTTACCGGCCGAATAAACAAACTCGTAAATGCCAGCGTCGGTAACCGTTACCGACTGATAGCTTACGTCCAGCGCCTCGCCGTCCGCGCTTGTAGCCGATTTAAGATAAACGTTATAGCCGGCAAGAATCATCCCGTTCTTGTCAACAACGTCGTAATCGGGTATAACATAGGTGCCGAGGTCCGCTTCGATTCTTTCGGGGGCGGCAATGCGGCCGTTTACGCTGCTGCAGCCCGAAGCTACCGCCAGACCCGAAGCGCTTACCGCAAATACAGAAAGCACCGCTATAAAAGCCTTTCTTTTACCTGAAATTTTCATAATTTTCCCCTTTTTTAATTACACGCTTGTTTCAAGCGCCTTCATATATACGCTCCACTGCGCATTGATTTCGGTAGCGCAGGTAGTCAGTAAGGTAGTAGCCGAGGTACCGTCGTACAGCGATTTATCAATGCCTTTGACGCCGGGCAGGTCGCCGAGGCCGCCGCGGTACGCCACGGGCGATGCGTTTATCGGGAATACGGGCACAAAATCGTTGCCGAACGCATTTATTCTCGAACGCACGAAATCGGACACGTTAACGCTTTCATCGGGGACGTAATTCGTCGCATAGGTAAGTCCCTGCAGCTCGGAAGCGATTATTTTCTGCGCACGGTCGGAGAACAGATAAACAAGATAGTCCTTTGCAAGCTTTTTCTTGCTTTCGGGACGGTAGGCGGGGATTCCTATGGGATAGTTCGGCGTAGCCGTATAGCCCATAAGCCTTGCCTGTTTTACTGCCGCGAAATCGGCTTCGCTTACGCCCGCAACCGAGGTTTTGCCCTCGTCAACCGCTGTAATTATCTCTACCAGCTTGCTTTCGGTGCCTACCGTTACAAGCTTACCCGCAAGCTCGCTTATGACGGGATTGCGCATCATTCCTATATTTTGGGGATTTAGCAACAGGTCGGAGGACATTTCATTCTCCAGCCAGTCGCCGTTAACCATAAACGCAACCTTTTTAAGGTCGTCACGATAGCCGTTGGATAAAAACGCAGACTGCGCAGACTTAAAGTCCATACGCCCCGCATGCTTGTGCATATATCCGTTTTGCGAGTTCATAAGCTCGCCCAGAGTTTCAAGCGCATAGCGTCTGCCCGCCGCATCGTTTATTTCCTTGCCGAGCTTCCATGTCCCCTCGGCGGAATCCCAGTACTGCGCATAGAAGTATTTCTGGAAGGCTTCAAGCCCCTCGTACTGCGCCCACCACACCGTGCCGACGTAGTCCCAGTTGTAGTTGATACCCGTTGCGGCAGAAAAGGCGTAATAATTCCTGCTTTTAATCTCGTCCGCCATTTCTTTAAGCTGATTTGTGGTTTTGGGAAGCGACCAGTTGCCCTTTCCGAAAATCTCGTCCAGCGTGTCTATGTTATAGCAGAAAGCCGAAACAGAGTTATTGGAGAACATCTGATAGCGCTTGCCGTCCTTCGCCTCTGCATAATCGTAAAGCGTTGAGTTTATTTTATCCTTAAGCGGAAGCGTTTCCCCGTTGGGAATCGCCTCGTAAACGTCGGACAAATCCTCGAGCTTTTTCGCGTCCTGCGAGTCGTACATGTTCAAAAGCGGCATAACAATGTCGTTCTTTTCCTGATTCGACTTTAACAGATTCTGTATTTCGCCCGCCTGACGGCTGGGAACGTATTTTACCGTTACGCCCGTAAGCGCCTTATAATCGGCCGCAAGTCTTTCGTATGCCGATTTGCCGAAGCCGCCCGACATATAATGAACGGTAATACTTCCGCTGCCGCCGCCGTTACCGCCTTCATCGTCCGGCTTGCAAGCCGCAAGCCCGAAGGCAGCTGTCATAAGCATTGCGGCACTCATTGCCGCACAACCTGCTTTAAATATCTTTCTCATACCTTTTACTCCTTATATTAAACCTTTACGGGGATTACGAAAATCCCTTCGCCCGGCGCAAGCCTTAAATCGACCTTGTTGTTTTTTACCTCGTAAATCTTTCTTTCGCCGCCGCGGTAAACAACTGCGCGGTTGGCGTTTTTGAATTCGAAGCTGACTACGGAATTCTGCATATCAACGGGGTCGGTGAAGTTGGTAACCATAAGTCCCGCTCTGCCGTCCTTATCCTTGAACTGACCGATAAGCGTATCCTGCGTAGAAGAAACATTCTTCGCACAGGAAAGCTCTTCAAGCTCGGTATTAAAGTTAAAGCTCGGGTTGAAATATTCGGGGTCGTCCTTGGTATTTACGGTGCCGTTTACGCCCATTACCCCCTCCCAGTCGAAGCTGAGATAAACGTGGTCGAATTTGGAAATTTCCTCGTTCGCCTCCTTAGCCATCTGCCAATACCTTGTGGGCTTGCAGGAAACATCGTTTTCCACGCAACCGCCGCCGAAGTTAAGGAAGGATTTGCGGTAGGTGAACCAGCTGAAACCGTTTATGCCGAAGCACATATCGGTATAAATCTGGAAAAGGAATTCCGACTTGGAGGTAATTTCCCTCTGCCCGCCGTTTGCGTTGCTGTAATTCTGTATAAACATATGGAACTCGGCATTGTTCGCCTTGGCAACGTCCGCATAACAGCTCATATCATACAGCCACTGTGTACCAATCGCATACCCGTCGTTTGTCTGCAAAAGCGGATAAATATCGGTTGAAAGAATTTTTCTGCCGTTTATTTTGGATAAAACCTCGTTATAAAGCTTTGTAGCATAGCTTAACGTATCGTCCATCTGCGTATCCGAAATTTTGTGCATCATATCGCCGTTGATATACAGCGTTACGTCCTTGCCCGCATATATTTCGTTAAGGCGCTCCACGCGCTCCGCAACGTCGTCGAAAACAACCTCGTACGGTTCGTCCCAGACGTTTATCATATCCACTGCGGGATAAATGCTGTAATCCGTTTCGTCAAGCTCTACTCCCTCGGTGTTGGTTAGCGAGGTATCCATACCCACGATTGCTTTAAGACCCGCTTTTTCACAGTTGACAAGCTGCTGGGTAAACGCGGGCGTGCCGCGCTTTGCAATTACGCCGTCTATAAACATATGAGTAAGCCCCATTTCCGCCGCAAGCTTATAGTCGGCCTCGGTGTTAATGGGAGGGTCCCAGCCGCCAATCCACATATATTGATTGTCCTCGTACTCGGGATATTTTTCATCGGCAGACGAACCACCTCCGCATCCCGCCATCGACAGCGCGGTAATTCCCGCAACTATCAGCACAAAAGCCGACTTTTTGCCGAACTTCATATTTTCCTCCTGATTTTTTATTTTTACTTTTAGATATTTTTGTAGGGAGAAACTCCCTACAAAGGGCGCATAAAAATATGCGCCGAAATTTAATTTGATTTTTAACCCTTTATACCGCCCACGCTCATAGATTCCATCATGGTGTTCTGGAAGCATACAAACATAACTATAACGGGAATAACGCTTATAATCAGTCCCGCAAACAGCAACGGATAATCGGTGCCCCTCGTCATTTCCAGCTGGAAGATATACAAGCCCGAGGACAACGTGGGATAGGACTGCAAAAACAGCGTCGGCTCCATATAATCGTTCCACAGCTGAACGACCGAAACCATAAACAGCGAACCGATTACCGGCAATGCCTGAGGAAGCATTATTCTGAAAAATACCTTCAAATGGCTTGCGCCGTCTATAAAGCCCGCCTCTGCATACGTCCATGACAAGGTTCTGAAAAACGAATACAGCACTATGAAGTTAAAGCCGAAGCCCGCCGCCTTGGTAACCAGCAAAAACGGGGTATCCATTATACCGAGCACGGAATACACCCTGTACTGCGAGGGAAAGGAGCCGACTATGGGAATCATCATAGTCACAAGCGCAACGGCATAAATTACGCCTCTGCCGGGGAATTTGTATTTCGCCACCACATAGGCTGTGACGGAGGAAACAAACACCCCCAAAAACGCGCCGCCGCAGGAGTACCAGACCGAGTTCCAGAACATTACGAACATATTACTGCCGTTTGCCTGAACAGAGGTAAACGCCTTGCCGTAGTTGGAAAACAGCCATTGCTTTGGCAGACCGTTAAGGTTTTGGTGGAATTCCGACTGACCCTTAAGCGAAGCAGAAAGCGCCCAAAGCATTGCAAATATCAGCGTAAAGGCATAGAGCGCGAAAAATATAAAGACTATTATCTTCGCCACAAGAAAGTCCTTGCTGCTTTTCATGCCTCTTCTTTTCAAAGTTTTCACAGCGCCCTCCTCAATAAGTGACCTGCGGGTCTATTTTATTGAATATAAAGCGCACAATGAATACCACAGGCACGCTTATAAACGTAAAGAACATACCTATCGCTGCGGGATAGTTCAAATCCACCGCCTTTTGCGTCTGGCGGTATATCCAGAACGATATAGTCATCGTTGCGGGGTTATCCAGCTCCGCGCCCGCCTCCATAAACAGCAGAATGGGGCCCGTGCTGTTAAACATCGAGGTTATAACAAGAATAAGCGTTGTCGCAAGCGTGGGCCAAACCATAGGCAGAATAATCTGAGTAAGCTCTCTGTACCACGGCACTCCGTCCAGCCTTGCCGCCTCCATAACCTCCTGCGGGACGCGCGACATTGCGCTTTGATACAAAATCATATTTATCCCGAAGCCCGTCCATATGGTGTAGGCAATTATCGTGCCCGTGGCGGTTGCGTCGTCCGAAAGCAACGGCGGAATGCGCACCCCGAACAGCGACAAAAGCATATCCAGCGGCCCGCCGTAATCTATAAGCATTTTATAGGTTGTAACAAACAGCACCGCGCTTATTATCGAGGGCAGAAAGAACAGCACCCTGAAAAACTTATAGCCCCACAGCTTTTTGTACAGAAAGTACGCAACAAAAAACGACAGCGGCACCATACAAAGCCCTGCGGCAAAGTATTTAAAGGTGTTTGCCAAAGCGCCCATTATTACCGAATTCGGGTTACTCCACTCTCTGAAAAACCTTTGAAAGTTATAAAACGACCATTTGAAAAGCTCGCCGCCGTTTTCGCCGTAGCCGTCGAACTCCTGAAAGGCCATTATTATGGAATTCGAATTTATCCAGACATAGAATATCGCAAACTGAACAAGCGGCAGCAAAAGCATTCCGTAGCAGAAAATATATTCCGAAATTTTGCGTTTTGAAAGCTTTTTCTTCTTTTTGCCGCTTTCGGGCGGCGTAGCGACAGCTTCCGCGGCCTCTTGGTTTTCTGCGGTCTGCTCAACCGCCAAAACTTCCGATTGCTCCATCTTTCCCCCTCCTCGAATTTATTTTTCTATCGCCGCGGCAAGCCTGTTGCACTCGGCAATCTGCTTTAAGGTTTTTTCGCTGAACTTTCTTCCTCTGTCATAAAAAAACAGTCCGTTTTGCTCCTGCTCAACATCGTAAAGCTGAGTATAGCAAAACCCGCTTATTTTATCGCAGGACAGATAGGATTTTGTCATTCCCAGATACTCCGCAAGAAAATCATCCTCCGAATCGAAGGAATGATAGCCCCAGCTTTTACCCCCGCAGGAATACGCCATACCGCCGTATTCGCTTGCGATTATGGGCAGCTTGCCATCGTAATACACGCTTTCCTGCGCGGCGGCGGGCGGATAGGTTTTATCCATTGTCAGCGTGTCGGATTTGCGTATATCCTCCACAAACTTTAAGGTTTTTTTGCTTAAATGATAGTTATGAAAGTCGAATATATCGGTAAATTTGCCGTGATAGCCGCCGCTTGTGTCAATGCAGGGACGCGTACCGTCGATTGCCTTTGTAGCCGAGTACGCCGCCTCCACAAAGCGTATATCCCTTATCCGCTTGACGTTTTCAAGGTCCTCCCACACTTCGTTCAGCGGACACCATATAACTATCGAAGGGTGATTGAAATACTGCTCTATCACCTCGCTCCACTGCGAAATGAAGGTGCCAAGCGCGTCTATGCTGTCGTACTTCATGCCCCAGCTGGGAAATTCGCCCCATACAAGATAGCCCGCCTTGTCGCTTTCGTAAAGATACCTTTGCTCGAACACCTTCTGGTGCAGACGCGCGCCGTTAAAGCCGAGCGACATGGAAAGCTTTATATCTTTAACGAACTGCTCTGCCTCTTTTGCGGTATAAATGCCGTCCTCATAATATCCTTGGTCGAGCACAAGCCGCTGAAAGACGCTTTTGCCGTTGAGTTTGAATTTTTTACCGTCGTAGGTTATAGTCCTCAGCCCGAAATAGCTGCAAACCCTGTCGTTGCCGAAAATTATTTCCGCATCGTACAGTCTGCCGTTGCCAACCTCCCACAAATGCGTTTCCGCAAGCGGAATTTCGAAAATGCGGCGGTATTCCGTTTCGCCCTCGGCACAGCCGACAAGTCTGCCTTCAAAAAATACGTTTATCTTAGTTTGCGCGCAGCCCTCGGCAAATACTTCCGCTCTGACGCAATTATTTTCGGGGTCGGGATAAAATTTAACTCTTTTTATATAATTTTGCGGAGTTTTTTCCAGCCAGACCGTCTGCCATATGCCCGTGGTGCGCGTATAAAAGCACCCGTGCGGCTCCGGTTCCTTGCTCTGCTTGCCGCTGGGGATATTTTCCCTGATATCATCGTGCACCGCAACGGTAATTCTGTTTTCGCCCTCGACCGCGAACGGCGTTATATCCGCCTCGAACGCGGTGTACCCGCCCGTATGCTTTACGGCAAGCCTGCCGTTGACGTACACCTCCGCAATATAGTCCACCGCGCCGAAATGCAGTACAAGCCTTTCCGACAAATCCTCACGCGACAGATTTATCAGTCTGGAATATACGCAGTCGGTTATATAGCCGGTGTCGCCTATGCCGGAAAGCGGAGCTTCGGGGCAGAAGGGCACCTCTATAACACTTTCAAGACAAGGGCTTTGCGGATTGACGCATTTACCTTTGCCGAACTCCCACAATCCGTTAAGGCAGATGTAAAAGTCACGTTTAAATTGAGGATTGGGATGTTCGTTTCTATACATTTTTTGTTCCTTTCTATAATTTCATAATTATTTTATCAAAAGAGCCGTTATAATACAATAGCAAGGGCGGTTCCACTTTCTTACTGTTTCGTTTATCACAGCTTCCAGATTCTTGAAGCGATAATTAAAATTTTTGAGAAATTTCACACATAAACTTCCATTTTTCGGAAATAAATAATTGTAAAGTGTAAATTTTTATGCTATGCTTGTGCTATAATATAAGCGGAGATAAGCATATGGCAAGCGTCAGCCCGGAAAAGCATTTCAGTCTTAAAATAGACAAGCAAGCCGACCACGAAGCAATCGCAAAAATCGCGCGTGCGCTGTCCGTGGACGTGCGGTTGGAAATTTTGAAATATCTGCTTAACCGCTCGGTAAGCCTGTCGGAAATATCCAAAAATCTGAATATACCCATTTCCAGCGTTTCCCGCCACATAGATATTTTAGAGGACGCTGGGCTTGTGGTAATAAGCTATCAGCCCGGACTTAAAGGGCACACCAAATTTTGCGCGCAGGCTGTGCTGGACGTGAAAATTTCGCTTGTGGCAAACACAACGGACAGCAAGCTTAAATCATATATAACGGAAATGCCCATAGGCATGTACTCCGACTGCAAGGTCAGCGCGCCGTGCGGAATGGTCGGTAAGGAAAGCCGCCTCGGTCAGTTTGACGATGCACAGCTTTTTTATTCGCCGCTGAGGGCGCAGGCAGAATGCCTTTGGTTCAAGTCCGGCTATGTGACCTATGTATTCTCTTCCCCGCAAAAGGACTGCGAAACAAGACAGCGGATAAGCTTTTCGCTTGAAGTCTGCTCCGACACAATTTATTACAATAACAAATGGCCTTCCGACATAACGGTAAATATCAACGGCACAGAAATTTTAACCTTTACCTCGCCGGGGAATTTCGGCGGCAAGCGCGGCAGACTTACCCCCGAATACTGGCCCGTAACCAGCTCTCAGTTCGGTCAGCTTAAAAAGATTTCCGTTGATAAGACAGGCGTATATCTTGACAATGTTTTAATTCACAAGCAAATTACCTTTGACGATTTGCGGCTGTTCGACAAAAACTCGATTTCCTTCACCATAGGCGTAAAGGACGATGCCGAGCATTGCGGGGGAATAAGCATTTTCGGCAAAAACTTCGGCGACTTCAATCAGGCGATAATAATGAAAATTTCATAATAATAAGCCCCGCCCGCAGACAGCTGTCTGCGGGCGGGGCTTATTATTATATAAGTCAATTGAATTTTTCTATCAGTCCCTTTACGCTTGCTTTAAAGCCTTCTATATATCCGCAAACGTAGTCAGTAATATCAAGCGTTTTATCCTTGATAAGCGGTGTTAAATCCATTGCATAATTCAAGCCCGAATAGGTGTCGCAGGCGTGGCTTTCGGAAAAGGTTGCGTTTGCAAGCCTTCTTCCCTCCGCCGCCAAATCGTAACGCTTGCCGCCGGAAATCTGGCTGTCGAACACGCTTGATAACGCTCTGCCCAAATTAGGATATTGACTGCAATCCAAATATACCTTTTCCTTGTCGTTCAGCCAGTCCAGATTGCGCCATACCTCGCACCCGTAAAGCTTTTCAGGCTGTTCCTCCTCGGGCAACCTCCGCAACGCAGCTATTGCTTTAAGCGCCGTTGCCACATGCGTTTCGTGCTTATCCGCAAGATTATGAATATAAACGTATTCAGGCTTTGTCGCCTTTAATATTTCAACATAGTCGTTTATTACGGCTGTGTTTTTTTTGTCCTTGACTTCCGTAGAGGAATAGCCGAGCAGCAGCTGAGCGCCGTAGCCCCCCACATATGCGGCTTTTTTCTGCTCTTCTATACGGATTTTCTTCATAGCTTCGTCCGTATAGTCTGCGTAAATGCCGTTCCTCGGACTGCCCGCGCCGTCCGTTGTGACTACGCCGCAAAACCAGTTGTCTTGCTTTTGAAAGCAATCCGCAACCGGTGCAAGCGCCATAAACTCAATATCATCCTGATGCGCCGCTATGCACAAATGCGTTGTGCGCCCTAACGCCGCTTTTTGTTCCGTTCCGTCGGGAATATATATTATTTTACTCATAAAAGCCTCGCCGCTTCCTTATCGGCTATAAGTATGCAGTCGCCGTGCCTTTGCAGAATGCTTGCGGGAACGGCTTCCGTAACCTCGCCCATAATTGCGCCGCGCACCGCCTCCGCCTTGTTTGCGCCGCTTGCAAGTATCAATATTCTTTTTGACTGCATTATACTGCTTAACCCCATAGTATATGCTTGTTTAGGCACCTCGTCCGCGTTGTTGAACAGCCGCGCGTTGTCCCTTACCGTGCTTTCCGCAAGGTCTACAACGTGCGTTTTGCTGTCAAAGGAGGTATACGGCTCGTTAAAGGCGATATGACCGTTACTGCCCAGACCCAAAAGCTGTATATCCCGACGCATGGCGCCGAGCAGCTTGTCGTATCTGTCGCACTCG
Organism: uncultured Christensenella sp.; assembly: GCA_910587015.1. GTDB lineage: Bacteria > Bacillota > Clostridia > Christensenellales > Borkfalkiaceae > Coproplasma. The sequence goes on from CAJUME010000012.1 coordinate 52,479, forward strand.
GCCATTTCGTCCTTTGCCGTGCCGTTCTCTATGTAAGTATTTTCAAGGTCGATATCTATTTGCCCGAACAGATTTTTGCGCATAAAATACGCATAGCTCTGACTGTGGTCGGACGGCAGTCCCTTATACTCGTCCAGATTGACCGCGCGTATATGCTTGTAGCTTGTTTTGTTCTTTTCGTGGTCGGCAACAAGCCTTTTATACAGCCCCAGCGGGGTTGTGCCCGTTGCAAGCCCCAAAACCGCATAGGGGTTTGCCTTTACGGTATCTATAATTATTTTTGCCGCCCTCTCGCTCAGCTCCTCATAGTCATTTGTAATTATCAATTGCATAATATCCTCCGTGCCGAAAAAATACCCCGCGCAATAACGGCGGGGGAAAATTTCTGTCTATATCAAATCCGTCCGTAAGCCTGTAACGCCGTCGGAATTATCGTCCGCAGTCTGCGGCTGATTTTTAACGCGCAGCATAAACACCGTTGTTCTTATAACCATTATAACGGCAAGCGCCGCATAAGCGGCAAGCGCAACCGCCTCGCCCGTAAGCACAAAGCCGAACAAAACAGCCGCAACGGCGGCAATAAACGCCGCGGTATGCGCATATGAAGCAACCAGCTTAGCGCATTTACCAAAGGTGTTGCAAGCTGTGTGCTGTTTAATTTTGCTTATCGCAAAGCACAGCAGCATACAGCCGACTATTATCAGCTCGGTTATGACTATTACCGAAATACTGCCTGTCAAATCCATTAAAAACATCATAGAAAGGCTTTGATAGTAGATATTTTTAACGAAGCCGTCCACCGCCGCGGCGCTGTTTGCGCCGTCTGCTGAAAGTCCGTTACCATCCTTATAAAGCCCGCCGAAGACAATTGTTCCAGCGGAGTATGATTTGAAGGACGCCGTAACCATATCCCCGAACAGACAAAAATATTTGCCCTCCGCCTTTAAGGTAAGACCGTAATAATAGCCGCGCAAGGTCGGCACGCTTTCGCCCGTAGCGCGATATAGGTCGGGATAATAAGCCTTTAAATACAGCTCGTAAACAGAATTATTGTAGTCCTGCGCCGACAGCTGCGGCTTATTGTCCTCTATTTCCTTTAATTGCGCGCTTATCTTATCGTCCTTGACGGAAGCAAGATATTGCTTGTAAGCCGCTGTGTCCGCGTCCGTAATCTGCTTTTGTATGCCCGTATAACGCACCGCAAAGCGGTATTGCGCCCGCGCGCCTTCGTCAAGCTTTAAATAGTCCGCGTAAGAAATCTCTTCCGTGCCCTTGACGCAATACGCCTCGAAATCATCGTACACCTCGCTGACGTTGCGGGAATCGACTATAAAATGATAGCCGTTTACAAAATAATTTGCTTTATCCTTTTCGTTTGCAAGGGTGTTTATAAGCACGCCTTCGCCGTTGCAGGTAATATCCGCCCCGCCGTTTTCCGCCTCTATCTTAATCGGCTTTGCACCGTCCGCGCCGTTAAAAGCGTTACAGACAAATTCTCGGAATTCGCCCGCGCCGCCGTAATGCGCCGCAAAGGTAACCGTTTTGCCCGCAAAAATGCCGAAAAACATAAGCGCAACCGCCAAAAAGCTTGTCAGCAGAATATTTGCAAAGCCGCCCGACATACTGCCCAGCGCCGCCTTATCGGAAAAAAGCGAAAGCGTAAATTTTTTTAACCAGTTCAACATACGGAAAATTAAGCTCCCGAATTAATTATTGCCGTACTCTCTGGCCATTATAGCTTCTTCCGTTTCGCAGTCGAACAGATGGATATATCTTTCGTTAAAGGCAACGTTTACCTCATCGCCGTTATTGTAGTCAGTCCTTTCGGAAACGCATACGACAAAATCTCTGCTGTCCTCGGTAAGATGAACGAACAGCTGCGTGGTGTTGCCCAAAACCTCCTTTAAAGTGAGGTTTGTTTTAAGCCCCTTTTTAACCGTAGTAATATTCTCGCCGCGCACGCCCAAGGTCGCCTTGTGCTGTTCGCCGTCAAGATATTCGGGCTTTATTTTGCGCAGATTGCCAAGCTTGTAGGCAATTGTCTGACCGTTTTCAAACGTAACGTTTAAATTTTCGCCTTCCTTTTGAATATCGACGTCGAAAAAGTTCATCTGCGGCGTGCCGATAAACCCTGCAACGAACTTGTTTTCGGGGAAGTCGAAAAGATTTGTAGGGGTGTCTATCTGCTGAACTATGCCCAGCTTCATAACGACTATGCGCGTGCCCATGGTCATAGCCTCTATCTGGTCGTGGGTGACGTAGATAAAGGTGGTTTTAAGCTTGTCGTGCAGCTTTACTATCTCTGCGCGCATTGCGGCGCGCAGCTTTGCGTCGAGGTTGGAAAGCGGCTCGTCCAGAAGGAACACCTTGGGATTGCGGACTATCGCTCTGCCCAGCGCAATACGTTGGCGCTGTCCGCCGGACATTTCCCCCGGCTTTTTGTTTAGCTGCTCTTCGATATTCAGCACCTTTGCCGCCCAGCTTACCTTTTCCTTTATTTCCGCCTTGGTAAAATGGCGCATAATCTTTTTTTGCTTGCCGTTTTTATCGGTAACCGTGTCGGGTATCTTTTTCATTTTCAACCCGAAGGCTATATTGTCGTAAGCGGTCATATGCGGATACAGCGCATAGCTTTGGAAAACCATTGCAATATCCCTGCTTTTGGGGTCAACGTCGTTCACAAGCGTATCGCCTATGTACAGCTCTCCGTCGGAAATTTCTTCAAGCCCCGCAATCATTCTCAGCGTTGTGGACTTGCCGCAGCCGGACGGGCCGACGAATACTATAAACTCGCCGTCCTCTATTTCCATATTGAAGTCCTTTACCGCAACAAATTCCTTATCCGTCTTAGGCATTTTACCCTTGTTTTTTATAAACTGAATAAGACTGAATTTATTCTTGTTTTTGTATCTTTTATAAATATGCTGTAACGACAAACCCGCCATTTAAACGTTTTCCTCCCTTGTCTTTGTGCTTATTATATCATTCCGACACCGTGTTTTCAACGGCAAGCCCGCTTCCACTATTTGACTGTTTATTATAAGCTTACTTCTAAAAAATAAAACCATTCTTAATTTTTAAAACCTGATTTCGCCGTTTTCTATAATTATCGTCTTGCTTAAAAGGATATTCTGCGACGAGCTTCCGACAAGAATTTTATAAGCGCCGTCATTGACGCGCCAGCCGTCCTCTGCAACCGAATAATAGGCAAACGCGCGCTTTGTAAGCCTTATGCTTACGCTTTTTCGTTCTCCCGCCTTAATTTTCTGCTTTGCAAAGCCCTTCAGCTCCTTTAAGGGTCTGTAAACCGCAGGCGAGCATTCCTGTACATACACCTGCGCAATTTCACTGCCGTCAATGTAGGAAATATTTTCTATATCAAAGCTTACATTAACGTTAAACCCGTCCGCCTCTGTTTTTAAAGAGGAATATCTGAATTCCGAATAGCTGAGCCCGTAGCCGAAGGGATAGCGTATTGCTTCGGGGTGTCGGTCGTAATAGCGGTAGCCCACGTCAAGCCCCTCGGTATAGCGTGTGACAGCCGTATCGCAATACCCGCCCGCAACCGCAGAAGCCGCAATGCTGACGGGGAAGGTTTCGGAAAGCTTTCCGCACGGGTTAGCCCTTCCGCACAGAATGCCGCACAAAGCCTCCATTCCGCGCTCGCCGCAGAAGCCCGCGTAAACAATCGCCTTTACCTTATCCGCCCACGCGCTTACGTCTATTGCAGAGCCCGCAAAAATGACGACTACTGTATTCGGATTTATTGCCGACAAATCTAATATTGCCCGCTCCTGCGCAAGCGGAAGGCGCATATCCGTTCTGTCAAAGGACTCCGCCTCGATATTCACGCCCGTTCCCGCGCAGATAACGCAGATATCCGCAGTCGCGGCAATATTTTTGCCTGTGTGGGGCTTTGCGGCATAGTGCGCATAGCCGTTTGTGCCGAGCACCTTGTCATAATAATACATGGTTTCAAACGGCACCTTTATATTCAGCTCTTTTTCAAGCAGTGCGCCCAAATCGAAGTTTTCCGTAAGCGACGCCACGCGCGAGCTTCCGTCGCCCGCTATCATTCCGCGCTCCGGCTTTGCGTAACAGCCGAAAAGCGCAATCCTTTTGCCCTTTCGAAGCGGTAGAAGCCCGCCCTCGTTTTTAAGCAAAACCATGCCCTCTTCCGCAATGCGTTGAGAAGCGTCAAGCCGCTCCTCAACCGTTCTCTTTACGCCCTTGCCCGCCTGCATTTCCTTACAGCTATATGCAAGCCTTAGCACCCTTTCCGCGCATACGTCGATTTCCTCTTCTGAAATTTTACCCGCCTTATAATCGGCGACAAATTGTTGGTAATTATTTTCGTTGAAAGGAAACTCTATATCACAGCCCGCCTTTGCAGACCGCGTTCTGTTACGGACGGCCTCCCAGTCGGAATACATTGCTCCGTCAAAGCCGAACTCTCCGCGCAAAACGTCAAAGCCCTTTTTATACTCGCTTGCATACTGTCCGTTAACGCGGTTGTACGCGCTCATCATAGAAACGGGCTTTGCTCTGCACGCAAGCTCGAAGGGAAGATAATAAATTTCCCGCAAAGCCCTCTCGTCCACCTCGCTCGACTGCTCGAAGCGGTTATACTCCATATTGTTACAGCAAAAATGCTTTAAGCACGCGCCTATGCCGCGCGACTGAACGCCGTTTATATAGCTTTCCGCTATTTCCCCCGCAAGAAGAGGGTCCTCGGAAAAATATTCGAAGTTTCTGCCGTTCAGTGCATACCTTTTTACGTTTGCACCGGGGCCGAGGAGTATATCGACGTTTTTTTCGTAGCAGTCGTCGGCAAGGCATTCGCCCATAAGCTTTGCGCAAGCCTTATTCCATGTATTCGCCAAAAGCTGTGCCGAGGGATAAGAAACGGACGGAAGCGTTATCGTTTCGCCCTTTTCGTTTTTTCTTTCCGCACGGACGCCCACGGGCCCGTCGGATACCGACACGGACGGCAGCTTGCCGTCAAAGTCCATAGTATACCAAAACCCGTTACTGCACAAAAGCCGAAGCTTTTCTTCAACCGATAAGTCCTTAACCGTAAGTTTTTTCATTTTTTACCTTTTAAAAATTAATTGAGTATTTTTATTATACATTTTATATCATAGTTTATCAATAGCGTAAACGCTTCCATTTTTTTGACATTTCTTCGGTTATGGCTTCCGAATTTTAAAACCTGCATAAAAAGCAATCGGCGCAGACTTAATTTAGCCTGCGCCGATTTTCTTTGTAATAAAACAGTGTGGTAACCGTGTTATGAGAGATATAAAAGTACTATTCTACATAGTTATCGTTGAAGCCGTCACTGTCGTCAGCGGCAACTATAACCGTCCTGCGTCTGGAGGTAGCGATTATCACTATAATGAGAATAATCAGCAACGCGGCTCCGCCCGCAGCAATGGTAATAATCGCCCACAGCGGCAACATACCATCGGCATCGTCCTTCACGGGCGGCGCGGGTTTTACGGTAATCAGCTTGCTCTCGCCCTCGAGCGTGTAATTGTCGTTGTCAATCACCGCTTTAAGGGTATAGCTTGCCTCGCTCATGCTCGCGTCTCCGTCGGTATGCAGTATCGTCACGTTAACGGTATCCCCGTTATCCAGCGTCAGCACAACCGGCTCGCCTATAGTATATCCGTCCAGCTTCACGCTCTGCCCGCCGACAAATCCGGATATCTCTATCTCCGGCAATTGCGCCGCGCCGTTTGCGGTAAACTCGGTATTGGTCCAGTTAACCGTCAGCTTACGCCTTACCACCTCAAACTTATCAAGGTTCGTATCCGTGCCGGGCGTGTTACTGCTGCTGTACTTGAACGCCTTGTCGCCGTAAAGTAGCATGCCCGTAGAATTGAAGTTCAGTCGTATAGCATAGCTGTTTACGCCCGTGCCCGCGTTAACGCCGTTCTGCACATCCTCGTACGCGAACGCCTCCGCCACGCGCAACAGCGTCTGCGTATCCGGCACAACCTTGCCGCTAAGCTTTATGCAGCCCTGCTCCACAAGCTCCGGCAGAATGTTCCTGCCGCCGACCACGTCGCCGTACTGTACCTTATACGGCCTTACAAACGTTATTATCACGAAGTCGTCGGGGTCCTCTATCAGCACCTTCCATACTCCGTATCTGTCCGTATGGCTCTCCGCCTGTATCTTATAGTACACAACCCAGCTTCCGCCCTGATTGATTTCCGGCTTGACCGGCTGTCCGCCGTCCGCAAAGAACAGCTTCACCGTGTCCTCTGTCATATTGTCGTGAACCGTTGACTTGTACTTGTCTATAAACGTGCTGTAGGTTATTGTAACGCGCTGGCCGCCCTTCACGTTCAGATACTTGTAGCTGCCGTCGGGGTTCGTATCGCCGAGCACGATAAACTCGTTCTGGTACTCGCCTATTACGCCCTGCTCGTCAAACCACGCAGTTCCGTTTTTAAGCACGCCTATCTCCGCCTCGCGCACAGTATACGTACCCGTTCCGCTGCCGTCCTCGCCGACAAACGCGACCTTATAATTGCCGTTGCCGCAGCTGCCGTGGATTGCGTACCTGCCCGCCTTAACATACCCCTCGCCGCCAAAGCTGCAATAGAAGCTGAGATTCAGGCTCGCGCGGTTATCCGCGCCCGCAAGTCCGCCCTCGATTTCGCAATTATCCAAGCTCCACAGGTTTACGTCCTTCACCGCCTCGCCGTACACGCTGTCCATATCCTTTATGTATACGGTCAGCTCCTTAGGCGTTATCTCGAACCGCGTTTCCGCACTGCCCGCAAGCTTGTATTTGCTCAGGTCGGTTCCGTCCTTCGCTATAAGCGACGCCTCCGCGGTATAAACTCCCGCGTTCGTCTGCACGCCACTCACGCTCAGCTCGATTTCCCTGCCGTCAAGCATTACGTACGCCTTAGGCGACCACGCCGCACCGTTGTACTCGTGCAAAACCTCGCCCCAGTACAAATCGAGCACAAGCTTGCCCGTTACCGTAAACGCGTAAATCCGTTCAAGCCCCTCATAGTTATCCGTGCCTGCCACGTACACCTTAGCGTAATACGTGCCTTCCACATCGTTCCACTTATTGCCCGTAACGTCGACCTTGTCGCCCGTGCACGCCGCGTCTTTGTAGTATTCAACCACAGCCGCGCCGAACTTAGCCGCAGGCTCGGTTATGCTTATCGCCTCGCCCGCCTTTATCGAACGCACTGCAAACTCCGTTTCAAACGCGTTGACCGCACGGATGATTTCAAACATCACAGTATAGTTCGCACTGCGTATGTCTGTGCCGTTTACCTGCCATTTGTAATTGTCGTAATCAAGTATTTCAAGTATGACCTTATAATACCCGACGTTTATTCCGCCGTCGTTCTGGTACACCCTGTATACCGCCGTATCCGTTACGTCCGCCTTAAGCAGTCCGCCCGTGTATACCTTTCCAAGTATTTCAGGTACGTTCACAACCGCTTTGCTTACCGTATATGTGCCGTTTACGAACGTTACCTCGTAGCTGTTGTCAGAGCCCGCGTATACGCCAGTTATTTCATACGTGCCTACGCCAGACGCCTTGTTTACGCTGCTGCTGAGGTATACCGGCGCACTGCCGCCGATAAATTTATCGCTGCCCTCGCCGTACGTCCAGCCGTTGAACGCTATCTCCTCGCCGTATGCCGTGCCCGCATCGTTTATAACAACCGTCACCTTACGCTTAGCGATGGTGAACCTGTGCTCCCACTCGCCCGTCAACGTCACGTTGCCGCCCGCAAGCCGCGCTACCGCAAGATACTCACCCGCAAACACTGCCGTGCCCGAGCTGTCCGACGCGCCCCAATTGGGCTTGACGCTTACGTTAAGCTCAACGCGCTCGCCGTTGACCGTGAAGTAATACGCCTTAGGCATGTGCGGCGTGTTGTCAAACACGAACGGCGTTGCCTCCCATACGATTACGTTCGCTTCGGGAAGAATGTCGAACAACGCTTCCGCACCCGTTGCGGGCAAGCGGTAATTGCCGTTGCTTATGCCCGTTACCTCCGCCTTATAGCCTATGCCCGCTTCGGTCTGTCCGCCCGTCACCGTAAGTATAACGCTGTCGCCGTCAAGCACGTTGCCCGCCTCGGCATACGGCATATGCGCCGCGCCGTCATAAGGATACTGCAACGTCATAGAATTCATGCGCTCGTCGTTAAACCAGTTGACAGTTACCGTTCTCTTCTCTACCGTCAGTATGCCCGATTGGTAGGTTATTTCATAATTGACCGATGTAAGCCCCTTAGGCGTAATGGTATATTCGCCCACGCTGCCGCCGCGCACATAACCGTACTCGTAGCTCAGCGCTCCGCCAAGCACGCCCGCCGTATGCTCCGTATCCGAGCCCGCAAAGCCCGTATACCTCACGCCGCCCGCTTCGGGCGCATCGCCGTAGACTATGCTGTGGTCGTTGGCCGTTACCGTAAGCTTTGCTTTGGCTACAGTCAGAACCGCCGTCACGGAAGGTATCGCTTCGTAATTCGGGTTGCCCGTAAACGTTACCGTCACTACGTACTCGCCCGCATCGACCGCGCCGTCTGCATAGCTCCAGCCGCCGCGCTCGTATACGTACTCCGCTACAACGCCCGCGGGAAGGTTAAGCGCTTCAGCCTTGTGCGCCGCGCCGTCATACACAGCCTTAAGCCCGCCTATCGTTACGCGGCTCATATCATAAACCGCCTTCTCAACCGTAAGCGTGCCGTACTCGCCGTTATGCGCATCGCCCGTTGCATAGCTGCCGCCCGTGAACACTACCTCGTAGTCGGCGCTGCCCGTGTACTCGGCCCTTATTGCGTAGCTGCCGACATCGGAGAATATTCCCGCATCGGTATTAAGCGTAATTTTGTACTCATCGCCCGCAAGGAATTTATTGTCCGCATTGCCCGTTGCATAGCTCCAGCCGACCTTGCCAAGGTCGGGCGCCGTGCCGTAACGGCTCGTACCGTCACCGACCGTAATGTACACCTTGCGGCGCAACACCTCGAACTCGGTTTCCGTTTGCGTATACGTTTTTCCATCTGCTATCACCACGCACGCTATATATCTGCCCGCATGCAACGCCTCGGCCTCCGTTACGCCGTCAAGCTCGTAAATTTTGATGTTTTCCGCATTGACCCCGACATATGCGCCGCTTTCGCCGTCATAATACTCTGCAGTCGGCTTCTTCGCCGTGCCGTCGTAGTACTCCGCGGAATAGTTCCAGATTATCTCATACTCAACGTCGGCCGCGTACTTGACCGTGAACTCCGTCTGCCTCCGGCCTGCGTCCGCGCTCAGCACATAATTAGTATTAACCGTGCCGTCCGCGTTAAGCACCGCCGTTGCTGTCGCAAGATAATTCACGCCCGCGCCGCTCTTGGCGACCTCGACCCTTATAACCACAGTATCGCCGTTAGCTACGTTACCGGCTACCGCGTAAGGAATGTGCTCCGAACCATCGTACTCGTATTCCAGCAGAGTATCCGTGTCCGTTGCGCTCTTCTGCCAGCCTTCGATTGTAACCTCTCTCGGCGTTACCGTAAGCCTGCCGTTTTTGTATGTGATTTTGTAATTCTTATGCGCAGCATTGCCGCTGACCGTTACCGCGCCGGCATATTCGCCGACCGCGTCGGTTACACTGTAGCCCGTCACGCCCATCGTGACCGCGCCAAGCACCGCCGTAGCCGTATCCGCGCCCGCAAGCCCGTTAACCGTATAAGTAAGCGCGCCCGTATCCACGTTATCACCGTAGACTACGCTTGCCGCGTCTGCCGTAACCGTAAGCTCCGCCTGCTCTATGACAAGCTCTGCCCACTGCGCCGCAACCGCGCTGCCGTTGTAGTTCGCGCCGAACGCGAACTCCGCCTTAACCTTGTAAACGCCCGCGTCTACCGCCGCATTGCCTGCAACAGGGGTTACGCCGTCTGCCTCGTAATAGGTATAAGTAACTCCCGTTACGCCCGCCGCACTGCCGCTCGCAAGTATGCTCTGCACAGCGCCGTTATAGGTGACCGTCTTGCTTTCGCCATCGAACGTTACCCCCGACATATCAGGCGTTATTGCGCTTACAGTGAACGTTTTGGTTATGTCGCCCACGGCCTCATAGTTCGCCGAAGACGTCAATATAAACCTGATTGTTACGCTGTACTCGCCCGCATCGCGCACGCCGCTCGTGCCGTAGCTTACGCCGTCCTTCTCATATGTGCAGATTACGCCCGCTATGCCCGCGGGAAGTCCGGTTACCTCCAGACAGTGCTCACTGCCGTCATAATCCACGCTGAGTTCGCCGTAGTCCACGCCGCTTATATCTATTGTAGCCTTGCAGATTTTAAGCACGCCCGCGCTGAACGTCACCTTATAGTTACCGTCCGTGCAAACGCCCGTTATTGCATACCCGCCCACAGCGCTGCCCGCGACCGCCGCCGTTTCCAGACGTACGGGATTGCCCGCCACAAAGTGCGCGCTGCCGGAAGCATAGCTCCAGAGCGATTGGTCAAGCACCGGCGAAGCGCCGTAAGGCACCGCCTGCGAGGGGCTGCCGATTTCCACATGTATTTCCAGAGGAAGGATTTCAAAAGGACAGAACCTCGATTCGCCGTCAAACACTACCGTTGCAGTATACTTGCCGGCATTGACCGCCTCGTCCGCGTTGTACACGCTGACGCCCGTTACCTCGTGTCTGGTACCGTCCGCGTCAAAATAGTAAGCCTTGGGCGTCTGGCTCAGCCCGTTATAGTAAAGCGGGGTATTGTCCCATACTATACTGCCGGCCTTAGGCATTATTGTGAACTTCTGCGTTGCACTGCCGTCAGTCGGCAAAGCATAGTTGCCGTTATCCAGCACAGCCGTCGCTACATAGTTGAAGCCCTGCGCGTTCTTCGCGCCAGTTACCGTAAGCACGACCGTGTCGCCGTTGACAAGTCCGCCCGCTACCGCGTAAGGCGCATAATACTTGCCGTCGTTAGGGTACACGAACGTTCTGCCGCCAAGCGTTTCGTCATCGTACCATGTAACCGTTATAGTTTTGGGATTGACGCGCAGTGTGCCCGTCTTGTAAATAATCTCATAGTTAGCCGAGCTGTAGCCCGAGGGGATTATCGTATATTCCCCTACGTTGCCGCCGCGCGTATAGTCGCAAGCATACGCAAGTCCGCCCGTAAGCACGCCCGCAGTCTCAGCCGTGTCGCCGCCCATAAAGCCCGTATACGTCACGCCTGCATACGCCGCGCTCCCGCCGTACTCTATTACGCTGTCGGCCGCCTTGATTACAAGGCTCGCCTTCTTTACCGTTAAGGTTGCATAGCGGTCGGCTATAGGCTCGTGATTCTCATCGCCTGTAAACCGTACCGTTACCGTGTACACGCCCGCGTTCCTTGCGCCGTCCGTATACTTAAAGCCGCCCGTAACATACTCGCATACCGCCGTCACACCCTCGGGAAGGCCGTTGACAGTTATTGTGTGCAGTCCGCCGTCATACGTTGCTTCAAGCCCCGCAAACGTCGTCTTGCTCATGTCGTATACCGCCTTGACCACGCGGAGCGTGCCGCACTCGCCGCTGTGTGCATCGGTCGTAGCATAGCTGCCGCTGAAGATAACCTCGTAATTGTCCGCGTTCGCGCTGACAAACGCGCCAGCTATCGCGTACTCGCCCACGCCCGATATCGTTTCAGTTGTGAATGTAAGCGTATAGCTCTCGCCCCCGACAAAGCTGCTGCCGTTTATAAATTTATAGCCGACTACGCCCATATCAGGCTTGACGCCGTACTCGCACTCCATATCGGCTATCTCTATATACACCCTTCTCGGCAATATAGTAAACCGCTGCTCCGTTGCGCCCGTAAGCGTATAATTTATTCCGTCAAGACTTACCCGCGCAATATACTCGCCCGCGTTTATACTGTCGCCCTCGACAGTAACCGTTTCAAACTCGTAACGCGCGCCGTTGTCGTCATAGTACCAGACCATCGGCTTCTGAACCGCGCCGTTGTAATACAGCGGAGTATCGTCCCAGATGATTGTGCCGTTAAGCGGCTTGGGAAGTATGTCGTAGCTGACCTTAAGCCCCGATGAGGGCAGCTTGTAGTTGCCCGCAGCAGAGCCCGTAAGCCCGACTATCTCTGCCTCATACCCGTAGCCGGCATCAATCGCGCCGCCGCTGACAGTAAATTCAAGACCCGCTACCGCGCTCGCCGCATACGGACGGCGCATTACGCCCGCGGCATACTCGTACACGAACCGTCCGTCCGCGCCAAGCTGCTCTCCGCCGAGCCCGTCATACCAGACTACATCGTTTTCCGTCAGCGTTTTAGGACTGACAATAAGCTTGCCCGTCTTGTAAGTAACGCTGTAATTGTCCGTCTGCGCCGCGCCCGTTACGGTTACCGTATACTCGCCGACGTTGTCGCCCGCGCTGTAATCATAGCTGTATGCCACCGCGCCGAGCACTGCGTCCGCATCGTCCGCCAATGCAAGCCCCGTTACCGTATATCCGTAGCCGTCCGCGCGCGCTTCCGCGCCGTACTCTACAGCGCCGTTTTTAGCCGTTATCGTAAGTATTGCTTTGGTTATAGTCAGCTTCGCTTGCTTATCCGCTATCGCCGTATACCCCTCGGCAGTTTCAAAACGAGCCGTTACCGTATACTCGCCCGCATTGACTGCGCCTTTGTCGGATACCTTTACTCCGTCAAGCACGTACTCATAGCTAACGCCGACAATGCCAGACGCGTCCCCGCCGACATACAGCGAATGCTCCGAGCCGTCATACACCACGGTATCGTCCACAAACGTTACGCCCGTATTCGTTTTGGCGGTTATCGTAAGCGTTGCGGTATAGCTGCCCGCTACCGCGTTATGGTTGCCGTCAACCGTGAACAACGCCTCCACGGTATACTCCCCAACGCCGATTACTTCGCTTTCCGCTATCTCCGCGCCGTCCTTATAGTACTTATAGGTTACCCGCGTTACCCCCGGTATATCCTCCGTTTCCAGCCTCAGCGCGTGCGCTCTGCCGTCGTATTCCACGCTCTGCGCCACGCCGCCCGCAAAACCGATATCCGCTTCGTCAATATCTGCCCTGACAACGCCGATACTGCCCGCAATAACCGTGATTATATAGTTATAGTTCGTGCCCTCGCCCGTGACCGCGTACTCACCGACGTTGCTTGTATCGCTTACGTCCGCGCCAAGCTTAACGGGTATACCGTCCGCGCCGATAAAGCCGTCCGCGCCGACAAGGGAATTTTTAAGGGTGTCAAGAAGGCCGTCTATCTTACCGCTGACGTCGCCGTAAACAAGCTCGCCCGTACCGATTTCCACCGTTACGCGCTTAGGCGCTATCTTAAAGCCCTTACTCGTTTCGCCGCTTATGCCCGCGGGAACGTTGGTAAGGCGAACCGTATAATCACCCGCATCAACCGCCTCGGCTATGACCGCGCCGCTCGCGTCCAACAGCTCATACCCGCTGAGCTCGTGTCTGCCCGCATCGTCGTAATACCACGCCTGCGGGTACTGTCCATCGCCGTTGTACTCAAGCTCGCTGTTGTCCCACATGACTGCGTTCTTTTCTATAATACTGAACTTAACGCTTGCGTCCTCTGCCTTAACGGCGTAGTTGCCGCTGCTCACGCCCGTAATGCGCGCAGTATAGTTAAGTCCCGCTTCGCTCTTCATACCGCCATCGGTCTCCACCGTCAACGTTACGCGCTCGCCTCTCAGCGTGCCGCCCGCCACCGCATACGGCATGTGCTCGCGGCCGTCGTAGTCGTACGCAACCGCGGGGTCGTACACGACAGACGCGCTCGCGTCCGTGTACCATGTGACAGTTAGCTCCCTCGGCTTGACCGTAAGCGTGCCGGGTACATAGGAAATTTCATAATTATCCGAGCTGAGTCCCGTGACGGTAATTTTGTACCTGCCCGCCGCGCCGTATTGCTCGTAGTCCGTGCCGAGTACCGCCGCGCCGCTCAAAGACGCCTCTACTCCGTCAATGCTGTAGCTTACGCCGTTGGTCTGCGCCGCATCGCCGTAGACTATGCTATGGTCGTTAGCCTTGACCGTAAGCCCCGCCTTGCGGATACGCAGTGTTTTAACGAGCTCGGGCAGCTTAGCATAGCCGTCAAGCGTACAAGTAAATCTGATTATTACCTCATACTCGCCGGCATTGACCGCGCCCGCAAAGTTATCTCTGCCGAGCACGCCCAGACTCCAGCCGTTAAGCACGTACTCGTACTCCGCCGTCACGCCCGCGGGAAGACCCGTTACCGTTATAATGTGCGCCTGACCGTCATACGTTGCCTCAAGACCCGTATAACGCACGCCGCTCATGTCGTACTCGCCCTCGGTGACCGTAAGCGTGCCGCGCTTGCCGTCAGCCCAGCTGCCCGTGAAATGCACTTCGTAATTCGCGGGGGTGTTGCAGGTGAACCTGCCCTCCACCGCGTATTTGCCGGCAACCGTTATTTTGCCGTCGACGACAAACGTAACCGCGTACTGCTCGCCCGCGACAAGCTCCGCACTGCCGTCCGCATACGCCCATGCAATCGCGCCGAGGTCTACTCCGCCGAGACGCTGCGTTGCGTCCGCTATCTCTATATACACCTCGCGCGCAAGAATTTTAAACGTCTTGCTCTGCTCGCCGGTAAGCTCAACCCCGCTGACCGCAACAACTGTCGCGGTATACTCGCCAACGCCCACAGCGTTGCGGTTGGTTGTTACCGTCAGTTCCTCGGGGGTGTTCGCATTCTCGTCCGCATAATAGTATGCCTTGGGCGCCTGCGCCGTGCCGTTATAGTACAGCGGCGTATTGTCCCAGACGATTTTACCGCTTCTCGGCGGCTTGGGAAGCACGTCGAACGTCGTTTTAAGGCCCGCTACGGGAAGCGCGTAATTGCTTGCAGGCGTTACACCGTCTGCAAGGTATATACCCGTTGCAACCGCTTCATGGTTCATGCCAACCGCGCCGGTTCCGCCCGAAACGCGGATAATAAGCGTTTCGCCGCGGACTGCGTTGGTCACGTCCGCATACGGCGTATACACAAGCCCGTCCTCGTACGTATAAGTAAGGTCCTGCGACTTGCGCTCGCTGCTCCTGTACCATGTGACTGCGACCACCCTCGGTTTAACCGTAAGGGTGCCGTACACGTACGTTATTTCATAGTTGGCTGCGGTAAGACCGCTGACCTCTATAGCCTCCGCATACTCGCCTACGGGCCCGTATATGCTGTACTTTCCGCTGTTTACGCGGATTACAGGCTTGCCAAAATCAAGCACGCTGTCGCCTGCCGCAACGCCCGCATAGCTGACCTCGTAATCGTGCGCCGATGGGTCATCGCCATACGTTATTACCGCAGCCTCCGCCGTTACCGTAAGAGGTGCTTTGGTTATTGTAAGCCTGCGGGTTTGCGCCGCTACGGGAGAATAGTTTTCACCGACCTCGAACCGCGCCACGACCGTATACTCGCCCGCATTGACTACGCCGCTTTCAGAAACCTTGACGCCGTTAAGAAGGTACTCATACGCGACCTTAGTAACGCCCGTTGCCGCTCCCGACACGTGCAGGCTGTGCACCGCGCCGTCATACACGACCGTAGCGTCCTCAAACACCACATCGCCAACGTCCGCCGACTGCTTTGTTATTGTAAGCACGGCATCAAGGTGCCCGATTTCCAGACCGTTATAGGTAAGCTTATAGTTGTCCGCGTCTGTTGCATTCGCAAAGGCGAACGTCGCAGTTACGTTATACTCGCCAACGTCCGTTACGCCCGCCGCGCCGTAGCTTTGGCCGCCGCGCTTATATTCATATGTAACAGTTACGCCCGCGGGCAACGTGCCCGACAGTACAAGCGTATGCTTCGCGCCGTTGTATGCCGCGCTGCCGGAATTAAACGATATATTATACTCGCCGCCGTCAAGCGCAAGCTCCGCTCTGTTTATTACAAGCGTTGCGCTGAGGTCGGCTATTACGTTATAGTTTCCGCCGACGGTGAACCGCGCTACGACCGTATGCGTGCCAGCATTGACTACGCCGCTACCCGCCGCGCCGTTATAGAAATATGTGACCGTTACGCCCTCCGGCTGCTTGCCAAGGGCCGCGCCGTCAAGGAGCGCGCCGCTCCAGTCGACGGCAAGGCTGTATTCCGTGCCGTTATAGGTATGCGCACCGCCCGTAAGCGTGACGCCCGTTATGGTTGCGGGAAGTATTTTAAGCGTAAACTCGCGCGTGTCGCCGGGCTGAACGTCCGACCAGCTGTAGTTGGGCGACAGCTTGACTGTAACCTTATACTCGCCCGCATTGACGGGCTTGCCGCCGGTAAGCGCCGCGCCGTTTATGCCGACATAGCTCAGCGTGTAATTTGCCGCGCCCGACTCGTTTTTCTCGGGTATCGCGCTCCAGCTCTGGTCATCGAGGTTGAGCTGTTCGACTACGGGCTGCTTTGCCGCGCCGTCATACGTTACCGTCAGTCGGTCCGCGTCCACTCTCGCGGTTATGCCCTCCGTGGTTATGTTGAACAACGCCTCAATCACTGAAGGAAGCTTATAGTCCGAAGGGATACTGCTGTTATCAACAGATATTTCTACCGTGTACGGGCCCGGCGCTATCGCGCTGTCCGCGCCCTTAAGCCGCGTTACAAGCGTTACCGTATCGCCCGCCACAAGGTTGCTTACGCTCGCCGTAGGCTTATAGTCCGTGCCATCGTACACGTGCGTAAGGCCGTGCCACTCGATTGCTATCTCCCTTTGCAGGATTGTTACGCCTGTAACCGTGACAGCAACTCCGCCCTCGGGAAGGCTGTAATCGCCCGCCGCAGCGCCGCCGAGCGCCGTTACCGTTACAACGACATTAACCGAGCCCGCATGCTTGTCGGAGAATACGCCTTCCGCGGTCTGCACCGTAAGGCTTGCGCCGTCCGCATTGCCGTCAAGCACCGCCGTACTGTAATCTATGCCAGCCGAAGTGCCGTCGGACTGCACCGCATCGGTATACGATGTTGTTCCGTCATACACCTTGTCGTCTGCGGTTATGCCGCTTATGGCGGTTATCTGCTTGGGCTCTATCACAAACGTCTGCGTTATGCTGCCGCTGTAATTGCCCTTGCCCGTTATAGTTATCGTTGCCGTGCCCGCGTGCACGTTTTCAGTATAAGTATACCCGCAGTCACTGCCCGCGCCCAGCGTCACCGCCGCCGCGTGCGTGACCGTGACAACAGGCTCGGGGGTATGCGCCGAACCCGTGTATATAACGTTGTCAACGCCCGCTACGCTCGCCGTACTGTTCTCGCCGTCAAGCGCATAGGGTGTAATCTTGTATTCCACCTCGCGTGTGCCCGTATAGTTGCCCGCGCCCGTGATTACGACAGTTATCGTCCCGACATTAGTAAAGTCAGCGGCTTCCGCGCCGTCAGGCGTCTGATAGCTGACCGTATAGTCCGTGCCCGCTGTAAGCAGGGCATTGCCCACTACGGTATCCGTCAGCTCGGGACTTTCCTTTTGCCCGCTATGGTTGTAGACCGTGTCCGCTATGCCGCCGACAGTTATTGTGCCGAGGCTTATGGCGCGGGGGTCGATACTGTAAAGCACCTGGAAGCTACCCGTATAGTTATTTGCACCGGTGACAGTAAGCACCGCCGTTTTCACGCCCGCCGCGATATTGTTATTGTAGCTGAAGCTGTAATCAGCCGTGGTTATGCCCGCGCCGCCGTCCTGCTCCGTTACGCTGTCCGTAAGCACAGGCTTAAACTCGTGCGCAGTGCCGTCGTATGTAAACTTAGGCACGCTGGTATAGCCGCCTATGCCCGCTACCGCGCCCGAGCCCGTGCCGAGGCTCCTCGGCGTTATGCTGACCGTGCGTCTGAACGTGAGGTCCTTATGGTTGTCTGCTGTGATTTTGATTTCATAGGTCGCTGAATCGCTGACGTTGCAAACCTCTGCGAGGTTAACGTCAGTAAGGCTTGTGAACTCAGTCCACGCGCCCTCGCCGATGCGCCAGTACCATCTGAGGTTATTGTCCGCCTCACCCGCCGTGCTGGCCTTCATACCCGTAAGTATCTTGTGCTTTTTGCCGTCATAGACCCCTGCATATGCCAGAGTTACAAGCGTGTCAAGCGTTATGGTTGCAAGACCGATTGTGTATGCCGCGCTGACTGTTTTCTCGTCTGCCGCAGATGTGATTTTGTAGTTTGCCGCATAGTCGCTCTTGAGCTCGGCAGTGACAGTGTGCTCGCCCTTGTCCGTTGACCAGCCGCTATACGTGAACATCTCCGATACGTCCGTAGGGAGCCCTGCCGTTGCGGTGGTCGTGACCTTGTTCACCTTGGGCTGACGCTCTGTGCCGTCATACACATATCCGTCTTCCGGTATATCCCACTCAACTCCGCTTATCTCCGCTTTGGCTATCGCCGTACCGGCAGTAAGGTCGCTAAGCGTTGTTGTACTGAGGGTGTAATTTGTGCCCCACGCGCCTTCCAAAGCTATAGAATTAACGCTATAGTTAGTTGTTCCCGCGTTGGCGCTGCTCCACACAAATGTGCCCGTGGCCGTGGGCTGCTCGCCGTTGACCGCGCCGCTCAGGCTAATCGCTCCGGCGCCGTCTGTCCCAGCGTTATACACCTTCGCGTTTATACTTGCTGTCGGCGTTAAGGTCACTTTGCCTATTTTTACGCCCGTATTGCTTTTGTTGCTGAGCGTTGTTGTGCTCAGCTTGTAATTTGCCGTCCAACTGCTGTCGAGAGTAATGTTGGATACGTTATATGTGCTGGTTTCTGCATTTGCATTGCTCCACGCAAACGTACCCGTTGCAGTCGGATGTTCGCCGTTGACTGCGCCAGTGAGATTTATTTTGCCGCTCGCAACAGTTCCTCCGTCATAAAGCTTGGAGTTTATAACCGAATCGGGCGTCAATGTAGCTTTATCTATGCTGAAGGTCAGCTCGCGGCTACCCGTAAAGTTGCCTTTTCCCGTTATTGTCACCTTGCCGACGTTTGTACCCGCCGCAATATTGCTCGAATAAGCGCCGACAGTATAGTCGGTATCCTTTGCCAACGTCTTTTCCGAAGTCATTGCAGAGGTTTTCAGCTTAACCGTTGCAGACGGCGTCAACGCAACGCCCGTATACGTCTGCCTACCAAAGCTATACGTCACCGCATTGTTGGATATATTAAGCGGATTGATAGTATACTTCATTGTGGTATTTGTACTTGTTACCGTAGTCGGCATCATAGATGAATCCGAAGTCTTTACAAGCACGAAATTCTTTCTGAAGCTTGACTTTAAGGTTGCCGTAACCGTATGCTCGCCCGCGTTGATTCCCAAATTGGTATAATCGAAGCCGTTTGTTTCCGTGGGCATGTTTATAGTAACGCTTGAAGGATAAATAACCTTAAGCGTCGGCCTTTGCGCAACTCCGTTGTATGTAAATGTAGTATTAGTCCAGCCAACGGTAATTTCAGCACCGTTTATTTTAAACGGTGTAGTCACCTGATAACCGTATGTAATCGAGCTTCCGCTTCCGCTTACGCTTGTGCAATAGTTTGCCTGATAGTTTATATCTTCGTTATCTTCTCCGCTTCCGTTTTTAAGGGTAGCTTTTGCCGTATATGTGCCAGAATCGGTGTATTGGTCCACAATAAACCAATTTGCCCCGCAAGGCAACCCGTTTGCAGTGCTTGCAGACTGAATGACGGGTGACTGCTCGCCGCCCGTAAAGGCTTTATTCAGCGTATCGGCCTGCCAGACAACAGAAATAAGCGACTTGGTCATATATCCTGTTACGGTAACCGCCGCAGTGGTATTATCCGACCATATATATCCCGATTTAAGCGTAAAAGTTACTCTATATGTTCCGACGCCCACGTCCGTTATCGAATATGTGCCGTTTTCGGGAGAAATTCCCGCAGTCACATTGGAAGTGGTCATTCCCGCAGGGTCATAGCCTATTATAATCATCTGCGAGGTGCCATCGTATACAACCGTTCTGCCAACGGGCTTAGGTACGGGAATTTTAGTATCCGTACCGTTTGCAATCACAGCTTCCTTGCTCGTCCCAGAGCCGGCAGAAGTTATATTATAATATTTTCCGCTTGCATTTTTAGTATCGGAAAAGAAATGTGCTTTTTCGAAATTTGCAGCCTGATGTGTCGAAGAGCTACTGCCTAATCCCGTAGTAAACATATACGAGGTCGCGGAAGTCAGATTTTCGGCAGTAATACCAACACTGCCGGTAAATATTCCCGCAATCGTAATTTTTTTATCCGTATCCAAATGCACGTTATTTCTGGTACCATTTGAAAGCGTATTACCCAAAATCTGCGCATTTCCGCTTAAATTAATAATTCCGTAAGAGGCTACGCCCGCGCCGTGACTCTCTGCAGTATTGTTTGTAATAGTTCCGCCCGACATGGTAAAACGGCTTGTGCTGTTATATGTATGTACTCCACCGCCCCATCTATATGCATGATTGTCGCTAATCGTACCGCCCGACATCTGAAAATGACCGAGATAGGCACATACTGCACCGCCTTCCCCTGCCTGATTGTGGTGCATTTTACCACCCGTCATTCTTGCTGTTGTAGTATCGCGTACAAACAATGCCCCGGCATATGAAGCATTTGACTCATTACTTACTATATTATAAGAGATTTCGCCACCGCTCATCAAAAATGTGCTTTGCCCATCAAGCCTTACGCCGCCGCCGGCAATACTTTCTTGACCGGCTTCATTGCAGGTAATATTACCTCCGGAAATAGTAAGCTTACTATTCTGCAAATATACACCGGGTCCTGCTGCAGAGTTACCTTTAACATACCCTCCTCTTATTTCTCCGCCGCCAACACTGTCGGTTATTTCCAGCTCGCTCCATCTTCCCCATATAACTCTGCCGTCATGAATACAGTTGTAATTAGGTTGCTTTATTCTGTAATCATCCGCAGTACCAGTAACACTTTTCTTTATATTTCGGTTAAGCTTATTCCCTCTTAAATCAAGTACAATTTTTGCATCGTTGGGCACACAAAGCGCACCGCGATAAAACGGCGTAGACGAAAGATTGGCGTCCTCATCGGCAACATCAAATTCGCCGTTAAACGATGTATTTACAAGCACCTTATTTTCATCATAAATATCTGTCGCTGTCCAGTCAGATGCAAGCAAAAAACCTACCGCGGTATTTATTACACTGGTTTTACTTAATTCAACAGCTCTTCTCCATGACTGCTCCAAACCATTGATAGTAAAATCTTGACCGGTCTGAACTGCTGTATTGTTTTTTATTGCTCCTCCTGTAATATTTAATGGAATGGCGCCGGAAGAAACCATCAATCCTCCGCCATGAGTACCCGCTTTGTTTCCGGAAATTTCGCCGCCGCTCATTTCCATCCTCATTGTTGTCGCATCGCCCAAAGTGTCAGGGTCAAACCATACGCCGCCACCTAATTGAAGTGCTTCATTGTTAATAATTTTAGCGGTACCGCTCATTTTAAATACAGCACTTGTTGAATACATACAAACGCCGCCACCATTCTTTGCAATATTGCCGGAAATTTCGCCGCCGGTCATTTCAAAATAAGTGTTATGACGCGAAAATACGCCGCCGCCATAAAAGTTAGTTACCTTATTATTTGTAATTTTTCCTCCATACATATGAAAACTGCTTGTTTTTCCGGGTTCTCCGTTTACACGCACACCCGCGCCAGCAAGACCGCCCGCAGATTCAAAGCCCGTTATATTTCCATGTCGTAAAATTAACGTTGCTCCGCGGTTTCCACTTTGTTGAATATGTATTCCACCCTGCGCCGTAGTATAGCCGCCCGTTATAAGTCCGTTATCATTACCCTTATTATCGTCTATTTCCAAAACGCCGCCTATAACCTTAATACAGCCTCCATCGACTACCGCTTTTGGAACACGGTTACCCGCAGACGTTCTTAAATTACGATTAATGCTGTGACCGTTTAAATCTATTTTAATACTCTTATATTCGGGAACGTAAAGCATTTTGTTATAAAAATATCCATCGCCCGTTCCGAAAGACGTATTGACAACTGTGCCGTTATCTGCATTTATTTCATCCGCAGCCACCCAGTCATTACCTAAAATAACAGTGATTTGCGTGCTTGAGCTGGTGCTTGCGTCAATTGCCGCCTTCCAGCCCGCCGCCATATCCGCGCACGTTCCGCTTATTGTGATTTTGCCGCCGGTAACGGTTGTATTTGCCCGTTCCGAAGGGGTCCAATCAATAGGAATAAGATTTTCGTCCGCGCTTGCCGTTGTATCGTTATGTGAATTATTTTCATTTTTAAATACGGAAGAGCCGCCGAAAATATTCACGAACGCAAAAGAGGCACAGCACAAAAGTACTGCACATAATGCAAAAAGACTGCAAAGGTATAATTTGCCCTTTGCCTTAAAGAACTTCCCAAACATAATTTAACCTACCACTGAAAAATTTTGTTCTAAATTTATTAAATTGTTTTCCTCTGCGCCCCTTCCCACGGGGGTGCACGTCACTTCTGACAGAGGATTTTAACTAACTGCCTTCCTTTCCGCAGATAACCGCGTTGCTCCCTTCCCACAGGAAGCATTTTTCCTTGCTTTTGGGCGCGGAAATTAAAGAAAAGGCACAAAGCCGCCTTGTCGGACTACCACATCTTTTTACAATTTTTTTGAAAAAATCGCACAAAGCGGCTTTGCCGTTTGTTCGCCTATTAATATGATAGGCGAACTAAAAAACGGAATAAATGTATAAATGAAAAAATTCACACGCAAAAATGCTCGAATTTTACATAAAAAAGGTGTATTTCCAACAATTTACAAAAAAAATCTCTAAAAAAACTTGACACTTTTACATTGCGGGGTTAAAATGACAATACAAAAGTTCGCCTATCATATTAATAGGCGAACTTTTTTTGTTTTATTTATTTTTATTTTGTAACAAATTTTACACGAAAAAATGTTAAAAATTACAGATTATTTAAGCAGCCTGCCCACCCTGTTCATCATCGCGGTTTTATGCTCTTCAAAAGAATGTGCGTATCTGTTGAGCGTTATACTTGAATTTTTATGCCCCAAAATCTCCGAAAGCGTCTTTACGTCCATGCCGCACTCCAACGCGCGCGTTGCAAAAGTGTGCCTTAAAGCATGAAACCCCCTGTGCGGAATGTTAAGAATTTTCAATGTTGATTGAAGCGCTTTTTGGTACGACCTTAAAGAAACGGGCTTTCCGTCCTTTCCCGATATAACAAAGCCCCGCCTGTTCTGGTGCTTAAGTATTCTTAAATAGGGCACAAGCTGCCTCGGCAACGGAATTTCCCTGCGCGAGGTAGCTGTTTTTGGAGTGTCGATAATCTTTACATACTCGCCGTTTTCCCACGCGTCACGGCTGTTCTTTGTAACGGTTATGGTCGACTTCAAAAAATCTATGTCCGCCCATTCCAGCGCCAGCAGCTCGCCTAACCTAAGCCCCGTATAAAGACATAACACAATGCCGTAAAGCTTGATTTTACGGTTATTTATTATATAGCTTTCAATTTTCTTCTGCTCTGCGGCGGTAAAGGACTCCACCTTCTTCTCCCGCGATTTCGGTCGTTGAATGCAGTTTGAAAACTCCTGCTCGATAACCCCCGTTTTCTGCGCGCGCGTCAGCGAAGAGCGCACTACGGCGATTATCCCCGAAACCGTGTTCGAAGCATACTTTTCCGTCAATTCCGCGGTAAACCTTTGAAGCATGGACGGCGAAAGCTCGGTCAAATCGCAATCGCCGAGCGACGGTTCGATTTTAAGCCGTACGATTTCATCGTACTTTTCAAAAGTCCGCGATTTTACCATGGGTTTTACGCAGGTGGAAAGCCATTCGTTCAGCCATTCTTTGTAATTCATAAGTTTTCTCCTATGTAATTTGTTGCAAAATCGAACCTTTTTTAAACCCCTTTTTATTCATTGAAATTGCCGACATTATGTATAAATTTTAGCATATATATGCACTAAAAAATGTTGCTTTTTGTTGGTTGTTTTATCTGCTTTTTGTTGGTTTTTGTTGGTTTTTGTATGAAATGTATGCTTTCTGTCGATTTATGTCGGAGAAATGTGCCGCAAATTTCTGTATTTTAACGGTGATATTTACGTATATGCTTAACGTAAAATATTTTAACTGTCGTTTTTTGTCATGTATTTCTTTGACATTTATTCAAAATGTATGTTAAAATTATGTTAAAGCTATATGTAAAATAAGAGGTTAATTTAAATATGAATATATTAGTTGCGCTGACGGGCACAACCGGCGCAATGGGCGGCGAGGCGCTTTTAAGCCTTCTGCAGTCCGATAAAAATATAAGGGTGCGCTGTATTTTGTACGAAAATGAAAAGCGCATACCCAAATTTGTAAAAAACACACTCAAAAAATATGCAGACCGCGTAGAAGCATTCAAGGGTGACATAGCCCGCTACGATGACTGCGCAAGACTTGTTAACGGCGCAAATTACGTTATAAACTGCGCCTCTCTCATTCCTCCCAAATCAGACCACGACCCCGACGGCACATATCACAGCAACTTTGTCGGCACAAAAAATATAGTTGACGCAATACTCGCAGACGGCAACAAAGCGGCGCTTGTGCATATTGCAACCGTTGCGCTGTACGGTCACCGCGCCTATCCGCACATCTGGGGACGGGTCGGCGACCCGATAATTTCCAGCGATTACGATGTGTATTCGATGTATAAGCTTAAAGCGGAAAAATACGTCCTTGAAAGCGGACTTAACAAATTTGTTTCCCTCCGCCAGACCGCCGTTTTGCACAAATACATGTTCAAAAACAATTTAAAGGACGGACTTATGTTCCACACCAGCTGGAACTGCGCCCTTGAATGGGTGACCGACTACGACAGCGGCGTTCTGTGCAAAAACCTTGTAGAGCGTGATGCAGACGGCAAGCTTGCGGGCTTTTGGAACAGAGTTTACAATATCGGCGGCGGAGAGGACTGCCGCGTCACGGGCTACGAAACGATAGACGCGGGCTTCCGCCTTATGGGCAAGGGCGCGAAGAAATTTTTCAAGCCCAACTGGAATATTGCCCGCAATTTCCACGGCGTATGGTTTTATGACGGCGACGAGCTGAATGATTATCTCGGCTTCCGCTCGGAAAGCTTCAACGACTTCTGGCAGCGCATGTCCAAAAAATACGGATATTTCAAGCTGGGAAAAATCGTTCCCGCCTCCCTCATATCGTCCTTAGCAATAAAACGGCTTTTTAAAAGCACAAACTCGCCGAGGTATTGGCTTAAACACGGCAAGGAAGGCAGAATAAAGGCCTTTTTCGGCGGAATTGACGCCTATAACAAAATCCCCTGCGACTGGAAAAATTATAATTTATTGAACGAGGGCAAGCTTGAAGACGGCTCATCCGTAGATTATTCTGCGCTTAAAATCCGCAAAAACGCAAAGCCGTATCTTTTGGACCACGGTTATGACGAAAGCAAGCCCATAGAAGACCTTTGTCTGGACGATTTAAAGCAGGCGGCGGAATTCCGCGGCGGAAAATGCCTTGCAAAGGAATATTCCGCAGACGCCTTGCACACAAAGGTATTATGGAGGTGCCGCGACGGTCACGAATTCGGGCTTACTCCCTACACCGTGTTAAAGGGCGGCTACTGGTGCCCCTTCTGCTGCGAGCCCCGTCCGTGGCGTTACGGCGCGGTTGCGGATATACCGTTTTACAAGCAGGTTTGGTTTGACAGCCATACAATTTCCGAAATCAACGATGTTTATCCTCTTTCAGAGCACGAGGACGATTTTATCAAGAGAAAAAAATGAAAGTAATTTTATACGTTTTTTCGGGTACGGGAAACACCCTTGCCGTTGCAAATTTGTATAAGAGGTTTCTCGAACAGAACAATAACATGATTTACGAAACCGACAAGTCGGTTTCGGTAGACGTCTACCGAATTTCCGCTAAAAGCGGAAGGGTTCCCTCGCCGGAAAATTACGATTTGGTCGGCATAGGCTATCCCATACACGCGTTTTGCGCACCGGAGCCGGTGGTAAAGCTTTGCAAAGCCTTGCCCAAGGTAAAAAACAAGCGCACGTTTATATTCAAAACCTCGGGCGAGGGCTTGCATATTAACGACTGCTCTTCACACAAATGCCTTAAAATTCTCACAAAAAAGGGCTATGATGTGGTTATGGAGCGGCATATAGTTATGCCGTACAATATGATTTACCGCCACAACAACGAAATGGCTCGGCAAATGTGGATATACGCCCACGCCCTTGCGGATTTAAACAGTCGGGAGCTGCTTCAGGGCGCCCGCGAAAAGGTCGGGCACACCGTTTTAAAAACCATGTGGATTGCGCCTATCGGCTGGATAGAACAGCATTTCGCGCATATGCACGGCGTTGCATTCAAGGTGAATGCAAAAAAATGCATACATTGCAACAAATGCGTTGGCAGCTGCCCGCAGAACAATATAACAAGCCAAAACGGCAAATACAGCTTCGGACACGACTGCGTTTTGTGCATGGCGTGCGCCTTCGGTTGCCCTAAGGACGCAATCAAGGTCGGCGTATTCAAATACTGGAAGGTTAACGGCAGCTATCGCCTTAACGAGCTTAAAGCAGACGACAGCATCGCCTTCCCCTATGTCCCCTACCGTGCAAAGGGCATTTACAGACTGT
This sequence comes from uncultured Christensenella sp., assembly GCA_910587015.1. Classification (GTDB taxonomy): domain Bacteria; phylum Bacillota; class Clostridia; order Christensenellales; family Borkfalkiaceae; genus Coproplasma. Next base: position 79,155 of record CAJUME010000012.1, read on the forward strand.
ATAAAAAGTATTACCGCGAATGCGACAAAAAGCTTTTGTCCGCGGGCATAAACGTAAACGATTATATACATTGACGCCCGCGGCAGACAGCGCGCATATGCTTGCACGCCCAAATCAGTTGCGCGGCATATGTATTACCGCGGCAATACAGGCATATAATTTAAGTAACGCTACAAATATTCGACAGAAGGCTTATGATAAAAGAGTTTTTTAAAAAATTCGGTACGGGCGCGGTAATAGGCGCGGCGATGATAATACCGGGCGTAAGCGGCGGTACAATCGCCGTGCTTTTAAATATCTACGACAAGCTGATAACCGCAATCAGCAGCCTTAAAAAGGACTTTAAAAACAGCTTTCTGTTTCTGTTGCCAATCGCGCTCGGCGCAATCTGTGCAATAGGCGCAATATTCTACCCGCTTACAAAGCTTTTCGAGGTCGCCCCCTTCCCCGCAATAATGCTGTTTACGGGACTTATGCTCGGCGGCTTGCCAAAGCTTTGCAAGGACGGACTTAAAAACGGCTTTTCCAAATGGAATATCATTTCAGTGCTTATCCCCCTTGCCGCAGTGGTCGGCATATGCTTTATCCCCTCCTTGGGCGAAGCAAACCTCGGCGCGGATATGTCCGCCGCGGGCTATATATTGCTGGCGCTGATAGGCGCGCTTGCCTCCTGCGCGCTGGTTATACCGGGGGTAAGCGGCAGTATGCTTTTGCTTATTTTCGGCTATTACGACCCCATTCTCAACACCATTAAATCGCTTTTGACGGATACGGGGCACTCCGTTTTAGTCATAGCGATATTTGCCGCAGGGCTTGTAATCGGCTTTTTCAGTATCGCCAAATTAATGAAATTTCTGCTTGAAAAGCTTCCCCGCGGCACCTTCTGGGCAATAATCGGCTTTGTTATCGGCTCGGTTCCCGCAATACTTATAACGTATAACGGAAACTTTCCCGACGCGCCCTACTCCTCGCTTAGCGTTGCGCATATAGTAGTAGGAGTTGTGCTTGCCGTTGCGGGCGCAATTGCAAGCTTTGCGCTTACTGCCGTTGTAGAGGCTAAAATGAAAAAGAAAGCCGAAAGCGCAGAAAATACTACCGAAAATAATTGAATAAATAAATTAAGCGGGCGGCGATTTAAAATCGCCGCCCGCTTTTTATCGTTGCTTTATTATTCGTTGCCGTCTGTATCAACAACGCTGTTATATGCGGAGTTGATTACAGGCGACATATTTTTATATTCCTTAACGCCCGTGCCCGCGGGTATCAGCTTGCCGATAATTACGTTTTCCTTCAAGCCGATAAGCGGGTCAACCTTGTTCTTGATAGCCGCGTCCGTAAGCACGCGCGCAGTTTCCTGGAAGGACGCCGCAGAAAGGAAGCTGTCCGTAGACAACGCCGCCTTGGTTATACCCAACAGCACGCGCTTCTGCAAAGCGGGCGTACCGCCGTTTTCTATAGCCTTTCTGTTCTCCTCTTCAACGGCGAACATATCCACTGTTTCACCGGGCAACAGCATTGTAGAGCCCGCGCTCTCAATCCTTACCTTTCTCAGCATCTGGCGTACGATAATTTCAACGTGCTTGTCGTTAATATCAACGCCCTGCGAGCGGTAAACGGACTGTACCTGTTCAAGAATGTAGTCCTGCACACCCTTCACACCCGAAATTCTTAAAATATCCTGAGGGTAAACCGAGCCCGCGTTAAGCACCGTGCCGGGCTCGACCTTGTCGCCCGTCTTAACCATAAGCTCTGCATTGAAGGGCACGGTATAGTCTTTTTTAAGCTCGCCCGTAACGGGGTCGCGTACTAAAACGTGCTTTAAATTATCCTTATCGTCCACGGTAACCACGCCCGAAACCTCGCACAGCGTGGAACAGCCCTTGGGCTTGCGCGCCTCAAACAGCTCTTCTACACGGGGAAGACCCTGCGTAATGTCGCCCGTCGCCGCAATACCGCCCGTATGGAAGGTACGCATGGTCAGCTGTGTACCGGGCTCGCCTATAGACTGCGCCGCGATAACGCCGACCGCCTCGCCGGGCTGAACGGGAGTGTTTGTCGCCATATTTTTGCCGTAGCACTTCGCGCACACACCGAAACGCGAGTTGCAGGTGAATACCGAACGGATAGAAACCTGCTCGATGCCCGCCTCTATAATCTTCTTTGCAATTTCGTCCGTAACAAAGCCGTTCATTGCAACAATCACGTTGCCGTCCTTGTCCTTTACGTCCTCGGCGACGAATCTGCCCTGAATTCTGTCCTCAAGTCCCTCGATTACTTCACCGTTCGGGCCGATAATCGCTCTTACGAACATGCCGCGGGGCTTTTTGCTGCCCGCCATGCAGTCCTCTTCGCGCACGATAACGTCCTGCGAAACGTCTACAAGACGTCTTGTAAGGTAACCCGAGTCCGCCGTTTTCAACGCCGTGTCGGCAAGTCCCTTACGGCCGCCGTGCGAGGATATGAAGTATTCCAGAACGGAAAGTCCCTGACGGAAGCACGATTTAACGGGAACCTCGATTTTCTTACCCTGCGGGTTAACCATCAGTCCGCGCATTCCCGAAAGCTGCTTCATCTGGTCGATTGAACCGCGCGCACCCGAGTCCGCCATCATCCAGATGGGGTTGAACTTGTCAAGCGACTTCTTCAATGCGTCCGTAACCTTGTCGGTAGCCTCGTCCCACGCGTCTATAACCGCGTTGTAACGCTCTTCCTCGCGCAACAAGCCGCGCTGGTACTTCTTTTCGATTTTTATAACCTTTTCCTCGGTTTCCGCAACAATCTGCTTCTTTGCATCGGGGATATGCATATCGAATACCGATGTGGTTACCGCGCCGATAGTCGAATACTTATAGCCAAGCGTCTTGATTTTGTCAAGCACGTCAGCCGCTCTGGGCGCGCCGCCCGTCTTAAAGCAACGCTCTACAATCTTGCCGAGCTGCTTTTTGCCGACTGCAACCGACTTGCCCAAAAACTCGTAGGAAATTTCGTATTTTAAATAATCTTCCTTGTTTACGCGCTCTACAAAGCCCAAATCCTGCGGCATGTTGGAGTTGAAAATCATTCTGCCAACGGTGGTCTTTACAATGCCCGTAACCTCTTCGCCGTTATAGGGCGAATTTTCGTCCTCTATAACAACAGTCCTTCTAACCTTAATCTCGTCCTGCATATGGAGAAGCTTAAGCTGGTAAGCTATCATAGCCTCGTCCTCGGAGATATACGCGCCGCCGCGGTAAAGCTCTGCGCCCTCGTCGCCTTCCGCGCACTCGTAGTATCTGTCGCCGCTCCAACGGTAATATTTACCCTCTTCTCTGCGGATAATCGTAAGATAGTACGCGCCCAAAACCATATCCTGAGCGGGCTGCATAACGGGCTTGCCGTCTGAAAGCTTCAAAATATTGTTGGAAGAAAGCATCAAAAACCTTGCTTCCGCCTGCGCCTCTACCGAAAGGGGCACGTGCACCGCCATCTGGTCGCCGTCGAAGTCCGCATTGAACGCCGTACATACCAGCGGGTGAATTTTGATTGCTCTGCCCTCGATTAACACGGGCTCGAACGCCTGAATTGACAGTCTGTGCAGCGTAGGCGCACGGTTAAGCATTACGGGGTGCTCTTTGATTACCTCTTCCAGAACGTCCCATACAAAGGGCTTTGCCTTTTCAACGGTGCGCTTTGCGCTCTTTATATTGTGGCACTGCCCGCTTTCCACAAGCTTTTTCATAACGAAGGGCTTGAAAAGCTCAATCGCCATTTCCTTGGGCAGACCGCACTGATATAATTTCAGCTCGGGTCCGACGACGATAACCGAACGGCCCGAATAGTCTACACGCTTACCAAGCAAATTCTGACGGAAGCGTCCCTGCTTGCCGCGCAGCATTCCGGAAAGCGATTTTAATTCTCTGTTTGAAGGTCCGCTTAAAGCCTTGCCGCGTCTGCCGTTGTCGATAAGCGCGTCCACAGCCTCCTGCAGCATACGCTTTTCGTTCTTGACAATCATATCGGGCGCGCCCAGCTCAATCATTCTCTTCAAACGGTTGTTGCGGTTAATAACCCTTCTGTACAAATCGTTAAGGTCGGAGGAGGCAAATCTGCCGCCGTCAAGCTGAACCATCGGACGCAAATCGGGGGGCAGTACGGGCAGAACGGTCATAATCATCCACTCGGGACGGTTGCCGCTCTTTCTGAACGCTTCCAGAACCTCAATTCTCTTTACAGCCTTAACGCGCTTCTGCGCCGCCGTGCTGGTTTCTATAATCTTCTTGGTTTCCTCGCATTCCTTTTCGAGGTCTACAGCCATTAATAGCTCGCGGATAGCCTCGGCGCCCATGCCGACTTTAAGACCGGTCGCCTCGCTCTCGCCGTATTTTTCCTCGATTTCGCGAAGCTCCTTGTCGTTTATAACCTGCTTGTATTCAAGCACGGGCACGGTGCCCGCATCGATAACGACGTAAGCCGCAAAGTAAATTACCTGCTCCAACGCCTTGGGCGACATATCGAGGATAAGACCTATTCTCGAAGGCACGCCGCGGAAGTACCATATGTGCGATACGGGCGCGGCAAGCTCTATATGACCCATTCTTTCGCGCCTTACCTTTGCGCGGGTTACTTCAACGCCGCACTTTTCGCAGGTGATGCCCTTGTAGCGGATACGCTTGTACTTTCCGCAGTGACATTCCCAGTCCTTCATGGGTCCGAAAATACGCTCGCAGAAAAGTCCGTCCTTTTCGGGCTTCTGTGTTCTGTAATTTATCGTTTCGGGCTTGGTTACCTCGCCCTTGGAAAGTTCCCTTATTTTTTCGGGGGAAGCTACGCTTATTTTAATAGAGTTGAAATCGTTTAATTCAAACATGCCTTATAACCTCCCTTATTCCTCGTCCCCGCCGTCGTCGTCGGAGATTATATCCGTCAGCTCGTCGTCATCGTCCTCGTCAAACAGCGTAAATCTGTCCGAAAGCTCATCGTCGTCACCGAAGTCGTCGTCCTCGTCATCGTTGCCGAACAGCTCGTGACTGGTGAAGTCGTCCTCGTCGTTGTCGAATATCGAAATGGGTTCGAGGTCCTCTTCCTCCTCGTCGGAATGTCTGATAATCTCAAACTCCTCCTCGGGAATGCTGTCCTCTGCCTCCTGCGCCTCTCTCTGACGTGCGGTGGGTATGGAATCGTCGTCCTCGTCAAGCTCGCGTATAACAAGCTCCTCTCCGCTTTCGGTCAATACCTTTACGTCAAGCGCAAGCGACTGCAATTCCTTCAAAAGCACCTTGAACGCCTCGGGTATACCCGGCTCGGAAATGTTGTTGCCCTTTACTATGCTCTCGTACGTCTTTACACGGCCAACTATATCATCCGACTTGACGGTCAAAATTTCCTGCAAGATGTGCGCCGCGCCGTAAGCCTCCAACGCCCACACCTCCATTTCGCCGAAGCGCTGTCCGCCGAACTGCGCTTTACCGCCGAGGGGCTGCTGCGTGACAAGGCTGTAAGGACCAATCGAACGCGCGTGGATTTTGTCATCGACCAAGTGAATAAGCTTAATCATATACTGCACGCCGACCGTTACGCGGTTTTCGAACGGCTCGCCCGTTCTTCCGTCATAGACCTGAATTTTACCGTCTACCTTGCCCTCGGGGTTGAGTATATTGTTTTCATTGAACAGCTTTTTGATGTCCTGCTCGGTTGCGCCGTCGAATACGGGGGTTGCAATCTTCCAGCCGAGCTGTTTGCACACAAGTCCCAAATGAACTTCAAGCACCTGTCCGATATTCATACGCGAAGGAACGCCCAGCGGGTTAAGCACAATTTGCAAAGGAGTGCCGTCCGCAAGAAAGGGCATATCCGCCTGAGGCAGCACGCGCGAAATAACGCCCTTGTTACCGTGGCGGCCCGCCATCTTGTCGCCGACCTGAATTTTACGCTTCTGCGCAATATATACGCGCACCAATTTGGAAACGCCGGGGGAAAGCTCGTCCTTGTTCTCTCTGGTAAACACCTTTACGTCTACGACTATACCGCCCTCGCCGTGGGGCACTTTAAGTGAAGTATCGCGCACCTCTCTCGCCTTTTCGCCGAAGATTGCGCGCAAAAGTCTTTCCTCGGGGGTAAGCTCGGTTTCGCCCTTGGGCGTAACCTTACCGACAAGAATATCGCCGGGCTGAACCTCAGCGCCTATTCTTATAATACCGTCCGCGTCCAAATCTTTAAGCGCGTCCTCTGATACGTTGGGAATATCCCTCGTAATTTCTTCCGCGCCGAGCTTGGTATCTCTCGCTTCGGTTTCGTGCTCCTCGATATGGATAGACGTAAATACGTCGTCCTGTACTAATTTTTCGGAAATGAGAATAGCGTCCTCGTAGTTGTAGCCCTCCCATTCCATATATCCGATTAAAATATTTTTACCGAGGGCAAGCTCGCCGTTGTTGGTAGCGGGACCGTCCGCGATAATTTCGCCCTTTTCTACTCTGTCGCCCGTGTTGACGATAGCGCGCTGGTTTAAGCACGTGCCCGCGTTGGAGCGTTCGAACTTCTTCAAGGGATATTCCGCTATAAAACCACTGTCCTCGCGGATTTTAATCATATCGGAAGCAACGCCGACTGCAACGCCCGCGTTTCTCGCCTGAACCATAACGCCGCTGTCGCGCGCAATGGCGGCCTCGATACCCGTTGCGACAATCGCGCTTTCGGTTTTCATAAGAGGAACGGCCTGACGCTGCATGTTCGAGCCCATAAGCGCACGGTTGGTATCGTCGTTTTCAAGGAAGGGAATAAGCGCCGTTGCAACCGAAACAAGCTGTTTGGGCGAAACGTCCATATAGTCCATTCTCTCGGGCGCGTACTGCGTAATCAAATCGCGGTGGCGGCAACCTATATGCGCGTTGACGAAATGATTATTCTCGTCAAGCGGCTCGTTCGCCTGCGCTACGATATATCTGTCCTCCTCGTCCGCGGTAAGATAATCAACCTTATCGGTTACGCGGGTTTCGATAATTTTACCCTCGTTGTCGTAAACGTGTTCAACCTTTCTGTACGGGCTCATTATAAAGCCGTACTCGTTCACCTTGGAATAGGTCGCAAGCGAGGAAATAAGACCTATGTTCTGACCTTCGGGAGTTTCTATGGGGCAAAGTCTGCCGTAATGCGAGTGGTGAACGTCGCGCACCTCGAAGGTAGCTCTGTCACGGTTAAGTCCGCCGGGGCCGAGCGCGGAAAGCTTACGCTTGTGCGTCAATTCCGCCGCGGGGTTGGTCTGGTCCATAAACTGCGAAAGCTGGGAAGAGCCGAAGAATTCGCGTATAACCGCAGAAACGGGACGCACGTTCACAAGCCCTGCGGGAGTAACCTCCATCGCGTCCTGCGTGGCCATGCGCTCCTTTATCAGCTTTTCAAGCCTTGCAATACCTATTCTCAGCTGGTTCTGCAAAAGCTCGCCGACGGAACGCACGCGGCGGTTGCCGAGGTGGTCGATATTGTCTATCGTGCCAATGCCGTACTGCAAATCTATGTTGGTGGAAATTGCCGCAACAATGTCGTCCACGGTGATATGCTTGTGGTTAAGCTTTTCTATAACGGGCTTAATCAGCTTTTTATCGTCTGCCTCAATCTCGGCTATATCGCTGTTGAACAGCTCCCGGAAGCGCTTGCACGCCGCAACGAATTTAACGCGGGTCTCTCTGCGTTTTTCTCTGTTCTTCTTGTCCTCGGGCTTTTCGTCGTCCGTTTCGGGAGTTTCCGCAACGTAATAAATTGCGTTGATTTCGTCAATGAACCTTTCCGCAACCTCTTCGGGCTTGGCGTTTTCGCACTCAGCCGCGATTTTCTGCATAAATTTAAAGTTGGGATAGTATATTGTAGGCAGAAGTCCGAAAAGCTTGTGCGGCTTGTCCGAAACAGCCGAAAAGTTAACGGTGTTGTTGGCGATAATTTTGTGCTTGATTTCGCCCTGCTCGGGGTCGGACACCAGCACATATGCCTCGTTTACGCCGCAATCCTGAATTTCAATCGCCTTAGCCTCGGTAACGGTTTCGCCCGCGTGTGCAAGCACCTCGCCCGTTTCGGGATTGAATATATCCTCGGCAAGCCTGCAGTTCGGCAATCTGTACGCAAGGTTAAGCTTTTTATTGAATTTGTATCTGCCGACCTTGACAACGTCGTAGCGGCGCGGGTCAAAGAACAGATTATTGAGGTGCTGACGTACGGAAGCCTCGGTAGGCACCTCGCCGGGGCGCAGCCTTCTGTAAAGCTCTACTAAGCCGTCGCTCTCCGACTTTGTCGTATCCTTTGCGATAGTATTCTCTATCATTTTGTCGTTTGCGAACAAATCGAGCAACGCCCTGTCAGAGCCGAAGCCGAGGGCACGCAGCAGTACGGTGGCGCATATCTTGCGCTTTCTGTCAACGTGCACCCACAAAACGCCGCTTGCGTCCTGCTCCAATTCGAGCCATGCGCCGCGGTTGGGAATAACTGTCGTGCCGTAAATTTCCTTACCCGTCTTATTGTCGCGGGTCGCCGCGTTATAGGCGCCGGGCGAGCGGACAAGCTGGGAAACGATAACGCGCTCCGCACCGTTGATTATAAACCCGCCCGATTCGGTCATAAGCGGGAATTCGCCCATAAACACGGGCTGGTCGATAACCTCGTCCTTAACCTTGTTTACAAGCCTTACCGTAACGTGCATGGGCAGCGCATAGGTTGCGTCGCGGTTACGGCACTCTTTTTCGTCGTACTTCGGCTTTTCATCGAACCAGTGGTTCAGAAAATAAAGCTCGTAGTGGTCGGAATAGTCGGTAATGGGCATAAAGTCCTCGAACACCTCGGTTATGCCGTCCTTGATAAACGCGTTATAGCTCGACTTCTGTATTTCTACAAGGTCGGGAATGTCTATAACCTCGTTAATTTTACCGAACTTTCTTCTCTCGGTTTTGCCATACTTGTGAATCGGTAAATTCATTAAACTGAAAACTCCTTTTTGGCTTAAAGCCCGTCTTATATTTCACATGTGGCGATTATCCGTATATATCTTTTCACCGGATACAATCGAATGTTCCAAAAAATATTTTTCTTCGGGGAAATTTTTACTCCCCGCACTTTACAAATTTATAATATAGTAGTATAATTTATCGGAAACACAGGCGTCAAACGGTCGCATTTTGTCGCAAAGTGACTGCAAAATTTCCCAAAAAATCCGTTCGGGCGTATGAACTCGCATTCTAATTCAGTGTATCATTATAAAACCGCACGTCAACATTGTCAAGCGATTTTACTGATTAAAAGAATTTTATAATACAGCAGGCAACGGCTTGCCGAGAAATTCGTGAACGGAGCTATTATGAGAATAGATAAATTTTTAAAGGTTTCAAGAATACTCAAAAGGCGCACCCTCTCCAAGGAGGCATGCGAAAAAGGCAAGGTCACCGTCAACGGCAGAGAGGCCAAGGCGGGCTGTCAGATAAAGGCGGGCGACGTAGTCGAGCTGCACTTTACGGGCGGCACGGTAAAATTCCGTATACTGCAAATTAAAGAAACGGTCAAAAAAGACGAAGCCTCCTCTTTGTACGAGATAATAAGCGAGGACGCAAATGAATGAAAAGGTAAGCGCAATAATCTGCGCGGCGGGCAAGGGCGAACGCGCGGGCTTTGGCAAAAACAAGCTGTTGGCGCCACTCTACGGCGCGCCCGCGCTATTCCATACGCTTAAAAAATTCAGCATTCCGGAAATAGACGAGGTTATAGTCGCCTCCTCACCGTCCGACTTCGAGGAAATTTCCGCACTCTGCACGCCCTTCGGCTACAAAACCGTTATCGGAGGCGCAACCCGCACCCAAACGGTTATAAACGCGCTTGAAGCCGTCACGGGCGACATAGTGCTAATTCACGACGGCGCGCGCCCGTTCGTTGAAAAACAGCTGATTTTAAAATGCATTGAGGGAGTTAGAAAATTCGGCAGTGCGGTCGCGGCAGTAAAGTTCACCGATACCGCGGCAACAGCCCGTAACGGCGAAATTACCAATTATCCCGACCGCGAAAGCCTTTACCGCGTGCAAACCCCGCAAGGCTTTTATACGGACGACATTAAAAAAGCCTATCGCCTTGCCAACGGCGCGGAATTTACCGATGACAGCGCGGTTTATCTGCGCCATATCGCACCGCCGCACATTATCGAAGGCGCACAAAGCAACGTCAAGCTGACCTATAAGGACGATTTCCCCCGCGAATATGCCTTACCTTTGACCGCTTCGGGACAGAAAATAGGCATAGGCGCAGACACCCATGCCTTTGGCGAAGGAAACGGAATAACCCTCGGCGGGGTAAAGATTCCGCATAATAAAACGCTTATCGCCCACAGCGATGGAGACGTGCTTATCCACGCGGTTATGGACGCCTATCTGTCCGCGGCGGGCTTAAAGGACATAGGTCACTACTTCCCCGACACGGACGAAAGCACCTTAAACGCAGACAGCATAAAAATGCTTGAAAAAGTAATAGAAATAACCGGAGCCGCGGGATATATCGGGGTCAATCTTTCAGTAACGGTACAGGCGGAAGCCCCACGCCTCTCCCCGCACATCGCAAATATGGTCACAAATCTGTGCAAAGCCTGCAAGCTTTCCACAGAAAATATAGCAATCGCCGCGGGCACCTGCGAGGGGCTGGGCTTTGTCGGCGAAGGTCTGGGCATAACGGCATACGCAGCCGTATTACTGAATAAAAAATTATGAAAAAAATTAATATAATACCGATTATAATAACACTTTGCTTTGCGCTTGCATGCTTTGCGGCAACAATAACGTTGCTGTTTATTCCCGAGCCTAAGCCGCTTAAAATCACCGAAAAACCAACCGTTGAATACGTTGACGGAGAATACGTCGTCCACGGCAAAATAAAAAACGTTTCAGGCAAAGAAATAATTTTACGCGCATACGGCTTCCGCGCGGAAGTAAACGCGATAAACGAAAGCGGCAATAATATGACGTACACAATTAAGCCGTATGACGATATAGCCGTTCAGCCCGATGAAGAAATAACTTTGTCTTTTTTGCACGCGAAGCTCGGCTCACTGCAAAACGCCAAAATTAATAAAATTATTTTTACGCCGGAGCACACTGATATAACCGTTTACGGCAGCGTTATCAACACCGGCAGCTTTGCAGTTATTGCCTTCTTTACGGGCATTGCGGGCGCGGGACTGCTGATTATTTCAATTGCTTCCTCGGTTACGGCAAAGCGAAACGCCAAGCGCGTCAATGTCATCATTGCGCAAATGCGGCAAAGCTTTGAAAACGCCGCATATTGCGGGGGCTATTACGGAAATAAATCCCAAAACCGTACCGCCGCGGCAAAAACCGCCGCCTCTGTATTCGGCGCGGTTATTTCCGCTCTGTTTCTCGGCTTAGGCAAGTACAAGGTATATTCCAACGGCGGCAAAAGAGAGTTTATAATCACCGACAACGCAATATATATGTATATCAACGGCAAATTTTGCAATATCACCGATGAGATAAAAGCAGTGTTTGCCAACCCCGCCGTAACGCAGAGCAAAGGCAGAATTCACGTCAAGGGCGAGGATAAAAACGTCTATCTGATTGTCTGCGCAGACAAGCCCGACAGAGAGCAGACCTTAAACAACCTTAAAAGCATATTTACAAATACGGCGCAGACCGAAAACACGCAAGGACAAAGCAATGGCGAAGCAACCTAAAACCACAACCGAGTTTGTTTGTTGCGAGTGCGGCTTTTCCAGCCCTAAATGGCTGGGACGGTGCCCCGCATGCGGCAAATTCAATACCTTGTCAGAGGAAATAATCACACCCGCCGCGACCGATAAAACTGCGGCAAAGCAATATACCGCGCCGCGCGCAAAGCCTCTTTCCGAAATCACTTACGAGCGCTATAACCGCACCTCCTCCGGCATATCGGAGCTGGATACAGTCCTCGGCGGCGGAATTGTCACGGGCTCGCTCGTGCTTCTCGGCGGCGACCCCGGCATAGGCAAGTCCACCCTTCTCACTCAAACAGCGGCGCACCTTTCCGAAACGAAAAAGGTCTTGTACCTTTCCGCGGAGGAAAGCTGTTCCCAAGTCAAAATGCGCGCCCAACGCCTTAATTTAAAGTCGGACAACCTTCTTATTCTCAACGAAACCTGCATAGACGGCATCGAGGCAGAGCTTGACGGCGTGGAATTTTGCGTAATAGACAGTATTCAGGCGGTGTATACCGAACAGCTCTCCTCCTCGGCAGGCTCGGTCGGACAGGTGCGCGAATGCGCGGCTAAATTAATGCGTATTGCAAAAAGCCGCGGCATAACCTTTTTTATAGTCGGTCACGTCACCAAGGAGGGCGCGCTTGCGGGCCCCAAGGTTTTAGAGCATATTATGGACACCGTCCTCTACTTCGAGGGTGAAAATCAGGAAAATTTCCGCATTTTACGCGCCGTCAAAAACCGCTTCGGCAACGTTGCCGAGGTTGGCGTTTTCGAAATGACGGGCGAGGGCATAATCGCCGTTACAGACTACTCGGGCGTATTCCTTTCAGAAAGCCGCGGCGAAGAGGCAGGCTCTGCAGTCACACCAGCGCAAACGGGCGCAAGGTGCATGAACGTGGAAATTCAAAGCCTTGTTTCAAAAACCTCGTTCGGACTGCCCCGCCGCATGCCGCTGGGCATAGATTATAACAAGCTTGTGCTTTTGATTGCCGTGCTGGAAAAGCGTTGCGGGCTATCCCTCGGCGGAAGCGATATATACGTCAACGCAATGGGCGGAATAAAGCTTGGCGAGCCGTCCTGCGATTTGGCGGTCTGCGCCTCGCTCGCCTCTGCATACTTCGGCAAGCCCGTCGATAAATTCACCGCGGTATTCGGTGAAGTCGGGCTTACGGGCGAGGTGCGCGCTGTAAGCTATTGCGAAAAGCGCGTAGCCGAATGCGTTAAAATGGGCTTTAAAAAGGTGCTTGTACCCGCAAAAAATATGAAGTCGGTTACAAAGTATGCCGACAAAATCGCAATCGTGCCCATACTTTACGTCAACACAATGATAAAAAACCTTTTCAAGGACTGAAAGCCCCGCCCCGTAAAATTAACGCCGCCCCGCGCATAACAATGCGCGGGGCGGCTTTTTTGACTTCAAATACTTATTTAAATTATTTTGCTTTATAGCCCGTTTCCGTCAGAGTAAGGGTTCCCTCTCCGCAGCTGACTACAACGCTGACCCTTACGCCTATAAACGCCGCGTCGCCGCTTCCGTCGGTTTTAAGCGAGGTATAGCTGTCGGAATAGCTTTTCCCGCTCAGCTGCACCTCTTTGCCGCTGTTAAGCGCGGTAATCTTTGATTTATCCCCGTCAAGCAACTCAAGCACAGCCTTAGCAGAAACGCTTGCGCCAAGCTTACCGCTTATTTCCGCGCTCTTGCCCTCGCAGAATTCCGCGCCGTCGTAATTGAAGCCGACCTTCCACGTCCAGCATACAAAGCTGTTGCTTCTTGTAAAATTAGTAACCTCTACCGCGGTTTCGGTTACCCAAACCGCCCAAAGTCTTACGTCAACACTGTCGCCCGCGATACCCGCGTTTGCGCAATACTGTTTAAGCGCCTCCGCGTCCGCAATGTAAGCATAGCCTTCGCCCGCTTCTATATACCAGCCCATAAAGACAACGCCCTCTACTGTCGTTGCGGGGGTATGCAGGCTGCCGCCCTCGCCGTATTGCAATGCTCCTTCAAGGCTGTAAACGCCGCTTGCGTCCGCCTCGGCTCCGTCAACCGAAATATCGCTTGAATAGGTTATGTTAATAGTCTTGCCGACCCATTCCGCATAAAGGGTAATCGGTCTGTCCGCAACAAAGCCCTCAACACGCTCGCCCGAATAGTAATCGTAGTAGCCTTTGAATATGTAGGTGTTCAGATTATTCTGCGGCGCAAGCGCAACCGTGTTGTCCGCGTCGTATTTAAAGGTCTTGTAATAAACGTAGCCAAGCTCCTCTGACTGATAATAGTCGGTAAAGCCGTTAAGTCCGCCCTCAACTATCTGAGAGCTGATTATCGAAACCGTCACAGCGCCGTATTTGGCTTGCATAGCGATAACCGCGCCGAACTCGTCCGTTTCGTCAGTGGTTATATAACCATAGTCCCAGTAGCCGACAAGCCTGTCGTTGCCATCGGGCACCGAGGGCATAACCCCGCTTATTTCGGGCATATCCACTACCGAATAAATATTTTTACCGTATAAAACCCTCTGTCTTTCACCGAATTCCTCAAACACGGTGTTGCTTATATCTGTCGCATAAGCAAATTTCAATGTACCGTAATGCAGATTACTGCCGTTATACTCTATATAGGTCTTGCCCGAGGTGTCGCGGCACAGTCTGCCCCAGTTAACGCTTTGGGCAAGCTCGTCTGTCTTGGTTCCGCCAAGAACAGTCGTCCAGCTTCTGCCGTCAACGCCGTACTGCGCTTTACTGTCAAGCTTTACAACGTTGCCCGACAAATCGTTTCCGCCCTCCCAGATATTCTGGGGGTTGCGGTAATTAAGGTTTGCCGTAAATTTAAGCATACCGAACAACTTACTGCCGATATTCAGCGAATTCAGCTTATACTGTCCGTCGGGCTGAATGTCCGCATTCAGCTTAACGCCAATATCCTGCGAGAACACCTCCATTCCCGCAAGGCTGTTGATAGCCTTTCTGCTTACGTCAACCGACCAGACAGCCGCGCCGTTATTTTCGGAATATGCATAGCCCGCAAGGTATCCGTCCAGATAATCGCCGAAGTCCTTCATTACAAGCGCGCTTCCGCCGCTGCTGCCCGTCATTGCGTTCATTATGCTGTCGGAGAATGCGAAGATAAACTTCAGCTGGTTCATTATATCCGCATAAAAATCGGTCAGCGTCATAACCCGCGTAACGTACGTTTTGCCGCCGTCCGCAGTCTTGCGCATCAAAATCAAATCGTCCTTTATTGTTATATCCACAGTCGCCTTTTCGGTTATAACGCCCACAAAGCTGTCGTGGTATATCGAAAGATTGAATTCAACGCTGTTGTCCTCGTTTATGGTAACATAGAAGCTGTTAATGCTAATATTCGCATTAAGTCCCAGCCAGCCCAGTCCCGAAACCTCTATTTTAACGTTGCCGTCAATATAATAATTGCTGTTAAGCGCGTATTTTTTCGCAATATCCGCCGCGGTGACAGCCGCCCCGCCGTTATTATCGGCGCCGCCGTTAACCTCCGCAACCTCGTGCGTGGCAGAGTTAACAAACGCCGCAAGCAACGCGGAAATATCCGCAAAGCTGTGATAGCCCGCAAACGAGGAGGGCTTTGCCGCCTCATACGTCAACGAAGCCCTTAAATCAAGCTTTTTCGCGTTATTTTCGCCGAAGTAAACATTGCTTAGGCTAAGTCCCGTTATGTAAGATTTATTTACCGTCTGGGTTACGGGCTCCCCGCCCTCAACAGCGGGCATAATACCGTAGGAATAGCTGTTTTTTGTTACCCTAAGCTCTATATCGCCGTAGCCGTTACCGTAAATCGCCGCGGAATTAAGCACAACTGCAAGCGCGCGCTCCGTTTCGCCCCGCTCGAAGCCTACCCGCTTGATATAGTTTCCGCAAGCCGCCGCACCGCTTACTGCGGGCACGTTATTGCCTTCAACCGCGTCCGCCCCGAATACCGATTTAAGCAGTAAATTCAAAAGCTCGCTCAGATTTTTCGCCTGTATATTCTGCGCGGCAAGTATCTGTCCTATTACGCTTTCGCCAAGCGAATGGAACTGACTTGAAAGCCCGCCGAGATAGTTTTCCACCAACAGCTGGTCGATTACCGCGGCAATCTGCTTAACCGCCTTGTTCAGCTCCTGCAAATTCTCGCCCTCGAGCTCTATGTCGGAAATATTCAGCAAAGCCCCGCCCATAGCGGCAACCGTCAGTATATCCTTCATAGGCAGATAAACCGTCAGCGGATTACCTCCGCCGTTGGATACGGAAAGATACACGTCAAGCATACCGTCCGTTGTATACTTCCCGCTCGTTAAATACGACTTGTCAACGGGCGTCGCGTCAAGAATGTACGCGTCAACGTACAAATCCTTTCCGTCCGTCCTTTTATTCTTCAAATCAAGCTTAAGGTGCAGATACGCGGTGGGGTCAACCCATAAATTCATGCCCTCGCGCAGGCCCGTCTGTTCGTTTACTTTTCCGCTGTCGATATGCAAGGGGAAGCCGTTTTCGCCCTGATTATACTCAACCAGAACGCCTACCTCCATAGCTGCCGCACCGTTTTCGGTAATCGTCACGTCTGCGTCCAAGGCAACCTCGCGCTCGGCAACAAGCTCGAACGCCGCCGCAATATAATCGAGGCCGTCCGCAAGGTCGCGCGCCGTCAGCAGCTCGTTCGCGCTTACGGGGCATTCTGGTGCAAACGCGCCAAGCTTAATGTCCGTCAGCTCCACGCTCGCGGACGCATTCCCAAGCTGAACCGCAAGTCCGCCGTTAACCGCACCCGCGTCTATGCCTATATTAACCGAAATATTTTCGCCTAAGGTTATCGCCGCGCCGTTGCCGAAGGACTGTATTCTTACCGCCTTCAGCAAGCCCTTTATATCCACGCTTCCGTCGGAATTAAGGGGTATGCCCAGCTTTTTAAGCACTGCCTCGGCGTTAGGCTGCTCGCCCTCGCCAAGCTCTATGCCGAGAATTTTGAATATTTCCGACATAATATCGGCGGAAGCCGAGCCCGCGCCTACCTTGTCTATAAGGTCTTTGATATTTTCCTTGCTCAGCGCGTCCGCATTTTCCGGCGAAATTTCGCCTATAACAATGCAAAGTCTGTTATATACGTCCTCAAGCGCGGTCTTCAACAGCTCCAAATCTTCCTTTGTATTTACGCGCACGCCGACGAAATTGCTCTCGCCGTTGTCGTCGTCACTGCCGTAAACAAGCGTAAGCGTGTTATCGAGATATGAGGCGTAAATATCGAAGTACTTCTCCGCAGCCGTAATTCTTGCGTCAAGCTCGAATCCAAGCCCGCCGTTAAGCCTCAACGCAAGACTGTTCAGCGCAAGCTTTGCGGTCTTACCGTTAACGCTAATCAAAACGTTGCCGGAAATGGCAAACCCGCCGTTTATCACGTCAACATATTCGTCTTTATCCGTCAGCTCAGGCATTTTTCCGCCGCCGAGCGCGATATCCGCGGTAACTCCCTTACCGAAAACAGACGCCTCAACCCTCAGCGCAAGCCTTTCGTTCAAATCGAGGCCAAGGCTTACGGGCACCTTCTCGCCGTCTATTTCAAGCGTGAACGAGCACCCGAATTGATTTTCGCCGCCGCACAAACCCTCGATTGCCTGCGTAAGCAAGCCCTTCAAATCCGTTTTGCCGAAAAGCTCGCCCAAATTCGCCCCGCCGTTGCCGCTTGTCAGTGCGGAAACGGGCAGCTTGATTTTAGAGGCGCCCAAATCTATGTAGATAACGTCGCCGTCCGCGCCGCCGTTTACGTCCTTTTCGTAATAAATTCCGACCGCGCCGTTATTTAATGCAACCCTTACGGAAGCAACAGCGCCGTTCTGCATTTCAAGATACAGCGTACCATTAAGCCGTAACCCGTCCACCGTCAGCGCAACGTCAGCCGAAACGCCTCCGTTCAGAATATCGGTGTATTCCGATTTATCTCCGATTTCGGGCACGCTTTCATGCGCAAGCCCCACGCTTAGCGTAAGCGGCTTGCCGAAAAGCTCGCTGTTCACGTTAACGTTTATGCCGTTATTAAATTCAAGCGAAACCGCAAGGCTTATAATCTGCTGTAATTGCTGTTGTAAATCAACCTTTACGGTGGTGGAAACGCTTCCCCCGCCGATATAAAAATTGCTCAACGCGTCGCGGATAACCGAATTAAGGTCAAGCCCGCTTATAATTCCGTCGAAATCAACGCTTCCGCCTAAGGAAGAAAGATCAAGCTTGTATTTTACGTTGTTTCCGTGCGAAATATACAAGGCGTTGTCTGCCGGCGCATAGCATATACCAAGTCCGCCGAATTTCGCGCGAACCTCTCCTATACCGCCGTTCGCAAACCCGATAAACGCGTTACCGTTAAGGCTTATATCACCAAAGCCCAGCTTTACGCCAAGCGTAATTCCCTCCGTAAGCGAGGTATACTGCGCTTTTTCCTCCGCAGTAAGCCGTGCAGGAATGTCCTCCTCTGTGCCGAAGGTCATACGCGCGGCAATATCGTTTTTGCCGAGTCTGAACGCCGCCGTAACCTCGTTAAGGCTTGCAACGTTCTTTTTTATATTAAAGGAAAAATTTACGGGTATTTTAAGTCCGAAAAGCTCTATTTCGCTTTCCAGCGTAGCCTTTTTGCCCTTGTCGCTCAGCGTAAATTTACCGCCGAACAGCTGTTCGACAAGCGCGTCCGCGTCAAACAATGCCGCGCCGCTTTCCCCGTCTGCGGTATTTTCCGGCTCGGCTGTTGTTGCAGACGATGCACCCGCCGCACCGTTCTCGGCAGTAAACGCGTCAAGCCCAAGCTTGTATTTATTGCCGCCTATGGCGAAGTACAGCGTCTTTTTGCCGTTTTCGTCCGCCATATACAGCTTTATTCCGCCAACGCCCGCCCCGTCAAGGGCAACGCGTAAATCGTTAAAGCTTCCGCCGTCAATTCCAATATGAACCGCGCCGTCAATCTGCTTACCGTCAACCGCAAGCTCCAGCTTCAAGGTCGCGCCCTGCGTAAGCACGTCGCCGAATGCCGAGGCAAGACAGCTTGCCGCAGTGGGCTCGTTTGCGGACGAGGTGGGGTCCCACTTGATATAGGTCTGGTTGAAATAATCGGGGTAATAGCTGTTTACCGCCTTTTCCTCCGCATAATCGAAAACCGTTGTGGAGGTCGAAGAGCAGTCCGCGCTGACAGAGCCCATTTTTGCGGCGTATTTGTCGTTTATGGTAAACTCTTTAACCACCCAGTCCTCTGTGAAGGTATATTCCACCGTGGTATAGTCAAAGCTCGGCCATGCGTAAAGCCCGCCCGTAACGTACATCTGCTGCTTGTAGTAATGCACGGCGGAATCGAGCCCCGACTGATGCACGCGCAAATCGAGCTTCATTGTATAAAGCCTTTTGCCGTTTTCGTCCTCGCCCTTCTCCTCAACGGAGGTATCGTTGAAGTTTTTAACGGTCAGCTCGTTTAAAATATAAACGGAAAACTCGTTTGCGGGCAGTCCGCGGTAAATTCTGAACTCGCCAACCGTCAACCCTGTGGGCTTTTCGCTCGGCCAGTCGATATTGTCCATATCGTCGTAGATATAGTTTTTACTTTTTTCGCGCCAGCTTACGTCCTTATCCGTCACGCAGAACTGACGCGCTATATTCGACGCGCCCTGCGGCATATCCGCGGAAATCAGCTTGCCGTCGTAATATTTTTTGTGCGTATAAACCTTCTGCTCCATAACCGTCTTTACGGTCGACTCCATATAAGACGACCAGCTCGGCTGGTTTTTAAGCACGTAGTTCATATACGCAATATTTTCTATAACAGTGTGGTCGGTGGGCAGCGAGCCGTCCTCGGGCATATAATACTCGTTGCCGGACGCGCTGTACAAGCCCGCATTCTCCTCCGCGCTCTTCGCCGCGCATACGGTGGAGTTGCCCAGCTCCTCGACAAACACAAAATCGGGCTTAAACAAAAAGCCCATTCCGAAATAGCCCGCAACGCCTGCAAACACCGCAGAAAGCGTAGCTATTGTCTGCTTTATTCTGCGGACGCGCACAATGCCGAGCGGCTTGCTTTTGTAAACGCGCCTCTCGCCCCTAAGGCTTTTGCTCTTATCGTGAAGCCCCGCGCGGCGGTTAACGGACTTATCGCGCTTTTTGCACGCGCGGAAGCCCGCGGTTTTAACCACGCTCAAATCCTTTTCTATTTTAAGCCCGTGACGGGACTGCTTAACCTTTTTCTCTTTCATTTCTTGTAAATTATCCCTCGGAACGGCGGCAAAATTCGTGCCCCTTTTCCGCATTATATATTAGCTGACAAATAACAGTATATAGGCTTTATGACAAAATGTCAACTTTGTAATAAAAATATATGATAAATTTTTGCCTCAAATTTCATATTTTTTTAAAAAATCGGCTTGACGCCTGTCCTTTTTTGTTATTTTTATTTAATTTTACCCAAATACGACAAATTTTTGTCATAGTATTATATGACAGCTGTCATATGCTGTCATGCTCCCTGCCGGCGGCAAAAATTTCGCTTGACAACGGCGGCGGCATAAATTAAAATTTTGTTTATGATTAAGCAAAACGTAAAAAAGCTGCTTGCGGAAATCCCCTCCGCCAACCCCTTCGGCGAAAAGCTAACCCTTGTCGCGGCGGTTAAGCTTCAACCTGCCGAGGCTATAAACGCGGCTATCGAGGCAGGCATAACAGACATAGGCGACAACCATGTTCAGGAATTCCGCGATAAATTTTCGCAGATAAACGGCAGTCCCAAACGGCACTTTATAGGGCATTTGCAAACCAACAAAATCAAATATCTTTTAGGTAAAACCGACCTGTACCATTCAATCGACAGAATGCCGCTTGCGGAAGAGCTTTCCAAAAAAAGCGCGGCGGCGGGCGTTACCTCGGATATTTTAATTCAGATAAATATCGGCAACGAGGAGGCCAAGGGCGGCTTTTCGTTGGAGGAAGCGGAAAGCGCATACAAAAAAATAGCCGCCTTACCCGCGCTGAGGGTAAAGGGGCTTATGGCAATGCTGCCTTTAAGCGACGATAACGTATTGCTGTATTCGCTTGCGGCAAAAATGCGCGGGCTTTACGACCGCCTGCGCGCGCAGGACGATAATTTCGAATATCTGTCAATGGGAATGAGCGGCGACTGGCAAATCTGCGTAGACGCGGGCAGCAATATGCTCCGCCTCGGCACCTCGATATTCGGTAAACGTCCCGTTTAATCAAATATCTTAGTTACGTTATTATGAAACCATCCCTCCCGCACATCAATAAACGTTCCGTTTAATCAAAACATTTTAATAAAATAGGCGCGCGGACATTCAGTCCGCGCGCCTTCAATTTGTAACGCTTTTTTAAATTTCCTCAAAAAACTCTTCGTATGAAATATCAAAAAACTTAACCAACGCTTTTATTGTTGATATATTCGGCTCGGTATTTCCGCTTTCCCAATCGGATATTGTCCTTGCCGAAAATCCGAGATTTTTACCAAGCTCTGCTTGCGATAAATTTTTATTTTTCCGCAACTGCTTTATAATTGCGCCCGCGCCCTTGCATTTCATATATTGCATTTTAGCGGATTTTCCGCTAAAATGGTTGACTTGGCGGAAAATCCGCCATATAATACAATAAAAAAGGAGCAAACTATGGCAACCGAAACAAATCATACATTTATTCCCGAGCTTGACGGTGCGAAAGAAGACGCAACATATAAAATAGATGTTGCCGACCTTTTACTTGATATAAAAGTACTGATAAAAGAATACTATACTGCAACTCTCACAGAAGATAAAAGCGAATTGCAAATAAGGTTTAACAACGGGCAAGCGTTTCGCCTTGCTTTGTCGGAAATAAAGTAAGCAAAAATAAAAAAGCTTACCGATAAAATCCGGTAAGCTTTTAGCTTTCACTCAAAAATCAGTCTGCCTTGAAAGGAAGCAGAGCCGCAATTCTTGCACGCTTGATAGCCTTGGAAAGCTCTCTCTGGTGCTTTGCGCAGGTTCCGCTCATTCTGCGGGGCAAAATTTTACCGCCCTCGGCAACAAATTTTTTAAGACGGTTTACGTCCTTATAGTCGATAAGCTCAACCTTTTCCTGACAGAAAACGCAAACCTTCTTGCGGGGAACCCTTTTATAAGCTTTTTTTACGGGCGCAGCAGCCGCCACTTTATTTTCTTCCATAATTTAATCTCCTTGAAATTCTCAGAAGGGAATATCTCCGTCGTCGTCAAACGGTTGAAGCTGGGGCTTTGCACCTCTTGAAGAGCCGCTGTTGCTCTGTGCGGGCGCGTCATAGCCGAAATCGTCGCCGCCGCCCTGACGGGGCGTCAAAAACTCCACGTCCTGCGCAACAATATCAACGCCCGTACGCTTTACGCCCTGACTGTCCTCGTAGTTTCTCAGCTCTATCGAGCCGCTTACGCATACCTTCGTGCCCTTTTTGGTGAAGCGCGCAACCGTTTCTCCCAGACCGCGCCATGCAACGCAGTTGAAAAAGTCGGTCTTTCTTTCGCCGTCCGCTCCCGCATAATTACGGTTAACCGCAATCGAAAAGCGGCAAATCTTCACCCCGCCCGAGGTTTCGGTCAGCTCGGGGTCGCGCGTTAAATTCCCTATCAATATAACCTTATTCATCTTAATTTTTCCTGTGTCTTATGCTTTTACGGTAATCATTCTTCTCAAAACGTCGGTCGTCAAGCCTGCAACTCTGTCAAGCTCTTTAACGATAGCGCCGTCTGCTTCGAAAGTGAGAAGTACATAATCGCCGTCGTTCTTGTAGTTAATGGGATAAGCAAGCTTTTTAACGCCCCATTTGTCGACGGAAACGACCGTACCGCCGTTGGACGTAATAACGTCCTCAAGCTTCTTCCCGAACGCTTCCTTTGCCTCGTCGGCAACGGCTGTGTCGAGAACGTAAATCATTTCGTAAGTTTTCATTGTTTTCACCTCCCGGACTTAATCGGCATACCTTCTATGCGGTATGCAAGGCATTGCAGAAAAATAATCTGCTTATAAAATAATACAATAACCGAAGCCGCTTGTCAACTACTTTTAAGCGCAGTTTTGGTTTTGCCGCAAACACTGTATTTGCATACGCGTTTTGCGCCATAGCTTTTCCTCAAAGCCGCGGTCTGCGCAAATAAACCCTTTCAAGCCTTTGCAACAGCCTTTGCTTGTCGTTTTCCACCGCGCCCGTTGCGCAGTCCTCCAACAGCAGCTGCAAAGTCCTGCCCGCTTCGTTTGCGGGCAGTCCCGCGGCAATAAGCTCGTTGCCCTTTATTGCAAGCTCCTTCAGTGTGAAGGGTCGCCCCTCCGCCCGCATTTGCGCGCAGATTTTTTTAAGCTTTGTCACGGTCGGCGCCTCGGCAAAATCGTCCGCGCAGGCGGAATAATCCGCTTGCTTCAACAGCATTAGCTTGTCAAGAATATCATAATTGCGCACTATAAATTTGCGCACCTTATTCTCCCTCGCGTCCCCGCGAAAGTCGTACATATGCAGGGCTGTAAGCTTTACAACCTCCTCTGTCAGCTTCTTCGGTGCTTTAAGTCTTTGGCAAATTTCCGCGGCTATCCGCGCCCCCTCCGTATCATGACCTATAAAATTGCCCGCATTCCGCATGCAATACGGCTTGCCGACGTCGTGCAACAGCGCGGCAAGTCTGATTGAAGCGTCCGCATACGCCGCGCAACGCAAAGAATGCTCCAAAACGTCGTGCTTATGGTATTTTTCATTCTGATAAACGCCATTGCCCGCATACAGCTCGGGCAGAATAATTCGCATAACGCCCGTATCCGCAAGAATTTTCATCCCGTTATATTGCCCCCCGCATATGCCGTACTTTCGGTCTGCGCACAGCAAAAGCATAAGCTCGGCAAAAATTCTTTCCGCGGAAACGTCGCGTATCAGCTCCGCATTCGCGCGCGCTCCGTCAAGGCAATCCTTATCAGGCGCAAAGCCCGTCTGTGCGGCAATTCTTGCAAGGCGCATAAGCCTCAGCCCGTCCTCACCGAAAACCTTTTTTGACGGTGCAACGGTGGATATGCGCTTATTTTCAATGTCCTTAAGCCCGCCCAGCGGGTCAACGAATTTTCCCGCCGCAATGTCGTAATATACCGCATTGCACTTAAAATCGCGCCGCCGCGCGTCAAGCCCTATATCGGTGGTAAGGTATGTTTCCGCCGGTCTGTGACTGCCGCGCACATATTTGTCGGAGCGGAAGCACGCAAACTCGAACTCCTCTTCCCCGCACGCAAATTTTACCGTACCCGTGTTTTTATACTCGGCTTTAAGCCCGAAGCCCGCATTGCTTGCGCGTATGGCAAAATCGGCGCAATCGGCTGGCGCGCATACGTCCGTATCGGCTGTTTCGGATACAAGCCCCGCGGCAAAATCGCGCGCTCTTCCGCCGACAACATACAGCGGATAGGGCAATTCCTCTGCAAATTTTATAAGCTTTTCGGGCAAAATTCTTCTCATTGCAAAATAATTATAGCAAATTTTTAAAATTATTGCAATTTATATCCCGTTGTTGTATAATAATTTCGGTTCTTTATTTTTACGCTGTAAGAAAAACCGAAAGAGAGTGAAAAAAATGATTTATCTTATTGCTAACGAAAAGCACGTCACGGGCAAAGGCGCCAAAAAGCTTGACATAGTACGGGGTGTATTCGACCGTGCGGGCAAAAAATACGAAATTCTTTTGACCCGCAGGGAAGGTGACGCCAAGGCGCATGCGGAAAGAATAACGTCTGACGGCAACGGCAATATCCTTGTCGCGCTCGGCGGAGACGGCACCTTGCACGACATTATAAACGGCTTTAAGGACTTCGATAACAACTCTCTCGGGCTCATTCCCTTAGGCACGGGCAACGATTTTGCCGCCACCGCAGGCATTCCGCTCGATGTAAAGCGCGCGGCGGAAATTATCGCCTTCCGTCAGCCCGGACACATAGATTTTATAGAATTTTCCAACGGACTTCGCTCTATCAATATTGCGGGCATGGGCATCGATGTGGACGTTCTGGAACGCACATATGCAGGCAACAAAAAGGGCAAATCAAAGTATGCAAGGGCGCTTGCTTCAAGCCTTGCGCACTTTAAAAGCCGCAAATACATAATAAAATACAACGATTGCGAGGAAGAGCTTTTCGGGCTTATCTGCGCAGTGTGCAACGGCAGACAAATGGGCGGCGGCATAAAGGTCTGCCCTTCGGCAAAGCTTGACGACGGATATATAGAACTGTTTTTGTGCGACTATCTGTCCAAAACCAGAATAATAGGCGCGTTTTTAAAGCTTATGGCGGGCAAGGTCACAAGAGTTAAGGAGGCGCGGACAATAAAAGTAAAAAGCGCGCGGATAATTCCCGATGCAAAAAATTATACTCTTCAGGCCGACGGCGAGCTTTATCCCGACGTACCCTTCGAGGTGCGCGTGGTTTCCCGAAAGCTTAAATTCCATATGCGCGAGGAAGAGCTGACTTAATCCAAAAAATGAAGGACACATATTTAAGACGAATTGCAGACAACATAAAAACGGCTGTTATCGCGGTAAACGGCAATGGGAAGGTCACCTTTGCAAACCGCGCGTTTAAAACGCTGTTTTGCGGCGCGGAGCGTGGCAAGCTCGGCGCCGTTACCGCTTGCGCGGGAGATATAAAAAGCTGCGGCACGGGCAACTGCGCGCGCGGCTGTCCGCTTTTCGGCGCGTTCGAGGACGCGTTTTTATCGAATACCGAGGTTTCCCGCAGAATATTCCAGCGCGTAAATTCGGGCGGCGCGGCGCACGAGGTTTCGTATTCGCTTACCGTCACCCCCCTCGGCGGCGGGCTGTGCATGGGCGCGGTGGACGATGCCTTCGAGCTGGAAATCTCCCGCGAGCTGCAAACGGCAAAAAGCATACAGCAACGGCTTTTGCCCGCGGGCAAATGGGCGGGCGGCAAAAAATATTCGTATATGTATATCCCTTGCAGAGAAATCGGCGGAGATTTACCCGAGGTATATACCCGCGGCGACAGCGCCTACGGCGTTATTGCGGACGTTTCGGGCAAGGGTATATCCGCGGGAATGCTTACCGCGTTCGTAAAAGCCGCGTACGACAAAACGGCGGAATCGCCCGCGCAGGCGCTGTTTAAGCTGAGCGCAAAATTCCGCGAGCTTAACCTTGACGAGCGCAACTATATCACGCTTGCCGCCGTGCGGATAGACAAGGACGCCGTAACCTACTCTATGGCGGGGCATAACGTGCCCATACTTTTAAAAACCAAAAGCGGAATTACAAGGATAATGCTCAACTCTCCGCCCGTTTCCAACTGGTTCGAAAATCCCTCCTACTTCGATGATACAATCCCCTATGAAAAGGGCGATATACTTGTTCTGCTGACTGACGGCGTTACGGAATGCCGGAACGGCAGAGGCGAAATGTTCGGCGCAGACGGCGCGATAAAGACCCTTTCCACCTCCCGCACGGCAGACGATTTTATTAAAAATCTCGAACAGAAATTAAAGAGCTTTTGCGATAATTTAAACGACGACATAACCGCAATAGCCTTCGATTTATAATTAAACGCAACATATATCGGGGTGTAATTTAAAAATGCAGTCTTTAAGAGAGCTTTACAAAATAGGGCGCGGCCCCTCCAGCTCCCACACAATGGGACCGGAACGCGCAATTAAAATTATGCGGGAAAAATATCCGCAGTCCGATTTATTCAAGGTAACGCTTTACGGCTCGCTCGCCATGACGGGCGAGGGGCACGGCACCGACAGAATTATAAACGAAACCGCCGCGCCCGTTAAATGCGAAATTTCGCTTGACCCCTCCTCCCCTTGTCCCGTTCACCCCAACACAATGGATATAAGCGCGTACAAGGGCGGAAAGCTTCTGGAAGCAAAGCGGGTTTACAGCGTTGGCGGCGGCACCGTAGTATTCGACGGCGAGCCCTCGCAAAAATACGAAAAATATGCGGACGACGGCATATATCCCTTAAATACCTATAAGGAAATAGCCGAATACTGCAACGCGCACAACATACGGCTTTGGCAGTACGCAGTGCATTGCGAGGGTCAGCAGCTACTCGATTATCTTGCAGAGGTCTGGGCAAGAATGAAGCAAACCATTCACGAAGGACTTACCGCTACGGGCACGCTGCCGGGGGTGTTGGGCACACAGCGGCGCGCGCAAAAGCTTTTTAACCAGCGGCATATAGACGAATCCGCGCAAACGCGGGAGAACCGTCTTGTATGCTCGTACGCGTTTGCGACAAGCGAACAGAACGCCTCCGGCGGGGTTATAGTCACCGCACCCACCTGCGGAGCGTGCGGGGTTGTGCCGTCCGTACTGAAATATATGCAGGAAATGCGCAGATTTTCCGACGAGCAAATCGTAAAAGCGCTTGCCGCAGGCGGTATTATAGGCAATTTAATAAAGAAAAACGCCTCTATAAGCGGGGCGGAATGCGGCTGTCAGGCGGAAATAGGCTCTGCCTGCTCTATGGCGGCGGCGGCTCTGGCAGAGCTGTTCGAAATGGGTCTGGGGCAGATAGAATACGCCGCCGAGGTCGCAATGGAGCACCATCTGGGGCTGACGTGCGACCCTATCGCTGGACTTGTGCAGATACCGTGCATAGAGCGCAACGCCGTTGCGGCAATGCGCGCGATTAACGCGCTGTCGCTTGCAAACTTCCTTGCGGACACAAGAAAAATCAGCTTTGACATAATAGTAAAAACAATGTACAACACGGGCAAGGATTTACTCAGCACCTACCGCGAAACCTCCGACGGCGGGCTTGCGAAATTCTACGAAATAAAATAATGTAACAAAATAAAAAAGCGCCGCCGCGGCTTGCCCGCGGCGGCGCTTTTGACAGCTATACGCTGCCCGTATACCTTTCAAGCGTTGCAAAATCATAGCTCGGCACAATAAATTCAAGCGGTTCGCCGCAATGGTCTATTTTTACCGCGCAGCAAGCTTTTACAAAATACTCGCCCGCGCGGTTTCTGCGCACGCCGAAGCGCTTGAATTTTTCTTCGGTATACTCCTCGTTCTTAGTCCAGTTGCCAAGCCTGAACGTACCCCCAAGCCTTGACGCACCCGTAATTTCTTCAAGCGGAATTGCCATAACGCATTCCAAATCGGAAAGGTACAAATTTTTCCCGTCCTTAAAAATGCGTATTTCCACGCAAAAATACAGCGGACGCTTACTCGGCTTTTGAAAATTTTGGGTATTTTCGCTTAAAGAAAGCACGTCTATCACACCCGCGTCCGCGGGAATTTTAAGCCTTTCATAGCTTTTATCGTGCACCTCTGCCTCAATCACCTTGAATACGTCGCGGAAGGCGGGCGCCTTCTCCGCCATTCTGCCGTGCACCTGCGCGGCAATAAAAATCGCAAGCCAGCCCACTGCGGCAATTGCCGCGACTATATATTTCCACGGCGCGGCGGCAAACATTTCCTTAAAATCAAGCTCGTCCACGTCCATAACAGAGGTAAAGACAACCAAAATCACGGTAAAAGCGCACAAGTACTGCACAATACTAAGCCACAGCGGAAACCGCTTGTGCTTTTCCGCCTTTATCGTCCGCACAACCGTCTTTTCCTGATGCTCGGTAATTTTGCAGTCGGTCTTTCTTATTATCAGCTCTTTGCCGCAGTATTCGCCCGCGGCAAGGTCAAAGCCGAAGATATTTTTCATTCGTTGCTCCACACGGTAACGTTATTTAAGGCTTCTTATCTTTTCAACTGCGGCAAGCCTTCCGTCTACGCCTAATTTAAGGTAAATTGCACTGATATAGTTGCGCGCGGTGCCGTCCGAAAGCTTCAAAGCGGAGGCAATCTGGCGGTTGGTGAAGCCGTCGTAAAGCATAAGCGCAATTTCCGCCTCGCGCTCGGACAAATTAAACGTTTTCCTCAGCTTCAACTCCTTGTCGGAGGAAACCATCGCCGCGGCGTCGGTGATTTTTTTGGCGATTTTTGCGGGTAGGATGGTATCGCCCGCATATGCGTTTTTAACGGCGTCTATAAGCGCGGTTGCGCCTATATCCTTTAAAAGATAGCCGCTTGCACCGTTGTTTATCGCACTTAAAATATAGTCGCTGTCGTCAAAGGTGGTAAGCACGATTATTTTGATATTCTCGTGCGCCTCCTTTATGCGCTTGGTTGCAACCATACCGTTCATATTCGGCATACGGATATCCATAAGCACCACGTCGGGCTTTAGCAAGCCGCATTTTTCAACCGCCTGCACACCGTCAAGCGCAATGCCTATCACTTTTATGTCCCTGCTGGTTTCCAGCACCGATTTTATGCCCTCCGCCAAAATCTGCTGGTCGTCTACAAGTAATACCTTTATCATTTTTTCTCCTTTAATGGAAGGGTTATATCCGCTTCGAAGCCTTCGCCCTGCTCGCTTGTATACACGCATTTGCCGCCGAGCGCCTCCGCCTTCTCGCGCATGCCCTTTAACCCGAAGCCTTCCTCTATCTCACCGCTCACGCCCGAGCCGTTGTCGGAAATAATGAGCTGAATTTCTCCGAATACCTGCTTCAGCTCGATGTAAAACGCCGTTGCTCCGCCGTGACGGATACCGTTTGCAAGCAGCTCCTTAACCGCATTGCAGATAAAGCGGAAGCTGTCGGGGTCGGTCTGCACCTCGCACATGTCATAACGCGCCTTAATGTCGGTGCCGTCTATCGTCTGCGCAATAATCTCCTGCACCTCTTCCTTTAAGGAGCGCGTCTGCTCCCTGCCCGCCAAAAGGTGCACGCTTTGCCGCATTTGTTCAAGCGCGTTGCGCGCCTGTATGTTGGCGGAAATTATTCTGTTTTTCGCCTCGGCAGGGTTGTCGTCAATCAACAGCTTTGCCGCCTCCGTCTGCATTATCACCGTCGTCATGGAATGTCCCGCATTGTCATGAATGTCCTTTGCAATGCGGTTACGCTCCTCGTACACCCTTGTGCGGGTAAGCTGGTTAAACACCTCTTCGAGCTGAGCCTTGCTTTCGTCCGCCTCCTTCAACGCCTTTCTCAGCTCTGCATTAGTGCGGTAAAACTTAATTAAAAACTGAACGACTATATAATCCACCGCCATAAACAGCAGACCGAACAGCACTCCGCTTAACACCTGCATAACGCTGCTGTACAGCGGCAGTCCCGCGTTTCGGATAACCCACCCGCCGACAAAGGACGCCGTATACATTCCGCAGCTGAACCCGAAAAGCACCGTTCTGTCCCTGAACCTTTCAACGGAAATATAACAGCCCGTAAGCACAATGCAGTACAGCGCGGACAAAACCGAGTCGCCCGTCAAAATACATACGGCAAGCAAAAGCGCGCTGTCAAAGCCGAAAAACACCATTTTTGCGGCGAAGCTTTTAATTGCGAAAAGGTTAACCGCCTCAACGGCGATAAGCGCGGCGCAGCATACTACAAGACTGATATAGTCGGGCAGACGGTCGTCCAAAACGGAATACGCCTGCGCGCACACAAACACCGCAATCGCCGCCAAAAGCACAATAAGCGATATTTTAACGTAGGCTATTAAGTTTTTGGGGTTGAATTTCAGCTTCATTGCACCCTTTAACGCCGCAAATAAACGCACTGCGCAAACGGTCGGCGGGAATATTTTAATATTGTCTTTTAATTTATTTTACCATAAATAAAAAAAGTTGTATAATGTTTTCGACTACATTTTTAACAAGGCGGTTTTTATGGACGGAATTATTAAGAATATTATAGAGGATATTTCGGGAATTATCAAATTCGACTCCTCGCAAAAGCCCGCAAAAGAGAATGCTCCCTTCGGCGCGGGCGCGAGAGGCGCGCTCGATTACTTTTTGTCGCTTGCAAAAAGCTTCGGCTTTATAACGCACGATTACGACGGGTATGCGGGCGAGGTGATATTCGGCGAGGGCGAGGAATTTGCCATACTTGCGCACCTTGACGTGGTGCCCGCGGGCGGCGGTTGGACGAAAGAGCCCTTCGGCGGGGAAATAGATACCGTAAACAAACGCGTTTGGGGGCGCGGAGCTATGGACGACAAGGGCCCCGCCGTCATTGCGCTGTACTGCATGAAGGCGTTGAAGGACGAAGGCTTTACCCCCAAAAGAAGGATAAAGCTGATTGTCGGCTGCAACGAGGAGAGCGGCTGGGCGTGCATCGATTATTACAAGGCGCACGCGCATATGCCGGACGAGGGCTTTTCCCCCGACGCGGACTTCCCCGTAATTTATGCGGAAAAGGGCATTTTACAGCTTAAATTGAAATTTGACGTTGAGGGCGACTACTCCTCTCTGCGCGGCGGCGAACGCGGTAATATGGTCTGCGACTACTGCGAGGCAACCGCGCCCTTTGACAAGGAAAAGCTTGCACAACTCGGGCTTGCTTACGATAACGGTAAAATAATCTCGCGCGGCAAGTCGGCGCACGGCTCCACCCCCGAGCTTGGCATAAACGCAATCGACCCCGTTTTGCAATATCTGGGCTTGCACGGAGTGCGCGATGTACTGTTCGGCAAAAGGTTCGGCCTTACCGTGCTTAAAGACGAAACGGGCGCGCTTACCTTCTCCCCGAACATTATAGAGGGCGGAAAGGGCTGCATTTTTGTCACCTGCGACATACGTTACCCCGCTACTATGTGCGATTTAAACGTGTTTAAGCCGATTGACGCGGCGGGCATAGAATACGAAATTCTGCATTCCCAAAAGCCGCTTTTCAACGACAGAGAATGCTTTTTGATAAAGACGCTGTGCGGGGTTTACAACGAGGTTACAGGCAAAAGCGTTAAGCCCGTAGCCATAGGCGGAGGCACCTACGCGCGGGCGTTGAAGTGCGGAGCAGCCTTCGGACCCGAGGAAGAGGGCGAAGAAAATACCATTCATCAGGCGGACGAATACATCACCTTTGAAAAGGTTGAAAGGTGCTTTAAAATTTACAAGCTTGCGATAGAACGACTGACGAAATAATTTTTTAAGGAGAAAAATGATGGGCGCAAAGGTTTATTTTTCAAGAAAAATCACCCCCGAGGCCGTTGCGGAATTATACGATTTACTCGGCAAAAGGCTTGACGGAAAAGTTGCCGTAAAGCTGCACTCGGGCGAGGTGGGAAACCAGAATTTTTTGAAGCCCGACTTCTGGAAGCCGATTATCGACAAGGTCGGCGGCACGGTTACGGAGTGCAATACCGCTTACGAGGGTCAGCGAAACACCACGGCAAAGCATTTAAAAACGCTGAAAAAGCACGGCTGGAGCGAATACTTCAACGTTGACCTTATGGACGCCGAGGGGCCGGATTTGGTGCTGGACATTCCCGAAGGCAAGGTCATAAAAAAGAATTACGTTGGAAAAAATCTCGCAAACTACTCCTCTCTGCTTGTTTTGTCGCATTTCAAGGGGCACCCTATGGGCGGCTACGGCGGCGCGTTGAAGCAGCTTTCGATAGGCATAGCCTCCTCCTACGGCAAGGCGTACATTCACGGCGCGGGCGATACAAAGGAAATTTGGACGAGCGAGCACGACAGCTTTCTCGAAGCAATGGCAGACGCCGCGCTTTCGATAATCAAATACTTTAACGGAAACATCGTATACGTCAACGTAATGAAGAATATGTCGGTTGACTGCGACTGCTGTGCCGTCGCCGAGGACCCGTGCATCAGGGATATAGGCATTCTTGTTTCCGATGACCCCGTGGCGATTGACCAGGCCTGTATAGATTTGGTTTATGCCGCCAAGGACGACCCCGGCCAGAAGCACTTTTTGGAAAGGGTTGAAAGCAGAAACGGCGTGCACACCATCAAGGCCGCCGCGGCCTCGGGCGCGGGAATGCGCGAATACGAGCTTATTGAGGTATAAGAATATAAAAAACTTTTAATTATAAAACAAATTAAAATTCATTGACAAAAAAAAATATATTTTATATAATGTTAAGGCTTGTTAAAAGCAAAGCAGTTTAATTTGCACCGTTATTCCGAACGGACATAGGGTTAGCCGCAAATTAAAACCGAATATTTTATACGCACCGTTAGCTCAACTGGATAGAGCGTTGGTCTACGGAACCAAAGGCTAGGGATTCGAATTCCTTACGGTGCACCAAAAAAGAGAGGCGCAAAAGCGCCTCTCTTTTTTGGTGCACCGTTCACAAGTCCGCCCGAATTATTTACATAAATTTAACCTAACTTTACTCTGCGG
Organism: uncultured Christensenella sp.; assembly: GCA_910587015.1. Lineage (GTDB taxonomy): Bacteria > Bacillota > Clostridia > Christensenellales > Borkfalkiaceae > Coproplasma. The sequence goes on from CAJUME010000012.1 coordinate 112,028, forward strand.
CAAAGGTAACGATAGCCCTTTGTCATAACTTTTGCACGCAACCGCCAACCGAGATAGTTTACCGAGGTTGCATAAGAGCAATGCCTCAGCTTTTTATAAAGCTTTTTATCCCGCTGTTTTATGTGCTGCCACATTTCTTTAAGCGCGCGGCGGCGCTCCTCGGAATATTCCGCACAGGTGAAGAACAGCGTATTCATCATTATAACCTGTAAGGAGTGCCACATATACCGCTTCAAGCCCTTGGGCTGACGCTTTATCATATCAAGCGTATATGCGTCCGTCATATGCAGCATAACCCGTATCTGCTGGGTATAGCGCTTGACAAAGTTGCAGTAATTGACCGACTGGTCAGCTCTGCCGATAAAATAATGATATAAATCGACGTCGAGATAGAACAGCGTGCGGGTGTGCGGCAAAGGCTCGTAAGCAAAGATATTGTCAACGTAGAAGGTGTGCTCGGGCAAAACCATTCCGCTTTCAAGCAAAACCTCGCGCTTGTAGACGAGCGCATGCATAAGCATCATGTGCGAAAGTCTGAATTTTTTCACTTTATCCCAGCCGATAAATTTACCCGCGGGCATTTTGCTTGTATAGCCGGAAACATGACAGGTATTTTCAAAATACTTGTCGTACACAAAGTTTGTTATGTACAAATCGGGCGATTGCCCCGCGGATATGTGCGATTTAACCGTGTCCAGCAGCGCTTTTAACGCGTCGGTATCAAGCCAGTCATCGCTGTCCACCACCTTGAAATAAACGCCCTGCGCCGCCTTCAAGCCCGCATTTACGCCCGAGCCGTGCCCGCCGTTGGGCTTGTCAATCACCCTTATAATCTGCGGAAAGCTGCGCGCGTACTCGTTTGCAATTTGCAGCGTTCCGTCCGTAGACCCGTCGTTGACAATAATAATTTCAACGTCGTTTCCCGCAGTAAGCAGGCTGTCGATACATTTTTTCATATATCCCTGAGAATTGTAGCAGGGAACGGTAAAACTTATATATTTCATAATACTAAAATAAAATTTACTTGCGGCTTATTTGGTTTTACTATATTATATTACCCTTATGCTTAAATTAGACAAGGGCACACAAATAGCCATGCCGCTTGCTTTGCTTAGTTATTATACAATATCTGTGTTTGTGTTGTCAATAATCTTGTCTTGTTTTGTCTGTTTATGTGCGCAAGCTGCGAAATTTGCAAGGTTTTTATCTGAAAAATATCAGCCCGCCGCAATACTTTGCGGCGGGCCGAACGGTTAACTTAAATATTTTTTATCTGCTCAATCGTTTTCGTCCGCAGGCGTTTCCGACTGCTCCGAAGGAGCTTCCCCCCCTGATATATCGCCGTTTTGCGTGTTTGCACCCGACTTTTCCGCCTTGTTCTTTTTAAGCACGAACGGAAGCACAGCAAACGTCACGCACAGAATTATTCCCGCGGCAAGCAATATATTCAGCACTGCCAGCAGCGCTGTATAAAGCGGGGATTTTGCGTCCGCATTAACCTTTATATCCGACGCCGTGGAATAGGTGTCTATATAGGTATACAGAATATTCTTTGCCGACTGACGCGCCGCATACGCGATTTCCGATTTGGAAAGGTTGAGATTTGCGGGTTGGTTGGTCGTTCCGCACAGCCACAAATCGTTGCCCGCAAGCACGCCCAGCTCATGATTGCTCATATAGCCGCTGCCCTCGTACCAGTCGGTGATAACGCTTCCTTTAAAGCCCCACTCCTCTCTTAAAACGTCCGTTAAAAGCGCGTGGTTATAGCCCGAAAGCACCGCGCCTACACGGTTGAACGCGCTCATCACTGCGTTCGCTCCGCTCTTTACCGCGATTTCGAAGGGTTTAAGATAGCTCTCTCTCAAAGCCTGCTCTGTAAGCCAGGTGTTGATATTTTTGGGGTTCTGTCCCGCCTCGCTTACCGCAAAGTGCTTGATATAGCAATAAAGGTTGTTTTCCTTTGCACCCTTAATAGTATAGCTTGCAAGCTTTCCGCTTAAATACGCGTCCTCGCTGTAATACTCATAGTTGCGCGAATTGTAAACCGAACGGTGAAGATTGACGCCGGGACCGTACCAGCCGTTAATGCCCATGGTCTGACCGATTTTTGCCTGAGCCTTGCCTATTTCGTAAGCAAGCTCGGGGTTCCAGCTGCAACCGAGAAGGGATTCGCTGGGATAAAGCGTATATACGCTTGACTGCCCACCGTTTGTTACGTTATTGTTGAAGCCCGCAGGGCCGTCCTTATCCGTGCAACGGGGCTTACCTATGTTGTAAAGCTCAACCGTCTGGAAGCCGCCAAGACCTATTATATTCTTTACGTCGCTTTCGGTAAGCTGGTTAAGGAAATAATCCCAGAATTCCGACTCGTAGTCCAAAAGCATATCTATCACCTCTTTATTAAAGGTGAGGCCGACAGAGGTATCCGAGCCGTTAAGCTGTTCCATAGTGGCGCGCAAAGGTGCCGCGCCCTCCTGCTCTACCCCGACAAGGTAAAGCCCCATGTCCACGCCGTACGCGTACGAGGAAACGTCCTTGTCGTTATAGCCCGTATACCTGTAATTTGCTGCGGCGTTTACCTTGCTGTTGTTGGACGTGCCCGCCTGCTGAACGGGCATATTTTCGAATTGATTTTTTCTGGAAAGATAGTTGATTTTGGTGTTAAACGCCGTACTGCCGTCTATCGGACAGTCCGCATACGCAGTACTGTCTGTGAAAAGGTTTCCGACAGGCTTGCCCGTTTTGGGGTCGTTCTCGTAACGTACGTTGCCTTGAAGATACATCGATTTTTTTGCGCCGACAGCCTCGTGAGAGTTTTTCATTACTGCAATCTCGTAGGAGCCCTCGTCAAGCTCGTAGCCCTTGAAGCCGTTGCCGTTTTTATCGTAATCGTCGTAGGACGCAAGGTCGTAAGCAGTAAATTTAAGCTCTACCTCGGCGGATTTCGAAGGCTCTATAACGGGCGTTTTGGCAAAGTCCAGAAGCACCCTTTCCGCTTTTTCTATCTTACCGTCGGTATACGGAGCATGACCGTAAAGCTGAACAACGTCCTTGCCCGCGACACTGCCCGTGTTGGTTACCTTTACCTTGACGGTATACTCGCCGTCCGCTTCAAGCGCGCCGGTGTCAAACCACTGCACGTCCCAGTCGAAGGTCGTGTACGAAAGCCCGTAGCCAAAGGGATATTGCACAACCCCGTCATAGCCCTCGCCGTAAGAGTTGCTTACTTTATCGAAGTAACCGTCCGCATCCGCGGTTTCATACCATTTATAGCCAAAATAAATACCCTCCTGATAGGTCAAATCCTCGCCGTTTTTAACCGCGTTCAGGTAAGTGGGGTCGTTTGTCTGGTAGTCGTAGGCAAAGGTGTCGCTCGTTCTGCCGGAGGGATTGACCGCGCCCGTAATAATTTTTGGAATTGCCGCCGTGCCGGACTGCCCCGGTATACCCGCAAATATGCACGCCTTTATAGAGCTGTATTCCTCCAGAAAGCCGAGCTCGATATTGTTGCAGACGTTCAAGACCACAATCACCTCAAAGCCCTTCTGCTGCAGCTTGTCAAACATAGCCCTTTCGTTTTCGGTCAGCTCCAAAAAGGTTCCGTTTTTGTATGCGCCGATATTTTTCAGCTCGCCGTCGCCGCCGTTTTCAGCGCCCCAGCGGCTTATGACCGCCACCGCGGTTTTGGAATAGCTTAAAGCGTTGCTTAACAAATCGTCCGTGTAAAAGCTTGCGTCGGGGTTAAGAAGGCTTTGTATAACGTTCGCGCCCGTAGAGCCTTTACTGCGGTAGTCCGCATCGAACTTGCTGAAATTTTCGTAAGCCGCGTTAAGCGTTTTGTTGAATTCAATGCCCGCTTCGGTAAATGCGTCGGTCAAATCAAGCTTTATTCTTGCATTGCCGTTGCTCAGTGTGTCCGTTATCGACGTACCGCCGCTGCCTCCGCCCGTAAGCAAAAGACCGTAGTCGGTCGAGCCCCAGCCGAAGAGGTTGACCTTTTTCAAATCGGGCTTGGGCAGATAGCCGTTCTCGTTTTTAAGCAGCACCATGCTGTCCTCGGCGGCGTTTCTTACCAGCAAATCGGCGGCGGCAAGCGAGTCCTGCGTGCCGGAGCCGGAAGCGTCTGCCGTATCGCCTACAAGAAATCTGTTGATTATAAGCGAATAGTAATTGAGAATGCAATTTGCAACTATCATTACCACAACCAGCACAATCGCAACAGACGTAAGCACAACGGACTTCACGTTATGGAAAAAGCTCTTTAATCCGTTCATATTTTTCTCCTTACAGATTATTTTGAAAAAATTAAGGGGCGGCGGCATAAATACCGCCGCCCCTCAGGGTTTAAATATTGTTATTTTAGGTTTAGCGGTTATGCAACAGCCGTAACGCTTATATCGCTTAAAACGAACGTCCCTCCGTTTATCATTGTGCCGCCGTTTGTACCGAACTGCATATCTACGGAAGCGCCGCCGAAGCTTTCAACGGTGATGTCGTTATCGCCCTCTGCAAGCTCTACAACCTTACCGTTAACAGTCACGCTGCCCGCAGCGGTGGCATTGATTTTAAGCGTAAGCTTATGGGGCTGGCCTGCAAGGGCGTCCTTAAAGAACAGCTGCATACCGTACCAGGGACCGCTGCCCGTATAGGTAAGGTGAATACTTCCTTCACCGTCCATATAGCATTCGCTAACCGTAACCCCGCCGTCATTCCAGTAGCACCAGCCGGTGGTTAAATCCTCCTGCGCACCGTAGTTGATATTTGTTTTGTCGCTTGCTACGGTAAATTCGGCAGTGTCGGTTGACCAGTCGGAATCTATATATTTAGCGTCGCGCGCCTTCGCCATAAGCTTTATGGTATAGGTTCCGTTTTTGATTGCGGGAACCGGTACCTCTCCGCCGTCGGTTACAGCCACGGTGGAAACGGGAGCTGTTGCCTCGCCCTCGAAAAAGCCGAGCACATAGGTACACGAACCGGCCGCATTGGTGTCCGTTATAGTAATTTTGTTTGTATCGGCGTCATATGTGAACGAGGGAGCCGTAAGATTAGTTTGCTCAGTCTCATTAATCTCGATATTTGAAAGAGTGAACACGCCGCTGTCGTTGAAGTAAATTCTTATCGTCGCGCCGTTGGATTTACCTTGCCAGTCCGCGCCCTCGGAGGGGTGAACGAAGGTTACGTCAATATTGTTGTCGCCTTCCGTAAGAGTGGTTTCCACTCCGCAGATAGAAATTGTGCACGCAACGCTTGAATTCAGCTTCATTGTAAGCGTATAAACCTTTTCGGGAGTAAGGTCGGCATAATGCTTATACAAATGAGCCGCCTGCTTCTGCTGGTTAGAGCCGGAAATATCAAAGCCGAAGTGCACAGTGTTATCGCTGTCTATTTCCGCCTTGCTAAGGGTTACGGTTGAACCGTTCCAGCCTTGGTCGTGCCATTCATACCATGCGCCGGGGTTAACATATGCATCGTGCTCTTCGCCGTTGGTAATTTTGGTGGTATCGTTTGCAACGGTAATGTTTACGCCGTTGGCGGAAGGGTCTGAATTCTGATAGTGGATATTAGCGCCGACCGCAACAAGCTTGGCTGTATATGTGCCGTTGGGAATAGTACCCAAATCAACCTTTTCTCCGTTTGTTACGGCAGTATTACCTACTACCTTATCTGCATCGTTGTAGAAATAGAGAGTAAAGCCTTTTACGCTGCCTTCCTCGTTGGTGTCGGTTATGGTTATTATGCCCGTATCTGCGTCGTATGTGAATGAAGGAGCATCAAGCTTTTCGACTGCGCCCGCCTCTTCCCACTTAACGTTGGACAAGGTTACGGTTGCTTCTTTAATTTCCATACCTATGCCGTTAACGCCGAACTGAATGCTTATAGAGGTGTTGCCCTCGGTATAATAGGTTGTGTAGCTGTGCTTGCCTTCTTTAAGATTAATTACGTTGCCGTTTAAGGTTATTCTTCCGCCCGCGGTTGTTTCCGCTTCAAACGTCAGCTTATACTGCGTACCGCTCTTTAAAGAAGAGTTGCAGTAAAACATCTGTGTTGCGTAGAAGTGAGAAGGCGTGTCGCTGTCGTTGTTGGAAAATTTGATGGTTACGTCATCGCCAAGGCTGTAAGCCTCTTCGACGATTACCCATGTCTCACACCAGTACGTCCATGTATTCTTATTCTTGACTGCGCCGGCGTCGCCGGAGCTTTCCAAATCGGCATAATCCTTTCCGCCCGTAACAGTTACGGTTATCTCCGCCTTAATGGAAGCGGTTACCTCCGCGGAAATCGTTGCGGTGCCGTTGTTAACTGCCGTTACCTTACCCGTCTGGTCAACCGTTGCAATTTTGTCGTTAGAGGTTTTCCAGATTATTGCAGAGCCGTTGGAAGCCGTTGCCGCAAAGGTCTTGCTTTCGCCGGAGGTAATATTCACCGCTTCGGTTACCTCCGCGCCGTCAAGGGTGATTGTAACCTTTTCGGTTGTGTCGGCAGTAACGGTTACCTTGCATTCCGCATGCGCCTTGCCGATTGACGCCGTAATTTTGGCAGTGCCAAGCTTTTTTGCCGTTACAATACACATTTTGCCTATCGTGTTGAATTCGGCAACCTCGTTGTTGTCGATTTCCCACGTCAGCTCCTCTGTCGAGCCGGCAACCGTGGCAACGATATTCGCCTTGTTGCCCTCGGCTACCGTTATCTCCGTCTGGGAGAGGGTAATTTTTACTTTTGACCCGCATGCCGTAAAGGTGAACGCCATAAGCGCGCAGACCAATACAAGAAGCAAGCTTGTCAATGATAAAATTTTAGTCTTTTTCATCATTTTCCTCCTATTTAAAGACTAATTACTATCGGCTTGCGCCGACTTGTACAAAATTTATAACGCCTCGTACACCCTTACATAATCAACGTACATTGACGCGGAAGTAAAGCTTCCGTCCGGCTGGCTATAGTTGTCGTACATACCGCCGACCGCAAGATTGAAAATTATATAGAACGGCTTATCGAACGGCTGTGATTTGCCCTGATTGCTTGCGTCCTGCGACCACCATCTGTCTTTTGTTACCGTCAGAACTTTCTGCCCGTCAACAAACCACGAAATCGCGTCCGCCGTCCAGTCCACCGCATAGGTATGCCATTCGTCCGTGTTCGACGAAAGCGTGGTCTCTTGGCTAACGTAATCGTGCGCGTCCCACGCTTTGCCGAAGTGCAAAGTTGTGTCTACCTTGTTTTCAAGTCTGCCCTTGGCTTCCATAATGTCTATTTCGCCGTTTGCGGGCCAGCCGCCGTACTCGTTTTCCGAATTATCGGGCGAAGACGGTTGCGGAAGCATCCAGAACGCCGGCCACATGCCGCTGCCCGTGGGCGTTTTCATACGCGCCTCGAAATATCCGTAAGTGAAGCTTGCCTTGTCGCGGGTGAGAATTCTGCCCGAGGTAAAGGGTCTGTCGCCCTGCTGCTGGCGCGTAGCCGTTATTTTAAGCGCGCCGTCCGCCACTGAAACCGCGTCCTCGGTGTAATACTGCAGCTCGCCGTTACCCCAATAGTCGGGGCCGACCGAAGAGCCGTAAATATCCTTTATACCCGTCTGATAGCCCCATTTTGCCGTATCGAGCGTGGCTCCGTTGAATTCGTCGCGCCAGACAAGGCGATAGCCTTCTTTATCCGCGTCGGGGTCGGGAATTATGGGGTGAGAAGCCTCTTTAACCGTTACGGCGCACTGCGCTTCGGCATAGTCCGTCTTTGCCTTGATAACCGCCTCGCCCTTTGCAGCTGCGGTAACCAAGCCGTTCGCAACGGTCGCAACCGCAATGTTCGAGGACGACCATTCTATCTGTCCGCCGAGCGAGGAGGTTGCTTTAAGCGTTACGCTTTCACCAACGGTCAATTCAAGCCCGTCAAGCGTCAAAACAAGCACCTCTGGGTCGACAGGCTCTGCGGGCTCGCCCGTCTGCGCCTTTTTTGCAACCTTGACTGTGCAGGAAGCAAGCGCGGACGAGCTTGCCGCGGTTATAACCGCCTCTCCCTCGCTTTTTGCTGTCACAAGCCCCTCCGCCGATACCGTTGCAATTGCCTCGTTACCGGATACCCAGCTAACGGAAGCGCTGTCGGAGGCGACTGCGGAAAGCTGAACCGTTTGCCCCTCCGTAAGCGATATTACCGACTGCGAGATATAAACCGCAGGGTCGGCAGACGAACCGAAATTGCACGCGCTGCAAAGCGCCGCAACTGCCGCCGCCAATATAAGGATTATCGATTTGTATAAACGGGAAATATGTTTGTTTTGCATATACCTTCCTTAAAAAACTAAGCTGTTAATGCTTTTTATTGCTTGTTTTACAAGCAATAAAGGGGTGCACCCCTTTACGGATTATGAAATTTTTTAGCAAAGCCTTATACATACTATCACAGTAATTGTGACTTTGCAACACTTTTTTTAAAATTTTTCCTGAAAATTTAATTTTACGGCAAAATGCGCTTTAAATCAGTATGCGTTATTTTTCGTAGAATATTTTTCAAGTCCGCTCGTTGTCGCACCCTTCCGCACCTCCGCGCCCTCGCCGTTTATGATATGATTTATACCGGAAAGAGCGTTGCCGGACAAATACACGGTTATCAAATGATAAAATTCCATACTGCCGGCAGTCGGACACTCTATCGCGTTTTCAAGTCTGACCGGCGCGTCGCGCAAGTATGAGTACACGCCAAGCGCGTAAGCCCTGTGCGAGGTTACCCCGTCCGCAACCTTATAGCTTGCATAGCCGTTAACCGCGCCCGAATGCGAAAGCCATTCCTCTTGCGCAGGCACGTCGTACGGCAGCTCCGACTGGTAAAAATATGTTACACCGTTGTTTCCGTTCCAGATTGTCTGGTATTCGAGAAAATGCTCCACAAACAGCCCGTAAAAGGTCGCGTTGTCGCCGTTTATAATCACTCCGTTTTTTGCAACGTTCTCAGTCCAGCCCACGCCGTCCCAGTGGTCTGCGCGCCAAACCCAGAAGTTATCGCCCACAACGTTGTCGGAATTGATAATAACGCACGCCTCGGTAAAGGTTTTGCCCTCCTCGGCTCCCCCTACGCGGAAAAACAAATCCGAAAGCGCCGCGGAATTTTGCGGAGTTGCAGAATTCCCGTTCTTTTCGCCAACCTCCAACAGCGTTCTGGTTGAAGCGCCCGCGTCCAGCAGAAGTCCGCTTATTTTCACGCCGTCCGCATTCCTTACGCGCATAAGCGTATCGCTATTCTTTGCCGAGGGACGCAAGGTTGCCAGACCCGAGCCGATAACAATTGTATTAGCTCGCGTTATTTCAAGCGGCGCGTCAAGGGTGTAAATTCCCGCAGTCAAAAAGATATGCTTCCCCTTTGCAAGCTGCGCGTTGATTGTTGCCGAGGTATCGCGGCCGCTTTTCGCAACGTAGAAATCGGTAAGCGGTATAAATTCTCCCCGCGCCTTACCTTCCGCACCCAAAGCCGCGCCGCTCCACGAAGCTCCGCTTACGCCCGTCTGCTGCGCGGGCACAAAAACACGGTAGCCAAGCTTATCGTCAAAGGTAAGAAAGGGCTTTTCACTCAAAGGTCGGTCGGAAGTTATATTTGTATATCCGCCGCTTTTGTCCCAGTAGCTTTGTGGTATATTCCCCTCTACGCCCACAAAAGCCATATTCCATACCTTGCCGCTCCAGCTGCCGAAGGAGGAATTGCGGGAAAACCACTGCTGTTGCGAGCCGGAAACAACCGCACCGTCAACCTTTGTGTCTGCAAGAAACCCACCCGAGGTTGAGCGCCCCGCAGAAAGGCTTAAATTGCCCTTGACGTGTATGCGCCTCAAGCTTGTCGCCTGCGAAACCGCCCACGTCATATCTCCTCCTACCGATAAATTTTCTGCCGTTCGCCAGAAGTTGCAAAGCGAAATAGGCGCCTCTGCCGTTATTCGGGAAACCGTCACGTCGTCGGGCGAGGCGCCAAGCCCCGCAACCGACATATAGTAGCCGATATTCAAATCAAGCGGGTACACGCCCGCCTTGAAGTATGCGGAAAAGCGCTCGTCAGAAAATTCGCCCCGCGCTCTGCCGTTGCCCTGCGCGTCGTTTTCCACCGTGCCGTCCACCGTATGATAAAAATCGTCAAAGGCTTTTTGCACGGCTTGCATATCGTCGTCTGGTGAAATTATGTAGGTATTTTGCCCGAATGCTTCCAAATCGTAGCTGAACGGCCCCAGATATTGCTTTACAACGCCGTCCGCGCCGACTGCGCCGATACGGAAATACGCGTAAATATCGTTGGAAACGTATTCCGTTTTGGTAACGAAGTCAACCTCCGCATACTCGCCGAAGCGGGTCGGGCTTTTTTCGATAAGATAGCCGTCACAGCCCGCCACCTTGTCCCAGCCGATATGCGCGCGGTTATCGACAATCTGAAAATTAGGGGTAGCCGTTTCCCCGCCTTGCGGCGGTTGAGTTGTGTCTTGCGGCGGCTTTTTGCAAGCGGTAAAAACACCGAAAAGCGACACAATAAACGGTGCTGCCGCAAGCATTGCAAACAATCTTTTTTTAACCATTTTTATCCACCCTTACCAAAAACCCGATTTTTGTGCCATTATAAGACGGCAAAACAATTAAGTCAAGTGGTAAAATAAAAAAAATTCCGCTACTGAAATTTAAAGCGGAATATTCACAAATAATTTATTAATATTCATAAAAATTTTTTTCGGGGTTTTACGCAACCGTTTGGCAAAGCTTTTTTCGCGCGATTTGTGCGACATTTTTCGACATAATGCGACAAATTTTATATGCTTTTTGTTGATTTTTTAAGCATTGTATTGTAAAATTAATTTAATTTTATTCTGTAACGGTTCAGCGGTGCAAAAGGCGGCAAAAGTCAGACGCAGGTCGCCAAAAGCTTAACCGAATTATTACACGCAACCCGCCTTGGGAACGGCAGCATTGACCAAAGCAAAGCCGAACATACATATTTTAATAAAATAACCCGAACGTAACGCCCCAAAGCAAAAGCGGGTTATGTAGTTAACATAACCCGCTTCTTTTGAATTTTAGCACCAGATGATTACGATAACTTGGTGCAAAATCGATAAGTATTTACGAATGAGCCACATACCATACCTCCTTAAAAAAATTATAAAGTAAGGAGAATTTTGGCGATATTATTTTGTATTATTCGGTTTTATTCGGGTTTTGTTGCTATGAATAATTATTAAGAATTATGATAGATTTTATTGTTAATATAATTAGGTTTTTGACAATTTTATTTTGCACGTTATACGCTTATGTAAAAATTACGGGCAATAAATTAAGACCGATACATTTACTGTATATTCCCGCCTTTGCAATCTGCTCTGCTGGGCTGCACTTTGTTTGGGTTTATTTCAGACTTGCAGTATCCGTATGCCTGCTTGTTATATGCGTGCTTGCATTTTTTATAGGGTTTCGCCGAAGGTTTTACAATACGCTTACATTAAGCACAATAGCGCTCGGAATAATTGTGTTTTTTATGTCGGTTTCTACAATAATAGCTTCCCTTGCCGTAGTTCCGTTTTTTGACCTTTTGACTAAAAATCAGCAAAGCTTTGTTACAATTGCAATTTTCAGCTTTTTAATGATATTGTCTACTTTTTTGATTTTCAAAATAAAGAAGTTTAAAAAAGGAATTGCTCCCATAACAAATGACGATATTTTTGAAAAGCTGTTGTTTATCAGTGCAATCTGTATTTTTGGAATGACATTAACCTACACCTCGCACGGACGAGGCACATTTGTTGATTTAGCTTTCATATTTATATTGTTCTGCTGTCTTTCCATAATTCTCGGCTGGCGCAAAATGACCGCCAACAGCTACCGCAAAAATATTCTGGACAGAAATGTCGAGGTTTTGGAATACAGCGCAAGGGAATACAACGCCGAGCGCGAAAGGCTTGCAGAGCAAAACAGCGAATTAGCTAAAATTATCCACCGCGACAATAAGCTTTTGCCCGCAATGGAGCTTTCCGTCAAGTCGCTTCTGGAAAGGTACCCCGACGACACGCAAGCCAAAGAGCTTTTGCAAGGACTTAACAAGCTGTTTGCCGAGCGCGCCAACGCAGTAGAAAGCTTCCGCTCGGAGGCGACTATTTTACAAACCTCGGGCGATGTTACGATTGACTCCGTTCTCGGGTTTTTGAATGCGAAGGCCGCCGACTACAAGGTTGAATTCATTGCCGAGGCCGAAGAGGGCGCGGTGGAATTTTTCAGAGAACAGTTTAAAGAGCTGACTGACTTCAACGCAATTTTATGCGATTTGGGCGAGAACGCGCTTATCGCCGCAAGGCATGTTGAAAACGGAAAGGTTAAAGCCGTGCTTGACTATGCGGGCGGAATTGCCACCTTAAAGCTTTACGACAACGGCGCGCTGTTTGACGAAAAAGTTATTGCGGAAATGGGCAGGACGGAAATAACCACTCACAAGAACGACGGCGGCAGCGGCATAGGGCTTGTTACCGCGTTCAAAATTTTGAAAAAGTACTCCGCCTCTATCTGCATTGACGAGGTTCTGGCAGAGGACGCGTGCAAGGCAGACGGCTATGCAAAGTGCATTGTTATCCGCGCTGACGGCAACGGTCGGCGGGTGATTAAGACCGAACGCGACAGCGTTAAAAAAATTGCGGCAAGCCGCAGCGATTTGACTGTGGAATAAGGTTTTTATATAAAATAAATCGCCCCCGCGGGACAACTGTCCCGCGGGGGCGCGTTTATTTACCTAAAAATATCAGCCGTTGCTCTTTACCTTCATAAGTCGCACAACGGCGGCGCGCTCGTTTTCGTCAAGCTTGGACTTGATGTATTTTATCGTTTCCTCAAGCTGGGGTATCATAACATATTCAAGCGCGTTCACGCGGCGCTTGTTGCGTTCTATCTCGTCCGCCAAAAGCCGCACGGTCTTTTCCGTCTGCGCAAGCTGCAGCATTTTTGGCAGAAGCCTTACCGCACATTCAACGGAATAGTCCGCCTCGCTTGTAATTTCGGGATAAGCGTACGGCAACAGCGCGGTTTTCCGGTCGGCTTGCAGGCTAAGCGCGGGCACCTCTACGCCCATTATGCTTGCCACTCCGCAGTCTGCCGAAATTGCGACCGAGGGCATTGCAAAGGCCGTTTCCGCCTTATATACGGGCGTTACAGAGCGGGCTACCGAAAACTGACGCAGCACCTCGGAAAGCTCCTTTTCCACCTCGTCGCGCAGACGCTTGTTCTCCTTAATGATTACGGAAAAACGGCGAATCATTTCATCGGACTTATCCTTTAAAAGCTTGTGTCCGCGGACTGCCGTATTAAGGCGCGCTTTAAGTTTTTTTAACTCCATTCTGGTGGGGTTAACGTTTAATCTTGCCATTTAAAACCCAATTTTGCGGAATTAACCCGCATATATGCCTTATTTAACGTTATTTCAGATACTTGTCGATATACGCCTGCCGTATTCTTTTCAGCTCGGAAACGGGCAGAATTTTCAAAAGCTGCCAGCCCAATTCCAGCGTGTCCTCAACCGCGCGGTCGGCGGTAAAGCCTTGATTTATATACAGCTTTTCAAACTCCTCCGCAAACCTTGCATACAGCTTGTCGGTGTCGGAAAGCGCCGCCTCGCCAAGAATTGCAGAAAGCTCTTTACTCTCCTTGCCCCTTGCATATGCCGCAAATAGCTGGTTCATGGTGTCGGCATGGTCCTCGCGCGTTTTGCCCTTACCTATGCCCTTGTCCTTAAGGCGGGAAAGGCTTGGCAACACGTCGATAGGCGGGTTAATGCCCTTTTTGTACAAGTCGCGCGAAAGTATGATTTGCCCCTCCGTGATATAACCCGTAAGGTCGGGGATAGGGTGCGTTTTGTCGTCCTCGGGCATGGTTAAAATGGGTATTTGAGTTATAGAGCCCTCGCTGCCGCGGATACGCCCCGCCCTTTCGTACATGGTTGCAAGGTCGGTATACAGATAGCCGGGGTAGCCGCGTCTGCCGGGCACCTCGCGGCGGGCGGCGGAAACCTCTCTCAACGCCTCTGCATAGTTGGTTATGTCCGTCATAATTACAAGCACGTGCATACCGCACTCGAAGGCGAGATATTCCGCGCACGTCAGCGCCATTCTGGGCGTTGAAATACGCTCTACCGCAGGGTCGTTCGCAAGGTTGGTGAACAGTACCGTCCTTTCTATTGCGCCCGTCCTTTTAAAGTCGTCCACAAAGTACTGCGCCTCTTCAAACGTTATGCCGATTGCGGCGAAAACAACGGCAAATTTACTGTCCGTTCCGCGCACCTTTGCCTGTCTTGCTATCTGCGCGGCAAGCTCGGCATGCGGAAGTCCGCTCATGGAAAACACGGGCAGCTTCTGTCCGCGGACAAGCGTATTAAGCCCGTCAATCGCGGATATCCCCGTCTGTATAAACTCGTCGGGGTAGTTGCGTGCGGCGGGGTTAATCGGCTCGCCGTTAATGTCTAATACCTTTTCGGGAATAACGGGCGCGCCGCCGTCGCGGGGGTTGCCCATTCCGTCAAACACTCTGCCCAGCATCTCGCGGGAGCAGTACAGCTGCTGACTGTGCCCCGTAAACCGCGCCTTTGCCGTTGCGATTTGAAGCCCTTGCGAGTTTTCGAAAAGCTGAACCACCGCCTTGTCGCGGTTGATTTCAAGCACCTTGCCGCGGCGTATATCACCGTCTGCGCAGACTATATCTACAAGCTCGTTATAGGTTACTCCCTCCACGCCGTCCACCACCATAAGGGGGCCTACAACCTCGCGGATTGTTTTGTATTCCTTAAACATCTTCCTCGTCCCCCTTTATAAGCGATTTGGTTTCGGTGGAAATAAGCCTCAAAATGTCATCGAATTCCGCAAGCCTTTCCTCGGGAATATATTTCGCTCTGCCTATTTTTTCCTTGCACGAGCATGCGAGCACCGCGTTCAAATCCGCGTAATTTGCGATTGCCTCGCGCGCAGCCTTGTCGAATTCGTAAATTAATTTAAGCATTAAAAACTGCTTGCGCATAGAGGTGTAGGTATCGATTTCGTCAAACGCGTTCTGATGCAGATAGTCCTCGCGGATAATTTTCGCCGTTTCCATTGTAAGGCGGTCTTTTGAAGAAAGCGCGTCCATACCCACAAGGCGCACTATTTCGTCAAGGGCGGACTCCTCCTGCAACACGCGCATAACAAACGCGCGGTAGCGGAAATAGTCTGCGCTGACGTTGTTGTCAAACCATTCCTGCATTTTGTCGGCGTACAGCGAGTAGCTTATAAGCCAGTCGATTGCGGGAAAGTGCCGCTTGTATGCAAGCGAGGCGGAAAGCCCCCAGAAAACCTTGACTATACGCAGTGTCGCCTGCGAAACCGGCTCGCTTAAATCGCCTCCGGGGGGCGAAACCGCGCCGATTGCCGTGACCGAGCCCGTTCTGTCCTTAGTGCCCAAAACCCTTACAATTCCCGCTCTTTCGTAGAACTCCGCAAGGCGCGAGGCAAGATAAGCGGGATAGCCCTCGTCGCCCGGCATTTCTTCGAGGCGGCCGCTCATTTCGCGCAGAGCTTCCGCCCAGCGCGAGGTACTGTCAGCCATTATCGCAACGTTGTAGCCCATATCGCGGAAGTATTCCGCAATGGTTATACCCGTATATATGCTTGCTTCACGCGCGGCAACGGGCATATCGGAGGTATTTGCAATCAGCACCGTGCGCTTCATAATCGGCTCGCCAGTTTTGGGGTCTTTAAGTGCGGGGAACTCGTTTAAAACGTCCGTCATTTCGTTGCCGCGTTCGCCGCAGCCGACGTACACGATAATATCCGCGTCCGCCCACTTTGCAAGCTGGTGCTGAACAACCGTTTTACCGCTTCCGAACGGTCCGGGTACTGACGCAACGCCGCCGCGCGCAATGGGAAATAGCGTATCTATAACCCTCTGTCCCGTAACCATGGGCTTGTCGGGTGTAAGCTTTTCCTTGTACGGTCTTCCGCGGCGCACGGGCCATTTCCTTAGCATGCTTACCGCCTTTTTGCCCGCGTCCGTAGCTATGACGGCGATGGTGTCCTCTATTGTATAGTCGCCCTCTTCTATCTTCTGCACCCTGCCCGCAATACCGTTGGGTACAAGAATTCTGTGCTCTATTATCTCGGTTTCCTGCACGGTTCCGAGGATATCGCCCTCGGCAACGCTGTCGCCCGCCTTAACCGCGGGCACAAACCGCCATTTTTTATTTCTGTCAAGGTTGTTTACCGAAACGCCCCTCGAAATTCTTGAACCGTACTGAAAGAAGAGCGTTGTCAGCGGTCGTTGAATGCCGTCGAAAATGCCCTGAATAAGACCGGGGGCAAGCTCTACGGAAAGCGGCTCTCCCGTGGAAACGACCTCCTCGTCCGGTCCCAGACCCGAGGTTTCCTCATAAACCTGTATAGACGCCTTGTCGCCGCGCAGCTCGATTATTTCGCCGATAAGCCCCTTATCCGAAACGCGGACAACGTCATACATTTTGCTGTCCGCCATGCCCTCGGCAATAATCAGCGGCCCCGAAATTTTTACAGTTTTACCCATAGATAAATATCCTTGTTTGTTGTTTAATTATTGAAAAGTATATCCACGCCCAGCGCGCGCTCCATTGCGCTTTTTAAAATCTCTGCGCCGTAGCCCGTACTGCCAGACTTTGACGGAATTGAAAGCACTACGGGATACGCCTCCTCGTCAAACCGCTTCAAAAACTCCGTCAACGGCCGCGCAAGCTCTTCCGTAAGAAAAATTATTTTATATTCTCTGGCTATTTTTCTTAAAATATCGCGCGCCTTCGCCTCGGTTTCGGCGGGAAAGGTTGCAACGCCCGCCGCCTTGAATACCGTTATGCTGTCGCCGTCGCCGACTATCGCTATTTTGCCTTTCATTTACGCTCCTTAATACTCTCTTAAACGGCTTTTTATACGTCTTTCGTCCATGCCCGCCAGAAGGCACGCAAAAACAATCCTCAGGTTTGCATTCTCCGCGCGGCGGCGGAAAACATAGTATAAAAACGGCTGTGTGTTTCTAAGCTCGTATTTGCGCTCCGCTAAAAGCCGCGCCTCTAAGCTGTCCAGCCCGCGCTCCGCCTCGGTCATGGGCAGACCCGCGGCTTTCTGCTTTAAACAAGTTTTGAAAAACTCCTCCGCAGAAGTACCGTCAAGCGCGTCCGCGTTGATTTCTCCGTTTTCGTTAAAAAGCGAGGCAAGCTGTTTTTCTTTAAGCGTGCCGCCCGTTACATAGTTTGCCGCGGCATATTCGGGGGTCTGCGAGCGCAACGCAGTTAAAATATTCGTCATGTCCGCTCTTGTTGCTGCGCACCTTTTCAAAAAAAGATTTGTCCTGCATACCTTGGCAAGGTGCGCAAACAACGCCTTGTCGAAGATAATGCCCACCTCTGCGCCAGCAACGTCCTTCGGCGTTTCGCCTTCGGAATTGTGTCCGAAAAGCTCCGCCGCGGCGGCTATTGCCTCCGCAAGCCGAGTATTGAGGGCGGAAGTATCTCCGCTTTGCACCGCCTGCATTATCTGCTCCACGGTATAAATACCGTTGGGCGCAAGCATAGGCGCGGCCTCTTCCGCAGATAAATTCAGATACTGCGCCTTGACTGCCGCCTTTGCGTTGTGAAAGTCGCGCGGTGACAAAAGATATTCCCTTTCCGCATTAGTCGGGGCATATTCCCGTATGAACCCGTCAAGCTCGGCCTCGTCTGCGGATAAAAGACGCTCGTATTCATATGCGGAAATCGCTTCCGCACCCTTGCCGAAGCCGCCGTCGGAGAGTATGCGGAAGGCTTCCTCCGCAGTACCCTCGCACAGCTTTGAAATTTTATCCCTTAAAAGGCTTTGTTCCCTTACGGCAATTACGCCGTTGGTGTACGTTACGTCCTTAGGCATTTGAAACCCCGTCCGAAAAGAGCTTTGCGGCAATTTCCGCCTGACGCTCTTCCCTGTCAAGCGCAAGCAGCGCGCTGTACGACAAATCCTTATCGGAATTTTTGCCAATAAGAATAAAGCCCCCGTCTATATCCGCGGTTTTACCCGAATTTTTCAGGTTTTTTTCGGCAACCACGGCAAGCTTTAAAACCTGCGCCTTGTACGCGAAATTTGTTGCAAAAACAAGCTCGTCCCCGTCCTCGGCATAGCTTAAAAGCAAGCCCTCGGCAAGCCTTACCGCGTCCTTTTGGGGGAGGGCTTTAAGCTTTTCAAGCGCCCTTGCATACACTTCGTCTATAACGCCGCGCTTTGCGGCAAGCATAACCTTTGCCGCGTCCAGACGTGCGGTAGCGGCCTTGCCGTCCGCAATAGCCTTGCTGCGTTCGGCAATTATCGCAAAAGTGCCCTGTCTGTCGCGCTCGGCGCGGGCTTCCGCCTCCGCTATAATTTCCGCCGCTCTGCCCTCAGCCTCAGCTACAGTTGCGTCCGCGGCGGTCTGCGCGTCGGAAATAATTCTTTCGAGTATAGCTTCCTTACTCATAGTTCACGCCTTAAATCAAGCCGCAACAAGCATAATCGAAATGATAAGTCCGAGTATTGCATAGAACTCTATCATTGCGGGATAAATAATCAGCTTGCCGCCAAGGCTTTCCTGCTTGCCCACCGCATATATGCAGTTTACAGCCGACTTGCCCTGAAAAATGCCCGTGATAAGACCGGACAGCGCCATAGGCATAACCGCGCCGAAAAGCGCCCAGCCCTGCCATACCGTCATGTCCGCCGCGAGCGAGGACGAAGCGATTATACCGATAATGAAGCCGTAGATACCCTGCGTTGCGGGCAACAGCACCAGAACGAGGACCTTACCGAATTTTTTGGGGTCCTCGCCCAACACTCCCGCCGCCGCGGTGCCCGTCTTATAAAGACCGAGCGCGGAACCGATTCCGCACAGCAGCACGCAGACTGCAACTCCTATAATACCGATAATCTGACCCATAAAATACCTCCGTGATATTTTAAAAATTTTTATATTTATTTCAGCAACAGATTTATATATCTGCGGCGCGAGCCAAGCGGTGTGAACAGCTCGCCCTCGCCCTCGAAAAATCTGCCGTAAAACTCAACGTATTGAAGCCTTGCATCGTGGATATACGCGCCCAAAAGCCCCATTGCAAGGTTAAAGGCGTGCCCCACAAGCATTATAATAACTCCCAAAACTATCAGAAGCGGATTGCCGCCCGTGATAAACTGAATGGAATAGTCCGAAACGATTTGCGCAATTACCGCGCCCGACAAAAGCAAGCCGTAAAGCCTTGCATAGCTTAGTATGTCCGAAGCGAAATTAATTACGCCGTACGCCGCGCCGAAGCCCTTTGTAAATTTACCGAAGAATTTTTCATGCCTGCCCGCAGTCAGCACGGCAAGCCCCAGGCCGACCGCCGCGATAATTCCGCCGACCGTTGCGCATATCGAAGCGTGGAACTGCTCCGTCAGACCTATAACCGCAAGGAATACGCCCACGCAGAATAGCGCCCACGTCATACCTTCCCAGATACCGTCCCATATGCGCCCGCGCCGCCAGTACTGCAC
>CAJUME010000013.1 GCA_910587015.1 uncultured Christensenella sp.
ATTCATACAGCTCAAAGACTTGCAAAATTTTTTCGCATTGCTTCGTTATTCGTATTAACCAAATTAATCTTAAATTGCCTTTTTGTACTTATATTTTCTATCTTTCTTCTTCTCTATTCACTATGCAGTTGTCAACCTTCAGGTCGCCAAAAAATCGGCGGTTTTTCAAAAGAAAAACATTGCTGTCTAAACTGACAGCCTAACTATATTAACAAAGTAAAAAAACATTGTCAAGCGATTTTTTAAATTTTTTTCAGAAAAATTCTTAAAAATTCAGCGCCCGCAAAATTTAAAGCATAAATTTTGCGGGCGCTATCCGTTCCTATATAATAATATATATTATTTAACCTAATCCGCTATATTCTTCAAAAATTCCGACAAGCTTTTAAGACCGGAAGCATCGGCGCCCCGTCCGGCGTCTATAATAACCGCCCCGTCAAAGCCGATGCCGTTAAGGCGTTTAAAAAGCTCCGCATTAGCCTTCAAATCCTCAACCGTAATATTAACCTGCGAAATTGCCCCCTCCATATCCTTTAAATACATAGTGTAGGGATAGCCCGACTTCCTCGCCGCCGCCAAATCCAGCGCCCCCGTCAGCTGCTGGCAACGCTTTTTCAGCTCGCCGAAAATATACGGACGGCTATACACGCCCCCGCACGAGTTTACAAGCCTCAAATTCACGCCGTACCTCGCGCAAAACTCGATTGCCCCCCTAATATACCCCGACAAACCGTCAAAATCCTCGGCGCAATCAAGCTTTTCACCGTATCCCGCACCGCAAAAGGTATAATTCTCCGCCCCCAAAAGTCGGGCGGAACGCATAATCTGGTCAAGCCAGTAAAAGCCGTCGCCGCGCACCCTTCTCGACGGCGCAAAAAATTGCCACTCGAAGCTCTCTGCGCGCACGCGTACGGAATTAACCTCAAGCCCGCATATATCGGGGGCAATCGCCTTGGCAAACTCGGGGCGGTATTCGTAAAAGGTATTCAAAAACACCTCCGCGCACGCCGCGCCCGATAATTTAATTGTCCTTGCCGCAGCCTCTGTTTCAAGCTCGGGATAAAAGCAAGCGGTGGAAATTCCGATTTTCATAGCTTAATTGTACCATATCCCCGCCGCAATTGCAATACCCGATTTTGCGCTATATTTAACAGCACGCCGAAATCAGATATTTTTAAGACGTATAATCACCTCGCGCAGCTTCCTCTTTTTAAAGCCGTCAAGCATGGGCGACAAAACGTTATAAAAATTATCCAAATCCGCATTTGTCAGCGTGCCCTCCCGCTTGCCGCGCTCCGCCTCGGCAATAATCGTCTGCAAAATCTGTCCCTCGTTCTTCCCGCTCATCGCCTTTGTCAAAAGCTTCGCAAGCTCCACAGTGTTGTTCACCTCGGTGGGAGTTGCACCGTTCGCATTGCCCGAAGCATTTTGAGAGTTGTTCGGCTGTCCGCCGGAATAGCTTTTAAAATCGTTCATTTAAATCTCCGCATATAATGATATTATCAAAATATGCAAAAGGATTTTTTTATGCAACTTCTGATTATTCTTGCCCTTCTGCTGTACGGCAGTAAAAGCGGCGCGCAAAAGCTTCTTACCGAAGTCAAGCCCGTGCTCGAAAGTCTTGGCGGCGAACAAATTCGCGAAGCGATAAAAAGCGCCGAGGAAATATCCGCAATGCTCACAGCCGTAACCGAGCTCACGTCCGCAGCGGCCACAGCGGGCGCAAACAACGCAAACCCAACAGCAACCAGCTCCACAGCCCACACTACAGCCAACAGCACCCCCGCAGACGCGGCTGACGACACAATCGCCTTCCCCTTAAAACCCATAGGCAATATCGCCGACAGAGATATAACTTACTCTCTCTCCCGCTACATATCCGAATGCTGAGCCCCGCACATGCGCTCCACCGCCTCGACAAGCGCGCCGCACTCGTTCATGGTATTGAATGCCGAAACCGAAGCTCGCACAAGCCCGTCGCTGCCAAGCGCCTTATGCATAAGCGGCGCGCAGTGCAACCCGCCGCGCACACAAATCCCGTACTCCTCTGACAGCGTATAAGCGGCAAATTCCGACTGGTTGTTCAG
Organism: uncultured Christensenella sp.; assembly: GCA_910587015.1. Classification (GTDB taxonomy): domain Bacteria; phylum Bacillota; class Clostridia; order Christensenellales; family Borkfalkiaceae; genus Coproplasma. The sequence goes on from CAJUME010000013.1 coordinate 2,088, forward strand.
TAAAGCAAACGATACAATGCCGTAAGGGTTGGGCTTCGAATACAGCTTCACCCCGTGCACGCCCTGCAATTTTTCGCAAAGAAAGCCCGTCATATCGATAACCTTCTGCGCGTCCGCGGGCATATTTTCCTTTAAATATATCGCACCCTCGCCCAAAGCCACAATCGCGGGATAATTCAACGTCCCGCTTTCAAGTCGGTCGGGGTAAAAATCGGGCATATTAAGATTATTGCTCTCGCTCCCCGTCCCTCCGAAAAGCACGGGCGCGGGGTTCATTCTTTCGGAAAACAGCAACGCCCCGCTGCCCTGCAGTCCAAGCATTCCCTTATGCCCCGCAACGGCAAGCGCGTCAATGCCCAAGGCCTTCATATCGATTAAAACGTGCCCGCACGCCTGCGCTCCGTCGCAAATCAGCAGACACCCCTCCGGCAAATGCTCTTTAATCTTTAAAATGTCTGGCGCAGTTCCCGTCACGTTGGAAGCCAGCGTAACCACCGCCGCCCGCGTTTTGTGCGTAACCAGCCTCCCGAACGCCTCCGCGTCAAGCTCTCCCTCGGCATTCAGCGGCGCGTATTCAACGCTTACCCCCCTCGCCTTCAAAAATTCCAGCGGTCGCAACACCGAATTATGCTCTGCAACCGTGGTAACAACCTCGTCCCCCTCTTTAAGCGTGCCCAAAATGGCGCAATTCAGCGCCTCGGTGCAGTTTTTAGTAAAAATAACTCTGTCATAGCTGTACCCGCCGAAAAACTCGTACAGCGTTCTGCGCACCGTGTAAACGCGTTCAAGACACGCGATAGAAAGTCTGTGCCCGCTTCTTCCGGGGTTTGCCCCCGCCTTCAACGCGGCAGTCGCCGCCGAAACCACGCAATCGGGCTTAAAGCCTCCCGTTGCCGCATTATCGAAATATATCATAAAGCTCCTCCCGTCAATTCAACCTCTCCGTCAATTCAACCTCTCCGTCATTTAACCGCTCCGTCAATTTAACCGCTCCGCCATTTAACCGCTCCGTCAATTCAACCGCTCCGTCAATTCAACCGCTCTTTCAGCTTAACAATTCCGTCAACTTAACCTCCGCGCCCAAATTAACAGGCACGGCTATATCACAATTTCCCGCAAAAACATAAAATGGTATATAAAACGCCTGCCGCACCACGGACCTTATGCGCTTTATATATGTTTATTACAAGAGGACAAAATTATGACTGAAATACTGGCGGTCTTTCGCTCCCGTTCGCAAGCGGCAGACTGCAATACCAGACTGAAAAATTTCGGAATTCCGACAAGCCTTGTCAACACTCCCAAGGAGGCGAACGTCGGCTGCGGACTGTCGGTAAAAATTCCCCAAAACCTTCTGCCGCGCGCCCGCACGCTGATAATTTCGGCGCGCTATTCCGCCTTTTACGGCTTTTACACAATGCAGAATCTGTACGGCAGAATTTACGTCGTGCGTATGTAAGCCCGCTTCCCCGCTTGATTTTTTTTGCGCGATATGCTAAAATCTGGCTATGAAAAAGGACATACAAAAGCTGCTGCAAGAATTCGAAGCGCTGTACCCCGATGCAAGGCCCGCGCTGGAATACAACTCCCCGTACGAGCTGCTTGTCGCGGTAATCTTATCCGCGCAATGCACTGACGAGCGCGTAAACAAGGTCACGCGGGTGCTGTTCGAAAAATACAACACCCCTCAGGCAATGCTCTCGCTCTCGCCCGAACAGCTTGAAAAATACATCTTTTCATGCGGTTTCTATCACAACAAGGCGGCGCACATACTTTCGGCTTCCGCGGACATCCTCGCCAAATTCGGCGGTGAAGTCCCCTCAACCCTCGAAGAGCTCAAAACCCTCGCGGGCGTGGGTCAAAAAACCGCCAATGTGGTCTACGCAGTCGCCTTCGGCGGCGACGCCATCGCCGTGGATACCCACGTTTTCCGCGTTTCCAACCGCTTAGGCATTGCCGAGGGTAAAACTCCCGCTAAGGTTGAAGAGGGCTTACGCGCGGCTATCCCCCAAAATATGTGGTCAAAGGCGCACCATTTCCTTATCTGGCACGGCAGAAGGGTCTGCCACTCGCAAAAGCCGGACTGCCTTAACTGCACCTTAAAGGAATACTGCAAATATTTCGAAAATTTATAATTTTGATATATAAAAAATCAGCCGCCCGCGCTTATCCCTAAGCGCGGGCGGCACTATTTTTACGCCGCTATAAATCAAATTCCTTTTGCAGATTATCCATCATAAGCTTAACCGCATTCAACGCCCGCAAGCCCTCCCCTACGGCGCAAAGCCTCGCGCAATTTTCCGCCACGTCCGCAATGTATTTAAAAATTATGTCCTTTTTATAGCTCCCCTCTATTCTCTTCGCCAGCTCCGCCATAAATTCATCATCCAGACACTTATCCACAATATTTTTTCCTCATTCTTTTTTTGTTTTTGTCATCGTTTTAATCATATTCTAATTAAAATTAGAAGTCAAGCATTTTTTCTAATTTTACTTAGAATAATATTTATATGAAAAACTTCGACAGGCGCACCTTCGGTGAACGTCTTAAACAATTAAGAAGCGAGGCGGGCATCGGTCAAAACAAGCTTGCGGAAGCTTTACAAATCAGCAACGCCTCAATAAGCTATTGGGAAACCGCCAAACAAGAGCCGACCGCGGAAGCGATATTCAAGCTTGCACAATACTTTAACGTTTCGGCAGACTATATTTTAGGCTTAACAGACGATTAAAAATTTAATTATGAAAGTATTCGGTGAACGACTTAAAGAAATACGAACGGAAAAGCATTTAAAACAAACGGATATTGCCAAATTACTTAATGTAAGCGCAAACACAGTCCACGCTTGGGAAACGGACAAACAAGAACCTTCCATGACAACGCTTTTAAAGCTTAGCAAGATACTCGAAGTATCACTCGATTATTTATTCGGCAAATCAGATTATTAAAAAATATGATTATCCATGAATATAGAAATTGAAAAACGAATAGGCAAAAAAATAAAATATCTGAGAGAAAAAGCGGGCATAACGCAAGACGGGCTGGCGGCAAAGTTACAGCTTTGCGGTTGCGATATTACCCGCAGCGCCGTTGCCAAAATCGAAGTCGGTCAACGCCACCTCTACCCCGATGAAATCATTCTGATAAAACAAATACTCAATATAGAATACGAAGATATTTTTAAATAAAAATACCCGCCCGCGCTTATCCCCAAGCGCGGGCGGCTGACTTTTTATTTATAGACCTATTTGCAATCCGCTTGCTTTTTAACGCTTATAATCCCGTCAATCAACACCGCAAGCAAAGCAGTCCCGCCAATAACGGCGTACCCGCTTGCCCCTTCAACGCGCAAAAACACCGCGCCAAACCCGTTGTTGGGCAAACCGACCCAAAAAAGCAAAACGCAAGCCGCACACCATAAAAAAATCGGCAACCAAATTCTCAATAACCGTTTTACAAACGTACCGTTTTTTTCTTGCAGTAAAAGCATCCCCGCCAGCACGTAAATTGCGGCGCCGAACGGAAAAACTATTGCGCTCACAAATGATGGGTCGTCCGCCGTCGCAACCTTTTTAGCATTTTCGGGATTTTGCGGATTAACGTAAATTTCGGCATTAGTCCCAAGCATATCCGTAGGGCGTTCGCGGTAAGAAACAGTATCAAAAAGTTTATACTCTCGTTGGTTGAATGTGTAAGAAATCACAAGGGTATATCTGTTTCCAACTTTCCCCGTTGGCTTGTACACCTCATAATCGGTCACCGTGCCGTTCACAATAACGTAGTTTATTTCAAAGCGGTGCATTCGCGCCGCCGTCCACACAACAAGCCCAAACGAAACAGCTATCACTATGCACGCAAATGCAAGCAGCCACCGCGCGTCCTTTATGCGTTTCAAGCGTTTTACCTCGGCGCGCTCCTTCCTTTTACGCGCCGCCTCTTCTTTAAAAAGAATTTCTTTTTCCGTTAGCCGTCGTTTCTTCTTGCTCATTCCAATAAAAACCCACCCCAAAATTATAAAAAGCGCCCGAAAACGGACGCTTTTTTATTAATCTTCGAATTAAAGAACCTTTACAATCGTACCGGAACCAACCGTTCTGCCGCCCTCGCGGATAGCAAAACGCAGCTTCTCTTCAACTGCAACGGGCTTGATAAGCTCTACGGAAATTTCAACGTTATCGCCGGGCATAACCATTTCTACGCCTGCGGGCAGCTCGATAGAGCCCGTAACGTCAGTCGTTCTGATGAAGAACTGAGGGCGATAGTGGTTGAAGAAGGGCGTATGACGGCCGCCTTCGTCTGCCTTAAGAACGTACACCTGAGCGGTGAACTTCGTAGCAGTCTTAACCGAACCGGGCTTTGCAAGAACCTGTCCCTTTTCGATACCCTTTCTGTCGATACCGCGGAGCAGTGCGCCTACGTTAAAGCCTGCGATAGCCTCGTCAACGCTCTTGTGGAACATTTCAAGACCGGTAATGGTCGTGGAAACGGGCTTCTCGATAAGTCCAACGATTTCCGCAGGGTCGCCAACGTGCGCCGTACCTCTCTCTACTCTACCGGTTGCAACCGTGCCGCGTCCGGAAATGGTGAATACGTCCTCAACGGGAAGCAGGAAGGGCTTCGCCGTATCTCTTTCGGGAGTGGGGATATAGCTGTCAATGGTATCCATCAGCTTAAGAATGCACTGGCATTCGGGTGCCGCAAGCACCTCTGCATCGGGCGCGCCCGAGGAAGCCTTTTCCAAAGCCTTCAAAGCCGAGCCTCTGATAATGGGGCAATCCTTAAAGCCCTGTCCCTCGAGGGTATCGGTAATTTCCATTTCAACCAGCTCCAAAAGCTCGGGGTCGTCCATCTGGTCGCACTTGTTAAGGAATACAACGATGTAAGGAACGCCTACCTGACGGGAAAGCAGAATGTGCTCTCTTGTCTGGGGCATGGGACCGTCTGTCGCTGCAACAACGAGGATAGCGCCGTCCATCTGAGCCGCGCCGGTAATCATGTTCTTGACGTAGTCCGCGTGTCCCGGGCAGTCAACGTGCGCATAGTGGCGCTTTTCTGTCTGGTACTCAACGTGAGCGGTGTTAATTGTTATACCGCGCGCCTTCTCTTCGGGCGCCTTGTCAATCTCGTCGTATTTCATCTTTGCTGCCTGACCCTTGCACGCCATTACCATAGTGATAGCTGCGGTCAGAGTGGTCTTGCCGTGGTCAACGTGGCCGATTGTGCCGATGTTAACGTGGGGCTTACTGTTGTCGTACTTAGCCTTTGCCATTTTTGTTTCTCCTTTTAAAGATATAATATAAAATGATAACTTCCGCCTTACGGCGTCGCAGCTATCTATCATTATTGCTGCAATTTTGCGCCTTCTTTGCGTCAACGATATTATATATTAAAATTATCGAAAACACAAATAAAAACACACATTTTTTGAAAAATTTTGGTAACGGCGGAATACCTCCCCCGCCGCTATATCCAAACGCATAGAAACGAGCAAGACAAGGAAAGCGCGGCTTTCCGAAGCGACGTGTACAATGACGTACACGAGCAAGGAAAACGTAAACTCGACGCCGTATTGTGAAGTTTATATGCGTTTAGCAATTATTAAGAGTTTCTCTTAGCTCTGTCGCCTATAACCTTGTCGGCAACGCTCTTGGGCACTTCCGCATAGTGGTCGAACTGCATTGTGAACTGACCGCGGCCCTGCGTGCGAGAACGCAAATCGGTCGCATAGCCGAACATCTCCGAAAGAGGAACCTCCGCGTCCACAACCTTCGCGCCCGCTCTGTCGTCCGTGGAAACGATAGTTCCGCGGCGTGCGGTTACATTACCCATAATATCGCCGAAATAGTCGTCGGGAGTGATAACTTCAACCTTCATAATGGGTTCGAGCAGAACTGCCTTAGCCTTGGCCATACCGTCCTTGAAGCCCATAGAGCCCGCAATCTGGAACGCCATTTCCGAGGAGTCTACCTCGTGATAGCTTCCATCGTAAACCTGAATTTTGAAGTCCACAACCTCATAACCCGCAAGGAAGCCGTTTTTAGCCGCTCCGCGGATACCCTTGTCGATTGCGGGTATATATTCCTTGGGAATAGAGCCGCCTACCGTCAAATCCTCGAACACGTAGCCGGAACCGGGTTCACCGGGAATCATATGCAGCTTGCAGTGACCGTACTGTCCCTTACCGCCGGACTGACGCTTGTACATACCCTCGCAGTCAACCGCCTGACGAATGGTCTCGCGGTACGCAACCTGCGGCGCGCCTACGTTTGCCTCAACCTTGAACTCGCGCAAAAGTCTGTCAACGATAATGTCAAGGTGCAGCTCGCCCATGCCCGCAATAATGGTCTGACCCGTCTCCTGGTCGGTGTAGGTCTTAAAGGTGGGGTCCTCTTCGGCAAGCTTAATCAGCGCCAAGGTCATTTTTTCCTGACCCGCCTTTGTTTTCGGCTCTATTGAAAGCTGAATAACGGGGTCGGAGAAGGTCATCTGCTCAAGCACTATGGGGTGCTTGTCGTCGCAAAGCGTGTCGCCGGTGGTCGTGTCCTTCAAGCCTACAATCGCGCAAATATCGCCCGAGTAAATCTTGGGAATTTCCATACGGGTGTTAGCGTGCATCTGTACAAGACGTCCCACGCGCTCCTTTTTACCCTTTGTGGAGTTATAAACGTACGAGCCCGCGTCCAGAACGCCCGAATATGCTCTGAAATACGCCAAACGGCCTACAAACGGGTCGGTCGCAATTTTGAATGCAAGTCCCGCAAACGGCTCCTCGTCAGAGGTTTTTCTCTCCTCCTCCGCGCCGGTATCGGGGTTAACGCCCTTAACGTGCTCAACGTCCACGGGCGAGGGCAAAAAGTCGATAACCGCGTCCAAAAGCATCTGAACGCCCTTGTTTTTATAGGAGGAACCGCACAACACGGGCGTGCACTTCATACCGATAGTCGCCTTGCGCAAGCCTATGCGAATTTCCTCGGGAGTAAGCTCCATGGTTTCAAGGAACTTCTCCATAAGCGCGTCGTCGCCCTCCGCCGCAGCCTCCATAACGGCCATGTGCGCCTCTTCGGCCTCAGCCACCATATCCGCGGGTATCGCGTCCGTGTGGTACTGCTTACCGTCGTCGCTGTCATAAATTTCTGCGTTCATTTCGATAAGGTCTACAATTCCGCGGAAGGTGTCCTCCTTACCGATGGGCAGCTCGATAGGCACGGGATTAGCCGAAAGCCTTTCGCGCATCATCTGCACGGCGCGGGGGAAGTTTGCGCCGTTAATATCCATTTTGTTGACGTACGCAATGCGGGGAACCTTATACTTGTCCGCCTGACGCCAAACGGTTTCGGACTGCGGTTCAACGCCGCCCTTCGCGCAGAAGGTCGCAACCGCGCCGTCAAGCACGCGCAAAGAACGCTCTACCTCAACGGTAAAGTCAACGTGTCCCGGAGTGTCTATAATGTTAATACGGCACTCGTCCTTTTTTGTCTGACCCGTTCTCGTCCAGTGGCAGGTCGTAGCCGCGGAAGTAATGGTAATACCGCGCTCCTGCTCCTGAACCATCCAGTCCATGGTAGCCGAACCGTCGTGGGTTTCGCCTATTTTATGGTTGATACCGGTATAGTAAAGTATACGCTCGGTCGTTGTGGTCTTACCCGCGTCGATATGCGCCATAATACCGATATTTCTCGTATGCAATAAATCGTAATCTCTTGCCATAATCTTATTCTCCTGCGCTCGGGTTATCAGTATCTGAAGTGAGCAAACGCCTTGTTGGCCTCGGCCATTCTGTGCGTATCTTCCTTCTTCTTAACCGCGCCGCCGGTGTTATTGAAAGCGTCCATAAGCTCCGCCGCAAGCTTCTGTGCGGTTTCGCGTTCGCTTCTCTTGCGGGTTGCAATAACCAGCCAGCGTATAGCCAGCGTCTGACGCCTTTCGGGTCTGATTTCGATGGGCACCTGATAGTTTGCGCCGCCTACTCTCCTTGCCTTAACCTCCAGAACGGGCATGATGTTGTTCATAGCCTGCTCGAAGATTTCCATTGCGTCCTTGCCAAGCTTGTTGCTCATAATATCAAACGCGCCGTAAACGATGTTCTGTGCCGTTCCGCGCTTACCGTCGTACATAATCTGGTTGATAAGCTTTGTTACCACCTTCGAGTTATACACGGGGTCGGGTAATACGTCCCTCTTGGGAACGCCGCCTCTTCTGGGCATAATTCTAATCCTCCATTAATTTTCTTTTTCGCAAAAACTAAATTCTGCGGTTTAAGGGTTTAACCTTAAATAAGCTATTGCTTGCCTCGTCGCCTCGTCGCCGCTTGCTGCGCTTCCGACAATTCGCGTTAAACGCAAATTGTATTTCGCTCCGCAGCGGCTCCTCTTCCCAAAAATCTCGCTTCGTTACGATTTTCGGGAGCCTTACATTTAAACAAGGTAGCAAACCTTCTCTGCTGAAATATGCGTCTCCGCAAAAACAGTTAAGATACAAGCAGTACAATGCACGCAAGCATTTTTGCCGCGATGTGTACAATGACGTACACAAGCAAAAAACGCGCAGCGCAACGCAGTAATGCGCCGTATATAAGCTGTTTTTCAACAAATACTGCCTACTTTTCTCTCGGTCAAGGGTACATACTCCGAAATCAAGCAGTGTGTTTAAATAAAATCTTTAAGCCGTTAAAAAAATTACTTTTTGGGCTTTTTCGCGCCGTAGCGGCTTCTCGCCTGCATACGCTTGGAAACGCCTGCGGTATCCAGCGCGCCGCGGATAATATGATAACGAACGCCGGGCAAATCCTTTACACGTCCGCCGCGGATAAGCACGGAAGAGTGCTCCTGCAAGTTATGACCTTCGCCGGGGATATAAACGGTACCCTCCTGCTTGTTGGTAAGGCGCACTCTTGCAATCTTTCTTATAGCCGAGTTAGGCTTTTTGGGCGTAGTGGTCGTAACCGAAAGGCAAACGCCGCGCTTCTGCGGACAGTTGTCCAGAATGGGCGACTTGCTCTTATACACCTGCTTCTCTCTGCCGTGTCTGATAAGCTGATTAATAGTGGGCATTAGCATTACCTCCTTGAAATTTTCGGAATATCTCTCCTCAGCCGCATACCCTTAAAGCGGTCGGGGGATTAACAAAATAAAAGCCTTACGGCTCTTTTCCATATATATAATAGAAAACAGCCCTTGCGCGTCAGCATAGTTGTCCATAGTAAACGCGCAAAAGCTATTTTATCAAAGCTTTTTCAAATTGTCAAATGTTTTATTGCCATTTTTGCCGAAATCAGCCCCGCGCGCCCGCAAAAACCCCGCACACGCACGCAAAAACAGCAAAATTAATCAATAATCCTCGTCAAAGCGGTGCCGCACGCCCCGCTTGTCCTTGTACTCGATAATGTTTGCAAGGCTCACATTCTCCACCGAGCGGAAAATATTCTGCTCTATGCCTCTGTCCTCCGCCTCCAAGCTCCTAATCAATTGCTTAACCTTCAATCTCTTGCCCGTGTCAGAGCAGTTTTTCGCAGTCCTTTCGGTAAATTTGCACGCGCACTGAATAAATTTCAGCCCGTTCGCGTCCCGCCACTGCAAAATGTGCTCCTCCCGCACAAGATACATCGGTCGTATAAGCTCCATTCCCTCGAAGTTCGCCGACTTCAATTTGGGCATCATCGTCTGCACCTGCCCGCCGTACAGCATACCCATCAGAATAGTTTCTATAACGTCATCGTAATGGTGCCCCAGCGCAATTTTATTGCACCCCAAATCCTTCGCCGCATGATACAAATGCCCCCGCCGCATTCTCGCGCAAAGGTAGCACGGCGATTTTTCAATGCTCACCACGCTCTCAAAAATATCCGTCTCGAAAACGGTTATGGGAATATTCAGCGCCCGCGCGTTGTTTTCTATAATTTCGCGGTTAACCGCGCTATATCCGGGGTCCATTACCAAAAAAACCAGCTCGAATGGCAGCTTGTTGTGCCTCTTCAATTCCTGAAAAAGCTTCGCCATTACAAACGAGTCCTTTCCGCCCGACATGCACACGGCAATTTTATCGCCCGCCTTAATCAAATCATAATCGACAATCGCCTTCGCAAAGCGCGAAAACAGCTTTTTGCGGAACCTTTTGCGGATACTCTCCTCCGCTCTTTCGGCAATGTTCTCTGCGGGAACCGAGCTTTGCCCCCCGCATATGCCGCAGTTAAGCGTATTTCCCCCGCCCTCTACGCCTTCACCGTCACACTCTCTGCCCTCGGCGGAGCATATCCCAACTCTACCCCCTGCCCTCGGCGGGGGGATTAAGGGGGGTGGACAATTTTCTCCCTTCTGTTTAATTTCTTCCATACCGCAATTATACGGTCTTGCGGCTAAATTGTCAACCGCTTTCTCTCCTCCTGCTCCGCCTTGCCAAGCTTTCCGTCCAGCTCAAACATCAAATCCAGCACCTCCTCAAACATTTTCATTTGCTCCTCGTCAAGCGTTTCAACAAACCTCTCATATGCCCACAAAGCCGCCCTCTGCATTTGTTTTGTATCCACTCCGCCCCTCAACATTTCCATAATATTCGCCTCAATATTTTTAAATAAATTATAAACATATTAGGATGATATGTCAACTAAAAGAATGATATATCATCCTAATACACTAATAAAACTGTTTTATAATGTATTAAAGGAAATATTATGAAAACAATAAGTGATGCCGTTGTCAGCAGATTAAACAAGTATATGGCAGAAAAAAATTTAACGCAATACAAGCTTGCCCAACTCAGCGGCATTCCTTTTCCCACAATCAAAAGCATTCTGCAACACCGCACAAAAGATATAACCTTAAAAACAGTAATTTTGTTGGCATACGGGCTTGGTATCAGTCCAAGCGAATTTATTGCAGACAGCTCATTCGATTATGAAAATTTAACATTATGACAAAAATTTTTTCGGAAAGATTAACAGAAGCGTTAAAAAACTGCAAATTGACGCAAAAAGAAATTGCCCGTCAGTTAAACATATCGGAAAGCAATCTGACAAACTGGAAAAACGGCGCAAATCTGCCGTCTGTTGATATATTATATAAGCTTTGTCTGTTGCTAAAAGAAAGCTCCGACTACCTTTTAGGCTTAGAGGACGAAACAGGCGCAAAAATATACGAATAATTCAAAATAAAGCGGCGCGCGGGTTATTTGACCCGCGCGCCGCACCTTATATAATTTTATCCTCACTCCTCGCCCGCAAGCCGCGCCTCTCTGTCGGCAACGGCAAGCGCCTCTACCATGCTCTCAATGTCGCCCATAATAAATGCGTCCAGCGAGTATATAGAAAGTCCTATTCTGTGGTCTGTCACGCGCCCCTGCGGAAAGTTATAGGTGCGTATCCTCTCGCTTCTGTCGCCCGTCCCCACAAGCGACTTTCTGTGCTCGTCGTAGGCAGAGCGGTTCTGCGTGTTGTAATAATCATACAGCCTCGACCGCAATACCTTAAACGCCTTGTCCTTGTTTTTCAGCTGACTGCGCTCGTCCTGACAGGTCACCACTATCCCCGTGGGAAAGTGCGTTATCCTTATCGCCGTTTCGGTCTTGTTTACCTTCTGTCCGCCCGCCCCCGAGGAGCGGTACACGTCCAGACGGATATCCTCGTCGCGTATTTCCACCTCAACGTCCTCGGCCTCGGGCAAAACCGCCACCGTCGCCGTCGAGGTATGCACCCTGCCCTGCGATTCCGTTTCGGGCACGCGCTGCACGCGGTGCACCCCGCTCTCGAACTTCAACTGCTTATACGCGTTTTTTCCCGTTACGTTAAAAACAACCTCTTTAATTCCGCCCAGCTCGGTTTCGTTAATATCCACTACCTCGCACTTCAAACGGTGGTGCTCGCAGTAATTTAAGTACATTCTGTACAGCTCGTAAGCGAACAACGCCGCCTCCTCGCCGCCCGCGCCGCCGCGGATTTCCACAATGCAGTTTCTGTCGTCGTTTTTGTCCTTGGGCAAAAGCAGAATTTTCAGCTCCTCCAAAATTCCTTCAAGCCTTTGCTTGCAGACTGAAATTTCCTCCTGCAAAAGCTCCTTCATTTCGGGGTCGCTTTCCGTCTTTTCCGCCTCCGCCGCATCGTTCAGCTGCCGCTCCGCCTCGGCATATTCCGCATACTTTTGCGCGGTTTCCGCAATTTCCGCCTGCGCCTTTGCGGTCTTAGTCCATTCGGCAGTGTCGGATATAACCGCGGGGTCGCTCATTTTCTGCGACAATTCCTCATACCTCGCGTAAATATCCTTCAGTTTTGCAATCATTTTATCAGTCATAATACACGTTCAAAAATCAAACCCTTTGCAAAGCCCGCCTTAAAAAACAATCTTTACAAACCTCTCCACGCCGAACAAATCCTTTAAAACAATCGCGTAGTCGCGCTTGGGAAAAATCTTCAAAATCGCGTCTGACTGTCCCTCTCCGCACTCCACAATCAGCATTCCGTCGCGGGTCAGATAATTTCTTACGTACTTCGCAAGCAAGCGATAAAATTCCAATCCGTCGTCGCCGCCGTCAAGCGCAATGCGCGGCTCGTATTCGCGCACCTCTCTCTGCAAATAGGGTATATCCCCGCTCTTTATATACGGCGGGTTGCAAACTATAATGTTGTATCTGCCGTGAATGTTATTGAATAAATCGCTCACCACAAACGTCACGTCCGCGCTGTTGTAGTTCGCATTTTCCTTTGCAAGCATAATCGCCGCATCGGAAACGTCCGCCGCCGTCACGCTTACGTGCCTTCCCTTGCACTCCTTCGCAATGGCAATGGCAACGCACCCCGTGCCGGTGCACATATCCAGCACCTTGTCGCCGTCCTCAATGCTCTTTATCGCAATATCTGCAAGCAGTTCGGTCTCGGGTCGGGGAATAAGCGCTCTCTCATCGCACTTTATTTTCAGTCCGTAAAATTCGGTGTCGCCAATAATATACCAAAGCGGTCTGCCCGTCAGCCGTTTTTCTGTAATTTCCGCAATCTGCTTGCTCTCGGAAGGCTTAACCGTCCTCTCCGTTTTCAGCAAATCACTGCGGTTTATGCCCATTACAAGCGAAAATATCCATTCCGCGTCGCTCTCGTCTATTTCGGCGGAGGCAAACTTCTTCTTGGTTTCGTCAAGCATTTTAGAAAGTATTCCGCCCGTCACAAACACCGTTTCCTTCACATTCTCGTCCGCGTCCATTTCCAACACCTTGTTAAAGGCGGCAATGGCAACCTCAATCATTTTCTCATCGGGCTCCCGCGTGGTCAAATACTTCTGCAACAGCATTCCGGGGAATTTCAACGCCCGCACAAACCCGTTATCGAAGCGCGCAAGCACCTTCAACACCTCGTAGGACACTCCCGCCAGCAACGGCAAAAGCACTATTTCAAGCCCTACGTTTATAAAAAACCTCGCAATTTTGCTGGGCATGGCGGTAAACACATACTCGTAAAAAACCCAGCTCAAAACCGATATAACCACAATGTTTATAATCAGCACAATAAACAAAAACGAGGTTCCGCATCTGTCATGTATGCGGGAGCATTCCTTAACCTTCTCGGGCACAAGCTCCACGCCCTGCTCGTACGCGTTTATCGTCTTGTGCTCCGCGCCGTGGTACATATACAGCCTGCGTATGTCTTTCAGCAGCAAAATAATGGCAAGGTACGCCAAAAATATAATCAGCTTTATTATCGCAAGCAGCAGATAATACGCCCAGTGATGCTCGTCAATAAGCATAGGCGAGCCTAATAGGTCGGGGTTAATCTTCAGCTGTAAGGAAGAAATCAACCCTACCAAAAAGCGCGGCAACAAAAAGAATATCGCCACCGCCAGCACAACGCCTATGCATACGGAAACGGTCGTCAAAACGTCCATCAGGCTCGTCTTGAACTTCTCGGCAAACCATTTCTGTATCTTTCCGGGCTCATCCTCCTCGTCGTCGCCGTAAACCGCGGCAGAGCGCATAAGCGTCTTTGTGCCGCGCACCAGTGACGAAAACAGATTAACCACGCCCCGCACAAACGGAATTTTACCCGCAGTCTTGGCGGCGCCGCTCCTGTTCAGCCTCTGCGCCTCAATCTGCACCTCTCCGTCGGGGTCGCGCACGGCGGTCGCCATGCAGGTTTTACCCATCATCATAACGCCCTCCAAAACGGCCTGCCCGCCTATGTAGGTGCAGCCCTTTGCGGACCTTTTAGTTTTCTCTTTCTTTTCTTTTTTTGCCATTATATCCGTCTGATTTCCTTATGACCGCAGGTAAAGCTTAAAAAACAAATAGCTCCAAAAATTCTTTGGAGCCGTTGTGTGTTAAATATTGTATCTTTTCTTGAACTTGTCTACACGGCCGCCTGTATCAACAAGCTTCTGCTTACCGGTAAAGAAGGGATGACACTTGTTGCAGATATCAACCTTCAATGTCTCCACCTTTTTCGTGGTGCCCGTAGTGAACGTAGCGCCGCACGCGCAAACAACGGTAACCTCGTGATAGTCGGGATGTATTTCGGGCTTCATAGCTTTCACCTCGCTTTATTTCTTCTAATACTACGCTATTATAATAAAAATAAACGGCATAGTCAATTAATTTAGCGCCCGTATAAAAATTTTATAAGAATTTGCCAAAATTCGCGCATAAAAGTTTTTCGTTGATTTTAGTTGCAAAAGTTTAAGCGATAGCGTATAATGTGCAATAGTCAGATATGGATAACTGGATTTTAAAAGGGGTAAAAAACCTCGCAAACCAACCCGCGAGCGTGAATATCACCTCCCCCACACAAATTAAGGTCAAGGTTTCTCACCTGCTTTTGACGGAATACGATGTAATGCTCTACAACGGACTGACGGAAACGGCTTACCCCCGCATCCTCGGCAGAATAGCAGTCGGTATCGTAACCGAAGCGGGCGAAAAATGCTACGGCATCGAAAAGGGCACAAGGGTCTACCTCGAGCCCGCGCGTGCCTGCGGCGAATGTCTGCCCTGCAAAAGCGGAAAAGCAAAGGAATGCAGAGGGGTTCTTGCCGCCGGCAAGGATTTCGACGGCTTTATGCGCGATTTTGTCGTGTGCGAATATAACGAGGTTGCGCCTCTCCCCGCCGCGGTGGACGACTTCCACACGCTGTGCATAGAAACAATAGGCATTGCCCAAAATATTTACGAAAAGCTCCAACTCTCTGCGGGCCAAAAGGTCGCAGTCATAGGCGGCGGCTTTTCGGGCAACATAATCGCACAGGTTCTGCTCTATCACAAAATAGTGCCTATCGTAATCGACAACTCCCCCGCCAACCTCGAAAAAGCTAAAAAATGCGGCATATATTACGCATTCTCCGCAGACGATGACCTGCGCGAAAACGTAAAAACCGCAACCGCGGGCAGTCTTTGCGATGCGGCAGTGTATTGCTCCGGCTCGCGTCTGCCTGTGTCCCTTGCCCCCCGCCTTGTCGCGGACGGCAAATCTCTGGTTTTAAGCGTGCAGTCCACAAACGCGCCCGCCCTCGATGTTTCCTCGGTTATTGAAAGGAACTTGCAGGTTTTCGGCGTAAACAACGCCTACGGCTATACCGAGGCAGTCATAAATATGCTTATGCGCAACGCCGTCAATTTAGACTTTATCGAAAAAGAGGTCTTAACCGACTTCAACCTTTCCGAGCTGCTTGACGAAAAATCCCCCTTGACGGGCTCTGCAAGGCAAGGCAAAATGACCGTTTTAAAAATGATAATCTAAGCGGCACATATCCCCCCGCCCTCGGCGGGACATATCACAGCTCTTACCCCCCGCCCTCGGCGGGACATATCACAGCTCTTACCCCCTGCCTCCGGGCGGGACATATCACAGCTCTTACCCCCTGCCTCCGGGCGGGGGGATTAAGGGGGGTGGCACCAACCCCAATCCCCCGGCGCAGCTTTTACATAATGCGCAATTTCACTAAGCTTATATTTTCACTCAACTTTTTATATATGGCGTTAATTGCGGCACAAATTGCCGCAATTATTTTTTTATGCTTCTACCTCCCGTCCTTTTTGCCGCTCGCCGCAGTGGTCGCACTCGTCTGGCTGCTCTCCGCAACCTCCGCCGCCGTGCTGTTCTCGCGCAAGGGCGCGGCAGAGGTAAAATGCGCGTGGTTTGTCGTAATTGCCGCCCTCCCCGTTGCGGGCGCGCTGATATATATGCTTGCCACCGTCAAAAAGAAGCCCTGCGGCATCTTAAAGGTCAACGCCGTTGCCGAAAGCGGCCTTGCGGGCGCGGCGGCCTCAGCCTGCGGCACCGCCGCCGCTGGCTACGACCACGCAGTCTACTTCAAAAGCGGCGCCGAGTTTTTAAAGCGCGTTCTAAGCGAAATCGAAGGCGCCAAAGACAGCGTGTATATCGAATTCTTCATAATCTCCCGCGGCCATATCTTTTCCGCGCTCCTTTCGGCAGTCAAACGCGCCACAGCCAACGGCGCGCAGGTCAAAATCCTCATTGACGGGCTCGGCTCGGCATTCAAAATAAAAAAACGCGACCTCAAAGCCCTCAAAGACGCGGGCGCAGACGTCAGGGTTTTCCGCCGCATCACCCCGCTCCCCCACGCCAAGCTGAATATCCGCGACCACCGCAAAATCGTCGCAGTAGACGGCAAGGTCGCATTCACGGGCGGCGTAAACCTCGCCGACGAGTACGCAAATATCACCTCCCCCCACGGCCACTGGAAGGACAACGGCGTTGCAATCTACGGCGCGGCAGCAAAAATTTTCGAGGGAATGTTCCTCTCCGTCTGGCACGGCAGCTACGAAATGCCCGCCCCCGAAGACGGCAAATACCGCTGTCTGCCCTTTTACGACAGCCCTCCCGCAAAAAGCTTTTACGAGGACGCGTGCGTGTTCGCAATCAACAACGCGTCGCAGCGCGTGCACATCTTCACGCCGTATTTCTGCGTCAGCGGCAAAATCTCCTCCGCGCTCCAAACTGCGGCACGCCGCGGCGTGGACGTGAAAGTCATTCTCCCGCATATCCCCGACAAAAAATTTGCGTTCGCAATCACCAAAACCTACGCTTACGAGCTTTCGCCGTACGGCGTGCAGTTCTACGAATACACCCCCGGCTTTATGCACGCAAAAAGTCTGATAGCCGATGACAAGGTGTTTTTGGGCAGCTACAACTTCGACTACCGCTCCTCGCACTTCAATTTCGAGTGCGGAGTTATGCTTGACGGCGCAACCGTAACCGAGGCAGAGCAAGACTTTGAAGAGTGCCTCGCCCTCTCCAAGCCGCTGGAATACAAAAAAAACACCCTCCCCCGCCGCTTTAAAAGAACGCTTTTAACGCTCGTTGCCCCCCTGATATAGCCACTCTACCCCCCGCCCTCGGCAGACTAACCCTCAACTCTACCCCCTGCCCTCGGCGGGGGGACTAAGGGGGGTGGTCTACGCATTAACTTCCATTTTTCTTATCCCCTCATCCAACTCAAACAGTCTGTCCAACACCTCCTCCAACAATCGTCTTTGCTCTCCGTCAAGCATATCCTCAAGCCTTTCATACGCCGCCAACGCCTCCCTCTGCATTTGCCTTATATCCTCCATTCCGTCACCTCGCATTTTCAGCCAATTGCCTTTTTGCCATTATTCTAAATCATAATTATGATTTTGTCAATCATTAATATGATTAGCTATTATAATATTTTTAATGTATAATTTTGGCGAAAAATTAAAAGAATTGCGTATTGAAAAAGGTCTTACTCAAAAACAGCTTGCCGAGCAAATTAACAGTGCGCAGTCCGCAATATATTACTGGGAAAGCAACAAGCAAGAACCTACTATATCCGCATTAAAAAAGCTCTGCACTTTTTTCAATGTTTCCGCAGACTATCTATTAGGTCTTGAAGATTAACCTCATACTGCAACCGCCCATATACCTCGCTCTCTGCCGCCTTCTCACCCCCCTTCCCCGCTCAGCAACATTTCTATAACCGATTTCATAATACACCTCTATATATCTGTGACATAGATAAGTCAAGATTTTTAAACCGTCACGGTATAAAATATCTGTATGATAGATTTTGACATGAAGAAAACGGGTGCAAGAATAAAAGAATTGCGTCAAAGCCTCGCTATTTCGCAACAAAATTTAGCCGAAAAAGTCGGAGTAGCGCAAAACACACTCGCTCAATACGAGAAAGGCACCTCAAAAATGAGCATAGACGTTCTTGTCAACCTTGCAACAGAGCTTGACACTACTTCCGACTATCTATTAGGTCTTGAAGATTAAAGCAAAATACGCGGCGGGCTTTTTCCAAAAAAGCCCGCCGCGCCCTCTTTTTCTTCACACAATTGACAACGCGCCTACAAAGCGGTATACTAAGCTTATGAAAATTATAATCGCATCAGACTTACACGGCTCGGCAAAATGGTGTGCCGAGCTCCTATCCGCCTTCGACCGCGAAAATGCAGAGCTTTTACTGCTTTGCGGCGATATTCTGTACCACGGCCCCCGTAACCCTCTGCCGGACGACTACGCGCCCATGAAGGTTGTAGAGCTTCTCACCCCCATAAAGGACAAAATAATGTGCGTGTGCGGCAATTGCGACAGCGAGGTAGACCGTATGGTTCTGCCCTTCAAAATGTATTGCAAGCACCTGCCCTACGAAGCGGGTCGCCGCGGCAGTCCGTCCGTATGCGTCAACAGCGTATTTATCTACCTTGACCACGGCCACCATCCCGCCCCGCTCCTTCCCGAGGGCGCAGTGTATATCACGGGCCACACTCACGTCCCGCTCAACATTAAAGAGAACGGCTATTACCACTTAAACCCCGGCTCGGTGTCATTGCCCAAGGAAAACAGCCCGCACAGCTATATCCTTTTTACGCAAGGCTACCCCGACGGCGGCGTTTTCGAATTCAAGGACTTCGACGGCAACGTTTTCGACAAGCTCGTTCTCGACGTCAAAGCCTGACCGCAAAGCATAATCACAAAGCATCAACCCAACATATAGCAAGCCCCTCTTCCGCACCGCGAAAGAGGGGCTTGCCTGTCTTAACCTCGATTAGCAAGGTAATACACGAAGAATGTGCTTGCTGGTAATCATAAGGATAAGGTCAACTATCCAAAGAATGAAACCAAGTCCGATAAGACGAACAATTCCCGCAATAATTTTGCCTTCGGTAAATCTGGTAATTGCGCCGCAAATCCAGGAGGTGAAGGGAATAATCGCCAGAATCAAGCTTACAATGTAGCTAAGGCCAAAGTAATCGCTCTTGTTTGCCATTTTCAAAATCTCCTTTAGTTTTTATTAAATATATTATATCATAATCAATAAATATGTCAATATAAAGCACAGTTTTTATTTGTTTTTATTATAAGATTGCACTTTCGCCGCCAAAAAACCATATTTTTCGCAAAAAAACGCGTTTCCGCCTAAGCTCGGCAAAAACGCGTTTTGTTTTATTGCTTTATACCAATTCTATAATAGCTTCCTCGGCTCCGTCGCCGCGGCGCTGTCCAAGGAGGTAAACCCTCGTATAACCGCCGCCCTGTCCCAGCTCTTCCGCACGCTGTGCGTACTTTGGCGCGATTTCATTGAAAAGCTTTTCCATCAGCGGGTGCTGAATGTCCGCCGTCCTCTTTTTAAAGTCCGCCTTCTTTTCCGCAAAGGGCTTAACCTCCTGCAAATCGCGCAGCTTACCCATAAGGTAACGGCGCACCGCAAGCTTCTTGGCGCTGTCCTTAACGCCCTTCACGGTCACTTCCTTGCCCTTTTTATCGGTCTTTTTAATGTCAAACTCAACATTGTCGTCGTAAACCGAAATAGCTTTGGTTATAATTTTTTCAACGTAAGGCTGCAATTCCTTCGCCTTTGCTTTGGTCGTTGTAATTTTGCCGTACCAAAGCAGCTCGGACGCCTGATTTCTTAAAAGCGCTACTCTCTGCTCTGCCGTTCTTCCTAATTTAGCGGGCATAATTTAGTCCTCCTTTTTTGCAAGTGAAAGTCCGTAAGACTGAAGCTTCAAAATTACTTCGTCCAAGGACTTTCTTCCAAGGTTTCTCACCTTCAGCATTTCGTCCTCGGTCTTTCTTGTCAAATCTTCCACTGTGTGAATGTTTGCGCGTTTAAGGCAGTTGTAGGAGCGTACGGATAAATCCATGTCCTCAATTGCCATTGCAAGTATCTTCGCCTGCTTGTCGTCCTCGTTCTTTACAAGTATGTCCATTCCCTTAATGGTGTCGGACAAATCAACAAACAGCGAAATATGGTCCTGCATAATTTTAGCCGCCAGAGAAACTATTTCCTTGGCGCTGAACGCGCCGTTAGTCCAAACCTCCAGCGTAAGCTTGTCATAATCGGTATTCTGTCCCACGCGGGTGTTTTCAACCGCATAGTTAACCTTTTTCACGGGCGTGTAAATGCTGTCTATGGGAATATAGTCCAGCAGCTCGGTACGGGTGTGGTCTGCACCCTTATAGCCTCTGCCGCGGCCTATGGTAATCTCCATATCGATTTTGCCGCCCTCGTCAACGTAGCAGATGTGCTGGTCGCCGTTTATAATCTCTATTTCGGCGTCCTCGCAAATATCCCTTGCCTTAACCTCGCAGGGTCCAACCTTGTAAAGGTGAACAACCTTCACATAGTCCTTATCGGTAACGGCAGTCTTAATCGCCAGCGTCTTCAGGTTCAGGATAATTTCGGTAACGTCCTCTTTAACGCCCGCCACAGCCGAAAACTCGTGCTTGACGCCGCCGTCCAAAAATCTGATTCCCTGCGCCGCCGCCCCCGGCAAAGCCGAAAGCAGTATTCTTCTAAGGCAGTTGCCTATGGTAAGACCGAAGCCCTTTTCAAGCGGTTCAACGATAATTTTCGCATAGGACATATCCTCGCTTTCTTCCGCCAGAATTTTGGGCATATCCATTTCAATCATGAAACTTCCTCCTTTTTCCGATTATTACTTGGAGTACAGTTCGACAATCATATGCTCGGAAATCTGACTGTCAATATCTTCTCTTACGGGCAACGCCAAAATTTTTCCCTGCAATTTTTCGGGGTCGAATTCAAGCCACTTCGGCGTGGTTACCTTGTTTGCCTTAACCGCCTCGAAATATTTATTAGAGGTTTTGTTTTCCTTTACGGAAACAACGTCGCCAACCTTAACGATATAGGAGGGCACGTTCACCTTCTTGCCGTTAACTACAAAATGACCGTGGTTTACAAGCTGTCTTGCCTGCGCGCGGCTAACGCCGATACCCATACGGAAAATAACATTGTCAAGTCTGCGCTCCAAAAGCGACAGCATGTTTTCACCGGTAATACCCTTCATTCTGTCGGCCTTTTCGTAGTAGGAACGGAACTGTCCCTCCTGAACGCCGTAAATTCTCTTTACCTTCTGCTTCTCGCGCAGCTGCTGACCGTATTCGGAAACCTTCTTTCTTCCTAAGCCGTGCGCTCCGGGAGGAGTGGGTCTTTTCTCAAACGGGCACTTGCCGTTGTAGCACTTTTCGCCCTTCAAAAACAGTTTTCCGCCCTCTCTTCTGCAAAGGCGGCATTTCGCTTCTCTGTAAGTTGCCATATTCTATACCTCCTTATACTCTGCGGCGCTTGGGGGGTCTGCAGCCGTTGTGGGGAACGGGCGAAACGTCAGTAATCATAGTGATTTCCACGTCGCACGCGCCGATTGCACGAATAGCCGACTCTCTGCCCGCGCCGGGGCCCTTTACATAAACCTCAACCGAACGAAGCCCGTGCTCCTTAGCGGCCTTAACAGCCGTCTCGGTTGCCTGCTGAGCTGCAAACGGGGTGCCCTTTCTCGAGCCCTTAAAGCCCAGACTGCCCGCCGACGACCAGCTTATAGCATTGCCGTGCGCGTCGGTAACGGTGACCAAGGTATTGTTGAAGGAAGACTGAATATGCACCTGACCTCTGTCAACCTTTTTAAGCTCTCTGCGTTTTCTTGATACGGTTTGCTTTTTCTGTTGCTGTGCCATACTCTGCCTCCTTACTTAGCGCCCTTCTTCTTTGCAACCGTGCGACGGGGACCCTTTCTCGTCCTCGCGTTGGTTTTAGTGGACTGACCGCGTACGGGCAAACCCTTTCTGTGACGGATGCCGCGATAGCTGCCAATTTCCATAAGTCTTTTAATGTTCAGCGAAACCTCGGTGCGAAGCTCGCCCTCAACCCTTAAATTGTGGTCGATATATTCTCTTAATTTGGATACGGTCTGTTCGTCAAGGTCCTTAACTCTCGTGTCAGGGTCAACGCCTGTCTCGGCAAGAATCTTCTGCGAGGTTTTAAGACCGATACCGTAGATATAGGTGAGTCCTATTTCAACTCTCTTCTCTCTGGGTAAATCTACACCGGCAATACGAGCCATTTTGATTTAATTCCTCCGTTAAAAATTTTTAAAATGTGATTTATAAAGTATATCTGAATATGTTAACCGCCTTGACCGCCCGCCTTTTTTAAAGGAATGTCGGCGGCAAATCGCCGCGGAATTGTTTTTAAAGCCTTAATTATATATTTGAATAACCGTCATTGTGCGCAATAAAATTCCTAAACCGCGCAGCTCGGCTCTAACCCTGCCACGGCGGGAAGTATCCCATCTCTGACCCCCTGCCTCGGCGGGGGGATAAAGGGGGGTGGAATAACAAACCCGCAACGCAGCATTATGCTACATATATGCGGTTTTCAGTTCTTAGAGCGCCAGGTAATTCTCCCCTTGGTCAAATCATACGGGCTTATTTCAAGCTTAACGTTGTCGCCTTCTATAATTCTGATATAGTTAAGGCGCAGCTTCCCCGAAATATAAGCCGTAATAACGTGCCCGTTGGCAAGTCTTACCTTAAAGTTCGCATTGGGCAGGCATTCTATAACCCTGCCCTCAGTCTCTATAACGTCGTCCTTTGACATTACCGCACCTTAACCCTGACGCTGCTTATGGCTCTTGTTCTTAGAGCAGATAACCATAACCTTGCCGTTTCTTTTGATAACCTTGCACTTGTCGCACATAGGCTTAACCGAGGGTCTTACTTTCATGATAATCTCCTTTTAAAATGTTTCGCGCAAACGCTTTAATGCATTCCGCGCCGACCGCCTTGCGGCGTTTTAAGCTTTTATTTTTTATCCTTGTCGTCGATATCCGCAGTCTGCGGGCAGTTGTACGCCTTCAATGCCGAGTACACCTCGGAATCGAAAACCTTATCGCCGTTTATCAGCTTTTCGCCTATACTCTCGGCGGCTTCGGGCAACAACCGCAAATGCTTCAAATTCTTCTTTTTGGGCGCGGCAAGCTTTTTAAAATTGCCGTCCACCACCAAAACGCTGCCGTCCGCATTTACTTTTGTAATAATGTAAAATCTGTTTTTATCTCTGCCTTGCAGACTTTCGCAAATTCCGCCCACGGCGGGGGTCTTATTTTTCATAAATACTTAAATTTCTAAAACCTCACGCAAGCAATGCGCCGGCTTATCGCCGCTATGCGCAGCTTATATAAGGTTAAAGCGTTAAAATTTCCGCTCCGTCCTCTTTTATAAGCACGGTGTTCTCGTAATGCGCCGCAGGCTTACCGTCCGCGGTGGAAATCGTCCACCCGTCGCTTCTGTCCTGCACAACCTTCCAAGTGCCCATGGTAATCATCGGCTCTATGCAGATTGTCATACCCGCGCGCAACCGCATACCCGTGCCGCGCTTGCCGTAATTCGGCACCGCGGGGTCCTCGTGCATTTCGCGCCCGATTCCGTGCCCCGTCAGCGCGCGCACCACGCCATAGCCGTTGCTCTCCGCATACGTCTGCACCGCATTGCCTATATTATAGAGCGGAACTCCCGCCTGCAAGCCCTCGATTGCCTTAAAAAAGCACTCTTCGGTCACTTTTACAAGCCTCTTTTTTTCCTCCGAAACCTCGCCTATAAGAAAGGTTCTGCACGCGTCGCCGTGGAAGCCGTTCTTCTCCGCGGTTATGTCAACGCTCACAATGTCGCCGTCCTCAAGCACTCTGTCGTTGGGAATGCCGTGCACAACCACCTCGTTGACCGACACGCACGAGCTCGCGGGATAGCCCTCGTAGCCCAGCTCGGAGGGGTACGCCCCGCAAGAGGTAATATACTTGTAAACAAGCTCGTCAACCTGCTTTGTGGTCATACCCGCGCGAATGTTTCTGCCTACAAAATCAAGCGTTTCCTTAACAATGCGGCAGCTTTCGCGCATATATTCTATTTCTTGTTCGTTTTTTATTGTAATCATTTAGCCAAACAACGCCGCAACACGACACCGCTATACGCAGCATATATGCATTTTACCCGAGAATTTTGCAAATCTGCGCAAAAACCTCATCGGGACTGCCCTCGCCGCTCGTCACGGATTTCAGCTTACCCTGCGATTTGTAATACTCAATCAGCGGAGCCGTCTGCAAATTATAGGTTTCAAGCCTTGCCTTCACCGTTTCGGGGTTGTCGTCCGCGCGCCGATACAGCTCTCCGCCGCACTTTGCGCAGGTCGTTGCGCCGTTAAGCGTGGAAACGTGATAGCTTTCTC
Organism: uncultured Christensenella sp.; assembly: GCA_910587015.1. Classification (GTDB taxonomy): domain Bacteria; phylum Bacillota; class Clostridia; order Christensenellales; family Borkfalkiaceae; genus Coproplasma. Next base: position 26,562 of record CAJUME010000013.1, read on the forward strand.
CGCAAGCGCAAACGCGTCTGCCGCAAATTCTGTCCATCAACAGCTTTTCGTCAACGTTGATATTAAGGCACAAATCTATTTTTGCGAATTTGTCAAGCTCCTCCGCCTGAAACAGATTGCGGGGGAACCCGTCAAGCATATATCCGCCTTCAACGTCGTCCCACGTCAGTCTGTCGCGGACTATATCGCACGTCACCTCATCGGGAACAAGCTTGCCCGCATCTATAAACGACTTTGCAAGCTTGCCTATTTCCGTGCCGCCCTTTATGTTGGCGCGGAAAATATCTCCCGTGGAAATATGCAAAAGCTTATATTTTTCAGCAATTTTGCTTGCTTGCGTGCCCTTGCCCGCACCGGGCGCACCCAATAAAATAATGTTCATATTACTTTAAGAAGCCCTTATAATTCTTCATCATCAGCTGCGCCTCAAGCTGCTTGTCAAGCTCCATCGCAACCGAAACGACAATCAGAATACCCGTAGTCGAGAATACCGACAGCAACGATGCGTTGGAAATTACGTTCAGACTTGTAAGCACCATCGACAAAATCGAAGGAATAAACGCCACAATCGAAAGATAAATAGCCCCGAAAAGCGTAATTCTGTTGTTAATTCTCTTCAGATACTGCGCGGTCGGCTTACCGGGGCGAATGCCCTGAATAAACCCGCCGTTTTGCTGAATAGTCTTTGAAACGTCCTCGGGGTTGAACTGCATCGACGAATAGAAGAATGCAAACGCAAAAATCAGCAGGCACAGCACAACCATATAAATAAGCTGTCCGTACCAGTAGGGCGACGAGCCCGAGAACCAGTTTGTAATGTCTGTATTAGCCTTGCTGTTAGGCCAGAACATGCTTATTATCATGTTCGGGAAGGAAATAATCGCAAACGCGAAAATCAAAGGCATAACGCCGGAGCCGGAAATCTTGATAGGAATAACTGACGACTGACCGCCGTACATTTTTCTGCCCTTAACCTGCTTTGCGTACTGCACGGGTATCTTTCTTTCCGACAAATCAACGGTAACAATCGCCGCAAACTCGACAATCGTCAACAGCACAAAGCCCAGCACCTCCCAAAGCACGGAAGGGTCAGCCTCGCCCGCAAACTCGCCCAGACCGAACGCCTGCGTAAAGCAACGCACAATCGTAAGACCCGCGGTAGAAATAATGCCCAAAAAGATTATAAGCGAAATTCCGTTTGCCACGCCGTACTCGGTAATTCTCTCGCCTATCCACATAACAAGCATACTGCCCGCCGTGTAAACAACCGTAAGGAAAATTCCCGCCAAAACCTTCGCGCCCGTCTCGCTGATAATGCTCATAGACGCGTTATCGGCAAAATATCCGAAGAATTCAAGGCTCAAAGCGTCGCCCTGAATACCGAAGTTAACGATAATACCTATCGCCTGCGCGATTGCAAGCGCAATGGTAACGTAACGCGTAATCTGCGCAATCTTCTTTCTTCCGTCCTCGCCCTGCTTGGAAAGTCTTTCCAAAGCGGGTATACCTACGGTCAAAAGCTGAATAATAATAGACGCGTTGATGTACGGGCTTATACCAAGCGCAAAAAGCGTCGCGTTCGAAAGCGAATCACCGGTAATGGACGACATCAGCTGCAAAAACGAATTTTCTTTTATTGCCTCGCCGAAGGTGCCGGGGTCGATACCGGGAACGGGTATATAGCAGCCCAGACGGAAAATAAGCAGCAGACCCAAGGTAATCCAAATCTTCTTTCTTATTTCCTTAATCTTAAAACAATTTTTTATTGTTTCAAACATGTTTGCTCCTTATCGCGGGGGTCGCCCCGCGCAGGTAGTTTTTACTTATTCTTCAACTACCGCCTTGCCGCCCGCCTTCTCGATAGCCGCCTTAGCGCTCTCGGAGAATTTAACAGCCTTAACGGTAAGCGCAGCCTTCAGCTCGCCGTTGCCAAGCACCTTCAGGCCGACCGCGTTCTTAACTTCCTTTGCAAGTCCGTTAAGTCTGACGTATCCAAGGTCAACCTCTGTGCCCGCGGGTACGTTTACAAGCTGGCTCAGATTGATAATAACATAGCTCTTTGCCCATTTGTTATGGAAGCCGCGCTTGGGAATACGTCTTGCAAGGGGCATCTGACCGCCCTCGAAGCCGGGACGTACGCCGCCGCCCGAACGCGCCCACTGACCCTTGTGTCCTTTACCGGAGGTCTTGCCCAAGCCCGAGCCAATACCTCTGCCAAGGCGCCTTGCTTCCTTTCTTGCGCCCTCTGCGGGCGATAAAGTATCTATTCTCATAATTGCTCCTGTTTTCGCAAAGGCAAAACCCGCCTCTGCAAAGCCTCTGAATGTTTTAAATTAAACCTTTTCAACCGATACCAGATGAGAAACCTTTTTAATCTGTCCCATATTCGCGGGCGTTTCCTCAAAGGTTTTCGACTGACGGATTTTTTTAAGCCCCAAAGCGGCAACGGTCGCCTTAACGGACGCAATTTCGCCGTTGGTGCTTCTAACCAATGTTACTTTTACCATAATTCTGCCTCCGATTAAGCTTTAAGCTCTTCAACCGACTTTCCGCGCGCCGCCGCAATTTCCTCGGGCGACTTCAAATCGAAAAGCCCGCAAACGGCCGCCTTAACGCAGTTAATGGGGTTAGAGGTGCCGTGCGACTTGGTTCTTACGTCCTTAACGCCCGCAGCCTCCATAACCGCACGCACGGGACCGCCGGCAATAACGCCGGTACCTTCCGCAGCGGGCATCATAAGTACCGAGCCCCTTCCAAACACGCCCAAAACGGTGTGTGGAATAGAAGTACCCTGCAAAGCAACCCTTCTCATGTTCTTCTTAGCCTGAGCGTTCGCCTTTTCGATAGCCTCGGGAACTTCCTTCGACTTGCCTATGCCGTATCCTACCGAGCCCTTGCCGTCGCCTACAACCACAAGCGCCGCAAAGCGCATGTTTCTGCCGCCTTTAACGGTCTTGGAAACGCGGTTAACCTGTATAAGCTTTTTAATCAGCCCGTCGTCCTCTTGTCTGCGTCTGTCACCCTGCCTTCTTGCGGGTCTGTCTTTCTTCTCTTCCATAATACGCTCCTTAGAATTTCAGTCCGGCTTCTCTTGCGCCGTCCGCCAAAGCCTGAACGCGTCCCGTGTACAGGTATCCGCCTCTGTCGAAAACCACGCTCTCTATGCCAAGCTTTACTGCCTTCTCCGCAACGGCCTTGCCAACAGCCTTGGCAGCCTCCGTCTTGGTCAGCTTTTCAACCGCTTTCGCAACGTCCTTCTGTTCGGTGGAAGCCGAGCAAAGCGTCACGCCCTTAACGTCGTCGATAAGCTGAACGTAAATGTGTTTAAGACTGCGGAAAACGCTCATTCTGGGGGTCTCCGCGGTACCGCTTATTTTTCTGCGTACGCGGGCGTGCCTTCTCAAACGTTCTTCGTTTTTGTCGATTTTCTTAATCATAATATCTCCTTACAAAGCAAGCTGCCGGAATTTTCCGGCATTTCTTCACATTACGCTATGCGGCGTACGGAATTACTTCTTGCCCTTGCCTCCCGTCTTGCCTTCCTTGCGCTCGATAACCTCGTCCGAATACGCAATTCCGTAACCGTGATAGGGCTCGGGAACTCTTATTTTACGGATATTAGCGGCAACCTGTCCGACAACCGCCTTGTCAATGCCGGAAACGACAATCTCGTTCTGGCTCGGGCACTCGAATTTAATGCCTGCGGGCTCGACAAATTCCACGGGGTGCGAAAAGCCTACGTTAAGCACTATTTTCGTGCCCTGCTTTGCAACCTTCCAGCCTACGCCGTTTACTTTAAGCGTCTTTTTATAGCCGTCGGTAACGCCAACAACCATGTTGTGCAGCAGCGCGCGGTAAAGTCCGTGCTTCGCGTCTATTCCCGCGCTCTCCGCGGTCTTTTCAACCAACGCCTCCGCTCCTTCAAGCTTAACGTTGATATCTCCCTTAATTTCCTGCGTCAGCGTGCCCTTGGGTCCCTTTACGGTCAGCAAGCCGTTTGCAAAGCTCACCGTAACCCCCGCGGGTACAGCTACGGGTAATTTACCTATTCTCGATAATTTTGCAGTCGACATATTTAAATTACCTCCTTTACCAGATGTAGCAAAGCACTTCGCCGCCAACGTTGCCGGCCTTTGCCTGCCTGTCCGTCATAATACCCTTGTTGGTGGAAAGTATAGCTATACCCAAGCCGTCCATAACTCTGGGCATGGTTTCCACGTCCGAATAAACGCGCAAACCGGGTCTGGATACTCTTTTAAGTCCGTTGATAACGGGCTTTTTCTTGCCAACGTATTTCAAAGTCAAAACTATTTTGCCGTTATAGCCGTCCTCTTCGTGCGCAACGCCCGAAACATAGCCCTCGGCGAGCATAATGTCGGCTATGGCCTTCTTCATGTTGGATGAGGGAACCTCAACCGTCTCCTTATTTGCCGCGAGCGCGTTGCGTACGCGTGTAAGCATATCTGCAATAGGGTCTGTCATTATCTTAGTCCTCCTCTCTTACCAACTCGATTTTTTCACGCCGGGAATCTGTCCCTTGTAAGCGAGGTTTCTGAAGCATATACGGCAGACTCCGTACTTGCGCAAAACCGAGTGCGGTCTGCCGCAAATCGAGCATCTCGTATAAGCTCTGGTCGAGTATTTAGCAGGCTTTTGCTGCTTGTTAATCATTGCTTTCTTTGCCATATCTCACTCCTTACTTTTTAAAGGGCATTCCCATCGCCCTTAAAAGCTCTCTCGCCTCTTCGTCCGATTGTGCCGTAGTCACAAAGCAAATATCCATACCCCTGATTTTTTCGACCTGGTCGTACTGAATTTCGGGGAATATAAGCTGTTCCTTAATACCCATGCAATAGTTGCCCTTTCCGTCGAAGCTGTCTGCGGGCACGCCGCGGAAGTCGCGCACTCTCGGCAAAGCAATGGATATAAACTTATCGTAGAAGTCGTACATCATTTTACCGCGGAGGGTAACCTTCAAGCCGATAGGCATTCCCTCGCGCACCTTAAAGTTCGCAACCGACTTTTTCGCCTTGCACAATACGGGCTGCTGACCGGTTATGGTCTTTAACTCGTTCTGCGCAATCTGAATGGACTTTGCATTGTCCTTAATGTCGCCCAGTCCGGAGCTTATAACAATCTTTACAAGCTTAGGCACCTGCATAGGGTTCTTATAGCCGAATTTTTTTACGAGGGCGGGCTTTACTTCCTTGTCATAATTTTCAAGCACTCTGGTCTTGTATACCTTTTCCTGCGTTGCCGTTTTCTTAGTAGCCATACCGCACCTCCTTACTCAGCCGTTCCGTCCGCCGGCGTCTCGGCGGTCGTTTCAACGGTTTCATCCGTCTTTTTCGCGCGCTTTCTTACGCGCTTTTTGGGTTCTTCCTTCACAGCAGTCTTCGCGCCCTTGCCCGCATACGCCTTATCCAGCGTCGCGCCGCACTTGGGGCAAACTCTTACCTTCTTGCCGTCGACAATACCGTGCTTAACCCTGATAGCCTTATCGCATGCAGAGCATACAACCATCACGTTGGAAACGTCCACGGGTGCCTCTCTGTCCACAAGCTGCGAAACCTCGTTCGCGCGTCTTGCCTTCTGCGCCTTTTTGTGAATATTCACGCCTTCAACGGTAACCTTGCCGCTTTTGGGAGAAGTGGCAATAACCTTGCCCTGCTTGCCCGCGTATTTACCGGTGATAACCAATACCGTATCATTCAATTTAACGTTCATAGCAATTCTCCTTTAATTACAGCACCTCGGGCGCAAGCGAAATAATCTTCATGTAATTCTTTTCACGAAGCTCTCTCGCAATCGGTCCGAAGATACGCGTTCCGCGCGGCTCCTTGTTTGCGTTGATAATAACCGCCGCGTTGTCGTCAAACGTGATATGCGTTCCGTCATCGCGTCTTATACCTTTGGTCGAGCGCACGATTACGGCTTTCACAACCTCGCCCTTCTTAACCGCGCCGCCGGGAGCAGCCGTCTTAACCGAACATACGATAACGTCGCCGATGTTCGCAAATTTTCTGAACGAGCCGCCCAAAACCTTAATGCACATAAGCTCCTTAGCGCCGCTGTTGTCCGCGGATTTGAGCCTTGTTTGGGGTTGAATCATAAATTTCTCCTTAAATTTGAACTTTCAACAAGTTTATTTGTGCAGAGGATTGCGCCGCGCACACATAAGCGAGGGGGAGAACCCCGCTCTCCTTTGCGCGCAAGGCAACAATCATGCCGAAATTAATAATTTAAAAACTTATTAAGCTTAGCCTTTCTAACCTGTCAAAAACTCAGAGATGCGGTACTATGCAAGGCGCGCGAGCATTTTTGAAGCGCCGTGTACAATGACGTACACAAGCAAAAAAAGCGCAGTGCAACACAGCAGAGTGCCGTATATATGAGTTTTAACGCAAATTATTTTGCTTTTTCGATAATCTCCGCCACGCGCCAGTTCTTCCCCTTGGACAGCTTGCGGGTCTCTACTATTCTCACCTTGTCGCCCTCGCCGCACTCGTTGTTTTCGTCGTGCGCCTTAAAGCGGGTGGTCTTGGTTATGGTCTTTTTGTAAAGGGGATGCTTCGACTTTTCTATTACGGCAACAACCACCGTCTTATCCATTTTGTCGGATACCACAAGTCCAACCCTTTCCTTTCTCAGTGTTGTTCTGTTTTCCATAGCTTTGCTCCTTTACGCCTTCAACTGCCTTGCGCGGATTACGGTATTCACTCTTGCAATATCCTTTTTAACAAGGTTGATAGCAAGGGGATTTTCAAGCTGACCGCTTGCATGGCGGAAGCGCAGATTAAACAGCTCGCTCTTCAGCTCCTGAAGCTTTTTCAAAAGCTCTTCATCGGTCAGGTTCACTATTTCCTTAGCCTTCATTAGCTTCACCGCCTTCTTCTACTTGCTCGGGTTCCTTCACAAGGAACTTGCACTTAACGGGAAGCTTGTGGCTTGCAAGACGCATCGCCTCGCGCGCAACTTCCTCGCTCACGCCCGCCATTTCAAACATTACTCTGCCGGGCTTAACAATCGCCACCCAGTACTCAACCGAGCCCTTACCGGAGCCCATACGGCTCTCAGCGGGGTGCTTGGTTATGGGCTTGTGGGGGAATATGTCTATCCATACCTTACCGCCGCGCTTAATGAAACGCGTCATAGCGATACGCGCCGCTTCTATCTGGTTAGAGGTAATTCTCGCCCCCTCCAAAGCAACAAGCCCGTACTCGCCGTAAGCGATTTTATTACCCTTCTGCGCCTTGCCGCGTATTTTGCCGCGGTGCTGCATTCTTCTTTTAACTCTCTTGGGGATTAACATTAATCTTCGCCTCCCTCTGAAATAATCAGACGTTTAGCCGCGTCAAGCACCTCTCCCTTGTAAATCCAGCACTTAATGCCCAGCACGCCGAAGGTCGTATGCGCCTCGGCAAAGCCGTAATCGATATCCGCGCGGATAGTCTGCAGGGGGATAGAGCCCTCGTGATAGCTCTCGCTTCCCGCAATTTCTCTGCCGTCAAGCCTTCCGCCGACGGTGATTTTAACGCCCTTTATGCCGGTTTTCGCAACCTTGGAAATCTGCTGCTTAACCGCCCTTCTGTAGGATACGCGCTTTTCCAGCTGAGCCGCAACGGCCTCCGCAACAAGCTGCGCGTCCTGGTCGATTTTGTCAACCTTTTTAACGTTGATAACAATTCCCTTGCCCTTTGTAAGCTTCGCAAGGTCCTTTTTGATTACTTCTATTTCCGAGCCGGCTTTGCCGATAAGCACGCCGGGTCTGCCCGTGTAAATGCCTACCTCAACCTTGTTAGCCGCGCGGATAATGGTAATTTTGCTGATAGCCGCGTCGTAATACTTCTTTTTAAGGAAGGTACGTATGTCGTTATCTTCTTTGATAAACGCGGAGAAATTTTTCTTGTCTGCGTACCACTGGGTATCCCAGGCGGAAATAACGCCGACTCTTAAACCGTGAGGATTAACTTTCTGTCCCATATTTCTTTCTCCTTATACCTTCTTTGCGTCTAAAATGACGGTAACGTGGCTGGTTCTCTTCAAAATAGCGTGACCGCGGCCCTTGGAAACGGGCTGCATTCTCTTCATGTGCGGGCCGCCGTTTGCAAACGCCTCGGCAACCACCAAATCGCCCCTGTCCATTCCGTTGTTGTGCTCTGCGTTAGCCGCAGCGGACAACAGTACTTTTTTAACTTCGAGACTTCCGCCCTTGTTGCAATAGGTCAGAATAGCCTCCGCCTCCTCAACGGACTTGCCGCGGATAAGCGCAAGCACGGTTCTGATTTTATAGGGGGAAATTCTCAGGTGCTTTGCCGTAGCGTAAGGACGGTTATCCTTAGTGGCGGCAATTCTTTCAACCTTTTTATTCATATTGCTTGCCATAGTTTAAACTCCTTACTTCTTGGCGGTCTTAGCCGCATGTCCCTTGAATGTTCTGGTGGGCGCAAACTCGCCGAGCTTGCAGCCTACCATATCCTCGGTTACATAAACGGGAACGTGCTTTCTTCCGTCGTAAACCGCGATTGTATGCCCTACGAACTGGGGGAATATCGTTGTCGCGCGCGACCAGGTCTTAACAACCTTCTTCTCGCCGGCAGCGTTCATCGCCTCTATTCTTGCCATCAGTCTTTCTTCGGCATAAGGTCCTTTCTTAACGCTTCTTGACATTTTCTATTCCTCCTTAATTAATTCTCTTTAATATGAATTTGGAAGTAGGGTTCTTCTTCCTTCTCGTCTTATAGCCCAAAGCAGGCTTGCCCCAAGGCGTCATAGGGCCTGCATGTCCCACGGGGCACTTGCCCTCGCCGCCGCCGTGAGGGTGGTCGTTCGGGTTCATAACCGCGCCGCGGACGGTGGGACGTATACCGAAGTGTCTGGTCTTGCCCGCCTTGCCAACGCGTATAATCTCGTGCTCGATGTTGCCTACCTGTCCGATAGTCGCCTTGCATTTAAGCGAAACAAGCCTCATCTCGCCGGAGGGCATCTTTATTGTCGCGTACGCGCCTTCCTTCGCCATAATCTGCGCGGAAATTCCCGCCGAACGCGCAACCTGCGCGCCCCTGCCGGGCTTAAGCTCGATAGCGTGCACAACGGTACCAACGGGTATGTCCGCAAGACACAAAGCGTTTCCGCTCTTTATGTCCGCGCCGCTGCCGGAAAGCACCTTATCGCCGACGTTCAGCCCTACGGGCGCAAGAATATATCTCTTTTCGCCGTCCGCATACGCAAGCAACGCAATGTGCGCCGAGCGGTTGGGGTCGTACTGAATGGACTTAACCGTTGCGGGAACGCCGTCCTTATTGCGCTTGAAGTCGATAATTCTGTATTTTTTTCTGTTGCCGCCGCCGATATGGCGAACGGATATCTTACCCTGATTGTTTCTGCCGCCCGATTTGCGCTTGTCATGCATCAAGCCTCTCTCGGGCTTGTCGCCCGAAAGCTCGGTATAAGCGCTTACCGTCATAAAACGGCGTGCGGGAGAGGTGGGTTTATACCTTTTTACTGCCATTTTCTGTGCCTCCTTGCTCCTTACGATAACGAGTTGAAGTACTCAATCGCCTTGGAGTCAGCCTTAAGCTGAACGATTGCCTTCTTGTAGTCGGGGGTGTAGCCCTCGTTTCTGCCCATGCGTTTCTTCTTGCCCTTGCAGTTAACGGTGTTCACGCTCTCAACGCTCACGTTGAAAAGCTTTTCAACGGCCGCCTTAATCTGCTTTTTGTCCGCGGTCTTTTTCACGATAAACGTGTACTTTTTGTCCGCAATTCCGTCATAGCCCTTTTCGGTAAGAAGAGGCTTCAAAATAATATCCTCTGCAAACATTATGCGTACACCTCCTCGATTTTCTTAACCGCCGCCTTCGTCAGCACCACCTTCGCGTTGGCAACTATTTCATAGGTGGAAATCTGCGCAACGGGCAACGTGGAAAGCTTCTGAATGTTCTGCGCCGCACGTATTACCTTAACGTCGTCGTTATCCATATATATAATAGCCGACTTTTCAAGTCCCAGCGCCTTCTGGAAGGCAACCATCTCCTTGGTCTTGCCCTCTTTCACTTCAAGGCTGTCGATAACAACCAGCTCGCCGTCCGCAACCTTTTTGGAAAGCGCGGAAAGCAACGCCGCAACCTTGGCCTTCTTGTTCATGTCCTTTGAAAAATCGCGGGGCTTGGGTGCGAACACAACGCCGCCCTTTATCCACTGCGGAGCGCGTATACTGCCCTGACGCGCGTTACCCGTGCCCTTCTGACGCCACGGCTTTCTGCCGCCGCCGCGCACCTCCGTGCGGGTAAGCGTGGATTTCGTGCCCTGTCTTTCGTTTGCAAGACGGGTCACAACCGCCTGATGAATAAGCGGCTCGTTGTATTCAACGCCGAAAACCTTATCGCTGAGTTCAATCGTACCGGCCTGCGTGCCGTCCATTTTATAAACTTTTATTTTAGGCATTTTTTACCTCCGTATTACTTAACGGTGTCGTTAATGGTAACGACCGAGCCGTTGGGTCCGGGAACGGAGCCCTTTATAAGCAGGCAGTTTCTTTCAACGTCGACCTTGACGATTTCAAGGTTCTGTACGGTCACGTTCTCCACACCGTACTGACCTGCTAAGCGTTTGTTTTTGAAAACTCTCGAAGGCGAGCTGTTCGCTCCCATAGAACCGGGCTCGCGGTGCACGGGGCCGACGCCGTGGGTTTCCTTTAAGCGGTGCTGGTTCCAGCGCTTGATAACGCCGCTGTAACCGTGTCCCTTCGAAACTCCGTGTACGTCCACTCTGTCGCCCGCAACGAACGTATCCACCGTTATCTCGTTGCCTACCGCATAAGCGCTTATGTCCGCAAGGCGGAATTCCTTCAATACCTTGCAGGGCTTAACGCCCGCTTTTTTGAACTGTCCCAGCTCGGGCTTTGTCAAAGCCTTTTCCTTCGCCTCGTCAAAACCGAGCTTCAAAGCCGCGTATCCGTCGCGCTCAACGGTTTTGATTTGCACTACGGGGCACGGACCCGCTTCTATAACCGTTACGGGTATAACCTTGCCCTCCGCCGTAAAAATCTGCGTCATTCCCGCTTTACGGCCGATGATTGCTTTATTCATTCTGATAAAGTTCCTCCGTTTTTTTATATTTATTTTGAGATACCGCGCCGCGCCGTCCCGCCGCCCCCGTTGTCCGCTCCGCCGTCCGCGTCGTTCCACGCGTCCCGCATCGCCTTCTCCGTTTCCGTCGTCTGCGCCTGCACTAAAGTATCTGTATTGACTTAGTAACTTTGTTTCGCAAAAATCTCATGCTTACGATTTTTGCGAGGCTGCTGTTGTCGTAAAACGCTTAACGGTCGAAATAAATCCGACCTTGCGTTTTTCGGCGCAAGTAATTTAAAGCTTGATTTTGATGTCCACACCCGCGGGCAGCTGAACGGTATCCAGCAGCTTTGCGTTGGGCGTGTAAATGTCGATAATTCTCTTATAGGTTCTCTGCTCGAACTGCTCGCGGCTGTCCTTGTACTTGTGCGGCGAACGGAGAATGGTTATAACCTCTCTCTCGGTGGGAAGGGGAATGGGCCCCGAAATTTTCGCGCCGCTCTTCTTCATCGTCTCGACAATGCGCGATGCCGCAAGGTCTACCAGCTCGTGGTCGTAAGCTGCAAGCTTGATTCTGATTTTCTGTCCTGCCATTTTCGTAACTCCTCGTTTATACTAACAATATTATTCGCGCGCTATCAACTTAACCGTGTGTATCGCGGCTTTTGACATAAAAAAACACCTCATCGGCGTCCGCCCGCTTGTCGGGCAAATAAAGCCACGGTTAGTCGCAGGGGTCGCGCCCCTACAATTGTCGGCGCAAATTATCTGTTGCAAAAGCTTTGTTTTCGCACTTTTTCAGTAACTTTGCGCTTCAACCCAATACGCACTTTTTAAACACGCTTGACTATTATATATAATCGCGCGGCTTATGTCAACGAAAAAACGCCCGTTTTTGAATATTTTTTATGCATTTTCGCCATAATAAAGCGTTTTTTCGCATAATTTAAGCGCCCCGCAAAAGCCCCGCGCAGCGCTCGCTATATATAGACAAATTCCGCCGAAAAACCACAATATTTAGGGCGAACCGCACCCCTTTCAGTCCGCAGATTTCGTCGAAATCCCCTCAAAATTTATGTATTAAATTTTCTTATGGACTTTTCAAAATGTTATATAGCTAATAATTTTTGTAAATTACTCACAAAAATAACCGTTTTTACAGGTTTTTCAGATACTTAATCAGCTGTACAAACGCGATTATCATAAACATCACGCCCAGCGCCGCAAGGAAAAACAGCCCCGCATACACGGGCGAAAACGAGCATAAAAACTCATGCAGGCTCGGCAAAGCAACCGCCGTCCCCTCGCTCTGTGCCACGGAAAAGATAAATATAAACGGAAAGCCCGCAAACAGCAGTCCGAACACAAACGGTATTGCAAACACCTTCACAACGGTCACACTGCTGAACGCCGTCAGCATTGCAAGCAGTCCGCCCGCAATAAAAAACAAGCCCAGCGGCATGGGTATAGACGCGTTCACATAATAATGCATTGCAATAACGCCCCCGCCCGCAGCCGCGCAGATAAGCCCCATAACCAGCCCGCCGATTTGCGCGCCATCGATTTCAAGCCTTACCTTTTCACGATAATATGGCGGCGCCTCGATATCGATATCGCTCTTAATACCCGCGTACCGGCGTTTACGCCTTTCCACCTCGCACATACCGCCGAAAATTTCCTTTATCTTATGCACGTCGTACAACGGAATATCAACGTACGCGCAAACGGAATACCCGTAAATGGAAACAAATTCGGCAGTGCAATAGCCGCGTTCCTTTCTCAAAAGCACCTTCCGCAGCAGCCCTCTGTTCACCACGGTGCGCTTGCCGAAATTGATAACCTCTATATAATCCTCAAAGATATTCAGCGCGTTCTCTCTGCCCTTGTTCGCGTCCGCCGCATCTATTTCGTCCTGCAATCGGTTTATGTCGGAAGGCTTTCCGCTCGCCAGATTGTTTTTCAGCGCCCACCGCGCGAACTTGCCCCACAGCCCGAAAACCGACAAAACAATTATCGCCCCGCACACAAGCAACACAAAAAACGACGGCACAAACCGCATCGCAACCACCGCGCCGTTCTGCGTTATAATCGCGTTTATAAGGCTGTACGCAAACCAGAACAGCATAAACGCCGCAACCGCAAGCATATACCACGCATATGGCGATTTAAGCGCCGCCGCGCGTTGCCCCTTGTGAGTATCGTACATTGTTTTGCTGTTATCTATGCCGTACTTCCACCCCCGCAGCTCCTCGGGCGGGTCGCACACTATAAAATTTTCGTAACGTCCGTCGCTCTTCTTCGCCATATTCTATATATTAATCAACCACACCATCCCCCCTGCCCTCGGCGGGCTCAACTCAATTCCTCAATCTAACCCTGCCCTCGGCGGGGGGATTAAGG
>CAJUME010000014.1 GCA_910587015.1 uncultured Christensenella sp.
CTAAGTGTGAAACTCACCTCAAGATAAGATATCCCATTCAATTGAAGTAAGACCCCTTGTAGACTACAAGGTTGATAGGTCGGAGGTGTAAGTGCAGTAATGTATTGAGCTGACCGATACTAATAGGTCGAGGGCTTGATCTCATTTTAATGAGAAAGAGAACTACGAATTCTTACAAAAACAAAAAACACAAAACAATTATAAAAGATTGGCTACATTTTAACGAGCAACTTTTACTTTTTGTATCTGAATTTACTACTCCTTCCTCCTTCCCAAAATCTATGCAGTTGTCAGCCTTCGGATAGCTGACATATTCCGCTTTAGCTCAGTCGGTAGAGCATTCGGCTGTTAACCGAAGTGTCGTAGGTTCAAGTCCTACAAGCGGAGCCATTCCGGTGACGATAGCAACGAGGACCCACCTGTTCCCATACCGAACACAGAAGTTAAGCTCGTTTACGCCAGAAGTACTTGGGTTTTAACCCCGGGAGATAAGGTAGTTGCCGGATTTCATTTTTAATAACAGTACTTATACGGTACTGTTATTTTTTTGTTGTCAGGGTTAAAACCCGTTGGGTTTTTTCTCGGACGGCGCAAGGACAACGCCGTCCTCGGTCAACGTTCGCGCAACGGTATGCGCTCACTCTTCTCACACGGCAAAACAGCGGGTGTCCGCTGTTTTGATTGCTCCGTGTTCGTCCCGCAAGATAAGGTAGTTGCCGGTTTTCATTTATAAAATCCCGTTTTCTTGGCGAAAACGGGATTTTTTGTTGCGATAAAGGTTTTAAGTGCGGTTTGATTGGTGGCGCGGGGTGAAGTTTTGGCAGGACTGCGTTTTTTTGACGATAAAGCTTGTGCGCTGTTTGTCTATCAGACAGTTGCAGTGACCGCAGAACGCTTTGCAAAATTCTTTATCGACCTTTACATAGTGTTGTATAAAATATATACAGTTATTGCATGTTTTTTGAGTGTTAAGTTTAATGTCCATATGAACAGTATAGTTCCGTTTTTGGGAATTGTCAATCCGAAAATCGGAACTTAAAATATAATTTTTTTAATGAATACGAGTTTTGGACAAAAATTAAAGGAATTACGGACGGAAAACGGGCTTACGCAATTGAAGGCGGCGGAAATATTCAACGTAAGCAAGACGACTATATGTCAATGGGAAACGGGCAGACAAGAAGCGAGCTTTGACGATTTGGTAAAAATTGCGGTTTATTTTAACGTGTCAACAGATTATTTGCTTGGGTTAGAGGATTGAACTGCTTGGATATTTTTGCAATCAGATTAAAAGAAATAAGAAATGAATTGAAGCTGACGCAAAAGCAATTGGCGGAGGCGTTGAATACCACGGATGACAGCGTGTTTTCTTGGGAGAACGGGAGAAGTCAGCCGTCCATTGAAATGATAAGGCTACTGTGCAAAACGCTTGAAGTGACGAGCGATTACTTGCTGGGGTTAGAGGACGAGGCGGGAACCAAAATATAATTTATGGCGGGCGGCGGCGGTTTTTTAAACCGCCGCCGCTTTCGGCTTTACGCAACTATTGCTTGCTTGCAATACCTTTTTGCAAGTGCTACAATATATCTGTAAACGGCGGGGTGACTCTATTTTGTTCCGCGGTTGAATAAAAGGAGCGGCAATATGCTTGACTTTCAGGCAGTGGGCAAACAAATACATAATCTGCGGGTGCAGAACGGATTCAGTCAGGACGGACTTGCGGAGGTGCTTTACGTTACCCGTCAGGCGGTTTCCCGCTGGGAACTGGGGCAGACCCTTCCTTCCGTTGACAACCTTGCCGAGCTGTGCAGGCTGTTCCGCGTTTCGTTCGAGGAGCTGCTTTGCATGGGGCGGCCGACCGAATTTGCGGAGGACGATTTGTTCAGGGGGCACAGCAGGGAGTTTGTGGTGGACGGCATTATCAACGGCAAGCTGAACGTGAAGCTGCCCGAGGTGCTGTATCAGTTTTCACCAAAGGAAAGGCTGGCAATTTTAAAGGCGGTTAAGGAACGGAAAATAAAGACCGATTTAGCCGAGCTGATGCCGTTGCTGACACAAAATGAACGCATATATATGGGAGGAATTATAAAGCTATGAACGATTTCGAGAAGCTGTTTAAGAATATAGAGCAAAAGCTGCAGGGGATAGACGAGAAAATTAAAAGGAAGCTTGACAGCATTGACGCGGTTGTGAACGAAAAGCTGAAGGCGCACGGCTTCGGCTGGGACGACGACGCGGAGGAGCGCTTCGAAAACGGAGCCGCCGCCGATTTCGAAGATGAGTTTGGCGACAACGGCGCGGAGCGTGCGGGCGGGAGGTATTCCGACTTCGAAACCGACAAGGGGGATAGCGGCGTGAGCCCTTCGGACGTTTCGAGAAAATTAGAGGAGATAGCGCCGTTTCTGGACAAGGGAACGTTGCACAACATGGTGGAGGAATTCCTTTACGGAGAGCTGGACATGGATATGTCCGTAGCACTGCCGTTTTTGAGCGACGGGGATATTGCGCTTATAATGAAAAAGCTTCTGAAATGCGACGGCGAAGAATTTAAGGGGCTGACCGTGAGGGATTTGCTGCCGTTTGCCGATGAAAAGGACATTGACGCGCTGTTTATAAAGCGGGCGAAGGCGGGGCATATAGACAGGGATATGATGGCGTTTGTAAGCGCGGACTGCTGGCACGAGATTGTGAAGGATTATTGCAAGGACGAGGAAAGCACTCTGAATATAGACGAATTTTATCCGTATCTGGACGACGGGGATATACAGCTGTTGTTCAAGACCTATTTAAAGCGTCAGAAAAAGCACAGAAGGAATTAAAAGGAAATTTGCAGCCGAAAGGCGTTAAACGGCGCATATGTGCGGGGCAACCGCGGGATTTGGGCATTTTTACAAATGAGTGGCGGGCGTATTACGATTGACAAAGCATATTAATAAGTATATACTGTACTACACTTGAAGGCAGAGAGAATTAAAGACAGAAAAAAGGAGTACGGAGTATGCGCAGAACGCGGGGACAGGAAATAAAACGGCTGCAAAAGAAGCTTATACCGGTTAATCTGATAGTTTGTATTTTATGCATAGTGGCGGCGCTTTCGCTGTTTTTTATGCCTATTGTAAAGATTAATCTTGCGACACTGGTCGGCGATAAAACGCTGAGGGCGATGATTACCGATATTGCCGTTGAGAAGGTTAACGCCTATATCGAGCAGGCGGGCGACTCGCTTGACGGTTCGCTGGGCGGCAACGGCGGCGCGGAAAACGGCGGGGAGCAGAATGGCAAGGAGCCCGTTGCGAGGACGATTGACAACGGCGAGGGCGGCTCCGAAAATAACGGTTCCGAGGATAATGCGGAAGGCGACGGCTCGGGTGAGAATGACGGTATTACGGACGGCTCGGGCGGGGAGAGCGAGGGAAGCGTATCCATTAAGGATTTGTTGAAGGAAATCAACGTTAGGGAGCTGGTTGAGAAGCTGGTCGGTGAAATTTTCGACGAATTGAAAGCGGATATATCCGTTTCCTCGCAGAATTCATTAAAGGTGCTTGCCGCCGAGGATAAGGCGGATACGCTGTTGAACGAGCTGTTCTTTAACGAGGCGAAGGGCTTTATTACCAGCCTTGAAAGGACGCTTGTGTCGGGCTTCGGCAATGCATTCAATGCGGCGGGCAGTCTGGTGCAGGGCGCGGTGGTAAAGGCTGTGGTTGTGCCCGCCTTGAAAGAGAATTTGCCCGCGGAATATGCCGAGCTTGTTGTTGCAGAGGAATTGCAGGCGACGATAGACAGTCTTGACGGGGCAAAGAGCGCGCAGGCGGCTTCTGACACGATTATAGATTACATAGACGGGCTTGCCGAGGCGAGCGGTGAGGTGGAAAAGCTGACCGAGGACCAGAAGGCGGAGGTTTCCAATCAGATTACACAGCTTTACGACAAGACGGTTGCCGAAACGGGCGAGGGGAATTTTTCGGTTGAGGCTATGATTAGCGTTATGGCTTCCGAAATGCTCGGCGGAGTGGGCGACTTTAATTTAAGCGATATTATTGCGGGCTTTGTAGGCGGAAACGGCGGCAATGACGGCGGAAACGGCGGCGAGAACCCCGACGGTACGGACGGCGATAAGCCCGAGGCGGGTATTGTTAAAATGCTTGTGCTGACGCGTTTGGCGCTTGCCGAGGGCGAGGTTGACAACGGCGGCGCGGGCGGAAATGATGGCGCGGGCGAGGTTGGCGGCACAGAAAACGATGGTTCGGACAATAACGGCGAGGCTGACGGCGGCGGGGAGGTTGTTAAATATACCAGCTACCGCGCAATGGGCGAGGGGCTTGCAAGGGGCTTTATAGGCGACAATTTTTCGCAGACCCTAAAAGGCACGATTATGAGCTCGGTCGGGGAGAATGAACAGGTATTCGGCTATTACGGGTATATTTTTATAGCCATCGGCTTCTTTATTCTGCTGTGGGCGATACTGTTTTTGTTCGCATTCTTCCATATGTTTGCGCGCAACAAGCGGTTTATGATGTGGTACGTCAAGCTGTTCTGCGCGTGGCCGTGCATAATATTCTGGCTGGTGCCGATGCTTGTTAAAAACGTGCTTGCAAAGGCATTCCCCCAGATATATGCGCAGGTTATTGACTTTGTGGTCGGCGCTGTGGGCAACGCGCTTAAGGTTACCGTTACCGCAGAGCAAGCCACGGGACTGTTTAACGCGGCGCTTTCGTCCTTGCAGACGTTTGCGTGGATTAGCGGGATATGCTATCTGGCGCTGTGGATAATTTCCGTTTGCTGGGCGTTCCCCATTAAACACAAAATAAGAAAGCTGAACAGAGGCTATTGATTTATTTTTTGATAATGTATGACTTTACGGTGCGGTCTGCAAATGCTATCCGCACCGTGATTTTTGTTTTTTTGATAAAGGTTTGACATTCGCATTGAAAAGTGCTAAAATGTGATAGGTCTGTGAAATCAGCCGCGTTGACAGAGGGTTGACCCGTAAACGCGTATTTTAAATGAAAAGGAGAAAGATACCGGCCGCGGAGCTTTTGCGCAAGCGTTGCCACGCGGTCACGGTTTGCCGGATATATGATTGAAGTAAAACAAATATCTTCAAAGCGGGATAAAAAGAAGTTTTTTAAATTTTTGATAGATTTATATAAGGGTAACCCCTATGCTTGCCCTAATTTATACATGGACGAATTTGCGGAGTTCGACCCCGAAACAAACGACGCGTTCCGCTTTGCGGACTGCAAAATGTTCCTTGCATATAAGGACGGTAAGCTTGCAGGAAGAATTGCGGGCATTTGGCACCGCGGCGCGAATGAGAAATTCGGGAAAAAGCAGATGCGCTTTACGCGCTTTGACGTTATCGATGACTTCGAGGTGACAAAGGCGCTGTTTAACGAAATTTTTAAATGGGCGCGCGAGGTCGGTATGGAAGAGGTTATAGGACCTATGAGCTTTTCCGACCTAAACGAAGAGGGCATGCTTATCGACGGCTTCGATAAGGACAGCACCTACATCGAAATTTATAATTACCCCTATTACGTAGAGCATATGGAAAGGCTGGGCGCATATAAGGTGGTTGACTGGCACTGTCTGAGGCTTGCCGTGCCCGAAAAGGACGAGCGGCTTGAAAAGCTGAACGATGAAATAATGGAAAAGTACGGCTTTGAGGTGCTGGACGTTGCGTATTTGTTAAAGCACGACAAAAAGAAGCTGAGCGAGTGGATAATGAAGTGCTTGGGCGTGCTTGACGAGGCGTATGCGCACTTGTACGGAGTTACGCCCATTAACGAAAAGCAGAAAAAGCGCGAGATGGATACCATTTATCAGGTGCTTATTCCCGAGCTTGCGACCGTTGTAGTGAAGGACGAGGAGGTTGTTGCCTACGGGTTTATGATGCCGTCAATTAACGAGGTTATGCAGAAGGGCAGGGGGCATATCTTCCCGTTTGGGTTTATTCCTTATTTAAAAGCAATGAAGCACGTCGAGGTTGCCGATATGATGAGTATAGGCATTGCCAAGGAGCACAAAAACAAGGGCGCGGTTGCAATAATTTTGCACAACTGCCTTGTGGGGCTTAATAAATTGGGTGTGAAGTACCTTGAAACGGGGCCCATGCTCGAGGACAACAAATACATTCAGAATTTGTGGAAGAGCTTTAACCCCGAGCTTGCAAAGCGCCGCCGCTGCTGGGGAATGAAGGTCGCGGACTGGAAATTCGATTAAATTTGATAATTTAAGGAGGAAAATATGACACAGGAACAGCTTATTGAAAAAATACGTCAGACAAAGATTGTGCCGGTGGTGGTGCTTAATTCCGTTGAGGAAACGCTGCCTAAAATGCAGGCGCTGATTAACGGCGGACTGCCGTGCGCGGAAATTACATTCCGCACGCCCTGCGCAGCCGAGGCGATTGCTCTGGCGGTAAAGACCTATCCCGATATGCTTATAGGCGCGGGCACGGTTATCAACCGCGAGCAGTGCGAAAGGGCGATTGAAGCGGGCTCGAAATTTATTGTTTCGCCCGGTTTTTCCGAGGAGGTTGCGGACTGCTGTAAGGAGCACGGGCTTTTGTATCTGCCCGGAGTGGTTACGCCGACCGAGGCCATGGCGGCGATTGCAAAGGGTTTGACAGTGCTGAAATTCTTTCCCGCATCGAATTACGGCGGGCTGAAAACCATAAAGGCCATTTGCGCGGCGTTCCCTTACATTAAAATTATGCCCACGGGCGGTATTTCCGCAGAGAATATCCTTGAATACCTTGCGTGCGATAAAATTATTGCGTGCGGAGGCAGCTGGATGATGAGCGGAACCCCCGCGGAAATAGAGGAAAAGACAAAAGCCGCTGTTGCGCTTGTCAAATAATTATAAATTATAATGCAAATTTAACCGTCTGCAAGCAATTGCAGACGGTTTTTTTGTGTGGCGGCGGTTTTGGCGGGTTGCGGGCGGTGCGGGTGCGTTGCGGGTGAAAATATGTATAAATATCAATAATGCATACAAATATGCAAATTTAAAATGTAAAAATTGCTATAAAAATGCAAATATTTAACTATATGCATAAAATTTGAATTAATTTTCAAAAATATTTGTATTTTTTAATAAATTTGTTTGACACATGGTGCGTAAAATGGTAGTATAGCTTTTAAATAAGTTGCTTATGACGGCAATTTTATAAAACAACCGCATAAAAATTCAAAACGAGGGTACCCTCGTTTGCGTTAATGACTTAACGCAAACAGAAAATACTTAAAAGGTATTAATAAATTTTTAAGCGGCAAACTATGAACGGAAAATAAATTTTTGGAGGATAAAATTATGGCAAACAAATGGAAAAAGCTTGCCGCTGTTGCCGCTACGGTCGTTATGGCTTCGTCCGTGGCAGTGGGCGTGACGGGCTGCCGTAAAACTCCCGATGGCGTAACCTATAACAATTATACCGTTGCAATGCCCTCGGACTGGAATATGATGACGTACCGCGACAACAACGACACGCAGATTATCGGCTACATCAATTCCGACTTGTTCGAATTCGATTACAAATTCGATGAAAGCAAGGGCGGCAAATTCAAAGCCGACGGCACTATTAATGCCGGCGCGATTGTCGACGGCGGGTATACGGTTAAATATTCCGCCGCAACGGCGTTGGAGGACGTGACTGCGACGGTGGACGCGAAGTTCGGCTATACGCAGGCACAGAAGGACGCGGGCGGCTATGCGTGGAAAATTACGCTGCGCAACGACCTTAAATGGGACGACGGCACGCCAATCAAGGCCGATGATTTTGTCTATTCCATGCAGGAGCAGCTTAACCCCGAATTTAAGAACTTCCGCGCTAATTCCTATTACAGCGGCACTCAGGCGCTTGTGAACGCGGGCTATTACTTCAATAAGGACGTGCCCGAAACCTATGAAACGGTTGCATCTCAGGGCTATGCCTCCAACGACGCGGCGCTTGCCGCGGGGGTAACGCTTTACCTCGATATGTGGAACTTCTTCGGGCTGGAGGGCGCTATGACGCCTGACGGCAGTAAGGAGTGCCCGCAGTGGGTGGATATAACAGATACTACCGTTTACGTTGACCCCGCGGACAATTCCGAGTGGACGGCGGCATCGATTTATGCGGCGTATAAGGACAGCTACCTTGGCGTGGGCATGAGCAATGCGGATTGCATAGGCATCAAGGTTAAAAACGAGCACATGAATGTGCAGTTCAGCGACGTAGGCTTTTACAAGGCGGGTGAGTACGAGCTTGTTATGTGCCTTGTGAACCCGCTGTATCCCTTGAACAAGGACGGCAGTCTTAACTACCGCGCGGCTTACAATATGTCCGGCCTGCCGCTTGTCAAAAAGGACTTGTACGAGAGCTGCAAGAAGGACCCGCAGGCGGGCTCTACCCTGAAATGGACGGATTACGACACAAAGCTTGCCACCACGGCGAGCTGGGGCCCGTATAAGCTGACCGAATTCCAGTCCGGCAAGGCGTACACCCTTGAAAAGAACGAGCACTGGTACGGTTATAAGCTGGACGACAACAAGGACCAGTACAAGGTGGAAACAATCAAATGCGAGGCTATACCCGAAACAAGCACGCAGTGGATGGGCTTTTTGAGCGGAACGCTTGACAGCATAGGCATAGACGTAACGCACAAGGACGATTACAGAGATTCGAAGTATGCTTACTTCACTCCCGGTACGGGAACGTTTTCGCTTAACCTTTACGCGGGCCTTGACGTTTTGAAAAAGAGCGGAAGGAACAACGGCTTGCTTGCCGTTGACGAGTTCAGAAAGGCTGTTTCGCTTGCGATTGACCGTGCAGACTACAATGCGGAAACGACCACCGCAATGCAGCCCGCTTACGGTATAGTAAACAGCATGTACTATTACGACATCGATAACGGCGGCGTTTACCGCGACACCGTTTACGCAAAGGAGGCGCTGTTGCGCTCCTACGGGTTTACGAATGTGGACGGAACAAAGTGGTCTGACGGAACGCATGATTATGCTACGCTGGACGCGGCGTATGAGGCGCTGAACGGCTATAACCCCACGCTTGCAAAGGAGCTTGTGAACGAGGCGTATGCAAAGCTTGTTGCGAACGCGGAGCATTACGGCTATGACGCAAACAAAAAAATAGAGTTTGTTTACGGAACCTCGGTCGATAACCCCAACACGAGGCGCGACTACGATTATATCGTCAAGGTATTCAATAACCTTGTCGCGGGTACGCCGTTGGAGGGCAAGATAACGATTACCTTCGATTCGTCTACGGGCAACAAATGGGCGGACGACTTCCGCGCGGGCGCATACGAAATTGCGTCGGGCACGGGCTTCGGCGGCAACCCCTTAAACCCCGCAAGCTTTATAAGCCTGTATATCGACCCCGAGTGGACCTATTCGAGCTGGTGGGATACCGAGAGCGAAACAATCACCTTCACTATGCCCGAGGGCGATTACGAGGGCGCGGGAAGAGAGTTTACCATGACGCTTATGAACCTTTCGCGCTGCCTTGAGGGACTGCCCGAAAGCAAGGACCGGTACAAATTTAACTGGGGCCCCGGAGCTATTCCCGAGGAGGCAAGATTGCAGCTGATGGCGAAGATTGAGGAGCTGGTTATAGGCAAGTATTACAGCATACCCACAAACTATCAGTACACGGCGTCGATGCTGGGCATGCAGTTTTCCTATATTACTGACGAGTACAACTACTTTATGAGCTACGGCGGAATGCGGTATATTCGCGTGAACTACACCGATAAGCAATGGGACAGCTATGCTTCGGGACATAATCTCGAGGCGGAGTATAAGAAGTCGGTGGATTAAGCAATAAATAATTAAAATTAAAAGCGGCGGAGGCGGAAATGGCTTTCCGCCTCCGCTTGTTTATTTCTTCTTTAAATAATCGGGAGGTGAAGCCGATGTATATGTTTAAATACGTTATGAAAAGGCTGGGGCTTATGCTTTTGTCGTTCAGCGTAATTATGCTTATATGCTTTGTGCTTATCAAGCTGCTGCCGATAGTGGTTACGGTGCAGGCGGGCGAGGACGCGAAAATAGTTTACGCCCAATTAGAGGCAAGGGGATATATCCAGAATATCCGTTACGATGCGAACGGGCTTGTTATCGGGTATGACAGAGTGCCTATTTTAACGCAGCTGTTTATATATCTTAAAAGAATTTTTGTGTACGGCGACTTTGGTATAGGCGTTACTATGTCCGAATACCGCAACCAGCCCGTCTGGGACGTGTTTATTGAAAAGCTGCCGCCTACGATACTGATTAATGTATATTCCTCGCTTATAGGCGTGCCCATAGGCATAGGCTTGGGTATTTTTGCCGCGCTTAAAAAGAACAAGTGGCAGGACCAGATAATTTCCACGGCGGTTATACTGCTTATTTCACTGCCCTCGATTGTTTTGGGGCTTGTTATACAGTATGTGTTCTGCTATAAGCTGGACTGGTTTCCGCTGACAATGCTGCCGGGGTATGATTATTTTTCCTGGAAAATGTTCCGCTCTATGCTGCCCGCGGTGCTGTCGCTGTGCCTCGGCTCGATTGCGGGGTACACGCGCTTTACGCGTGCGGAGCTTACCGAGGTGCTTACGGGCGAGTTTATGCTGCTTGCAAGGACAAAGGGGCTTACGCGCGGGCAGGCGACCTTCCGCCACGCATTGCGGAACGCTATGGTTGTAATATTTCCGTCTATACTGTCGGAGTTTATAAGCGTTTTGTCGGGCTCGCTTATAATTGAAAGTATGTTTTCTATCCCCGGCGTGGGCAGACTTTATATAATGTCCATAAACGCGCAGGATTACGACTTTTTTATGCTTTTATCGGGCTTTTACTGTCTTGTAGGGCTTGCGGCGGGCATAGTGGTTGATATAAGCTACGGCTTTATCGACCCCAGAATAAGAATGGGGGCGAAATAAATTATGGAGCAGATAAAAACTATTCCGAAGGAAAAATTCAGCTTTGTATCGGGGGGCGATAACGTTCACGACAAAAAGCTGGATACAAAGCCGGTCGGGTATTTTACGGACGCGTTCAGGCGCTTTTGCAAAAACAAGGGCTCGGTTGTGGGCGCGGTGATAATTCTTGTGCTGATTTTGTTTGCGATAATAGCGCCGTTCTGCACGCCGTACAGCGTTGCGTATAAGGACGCTTATTTCAGAGAAACCTTGCCGAAAGCAAGTCTGTTTGCGGGCACGAGCTTCTGGGACGGGTGCAAAACCAAGGAGGCGGGCAAGGCAAGGTTTAAATATCTGTTTGCTATGGGCGAGGAAACGGGGCATAACGCCGTAAAAAATCAGGAATACAAATTAACGGACGACGGCATGTACCGTTACAGAGAGGACAGCTATTATTCCGCGGGCTGTATATACAAAAATTTTACGTTGGAGGAGTATGCGCGGCTGACGCAGTATCAGGACGAAACGGGCGTACAGGTGATTTATCCCACGGTGAGAATTGCCGACAGACCGAAGGCAACGCAGGACTTCGAGGACGCGAATTACTACTTCAAGACAGAGGGCACGACGAGGACGAAAATCGTATACGACGAGAACGACAACGTTATACCCGTATACTGGACGTATAAGGCGGGCGAGGACGACAGCTATCCCTATAATTCTTTAAGAATAGAGGGCGAAAACGGCTTTGAAAAGGACGGGGAAACCTATTATTACGCCTATGCAAGGCCTGTGCCCACGGGCGTTCAGTGCAGGATAAATTATTATGAATATTACGTCTATAACCACAGCTATGTTTTAAAGGACGGAATAGGCAAGCCCGTATTTTTATTCGGAACCACGGGCGACGGGCAGGATATACTGACGTGCCTTGCCTCCGGCGCGAGGTTTTCGTTTATATTTGCGATAGCGGTGGCGATAGTCAATATGGCGGTGGGCGCGATATACGGCGCGATAGAGGGGTATTACGGCGGAAAAACCGACCTTATTATGGAGCGCGTTTCCGACATACTTTCCGCAGTGCCTATGATGATTATTATAACGCTTTTAAAGCTGCATATGGGGGCTTCGAGCCAGATTCTGGTGCTGTTCCTCGCCTTCTTCCTTACGGGGTGGATAGGCATGGCGGGGTCTACGCGAATGCAGTTTTACCGCTTTAAAAACCGCGAGTACGTGCTTGCGGCAAGGACGCTGGGCGCGAGCGACAGAAGGCTGATGTTCAAGCATATCTTCCCGAATGCGCTTGGCACCTTGGTTACGGGCAGCGCGCTTGTAATTCCGTCAATGATATATTCGGAAACGAATTTAAGCTATCTGGGAATTATAAACCTTTCCTCCGGCAATATCACAAGCGTGGGCACGCTGATTGCGGGCGGGCAGGCGCTTATGGAAACCTCGCCGCATATTGCGCTGTTTCCTTCGATATTTCTGGCATTGCTGATGCTTAGCTTTAACTTGTTCGGTAACGGACTGCGCGATGCGTTTAACCCGTCGTTGCGCGGCACGGAGGGCTGATATGGACGGCAGAGAAGTTAAATTATCCGTTAAAAATCTTAAAATTTCGTTCCGCACGGACGGCGGCAAGGTGCAGGCCGTGCGCGATATAAGCTTCGATTTGTACAAGGGAGAAACGCTTGCGCTTGTGGGCGAAAGCGGGTCCGGCAAGTCGGTGACCAACCGTGCGATTATGGGCATACTTGCGGGCAACGCCATAAAGGACGGCGGCGAAATTATTTACGATGGACAGGATTTGTTTAAAATTCCCGAGGAGGGCTTTCATAAGCTGCGCGGGGATAAGATTGCAATGATATTTCAGGACCCGATGTCCAGCCTTAACCCTATTATGCGCGTGGGCAAGCAGCTGACAGAGGCGATGCTGATAAAGGGTAAAATTTCGCAAAAGGAGAGCCGCAGGGACTTTAACGCCATGCTTGCGCGGCTGAACGAGTGCATGGATAAGGCGCGCGGCGCCGAAAATGCGGAAATTATTGCGGAAAACAAGCGGAAATGCGCGGACTTCAATAAATTCGAGTATAAGCATTTAGAGCTGGAAAACGCCTACAACAAGGCTTACGAGGCGGCGGACGACGCGCTTGCGGAGCTGGACGACGTTATTTTCAGAATAGAAAAAAAGGCGTTTAAGGACGTTGTTCGCGACGTTGCGGAGCTTGTGAAGGTTGCGGGCGGGGCGTGTCAGCGGTACGTTGTTTATGCGCGGGCGGAGCAATTGCAGGCAGAGCTTGCGGAAATAAAGCGGTGCGTAAGGGCGCCGTTTAAGGACAGAATTGCGGGGTTTTTGCGCAGTCTGTTCGGGCGCGCGGAAAAAACGGGCGGCGAGAGCGTGGACTGGGACGAGGTTCTGCGGCGGCTTGCGACAGTTAAGGAAATTTTGAGCGAGGCGGCGGCGTTCACTATGCCGAACTTCTTCGCTATGGGCTATTATATGACCTTTGCGCAGCAGCCTTTGCCCGATATGGAGGTTGCGGAGCTGAACAAATTTTTGCGCAGGTACCTCGACGACAATTTTATGCTCGATTTTATTGCGCACGCAAAGGAGGGCATAAAATACTCTAATGCGCAGTCTGCCGAGAACAAGAGGGCGGCTTTGGAGGTTATAAACGGACAGCTTGAAGTATTTAAAAGGGCGGAGCTTGACCCCAAGGAGGTTGCGCAGGCGTCGAAAATTTTGATTGCCGCCGTGGAAAACGCAATAGACAGACTTGAAATTATAAAGGACAACAGTCTTTACACCTTTAAATCGAGCCTTAAAGCCGCGACAGAGCTGTATTTTGACGGCTTAAAGCGGAATAAGGCCGAGGAGGCGCGCTTTGCAAAGCAGAACGCGGCTTATAACAAAAAATCTGCGGCGGGCGGCGCGCCCGAGTGGAGCGTTGCCGATAAAAGCCTTGTAAGCTGCGAGGAGGCGAGGCAGGGGATTATTGCGCTTATTCTGCGCGTTGCGGAGGGTATAAGGCGCAAATTGGACGAAAACGGCGCTATCGACTTCGACAAAATAACCGTGGACATGATAGATTACCTTAAGGCAAAGGCTTCTGGCGTGGTTTATAAGGTGACGCGGCGCATGGCTAAGACGAGGGCGTTGAAGCTTTTGGAGGAGGTGGGCATTCCCGAGCCGAGAAAGAGGTATAAGCAGTATCCCTTCGAGTTTTCGGGAGGAATGCGGCAGAGGATTGTTATTGCGATTGCGCTTTCCGCCAACCCCGATATTCTTATCTGCGACGAGCCGACTACCGCGCTTGACGTGACAATCCAGTCGCAGATTTTGGAGCTTATAAACAAGGTAAAGAGCGAGAGGGGGCTTTCGGTTATATTTATTACCCACGATTTGGGCGTGGTGGCGAACATGGCGGACAGGGTAGCCGTTATGTACGCGGGTAAAATAGTGGAAATAGGCACTGCGGAGGACGTGTTTTATGCGCCCGCGCACCCTTATACCTGGGCGTTGCTTTCTTCTATGCCCGATTTGGACACAAAAGAAAAGCTGGAAGCCATACCCGGAACGCCGCCGAATATGATTTATCCGCCCAAGGGCGACGCGTTTGCGGAAAGAAACAAGTACGCTATGCAGATTGACTTCGAGCAGCAGCCGCCGATGTTTAAAATTTCCGACACGCATTTTGCGGCGACGTGGCTTTTGCACCCCGACGCGCCGAAGGTAAGCCCGCCAAAGGCGGTTACCGACAGAATTGAAAGAATGAAAAGAGCGGGAGGCGTTAAAAAATGAACGACAGCGCCGAAATACTGTTAAGGGTAGAGCATTTGTGTCAATATTTCAAGATGGGCGCGGGGCAGGAGCTGCGCGCCGTGGACGACGTCAGCTTCAAAATACGCAAGGGCGAGGTTTTCGGGCTTGTGGGTGAAAGCGGCTGCGGAAAAACGACCACGGGGCGCTCCGTCATAAAGCTTTACGACATTACAAGCGGGAATATTTACTTCAAGGGGCAGAGGATTTGCGCGGGAACGCGCGCGTACAGCGACGCGGTTACGGCGGCGCGCAGGGAATACCGCGCTTCCGTTGCCGAAATTAAAAGGGCGGTTAAAGCCGACAAGGCAAACGGCAAGGCGGAGGTAAGCGCGGAGAACGCCGCAAAATTGAAGGCGGCGGAGGAAAAATACCGCGCCGTTCTGACAGAGCAGACCGCGAATATAAGGTCGGCGAGGTTTGACGACAAAAACTGCAACAGGGTTTACGCGGAGGAGCAGATTAAGCTTGTGCGCGAGGAATTCGAGCCGAAAATTGCCGCGGAAGCGGACGATGGAAAGCGGGTGGAGCTGGAAAAGCAATTCCGCCGACAGCTGCAGCTTGCAAAGAAAAGCAGAATAATGAACAAGATGCAGATGATTTTTCAGGACCCCATTGCCTCGCTTGACCCGCGAATGACCGTAAGGGATATTATTGCGGAGGGGCTTGTAATACGCGGAATAAAAGATAAAAAGTTTATTGACGAACAAGTATATAAAATGTTAGACTTAGTAGGGCTGGTGCCCGAGCATGCGGGCAGGTACCCGCACGAGTTTTCCGGCGGACAGCGGCAGAGGATAGGAATAGCGCGGGCGATTATTTTGGAGCCCGAGCTTATAATTGCCGACGAGCCTATTTCCGCCCTGGACGTTTCCATTCAGGCGCAGGTTATAAATCTTTTAAACGATTTAAGGCACAGACTTGGACTGACTATACTTTTTATCGCGCACGATTTATCGGTTGTGAAGTATTTTTCCGATAAAATAGGCGTAATGTATTACGGAAAAATGGTGGAGCTTGCCGACAGCGACGAGCTGTTTGCAAACCCGTTGCACCCGTACACAAAATCGTTGCTTTCCGCAATACCCTTGCCCGACCCGAACTTCGAAAAGGGCAGAAAACGCATTGTTTACAACCCTATTGCAGAGCACGATTATTCCGAGGATAAGCCCGTTATGCGGGAAATACGCAAGGGACACATGATTTACTGCAATGCCGCCGAATTTGAAAAATACAAGCGGCAGCTGAGTTAAGCCGACTGATTTGCTATGAAAAAGGTTTTGCCTTATTTGATTTGCGCCACGCTTGGCGCGGTATTGTCAATTGTTATAATGTTTGCGGCGTACCGCATACACACCGTGCCGCCCGTGCCCGAAAACGCAAGGGAGCTTATGGGCGTGCTTTCCAACTCGTTTCTGGTGCCCGGGGTTATACTTGCCGGCGCGGGACTGATTGTAGTTGCAAGCAACGGCGGGGCGTTCGATATGCTGGCGTTTGCAGTTATACGGTTTTTCGATTTGTTTAAAAAGGACGTAAAGGGCAAATACAAGGACTTCCACGACTATCGCGAGGCGAAGAAGGACAGAGGCTTAAAAACAACCTTTATGCTGTTTACGGGGCTTGGATATATTGCGCTTGCGGTGATTTTTCTTATTTGTTATTATAACGTTTAAGGCACGAAAATTTCCGTTGACCCCCGTATATGCTTTGGTTTTGCAGGTCTGCGGCGGGAAGGCTTTGCCTTTCCGCCGCTTTTATATGTATTTGCAATGCTTTAAATTAAAAAGGAATTACATAGCTTATGAAAGAGGTTAAAACGCTTCCGCGCTTTACCAAGGCGGGACTGCTTGGCTATTTTTTAAAGGGCAGCGTGTTTTTGTTTATATCGGTTGTTGTGTTCAGCTTTTTAGTGACGCTGATGAACGTTATCGTGCCCAAAATTATCGGCTTTACAATCGACTGCGTTTTAAGGGATTTGCCCGTTCCCGAAAAATATAAAGGGCTGGTTGAGCTTGCGGGCGGGATAGAGTATCTTAAAGCGAATATCTGGGTTATTGCCGTAATCATAATAGCGATTGCGGCGCTGACGCTTGTATTCCACTATTGCAGAACGTATTTTAACACGTGGGCGAACCAGTCGCTTATGCAGAGAATGCGCAACGAGCTGTTTACGCATATTCAGCGGCTGCCGCTCGAATGGCACAACCGTCATAACACGGGCGATATTATTCAGCGGTGCACCTCTGACGCGGATACCATATCCAACTTTGTATCAAACCAGATTTTGTCGCTGTTCCGCATTGTTTTACTGCTTGTGATTTCGGTTACCTTTATGTTTATTACCGACGCGAGGCTTGCCGCGGTTGCGCTGGCGTTTGTGCCGTTGCTTACGGGATATTCGCTGTTCTTTTACTTTAAGGCGGGCAAGCGCTTTAAAAAATGCGACGAGGAGGAGGGCGTGCTTTCTACCCTTGCGCAGGAAAATCTGACGGGTGTGCGCGTGGTGCGGGCGTTCGGCAGAGAGCGGTACGAGCGCGATAAATTCGAAAAGCAAAACACCTATTACACGGGGCTGTGGGTAAGGCTTGAAAAATTTTTGGCGCTTTACTGGGCTTCGAGCGACCTTGTAGCCGCGTTGCAGCTGATGCTTATTGTTGTGCTTGGCTCGGTTTTTTGCGTACGCGGTCAGCTGACGTTGGGTAGCCTTGTAGAGTTTATCGCCTACAACACGATGATGATAGGCCCCGTAAGACAGCTGGGCAGAATAATTTCCAACCTGTCAAAGGCGGGCGTGGCGTTGGGTAGAATAGGCGAAATTATGAACGCGGAGGAAGAGGACTACGGCGCGGACGAGGGCGGTTTAAGCGGGGATATTGCTTTTGAGAACGTTAGCTTTGGTTACGAAGCGGGCAAGCCCGTGCTTGAAAACGTGTCGTTTACGGTGCCGCAGGGAAGTACGCTGGGGATAATCGGCGGCACGGGCAGCGGCAAGTCGACCATTGCGCGGCTGTTGGACAGACTGTACGAGGCGGACAGCGGGGAAATTTATATCGGAGAGCGGAAGCTGAGGGATATTCCGAGGGCAACGCTTAGAAAATACATCGGACTTGTGTTGCAGGAGGGGTATGTTTATTCCCGCACGGTCGGCGAAAACATTGCCGTTGCAAGCGATAGCGCAGATATTGAGGACATAAAAAACGCCGCTGCGGCGGCGTGCGTGGACGGGAATATCGAAAGCTTTGCAAGCGGCTACGATACTGTTGTGGGCGAGAGGGGCGTGACCCTTTCCGGCGGGCAGAAGCAACGCGTGTGCATTGCGCGGACGCTTATGCGCAAAACACCGTATATTATTCTGGACGACTCGCTTTCCGCCGTGGACAGCGATACGGACGCGGCAATCCGCGCAAGCCTTGCAAAAAGCTTTAAGGACTGCACCGCGATAATAATTTCACACAGAATTACTACCGTTATGCATGCCGACAATATTATCGTAATGGACGGCGGGCGGATAGCGGAAAGCGGTACGCACGCGCAGCTTTTACGCAAAAACGGCATATATAAGCGCATCTGCGATTTGCAGACTGCCCTTCCCGAGGACTTGAAGGAGGCGGACAATGCGGACTGAAAATAAAAAGCGGCGGGGCGGGAAGCGGCTTGATAACAAAAAGCGGCTTAAAAGCAAGAATTGTGCCGAGCGGAAGGAGGGGCTGAGGTTTTTCGGGCTCGGCAAGCTGTTGCCCTATCTTTCGGGCTATAAGCCTATTTTTATTACGCTTGTTATGTGTACGCTTGCGGTCGGGGTGCTGAACATAATTACCCCGCTGTTCCAGAAGTATGCCATAGCGAACTTTATAGACGCGGGCACGCTTGACGGGCTTGCGTGGTTTATTGTCGCTTACGTTGTTGTTATAGTTGCGACGGTTGTGCTGGACTTTTTCGGCTCGTTCAGCTGTTGCCGCCTCGAAATGTATATTTTAAGGGATATGCGGCGCACCGCCTTCAATCATTTGCAGACCCTTTCGGTCGGGTATTTCAACCAGACGAGCGTGGGCAAGCTGCACGCAAGGGTTATGAGCGACACTTCGAGCGTTTCTTCGATTATTTCGTGGGACGTATATCAGGGAGTGTGGAATTTGACCTATGTTTTGGGCGCGGTGACCGTTATGCTTGCGACAAACGCGCTGCTGGCGCTGTGCGTTATTGCGATAGTGCCGTTTATCGCCGTTATTTCCGTTTACTTTAACAGAAAATTTACAAGGCTGAACCGCCGTGTGAGGGAAATAAATTCCGAGATAACGGGCGGCTTTAACGAGGGGATAACGGGCGCGGAAACCTCGAAAACGCTTGCGGTGGAGCAGAGGCTTGACGGGGATTTTTTCCGCAAAACGAAGGAAATGAAGAAAACCTCGCAAAGGCTGGGGCATCACCGCGCGTTGCTGTTTTCGCTTATTTCGTTTGCGTCCTCGGTTGCGCTGGCGCTTGTTTTGTGGTACGGCGGAGTTATTACCACGAGGGAAGGGATAGGCTTTGTGGCGACGCTGTCTGTGTTTATGACCTATGCGCAGGGGCTTATGGAGCCCGTGCTGTGGTCGGTGGAGGCGTTTGCCGATTTGATTTCCATTAAGGTGAATATGGAGCGCTTTTCCGCGCTGTGCGAGGCGGTGGGGGACGTTGCCGACACGCCCGAGGTTATAGAAAAGTACGGCGACAGCTTTAATCCGAAGCGCGAGAACTGGGAGCCTTTGCACGGCGACATAGAATTTTGCGATGTGACCTTTAAATACCCCGACGGCGAGGAATATGTGCTTGAGCATTTCAATTTAAAGGTGCCGCAGGGCAAGACGGTTGCGATAGTCGGTGAAACGGGCGCGGGGAAGTCTACGCTTGTCAACCTTGTGTGCAGATTTTTCGAGCCGACGGAGGGGAAAATTTTAATCGACGGAAAGGACGCGAGAGAGCGGTCGGTACAGTGGCTGCACTCTAATATCGGCTATGTTTTGCAGACGCCGCACTTGTTTTCCGGCACCATACGCGAAAATTTGCTTTACGGCAGAGAGGACGCAACGGACGCGGAGCTTGACGCCGCAATAAGGAGCGTGAACGCGGAAAGAATTATAGAAAGAATGGAGCACGGCTACGATACCCTTGCGGGCGAGGGCGGCAACACCCTTTCCACGGGCGAAAAACAGCTTTTGTCCTTTGCGAGGGCTATACTTGTGAACCCTGCAATTTTCGTGCTGGATGAGGCGACCTCGTCCATAGACACGCTTACCGAGCAGCTGATACAGCAAGCGATAGATAAGCTTATGCGCGGCAGAACAAGCTTTGTTATAGCGCACAGACTTTCCACGGTGCGGTCGGCGGACGTTATACTTGTGGTAGATAACGGAAAAATCGTTGAAACGGGCACGCATACCGAGCTGTTGAAAAAGCGCGGCGCGTATTACGGGCTGTACGTCAAGCAGTTCAGAGAGGAAAGCTTTAAAGCGCTTTGAAGGTTGCGGAAATTAAATGTAAAAATTAAAAAAGCGGTGCGGACGGCTTTATTGCCGTACGCACCGCTTTTGATTTTATTTTAATCGGAGGACTGAAAGCCCTTGCCTAAAATTTCGTTGGTGTCGGTTATTATTACGAATGCCTCGGGGTCGGTCTGCTTTACCTGATATTTCAGTTTAAGCGCTTCGCCGCGCTTCAATATGCAAAGCATTACCGTTTTTTCATCGCCGCTGAACCCGCCCGTTGCCTTGTAGGAGGTATAGCCGCGGTGCATTTTGTCGAGAATGAACGGCGCAATATGCTCCGGGTGGGCGGTGATTATCGTTATGTATTTGTTTTTGCCTATACTTTCTATAACTCCGTCGACTATAAACGATTTTGCAAACAGTCCGAGTATGGAGTACAGTCCCGTCTGTACGCCGAAGATAAAGAAGGCGGAGGCGGCTATTAAAATATCGGTTATAAACAGCGCAACGCCTATGTTTTTTATGTTGGTGTATTTTTTTATTATCAGCGCGATAATGTCCGTGCCGCCGGAGGACGCCTTGCAGTTGAAAAGTATCGCCGCGCCCGCGCCCGTTAAAAGCATTGCAAACACGAATTCCAGAAAGACGTGATTGGTCAACGGCAGGCTGACTTTTACCGCCTTTAAAATATTTTCCAGCGCGATTGATTCCAGCGTGTACGCCATAGTGCAGTACGCGGTTTTGAAGGAACAGCCCTTCCCTAAAAATATAAAGCCGATAATAAGCAGAATTACGTTTATTATCCACATTATAACCGTCTGCGTTACAAATTTTTCGGTAAACGGGCTGAGGGGCGTTATGAATTTGCTTAATATTATCGAAAGTCCGCTTACGCCGCCCGTGGCAAAGTTGTTCGGCGCTTTAAAAAGCGTAACGCCGATGGCGGTTAATATTGTGCCGAAGTTTAAAATAGCCCAGTAACGGACTTGTTTTAATATTTTTTGTCGTTTTTCCGCCTTTTCGTTCATATCCGTTCTCCGAAAAAAATGCCGTTAAAACGTTTCTCCGAAGCCTTTGCCCAGAATTTCGTTTGCGTCTGTTATTATTACGAATGCCTCGGGGTCAAGCTGCTTGACCTTAAGCTTTATTTTAAGCGCTTCGTTACGCTTGCACACCGTTACAAGCACCTTTTTACGCTCGTGCGTGTAGCCGCCCTCGGCATCGTACATGGTATAGCTGTGGTTTACAACCTTTAAAATGTATTCGCCTATGTCCTCCGGGTGCTTGGTTATTATAGTAAGATATTTGGTTTTGCCGAAGCTTTCTATTACTCCGTCCAAAAGGAAGGTCCTTGCAAACAGTCCGAGGAAGGAGAACAGCGCGGTTGAAATATCCTTGAAGGTGAAAATAGAAACGACTATGATTATAAGGTCTACAATCATAAGCGCAACGCCTACGTTCAGCTTTGTAAACTTCTTCATTATAAGCGCGATAATGTCGGTGCCGCCCGAGGAAGCGCCGCTGTTGAATATCAGCGCGCCGCCCACGCCGAAGAGCAGTATTGAAAAGCAAAGCTCTAAAAACGGCTGGTCGGTAAGAGGGGTGGGCACGCCGCCCTTGGGGGTGGGTATGCCCGTGATAATACCGATTATGTCGATATATTCGAACACCCATATAAGCCCCGTGTACAGCAGAGAGCAGTAGACGGTGCGCAAGGTGCAGCTTTTGCCGAGAATGATAAAGCCGATAATAAGCAGAAGCACGTTTATTATAGCCATAATGACTGCCTGCGTTAAAAACCTTTGCGTAAAGGAATTGAGCGGGGTTATGAATTTGCTGAGGACGATGGAAATACCGCCTACGCCGCCGAGGGTGAAGTTGTTGGGCACCTGAAAGAAATAGACGCTTATGGACATTAAAATTGCGCCGAAGGTGATAAACGTCCACCTCAGCGCCGTGCGTTTGTTTTTTTGCGCCCTTGTAAGCACCTTGCCGTTGACGACAACGCCCGACTGCGCGGGGGCGCCTTCGGTTGCGTTTAAGGCTGTGGAGGCCGCCGCGGCGACCTCTGCCTCGGGAGAGGCTGCGTTTTCTGCTGTTACTGCGTCCTGCCCGATGCTGTCGGGGGTCTTTTTCTTTTTCATAGCGTTCTCTTTTAAACTGTGAAATCTTAATTGCGGTAAGGCTAATAAATCATATCATACGGCAAAATCAAAGTCAACAGAATTACCGTTTTTGGGGCGCCGTTATTTTTTGGTTTTTTTGCTTTGCGGCAGAGTGCGCGGGGCGGGCTGTTTTATAAATATTCCGTATTGACTTTGCGGGTGCGGTGTGATAAAATTTTAAAGGCGGCAAAAAATGTTGCCGCGAAAAAGCGCGTTACAAGGAACTGCTTTTATGATAAATATTCGGGCGCTTTTCAGCGATGAAACCCAAACCTTCAAAACCCCGTACGAGCCGAAGAGCGGCGATACGGTTACCTTAAAAATCCGCACGCTTAAAAACGACGTTTTAAAGGCGTATGCCGTAATAAACGGCGTTAAGCGAAATATGGAAAAATATATGACGGACGACAGCTTCGACTGGTTTAAGGTGGAATTTAAATGCCCGTCGAAGGCGGTGAGGTATTACTTCCGTCTTGTGGACGAGGACGACGCCGTCTGCTATAACCGTCTGGGCGGGGTGGAAAACAGCCAGCCCGAGTACGATTTTTCATTCGTGCCGGACAGAAAGGTGCCCGACTGGGCGAAGGGCGCGGTATATTACCAGATTTTTCCCGACCGCTTTTGCAACGGTAACCCCGACAACGACGTTGAGGACAACGAATATTATTACACGGGCGGGCATTCGCGCAGGGTTCGGGAGTGGTACAAATTGCCCGACGAGCTGGACGTAAACAATTTTTACGGCGGCGATTTGCAGGGCGTTATGCAAAAGCTGGACTATTTGCAGGAGCTGGGCGTTGAGGTTATTTACTTCAATCCCTTGTTCGTATCGCCGTCCAACCATAAGTACGACACGCAGGACTACGGCTATATTGACCCGCATTTAGCGGTGATAGAGGAGGACTGCGACCACCGCATGCAGCACTGGGAAAAGCACAACGGCTATGCGCCCAAATACATAAAGCGCGTGACCTCGCGTAAAAATTTAGAGGCGAGCAACGCGTATTTTGCAGAGCTTGTTAAGGAAATTCATTCCCGCGGAATGCGCGTTGTTATTGACGGCGTGTTCAATCATTGCGGGTCGTTCAACAAATGGCTTGACCGCGAGGGCATTTACCTCGATAAAGAGGGCTATGAATACGGCGCGTACCAGTCGGCAAAAAGCCCGTACAGAAGCTATTTCCGCTTTAAAAAGCCCGCCGAGGCAAAAAGCGAGTATGAGGGCTGGTGGGGTTATGCCACCTTGCCGAAGCTGAATTACGAGCACAGCGCGGAGCTTGTGGAATATATTATGCAGACGGGCGGCAAATGGGTTGCCGAGCCGTATAACGTGGACGGGTGGCGTCTGGACGTTGCCGCGGATTTGGGGCACAGCGAAAAATACAATCATAAATTCTGGAAGCAGTTCCACGACAGAGTGCGTCAAAGCAATTCCGAGGCGCTTGTGCTTGCCGAGCATTACGGCTCGCCCGAGAGCTGGTTCGACGGTGGCGAGTGGGATTCGGTAATGAATTACGACGCGTTTATGGAGCCCGTGACGTGGCTGCTGACGGGGCTTGACAAGCACAGCAAGAGCTTTGACGGCGGAAAGCTTTACGACGGCAATCAGTTTTTCGACAGTATGTTCAAGAGTATGTCGAAGTTCCCGAGGGCGGCGCTGGATTCGGCGCTTAACCAGCTGTCAAACCACGACCATTCGAGGTTTTTGACGCGCACAAACCGCACTGTAGGCACGATAGGCACGAAGGGACCGCATGCGGCGGAGTACGGCATTGACAAGCGGACAATGGAGCTTGCCGTGCTTATACAGATGACCTGGCCTGGCGCGCCGGGGATATATTACGCGGACGAGGCGGGGCAGGTCGGCTGGACGGACCCCGATTGCAGGCGCACATATCCCTGGGGCAACGAGGATTGGCAGCTGATAGAATTCCATAAGGCGGCGATAGCGCTAAGAAAGCGCATACCCTGCCTTAAAATGGGCAGCGTTAAAAAACTTGACGCGGGCAACGGCTTTATCGCTTACGGAAGGTTTGACGAAAGCGGCTGCTGCGCGGTGGTTATAAACTGCGCGGACAGCGAAATTTCTTTAAGCGTGCCCGTGTGGGAAATAGGAGTGCCGCGCGACGGCGCGGTTATGACAAGCAGATTTTTCTGCGGGAACGGCGGCTTTGACTGCGCGGAAAGCGAGGCGGAGGTAAGGTTCGGAAGGCTGTTCGTGACCCTGCCCGAAAAGTCTGCGCGCGTGTATTGTTACGACTTCGGCAAAGGGCGTTAAGCCCGAAATCGCGGCATATTAAGGGGGCAATTTTGAAAGCGGCGGTAGTAAAGATAAATTATGAGCTTATTGACGAGATAATAAGGGAAGCGTTTGTAGTAGGTCTTATGCCCGAAACGGACAGGGCGCTTTATTATAAAATAAATTTAAGCGGCGGAAACGCGGGCTTGTACGCTTTCGCCGCAACCGTATACGCCGAAACAATTCGGGCAACAAAGGATTTTAACAAAAAATGCAATGACGCGGAAAGTGCGGAAGAGCTGATTAAAAATATTTCCGATTATGAAGATTATTCTTTTGCCCGCGCGGACAGACGTTCGATGCTGAGAATAATCGGGGGACATATTGCATATATGCCGATAAAAGGTTTGCCGAAAGAAAAATACGTTGCTGCGATAGATTTCTTCGGCGAAACGGAAGAAGCTTTAAGGTGCACTGCAATTATCATTACGGAAGACCCCGAAGAGCATAAGGACGTTCGGTTTGATTTGTGCGAAGCGGATAAAATAAGCGATTTTTCCGTTGGCGGATTTAACGGGTTCAAGAATGTTACCGCATTAAAAATTAAGAATTAAAAGGTATAAAACTCAGGCATATTAAGGGGGTAATTTATGGAAAATAAGTTTTTCGGGGATTTGGACAGATATTTATTCCACCACGGAACTCATTACAAGCTTTACGAGAAAATGGGCGCGCATATACGCGAAATAAACGGCGTGCGCGGCGTGCACTTTGTGCTTTGGGCGCCGAATGCGCGGGCGGTGTGCGTTATTTCCGATGGCAACGGCTGGACTAAATGGCGGGACATAATGGAAAAGGTGGACGACTGCATCTGGGAGCTGTTTGTGCCGAATATGTGCGAGGGGGTAAAATACAAGTACCTTGTTGTGCGCGAGGACGGCTCTGAGGTGGAGAAAATCGACCCGTACGCATACCGTACGGAGCTGCGGCCGCACAATGCCTCGGTTGTGGCTAATCTCGATAACTACGTCTGGGGCGATAAGGCGTGGCGCAAGGATATTAAGGGGGGTAGCTTCCTTGAAAAGCCGATGAGCGTGTACGAGGTGCACCTCGGAAGCTGGAAAAAGGATACGTGGAAGCAGGACGAGGACCAATATCTGGACTACCGCCGTCTTGCGCACGAGCTGTGCGATTACGTCAAATGGATGGGCTACACGCATATCGAGCTTATGGGTATATGCGAATATCCTTTCGACCCGAGCTGGGGCTATCAGGTAACAAGCTATTTTGCGCCGACGGCGCGCTACGGCTCGCCCGAGGATTTTATGTATTTCATCGACCATATGCATAAAAACGGCGTGGGGGTAATTTTAGACTGGGTGCCCGCGCACTTCCCCAAGGACGACTGGGGGCTTGCAAACTTTGACGGAACCCCCCTTTACGAATACGCCGACCCGTTGCGCGCGGAGTATCCCGAATGGGGAACGAAGGCGTTTGATTTGGGGAAAAAGGAGGTTTCCAACTTTTTAATTGCTTCCGCATTCTTCTGGGTGGAAAAATACCACATAGACGCGTTGCGCGTGGACGCGGTTGCGGCAATGCTTTATAACAGCTTCGGCAGAGAGCAATACCGCCCCAACATGTACGGCGGCAACGAAAATTTGGAAAGCTTTGAATTTTTCCGTCATTTGAACAGCGTTTTAAGGGAGCGCACGGACGCCTTTCTTATAGCCGAGGACAGCTCGATTATAGCGGGAATTACCAAGCCCGTAAAGGACGGGGGCTTCGGCTTCGGGCTTAAATGGAATATGGGCTGGATGAACGACAGCATAAAATACTATAACACAGACCCTATCTTCCGACCCTATCATCACGGACTTATGACGCACACGCCTGAATACGTTTTCGACGAAAATTATATGCTTGTGCTGTCGCACGACGAGGTTGTTTACGGCAAGGGCAGCATGATAAACAAGTTTATCGGCAATAAAATGGATAAGCTCGGCTCGCTTAAAACGTGCTATACCATGATGATAGGCCACCCCGGTAAAAAGCTGCTGTTTATGGGGCAGGACTTTGCGCAGGAGCGGGAGTGGAACTTTAAAACAAGCCTTGACTGGCATTTATGCGACGACCCCGCCCACCGCGAGGTGCTGGAATGCTGGCGCGCGCTGCTGCATTTGTACCGCGAGAGGTCTGTACTGCATAACGACTGCGGCGGGCCGAAAACCTTTGAATGGATAAACAGCGGGGATTATAACCGGAATATTTTCACCTTTATAAGGCGCAACCCGTGGAATTACAACAACGCGCTTATATTCGTGTGCAACTTTGCGCCCGTAGAGCGTTGGGAAATGGGTGTGGGCGCGCCGCTTGCGGGAGTTTATAAGCGGATATTTACAACCTATCCGGACGGAAGCCCGCTTGAAATAGAGGCAAAGGAAGAGCTGTGCGACGGCAGAAAATACAAGCTTGTATTTAATCTGCGCGCGTACGAGTCGGCGATTTTCGAGGTGCCGTATACCGAGGAGCCCGAAAAAAAGAAAAAGCGTGCGGCAGACGGTAGCGGCGAGGTGAAAAAGAAGCCCGCGGTGAAAAAGAAGCCTGCGGCGAAGAAGAAGCCCGCGGTGAAAAAGAAGCCCGCGGTAAAGAAAAAAACAACTTGAATATTTAAGGGCGGGGCGCAAAAATTTGCGCCCCGCATAATTTTGTTGACCGCGGCGATTGACCTCGGCGGCGGAATATAGTATAATTTTGCTATGATTAAGGACCTGCAACAGAAAATTTTAAGGCTTAAAAAAGAAAAAGACGTATGTATTTTGGCTCATAGCTATATGTCCGAGGAAATATGCGAGATTGCGGACTTTACGGGGGACAGCTATGCGCTTTCCGTAAAGGCGAAAACCGCGCCCCAAAGCACGGTTATTATGTGCGGCGTGAGGTTTATGGCGGAGACCGTTAAAATGCTTTCCCCGCAAAAAAGGGTTTTGCTTGCGCACCCGCAGGCGGGCTGTCCCATGGCGGAGCAGTTTGACAGAGAGCTTATTTGCGAGGTTAAGGCGCGCTATCCCGATTATGCGGTGGTGGCGTATATAAACACTACAACCAACCTTAAAACGGTTGCGGATGTGTGCGTTACTTCGTCAAGCGCGGTTAAAATATGCAAGGCAATTCCGCAGAAAA
The DNA here is from genome assembly GCA_910587015.1 of uncultured Christensenella sp. Classification (GTDB taxonomy): domain Bacteria; phylum Bacillota; class Clostridia; order Christensenellales; family Borkfalkiaceae; genus Coproplasma. Next base: position 27,777 of record CAJUME010000014.1, read on the forward strand.
ATATTTTGTTTATACCGGACATTAACCTTGGCGCGTATGTGCGCGCGCAGGTGCCCGAAAAGAATTTTAAACTGCTTTCGGGCGGGTGCCCCACGCACGCAAGGATAGAAAAGGCGGACGTGATAAAGGCGAAGGCGGCGCACCCGAACGCAAAGCTGCTTGTGCACCCCGAGTGCCGCGCGGAGGTGGTTGAGCTTGCAGATTACGTCGGCTCGACCACGGGCATTATGGACTTTGCGGAAAAGTCTGCGGCGGCGGAGTTCATTATCGGCACCGAGACCGCCATTGCAGAGCATTTGCAATACAAGTGCCCGGAAAAAAGCTTTTACCCGCTTTCCAAGGACCTTGTCTGCCATAATATGAAAATTACTACCTTGCCCGACGTGTATAATTGCCTTACGGGCGCGGGCGGCGAGGAGATTGCGATAGACGAGCAAACGCGTCTGCAAGCGGTTAAGTGTATTGAAAAAATGATTGAATACGGCGGTTGACACGGGTATATATTGCGAATAACGGCGGTTGGGGCGACTGAGAGGATATTATTATGATGATTACGACGAAGGGCAGAAATGCCTTGAAGGTTATGATAGATTTGGCGAACAACGAGGGCGGCGGGTTTATTTCGCTTGCCGATATTGCGCAGCGCCAGCACGAATCCCTGAAATATCTCGAAGCCTCTGCAAAGCAGCTTTCGGCGGCGGGGCTTGTTGTAAGCGCGCGCGGCAAAAGCGGCGGCTATAAGCTTGCGCGCCCCGCAGACGAGTACACCGTTGCGGAAATTTTACTTTCCGGCGAGGGAACGCTTGCGCCTGTATCCTGCCTTGAAAGCGGCGCGGCGCCGTGCGAAAACGCATGCAACTGTATGACCCTGCCGCTTTTTAAGGAGCTTGACGAGGTTATAATGAATTTTTTAACCTCTAAAACCTTAAAGGATTTGATAAAATAATGGAAAAGTTCGAGTTCGAGGGCGAGGAATATTATTTCAGCAAGGGGCAGTTTTACGACAGTATGTTTATGTCCGTTGAAAAATCGGCGGCGGAAAGACTTGCACAGGCGTATTTTGTCGCTGTGGATTACAAGGCGTTGTCTGCGGATAAGCTGCTGGAATACATAAAGCAGGTGAAGGACGCGGGGCAGGTTTTGCCCGCAAAGAACGCTTGCGTTTTCGGGCTTGAAAAATTCGGCGGGGACAGAGGCTTTGTAAGCACTGCGTTGCCTATGCTTACAAGCGTTTTGCGGCAGACGGGCAGTCCTGAGGAGGCTGTTGCCGCGGCAAAAAGGTATATCGAAGTGTTTGGGGTTAAGGCGGCTTCGGTGCCGTTTTATACCTCGGTTGCGGCGGCGTACTGCGATTTGGGCGATTATGCGGCGGCGAAGAGGTTTGCCGACCGTGCCTACGGAATGCAGGGCGGAAGCAAGGGCTATACTACCGAGCTGTCGCTTGTGTACAGAAGAATTAAAACGGAAACGGGCGACAAATATTGAAAATGAATGAAAAGCGCGCCCCGCGGTAAGGCGGGGCGCGCTTTTATTATTTATTATGAAATTCTTCAAATAAATCGTTGGGGGTGCATTCCAAAATTTCGCACAACGCTTGCAATGTCGAAAATTTTATGCTTTGTGTTTTATTGTACACCATATTATTGCAATTTTGAAAGCTCATACCCAATTGCATATTCAACCAATACTTTGTTTTACCTTTTTCTTTTAATATTTCAAGAATTCGTAACTTCATAGCATACTCCCTATATTAACATTAGCTAATGAATAGATTATATAACCAAAAAATAGTTGACAAAAAGACGCGGGAATTAATATAATGTGATTATTAGCTAATGTGGAGGTATGGTTATGGAAGAAATAAGGGGGCAGTTGGGTTCACTGAAAGATTTATCGGAAAAAATTGCGTGGGCGGAAAGAAGAAGGCAACAGCTGAAAATTATTAACAAGACGATAAGCCTTGTGGACAAGCTGGACGTGCTGGGCAAAAAACTGCAAACCCCTCAGCATACCTCGGGCGATTTTGTAAAGCATATGAAGCTTTTGACCGAGCTTAGGCTTTTGTACCGCACGGACGAGGTTCAGTCGCCCATAAACTGCATTAAGCGGGAAGTGGAGCTTGTAAACCGCTTGTACAGCGGGATAATGCAGACCTATCAGCGGATTATCGACGAGTTTTCTGCCGGCAACGGCAAAATATGATTACACCGACCTCCTTAAAGGGGTAGGTCGCGCGGTGGGTAGCCGCCCTCCGTGCGCTTTTTGCGCACGGAGGACGGCAATTTTGTCTTTTAAAATAATTTTATGTAACGAGGTAATTCCTATTGACAAAGTAGGAATTATTTTCTATAATCAAAGCATACTTACATTACAGGAAGCAAAAACACTTGGCAAAAAGATTGATTTACGTTGACAATGCGGCGACAACCGCAATGAACGACGTTGCGATTGCCGCAATGTCGCCGTATCTTAAAGAGGTTTACGGTAACCCTTCTTCTTTGCACTCCGTCGGACAAGCCGCCAAAGAGGCGCTGGACGGGGCGCGCGCAAAAATTGCCGCCTGCCTTAACTGCGAGCCTAAGGAAATTTATTTCACCTCGGGCGGGAGCGAGGCGGACAATCAGGCGATACGCTCTGCCGCCGTTAACGGCGCAAAAAAGGGCAAAAAGCACATTGTGACTACCGCATTCGAGCATCACGCCGTTCTGCATACCCTTAAAAAGCTTGAAAAAGAGGGGTTTGAGGTGACGTACCTTGACGTGCATGCGGACGGGGTTGTTTCCGTTGACGAGGTTGCGGCGGCTATCCGCCCCGATACCGCGCTTGTGACCGTTATGTACGCGAATAACGAGATTGGTACGATTCAGCCCATAAAAGAGATAGGCGGGCTGTGCCGCGGGCGGGGGGTTGTGTTCCATACGGACGCCGTGCAGGCGGTTGGGCATATCCCCGTGGACGTTAAGGCGGACAATATCGATATGCTGTCCGTTTCGGCGCACAAATTTCACGGGCCGAAGGGCGCGGGCGTGCTGTTTTGCCGTAGGGGCGTGCCGCTTAACACGTTTATCGACGGTGGCATGCAGGAGCGCGGCAGGCGCGCGGGCACCGAGAATATTGCGGGCGCGGCTGCTATGGCGGCGGCTTTGGAATACGCTTGCCGGAATATGCAAAAAAATTCAGCCAAGCTGCTTGCATTGCGAAACAGGCTTATAGAAGGGCTTTTGAAAATTCCGCATTCGCGGCTGAACGGGGCTTTTGAGGGGCGTTTGCCGAACAACGTGAATATCAGCTTCGAGGGCACCGAGGGCGAAAGTCTGCTTTTGCTTTTGGACGCAAAGGGGATTTGCGCGTCGAGCGGGTCGGCGTGTACCACCGCCTCGTTGGAGCCGTCGCACGTGCTGCTTGCGCTGGGGCTTCCGCACGAGATTGCGCACGGCTCGTTACGGCTGACCTTGTCGGAGGAGAACACCGAAGAGGATATAGAGTATATAATTAACGCCGTGGCCGAGGTTGTGGAAACGGTGAGGGGAATTTCTTCCTTCTGGGACGATTTGCAGAGCGGGAAGATAAAGCATTTTATTTAAGGTACTTAATAAGGAGAAAATTATGGCGCTTTACAGCGAGAAGGTGATGGACCACTTTACAAACCCCCGCAACGTGGGTGTGATTGAGGACGCGGACGGCGTGGGCGAGGTCGGCAACGCAAGATGCGGGGATATAATGAAAATATATCTTAAAATAAGCAACGGCATTATAGAGGACGTGAAGTTTAAGACGTTCGGCTGCGGAAGCGCGATAGCGTCCTCGTCAATGGCGACCGAAATGATAAAGGGCAAGCCGCTTTGCGAGGCGTTGGAGCTGACCAACAAGGCGGTTGCGGAGGCGTTGGACGGGTTGCCCGCGCATAAAATGCACTGCTCGGTGCTGGCGGAGGAGGCTATACGCTCGGCAATAAAAGATTATTACGACAAAAACGGCATTGCTTACGATAAAACGCAGTTTCCCGAGCCGCACGGTGAAGAGGAAGAGCAGCATTTCGAAGAGGACTGAGTATTTGATTGTTAAAGACGGCTTTTTAAGCCGTCTTTTTTGATAAAAGAGTTGATAAGCCCGTAAAAGTGTGTTAGAATAGATAAAAGTTTATAAATAGACTGTTACGGAGTTTTTGTGAACAAGCCGAGAGTTGTATTTCCATTTACCGAAGCGGGCTTCGGGCATATAATGCCGCTTAAAAGCATAGCCGACGAGTTCGAGCGGCTGTACGGCGACAGGGTCGAGTGCGTGCGCTCGAGCTTTTTTACCGAAAGCGGCGATAAAAAGCTTGCCGATTTGGAGGACTGCTTTAAGGCGGAGGTGGTAAAGCACAACAAAAGCGCGTTTTACGGGTATATGACTATGCTGGGAATGGACGTGCTCGGCTCGCGCGGGGCGGTTAATGCCGTTATGGCTGTGTGGAAGCCCGGCACGAAGGAGCGCGGCATTAAGCACATGGACGAGCTTAAGCCCGATTTGGTTGTAAGCACGCACTGGGCGACGAATTACTACGCAAAAAACTGCGAAAGCAAGCCGCTTACGGCAAATTATTGTCCCGATGCGGAAATTTACGACGTTTTCCGCTATCCGTGCGATTTGATGATGGTTTCTACCGAAACGGGCTACGCACGGGCTTTGAAAAAGCATTTTAAGCGGTTTAATAAGGATAACCTTAAATTAGTGCCCTTTTTGATAAGAAACGACGCGTTTACTGCGTGTACCGACAAGAAGGCGATGCGCAGAAAGCTTGGGCTTGACGAGGACAAATTTACCGTTGTGCTGGCCGAGGGCGGCTACGGCTTGGGCAAAATGCACAAAATCTGCAAAATCGTGCTCGAACGCGATTTGCCCGTTACGCTTGTGCCCGTATGCGGTAAAAACAGCGAGCTGTACGAGGAATTCAAGACCTTTAAGTCTAAGGGTAAAACCGACCTCCGTCCTATGGGGCTTGTCAAAAATATTTTCGAAATTCTGGCAACCGCAGATTTGTTTTGCGGCAAGAGCGGCGCGAGCATGATTGCGGAGCCGTGCTACTTCGGCATTCCGCAGATTATAACCAAGTATGCAACGAGCATAGAACAGCAGAACGGCGAGTATTACATAAAAACCGTTAAAAGCGCAATGAAAATTTTCAGACCCAAAAGGGTAGCCGATAGGATAGAGGAGTTTTTGAAGTATCCCGAGAGGTTAGAACCGTACAGAAGGGCCGCCGAGGCGAAGCACTGCGATTACGGCGCGACAAAGGCCGCCGAGGAGGTTTTTAAGCTGCTTTGCACAAGGTTTCCTCAATTGAGGGAAGATTGATTGAATACTGAGATATTATTATGCGCCCCTTTTTCGCTTGCGAAGAAGGGGCGCTTTTTGCATTAATTTATGCCTTGTGCCGTTGTGTATTAAGCCTCGTCGGCGGTAAGCGTTCCGTCTGTACACGTTACGGTTAAATTGCTTGCGCTTTGCTTCCAGCTTGAAGATTTGGTTATTTCCGCCCACTGTGCGACGGTGCCGTTGTAGTTAACGGTTTGCAGCTTCAAGCAGAAGGCAAACGCTTTTTCGCCTATCGTTGTGACGGATACGGGTACGGTAACGCTTTTAAGCGAGGTGCATTCGTAAAACAGATAGGTGCCTATATTGGTAAGCTTTGCGGGCAGAACCGCGCTTTGCAGATTGGGGCATTGATAAAACGCCTGCGAGCCGATTTCCGTAACGCTGTCGGGAATTTCAATGCTGATAATGCTTGTGCATTGACTGAACGCTCTTACTGCGATAGCCGTTACGGGCAATTCGTTATATTCTGCGGGAATTACAAGCTTTCCGTCGGTCGCTTCGCCTATGCCCGTAACGGTATAAGCCGTTTTTTCGGCGTTCAGCTCGTAGGTAAGTCCGTCCGTAGTGTATACGTAACCGCATATTCCGCAGTTCTTGGTTTCGTCGTGATAATCTTTTTCAAATTCTTCACTGCAACCGTCGCAAAGCTTCCAGTGTGAATCTTTATTAAACAGCCATTTGTCGGAGCTGTGCGTATGCGGCGCGGGCGTTTCTTCCTCGGGCGGGATTTCTTCTCCGCCGTTGTTGTCATTATCGTTATTATCGTCGTTTCCGCCGCTTATACTGCCGCCGCCGCTTATATTGCCGCCGCCCGTTCCGTTACCTTCCGTTGTGCATGCGGCAAAGCCGAGGGTGCAGATAATTGCCGCAATAACGGCAAAAACAGTTAAAAGCAGTCTTTTCTTCATTTTCAGGCTCCTTAAAAATTAAAGTGAAAATATTCTATCACAGCATACGGTAATTTGCAAGTATTTGGCGGTCATAATGCTTTGCTTGTCCGAATACCTTAAATAAAGAGGTGATTTATGGGCAATTACTGCTTTGAGGAAACGGGTCAGACGCTTGCAAGGCTGAAAACCTCTGCGGAGGGGCTGTCGCGGACGGAGGCGGCGGCGCGGCTTGAAAAATACGGTAAAAACGCGCTTGAAAAGGGCAAGAGCGCGGGCTTTTTAAAGCTGTTCTTTTCACAGTTCAAGGACTTTATGACGATACTGCTGATTGCCGCGGCGGCGGTATCGGGGCTGATTGCGTTTTTGTCCAAGGACAAGAACGATTTGACCGATACGGTAATAATTCTTGTCATAATTTTTATAAACGCGCTTGTGGGGGCGATACAGCAGTTCCGCGCAGACAAGGCAATAGAAAATCTGAAAAAGCTTTCCGCGGCGTTTTGCAAGGTGCGGCGCGATAATAAGGAATTTGTTATTCCGTGCGAGGATTTGACCGTTGGGGACGTGGTGCTGTTTGAGGAGGGCGACGTGGTGCCCGCCGACTGCCGCGTGATAGAGAGCAACTCGCTTGCATGCGACGAGGCGGCGCTTACGGGCGAGAGTGCGGCGGTGGAAAAGAACGAAAAGCGCATACGCGGCAACAGGGTTGCGCTCGGGAATATGACGAATACTCTTTTCGGCTCTACCTTCGTTGTGCGCGGAAACGGCTCCGCCGTGGTTACCGCGGTGGGAATGGATACCGAAATGGGCAAAATCGCCGCAATGCTTCAAGGCAACAAGGCGGCGAAAACTCCGCTTGAAAACAGCCTTAACAAGCTTGGCAAAATAATATCCGCATTCGTGCTTGCGGTTACGGCGATAATTTTTATTATGGGAATTTTCGTCCGTCAGGACGGGCTTTTGAAAAACTTTATGACCTCGGTCGCGGTGGCGGTTGCGGCTATTCCCGAGGGCTTGCCCGCGGTAGTTACCATTATTATGGCAATGGGCGTGCAGAGAATGAGCAAGAAGGGGGTTGTTATCCGCAAGCTTAAATCGGTGGAAACGCTTGGGGGCTGTTCGGTAATCTGCTCCGACAAGACGGGCACGCTTACGGAAAACAAGCTTAAGGTCGAAAGGGCGTATTTCAACGGCAAAAGCGCTTCAACCGAGGATATAGGCGGGGCAACGCGGCTTTTGCAGTGTATGGCGGTGTGCACGGGCGTAAAGGGCGCAAAGGGCGGATATTTGGGCGACCCGACAGAGGTTGCCCTTAGGATATGCGCCGATGAATGCGGTTTTTCGGATAATTTTACGCGCATAGGCGAGCTGCCTTTTACCTCCGAGCGGAAAATGATGACGGTTGCCGCGGAAATCAACGGCGAAAGAATAGGCTTTACCAAGGGCGCGCCCGACATTCTTATAAACAAGTGCACGCACGTTTTGACGGAGGGCGGGGTTGTGCCGCTTTCCGAGGAAATAAAAAACAAAATTATTGCGGAAAACAATCAGATGAGCGATGAGGCACTGCGCGTGCTGGCGTTTGCGTACTCGCCTTATAACGGCAAGCTGACGGAGGAGGGGCTTATATTCGCGGGGCTGTGCGGCATGAGCGACAGCCTTAAAGCGGGCGTTAAGGAGGCGGTGGAGGAATGCCGCCGCGCGGGAATAACCACCGTGATGATAACGGGCGACCACGTCCGCACGGCGTTTGCGATAGCCAAGAAGCTGGATATTGCAAGGGACGCTTCCGAGGTGATGACGGGCGAACAGCTTGACGCGCTCAGCCCTAAGGAGCGCGACAAGGCGATTGAAAATTGCAGAGTGTTTGCGCGCGTTTCGCCCAAGCATAAAAATATGATTGTTAAGGCGCTGCAAAGGCGGGGCAAGGTTTCCGCAATGACGGGGGACGGCATAAACGATGCGCCGAGCATAAAGAGCGCGGATATAGGCATTGCCATGGGAATATCGGGCACCGACGTTACGAAGAGCGCGTCCGATATGGTTATAACAGACGACAATTTTACCACAATTGTTTCCGCCGTGCGCGAGGGCAGAAGAATTTCCGCAAACATTAAAAAGACGATACAGTTCTTCCTTTCCACCAACGTTGCCGAGGTGCTTTCTATACTGATAGCCTCGCTTGCGCTGTTCAGGTTCGACTTTTTACTGTCAACGCAGCTGTTGTGGCTTAACCTTATTACGGACAGCTTTCCCGTGCTTGCCTTGGGTATGGAAAAGGAGGACAGGGACTGCATGAGCCGCCCGCCCGAGCGCGCGGAGAAAAGCTTGTTTTCAAAGTCGTCGCTTATATCGATTGCCGTGTACGGCGTGTATATGACGGCGGCAACGATAGGTATGTTTGCGATAGGGCTAAGCTGTTGGGACAACAAGGTCGCTACTACAATGACCTTTATGACAATTTCCTTTTTAGAGCTGTTTCAGGCGTTCAATATCCGCACGGACAGACGGTCGGGCTTCGGCAAAGGAATGTTTGCGAACAAAATTCTGCTTTTTACCGTGCTTGCGGGGGTTGCGCTTAACGTAATTCTTTGCGTAAGTCCGCTGTCCTCTGCCTTCGGGCTGGTGGCGCTTGACTGGAAGCAGTGGCTGATAGTTGCGGGAATTTCGCTTTCTATTATCCCTGTGGGCGAGCTGTATAAGCTGTGTCTGCGGGCGGTAACCCGCAGTAAAAGCAAAAAAGCTTCGGCGTGATATAAAGGACTTCGGTATTATATAAAAAGCCGCGCCGCGGGCTGGTTGCCCGCGGCGCGGCAATATTTTTGCGCCGAAAATTTTATCGGATATTGCGAAAAAGCGCTTTACAATTATAATAAAGTTTGATAAAATGGCAAGGCTATAAAAATTCACACCCGCAAGGCGGGCGTTCCGTGACGGTAAAATCTTTCAATGCCGTGTATCAAACGCCGAAAAAACGCTGTCTGCGGGGAGGTAAAACGGAGGATTATTATTATGGCAGTTATTTCTATGAAGCAGCTGCTCGAAGCGGGCGTACACTTCGGGCACCAGACGAGAAAATGGAACCCCAAAATGTCAAAGTACATCTATGCGGCGCGCAACGATATTCATATTATCGACTTGCAGATTACCGTTGACTGCATAGAAGAGGCTTACAAATTCGTTTGCGAAAGCGTAAAGGAAGGCAAGTCGGTGCTTTTCGTCGGCACCAAAAAGCAGGCTCAGGACGCTATCAGGGAAGAGGCGGAGCGCTGCGGCATGTATTATGTAAATTCACGTTGGCTGGGCGGTACGCTCACCAACTTCAAAACCATTCGCTCGCGTATCGACAGAATGGTTAAAATCGAAAAGATGGAGCAGAACGGCGAATTCGAGCTTCTGCCCAAGAAAGAGGTTGCAAAATTAAAGGAAGAGTTTGAAAAGCTCGATACAAACCTCGGCGGAATAAGAGAGATGGGCAAGCTTCCCGGAGTTATGTTCATTGTCGACCCTCATAACGAGGATATTGCCGTTGCAGAGGCGCGCAAGCTTAACATTCCCATTGTGGCTATAACCGACACCAACTGCGACCCCGATTTAATCGATTATGTTATCCCCGGCAACGATGACGCTATACGCGCGGTCAAGCTTATTTCTTCCGTAATCGCAAACGCGGTTATCGAGGCAAATCAGGGCGAGACGCCCGTTCTGCCCGTCGAAGATGAGGCTGCGCCTACCTCTATCGAGGAGGTTGTTGCGGCTGTAGAGGCGGCGGTTGCGCCCGCGGCCGAGCCCGTTGCAGAGGAAAAGCCCAAGAAAACCGTAAGAAAGAAGGCTGTTGAAGCGCCTGCGGCTGAGGAAACGGCGGCTGCGGCTACGGAAGAGGCTCCCAAAAAGACGGTCAGAAAAAAGAAGACCGAAGCAACCGGTGACGCAGAGTAAAGGAGGACGAAATTATGGCAGAATTTACCGCTAAGGACGTAATGGCGCTGCGCGACAAGAGCGGCGCGGGCATGCTTGACTGCAAGAAGGCTTTGGTCGACGCAGACGGCAATATGGAAAAGGCTATCGAGCTGCTGAGAGAGCGCGGCATTGCAAAGGCCGTTAAAAAGGAAGGCAGAATCGCGGCGGAGGGCGTTGTAGGCGCGTACGTTTGCGACGCGTGCGGCGTTGGCGTGCTTATTGAAATCAACTGCGAAAGCGACTTTGTTTCCCGCGGGGAGAAGTTCCACGGAATAGTGGATGCGGTTGCGAAGGTTGTTGCGGAAAACAAGCCCGCAGACGTGGACGCTTTGAACGCGTGCAAGCTTGGCAATGAAACCGTTAAGGATTATATAACTAACCAGACCGCGGTTATCGGCGAAAAAATTTCTATCCGCCGCTTTGTTATTTTCGAAACCAAGGGCAAAATCGAAACCTATATCCATATGGGCGGCAAGGTCGGCGTTATGGTAGAGGCTGTTGATTTTACCGCGGGCGCAGAGGAAACGTTGCACGACGTAGCGTTACAGATTGCGGCGGCTAAGCCCGAATATCTTGTTCCCGAAGAGGTGCCCCAGACGGTACTCGACAAGGAAAAGGAAATTTTGCTTGTGCAGATGCAGAACGACCCGAAGAACGCGAAGAAGCCCAAGGAGATACTTGAAAAAATCGTGGCGGGCAAGCTTGGCAAGTTCTATTCCGACACCTGCCTTTTGGAGCAGCTGTTCGTAAAGGACGACAGCGTGAAGGTTGCGCAGGTTATAGGTAACAAATTCAAGCTTGTGCGCTTTGTACGCTTCGAGATGGGCGAGGGACTTGCAAAGAAGAGCGAGAACCTGCAGGACGAGGTTGCAAAGCAAATCGATGCAATGAAGAAATAAATAATTGCTTTAAGAATTAAAAAGCGGCGCGGTTGCATGTTGCAACCGCGCCGCTTGAATTTTATCAAGCAAAGCTGTGTTATTTTTTATTAGTTAAATCCTTTATAAGCAATATTATATGCGCCTTTTCGTTTTGGGTAAGTCCCGAAACGTCTATAACGTTGTCGTTTTTCAAGCCCAGAAGATAGTCGGTGGAAACCTTGAAAAATTCCGAAATTTTTATCAGCATTTCTATAGACGGCTGAATATTATCGTTTTCCCAGTTGGACACGCACTGCTTGCTGACCCCTAAGCTTGCGGCTAATTGAGTTTGGCTTATGCCTAAGGACTTCCTCAGTTCTTTAATTTTTTCGTTCAGCATATTTAACACCGTATGTATTATTGTCAAAAATTTATTTACTATTATACAAATATGCTTGACAATATATAAATACAAAAATATACTGATTATGGTCAAAGGTATCAAAATCAAACGGCAAAGGAGAAAATTATGGGGAAATGCAGCGAATGTGCGCATTACGAATATAAGGGCTATAATTATAAGCTTGAGCGTTATGAAAGAAATTGGTGCAATACATTCAGAATGAATGTTGACCCGAATGCGACTTGCAACAAGTTTCTATTAAAGGATACGCCGAGTAATTCGGGCTATACCGGCGGCAGTAGTAGCGGTTGCTTTTTGACATCCGCTTGCGTGGAGTATATGGGCAAGGCGGATGGTTGCGAGGAGCTTACCGTTTTAAGGGCTTTCCGCGATAATTATGTAAAGAAAACGGCGGACGGCGATAAGCTGGTAAAGCAGTATTACGAAATTGCGCCCGAAATAGTTGAGAAAATCGACGGGTCGCAAAAGAGGGAATATTTTTATAAGTATATTTACGGAGTAGTGACAGCTTGCGTAAAATTTATAAAAGAAAATAAGTACAAAGAGGCGCTTTCCGAATATAAAAAAATGGTTGTTAAGCTTAAAGAAGAGCTTTTATAACGTAATGTAAAAAGCGGCGCGGTTGCAACATGCAACCGCGCCGCTTTTTGTCGAAAATTTTTAAAATAACCGTTACACTTTATTGCGGTTTTTTATTTTAATCTGATTATTATTGTTGAAATTTATCCGTAGCCGTGTTATACTGTTTGGGAGTGAACATTTTTTGGAGCAAATATGAAACCCGCATATAAAAGAGTTCTGATTAAGCTTTCCGGCGAGGCGCTTGCAGGCCCCGTAGGGCACGGTCTTGACGAAAACGTCATTTCCGGCGTGGTAGAGCAGATTAAGGCTATCCACGATATGGGCGTGGAGGTTGCGCTTGTTATCGGCGGCGGAAACTTCTGGCGCGGACGGCAGGGCAAAAAGATGGACAGAACCACCGCCGACCATATGGGTATGCTGGCTACGGTTATGAACTCGCTTGCAATGATGGACGCGCTTGAACAGCGGGGTATACCCACGCGCGTGCAGACTGCGCTGATTATGACGTCCGTTGCGGAGCCGTATATTTTAAGAAAGGCGTTGCACCACTTCGAGGAGGGCAGGGTCGTTATTATGGCTTGCGGAACGGGCAACCCGTACTGCTCCACAGATACCGCCGCGGCGCAGAGGGCGTGCGAAATTCAGGCAAATCTGCTTTTGATGGCAAAAAATATTGACGGAATTTACGACAGCGACCCCAAGCTTAATCCCAAGGCGAAGAAGTACGAGCATATCCGCTATATCGATATTATAAACAACGGAATAAGGGCTATGGATACCACCGCCGCGACAATGTGCATGGAAAACAATATTCCCGTGCTTGCCTTCGGGCTTGACGAGGAAAATTCCATTATCCGCGCGGTATGCGGCGAGCGCCTCGGCACGATTATAGATAATAATAATTAACATTGCGCGCAAAAACCACGTTTTTTGCAAGCGGACACAATTTGCGCATGCTTGCGCCTCGGCGGGGTGAATTTGCGCAATTATATTAAATGTAGGCGCTGAAAAATTGCGCAAAGAGGGCAAGTAGCCCTAAAAATCACGGAATTTCGTAGGCACGGCTTGCCGAGAAATTCGTGAAAATAATATTTAGGAGTATTTTTATGATTGACAACGAACAGGTAGAGGAAATTTTACTGGTTTTGGACGACAAGCTTTCCAAAACGGTAAGCGTTTTGAAAGAGGACTTTGCCGCAGTTCGCGCAGGACGCGCAAATCCGCACATTCTCGATAAAATTATGGTCGATTATTACGGCGCGCCTACGCCCGTCAACCAGACCGCCAACATATCCGTACAGGAAGGCAGATGCCTTGTTATTTCGCCGTGGGACGTTTCTTTATTAAAGGCGATTGAAAAGGCTATTCAGGTTTCCAACATAGGCATAACGCCCACAAACGACGGCAAGGTTATAAGGCTTGCCTTCCCTCAGCTTACCGAGGAAAGACGCCGCGATTTGTCCAAGCAAATCCGTAAAATGGGCGAGGACGCGAAGATTGCGGCAAGAAATATCCGCCGCGACGCTTTGGAGGGCTTTAAAAAGCTTAAAAACGACAAGCTGCTTTCCGAGGACGAGCTTGCCGCGTGCGAGAAGGACGTAGAGAAGTACGTTGGGGACGCTGTTGCGGAAATCGATGCGGCGACCTCTGCCAAGGAAAAGGAGATAATGACCGTTTAATGGGTGAAAGTCAGCGTACGCCCCGCCATGTGGGACTTATTATGGACGGCAACGGCAGATGGGCGAAAAAGCGGCTTATGCCCAGAGGCTACGGTCACAATGCGGGCATGAACCGTATGATAGGGCTTGCCGAACGCGCGAAGGAGCGCGGCGTGCAGTACCTTACGGTTTATACTCTTTCAACCGAAAATTTTTCGCGACCCAAAGAGGAGCTGGAAGGACTTTATGCGCTCTTCCGCAAGTATTTTGCGGAAAACGTAAAAAAGCTTTATAAAAAGGGCGCCGCGGTAAAAGTAATAGGCGATATTTCCGTTCTGCCGCAGGATATTTGTCAGCTTTTAGTGGACGGCGAGAAAAATTCGCCACAGTCTGCGGAATTTACTTTGATTTTTGCCATTAATTACGGGGCGCGTTCAGAGATACTGCGCGCGGTAAGGCTTGCAAAGGCGCAAAAAGAAGAAATAGATGCGGACGGCTTTGAAAGGCTTTTGTACACGAGCGGCATTCCCGACCCAGATTTGATTATAAGGACGGGCGGAGAGAAGCGGCTTTCAAACTTCCTGATGTATCAGGCGGCTTATGCCGAGCTGTATTTCAGCGACACGCTTTTTCCCGATTTTTCCGACGGGGAGTTCGATAGGGCTTTGGACGATTTTTCGCACAGGGAAAGACGGTTCGGCAACGTTTAAAGAGCGGAATTATAAATTTTTCAGAATTAAAATAAGGATATTGTAATTTGGATACGGTTAAAAATAATTCAAAACACAGTACTACCGTTATGAGGACAATGACCTCGGTAGTGTATATGGTGGCTGTTGCCGCGCTTTGCGCGCTTAAATGGTGCGTGCCCTTTACTACTACGGTTTTCGGCACAAACATTTATTGGGGCTCGCTTGGCTTCGACGCGGTTTTTTGCGCTATTTCCGTGCTGGGTAGTATAGAGTTTTTGCGGGCGATTGACAGCGGCAACGACGCGCATACAAAAAGGATTTCGCTTGCACAGCGCACCTTTACAATCGCCTTTTGCGCCGTTACGGTGCCCTTGTATGTAATTCTTGAAATAACCTGGCGGGCGGGACTGCTTGCAATGGTCTGCGCGTTTGCCATTTATTTTATGTGCCTTGCGGCGACCTCGGTTTTCGACCATGAAAAAAGCTCGGTCAAGGGCACAATTTCGTGCGTGTTCTGTATGCTGTATTGCGGAATACTTTCCTCTCTGCTTGCCGCAATCAATCACTTGGAAAAAAATTCCATGGCGGCGATGCTTGTGCTTATAATCTGCACGGTGTTCACGGACGCGGGCGCGTATATAATTGGCACTATTTTCAAACGCTGGATACCCATTAAGCTTGCGCCTCAGCTTTCACCGAACAAAACGGTTATAGGCGCGGTGGGCGGAGTGCTCGGCGGCATACTCGGCGCGGTTGTGGCGTATTATATCATGTACCTTTGCGGAGGTATCAACACCGATATTTTCGTTTGGAGGTTTAACGAGGTTTATCTCGAATTCCAGAGCGAGAATATCCACCCGCTTGTAACGTATGTTCTTGTCGGACTTGGCACCTCGATACTTGCAATGATAGGCGATTTGTTCGAAAGCGCAATCAAGCGCGAGTGCGGCATTAAGGATATGGGCAATCTTCTGCCGGGGCACGGCGGCGTGCTTGACAGATTTGACAGCATGCTGTATTGCGGGGTGCTGGTGCTGCTTGCGTTCGGTACTATAATAGCATAGCTGTTCACAAATTTTTCGACAAGCCGTAGCTGCAAAAATGTGTTTTTTTGCGCGCAAAACAAATAAATAATTTTACGAAAGCCGCCGTTATGGCGGCATTTTTAGTCATTAAATAATTTTTTTCGGGTATAATAAATATGAAAAACATTGCGTTAATCGGCTCTACCGGCTCTATCGGCAAACAGGTTTTGGAGGTTGTGAGGAACAACCCCGCAAGATACAATATCGTTGCGCTTGCCGCGCAGAACCCTTCGGTGGAGTTTTCGCGTCAGGTGCGTGAATTCCGACCCCGTCACAACGCGCTTGCTTCAATGGAGAAGGAGGCCGCGCTGTCTGCCGCAGACTGGGATAGCGCGGACATAGTTTTTAACGCCGCGGGCGGCTTTGCGGGGCTGGAATACAGCCTGAGGGCTATCCGCGCGGGCAAAACGCTTGCGCTGGCGAACAAGGAAACGCTTGTATGCGGCGGGGATATTGTCACAAGGCTTGCCGCCAAAAACGGGGTGGAAATTATACCCGTGGACAGCGAGCATTCGGCAATCTGGCAGTGCCTTAACGGCGATAAAAAAGCTCAGTTCAAAAGGCTTGTTATTACGGCGAGCGGCGGCGCCTTCCGCGGCAAAAGTCAGAAGGAGCTTGACGCGGTCACTCCCGCGCAGGCGTTGAAGCACCCGACGTGGAAGATGGGCAAAAAGATTACAATCGACAGCGCTACCATGCTTAACAAGGGGTATGAGGTAATCGAGGCGCACGTGCTGTTCAACGCGCCCTATTCCAAAATAGAAACGGTCATTCAGCCGCAGAGCATAGTGCATTCGCTTGTGGAGTTAAGGGACGGGGCTGTGCTTGCGCAGTGCGGCGCGCCGTCTATGGAGGTGCCTATAAGCCTTGCGCTTTCCTACCCGCAAAGGCTGGCGACCACGGTTCAGCCGCTCGATTTCAAGAAAGCTTTTTGTTTGCAGTTCGAGCCGCTTAACCGCAAGGACTTTCCCTTGTACGATTTGGCATTGAAATGCGGCAAGGAGGGCGGTACGCTGCCGTGCGCGCTTAACGCCGCGGACGAGGTGGCGGTAAAGGCGTTTTTGGACGGCAAAATCAAATTCACCGCCATATATGACGTGGTTGCGGGCGTTATCGCCACGACCCCGCGCGACGAGGCGGTTAGCTTTAAGCAGCTTGAAGAGGTGGATAAGGCCGCCCGCTGGAAAGCGCAGAAAATAATATTCAAAATGCAGTAGCCGCGGCATATGTGCGGGGCAATGCGTAAATTAAAGGTATAGATGCAGCTTCTTTCGGTAACAACGGTATTGCAGACCATAGGCTCGGTTTTGCTTGCCATATTGATATTGCTTGTAATGATAACCGTGCACGAATTCGGGCACTATCTTGCGGGCAAGGCTTTAAAATTCAAGATAAACGAGTTTGCAATAGGCTTCGGGCCGAGGTTGTATAAGCACACCTCCAAAAAATCGGGCGAGGATTTTTCCATAAGGCTGTTGCCGTTGGGCGGGTTTTGCGCATTCGAGGGCGAGGATAACGGCACGGACGGCGAAAGCGAGAACTCCTTCAACCGTAAAAAGCCGTGGCAGAGGATAATAGTGCTTGTCGCGGGACCGCTTTTCAACTATGCTTTGGCGCTGCTGCTTATAATAATCTCGCTGTTCGCGTTCGGGCAGACTGTGTTTATGGTCGGCTCGGTTGCGCCGTATCAGGGCGCGGGCGCGGAGGAATATATCGAATACTCCTTAAAGGAGGAGGACTATATTCTTAAGGTCAACGGCAAAAATATATTCCTTGTCACCGATGTTATGAGCGCGTTAAACGGCAAAAGGAGCGGGGATATGGTTGATGTTCGCGTGTTTCGCGACGGCGGAGAGCAGACCGTTAAGGTTAAGCTGCGAACCGACTGCAATTTCGAAAATACCGAGCAGGCGTACGACGCCTTTGACGCGCTTGGCATTTTAAAGAACGAGGAGGGCCGCTATTATATGTCGGCGGTCAATTACCGCTTCGGCTTTTTTACGACGATAGGGCATTCCTTTTTATATTCCTTCCGTATAGCGGGCACGATTTTTAAGGTTCTGGGGGAGCTGCTGACGGGGCATTTAAGTCTTTCGGCCGTAGGCGGGCCCGTGACTACGATAAAGCTGACCTCGCAGCTGGCTACGCAAAGCTTGCAAAGCTTCTTCAATATCGCGGCATATATAGGGGTCAATCTGGCGGTATTCAATCTTTTGCCCATTCCCGCGCTGGACGGAAGCAAGGTGATTTTCTGCCTAATCGAGTGGGTATTCCGCAAGCCCGTGCCGAGGAAGGTAGAGGCAATTATACATGCGGCGGGGTTTGTGCTTATTCTCGGCTTTGCCGTTTTGGTGGATATTTTGCAGTTTGTGCATTGTTAGCATTGTTTAATAAAATAACGCGGCGGACGGCGTAAAGCCGTCCGCCGCGTTTTGTATAAGCCGTTAAGCCTCGGGCTTGGTTGTTTCGTTGCTTTCGGCGGGCTTCTGCTTTTTTTGCATAAGCTTTAACAGCTTGTCAAGCGTGTTGGTCTTTGCAAGCACGATAAGCACAACAACGCACAGAATGCAGTCTGCGGGCAGATATACGCACTGGTATACGAAGGAATACAAAAACATATTCGCAAGCACGCTTTCCGGCAGGGTAACCCATATTGCGCCCTCGGCAAAATATATAAAGCCGGAAACAAGGTGAAATATGAACCTTGCGGTAAATACCAGAACGGTGCCGATTGATACCTTTGCCGCAGACGGAAGCCTGCCGAATTTAGGCGCAAAGCCCATAATTCCTATGCTTGCGAAGGCAAGGATATAATCGAGAATAAAGGTAAGCGGCGTAAGCATATACGGGCCCGAAATAAAGTTGAAAAGTCCTAAAATTACGCCCGCAAGCGTTCCCTTTACCGGTCCGAATTTATAGGCGTAGACCAGAAGCGGCACAAAGCTTGCAAGCGTTATCGAGCCGCCGAACTGCACCGGCGAGAACTTGATAAACGACAGCGCGAACGACGCGGCAAGGCAAACGCCCGCATAGGCAATTTCGTTGGAAGAAAATTTTTTGCCCTTTATGCAGGTTGCGGCGAGAATGATTACAAGCAACGCAATCGCGCCGATTGAAACCCACGTCACAATGTTGGTAGTCTTTTTAGAGACCTCCAATAGTGAAAATGACAGCATTTTAAAGCTCCTTCTACCGCCGAAAATAAAAAATTGCTCCGCGAAAAAAATTTCGGGAACAACGAAAAAAATCTCTTTGTACTATCGCTCAACCATTACGTTGCCGATTCAAAGGGTATAATCTCAGCCCGCATAAAAAATTTGCGGACACCCCCGACGGTATATTAAATTTTTATGGTTAAATTATAAACTCAAAATATGAATATTGTCAACCGCAAAGCGTTGAAATTTTTACAAAAAGGCTTTATAATATTAAAAAAAACTACGGATAAAGCTATGGGATACGATTTTTTTGCTTTTATGGACAGAATGAAGTACATCAAGCGCTGGCAGCTTATGCGCTCGGTACGGGACGAGAATATTATGGAGCACTCTCAGCAGGTGGCGATGCTTGCGCACGCGCTGGCGGTGATAAACAATAAAATTTACGGCGGAACCGCAGACCCCGCAAAGGCGGCGCTGTATGCGGTGTATCACGAGTGCAGCGAGGTTATGACGGGCGATATGCCCACGCCCATAAAATACTTCAACAAATCCATTCTGGGCGCGTATAAGGATTTGGAGGACGAGGCTTGCAATAAGCTTTTGGGAACAATTCCGCCAGAGCTGCGCGGCGAGTTCGAGCCGTGCATAAAGCCCGATACGGCTTGTTATGAGTATTCGCTTATGAAGGCGGCAGACCGCCTTGCCGCGTATGTGAAGTGCCTTGAAGAGCTGCGTTGCGGAAACAAGGAATTTGCCAAGGCGGAAAAGTCCATTAAAAAGGATTTGCTTTCGCGCAAGATGCCCGAGGTTGAGTACTTTTTTCAGACATTTATAGAAAGCTTCGATTTAAGCCTTGACGAGCTTGACGGGCTGGCTTAAAATAACGTTACAATATAATTTTGCCGCCCGCGGACTTAAAATCCCGCGGGCGGCTTGCTTTTTAATAAATTTTTGAACCTGCTTCGTCCTCTAACCCCAAAAGATAGTCCGCGCTTACGCAGAAATATTTGGCTACAATATAAATATTTTCGGCTGTCGGCTGAATTTTACCGTTTGTCCAGTCGGAAATGCTTGTGGCGGATATTCCCAGCTTGTCTGCCAGCGCACGCTTTGATAAATTATGCTCTTTTAAAAGGTTTGAAAGCCTTTCCGCAAATAAATTTTTCATAAATTTATTCCGTTACGGTGTTGAAATATTCGGCGTCGAAAAATTCCGACAAGCTCATGCCAAAGCCCTCTGCAATAGCATAAACTACGTTCAAGCTGACGGTTTTATTGCGCTGACGGCGAATTCCGCTTATAGTAGGCTCTGCAACGCCCGCAAGCTTAGACAGCTTGTAATGCGTAAGATTATTTTTCTTTAAAAGCTCGTCAATTCTTTTGGCTACGGCAGAAATTAATAAAAAATTTTGCAAAACCGCTTTGTTTTTCATAAAAAATATGATAGACTACTTTCAGATAAATATACTAAGCCATAGCTTAGTACTGTGCTATCGTTAATTAATTCAAAATATTTCACTTGCATTTTTTGCGGCGGTATGATAAAATTTTTATACATTTTTATTGTAACGGTGAAAAATGAGAAAGAGAATAGTTGCCGCGGTTGTCGCGGCTTTAATGCTTATATCGTGCGTGCCCTTTCTTTCGGGCTGTAAGGCGGGTATTAAGTACACCCTCAACGAGGACAACGCCTCTTACACGGTGAAGGTGACGGGCTTTGCGGGCGCCCTCGGCGGCGAGGTTGTTATTCCCGCGGTTTACGGCGAGGGCGACAGCGCTTTCCCCGTGACGGCTATTGCAAATCAGGGCTTTGCAAGCACAAATATTTCCAAAATAACCATACCCAAATCGGTTAAAAGCGTGGGGATTTCCGCATTTATGTACTGCGCCAACCTGAGAGAGGTTGTTTTTGAGGACGGAAGGTAGAGGCAATTATGAACGGCGCCTTTGCCGCATGCGAAAACCTTAAAAGCGTGAATATTCCCGAAACGGTTAAGCTGATTTATCCTATGGCGTTTATGGGGTGTGCTTCGCTTAGCTCGGTCGAGCTGCCCGAAGTGCTTGAAAGAATAGGCTACCGCGCATTTTATCAGACGGGCTTGGAAGAAATTGTTATTCCCGTAAGCGTCCACGACGAAACCGTGCCCGACCTTGACGAAAACGGAGAGCAGAAGAAGGACGAGGACGGCAAGCTGCTGACGGTTACCTATATGGGCATAGGCTACGGCGCGTTCCATTCCTGCGAGAGGTTGAAGCTTGCAGTTGTAAACGCGAGGGTGGAAACGCTGTATGCGGGGGTGTTCGGGTATTGCCTTGCGTTGGAGGACGTTTATCTGCCGCAGACGCTTAAAGCAATCGAGGGCGCGAAGTTCAGCGACGGTAAGCTGTATTACGGACATGCTTTCCACCATGACGGCGCGCTTAAAAATGTGTATTTCGAGGGCGGCGAAGAGCAATGGGCGGCAATAGAGATAGACAATAAAGAGTACAAGGACAAGCAGGTTTCTACGCCGTTCGATAATTCCGACCTGATTGAGGCGGAAAAGCACTTCAATGCAATTTATAATAAGGCATAAATAAAGCCGTCGGCGCAAAACTATGCGCCGACGGCTGTCTTTTTAATGCTTCAATTCAAAATGAAAAAGCCTTACGCTCTTTCAACGGATTTAAGGCAACGCGTACAAACATATCCCGTAACCGTCTTGCCGTTTTCAACGTAAGAAACCTTCTGAACGTTGGCTTTGAAGGTTCTTCTGGTTCTTCTTTTCGAGTGGCTTACGTTGTTGCCCGTAGTCTGACCTTTTCCGCATACGCTGCAAACTCTTGACATAATTTATAGCACCTCCGTGGGGTAAAATTCTTAAGGTTAAAAATAAGGTCGCATAAAATCGACCTTGAATAATATAACACGCATTTTAAAAAAAATCAATCAAAAACGCTGCCTAAGTTTTATTTTTTTGAGTATTTTACAAAATAATTTAAAGCGGCTTTTATTTCAATACAACGAAATTAAGA
Organism: uncultured Christensenella sp.; assembly: GCA_910587015.1. Classification (GTDB taxonomy): domain Bacteria; phylum Bacillota; class Clostridia; order Christensenellales; family Borkfalkiaceae; genus Coproplasma. Next base: position 49,462 of record CAJUME010000014.1, read on the forward strand.
TATTTGTCGGGAAACACTTGCAAATTGAAATAAAATAGTTTAAAATATTTTGCGTATAAGGAGCAGAAAATGTCGGTAAATACAAGCAACGTGTACGGAAAAATTTCAATATCCGACCAAGCCATCGCAAAGGTGGCTAAAAACGCTGCGCTGGAATGCTACGGTATAGTCGATACGGCCTCCCGTTCGCTTACCGATTCCCTTTCCGAGCTTCTTAAAAAGCAGCCCGACGGGCGCGGGGTTAAGGTTGTTACCTCCGGCGACAGAATTTTTATCGATATTAACGTGGTTATAAAATACGGGGTTTCGATAAACGCCGTTGCCGAATCGCTTAAAGAGGGCGTTAAATACAAGGTAGAGCGCTTCACGGGAATGATTGTTGACACCGTGGACGTGAATATTATCGGAGTAAAGCTGTAAAACCGTGCTTTTGCGGGGCGGCTTTACTTTTTGTTTGCAAAAAAACCAGAACACACCAAATTATTTTTGTACACACATAATTTCAGGAGTATTATGCAGAAAACGATAAACAGCACCGAGTTTCGCAAAATGGTTCTTTCCGGTGCGAGAATGCTTGAAATAAACAGAGCTAAAGTTGACGCTTTGAACGTCTTTCCCGTTCCCGACGGCGACACGGGCACAAATATGTCGCTTACACTTCAATCGGCGGTAAGAGAGATGAACGCATGCTCTTCAAACCGCTTTCAGGAAATCTGCGACGCGGTGTCAAAGGGCGCGTTGAAGGGCGCGCGCGGAAATTCGGGCGTTATATCCTCTCAGATTTTCCGCGGAATTTGCTCGGTTATTAAGGAAACAAAGGACAGCTTCGATACAAAGACCTTCGCAAAGGCGATGGAGGCGGGCACAAAGGTTGCTTACAGCGCCGTTTCCATTCCCAAGGAAGGCACGATTTTAACGGTAGTACGCTGCATGAGCGAGGCGGCGGCAAAGCTTGCAAGCAAGCATAAGGACTTTGTGGACTACCTTACCGCGCTTATCGAGGTGGGCGACGAAGCGCTTGCGCGCACGCCCGAGCTGCTGCCCGTTTTAAAGAAGGCGGGCGTTGTGGACAGCGGCGGCGTTGGCTTAATGACCATTATGCGCGGTTTTCTTGCGGCAATTTCCGGCGAGGATACCGACCTCGAGGAAATTCCTACCGAAGCGATGGACAGCAACAAGAGCGAGGACGACGTTTTCGGCGATAATTCGGACATTATCAACCTCGATTTGGGCGATATAGAGTTTGCCTACTGCACGGAATTTTTCGTAATCAATTTAAAACAGATAACCACCCTTGCGGACATCGACAGGCTTAAAGAGAAGCTTATGCAAATAGGCGACAGCGTAATCTGTATAGGCGATTTGGAGCTTGTTAAGGTGCACGTTCACACCAACACCCCCGGCGTTGCGCTTAGCTATGCGTTGGAGCTTGGCGAGCTTGACAGAATAAAAATAGAAAACATGCTCGAAGAAAACCGCGCCCTTAAAGCCAAATTAGAGGCGGAAAAGAAGGAAATGGGCATGCTTGCAATCTGCGCGGGCAGCGGACTTGAAGAAATTTTCAAGGACTTGCTTTGCGACAGAGTAATAGAGGGCGGTCAGACCATGAACCCGTCTGCTCAGGATATTGCGGACGCCGTTCAGAAGATAAACGCAAGCAACGTTTTCGTATTCCCCAACAACAGCAACGTAATACTTGCGGCAGAGCAGGCCAAGGCGCTTGTGACTAACCGCACTATACACGTTATTCCCACCAAAAACGTACCGCAGGGCTTTGCGGCGGCGTTGCAGTTTAATGCGGACGCGTCCGTGCCCGAAAACAAGACGAATATGACCCACGCAATAGATAACGTTTCCTCCGGTCAGGTTACCTACGCGGTAAGAAATACGACCATGAACGGCTTTAAGCTTAAAGAGGGCGACATAATCGGGCTTGACAACAAGCGTATTCTTGCCAAGGGCGAGAATATAGACGAAACCACGTTGAAGCTTGTAAAGGCGCTTAAAAACGACGAGCACGAAATGATAACGCTTTATTACGGCAAGGAAGTGACGGAGGAGGACGCGCAGGCGCTTTCGGAAAAGCTTGCGGAGGAGTACCCCGACTGCGACGTCGATTTCCACTTCGGCGGACAGCCAGTGTATTATTATATGGTATCCTTGGAGTAAATTTAACCGAAATATAAAAAACAAAAGGGGAAGACAGGCGTCTTCCCTATTAATTTACAAATATGCAGTTGACGTCTTTAAGGTTCGTTTCCGAAAAGCGGGAAAAGGACTTCAATAAACTGAATATTTACAGCTGCGAGCAGCTTGTGCGCCATTACCCGCGCGATTACCTCGATTTAAGCTGCGTTACAATGCTTAAGGACGCGTATCACAACGACGTAATTTTAACGCTGTGCGAGGTTTTGAACGTAGAGGTAAACCGCTATGCCCGCCGTCCGTTCGTAAAGGCGCTGTGCCAGCAGAACGGCTGTATGTTCACCGCAATCTGGTTTAACCAGATGTATATGGCGACCAAGGTTGACAGGGGCGAGTACCTTTTTTACGGCAGAGTGCAGAACAAATACGGCTTCGGCTGTCAGATGGTAAACCCGCAAATCGAGCGCGCGGACAGAAATTCGGTGCTGAAAGGGTTTATTCCCGTATACTCGCTTTCGGGCAGTTTAACGCAGGGAATAGTGCGCACGGCGGTAAGGCAGTCGCTTAAAAAAGTGCCGTTGTTAAGCCATATTCCCGCACCAATTCAAAAAAAGTATAAGCTTATGCCGCTTGCGGAGGCGCATTATAAATTGCATTGTCCGCAGAGCCGCGAGGATATAAAGCAAGGCTCCGAGCGCATTGCGATAGAGGAGTATTTTCTGCTGATTTCCGCCTTCAAGGTGATAAAGGGCGGGCGCGAGGAGGCGCGGCTTAACGCGTATACGGTCACGCGGGAGGACGTTAACTCCTTCATATCCCGCTATCAATTCGAATTTACCGAGGGGCAGAAGTCGGCTGTCGGCACAATTTTCGACTGCGTGCATTCGCCGCATAAAATGAATATGCTTTTGCAGGGCGACGTGGGCAGCGGAAAGACGGCGGTTGCGTTCGCGGGCATATATATGGCGGTCAAATCGGGCTATCAGGCTGTTATGCTTGCCCCTACCGAGGTCTTGGCGCGTCAGAACGGCGAGCTTTTGAAGAGGTATTTCCCCGATTACGAAAGCGCGGTGCTGACGGGCTCTACCCCCGCGGCGGAAAAGCGGGAGATTAAAAAAGCCGTTGCAAGCGGCAAATGCAGTATACTTTGCGGCACGCATGCCGTCATTCAGGGCGACGTGCAGTTTGCACGGCTTGCGTTTGCGGTTTGTGACGAACAGCACCGCTTCGGCGTGGCTCAACGCTCGTCGCTGTCGGAAAAGGGTGACTGCTGCGATGTGCTTATAATGTCCGCAACGCCTATTCCGCGCACTCTTTCGCTTATATTTTACGGCGATTTGGACGTGGCTACAATCAAGGATAAACCGCGTTCACGGCAGGATATATCCACGGCAATTATTCCCGAGCGCAAGTATAACGATATGTATAAATACATTTCCGAGCAGGCGCGGGAGGGAAATCAGACCTATTTCGTATGCCCCAAAATCGAGGGCGACGACGAGGGCACCGTTATGTCTGTGACGGAGCTTTTCGAGGATTTAAGGGCGAAAATGCCGAGGGTAAGAATTGCGCTTTTGCACGGCAAAATGAAGGACAAGCAGAAGAACGGGATTATGCAGGCGTTTAAAAACAGAGAATACGACTGCCTTGTTTCCACAACGGTTATCGAGGTGGGCGTGGACGTGCCGAACGCGACGACGATGATTATTTACAATGCAGAAAGGTTCGGGCTTTCCCAGCTGCACCAGCTGCGCGGACGCGTGGGGCGCGGCGATAAAAAAAGCTATTGCTTTTTGCTTATGGGCGCGGATACCGCGGAAGCGCGCGAGCGGCTGAACGTGATAAAAAACAGCACGGACGGCTTCGAGATTGCAGAGGCAGACTTAAAGCTGCGCGGCGGCGGCGATTTTATGGGCACCCGTCAGAGCGGAAAAATTCTGTCGGAAATAAAAAATCTCAAATTCCCCGTAGAGGCTGTTTTTACGGCAAAGGCGCTGTCCGACGAGGCGTTCTCGGGCGCGTTCGATACGGCGGAGCTTGCGCGGATAGCGGCGGAAAGGTACGAAAGCTTAAAGGACGTTGTGCTTAACTGAATACATAAAAATGCGGCGCGCCCGAAATTTTTCGGGCGCGCCGTTCAATTAATTTTCAATTGTTTGTGCGGGAGGCTCTGCTGATTTAGGCATTTCCGTTGGTGCAGTCGGCGGTTCAACGGGAGGTATGGCGTTCGGCTTTTCTTTGCCGTATAACACTTTTAACAATACGGGCGTAAGAATGGACGACACAAGTATAAGCAGTACCGTCATAATCATAAAATCTGGCGACAGCGCATACTCGCCCAGCGTTTCGGTGTTGATTACCGCAGAGGTGACAATCAGCGCAACCTCGCCGCGCGCCATCATGCCAACGCCGCCTATTGCGCTCTCGCGCCAGCTGTATTTAAACGCCTTGCATATTGCGCCGCAGCCGACTATTTTGCCTATAAGCCCCAGCAGCACGGCAAGCAGTGCAAACAGCAGAATGCGCGGGTCGAGCTTGGCAAAGGATATGCTGGAAATACCTATATTCGCAAAAAACGCGGGGGCAAAAACGGTGTAGGTGTCCACCTCTACCTGACGGTCGGTATAGCGGCTTGCGCGTATATCCGTAGACAGCACCACGCCGGCAAGAAAGGCGCCCGTTATGTCTGCAACGCCGAAAATCTCTTCCGCAATCCAGCTATAGCCAAAGCAGACCGCCATTGCAAATATGGGTATGCGGTGGTGCGTGGGCCAGCGCTTATCCATCCATTTAAACAGCTTTGATATTACAAAGCCCGCAAGCACGGCAAACACAAAAAAGCACACAATCATAATTACCGTGCCGTATATGGTCGATTTAAACGCCTCGAAGCCGTTTGCGTTTTCTGCAATGCCCGCCTTGCCCTTTGCAATGCCCGTTACTACCGAAAGCAGAACAATGCCGATAACGTCGTCAATAATCGCGGCGGAAATAATAGTTGTGCCAAGCTTGGTGTTTATTTTACCAAGCTCCTTTAAAACCGAAACGGTGATTGCAACGCTTGTTGCGGTCAGTATGGTTCCGATAAAAATTCCGCGGAAAATTCTTGTCTGGTCGGAAAAGCCAAGCCCGATATTGCCGAAGGGCAGGGATATTAAAAAGCCCAGCAACAGCGGTACGGCAACGCCCGCGGTAGCCATTAAAACCGCGGCAAGTCCCGTGCTTTTAAGCTCCTTTAAATTAGTTTCCAGCCCCGTTGAAAACATAAGCAAAAGCACGCCTATTTTTGCGAAAATTTCAAGCGCGTTTTCTTTGGGTAGGGACAGCAGAGAAATATACCCGCCGTCCTCGAAGCCGATAAAGCAGAAGCCGCCGCCGAACCATTTATAAAACAGCTCGCCGAAAATGGACGGGCCAACGAGTATGCCCGCGATTATGTAGCCGAGAACCTGAGGCAGACCTATGCGCCTGAACAGTATCCCGAAAAATTTGGTTGCAAAAAGTATTATTGCAAGCACCGCCACAAACCCTATTGCGGTGTTGCCCTTAAAGCCCTCGAAGGCCAACAAAAAATTACCCATACAGCACTGTATTATATGACGAATTTAAAATAATGTAAATGAATTTGCGCGGCTTTTGCTAAAAATTTGCGCGCGGCGGTTTATGGTAAATATATGAAAATTACAAGAAATTTAAAAAAAGGGGTTGACAAACCGCTCAACTATGCTATAATGAAATCAGAAAAGAAAATAACTTACACAAAATGTTAGGTACCAACATTAATCCATGAGGTAAGCTATATGAAATATAAGTAGCCGCGAAAGCGGGTCAAGGTTCAATTTTAAGGCCGCGGAAGGATGCGGCGGCCGTTTCTGTATGATAGAGGGCAAAAATTAAAGGGAAACTGTTTGGGAGGTAAAGTAAGATGATTTTATTTTACGCCAAAACGATTGAAGGACAAGGAAGGTAAACTCCGATGTACAACTTTACGGGGGAAATCTGATTCCGACAGACGGTTGATTGATACGCAGAAGGTATGGCGCAATACCTGCTGCACGGTTTTTAAGCCGATTGGCCTTATGGTAACCGTGCGGAGGCGATTTCCAAATCAAAATTAAATAAAAAGCTACCCTGCACCGACGTATAGGCGCAGGGTTTGTTATTTTGTCCGTATAAATAATTTTTTGTAAATCAGTGCGAAAGTATCCAGCTTTTAACGTCGTCCCGCTCGATAGGGGTTACGTTCTCTTCGGGGTACTTCGATTTTTTTCCGCCGTAGGTGTAGATAAAATATCTGCCGTCGCTCGTTATATATAAGGTCTCTTCATAGCCGCAAGGGTCGCCGGGGGCACCGTAGGTGAATTTTTTATCTATCGTAGATGTTGCGGTGTCGTATGCGACGCCGTTGATTTCTTTACACATAAAACTTCACTCTTCCCACAGTTATCGATTAAACTAACCGAGTGAATTTTATCATAACGGTCAGTTTCTGTCAAATTAAAATATTTTTTGTTTGAACGCGCGCGCGCTTTGTTAAAAAATAAAGAATTTTGTTAAAAACATATTAATAATCGGATAAGCCTAATAAAAAGTCGGAGGACGTTTCAAACAGCTTGCAGATTTTTATAAGCGTTTTTAAATCGGGCTCGCGATAGCCTTGCTCGTAACCGCCGTAACAGCTTACCGAAATTTCCAACGCGTCGGCAACGTCCTTTTGCTTTAAGCCCCTTTCAATGCGCAATTCCTTTAATCTGTCTTTAAGTATCATAATAGTTTAATCTTCAAGTCCAAGCAGATAATCTGCCGAAACCTCGAACAGCTTACATATTTTTAGAATTGTATCAACAGTAAGCTGAATTTCTTCACGCTCGTATTTGCCTATCGTGCTTTGCGTGGTTGTAAGCATTTCGGCAAGCTGAGCTTGTGTAAGTCCTTTTTCCTGCCGTATTTCTTTTATCCTTTGACCGTACATATGTAAAATTTATTTGTTTAACTTTGGATTATCTGTTCTTTCAAGCAGATAATCAATTGAAACGTTAAAATAATCTGCAAGCTTTATCAAGGTTTCGTAATCAGCCTGATACTCTCCCGTTTCATAGCGGCTTATGCTGTTTTGGTTCATGTTTAAATCCATGGCAAGCTTCAGCTGTGAAATTTGCTTTTGTTGCCGCAAATATCTTAATCTCATTAAATTTTTCCTGAAAAACATCTTGACATTAAGTATACTGAAACAGTATAATGTAAATATCCTAAAAAAGGATATCAAGGGTATTATGGCAGAAGATTTAATAAAAAACAGCAGTTGTTTTAATTGCGCGCATTTTCTTCAATATTATATAAAAGGCAAAACCGCGTTCGAGGCGATAGACTACGGGCATTGCCGTCGGCGGGTGCTTACAAGCAAGGACAGCGCGGGCTTTCCGTTTGTCTGCGGGTGCGAATTCTGGGAGGAGAAGGCGGAGGATAGGCGTTAATTTAAATATATCTGTCAAGAAAAAATGCTTGACAGATTTTTTTTGCGGTGTTATTATATTGTCAAGCTGAATTGCTTTACAGTTTATGAACAAAATTTCTTTTATGCGGCTGTGGGATATTTATAACGGGCTGTTAACGCCCACCCAGCAGGAGCTTACAAATTTATACTTCAATCTCGATTTGACTGTTTCGGAAATAGCCGATGAAAAGGGGATAACCCGTCAGGCTGTGTCCGAATGTCTGAAAAACTGTCAGAAGCAGCTTGAAGAATACGAGCAAAAGCTTAACTTTGCGGAAATTAACGCCGAAAGCGGTCTTAAAACTTCTTTTCAGACGACTGACGCGGTAAGGTGGGCGGAGGAATTTAAAACGGCTCACCCCGAATTTACGGAAGATATAGAACGGCTTATTCAAATTTTGAAGAAAGATTATTCAAAGCAGATTGCCGAGGGCAATAATTAATTAAGGAATAAATAATGGGTGCATTTTCCTCCCTTTCGGAGAGATTAAATCATATATTTTCAAAGCTGACCAAGCGCGGACGGCTTACCGAGCTGGAAATTAAGACGGCAATGCGCGAGGTGCGCGTGGCGCTGTTAGAGGCGGACGTAAATATTCAGGTTGCAAAAAAATTCTGCGCGGACGTATCCGAAAAGGCGGTCGGGCAGGAAATTTTAAAGAGCCTTAACCCCGCCCAACAGGTTATTAAGATTGTCAACGACGAGCTTATCGCTTTGATGGGCTCTACAAACCAAAAGCTTACGGTCGCGCCCAAGCCGCCTACCGTAATTATGATGTGCGGATTGCAGGGCGCGGGCAAGACCACGCTTTGCGGAAAGCTTGCCGTTAATTTGAAAAAGAACGGCAAAAAGCCGCTGTTGGTCGGTTGCGATATTTACCGTCCCGCGGCGATTAACCAGCTTAAAGTAGTCGGCAAAAACGCGGGCGCGGAGGTGTTTGAAAAGGGCGCTCAAAGCCCCGTTAAAACCGCTAAGGAAGCCGTGGAGCACGCGCGCTCTATGGGCTTCGACACAGTGATTATAGATACTGCGGGCAGACTTGAAATCGACGAGCCGCTGATGCAGGAGCTTGAAAATATTAAAAATACCGTTGACGTAAGCGAAATTCTGCTAACCGTTGACAGTATGATGGGTCAGGTTGCCGTGAACGTTGCAAAAACCTTTAACGAGCGGTTAGAGGTTACGGGCGTAATTTTGACCAAGCTTGACGGCGATACCCGCGGCGGCGCGTGCCTTTCTATAAAGGCGGTTACAGGCAAGCCCATAAAATTTATCGGCGTAGGCGAAAAGCTGACCGATTTAGAGCCCTTCTATCCCGACAGAATGGCTTCGCGTATTTTGGGCATGGGCGACGTTCTGACACTTATTGAAAGGGCGCAGGAGGCCGTCACCGAAGAGCAAGCTAAATCCATGCAGAAGAAGATGCTTGAAAACAGCTTTACGCTGGAGGACTATTTAACGCAGTTTGAAAGCATGAAAAAGATGGGCGGTGCGCAGGCGTTGCTTGCAATGATGCCGGGCGGCTCTAAGGTAAAGGCAGAGGATATAGACGAAAGCCGTATAGAGCGCACAAGGGCGATAATTCTGTCAATGACTAAACGCGAGCGGACAGAGCCGGCGATTATCAACTCTTCGAGGAAAAAGAGAATTGCGGCGGGCTCGGGCACCAGCGTGCAGGAGGTCAACCAGCTTTTAAAGCAGTTCGACCAGACAAAACAGCTTATGAAGCAGCTTAAAAGCGGCAAAAGACGGTTGCCCTTTTAGCGGTTAACCCCCATATATGCTTTAAATAAATAAAAATTTTTATATAAACAGGAGAATAAAAAAATGGCAGTTAAAATGAGACTTACGAGAATGGGCGACAAAAAAAGCCCCTTTTACCGTGTGGTTGTTATCGATTCGCGCAAGGCGCGCTCGGGCGAGTATATCGACAAAATCGGTTACGTTAACCCCGTAAAGGTGCCCGCGGAAATCAATATCGACGTTGAAAAAGCCAAGAAGTGGCTCGCAAACGGCGTTCAGCCCACCGAGACGGTAAAAAGCTATCTTGTAGCAGTCGGCGCAATGGAAAAGAGCAGCAAGCCTTCCGCGCCCAAGACCAACGATAAGAAAAAGAAAAAAGACTGATTAAAAACCTTATATATACGGCACACTGCTGTGTTGCGTGAATATTTTCTCGGGTCGCGTACGCAAAGTACGCTCGCCTTCGTAAAATATCCCCGCGCCTTGCATTGCACCGCATCTCTAAGGTTTAAACTTAACGCTTTAAACAGCTTAAATTTACAGATTGGGGGGCACATATCCCGAAGTTTCCGCCCCCGAGGGAGCAAAAAATATGGTTAATAACGTTCAGACGCTTATTAAGTACGTTGTTGAAAGCTTTGCCGAAAAGAAGAACGAAATCGAATACCTTGTAGAAGAAAAGGAGAACGTTATAGAGGTAACGGTGCTTTTGAATGCAAGCGATATGGGCAAGGTTATCGGCAAGCAAGGCAAAATTGCCAAGGCTTTAAGGACGCTTGTAAGCGCTTCCACGCCCCGCGACAGCAAGCGCTACGTTGTGGAAATTAAGGAAAAAGCTTAGTTTTTTTGTCAGACAAAAAAGCCGAACGCAAGCCGCTCGGCTTATTTTGCATATAAAAATAAAAATTATGGAACAGAAAATAAGTATAGGCTCGGTTTTAAAGCCGCAGGGTATCCGCGGCGAGGTAAAGGTGAAGGTCTTTTTGGACAGCGCAGAGGAGCTGAAAAGCTTTAACCGCGTGCTTATCGGCGGGGAGGAGTACGCCGTTATGTCCGTGCGCGCGCAGGGAGAGTTTGCCTATACCGTGTTACGCGGCATTGCGGACAGAAACGCCGCCGAGCTTTTGCGCGGAAAAGAAATAGAGGTGTTCCGCAGCGAGCTTCCCGAGCCGCCCGACGGCCGCTATTATATTGCCGACTTGACCGACTGCGAGGTGGTGACTGCCAACGGAGAGCAGATAGGCACGGTTGTTTCCGTCACTCCCGCAAAAACGGACGTGTACACGCTGAAAACGCCCAAGGGCGAGGTCAGCTTTGCCGCGGCGGACGGCGTTATCGAAAGCGTTGACGTTGAAAGCAAGCGCATTACAGTCAATAAGAAAAGATTTAAGGAAGTTTCTCTGTGAAAATCACGGTGCTTACGCTTTTTCCCGAAATGTTCGCCCCGCTGTTTTCAAGCATAACGGGCAGAGCTGTAGAGGCGGGGAAAATAGAAATAGACATTGTAAATATCCGCGATTTTGCCGACAACAAGCATTTTAAGTGCGATGACTATCCGTTCGGCGGCGGCGCGGGCATGGTTATGATGCCTCAGCCCATAGGCTCTGCAATAGAAGCTGTTGACCCCGAGCACAAGGCGCACAGAATTTACCTTTCGCCCAAGGGCGAAACGCTCAGGCAGGACAAGGTGTTTCAGCTTTTGCAGTACGGGCACATTGTTTTGCTGTGCGGGCATTACGAGGGCGTTGACCAGCGCGTGATAGATTTGTATATCGATGAAGAGGTTTCGATAGGCGACTATGTTTTAACGGGCGGCGAGCTTCCCGCAATGGTCGTCTGCGACTGCGTTGCAAGGTATGTGGACGGGGTGATTGCGCAGGGCTCGCTTGTGGACGAAAGCTTTGCCAACGGCGCTCTGGAATATCCGCAGTACACCCGCCCCGCAGAATATAAGGGCTTGAAGGTGCCCGAGGTGCTTTTATCGGGCGACCATAAAAAAATCGATGATTGGCGCAGGGCGGAAAGCGAACGGCTTACGCGCACCCGCCGCCCCGATTTGAAGCAGTAATTGACAATTAATGAGCGAAATAATTTTATGAAAACTATTCAGTGGTTCCCCGGTCATATGACCGCGGCAATGAGAATGATGGAAAAGCACCTTTCCATGGTGGACGGGGTTGTTTTTGTGCTGGACGCGCGCTGTCCCGCCGCTTCATTCAACCCAAAGCTGAAAAGGCTTGCGGGCGCAAAGCCTGTTTTATACGTTCTTAACAAGGGCGACCTTGCGGACGAGCGGGCGGATATTCTTCTGAAAAAAATCAGGGATAAGGGCGCCGCCGCAATAAAAATAAACGCCGTGAACAGCGGTTCGCGGCGGGATATATCGGGGGCAATCGAAAAGCTTGTTGCCGAAAAGCGCGAGCGCGCCGCCTTAAAGGGGCAGACAAAGGTTTTCCGCTTTATGATTGCAGGCGTACCCAATACGGGCAAAAGCACGCTTATCAATCTGCTTGCGGGCAGCCGCCGCGCCGAAACGGGCGACAAGGCGGGCGTAACGCGCGGCAAGCAGTGGATACGCTGCGAGGGGTTCGAGCTGTTGGATACCCCCGGCACAATGCCGCCCGCGTTTGAAAACCAGCAGCTTGCAATGCGCCTTGCGTATGTCGGCAGTATAAACGACGATATTTTAGATTTGGACGACGTTGCGCTTGAATTATTGAAGGAGCTTTCCGAAAAATACCCCTCGCGCCTTAAAGAGCGGTATGGCGTTTCGGACGGTACGCCGCTTGAAATGCTTGAAAGCGTGTGCAAAAAACGCGGCTTTTTGTTGCGTGGCGGCGATTACGATTACGAGCGCGGCGAGCGTGCGGTAATAGACGATTTCAGAAAAGGCAAGCTTGGCAGAATAACTCTGGATACTGCAAGCGATATGGAAAATTTCGGCTTTTAACGGATATGGACAAGCTTTTTTACGAAAGACAGCTGGCGGCGCAGGGCCGTAAATACATATGCGGCGTGGACGAGGTAGGCCGCGGCCCGTTGGCGGGGCCCGTGGTTTGCGCGGCTGTAATTATGCCGCTTGACAATATAATCGACGGCGTGGACGACAGCAAAAGGCTGTCTGCAAGGCGGCGCGAACAGCTTGCGCAAAGCATTAAGCAAAGGGCAGTTGCCTATGCAATATGCCGCGTTGAACCGCAAACGATAGACGAAATCAATATTTTGGAGGCGACTAAGCTTTGCATGAAAAATGCAATCGAAAGCCTTTCTGTCGCGCCAGATTTCGTTATGACTGACGGAAATATGACGCTGGACATATCCGTGCCACAGCAAAGCATTGTAAAGGGGGACGGGCTCAGCTATTCGATAGGCGCGGCGTCAATTATTGCAAAGGTCTGCCGTGATAAATTAATGGACGAATATGCCGCGCGGTTCCCCGAATACGGCTTTGAAAAAAACAAGGGCTACGGCACGGCGGAGCATATTTCCGCCATAAAGCAACGGGGACTGTGCGAAATTCACCGCAGGAGCTTTACGAAAAAATGGCAATAAAAACCCCTCGTCCGCAAAACGGCGGCGATTTATCAGCCGATAATATGCACAACAAGCGGCTCGGCGCAAAGGGCGAAGCGCAGGCGCGGCGCTACTTGCGTCTGCACGGCTGGAAAATTCTTGAAAAGAACTTCAAAAGCCCGTTCGGAGAGGTTGACATAATAGCGCGCAAGGGTGAAGTGACGGCGTTTATAGAGGTGAAAACAAGGCTGACCGATAATTTCGGCGCGCCCTCGCAGGCCGTCACAAAACAGCGGCAAAGGCGGTATATTATGGGGGCAAGGTATTATTTTGCAAACAGAGAAATCGGCTGCACGGTGCGTTTCGATATTATCGAAATTTACCGCGGTCAGTTAAAGCATATAGAAAACGCATTCCGCGACAGCTCGCGCTATGCGCATTAAATAAAGGGGGCAGACAATGGAAAAAAGAGCATACGATTTAATTTGTAAGGCCAGCAGAGAGGTGACGGTGAAGGTTATTTGCGGTCACTTCGCCACAAAGCATTCGCACGTCAATTACTGCGTGGATATGACGGGGGTAAAGTCGCAGCTTGGCGCGGCAAAGGCGGCGGCAAAGCTGCTTGCGGACAGATATTCGTCCACGCCCGTGGATACGATTATAACGCTTGACCGCATGAAGATGGTCGGCGCGTTTATGGCGGAAGATTTGGCGCATTCGCACATCAATAAAAACCAGAACATTGCGGTTATCACGCCCGAAATAAATAACGGGGTAATGGTTTTGCGCGATAATTTTCTGCCGTTCGTTAAGGGCAAAAGAGTGCTTCTGCTTACCGCCTCTGCCACCACGGGCAAGGACGTGAGGAGCGTTGTGGAGGGCATAAGCTATTACGGCGGCGAGGCTGTCGGCGCGGCGACCGTTTTCGGAGGTGAGTTCGAGTGCCGCGTGCCCGTCGTTAAAATCTTCGGGTTGGAGGACATTCCCGATTATTCTTCCTATGCCGCGGCGGACTGCCCGCTGTGCAAGCGGGGCGTCAAGGTGGACGCGCTTGTCAACTCCTACGGGTACAGCAAAATCATATAAGCTGCTTTGCCGCTTGCAGAAAAAGCGCGGCAAAAATTTAATTGTGAAAATTGCGACACACCCCTTAAAAAAGGTTGCAATATAATTTTTTATTTGTTAATATATGAAGGATTTCGGACAGTCCTCTGCATATTTATTGTGCAAGAATGTCGTATTTGAATGGAGGTAAATATAATGAAGGGTTTAGTAGAGGCCATAGAAAAGGAAAACATGAAGACGGAGCTGCCCGTATTCAACGTGGGCGATACCGTTAAGGTCGGCTTTAAGGTCATCGAGGGCACAAAGGAAAGAATTCAGAATTTCGAGGGCGTTGTAATCGCCAAAAAGCACGGCGGAATAAGAGAGAACTTCACTGTAAGAAGATTATCCTTCGGCGTGGGCGTTGAAAGAACGTTCCCCATACATTCCCCCAAAATCGCATCGATAACCGTTGTAAGACGCGGCAAGGTAAGAAGGGCAAAGCTTTACTACCTGCGCGGCTTGACCGGCAAGGCTGCAAAGATTGCGGAAATAAAGTAAAAATCAAAAAAGGGCTCCCGCCGAAAGCGGGAGCCCTTGTGTTTATTTAAGCTATACCCAAAATTCGACAAAAACCAACAGAAAATATATATTTTAAAGTGCGTTTAACCGCTTTATGTTGGCTTGCCGCCTTAAAAATCAAGCTATGGGGGGAGAGGAATGCTTTCGAAAATAACAAGCTTTGCGCTGTGCGGGTTGGAGGGCGTGCCCGTAGAGGTGGAAACGGACGTAAACAAGGGAGTTGTTTCCTATGATTTGGTGGGTCTGCCCTCCGCGTCCGTCAAGGAAAGCAAGGACAGGGTGGAATCCGCCATAAAAAACAGCGCGCTGTATTTTCCCGTCAACAAAATCACAATAAACCTCGCGCCCGCGGATATTAAAAAGGACGGCTCGCATTTCGATTTGCCGCTTGCAATCAGTATATTAAAGGCAAGCGACCAGCTTACGGCGGACACCAACGGCATAGTCTTTTTAGGCGAGCTTGCGCTTGACGGGGCGTTGCGGCCGGTTACGGGCATAATGCCCGTTTTGATTTCCGCAAAGGCAAAGGGCTTTACGCGCTTTATCGTTCCCGCGGGCAACGCCAACGAGGCAAGCTACCTCGAGGGCACGCGCGTGTATGCGCTGTCGTCTTTAAGGGATACGGTAGACCTGCTGACGGGCGTGCGCGCCTTCAACCCCGTTGAAAAAAGGGAGTTTGCCGCCGTCCGTAAGGAAAGAAGCTATAACTGCGATTTAAGCTACGTCCGTGGTCAAAGGGTTGCCAAGCGCGCGCTTGAAATTGCCGTTGCGGGCGGGCACAATATTCTGCTTGCCGGCCCTCCCGGAACGGGCAAAACATTGCTTGCGCGGTGCATTCCCACCATAATGCCCGATATGACCTTCGGGGAGGCGTTGGAGGTAACTAAAATCCACTCGGTTTCGGGCGAGCTTTCTGAGGAGGGAATAGCCTATCTGCGTCCATTCCGCACCCCGCACCACACTGCTACAACCGTTTCCATGTGCGGTGGCGGCAGCGGAAAAATTCACGCGGGCGAAATTTCAAAGGCGCATAACGGCGTGCTGTTTCTGGACGAGCTGCCCGAATACTCCCGCAGTACTCTCGAAGCTCTGCGTCAGCCGCTGGAGGATAAAATAATCACCGTTGCAAGGTCGGGCGGGGCGCTTACCTTTCCCGCGGATTTTATTCTTTGCGCAAGCATGAACCCCTGCCCTTGCGGCAACTACGGCTCGGCATATCTTACCTGCACCTGCACGCCCTCGCAGATACATAAGTACAGAAACAAAATTTCCGGCCCGCTTCTGGACAGAATAGATTTGCAGGTAGAGGTGGACGGAGTAAAATACGACGATTTGACGGGCGAAGGTCAGGAGGAGCCGAGCTCTGCCGTAAAGGAACGCGTTGAAATGGCGCGCGCAATCCAGCGGGAGCGGTTTAAGGACGAGGGCGCCGCCGTAAAGGTTAACGCAAGCATGGGCGAAAGGCAGATTAAAAAATATTGCAGGCTTACCGCCGAATGCGAGGACGTTTTGCGCACTGCATTCGAGGCGTTGCATCTGTCCGCCCGCGCGCGTACGCGTATTATAAAGGTTGCGCGCACCATTGCCGATTTGGCTTTTTCGGAGGAAATTCTGCCCGAGCATATTTTAGAGGCGGCCTCCTACCGCAATTGCGTATAAATTTAATCATACCGCGGGTTTGCAAAATACAAAATCTGCGGTTTTTTGTTTGGTGAATAATTATGTATACTAAGGACGAATTAACGCTTATAGCTCTGTGCTCGTTCGAGGAGCTGACGTATAAAACTGTGTTTACCTTAATGCACGGGCTGGAGAGTAAAACGCCCGATTTTGCAAAATTTGAGGATATGCTGATTAAAAGCCATTCCGCGGGAGTATATAATAAAATAAAAGGAAGATTTTTCAGCGGAGAATACCGCGCCCGCATACTTCAAAGTCTTGAAAGGCGCAAAATAGTATGCGTTACTTATTTTTCCGAGGGCTATCCGGAATATTTAAGGCAAACGCCCTTTCCTCCGCTCGTTTTATACTGCAAGGGCAATACTTCTCTTTTAAAAACCCGTTGCTTTTCAGTTGTCGGCTCGCGGATAACTACTCCCGCCGCATTGACGGAGTGCAAAAAAATCAGCCGCAGCTTAACTCGGCATTTCACCGTGGTAACGGGCATGGCGGACGGCGCGGACAGCGCCGCGATAGAGGGCGCGCTGGAAAGCGGAAGGGTTATTTCCGTGCTTGCGCACGGCTTCGACCACTGCTATCCCGCCTGTAACGACAGACTTTTAAAAGCTGTGGAGGAACACGGTCTGCTGGTAACCGAGCACACGCCGCAAATTGCGCCCAAGGCATATCTTTTCCCCGTAAGGAACAGAATTATAGCGGGACTTTCGGAGGGAACGCTGGTTGTTTCCGCGGGCGAAAAAAGCGGCGCGCTTATTACCGCCGATTATGCGGTAGAGTACGGCAGACAGCTTTTTGTCTTTCCTTATAATATAGGCGTTGTATCGGGTGCGGGCTGTAATTCGCTTATCAAAAAAGGTGGTCAGCTTACCGATAATATACTTGACATTCTCTCGGCTTTTGGTTTAGACTTTAAGGAGCCTGAAAAACAGCCGCTAAGCGAGGAGGAGCAAAGACTTTTCTCTTTAATCGGCAGCTCGGGCGAGATATTTGTACCGGACGCGGCGGAAAAGCTTGGCAGACTGCCCTTTCAGCTTATTCCGCTTTTAACTTCTTTGGAGGTTAAGGGGCTAATCGTAAGGCTCGGCGGAAACAGATATTCGGTAATTTAATATAATAACGTTCGGAATTTTCAAGGGCGGATTTATTTCGCCCGTTAAGAAAAGTCGCGACCTTAGCAATCTCGCAAAAATCGTAAGTATGAGATTTTTGCGATTGGGAGTTTTTTATGGATTTAATCATAGTGGAATCGCCCTCCAAGGCGAAAACAATTTCCAAATATTTAAAGGGTAAGTACAAGGTGGACGCTTCCGGCGGACACGTAAGGGACTTGCCGGAAAAAAAGCTCGGCGTAAAAATTACGGCGGGCTTCGTGCCCCAGTACGAGATAACCGCCAGCAAGAAGGAGGTTATCAAAAGACTTTCCGCCGAGGCGCAGAAGGCGGACAGGGTTTACCTTGCAACCGACCCCGACCGCGAGGGCGAGGCGATAAGCTGGCATTTGCAGTCCGTTTTAGGGCTGGACGAAAATATCGAAAACCGTATAGAGTTCAACGAAATTTCGCCCGCCGCTGTACAGAACGCATTGAAAAAGCCGCGCAAAATCAATATAAATTTAGTCGACGCACAGCAGGCAAGGCGCGTGCTTGACAGACTTGTCGGCTATAAGCTTTCCCCGCTTTTGAATAACCGCATTCAGAACGGTCTTTCCGCGGGCAGGGTGCAATCCGTGGCTCTGCGGCTTATAGTTGAAAGGGAGCGCGAAATTTCCGCATTCAAGCCGGACGGCTACTGGGTTATGAACGCGTTTTTACAGGATAAGGCGGCGCAGTATGCGCCGTTTAAGACTGTTTATCAGTATAAAAAGAGCGGCGCAACTATCACGCAGGAGCAGGCTGAGGAGGTCGAAAAAAAGGTACTTGCGGGACAGTTCAAGGTCACTAAGGTCAAAAAGGGCGTAACAAAACAGCATGCGCCCGCGCCGTTTACGACCTCGTCGCTGCAACAGGACGCGTCGAACAAGTTCGGAATGTCCTCGCCGGAAACAATGCTTGTCGCCCAGCACCTTTACGAGGGTATGGACGTCGGCGGCGACCATATCGCGCTTATAACGTATATAAGAACGGACTCCGTCCGCGTTTCGGCGGAGGCTCAGGCAACCGCTCTCGAATTCATAAAAACCACCTACGGTGCCGAATATGCCCCGACTAAGCCTAATTTTTACGCTGCAAAGAAGGGTGCGCAGGACGCGCACGAGGCTATCCGCCCCATCAATCTTGCGGTTACCCCAGCAAGCGTAAAGGGCAGTCTTGACAGAAAGCACTATAACATTTACAAGCTTATTTACGACCGTTTTATCGCCTCGCAAATGGCGGAGGCGCAGTATAATTCTATGCAGATTGAAACGGAAAGCGCGGGCTATACCTTTAAGGCAAGCGGAAAAGCGCTGTTGTTTGCGGGATATACCGCGGCGTATCAGGAGGTTCAGAAAGAAACGGACGAGGAGGAAAGCGCAAAATTATTCCCTCCGCTCAACGAGGGCGACCTGCTTGACTTAAAGGAATTTACCAAGGAGCAGAAGTTCACCCGACCGCCCCTCCGCTATACGGACGCCTCGCTTGTAAAGGCAATGGAGGAAAAGGGCATAGGCAGACCTTCTACCTATGCGTCCATAATTTCCGTGCTGACAAAGCGCAAATACGTTGAAAAGGACGGCAAATATATGGTGCCGACCGAAGTTGCCTATAAAATTACCGATATGCTCGTTAAATATTTTACGGACATAATGGACGTGGGCTTTACGGCGCATATGGAGTCCGATTTGGACAAAATAGAAGAAGGCGGCGTTGACTGGCACAAAATAATCGCAGACTTTTACCCCGGCTTTGCAGACCAGCTTAAAACAGCCTCTACAGACGGAGACGAGCCAACAGATATAAAATGCGAAAAATGCGGAAGCCCCATGATTAGGCGTTTGGGTAAGTACGGCAAGTATCTTGCATGCTCCAACTATCCCGCATGCTCTAATATAGTCAGCGAAAGCGAGCAGGAAATTTCCGAAATGCGTTGTCCCAAATGCGGCGCGAATATGGTAGTAAAAAGCGGCAAGTTCGGTAAATTCCTTGCGTGCCCCAACTATCCGGAATGCTCGCTGATACTGCCTATCGATACCGAGCCAACGGACGAAAAATGCCGCGAGTGCGGCGGAACAATGGTGATTAAGCCCGGCAGATACGGCAAGTATGTGGAGTGCGTAAGCTGCGGCGCGCGTCACCCTCAGGCAACCGAGGCAACCGCTCCCGCAGAGAATAAATTCGAAGGAATTTGCCCAGACTGCGGCAAGCCTATGCGCAGAATGCGCTCTAAATCGGGCAAAATTTACTTCGGCTGTACGGGCTATCCCGACTGCAAATTTTTAAGCTGGGATATACCCACGGGCAAAAAGTGCCCCAAATGCGGACAGTTTTTAATCAAAAAGAACGAAGTTATAAAATGCTCGTCCAAGGAATGCGACTATTCGGAGGCCGCTCCCGCAGACGTTAACGCTACGGAAGATGGAAATTAAGGTAATCGGCGCGGGACTTGCGGGCAGCGAGGCGGCGTTTTACCTTGCCGAGTGCGGGTATAAGGTTGCATTGTACGACATAAAGCCGAATAAATTCACGCCCGCGCATTCAAATAAAAATTTCGGCGAGCTGGTTTGCTCCAACTCGCTTAAAGGTAAGGACGCATATTCCAACGCGTGCGGGCTTTTAAAGGAAGAAATGCGTATTTTGGGCTCGCTGACGATGTCGGCGGCGGAGTATTCGCAGGTGCCCGCAGGCGGCGCGCTTGCGGTCGACAGAGATAAATTTGCGGAGTATATAACCGCAAGGCTTACCTCTCACAAAAACATAAATATCATATCCAAAGAGGTTACTGCGGTGCCGCAGGAGTGGTGCATTGTTGCCACGGGCCCGCTTACGACAGACGCGTTATCGGCGGATATTTCCGCCATATGCGGGGGGCAATTGCATTTTTACGATGCCTCCGCGCCCGTAATTTCCCGCGACAGCATAGACTTCGGCAATTGCTTTTTCGGCGACAGATACGGCAAGGGCGGCGACGATTATATAAACTGCCCGCTTAATAAACAGCAGTACGAGGCTTTTGTAAACGGACTTTTAACGGCTGAAAAGGCGGTGCTGCACGATTTTGACAAGCGCGAAATTTTCGAAGGCTGTATGCCTGTGGAGGTTATGGCGGCAAGGGGCTTCGAAAGCCTGCGCTTTGCAAATTTAAAGCCAGTGGGGCTTAAGGACAAGGACGGCAACCGCTTTTATGCCGTTTTACAGCTGAGGAAGGAAAACGCGCAGGGCACGGCATACAACCTCGTCGGATGCCAGACAAATTTGAAATTCGGCGAACAAAAGAGGGTTTTTTCGATAATTCCCGCTTTAAAATGCGCCGAATTTTTGCGTTACGGCGTTATGCACCGCAACACCTTTATCAATTCGCCCGACTGCTTAAACGCGGATTTTTCGCTTAAAAGCAATCCGCAGATATTTTTTGCGGGGCAGATTACGGGCGTCGAGGGCTATGTGGAAAGCGCGGCAAGCGGCATAATGGCGGCAATTCATATGATTGAAAAGCTAAACGGCAAAGCCCCGCAAATTCCCGACAATACAACCGTTACGGGCGCGTTATCGGCGCATATATCGGGGGCAAACGTAGATTTTCAGCCAATGAATGCAAACTTCGGCATACTCGCCCCGCCGGAAAAAACGATAAGGGACAAAAAGCAACGCTACGCTTACCTTGCGGAACGCGCGCTGGAAAGCATTAAAAAATATAAAAATAATCTGGACAAATGAAATTAAAAGAAATTTTAAAAAACGAAAGGGAAAATTTCCCCGATTATTATTTGAAGTATAACAGAGCTGTCGTGCTTCCGTTTGTCCTTGCTTTTATTTTCGGCCCGCTTATAGTGCTTGCTGTAAGTATCCCTATAGGCATTAAATACGAGGAACATATTTTAACCTTTGTTCCTTTTATTGCGTGGGCGGCGGTTCTCGCCCTTTTCACCGCCTTATATGTTGTAATAGGCAAGCGTGTTAAAAAGCTGTTGATTGCAGACCGCGCGGCGGAGCTGGAAGACAGGTTTAAGGATATCCCGTTGAACGAAGCGGCGGAAATTTTAAGACAAACCCATGTAATAAACGATAGCGGCTTTATTTGTGAGGACAAGGAAGTTTTCGGCGAAACCGCCGTACCGTTCGGCGAGGCGTGTTTTGCCTTCGGTTTTTATGTCGAGTACACGAAAATCGTATTGAATATTGCCGTTGGGCGCAACGGCAGTGATGAAGTTTCAGCCGTTTTTGCGCTTGACGGCGCGCTTTATAATTTTTTAATTAAAAGAGGTTTCGATTTAAGCGGTAACTATGCTTTTGACCTGCTTATTAACGATAAAAAGAAATTTGCCGAACTGCTTTTAAACAGAAAAATCAAATATTTTTATGAAGCTTTCGGCAATAACGAGGTTTAATTTTATGACAGAATTTCACGCAACAACAATCTGCGCCGTAAAAAAGGACGGCATGACCGCGATAGCGGGCGACGGTCAGGTTACCATGGGCGAAAACGTAATTTTTAAAACCACCGCGCAAAAGGTGCGCAGAATTTACGGCGGCAAGGTAATTTTAGGCTTTGCCGGCTCGGTTTCGGACGCGTTTTCTTTGAGCGAAAAGTTCGAGGGCATGCTCAATAAATTCTCGGGCAATTTAATGCGCTCCGCAGTGGAGCTTGCCGAGCTGTGGCGCACGGACAAATTCAGGAAATTGGAAGCCTTGATGATTGTCGCCGATAAGGACACGCTTTTAATAGTTTCCGGCACGGGCGAGGTAATCGAGCCCGATGACGGAATTGCGGCAATCGGCAGCGGCGGCAACTACGCCTTGGCGGCGGCGCGCGCGCTTTATCAGAATACGAAATTCTCCGCAGAGCAAATCGCAAAAAAATCGCTTAAAATCGCAAGCGAAATCTGCGTATACACCAACGACAATATTAAGTGCGAAACGATATAGCATACGTTAGAATTTTAAGGAGCAGAAAATGGATTTGACACCCAAGCAGATTGTACACGAGCTGAACAAATATATTATAGGACAAAACGAGGCAAAAAAGGCGGTTGCGATAGCATTGCGCAACCGTTACAGACGTAGCAGGCTTTCGCCCGAATTGCAGGACGAAATCACTCCCAAAAACATTATTATGAAGGGCCCTACCGGCGTAGGTAAAACGGAAATTGCCCGCCGCCTTGCAAAGCTTGTAAAGGCTCCGTTTTTAAAGGTAGAGGCTACAAAGTATACCGAGGTCGGCTACGTTGGCCGCGACGTGGAAAGCATGGTGCGCGACCTTGCCGAATGCGCTATCCGCCTTGTAAAGGAGGAAAAGACGGCGGAGGTAAGCTACCGCGCTACCGCCACCGCAGAGCGCAGAATTGCAAAGGTAATTGCCGAAATGCGCAAGGACGAGCGCGGAGAGCTTTCCCGCGAGCTGTTCGAGCAGAATATCGTGGACGAAATTCATTCGGGCAAGCTCGATAGCGTTATGATAGAAATCGAGGTAGACGACGTGCCCAAGCCGTTGGAGCTTTCACCCGGAAGCGGCGCCGCTATCGATTTGGGCTCGGTTTTTTCTGGCCTTGGCATGGGCAGAAAGAAAAAACGCAAAATTTCCGTAAAAGAAGCTAAAAACCTTATTATCGCCGAGGAAGCCGACAAGCTTATCGACAATGACGCGGTAAATGCCGAGGCTATCCGCCGCGCCGAAAACGACGGTATAATTTTCATTGACGAAATCGACAAAATCGCGGGCAAGGAAAACCGCGGCGGCGCGGACGTTTCGCGCGAGGG
Source organism: uncultured Christensenella sp. (assembly GCA_910587015.1). Taxonomy (GTDB): domain Bacteria; phylum Bacillota; class Clostridia; order Christensenellales; family Borkfalkiaceae; genus Coproplasma. The sequence continues at coordinate 72,554 of CAJUME010000014.1, forward strand.
CGTTCAGCGCGACATTCTGCCGATAGTCGAGGGCTGTACGGTAATGACAAAGTACGGTCCTATCAGAACGGATTATATTCTGTTTATTGCGGCGGGCGCGTTCCACGTTTCCAAGGTGGAGGATTTAATTCCCGAATTGCAGGGGCGCTTCCCCATTCAGGTAGAGCTTAAAAGTCTTACAAAAAGCGATTTTATCAACATTTTAACCCAGCCGCAGAACGCGATAACCTCGCAGTATCAGGCACTTTTGGCGGTGGATAACATCGATTTGCAGTTTGCGCCCGATGCGATAGAAAAAATTGCGGAAATTTCCGAGGATATCAACAACACTTCCGAGGATATCGGCGCGCGCCGCCTTCACACCGTTATGGAATACCTTTTGGAGGATATTTCCTTCAATGCGGGCGGAAACGACTATCCCGTTATCCGCGTGGACGTAAACGCCAAATACGTTGAAGAGCATCTGGAAAATATCGTCCGCAACCGCGATTTGAAGAAATACGTGCTTTAAAGGAGTAAATTATGCTCAGCTTGCTTATCGGTATGTCCGACGGCATTATTATGCAAATTATTTTGTTAATAGTGGGGCTTGTTTTTGCCGTTGGCATTGTGATTACCGTTTTAAGGGTAGTCAAAGCCCTGCGCAATCCGTCGCGTACGGCAGACGGAAAAACCTCGTGGGATATTAAAGCCGCCGAGCTTGCGCAGATAATGTCCGCGGACGAGCTGTATCGTCTTGCGCAGTCGCATATCGAGCACACTATTCCGGAAGCCGACCCTATTTTAGGCAAATCGCTTATGCGTCAGGCCGCGGAAAAGGGCAATGCCGGGGCACAGCTTTATATGGGCAGGCAGCTCGACTATTCCGCCAATGCTCAGGCGGTGGAGTGGCTTAAAAAAGCCGCAGGGCAAGGTAATGAAGAGGCGGCGGAAAGGCTTGGCGACATTTATAATTACGGTCGTAAAAGCGAAGGCAACGCCATAATCGCCCCCGACTATAAGGAGGCGGAAAAATGGTATTTGCCGCTTGCCGAAAAAGGCAACGTAGAGGTTATGAAAACCCTCGCGCTTATGTATTCGCTGGATTTGCACGATGAGGAAAGCTCCCTCAAATGGTACATAAAGGCGGCGGAGGCAGGCGATTTGGAAGCGATTAAGGAAGCTGTTACGCTTTACGACATAGCAGGCGACACCGAAAACGCAATCAAATGGTGCAAAAAAGCGGCGGATGCGGGCGATGCGGAAAGCATGTATACCCTTGCAAGGCTTTACGAATTTGCCGAGCAGCCCGATATGGAGCAGGCGGTTCTGTGGTATAAAAAATCCGCTGAAAACGGCTATGCAAACGCAAACGTAAAGCTCGCGCTGTTGTACATAGACGGCAACGGGGTTGAAAAGGACGAGAAAAAGGGCTTTGAAATGCTTCAAGCCGAAGCGGCGAACGGCAACGAAAGCGCGCAGTACCGCCTTGGGCTTTGCTATAAAAACGGCGTTGCGGTGGAAAAGGACGTAAAAAAAGCGTTTGAAATTTTTAAACGCTCGCAAAATTATTTCGCCTCCAAATATCAGCTCGGCTATATGTATCTTGACGGCGAGGGCGTGGAAAAGGACGAGAAAAAGGGCTTTGAATATCTTTCTGACGATACAGAGCTTTTCGACGAGGAAGCGCTGTTCCGCCTCGGCGAGTGTTATTTTTACGGCAAGGGCATAGAAAAGGACAAGGACAAAGCCCGCGGGCTCTGGCGCAAAGCCGCCGAATACGAAAGCGAAGAAGCGGTTGAAGCGCTTGACAGATTGTTCGGCGAGCAGTTCGTTCCCGAAGATTAAATTTTTAAATTAAGGAAAGCATATGATTAACATACCCAAGGGCACAAAGGACGTTCTGCCCGAGCTGTCGTATAAATGGCGGTTTATCGAGAACGCCGCCCGCGAAACTGCGGAAATTTTCAATATAAACGAGGTGCGCACGCCCGTATTCGAGCATACCGAGCTGTTTTTGCGCGGCGTGGGAGAAACGACCGATGTTGTAAATAAAGAGATGTACACATTCGAGGATAAGGGGGGGCGCAGTATCACGCTTAAACCCGAGGGCACCGCGGGCGTTGTCAGAATGTTTATCGAAAACGGACTTGCAAGCACGCCCATGCCCTTAAAAACCTACTACATTACGCCGTGTTTCCGCTACGAAAGACCGCAGGCGGGTCGGCTAAGGGAGTTCCACCAGTTCGGCGTGGAGGTGTTCGGCGCAAAATCCGCGGAAACGGACGCGGAAATAATCTTTGCCGCTTCAACCTTTTTAAACAAGCTTGGCGTAAGCAAAACCGAGCTGCAAATAAATTCGATAGGGTGCCGCATATGCCGCGCCGAATACAATAAAGCGCTTAAAGACTACTTCCGCCCTCACCTTGAAAAAATGTGCGCAACCTGCCGCGCGCGGTTTGATAAAAACCCTTTAAGAATGCTTGACTGCAAGGAAGAGGACTGCAAAAAAATTACGGCAAACGCGCCGAAGATTTTAGATTATCTTTGCGGCGACTGCAAAACGCACTTCGAAAAGGTCAAACGGCTTTTAACGGCTCAGGGCGTAAAATATGTCGTTAACCCGCGCATAGTAAGGGGTCTGGACTACTACACCAAAACCGTTTTCGAATTTATTTCAACCGATATAGGCGCTCAGGGCGCCGTCTGCGCGGGCGGCAGATACGATAATCTTGTGGAAGAGCTTGGCGGCGCGGCATTGCCCGCAATCGGCTTTGCGGCGGGCATAGAGCGGCTGCTGCTGCTTATGGAAAACACGGGCGCAAGCTTCCCCGCGGCGCAAAAGCCCCTTATATATGTTGCGGGAATGGACGATATAACCCGCGCAAAGGCGTTTGAAATCGTTGCAGAGCTCAGGCTGAACGGAATTAATGCCGAAGCCGACCTGATGGAGCGTAGTGTAAAGGCTCAGCTTAAATATGCAGACAAATCGGGCGCGCACTATGTGGCGGTTATCGGCGGAAACGAGCTTGCGGCAAATACGGTAAACATAAAAAATATGGCGGAAGGAACCCAGACCGCGGTTAATTTAAACGAAATTTATTCATACTTAAAAGAGGAGAAAAAATAATTATGGAACAGATAAACACTGAAAAGTTTGACGAGCTTTTAAAGGGCGACAAGCCCGTGGTATGCGACTTTTTCGCAACGTGGTGCGGCCCTTGCAGAATGCTTGCCCCCGTAATGGACAAGGTGTCTGCAGAGCTTGCGGACAAGGCGGTTTTTGTAAAGGTTGACATCGACCAGAATGCAGAGCTTGCCGTGCGCTACGGAATTATGTCCATTCCCCTTGTCGCGGTTTTCAAAAACGGCGAAAAGACGGCGGACCAGCTCGGTTATACCGATGCAAACGGCATGTCCGCGTTTTTAAGCAAAAATCTTTAATGTAAACAGCGCAAAGCCCGCCCGCAGACAAGCTGTCTGCGGGCGGGCCTTTTTTGCTTTTGCGCTTATTCGTCCTTGATATATTCCACTATATCCTCAACTCTGCAATCCAAAATCTTACATAAGTCGTCTATTTTAGCGGTAGTAATTCCGCCGTTGTGTTTCATTTTGTTTATTGTAGCCGCGCTTATGCCGTGCTTGAAAATCAGAGTATAGGTTGACTGTCCTTTTTCTTTAAGAGTTTTCCATAATGGTGCGTAACTAATCATACTCAAAATATTAGAATGTAGTTATTTAGTTGACAATACTCATATATATAAGTATAATGTAAAAAAGGCGGTAAAATAATGGAAAACAGATATATAAACGTATGTAAGGACTGCATATATTTTTCTCAGCACTATATAAAATACGAGGGGCAATACGTTGCCATAGAGTACGGCTCCTGCATGTGCCCTCAGCTCGACGGCAAAAAAAGACGGCAGTTCAGTATGTACGACGGCTGCGACTTTCACAGAAAAAAAGACAATTAATTTTGCGCCCGCCCGCGGACAAGCAGTCCGCGGGCGGGCTTATTTTTCCGCAACAACCCAAAAGGTAAAATTTGCTTTACAAAATTTGCAATTATTTGTCGAAAACGTTTTATTTTTCGGCACTGCAATGATATAATAAATTCGGTAATATTTTATCAAATAGCTATAAACAGGAGAATAAGATGTCAAATATCGAGTTTGAGGGCACAAAGCAGCAGATGAGCGAGCTTAAAAAGTGCATCAAGGCGCACAAGGGCGAAAAGGGCGCGCTTATGCCCGTTCTGCACGAGGCGCAGAATATTTACGGCTATCTGCCTTCCGAGGTGCAGACGGTTATTGCGGACGAGCTTAACGTTCCCCTTGCAGAGGTGTACGGCGTTGCAACGTTCTATTCGCAGTTCTCGCTTCAACCCAAGGGCAAGCACAAAATCAGCATCTGCCTCGGTACGGCGTGCTATGTAAAGGGCTCTGACAAGGTGTTGGAGGCTGTCGAGCACGAGCTGCGCATTCGTTGCGGAGAGTGCACGCCCGATAAGAAGTTTTCTATCGAAAGCTGTCGCTGTGTTGGCGCTTGCGGACTTGCGCCAGTCATGATTATCGATGGCGAGGTTTACGGCAAGCTGTCGCCCGCGGACGTCAAGGGTATTCTCGATAAATATATGCAGGACTAAGGGGTGAAAAAAATGACTGTTAAAGAGCTGAAAAAAATCGCGGCTGAAAAAGCCGACTTAATAAACGTTAGAAGAATTGTCCGCGAACAGGCGGAAAAGCTTGCTTTAAACACCGGTTACAGAAAGCAGGTGCTGGTCTGCGGCGGTACGGGCTGTACCTCGTCGCATTCGTTGCAGGTTATCGAACAGCTTGAAAATTCCTTTAAGGAGCTGGGCATAAACGACGTTTTAATCGTCAAGACGGGCTGCTTCGGTCTGTGCGCGCTCGGCCCTATTATGATTGTCTATCCCGAGGGCGCGTTCTATTCGCAAATGACGCCGGAGCACGCTAAAACCGTTGCGGAAAAGCACCTTGTAAAGGGCGGGCAGATTGTTAAAGAGCTGTTGTATGCAGAAACCGTCCACGAGGACGGCAGCGTTATTCCGTTTGCGGAAATCCCCTTCTACAAGCACCAGATGCGTATAGCATTGCGCAACTGCGGCGTTATCGCGGCGGAAAGCATTGAAGAGGCTATTGCCGCGGGCGACTATTCCGCGCTTGCAAAGGTTCTTTTTGAAATGACGCCGGACGAGGTAATTGCAGAGCTTAAAGCGGCGGGCTTGCGCGGCAGAGGCGGCGCGGGCTTCCCCACGGGCTTAAAGTGGCAGTTCACCAAGGAGGCAAAGGGCGATATAAAATACGTCTGCTGTAACGCGGACGAGGGCGACCCCGGCGCGTTTATGGACAGGTCTGTGCTCGAAGGCGACCCGCACACCGTTTTAGAGGCAATGACAATAGCGGGCTATACGGTCGGCGCGCAGGAAGGCTATATCTACGTCCGCGCGGAGTACCCTATCGCCGTTGAACGCCTTAACATAGCAATAGAGCAAGCCCGTAAATACGGACTTTTGGGCAAAAATATTTTGGGCAGCGGCTTTAACTTTGATATCCACGTCCGCCTCGGCGCGGGCGCGTTCGTATGCGGAGAGGAAACCGCGCTTATGGCGAGTATAGAAGGCCGCCGCGGCGAGCCCCGTCCCCGCCCGCCCTTCTCGGCACAGTGCGGCGTATTCCGGAAGCCCACCGTATTGAACAACGTAGAAACCTGGGCAAGCGTTGCGCCCATTCTGCTTAAAGGCTCGGCGTGGTTTGCTTCAATCGGCACCGAAAAGAGCAAGGGCACAAAGGTTTTTGCGCTCGGCGGAAAAATACATAACGTAGGACTTGTAGAGGTGCCTATGGGCACCCCGCTTAAAACGATAGTATACGATATCGGCGGCGGTATTCCCAACAATAAGCCCTTCAAGGCGGCGCAGACGGGCGGCCCTTCGGGCGGCTGTATCCCCGCAAAATTTATCGATATAGGCATGGACTTCGACAACCTTGTCGCAATAGGTTCTATGATGGGCTCTGGCGGGCTTATCGTAATGGACGAGGATACCTGTATGGTCGACATTGCGAAGTTCTACCTCGAATTCACCGCGGACGAAAGCTGCGGAAAGTGCGTTCCCTGCCGCATAGGCACAAAGCGCCTTTTGGAAATTCTGAATAAAATCTGCGATGGCAACGGCGAGCCGGAGGATTTGGAAAAAATCAAGGAAATCGCCGACCATATGAAGAGCTCGTCCCTGTGCGCGCTCGGACAGTCCGCGCCCAACCCCATACTTTCCGCAATGGAGCATTTCGGCGACGAATACAAGGCGCACATCTACGAAAAGAAGTGCCCCGCGGGCGTATGTAAATCGCTTTTGAACTATTATATCGAGCCGGACAAATGCCGCGGCTGTACGCTTTGCGCGCGCAACTGTCCCGCAAGCGCAATTACGGGCACCGTCAAGAGCGTGCACGAAATCGATGCCAAAAAGTGCATTAAGTGCGGTCAGTGCATTGCGCATTGCCGTTTCAACGCAATTGTGAAGAAGTGAGGAGAGAAAAACGATGATTAATTTAAAAATAAACGGCATTGCGGTCAGCGTGCCCGAGGGCTCTACGATTTTACAGGCGGCTAAGCTTGCCAATATAAGAATTCCCACCCTCTGCTATTTAAAGGACGTGCAGTGCGTGGGCTCGTGCCGTATGTGCCTTGTAGAGGCAACGGGCGCAAGGGGGCTTGTGGCGGCGTGCGTCTATCCCGTTTCCGAGGGAATGGAGGTGCGCACAAACACCCCGCGGGTAAGAAAATCCAGAAAAACCACGTTAGAGCTTATTCTTTCCACCCATAAAAAGAAGTGTTTAAGCTGTGTTCGCTCTATGAACTGCGAATTGCAGAAGCTTGCGCTGGAATACAACGCGGAAGAGGATAAGTTCGGCACCGACCACGACATAAAGCCCATTGACGATTTGTCCGCGTCCGTTGTTCGCGACAATTCCAAGTGCATTATGTGCACCCGTTGCGTTGCCGCGTGCGAGCATCAGACAATCGGCGCAATCGGCCCCAAAAACCGCGGCTATGCAAAGACAATCGGCTCGCCTTACGACGTTTCGCTTGCGTTTACGCCTTGCGTAAACTGCGGACAGTGCGTTGTGGCGTGCCCCGTAGGCGCGCTTTACGAAAAGAGCGCCGTTGCAGACGTCTGGGGCGCGATAGTCGACCCGACAAAGCACGTTGTTTTCTTCACCGCGCCCTCTGTACGCGCAACCCTCGGCGAGGCGTTCGGTCTGCCCGTAGGCACCAATGTAGAGGGTAAAATGGTTTCCGCCATAAAGCAGCTGGGCGATGTAAAATGCTTCAATATGGACACCACCGCAGACCTCACCATTATGGAGGAGGCGACAGAGCTGCTGTCAAGGCTTAAAAACGGCGGCAAAACGCCCATGTTTACAAGCTGCTGTCCCGGCTGGATAAAGTTTGCCGAGCATTACTATCCCGAGCTGTTGCCCAACCTTTCCACCTGCAAATCCCCGCAGGAAATGTTCTCGGCTCTGCTTAAAACCTATTATTGCGAAAAGAACGGCATAAAGCCGGAGGATTTGTACGTTGTTTCGGTTATCCCCTGCACGGCAAAGAAGTTCGAGGTCACGCGCGACGAGCTGGGCAATTATACAGACGCGGCGCTTACCACGCGCGAGCTTGCCAAAATGATAAAGGAGGCGGGCATAGATTTCGTCAATATTTCCGACGACGTTTACGACAGCCCCTTCGGCGAGGCGAGCGGCGCGGGCGCGATATTCGGCGCAACAGGCGGCGTTATGGAGGCGGCTTTGCGCACTGCGGCGTATACGCTCGGCGGAAGCGGCGCGCCCATTGAGTTTACCGAGGTGCGCGGCACGCAGGGCGTTAAGGAGGCAACCTATACAGTAGGCGGCGCTACCGTCAGCGTTGCGGTTGCAAGCGGCTTAGGCAATGCAAGAAGGGTTATAGAGGCGATTAAGAGCGGAGAAAAGAATTATACCTTCGTGGAAATTATGGCTTGCCCCGGCGGCTGTATAAACGGCGGCGGTCAGCCGTACGTCCATGACGAGGTGCGCAATAATATCGACTTAAAGACTGTGCGCGCGCAGGCGCTGTACGACTACGATGCTCAGGACAGCATGCGTTGCTCGCACGAGAACCCCGCAGTGAAAATGCTTTACAGCGAATTTTTGGGCGAGCCCAACTCTCACAAGGCGCACAAGCTTTTGCACACAACCTATTCAAAGCGCGATAAATATTGATATTTACAAACAACCCGCCCCGCGGACGCAAGGTCCGCGGGGCGGTAAAAATTATATTTTTAAGGAGAGCTTATGGATAAAGCTTTTGTAAAAAAAGTGCTTGCCGTACTGCTTGGAGTTTCGCTCGTAATTCTGGTTTACGAAACGGCTTCTTTAATAGTGGCGGCGGCGCTGTTTGACGATTTGCAAATTTTTGAGAACAGCTTAAACGATTTGGAGGCGTTTATGAAGTGGTCTGCGTTAGCGCTTGCGTGTATGCTTATACCCGCGCTTGCAAGCTATGTATTCGCTTTTTTCGGCAAGAACAAGCTATTCGTTTTAATTTCGGCAGCTTTAAGCTTAATCGTAACAATATGCTGTATTGCTTTTTTCTGTATGGCGCGCGTATACGCAATGCAGGGCTTCAGCAGTTCAAACTATGCCCAAGGCGCGTCTTTTCTTTCGGAATTTATTCAGATTGCAATTGCTTCCGCACTGATAGGCGCGTACCTTCTTATTACGTTTTTGCGTTCGGTTAAGAAAAAACATACGGAAACCGTTGAGGTAACCGTTGCCGCGGAGGTTAGCGAAAATGAAGAAGCTTAAAGTATTATTCGTAGCAATAATCTGCGCAGTATGCCTTTGTTTTGCGCTTGCGGGCTGTTCGGACGGAAGCTACGTTAAAGAAAGCTTTATTTGCGAAATATCGGAAGTCGATTCATCTAAGGATAAAATTGAAACCAACTTTGTGGTAAAAATTAAAGATGACAAGGATTATAAAGCCGATTACGTTATCACGGTAAAAAGCAAGGACGGTAAAATCACAAGAAAGTACGGCTATACTTCGAATTTGAAAGAGCCCTTGAACGGTAAAGTAATCGTAACCGATTGGTTATACATTAACCGTTCGGATTACGGTGAGGACGGATACATTGTAGAGCTGACAAGCTTAAGGGTTTATCTGAATAACGGTGAAGATAAATCAGTAGGCTATGCAATCGGTTTCGGCGTAACAGGCGGTGTGATACTGTGCGGAGTTACAGCGTTTTTCATTGTAGATAAGCTTGTTTTTTCCAAAAAAGAAGATAAATAATTCCGTAAAAAGCAAGCCCGCGGACTTTCCGTCCGCGGGCTTTTTTTACTTTTAAATCCGTGCTTTATGCCGCTGTGGGAATAATCGGGCTGTCGCCGTCGAAATCGGGCAGAGGCAGATACTCATCCAAATTCGCGGGGTACTTTATTTCGCCCGCAAACGCCTTTAAGGAAAGTGCGTTTTTCATATTGACTGCTATGCTTTCGCCCTCCGCCAGGGTAACCGTTGCAGACATGTCGGAATTAGTAGCAAAGCCCGCAAATTTACCGTTGGCGTCTATGGCTAAATATATTTCAAGCCTGCAATTTTCGCCAAAGGCAAGCCTTGCAGCTGTTGCCGTGTCGCTTCCCGCCAACAGCGTCATAAGCGTTTCGCCGTCCGCCGTAAGCTTTATTTTTAAGCCGTCCGAGGTGTCGATATAGCTTTTAAAGCCCGCCATAACGGCTATGCTTACAATTCCTTCCAGTCCTATCTCTCCGTAAATATCTTCTTCTGCAAAGCCGTTCATACCGCCTATAATGTCGCCGATGGTTGTAAACGGTATTTTATACTTGAACGAAGAGCTGTCCTCCGCGCCGTCCGCAACTGTTTTTATGCTTGCGCCGACATATACGTTCGAATCATCGGTGTAAAGCTCTGCGTCCGCATTTAAGCTGTTCAACTGCTTTAAGCTGCTTTTAAGCTTGAAGCTTACACTGCCCGCGGAGCTTGCGCTTATGCCGTTTGCTTCGTTCTGCTTTAATGCTAATTTAAATTCCGCTTTTGCGTCTGCATTCAGCTCGAATTGCTCTCCAAGCGTCCCGCCGCCGTAGCTTGCGCCAAGCTTTGCGCTTGCTTTCAGCTCGTAGCCGAGCGCGTCCTTGCCCTCTTCGGGGGTAAAAAGCTTATCCTCGTCAACAGCTTGCACCGCGTTTATCATTTCAAGCGCGGTCGCTTCCTTGTAATTGCCCTTTATAACGCCCTCCTCGCCGCTTCCGCAGGCGGAAAATGCCACTGCGCCCACAGCCAGCGTCAGCGCGCAAAGCAAGGTCGCAACCGTTTTAAATCTTTTCATAGTATCCTCCTAAAGCATTTAAGTTTATATACATTTTATGTCGTTTAATTAATTTAGTCAATAATATGCAGATAATTAAATTTAAATCGCTGTTGAATATTTAAAATTGCTGTGTTAAAATAAACCAAAAGTGTAAATAATCATTAATTGAACCGATAAGGAGAAAAAGATGTCGCATAACGTTATTGCCGAAGGCAAAAGATGCTTAAACTGTAAAAAACCGTTGTGCAGAACGGGCTGTCCCGTCAATACGCCAATTCCGCAAATGATTTCTATGTTTTTAAACGGACAAATCAAGGAGGCGGGCAAAATGGTTTTCGAAAATAACCCGCTTTCCGTGGTCTGCTCGATTGTCTGCAATCACGGCAACCAGTGTCAGGGCCACTGCGTGCGCGGCATTAAGGGCGAGCCCGTGGAGGTCAGCTCTATAGAAAATTTTGTGTCCTCTGCCTACCTTGACAGTCTTGCGCTTGATAAAGCGGAGCCGAACGGCATAAAGGTAGCCGTAGTCGGCGCGGGGCCCGCAGGCATTACAATAGCCATAAAAATGGCTCAGCTCGGCTATGACGTAACCATTTTCGAATCCAAGCTGAAAATCGGCGGGGTGCTTAGGTACGGCATTCCCGAATTCCGTCTGCCGAAATCGATAATAGACAAGTACGAGCGGCTTTTGCTTCAATTAGGCGTAAAAATCAAGTACAACGTCACAATCGGCAAGGCGTTCGGCGTGGAGGAGCTGTTCCGCGACGGCTTCAAGGCAATTTCCATAGGTACGGGCGTAACGTGGCCCATTGCCCTCAATATCAAGGGTGAAACGCTCGGTCACGTCCACTACGGCGTGCACTTTTTGGAGCGGCCGGACAGCTTCCACCTCGGCAACAGCGTAATAGTAATCGGCGCGGGCAACGTTGCTATGGACGTGGCGAGGACGGCGCTTCGCCGCGGCGTAAAGGACGTGAAAATTGTTGTCCGCAGCGACCGTTACACGGCAAGCGAGGAGGAAAAGGAGTACGCGCAAATTGAGGGCGCGCAGTTTATTTTCAATAAGGCGCCCGTGGAAATTACGGACAGCGGCGTTATGTTTGCAGATACCGTGTGCGATGAAAATCATCGGGTCGTTTCCGTTTCGGATAAGCCTCAGCTTATGCGCGCGGACAGCGTAATGATTTGCGTATCCCAAAAGCCTTCCAACCTTATACTTACGCAGACGGAGGGTCTTGAAGTAAATAACCGCGGGCTTGCCAAAATCAGCGACAACGGCGAAACCACCCGCGCAGGGCTGTTTGCCTCCGGCGACGTAGTCCGCGGCGCAAAAACGGTTGTGGAGGCGGTAGAAACCTCCAAGCGCGTTGCCGCGGCAATGCACGAATATCTGCAATCCCTTCCCAAAGAGTAAATAATCAAAAGCGTGGGCGCAACTAATGTTGCGCCCGCGCTTAATTTTTTATTTATTTTCTGCATTTTTCAGCGCTTTTTTTACGGCTTTCCTGCTTATGTCAAGCGTTTTGCATTGCTCTGTAAATTTGTCATAGTCTGCCGTCGGCTGTGACAGAATAAGCTCGGCAAGGTCCAAAATAGCGGGCTTTTTAAGCGCAAGCGTGTTTTTCGACATTTCGTTCAACTTTTCCGGCTTTTCGCATAAATCGGCAATATGCTTTTTTAATTGCTTCGAATTTTTAAAGGACAGCAGTACGCCCTTCTTTTTAAGGTAGACTATATTGCGCTTTTCCTGCGCGGGCACATGCTCGGTAACAAGCATAGGCACGCCCTTGTTTATAATTTCGGTTGCGCCCGTGCCTCCGCACTTGCAAATCGCCAAATCAACGGCAGACAAATACATCGGAACGTTGTCTGTAAACCCGACGTTAAGAATTTTTACCCCGCCGAGTGCCCCGCCGTGCGCATTCCCGCGCGCCTTTTTTCTGCGTAAAAGCTTTTCAATTTTATTGTAACCCTTTTTATCCTTGCCGTTAATAGCAATTATCTGTGCGTTTTTGCCTTTTAAGGCGCTTAACAGCTCTTTAAAAATTTTAAAGCCGCCGCTCCACAGTCCGCCGCCGAACATAACAAGCACAGTGAACACGTCTGCATTAAGTCCAAGCTGTCTGCGCGCCTCGGCTTTGTCTACCGTGTCAAGCGTGCGCGCGTTTACGGGCAGTCCCAGCGTCAACAAACGGCTCGGGTCGTAGCCTTCGGCTATAAATTCGTCTATAAAATCCTCGTTGGGAATGGCAAAATAATCAACGCCGATACCCGCCTCCCAGAACGGCGAATTTACATAATCGAGGTTTGCCGCAATGCATTTGCAGGGCAAATCGAGCATAAGCTTTAAATCCGTCAGCGCGATAGAGCCGTAAAAATGCGTGCAGTAGATAACATCGGGCTTAAAGTCGAGTATATCCCTTAAAAGCCCGTCCAGTGTCGAGGCAACCGTATTCTGCGAAGGACAGCTGTACCTTTTTTCGGGGTCTGCCTTCATATATTTGTTGTAAAAATAATCGTACAAATGCGGCAGTCTGCTAACCGCAAGGCTGTAGCCGCCGTCGGCAACCCATACGTTCAGCTTGGTGGAGTAGCTTTTAAGCAAATCAACAACCTTAACCTCCGCGCCCTTGTCAAGCAGAACCTGCTTCATTGCGTTTGCGCACGCATTGTGACCGTTGCCCGCCGTAACCGTTAAAATAAGAACCTTTTTCATATAATATATCACGTAAATGTCAGTAGCTATAATTTTACCTTCCCCGCACATTTCTGTCAAGCAATACTCATTGTTTGCGTTTAAATAACCCCCGCCCGCGGACAATCAGTCCGCGGGCGGGGGCTTTTGTTATTAAAAGTTAGGGTATACTTCAATTGTTGGTTTCATAAATGGTTTCCAGCGCGGTCAGCAGTATATTTCCGTTTTTATTAACGAAGCGCGCAGAATTGCCTTTCACCTCGGCAATTCTGCGCGCTTTTTAATTTGCACCGCAAATTATCTTCTTATATCGTATTCCTGCTTCATAAGCTTCAAAATCGATTCCTCGTCATCGGTTATGTTAAAGTCGCCGTGCATGGTATGCTTTATTACGGACGCGGCAACCGCAAAGTTTACAATATCCTCCGCCTTCATGCTGCGCATAATCGCGTAAATCATACCGCTTGCAAACGCATCGCCGCCGCCAACGCGGTCTAAAATATTAAAGCGGAAGGTGCGGCTTTCATACGTTTCTCCGTTATACCACATAAAAGCTTTAAGGCTGTTTTCACTGCCGGAATGCACGTACCGCACATGCCTGCCTATCGCGCGTATGTTGGGATACCGTTTATTTATTTCGCGGAAAACTCTGTCCTGTTCCTTGTAAGTAGGGTTCATTGAAAGCCCGTCCTTTACGTCCCCGCCGTCCGCGGTCGGCAGATTGAATGGCTCTACACCGAACAGCACGTTTATATACGGCAGATATTCGGTAAGGCAGTCGCGCGCCTCCTGCCAGCCCCACAGTGCAGAGCGGAAGTTGCAGTCAAAGCTGACTGTGATTTTCATCTCGTTGGCGGCTTTAAGCGCGTACATAACCAAATCGCGGCAGCCGTGCGACAGCGCGGGTGTAATGCCGCTTAAATGCAGCCAGTTATAGCCTTCAAGCGTCTTTTTAAAATCCACAGTGGAAAAATCGTACGCGGCAAAGGCGGAATCCTTTCTGTCGTATGTCACTTTTGAGGAGCGCACGCCGAAGCCCTCCTCCAAAAAATATATGCCCATTCTGCCGTGCGGCGCGTAAATGCACGGCGAACAGTGCACGTCGTTACTGCGCAGATACCTTATCGCCGCCTTGCCGATAGAGCTGTCTGGCACAACGGTAAAGTAAGAGGCGTCTATGCCCAGATTTGAAAGAGAGGCGGCAACGTTTGCCTCCGCCCCGCCGTAGGTTACCTTGAACTCGTCCGTCGTGCGTATTTTTTCGTAGTTCGGCGGCGAAAGCCTTAACAACAGCTCGCCCATGGTAATAAACTTAATGCTTTGCGTATCGGTCATAATTTTCTCCCCCAAAAATCAACGCTATAATTATATCACCTTAAAATTTAATAGTAAATACCCAAACCCAAAATTTCCGTTGCATTTTTGCCGCAGATTTGGTAAAATGGCTTTATGAAGCTTAAAGTAACCGTAAATTCGGTTGCAAACGACGCTGAATACGGCGGAGAACAGCTTTTGCACGTTGCAAAGGGCGAAGATAATTTCACTTTTAAATTATTATGATTAGTTACAACGGTATAATCGCATACGTTGAAAGCCTTGCGTATACGTCGCACGACTGCCCGTGGGAGGGTGATTTTTATTCTCGGGTTTTAAGGCGCAGGGACAATAAAAAGTGGTTCGGGCTGATAATAAAAGCGCCGAAAAGCTTTTTTTTGAGGTACGGCGTCAAGGCGGAGGACGGTGAAACCGTACTCAATTTAAAATGTCCGCCCGATTTGCAGTTGTTTTTGCGGGAAAAGTACCCCGAATGGGTGTTGCCTTCATATCATATGAGCAAAACGCACTGGATTTCGGTAGTAATTGCATCGGATATGCCGGAAGATGAGATTAAACAGTTGATAAAGTTGAGTTATGAAATAACGGAAAGCGGAAAACGCGCTAAAAACGGTTAAACGGAAAAACCGCACGCAGGAGGACGAATGAAAATAGCATTAAGCACAAGCGGAATGACGAACGGCGATTTGGATTTATCGGCATTTGAAAAATTAGGGGAGGTGAAATACTTCGGCGAGCTTCCCCGCGACGAAATTCTCGCGCTCGCCTCCGATTGCGACGCGTTACTCGTCAACAAGGTAATCGTGGAC
>CAJUME010000015.1 GCA_910587015.1 uncultured Christensenella sp.
CGCTCAGCTTTTTCGCTGTTCCGCTTTTTGCGGTTTCTGTTAGAATTTCGTTCATAAGCGAGCATGTGCCCTCGGAAAAAACCTTTGAAGGGTGTTGTACGTGCTCGAAAATGGTTTTTCCGTTCGGCGCAACGATTTTTTTAATGAATCTCGAAGGTGTGTAGGCCCCGCCCGCGGGGAAAACTGAGTACATATCGGTCAGATTTTTAAGGCTTAGTCCGTATTTCATGCCTCCCAACGCCAGCGCAAGGTTTTTTTCGTCGTCCTCAAGCGCGACATTCATTTTTGTTAAATATTTTTCTGCCGTTTTGACGGTTAAAGTGTTCAAGGTTTTTACCGCAGGTATGTTATAGCTGTTTTTTATACTGTCGGTAACGGAGACGTAGCCGTGGTATTTTTTATCGAAATTTTCCGGTGAATAGCCGTTGTAATTGACCTTTTCGTCCAAAATTTTAGTAAACGGACTTAAAATTTTCTCTTCGAGTGCGGGGGCGTAAACCAAAAGCGGCTTTATTGTCGAACCGGGTTGACGTTTTGCGCCGTTTATACTCGATTTAAATGCATTTACGCCGCCGTTGGACGTGATTATCACGGAATTATCGTATGAATAATCTATATTTTCTATATAATTTTGCAGTTCGGTATCAAGATAGGTATAAATTTTACAGCCGTTTTTAAGGTTGTAAAAATCCGTGTTTATTTCTTCAAGCTCGTCAAAAATGCCGCTCAGATAGTCGGTATTTCTGCCCGTTTTGTTTGTCTGGGTTGCATTTATAGGCTGATTTTTTGCCGTTATGCACGTTTCCTCGTCAATGAAATTGCATTCGAGCATTGCATTCAGCACAAGATTTCTGCGTTGCAGGCACTTTTCCGCATTTTTAAAGGGCGAATAATTATTCGGTGAGGACAAAAGCCCAACTAAGGTAGCGCTTTCCGTCAGAGTAAGCTTGTCAGCGGTTTTATCGAAGTAAAATTCGCTTGCGCTTTGCAGTCCGTAACAGCTGTGCCCAAAATAAATGGTGTTCAGGTACATTTCCAGAATTTCGTCCTTGGAATAGCGCTTTTCCAGCTGTAAGGTTAGTTTTATCTCGTTAAGCTTTCTTTTTATGGTCTTTTCCTGCGAGAGGTGGGTGTTTTTTATCAGCTGCTGACTGATTGTGGAGGCGCCTTCCTTAAAGGAGCGGGAAACCAAATTTTTATAGAAGGCTTTAAGCATTCTTTTATAATTAAGCCCGTTGTGAGAGTAAAACGTCCTGTCCTCGGAGGCGATAAAGGCGTTTATAGTGTGCTTTTCAAGCGCTTCAAGACTGATGCTTTTGTGATTGCCGGAGGTATTCGCGCTTGTAATTTCGTTGCCGTCCTTGTCGTAAATCAGAATATTCTGGTTGGGGTTTAAAAGCTTGCTCTCGTCAAGCCTTGCGTCCTTGGTTATTATAAAAAATGTTAAAACAAGCGTTGCGGCGACTGCGCAAAGGCTTAAAAGTATTATCAAAGAAATTTTAAGGAATTTAGCCATTATAAACAGTATTTATAAAATTTTATATTTGTTGCAAATTTTATTGAAAAAATGTCGAAAAAATTGTATAATCAATATGTATGAGCAAGTATTTCCATATTACAACCTACGGCTGTCAGATGAACGTGCACGAATCGGAAAAAATCGCGGGCATATTGTCGCGCATGGGCTATAAGGCGTGCGATAATATCGAGGACAGCGACATAGCGGTTTTTAACACCTGCTGTATAAGAGAGAACGCCGAAAATCATGCCTTCGGCAATATAGGCATGCTTAAAAAGCTGAAAGCGAACAAGCGCGATATGCTTATAGCGGTGGGCGGTTGCCTTACCCAGCAGATAGGCAAGGCGGATACACTTCATGATAAATATCCGTATGTCGATATAATTTTCGGCACGCATAATTTAAACGAGCTTGAGGAGCTGATTAATAAAAAACGCCGTCAGAAAAAAGCGGTTATAGAAATAGAGGACAGCGAGGGCGGCATTTGCGAGGGTGAAAAGCCGCTTAGGACAAGCTATCCGAATGCATGGATAAACATTACCTACGGCTGTAACAATTTTTGCAGCTACTGTATTGTGCCCTATGTGCGCGGCAGAGAGCGCTCGCGCCGTTCCGAGGATATAATTAAAGAGGCTGAGGAGCTTATAGCACAGGGCTATAAGGAGCTTACGCTTTTGGGACAGAATGTAAATTCCTACGCCAACGGTACGGACGACTTGTCCTTTCCCGAGCTGTTGAAAAAAATTGCAGATATTGAGGGGAAATTCCGTCTGCGGTTTATGACCAGTCACCCCAAGGATTTTTCGGAGGAGCTTGCAAGGGTCATTGCGGAAAACCCTAAAATCTGCCGTGCAGTGCATTTGCCTGTGCAAAGCGGCTCTGACAGCGTTTTGAAGGCAATGAACAGAAAATACACTGCCGCTGATTACATAAAAAAAATCGAAATACTCAAAAAATACGTTCCCGACTGCGCTGTTACGACCGATTTGATTGTCGGCTTCCCCAACGAGAGCGAGGAGGACTTTAAAGCCACTCTATCGCTTGTAAAGCAAGTCGGGTTTGCCTCCGCTTTTACTTTTGTATATTCCAAAAGAGAGGGCACTGTTGCCGCGAAAATGGACGGGCAGATACCCGAAGAGGTTTCAAAAAGGCGGATAATGGAGCTTATCAAGCTTGTAAATGCGCAAACGCGCGAGCAAACCTCGCATTACGTCGGCAAAACGATTGAAATTTTATGCGAGGATTACGACGAAAAACGCGGTAAATATTTGGGGCGCGACGAATACGGACGTATGGCGTATTTTTCAAGCGGGGAAAATAAAAAAGGCGAATTTGTCAGGGTAAAGGTTGGCTCGGCAAACGGAATGTCGCTATACGGCGAGCTTACAGAGGAATAAATTTATGGCTCTTTCACAAATGATGCAGCATTGGCTTTCCGTTAAGGAAAAATATAAGGACTGTCTGATTTTTTACCGCTTAGGCGATTTTTACGAAATGTTTTTCGAGGACGCAGTCAAGGCCTCAAAAATACTCGATTTGACGTTGACGGGCCGCGATTGCGGGCTTGAAGAGCGCGCACCGATGTGCGGAGTGCCCCATCACGCGGTTGACGTCTACATACAAAAGCTTGTTTCGGTTGGCGAAAAGGTTGCCATTTGCGAGCAGCTGGAGGACCCCGCGACCGCAAAGGGAATTGTGGAGCGCGGCGTGGTGCGCGTTGTTACCGCGGGCACGCTTAACGCCGATTCCATAGACGAAAAAACCAACAATTACATTTGCTGTGCGTATAAAAATCAGAACGGTATAGCTCTGTCGTGGGCGGATATTACCACAGGCGATTTGTCTGTAACCGAATTTTTCGGTGACGATTGCATTAAAAAATGCATTGCGCAAATGACAAAGCTTGACGTGAAAGAGGTTATCGCAAACGATGATATGCTTTTGTCCGTCAGAGATTTGCCCGAAATTACGCGCGGAATTCTGCCGCATTTTTCCAACTTTCCCGACTGGGCGTTCGGCTATTCCGCCGCGGAAAGGCTTTTGTTGGAGCAATTCAATACAAAAACGCTTTCCGCTTATTCTGTTGCGGGCAAGTGCGATGCCGTTTCTGCAACGGGCGCGCTGTTGGAATACCTTAAAGAAACGCAGATGCACGCGCTTAAAAACGTCAACGGCGTAAAGTACATTGAAAACGAGAGGTTTATGCAGCTTGATTCCACCGCTGTAAGAAACCTCGAAATCGTAAAAACTCTGGGCGATGGAGGCAAATACGGCTCTTTATTGTGGCTGTTGGATAAAACCTGTACCGCAATGGGCGCAAGACTGCTTCGTTCCTCCGTTTTAAGTCCGTATTTCGATAAGACGGCTATAAATTACCGTCTTGACGGCGTTGAAGAGCTGTTCGATTCCACCGTTATAAGGCTTTCCGTCACGGATTTGCTTAAAGAGGTAAAGGATATAGAAAGAATTGCGGGCAAGATTGCGAACGGCTCGGTTTTGCCGAGGGATTGCCTTGCTTTGTCGCGCTCGCTTTCGGTTATTCCGAATTTGAAATTCAGTCTTTCCGGCTTTAATTCCGCTGTTATCAAGGATATTTGCGCGGGGCTTTTGGATATGTCAGACATTGCCGCGCTTATCGATAACGCAATAAGCGCAAATCCGCCCGCGAATATGAAGGACGGCGGGTATATAAAAGAGGGCTATAACGTTCGGCTTGACGAGCTGAGAAATATAAGAAAGAACGGCTCTAAGGTGCTGTTGGAAATGGAGGCGAGGGAGCGCGATACCACGGGAATAAGAAATCTGCGTATCAGCTATAATCGCATTTTCGGGTATTATATAGAGGTTACAAAATCGTTTATCGACAAGGTGCCTCTAAGCTATCAGCGCAAGCAGACGCTTGCCAATTCCGAGCGGTTCATAACCGACGAATTGAAGGAGCTGGAAGTAAAAATAATGTCCAGCGTGGATACCGCCCTTAAAATGGAGATAGAAATTTACGAAAAAATCAAGGGTATTCTCGCGGAAAATATCGAAAGCTTTAAAAGCATTGCGGAAAGCATTGCAAATCTTGATATTATTGCGGCATTTGCGGAAATTTCCAAAACAAACCGCTATGTCCGTCCCGAAATTGCCGAAAGCAATCAACCGCTTGTAATAAAGGAAGGGCGTCACCCCGTTGTTGAGGTCATTTCCAAAGAGCGGTTTATTCCCAACGACACGCTTTTGGACGAGGCGGAAAACAGAACCATGATTATAACCGGCCCGAATATGGCGGGCAAAAGCACATATATGCGGCAGACGGCGATAATTGCTATTATGGCGCATATCGGCTGCTTTGTGCCGGCAAAATCGGCAAAAATTCCGCTTATTGACCGCGTTTTTACCCGCGTCGGGGCAAGCGACAATTTAATTTCCGACCAGAGTACCTTTATGGTGGAAATGATAGAGGTTGCGACTATTATTCAGAACGCGACAAATAACAGTCTGCTTATTTTAGACGAGGTGGGCAGAGGAACTTCTACCTACGACGGTTTAAGCATTGCTTGGGCGGTTATAGAGCATCTGACGGAAAAAATAGGTGCAAAAACGCTGTTTGCGACCCATTATCACGAGCTGACAGAGCTTGAAAGCAAGATGTCGGGCGTAAAAAATTATAAAATTTCCGTGCGTGAGTTGAATGGAAGCATTGTGTTTTTGCGCAAGATTATGCGCGGCGGAGCAAACAGAAGCTTTGGCATAGAGGTTGCTTCGCTTGCGGGCATACCGTCTTCGGTCACGGGCAGAGCAAAGGAAATTTTAAAGGCTGTGGAAAGCGGCGACAAATCGCGCACGGCGCCGACGGTTGAGGCAGAGCCCGCTGATGATATTGCTTTAACCGAAGTTGAGAGAATTTTAGCGGACACGGATATGGACAATCTTTCACCGATGCAGGCGTTTTTGCTTGTATCCGACCTTAAAGAAAAGGTGAAAAAATGAGAAAAATCAATATTCTTAGCAAAAATATATATAACAGAATTGCCGCGGGCGAAGTAATAGACCGCCCGTATTCCGCTGTTAAGGAATTGATAGAAAACAGTCTTGACGCTGGCGCCGACAGTATTGAAATTTATATTGAAAAGGGCGGTAAACAGCTTATAAGGGTTATCGATAACGGTTGCGGTATCGAGCGCGATGATATGCGCGCGGCGTTTTTGCCGCATGCGACAAGCAAAATTGCCACTGCGGAAGATTTGGATTATATAAAAACGCTTGGCTTCCGCGGAGAGGCGCTTGCAAGCATCTCGGTTATATCCAAGGTGGAGCTTATTTCGGTAACGGATGGCAATTCCGCTTATAAGGTAGACTGCGAGGATGGCAAGGTGGGTGAAATTGTGCCCGCCGCGCTTGAAATGGGCACGCAGATAACGGTGCGCAACCTCTTTTACAACACGCCCGTACGCGCAAGATTTATGAAGCCCGATAAAAAGGAAGAGGCAGACGTTACTGCCTTTGTTTCCCGCTATATTTTAGGTAATCCGTATGTTTCTTTCAAATATTTTGTTGACGGAAGGCTTGTTTTGCAGTCCTACGGCGGCGGCAGTGCCGAGGCTATGGCGCAGATTTACGGCGCGAAAGTTCTTTCTCAGTGCTATACTCTGGACGCCGAAAGGGACGGCATAAAAATAAGGGGCTTTATCGGCAACCAGAATTTTTTCAAGGCGAATAAAACCTATCAAAGTCTGTTTTTAAACGGCAGGTACATAGTCAATAATACTGTTGCGACCGCAATTTCGCAGGCGTATGCAAGCTATACCATGAAAAGGCAATTTCCGTTTTATGTGCTGTTTATTGATGTGCCTGCGGATATTGTCGACGTAAACGTGCACCCCAGCAAGGCAGACGTGCGGTTTGTTGACAATAAGTTTATTTTCGGGGTTGTTTATTCGGTAATATCCTCGATACTCGATGGAACGGCGCGGGCGGCTGAATTTGTTGTGAACGGAAACGAAGCGCCTTCGCCTTCGGAAAGCGTTTCAGGCGGTGCGGGCGAGGCGGTGAAAAATGCGCAGACTGATAGCTCTGTACAGGCTAACGGAGGCGAGGCAGAGCTGCAAAGGCTTATAGAAAAATACAAGCCGCAGAAGGCAATTAAGACAAGCTTTAACGAGCCCGAGCAAGCGGAAAATTCCCGCGGCGCCGCCGAGCGTTCTGTACCCGCAATAGAAGAAAAACCGAGATTTTTTAATCCTACGCTCGATTTGACCATTGACGATTTTGCTACGGTAGATAAGCGCAGTGTTATGAGCGTTTCCGATAACACCGTGCCGCCCGATTTTTCCAAGAGCGCGGCATACGAGATTGAAAGCGGGTATTTTGCGGCAAAGCAGCAGAAAATAGAATTTGAAAGCTGTAAATACAAGGGCAATTTTTTCAATACATATTTAATATACGAATACGGCGACAACGCTTATCTGATTGACCAGCACGCCGCGCATGAAAGATTGATTTATGACAGTCTGCGCAAAAAGCTTGCGGAAAGAAGCATTGCGCGGCAGCTTTTGCTTGTGCCCTATATTTTTGAAACAAACCCAAGCGAGACACCTTTTATAGAGGGTAAAATTCCGCTTTTGCGGAGTATGGGCTTCGGAATTTCTCCCTTCGGCACTGGCGCTTTCAGAATAGACGAGGTGCCCGTGGATTTGCAGGAGATTGATATAGAAAAATTCTTTGCCGAAATTCTGGAAAATATAGACGGGCTTAAAGAAATTAAGCTTGAGGATATTTTAAAGGATAAAATAGCAATGACGGCGTGCAAGCATGCGATAAAGGGCGGAATGCGGTTGACTGAAAGCGAAATCAAGGCGCTGTTCAAAATGCTTGACGGCGATACGGGACTGAAATGTCCGCACGGTCGGCCGGTTTGCGTCACGCTTTCAAAGCGCGATATAGAGAAAATGTTCAAAAGGATAGTGTAATTTTGAATAAGGTTCTCGTAATTTGCGGCGCAACGGCATCGGGTAAGACATCGCTTGCAGTGGAATGCGCAAAAAAGCTGAATACAGAGGTTATTTCCGCAGATTCCCAGCTTATTTATAAGGGCTTGAACGTTGGAACGGCAAAACCAACCGCCGAGGAAATGTGCGGGGTCAAGCATCATATGATTGATACGGTTGAGCCGAGCGAAAGCTTTAACGTTGGGAATTACCGCGAAAAAGCGTTGCCGATTATGAAAAATCTGCTTGCAAGCGGTAAAATCCCCGTAATTTGCGGCGGAACAGGCTTTTATATCAATTCGCTCTTGTTTGATTTGTCTTACGGAAATATTGAGGGAAGCGAGGAGGTCAGGCGCAAGTATACCGAATTTTTAGACCAAAACGGTAAGGGGGCGCTTTTTGAAAGGCTGAAAGAGGTTGACCCGCAAACAGCAAAAAAACTGCATATTAACGATGTTAAAAGGGTAATCCGCGCGCTGGAAATTTACGAGCTGAGCGGAAAAAGAAAGTCCGAACAGCACGATAATATGGTTTCTGCATTCGATTATCTTGCAGTCGCGATAAATTTCAAGCGTGAAGAGCTGTATGACAGAATAAACAAGCGCGTTGACAAAATGCTCGATTGCGGACTTGTTGAAGAAGTGCAAGGCTTACTGTCGCGCGGAATAGACGAAAAATATCAGTGTATGCAGGCAATCGGCTATAAAGAAGTGGTTTTGGGGCTTAAAAATGGTGATTTGCGTAGTACTATGCGTGACATAATTAAGCAAAATACGCGACATTATGCAAAAAGACAGATAGTTTTCTTTAAAAAACTGCCGAATATCGTCTGGCTGGAGCCGGAGCAAGCCACGGCAGAATACATTACGGAGCTGTTGAATGAACACTAAAAAGTTTATAGAAAATTGCGAAAAAAAGCTTGAGGAAAGGTTTAAGCTTGCGGAAAATATAGCGTATTTTAACCAGTCGAAGGTTTTAGAAGCGTTTAAGGAGTATAATGTAGCCTTGCGCCATTTTAACGGCTCTACGGGCTACGGCTACGACGACGAGGGGCGCGATACTTTGGGCAAGCTGTACGCAAAAGCTTTCGGCGCAGAGGCGGGAATAGTTTCACCGCATCTTTTATCGGGTACGCATGCGCTTACGGTTGCGCTTTTCGGACTGCTTCATCCCAACGATACGCTGTTTTGTATCAGCGGTATGCCGTACGATACAATCCGCGGAGTAATTTTCGGCGAAAACAACGGCTCGCTTAAGGATTTCGGCATAAATTTTGAGTATTGCGAGCTTGATAAAACGGATAAATTCGATAAAGCGGCAATCAAGGCAAAGCTTAATTCAGCCGTTAAGGTTGTTTATATTCAGCGTTCGCGCGGGTACGAGCTACGCGACGCTTTTTCTTGCAAGGAAATAGGCGAAATCTGCAAATTTGTGCGCTCGCTCGGCTTTGGCGGCTGTATTTTTGTTGATAACTGTTATGGCGAGTTTGTCGAAATGACCGAGCCGACAGAGGAGGGCGCGGATATTATAGTCGGTTCGCTTATAAAAAACGCAGGCGGCGGACTTGCGCCGACGGGCGGTTATATTTGCGGTAAGCAAAATTATATCGATTTAATCGGCAAACGGCTTACCGCGCCTTCAATCGGGCTTGAAGTCGGCTCGTACGAAAGCGGTTACAGATATTTTTATCAGGGGCTTTATATGGCTCCGCACGTTGTTGCGCAGGCTATAAAAACAAGCCTTCTGATAGGTCAGGCTATGGGGGAGCTGGGCTATAAAAATTATCCCTCGCTTGATAAAGCTCCGCACGACATAACCCGCGCAATTCAGTTTGACAGCGCGGAAAAAATGGTTAATTTTATCCGTGAAGTGCAGTACGCTTCGCCTGTGGACGGTTACGTCACGTGCGAGCCGTGGGATATGCCCGGCTATGAGGACAAAATTATTATGGCGGCGGGTACGTTTGTTTCGGGCGCAAGTATAGAATTGTCTGCCGATGGACCCGTAAAACCGCCTTACATTGCATATTTTCAGGGTGGCTTGACGTACGAGCACGGCAAATTCGCTCTTGACAAAATTTTAAATAAGCTGTAAAATTAGTACAGAGGTTGATATGAAAGAAAAAATTAAAGATAAAAAGATAAGAGTTTTAAGCTTTATTGTTGCAATGCTGTCTTTATTGACGCTTTTTCCTCTAATGTTTGAATTCGTTTACGCCGAGCCTTCAATGTATGTAATTTATGGTTTTCAGTTATACGTCAGTAAGTCGCTATGGCGGTTTGTGCTTTTTGGGGTGCTTGGACTTGTTGCATTGCTTTGGAATCTTGTATTCGGTGTGTATTCGGTTATAGACGGCAGGTACAGAAATTTAACGTGGCGCATAGCGCGTTACGGATATTTTCACAGCATGGTTGCAGGTATTATAAATTTTGCGGCGTTAATAGGTATTTACGGTTATTTACAGGAAGCTGCATATGCATTTTTAGTTTTTCTTGCAGTAATAATTGCACTTGAAATTGCGCTTGTGTTTTCAAAAGACGAGGATACAATAAACAGCTTAAAAAATAATAATGAAAATTTATGATTACAATAAGAGAATGGCAAACCGATGACGCAAAAGCGCTTGCAAGGCTTTTAAACAATAAAAAAATTATGGACAATCTGCGCGACGGGTTGCTCTTTCCGTACACTGAAAAAGACGCGCTGTATTTTATAAATTTGTGCCTCAATGCAGACAAAAACGAACAGTTTAATTTTGCCATAACATATAACGGCGAAGTTGTCGGCAGTATCGGGGCGACAAGACAGCCGAATATTCATTGCAAAACTGCTGAATTGGGCTATTATATTGGTGAAGAATTCTGGAACAAAGGAATTGCAACCGAAGCGGTGCGGCAAATTTGTAACTATGTTTTTGAAAATACCGACATTATCAGAATTTACGCCGAACCGTTCGCGCGCAACAATGCCTCGTGCAAGGTGCTTGAAAAAGCGGGTTTTGTGTGCGAGGGAACGCTTCGCTCAAACGCCGTAAAAAACGGAATTACCGAAGATATGAAAATGTATTCGCTGATAAAAGAATAAAAATAAGCGGCTCCGTATTCGAACGCGGAGCCGTTTTTAAATTGTTTTATTTTATTAATACATTCCGCCCATATCGGGGTTGCCGCCCATGGGTGCGGGAGCGGGAGGGGTGGGAATATCTGTTACAATGCTTTCGGTTGTAAGCAACGTTGCCGCAACGGAAGCCGCATTCTGCAATACCGAGCGCGAAACCTTGGTCGGGTCGATAATACCGCTTGCAACCATATCGGTGTACTGATTTTTAAGCGCGTCAAAGCCGTAATTAACCTTTTTGGTCTTTAAAATGTTGTTTACTACCACTGAACCGTCAAAGCCCGCATTCTTTGCAATCTGGCGAACGGGTTCTTCGATTGCGCGCATAACGATTGCCGCGCCCGTCTTTTCATCGCCGCTGAGCTTGGATACAAGATTTTTCAGCTCGGGAATGGTGGAAAGGAGTGCAACGCCGCCACCGGGGACAATTCCCTCCTCAACAGCTGCGCGGGTAGCCGCCAAAGCGTCCTCGATGCGCAGTTTCTTTTCTTTCATTTCAATTTCGGTAGCCGCGCCTACGTTAATAACCGCAACTCCGCCCGCAAGCTTTGCAAGTCTTTCCTGCAATTTTTCTCTGTCATAATCGGAGGTGGTTTCGGCAATCTGCGCCTTTATCGAAGCAACGCGCGCCTTAATATCCTCAGCCGCGCCCGCTCCGTCAATAATGGTGGTGTTGTCCTTGTCAACCTTAACCTGCGCTGCTCTGCCGAGCATATCGGTAGTAACGTCCTTGAATTCATAGCCCAAATCGGAGGAAATAACCGTTCCGCCGGTAAGAATTGCTATATCTTCAAGCATAGCCTTTCTTCTGTCGCCGAAGCCGGGTGCTTTAACCGCAACGCAGTTCAAAACTCCTTTCAGTTTATTGACGATAAGTGCGGCAAGCGCGTCGCCCTCGACGTCCTCCGCGATAATCAAAAGTCTTGCGCCCTGCTGTGCGATAGGCTCGATTACAGGCAGAATTTCCTGCAAGGAAGAAATCTTTTTATCGGTAATCAAAATATAAGGATTATCAAGCACGGCTTCCATTTTTTCGGTATTAGTAACCATATAGGCGGAAGCATAGCCGCGGTCGAACTGCATGCCCTCAACGGTGGTCAGCTCTGTTGCCATTGTCTTGCCTTCTTCAACGGTGATAACTCCGTCCTTGCCGACAATTTCCATAGCGTTTGCTATAAGCGCGCCGATTGTTTCGTCGCCCGCGGAAATGGATGCAACCTGCTGAATTGCAAGCTTATTTTCAACGGGCTTGGAAATTGCCTGAATTTTAGCAACTGACGTTTCAACGGCGCGTGCAATTCCGCGCTTTAAAATCATAGGGTTTGCGCCCGCCGCAAGATTTTTAAGTCCTTCCTTGACGATTGCCTGAGCCAAAACAACGGCGGTGGTGGTTCCGTCGCCCGCAACGTCGTTTGTTTTTGTGGAAACCTCTTTCACAAGCTGTGCGCCCATATTTTCAAACGGGTCTTCAAGCTCTATTTCCTTTGCTATCGTAACGCCGTCGTTTGTGATAAGGGGTGCGCCGTACTTTTTATCAAGAACAACGTTTCTGCCCTTGGGGCCGAGAGTGATTTTAACCGTATCGGCAACAACGTTTACGCCCGTTTCAAGCAGTTTTCTTGCTTCATCGCCGTATTTAATCTGTTTAGCCATAAATTTATCTCCTTAATTATTCGACAA
Source organism: uncultured Christensenella sp. (assembly GCA_910587015.1). GTDB lineage: Bacteria > Bacillota > Clostridia > Christensenellales > Borkfalkiaceae > Coproplasma. The sequence goes on from CAJUME010000015.1 coordinate 12,292, forward strand.
TCGCCAGAATATCGCTCTGACGGATTATCGTGTATTCTTTATCGTCGATTTTAACCTCGGTGCCGCTGTATTTTGAAAGCAGAACCTTATCGCCGACTTTAACCTGCATTTTAACTTCTTTGCCATCGATAATTCCGCCGGGACCGACCGCTACAACCACGCAGGTTGCGGGTTTTTCTTGTGATGCGGCAGTTAAGTAAAGTCCAGATTTGGTCTTTTCTTCGGCTTTAAGTCCTTCCACGACAACCTTGTCGAATAAGGGTTTTATCGTCATTATATTTATCCTCCGAATTTTTGAATTTGCGGACATTTCACGCCGTCCGTTAAGCTACAAATAATTTATAAACTTGACAAAATAAAGTTAAACACATTAAAGTAAAAAATTGCTTTTTTTTCAATAATGTGGTAAGATTATTTTATAAAAGTAAAAAGCGGTTTCAATTATGGATAAGTGGGACAAAAGATTTATGGAAATGACCGAGCTTATAGGCTCGTGGTCAAGCTGCTATCAGGAAAACAGACACGTTGGCGCAGTGATTGTAAGGAATAAAAGAATTATTGCAACGGGCTATAACGGCGCTCCGCAGGGCATCGAAAGCTGTGTCGATAAAAAAGAGTGTCTGCGCAAAAAAAGAAATATAGCAAGCGGAACCATGCACGAGCTGTGCTATGCCGTGCATGCAGAGCAGAACGCAATTATTCAGGCGGCACGCGTGGGGTGCAGTGTTGAGGGCTGCACGCTTTACTGCACGCACCAGCCGTGCGTTATCTGCGCAAAAATTATCATTAATTCGGGTATTTCAAGAATTGTATATAAAGAGGGCTATCCCGATGATTTTTCTATGCAACTGTTCAAAGAGGCGGGCGTAACGATAGAAAAATACGGCGAACTGTAAAATTCTTTTTCGGATTTTATGTGTAAAACGTTAATAATCGACAATAATATTACGGCTGTCGGCGCACAAGCGTTTGAGCATTGCGGTTTTTTAACAAATTGATTTGTAAATAATAAAACGGAGAATTTTATGCAAAATCCTGTAGTTACTATAGAAATGGAAAACGGAAAGCTTATTAAGGCGGAGCTTTATCCCGAAAAAGCGCCTAACACCATCAATAATTTTATATCGCTTGTAAAAAGCGGCTTTTATGACGGAGTTATCTTTCACCGCGTTATTTCGGGCTTTATGATTCAGGGCGGTGACCCCGCAGGCGTGGGCACGGGCGGCCCCGGCTATACAATTAAAGGCGAGTTTGCAATGAACGGCTTTAAAAATAACGATTTAAAGCATACCCGCGGCGTACTTTCCATGGCGCGCGCAATGCACCCTAATTCGGCGGGCTCGCAATTCTTTATAATGCACCAGAATTCCTCTCACCTCGATGGACAGTATGCGGCTTTTGGAAAGGTAATTGAGGGGATAGAGGTTGTGGACGAAATCGCTTCGGTAAAAACCGACTGGAACGATAAGCCGCAAATTCCGCAGACAATGAAGAAGGTGACAGTCGAAACCTTTGGCGCAGAGTATCCCGCGCCCGTAAAATTTTAAATATTCCGGAGTAAATTATGGATAATTCCGTCTATCAGAACCCTTTGATTACCCGCTACGCAAGCAAAGCAATGTCGGAAAACTTTTCCGATGACAAGCGCTTTAAGCTTTGGAGAAAGCTTTGGATTGCCTTGGCAGAGAGCGAAATGGAGCTTGGACTTAATATAACCAAGGCTCAGCTTGACGAAATGAAGAAGTATGCCGAGCAAATCAACTTCGAGCTTGCTGAAAAATACGAAAAGGAAGTCCGTCACGATGTTATGGCGCATGTCAAGGCGTTCGGAGCGCAGGCAACTTCGGCAGAGCCTATAATTCACCTTGGCGCGACAAGCTGTTACGTTGACTGCAATTCGGAGCTGATAATTATTTGGGACGCGCTTGAAATTATAAAGACAAAGCTTGTAAACGTTATGGACAAGCTTGCAAAATTCGCGCTTAAATACAAGGATATGCCCACGCTCGGGTTTACGCACTTACAGCCTGCACAACTTACCACGGTCGGCAAGCGCGCAACGCTGTGGTTGCAGGACTTGACAATGGACTATAATAATCTTGTCAATCTGCAAAAATCCTTCAAGCTGCGCGGTGTAAAGGGAACAACGGGCACTCAGGCAAGCTTTATGGAGCTTTTCTGCAGTGACGAAAAGAAGGTTAAAGAGCTTGAAAAAAAGGTAGTTTCAAAGCTTGGCTATGACAAGGTGTACGGGGTTACGGGTCAGACCTATCCCAGAAAATTCGATTACAACGTTTTGTGCGTGCTTTCGCAGATTGCTCAAAGCGCTTACAAATTCTCCAATGATATTCGCATTTTGCAGAATATGAAGGAGATAGAGGAGCCGTTTGAAAAATCGCAGATAGGCTCCTCCGCAATGGCGTACAAACGAAACCCCATGCGCAGTGAAAGAATGGGCTCGCTTGCAAGATTTGTTATTTCCTTGCCCATGAATTCCGCTATCACCGCGGGCACGCAGTGGTTTGAAAGAACGCTTGACGATTCCGCAAACAGAAGAATTGTAAACGCGCAGGCATTCCTTGCTCTGGACGGAATACTGAACATTTATATGAACGTATCGGAAAATCTTGTCGTTTACGATAAGCTTATTGCCCGTCATATCGCCGCGGAGCTACCGTTTATGGCTACCGAAAACATAATTATGGAATGCGTTAAGGCGGGAGGAAGCCGTCAGCAATTGCATGAGAAAATAAGGGTTCTGTCTATGGAGGCGGGCAAAAACGTCAAGGAGCGCGGGCTTGAAAATAACCTTATCGAATTGATTAAGGGCGATAAGGAATTTGCCGCCGTGCACGGAAAGCTTGACGAAATACTCGATGCAAGCAAGTTTATCGGCAGAGCGCCCTCTCAGGTGGTGGAATTTATCGAAAACGAGGTAAAACCGATACTGACGGAAAATTCCGCTGTTTTAGGGCAAAAGGGCGACGTAAAAATTTAATTTACACGGTATTATGTGTGACATAATTGCACAAAAAATTGCAAAATAAAAACCGCTATGCATTGATTTTGCATAACGGCTTGGCAGGGGCGACACGATTCGTAAGGAGCGAAGCGACGGAATAGCGATTGTTGCGTAGCCAATCGCGTTATTTGCAACCGCGGTTGCATAGTAGAAAAAAATAAAAACCGCTATGCATTGATTTTGCATAGCGGCTTGGCAGGGGCGACACGATTCGAACATGCAACCGACGGTTTTGGAGACCGCGACTCTACCGTTGAGCTACACCCCTAAAGCGAAATTGATTATATAATAACGCGGATTTTTAGTCAACTGTTTTTGGAGATATTTATGAAAAAACAATACAAGCTCGGCGTAATAGGCTGCGGATTTATTGGGGAAACGATTTTGAAGGGCGCAGTGCTTTCCGATTTTCTGCGCGGCAAAAAAATAATCGTCAGCGATATTTCCGAAGAAAACCTCGATAAAGCGGACGAGCTTGGCGTTCACGTTACTACAGATAATAAATTTGTTGCCGAAAACAGCGAGTTTTTGCTTTTGGCTGTCAAGCCGTGCGATTTTGCGGGCGTTGTCGACAGCTTGCAGGGCTATCGTCCCGACAAGGTTATTTCCGTTATACTCGGGGTGAAGAAAAATACAATAAAGAATGCGCTTGGCGTCGGGCTTATAAAGGTTGCGCGTTGCGCGCTGAATTTGCCTTGCACAATCGGCAGCGGCGCAATCGGTCTTGATATGACCGATTTTAATAAATCCAACGATGATACCGATTTTATTTACAGTCTTTTTTCACAGCTTGGCACAATAGTCAGCGTTGACGAAAGCAAAATCGATGCTGTGACGGCTTTAAGCGTAAACGGCCCTGCAAGCGTAATTATGTTTATCGACAGCCTTATCGAGGCGGGCGTAAAGCAGGGACTTCCCCGCAGCGAGGCTAAAATTCTGGCAGTGCAGACCGTTTTGGGCAGCGCGGAAATGGTTCAGCGTGAAGAAAATACCGTAAGCGAGCTGCTTTCGCTTGCATGCAGAGGCGGCACGGGTATCGAGGCGGTAAAGACGCTTGAAGAGCGCGGGCTGAGGCAAATTGTCTGCGATACTGTAGAGGCGTGTGCAAGCCGCGCAAAAGAGCTGTACGACAAATGAAAAGAGTGACCTTATATACCGACGGTGCGTGCTCGGGCAATCCCGGAGTTGGCGGGTGGGGTGCGGTGCTTATGTTTAAGGGTGCGGAAAAGCGCATTTCCGGCGCGGAGGAAGCCACAACAAACAACCGCATGGAGATGACGGCCGTTATCGAGGGGCTTAAATGTCTTAAAGAGCCGTGCGAGGTTGAGGTTTACAGCGATTCCGCATATACGGTTAACGCCTTTCACGAGGGCTGGATATACGGCTGGGAGAAGAACGGCTTTAAAAAATCGGACAATAAGCCTGTTTTGAATGAGGACTTGTGGCGTGTACTGCTTGAACTGACCCGAATACATAAGGTCAGATTTATTAAGGTAAAGGGGCATGCGGATAACGAGTACAATAATATATGCGATAAGCTTGCTACCACGGCGGTAAAAAATTTTAAGTCCGAATTATAGCTGCAAACAAATAAAACAGCGCAAAACTATATATAATAATAGTGTTTATGAAACGCACAGAGGTTTTAAAGCACTGTATAAACGTGTTGGCAGTTGTGCTTATGGGCGCAATTGCTTTTCTTTTTACCGCTTATGGCTTACTTTATAAAAACGTAGCCTTTATAGTTGATAATTTCAGTATTCTTATGTCGCTTACGGTTGGCGCGTCGCTATTTGCAGTTGTTGCGGCGGTGTTATTTTATATCAGCGAAAAGCAGTCGCTGTTCCGGCTGACCGTGTGCATAATGGTATTTATGGACATATGCGCCGTTGTATTTTTTGCGCTTTGCGCAACGGGATTTCTCGGCAAAATCAACAGTGTAGAGGCGTTAAGGCAGTATATTCAGCAGTCGGGCAAGCTTGCCGCATTCATTTTCATTGTTTTCAGCTTTTTGCAGGTCGTTCTTTTGCCCGTGCCGGGGTCAATAGCGGTTGCGGCGGGCACTGCAATGTTCGGGCCGTTCAAATGCTCGGTTTACAGTCTTATCGGAATAGTTCTCGGTTCCATAGCCGCATTTGCGGTGGGCAGACTTGTCGGCTATAAGGCGGTTTGCTGGATAGTGGGGCAGGACAGCCTTGACAAATGGCTTGAAAAGCTTAAAGGTAAGGACTATCTTATTTTGTCGCTTATGTTTCTGTTGCCTATGTTTCCCGACGATATTCTTTGCTTTATTGCGGGGCTTTCCTCTATGACGTGGCCGTATTTTATCGTGATGATTGTGATTACCCGAATAATTTCGGTATTTACAACGGCGTACTCGTTTGAACTGATTCCGTTCACAACGTGGTGGGGAATTCTTATTTGGGCGGTATTGCTGGCGTTTGTTGTGCTGTCGTTCTGGCTGGTGTGCAAATACTCAACCCAAATAGACGGTTTCCTTAAAAAAAGGCTAAAAATCAACAATAAAAAATAAGGGGAGCAAATCTCCTTTTTTTTATTTGCGGCAATTTAAAAAAGTTTTGATATTTATTTATCAAATTTTGTTTGCGTTTGCAAATTTTTGTGATAAAATGTATTAGTAGGAAATTTGACATTTGGAGATTTTATGGACAAAATAACCTTATTGCAAAAGCGCAAAAAACAGCTTTTTGATGCGGGTAAACACGTAAGGGCGGACATCAACGCGCTTATAGACGCAGACAGCTTTGTCGAGCTTTCCGCTTTCAGCTTTTCCAAAAACGAGTTTTACGGAGAGAATGCAGAGGGCGAGGGCGTGGTAACGGGCTTTGCCACAATCTGCGACTATCCCTTTTATATCGTTGCACAGAACGGTGCGGTGCTTAACGGCGGGGTAAGCAATGCAAATTGCAAAAAAATAGAAAAGTGCCTCAATCAGGCAGAAAAAACGGGTACGCCCGTAATTTATCTGCTGTCGTCGCTCGGCGTGCAGGTCGGCGAGGGGGTAAGCGTGCTCGAAGGGCTTGCCGGCTTGATTTTAAAGGCGTCGCAATTAAAGGGCAGCATTCCGCAGTACCTTGTTGTAAACGGCGAGGCTTACGGTCAGATTGCTCTGCTTGCGGGCATATGCGATTTCAACTTCTTTATAGACAAAAAAAGCGTGCTTGCGGCAAACAGCCCGCTTGTAATAACCGCTAAGGACGGCGCAAACGCCTCTAAGCTTGAAATCGGCGGCGCGGCCGGACTTAAAGGTGCAAATCTTGCTACGTTTACCGTAAAGAGCCTTGAAGAGGTTAAAAAGACCGTCGTAGAATTGAACGAAATAATTTGCACGCCCGTAATCGACAGCGACGAGCTGAACGTAAGCCTGCCCGCTCTTGATAAAAAAGCGGACGGCAAGGCAATAAAAAGCGTTTTCGATAAGGACTATGCAATTGAAATAGGCGCGGCGTACTCGCCCGAGGTTAAGTGCTATCTCGGCAGAATAGGCGGCATAGCGGTTGCGGCTGTTGTTTTTGACGGTGATAACGGAGTAGAGCTTAACGCGCACAACGTAAGAAAGCTTAAGGATTTTGCGGAATTTGCAAGCTGTTACGAGCTTCCTTATATCACCTTTGTAAATACGCTTGGCATAACCGCAGACAAGGCTACGAACAACAGCCTTGTTATTCGCGAAATAGGCGAATATGTTTCCGTGCTCGACTGTATAGACGCGGCAAAAATTTCGGTAGTGTACGGCAAGGCAATCGGGCTTGGCTATACCGTGTTCGCCGCAAAATCAATGGGCTATGATTACAGCTATGCGTTTGCAAACGCAAAAATCGCGCTTTTTGACAGCGTTCAGGGTGCGGAAATAGAATTTTCCGGTGAAAAGAAGCTTGACGGCGCAAAGCTTGCCGCAAAATACGCGGACGAGAATTCCGACCCCGTAAACGCGGCCGGCGGCGGATATATAGATAATATTATTCAGCCGTCGTTTATAAAGCAGTATCTTGTCGCATCGTTGCAGATGCTGTTGAAGTGAGGCGGTAAATGATTAACAGTTTATTGTCCCTGATTAATCAGGAAGGCAGCTTAAGCTTCGGCGAGGCGTGCGTTTACGCGCTTATCGGCTTTTCCGTGGTGTTTGCGGGTATAATTCTGATAATCTTCATAATCTGGCTGATAGGGCTTATTATGAGAAAGTCGGATAACCTTGCTTTTCTTAATAACATTAAAATAGGAAAAAAGAAAAAGCAGTCCGCAGACGTACCCGCAACGGAAAGCGCTGCGGACAGCGCGGAAGCTGTTCCCGCAGAGGTAAAGGCGGCGATAGTTGCCGCAATTATGGCTTATTATTCGGAAGAAGCGCCCAAGTGCGAATTTAAAGTAAAAAGAATTAAAAGATTATAAAGATTTGTTGAGGAGTTTTTATGCGCAATTTTATAGTTACTATTGACGGAAAACAATATTCGGTCGGAGTTGAGGAAGTAGGCGAAAGCGGAGCAGAGGTAAAGACGATTGTAGCGGCGCCTGCGGCAGAGGCGCCCAAGGCTACGCCCGTTGCAGTGACCGCAAACGGAGAAAAGGTCTTGTCGCCCTTCCCCGGACTTATTAAAAATCTGCTTGTTGCCGACGGTGCAGCCGTCAAAAAGGACCAGCCCATTATGATACTCGAGGCAATGAAAATGGATAACGAAATTACCGCGCCCTGCGACGGTAAAATTACGTTCAGCGTTGCCAAGGGCGCAAACGTCGAAACAAACGCGCAGCTTGCAGTTATAGGCTAATCGGGGGGAGCTATGCAAAGTTTACTTGCAGTAAACTTTGGCGAGATTTTCGGAAATTTATACGAAGCAATGGGCTTTGTTCAGGGCACTGACTGGAAAAATTACGTCATGCTGCTGATTTCCTTTATTTTAATGTATCTTGCCATTGTTAAAAAATTCGAGCCTATGCTGCTTTTACCGATTGCCTTCGGAATGTTTTTAATCAATATTCCCGGCGCGGAAAAGGTGCTTTGGGGCGTTCATCCCGAGGGCGACAGCTCGTTCGAGGCGGTTGAGCCCTCAAGCCGCGGGCTTTTATGGTACTTATATTTCGGTGTTGATAAGGTAATTTATCCGCCGCTTATATTCCTCGGAATAGGCGCAATGACGGATTTCGGACCGTTGATTGCAAACCCCAAAAGTATGCTTATAGGCGCGGGCGCGCAGTTGGGTATATTTATTGCGTTTATTCTGGCTTCCGTTCTCGGCTTTTCGGCGGCGGCGGCGGCGGCAATCGCAATTATCGGCGGGGCAGACGGTCCTACGGCGATTATGGTTACTTCCAAGCTTGCGCCCGACTTAATTTCGGCGATAGCGGTGGCGGCGTATTCGTATATGGCGCTTATACCGATTATTCAAAAGCCTTTAATGAAGCTGCTTACAACCAAAAAGGAGCGCGCAATCAGAATGAAACCGCTCCGTCAGGTAAGCAAGCTCGAAAAAATTCTGTTCCCCGTAGTAGTTACGCTTGTCGTCGGCTTGATTTTGCCCGATTCGATTACTCTTTTGGGTATGCTGATGCTCGGCAATCTTATGAAAGAGTCGGGCGTGGTTGACAGGCTTTCGACGCAGGCGCAGAACGGTTTAATGAATACCATAACAATTTTCCTTGGCGTTTCAGTCGGTTGCAAGGCTAAGGGAAGCGTATTTTTAAGCCCGGAAACGCTTGCGATTATCGGCATAGGTCTGTTTGCGTTTATTCTGGGAACAATCGGCGGACTGCTTGTCGCAAAGGTTATGTGCCTTGTTACAAAGGGCAAAATCAATCCGCTTATCGGCTCCGCGGGCGTTTCCGCAGTGCCTATGGCGGCAAGAATTTCCGAGGACGTGGGAAGAGAATACGACCCCCAGAACCACTTGCTTATGCATGCAATGGGGCCCAACGTTGCGGGTGTTATCGGCTCGGCAATAGCGGCGGGCGTTTTGCTTGCGTGCTTCGCTTAAACAGGAGATATTTATGGAAGGAAAGAAAGTTTTAATTACCGATACTATTTTGCGCGACGCGCATCAGTCGCACGCGGCAACCCGCATGAGATTTGACGAAATGGAGCCTATGCTTCCGCTTTTGGACGATGTGGGATATTACTCATTGGAGGCGTGGGGCGGCGCTACATTCGACAGCTGTCTGAGATTTTTGAACGAAGACCCGTGGGACAGATTAAGAAATCTTAAAAAATACCTTAAAAAGACGCCCATTCAGATGCTTCTGCGCGGACAGAATTTACTCGGATACAGACATTACGCTGACGACGTCGTTGAAAAGTTTATAGAAAAATCGATTGAAAACGGCGTAGGCGTTATAAGACTTTTCGACGCGTTAAACGACCCGAGAAACCTTGAAGCGTCTATAAAAGCAATAAAAAAATACGGCGAGGGCGGAAAGTGCGTTTGCGAATGCGCAATTTCGTACACCACAAGCCCCGTGCACACAACCGAATATTTTGTAAAGCTTGCAAAACAGCTTGAGGATACGGGTGCGGATAACATCTGCATTAAGGATATGGCAAACCTATTGCTGCCGTTTACCGCTTACGAGCTTGTTAAGGAGCTGAAATCGAAGCTTCGCCCCGAAACTAAGGTGCATTTGCATACCCACAACACCACGGGTACGGGCGATATGATTTATCTTATGTCGATACAGGCGGGCGTGGACATTGTCGACTGCGCGTTATCGCCGCTTGGAAACGGTACCTCGAACCCCGCAACCGAGCCGTTGGTTGCTTCGCTTAAAGGTACGCAGTACGATACCGGAATAGAAATCGAAAAATTGTTGCCCGCGGTAACTCACTTTAACAAGGTTGCGGCAAGACTTGAAAAAGACGGTTTCCTCAACCCGAAAGTGCGCCGTGTTGATATCAATACTTTACTGTATCAGGTACCCGGCGGAATGCTTTCTAACCTTATGAACCAGCTTAAACAGGCGGGCAAGGAAGAAAAGCTTACCGAATGCCTTGCGGAGGTGCCTGAGGTAAGGAAGGATTGCGGATATCCGCCGTTGGTTACGCCGTCAAGCCAGATTGTAGGAACGCAAGCGGTCTGGAACGTGCTTTTGGGCAGATATAAGACAATAACCGCGCAATTCAAGGACATGATTTTGGGCAAATACGGCGCTGTTTTGGGTGAAGTAAATGCCGATATAGTCAAAATGTGCACAAAGGACGGAGAAAAGGTTATAACTTGCCGTCCCGCAGATTTGCTTGCAAATGAAATGCAGACGCTGACGGAAAAGGTCAAGGCAGACGGATTTTATACTCAGGAGGAGGATGTGTTGTCCTATGCGCTCTTCCCAGAGGTTGCAACAAACTTCTTTAAATGGAGAAAGGCTAAGGACATAGGCGTAGATACCGATTTGGCGGCTAATCCCAACAAGGTATATCCCGTATAAATTATAATTTGTTTTAAACGGCGCGAGCGTTTTGCCCGCGCCGTAAGGTTTTATTATGAGCAAGGTTGCTGTTATCGGCGCGGGGGCGGCGGGGCTTATGGCCGCTTATGCCGCCGCGGCGAACGGAAATGACGTTACCGTTTTTGAAAAGAACGAAAAAAGCGGTAAAAAAATTTATATTACAGGTAAAGGAAGGTGTAACGTTACCCATGACTGCACGCCTTCCGAATTTTTGTCGAACGTAGTAAATAACGGCAAATTTCTTACGGGCGCAATATACAATTTTTCACCGCAGGACTGCGTGGAGTTTTTTGAAAACGGCGGTACAAGGCTTAAATCAGAGCGCGGGGCAAGATATTTTCCCGCTTCGGATAAAGCAAGCGATATAACAAAGTGTCTTGAAAATTATTGTAAAAATGCGGGTGTTTGCTTTAAATTTAACGAAAATGTGCTCAATATAGCCAATTTGCATAGTACTATGCGTGACATAATAACTAATAAAGACAGTTATTCGTTTGAACATGTTATAATCTGCACGGGCGGTTTAAGCTATCCGGCAACCGGCTCCACTGGCGACGGCTATACATTCGCAAAATCGGCGGGTCACAAAATTGTCTTTTTAAGACCCGCGCTTTGCGGACTTAATTTAAAGGGAAACTTTTATAAAGACTTGCAAGGGCTTTCGCTTAAAAACGTAGAATTATCAATTGACTGTAACGGCAAGCTTATCGGAAAACTTTTCGGTGAGATGCTTTTTACGCATTTCGGGGCTTCGGGTCCGATTATTTTGTCCGCTTCGAGCCTTATTAACGGATTTGACCTTAGCAAGGTTAAGCTTTCGCTTGATTTAAAGCCCGCGCTTACGGGGGAACAGCTTGACAAAAGACTTTTGAGGGATTTTGACGAGTACAAAAACAAAAGCGTTTCAAACTGCCTTAAAGAATTATTGCCTTCGGCGCTGATACCCGAAATTCTTAAAAGAAGCGGCATTGCGGCGGAAAAGCAAACTAATTCGGTCACCAAAGCCGAGCGTCTGCGTTTATTGACAAGCATTAAAAATTTTGATATGCTTGTTGCGTCATTGAGAGATTTTTCCGAAGCGATAGTAACCGCGGGCGGGGTGGACGTTAAAGAGGTCAACCCCAAAACAATGGAAAGTAAGCTTGTCAAAGGACTGTATTTTTGCGGTGAGGTGCTTGACGTTGACGCGTTTACGGGCGGTTTTAATTTGCAGATTGCATTTTCTACGGGCTACGCGGCGGGAAATTCTATAAAAAATTAAGAACGGAAAATAAATAAATGAAAGCTATTCGCGGAGCGACAACTGTTGATTTTGACGGTTGCGAACAAATCAGAGAAAGGGTTAAAGAGCTTCTTTCAGATATAAAAAAGGCAAATAACCTCAGCGATGAGGATATTATTTGTATAATGTTTTCAAACACAAGCGATATTCACTCGTTTTATCCGGCAAAGGCCGCAAGAGAGGCGGGCTTTGCCTCCGCGCCGCTGTTTTCCTCATCAGAGCCAGAAATCGAGGGGGCGCTGAAATTATGTATACGCGTTATGCTTTTGACCGATAAAGAGGATAAGCCCGTTCACGTTTATCTGCACGGAGCAAAAAATTTGAGAAAGGATATAACCGAAAGACTGAATATAGCTATCGACGGTCCCGCGGGTAGCGGAAAAAGCACGGTTTCGCGGCTGATTGCAAAAAAGCTCGATATTCTTTGCCTCGACACGGGCGCAATGTACCGCGCATGCGCGCTGAAATGCGTCAATGAAGGCATTTCGTGTACGGACGTGAAGTCCGTCGACGGCATTATAAACGATATAAATATCGAAGTTAAATACGAAAACGGCGTACAGCATACCTATCTTGACGGCATGGACGTGTCACAAACCATTCGTGAGCCAAAGATATCCATGCTTGCCTCGGCAGTGTCGTCAATCGGCAGCGTCCGCAATAAAATGGTGGAGCTGCAAAGAAAAATCGCCGCGGCTACCCCGTGCGTGCTTGACGGAAGGGATATAGGCACAAACGTTTTGCCGAATGCAAAATTCAAGTTCTACCTCAGCGCACGTCCCGAAATAAGGGCAAAGCGCAGACAAGCCGAAAACGAAGAAAAGGGAATTTTTCAGCCCTATGACGAAATACTTGCGGACATAAAAAAACGCGACGAGCAAGACAAGAACAGAGAAATTGCGCCGTTGAAGCGTGCGGAGGATGCCGTTTACGTTGATTCCTCTGATATGAATATTGAAGAGGTTACGGCATTTATTATAAATAAAATTCAGGAAAGAATATAAGCATGGAAGAGGTAAACGCGACGGAAAAAGAGCGGCAGAAGGCAGAAAAGAAGAAATTAAAAGCGGAAAAGCGCAGATTAAGAAATTTAAAAGCAATGTTCGGGTTTCTGCATTTTATATATTACTTTTTTTTGGGCTTGTGGGTTATTCCGTTCAAAAGATACGGCAATAAGCGCCGCTTCGATGACCGAGAATACATTTTTGTATGCAACCATTTAAGCTGGGCGGACGTTTTTCCGTGTGCGCTTGCAACAAGCAAACCAATGCATTTCATTTGCAAAAAGGAGCTTGAAAACAGCGCAATAGGCAGATTTATAGTAAAATCGTGCCAGTGTATTCCCGTCAGCCGCGACGGTACGGACGTGGGCGCGGTAATGCAGTCAATGCGCTATCTTAAAAACGGCGAAAGCCTTGCAATTTTTCCCGAAGGAACACGCAATAAGACGGCAGAGGTTTTTTTGCCATTTAAAAGCGGCGCGGCTATGCTTTCGATAAAGACAAGAACGCCTATTGTGCCTATTGTTATGTCAAAAAAGCTCAAACCATTCCGCCGTACGCTTATTTTTTACGGCGACCCTTTGGAATTTTCAGATTATTACGGCAAAAAGCTGACCGCACAGGACATTGAGGACTGCGACAATTTATTGAAAGAGAGAATGCTTGAAATGCACCGTGAGGTTAACGCAGCGGGTAAGGTAAAAAAGAAAGGTTAAATGAAGGTTATACTTGCAAAGCACAGCGGCTTTTGCGTGGGCGTAAAGCACGCCGTTGACACCGCAATGAGCCAACCCGAGAATACTTATATTCTGGGTGAAATAATTCATAATGAGGGCGTTGTCCGTGCAATTAAGGACAAGGGGCTTAACGTAGTCGAAGCGCTTGAAGAAGTTCCCGATAACAGCACGGTTATTTTCCGCTCTCACGGCGTGCCCGAAAATTATTACAGCCTTTGTAAGGCGCGCGACATAAAGGTAATAGACTGCACCTGCGGCTTTGTGAAGCGTACGCAGAAGATTGTAAAGGAGCAGTACGCGCTGGGCAGACAAATTGTTATAATCGGCGAGCCGTTGCACCCCGAAGTAGTGGGGCTTATGGGGTGGTGCGATAAAACCGCCGTGGTTATAAGCGGTGAAGGCGCAATTCCCGCTCAATTACAGCAAAAAGAGCTGTGTATTGTGTGTCAGACAACGTTTTCAGCCCGAAAATTTGAAAAAATAATAAAAAATATTCAGAAAGTCTGCAAAAAAACAGTTGCTGTTTTCAGGACTATTTGTTATACTACTGAGGAACGGCAAAAAGAGGTTGAAGGACTTGCCCGCACCTGCGACGCAATTTTGGTTGTCGGCGGGCTGAACAGCAGTAACACAAACAAGCTGTACGAGCTTGCGGGAAGGCATTGCGGCAATGTTTTCAGACTTGCTTCCGCCGAAGATTTAGATTGTACTAAATTAAAAAATTTTAAAATTGTAGGTATTGTTTCGGGGGCTTCAACCCCGAATGCGCAAACCCGGGAGGTTCTCTTAAAGATGGAAGAAAACACAGAAGTTAAGGCAACGACGAACAACGAAATGGATGACGTCCTTGCTAAAATCGACAGCGAGTCAAAGTTCAGAAAGGGTCAGCTTGTGCACGCTACCATTTCTCAGGCAACGGAGGAAGGCTTACAGATTCTTTTGCCCTTCTCTAAAAAGGAAGTTGCCCTGAGCAAGGACGAGCTTGATTGCGAAGCTTATAATGTGGCTGACTATGTTGCAAGGATAGGCGAAACTATTGAGCTGCTTGTTGTCGAGCTTAAGCCCAGCCTTAAGCTTTCTCAGAAAATGATTAAGCTTTTACAGCAGGAAGAGGACTTAAGAGCTGAAATAGAGAACGGTAAAGAGTTTACGGTGGTTTGCACGGGCACGAACAAGGGCGGACTTACCGCACAATTCGGTACCTATTCGGTATTTGTTCCCGCAAAGGAAATCCGTCCCGGATTTGTTAAGGACCTTACAAAATACGAGGGCAAAACCCTCAGACTGCGCGCAATTGAAATCAAGAAAGGCGCAAAGAAAGAAATTATCGCTTCCCAGCGCGTAATTTTGCAGGAGGAGCGCGACGCACGCGACGCGGCAAGAGCCGAAAGAGAGGAAGAATTCTTCGACAGCATTACCGTAGGCGACATTGTCGAGGGCAAGGTTGAAAGAGCAACCAGCTTCGGTGCGTTTGTTTCCGTAAACGGCTTTGATTGCCTTGCGCACATTTCCGACCTTTCGTGGACGGGGGTAGAGGCGGTTACCGACGTGCTTGAAATAGGCAAGCTTTACGAATTCCAGATTCTTAAAGCTGATAAGGAAACAAAGAAGGTTTCGCTCGGCTATAAGCAGTTACAGCCCCAACCTTGGGATTTGGTTGAAGGCAAATACAACGTCGGCGACGTTATCCATGGCAAGGTTGTAAGAATTGTACCCTTCGGCGCGTTTGTCGAGGTTGAAAAAGGCGTAGACGGGCTTGTACACGTTTCCCAAATCAGCCATGAGAGAATAGAAACTCCCGCAACCTGCCTTAACGTAGGCGACGAGGTTGACGCAAAGATTATCGCTGTTGATACCTATGCGAGAAAAATGAACCTTTCTATCAAGGCTCTTCTTCCCGAGGGTGAAAAGAAGCGCTCCGGCAAGACGGAAGGCGCCGAGGACGCGCCCGCCGGCAATAAGCGCGGCAGAACTGCAAGAAGAACGGACGACGACGAGGTTTCGTCGTGGAGCGAGGGCAGCATAGGCGGTACGTCTATTGCGGATTTGCTTGCAAATGCCTCCAAAAAAAATAACTGATAAATAAAAATCTTAAGCTCCGCTTGAAATAAGCGGAGCTTTTGTTTAGCGGCAAAATAATAAGTTTATAAAATAACCGTACAAAAATACGAGGTGACAAAATGAAAAAGGAAGGCAATATTAAAATTTCAAGCGAAAATATGATGCCGATAATCAAAAAGTGGCTTTATTCCGATAAGGATATATTTTTGAGGGAAATAGTCGCAAACGGCACAGACGCTATAACAAAATACAGAAAGCTTGTAGCTATGGGAGAGGCGGCTGAAAATTCCGAAGAGTATTGCGTAAAAATATCCGTTGACAAAAAGGCTAAAACCCTCACGGTAGAGGACAACGGCATAGGAATGACCGCCGACGAGGTTGAAAGCTATATAACGCAGATAGCGTTTTCTGGTGCGAGCGACTTTTTGGAAAAGTATGAAAAAGCCGGCGGGGACGGAATTATCGGTCATTTCGGCCTTGGCTTTTATTCCGCGTATATGGTTTCCGAGAATGTTGAAATTTTCACCAAATCATACAAAACTGCGCCTGCCGTTCATTGGGAAAGCGACGGCAACGCGACCTATTCCATCGAGGAATGCGACAAGGCAGAGCGCGGAACAAGGGTAGTTATGCATATTTCCGCCGAGGAGAAGGAATTCCTTGACGAAAACAATATAAAGAGCCTTGTTAAAAAATACTGCTCGTTTATGCCCTATAAAGTATATGTAAATTACAAGGGCAACGGTAAGGACGAGCCGCTTAACTCAACCCTGCCGCTCTATGCAAAGGTGCCAAAGGACTGCACGGACGAGGACTATAAAAAGTTCTATACCGATACGTTTATGGACTATAACGAGCCTATATTCTGGGTTCACTTGAATATGGACTATCCCTTCAAGCTTAAAGGCATACTTTACTTCCCCAAGGTTAAAAACAAGCTTGAATTAGAGCGCGGAAAGGTAAAGCTGTATTGCAATCAGGTATTCATTGCAGACAATATAAAGGAAGTAATACCAGAATTTTTAATGCTGCTGAACGGCGTTATCGATTGTCCCGATATTCCGCTTAACGTATCCCGTAGCTTTTTGCAAAACGATAGGCAGGTGCAGAAAATCAGTAAGCATATAACCAAAAAGGTTGCGGATAAGCTTATTTCTCTCTTCAAAAACGACCGTGAAAAATTCGAGGCGTGCTGGAGCGACGTGGCAAACTTTGTCAAGTTCGGCTGTATCAAGGACGAGGGCTTTTATGACAAGGTTAAGGACATAATAATCTATAAGGACTTAAACGGTAAATTTCTTAGCTTTAACGAGCTGCTTGGCGCCGAGGCTTTTGAGGCAGAGGCGGCTGAGGGCGGCTCCAACGAAAATAAGGAAGAAAAGAAGCCCGTTACCGTCTATTATGTTTCCGATGAAGAACAGCAAGCACAGTATATAAAGCTTTTCAAGGACCAGAATTTAAACGCGATACTTTGCGACAACTTTATCGACCCGCATTTTTTAAGCTTTTTGGAATATAAAACTCCCGCAAAGCTTAAATTTACAAGAATCGACGCGGATATTGACGGTGCGTTAAAGAGCGGCGACAGTGCCGAGGACAGCGTTTTAGCGGACATTTTCAAGACGGCTACGGGCAAGGAAAGCCTTAAAATCAAAACCGAAGCTCTTAAAAATTCCGACGTGCCCGCAATTATAGTTGTTGACGAGTATATGCGCCGTTACAGCGAAATGGGACAGATTTACGGTATGAGCGTCGGCGATTTGGCGCAAACGCTTATCGTAAACACCGCCTGCCCCGTAATTTCAAAATTGAAGGAGCTTGACGAGGAAAAGCAGAAATTTGTTGCGTCCTACGTTTATTCTCTGGCGCTGAGCACCTTTAAAAAGCTCTCTCCCGAGGAGTCGGATAAGTTCCAAAGGGATAATTTAACGCTTTTGAACAATTTTATTAAATAATTTTATTTTATAACAATTTAACTCCCCGAGGGCAACGCCTCGGGGGGATTTTTTTGGAAATAATTGCATTTTTTTTAAATTCCGTATTGAAATATCAATATTATTATGCTAAAATAAATAGGGTATGGAATACGGAAAATCAAAAGCAGATTTGCTTGAAAAATTCCATATGGGGCAATGCGATAACGCATACGAGTTTTTCGGTTGCCATAAAATAGATGAGGGCAAGTACGTTTTCCGCGTATGGGCGCCTCATACAAGGCAGGCGTGGCTTACGGTTTTTAAAAGCGGTGCAGAGGAGCTGCTTCCTATGCGTAGCCTTACTGACGGAGAAAGCTTTGAAGCTGTCGCACCAGTAAGCGCGGGAACAAGGTACGGCTATACAATGGAAACCTTTGACGGCAGAAGGCTGTATAAGGCAGACCCGTATGCCTTCTGCGCGGACAGCGCAAAGCAAAGGCTGTCTGTTGTGTGTGATTTGCCGAAGCCTTCCGAATATCCGCAGATTTTTACCGAACAGCCGCATTATATGCAGCCGATAAACATTTATGAGGTAAATCTGCTATCATGGAAGCGCCATAGCGACAACTCGTTTTATACCTATGCCGAGCTTGAAAAAGAGCTTGTGCCGTACGTCAAGGAAATGGGCTATACGCATGTGGAATTTATGCCCGTGACCGAATTTCCGTTTGAAGGCAGCTGGGGCTATCAGGTAACGGGGTATTTTTCGGTAACCTCGCGTTTAGGTTCTCCCGAGGATTTTAAAAGGCTTATAGACGCCTTCCACGCAAACGGTATAAGGGTACTTATTGACTGGGTGCCAGCTCACTTCCCAAAGGACGATTGGGGACTGTACGAATTTGACGGACAACCCCTTTACGAGTGCCCTTTATGGGACAATATGGAGCACTGCGGCTGGGGAACGCGCAAATTCGATTTCGGCAGAGGGGAAGTTAACAGTTTTTTACTGTCCTCTGCGCGGTTTTTCTTTGATATTTACCGCATTGACGGTATGCGTGTGGACGCAGTCGCGTCTATGCTGTATCTTGATTACGATAAGCCTGCGGGCGAGTTTACGCCGAACGAATACGGCGGCAACATAAACTTAAAAGCCGTAGAGTTTATAAAAAATTTAAATACATCAATAAAAAAGCTCTATAAGGGCGCGCTGACGTTTGCGGAGGAATCAACGTCCTTTAACGGGGTTACGAAAAAGGTGTCTGACGGCGGACTTGGCTTTGATTATAAATGGAATATGGGCTGGATGAATGACGTACTGTTTTATTGCAGACAAGACCCGTATTTCCGCAATCACCATCACAACAAGCTTACCTTTTCGTTGATGTACGCCTTTTCGGAAAATTTTGTGCTTCCGCTTTCTCATGACGAGGTTGTGCACGTCAAGGGCTCGATAGTAAATAAAATGCCCGGCGAGTATGCCGATAAATTTGCGGGCGAGCGCTCGCTTATGGGGTTTATGTTTGCCCACCCCGCAAAAAAACTGAATTTTATGGGCTATGAGCTGGCGCAATTCAAGGAATGGGACTATAAAACGGGTATTGATTTTTGCCTTCTGGAATACGAACTGCACGCAAAAATGCAGCAATTTATAAAAGCGCTTAACTTGTTTTACCG
Source organism: uncultured Christensenella sp. (assembly GCA_910587015.1). Classification (GTDB taxonomy): domain Bacteria; phylum Bacillota; class Clostridia; order Christensenellales; family Borkfalkiaceae; genus Coproplasma. The sequence goes on from CAJUME010000015.1 coordinate 31,437, forward strand.
TAAAAATACGCCGCTTTTTGAAATCGATAACAGCTGGGACGGCTTTAAGTGGCTTGTAGTAGACGATAAATACAACAATTTATTAGCCTTTTCCCGATATGATAAAAACGGTGAAAGCATAACTGCCGTAATCAACTTTTCCGGCGTGGACCTGAGCGGTTACAGAATAGGCATAGACAAGGGTAGATACGCGCTTGTATTCAATACGGACGACAAAGCCTACGGCGGTAGCGGCAAGATAAGAAAAAAAATATATTTAACCGAAAAACAAACGTGCAACGAAAAGGAATATTCGATAAAGCTTGATATTCCTAAGCTTACATGTATGTATTTAAAAAAACAAAAATAAAGATTTTTTTGGGGGAATTCAGCAATGCTAAGAAAAAAAGAGTGTGTTGCAATGTTGCTTGCGGGCGGACAGGGCTCAAGACTGTACGCTTTAACCAGCAATATCGCAAAGCCTGCGGTTTCATTCGGCGCGAAATACAGAATTATTGACTTTCCGCTTTCAAACTGCATAAATTCGGGAATAGACACGGTTGGCGTGCTTACGCAGTATCAGCCGCTTGTGCTTAACGAATATGTCGGCAACGGCCAGCCGTGGGACCTTGACAGAACCTTCGGCGGCGTGCATATTCTTTCGCCGTACGAGGCAAAGACGGATACAAGCTGGTACAAGGGTACCGCTAATGCAATTTACCAGAATATCAGATTTATGAAAATGTACGACCCCGAATACGTTCTTATACTTTCGGGCGACCACATTTATAAAATGGACTACGATAAAATGTTGCAGGCGCACAAGGCTGCGAATGCCGACTGCACTATCGCGTGTATGGAGGTACCGTTTGAAGAGGCTTCGCGCTTCGGAATTTTGAACACTAACCCCGACGGAACCATTTACGAATTCGAAGAAAAGCCCGCTAACCCCAAAAGCAACCTTGCTTCTATGGGTATATACATATTCACAGCGTCAAAGCTCTTCAAATACCTCGAAGAGGACGATAAGGACCCCAAATCGGAAAAGGATTTCGGCAAAAACATTCTGCCCAACATGCTTAACAAGGGCGAAAGAATGTATTCCTACCGCTTTGAGGGCTATTGGAAGGACGTAGGCACAATCAGCTCGCTGTGGGAGGCGAATATGGATTTGCTTGGGGTTGTACCCAACTTCGAGCTTTCCGACAGAGAGCACGAAATTCATTCGAGAAGCCCCTTGGCTCCGCCCGCGTTTGTAGAGGGTGAAATTGTCAACTCTATCGTTGCCACGGGCTGCGAGGCAGAGGGCAGAATAGTCAATTCCGTTATCGGCACCGACTGCGTTATAGAAAAGGGTGCGGAGGTTTGCGACAGCGTGCTTATGGGCAATATCACCGTAAGGGCGGGCGCAAAAATTAATTATGCCATAATTGACGAGGACGTTACAATCGGTGAAAAGGCGATTGTAGGAGAGCCGATTGCGGAGGCAAAAAAGGTTACGGGCAAGACAAACGGAATTACCGTGCTTGGCAGAGGCATCAACGTAAAAAAGAACGGAAAAATTTCCGCGGGCGAAATTGTTGATAAGGACGTTTAAGGGGGAAAAGACAAATGGCATCAACAGTAGGCGTTATATATTCAAGCATTAACGAGGAAAACGTACCCGAGCTTACAAAGGTAAGGTCTATGGGCTCGATACCCTATGGCGGAAGATACCGCATGGTTGACTTTGCGCTTTCCAATATGGTCAACTCCGGCATAACCACCGTGGGAATGATAACAAAAAACAATTACCAGTCGCTTATGGACCACCTCGGCACAGGCAAATACTGGGATTTGGCAAGAAAGGAAGGCGGACTTATACTTTTGCCGCCGTACAGCGGGGAGACCGAAACGCTGTACAAAAACCGTCTTGAAGCCCTGAAAGGCGCAACGGCGTTCCTTAAAAAGGCAAAAGAGGATTTTGTAGTGCTTGCCGACAGCGACGCTATATACAAGCTCGATTACAGCAAGGTTATCGATTTCCACATAAAGAATAATGCGGATATAACTATGGTTTATCACGAGCATGAAACCAAAAAATCGCATTATTATATGACCTTTGAAACCGAAAAGGATGGAAAAATTACCGAAATAGAGATAAATTCGGCAAAGGGCGGCATTAAAAAGAACTACATAAACGTTATGGTCGCTAGGACGTCCTTTATTTTAAGAATTATTCAGGACGCTATCCAGCACGGATATATCAGCTTCGGCAGGGATATTTTAAGCCCCGGAGTAAAAACCTACAATCTGTACGGATATAAGCTTGAAGGCTATTATGCAAGCATAACCTCGCTTAGCAGCTATTTCGACGCGAATATGGCTTTGCTCGATAAAAAGGTAAGAAGCGAGGTTTTCGGCGACAGAGACGTTTACACAAAGGTTAACGACAGCTCGCCCGCTAAAATTGCAGAGGGCGCGGTCGTGAAAAATTCGCTTATTGCCGACGGCTGTCTTATCGAGGGCACGGTAGAGAACTGCGTGCTGTTCCGCGGAGTAAAAATAGGCAAGGGCGCGGTCGTCAAAAACTGCATTATAATGACCGATAATATAATCGGTGAAAACTGTAATCTTGCATATGTAATAAGCGATAAAAACTCTGTTATCCGCGATAACAGAACACTTGCGGGCTGTGAAATACAACCTTACTTTGTGAATAAAGGCTCGCTTATATAAGTTGTAACGGTGGAAAAATTTATGGCAACGACAAAATCGACAGCAAAAACAACCAAAACAACGACCGCCAAAAAAGCTACGGCGGCAAAATCAACAAAGTCTACGCCCGCAACAAGGGCAAAGACGGCGGTAAAGGCGGAAAGCAACGGTAAAAAGAAAATTCTTTTCGTTGCTTCCGAATGTCAGCCCTTTGTTGTGACGGGCGGACTTGCAGAGGTAGTTGGCTCGCTTTCAAAGGCGCTTGCCGCAACGGGCAGATACGATGTCCGCGTGGTTGTGCCGCTTTATTCCGATATTAAGCAGGAGCACCGTGCAAAATTCACATATAAGGGCAATTTGTACGTTCATCTTGCATGGAGAAACCAGTATTGCGGAATATTCGAATACATACAGGACGGTGTTACCTTTTACTTTATAGACAACGAGTTTTATTTCAAGCGCCCCGGTTGCTACGGCTATTATGACGATGGAGAGAGGTTTGCGTTTTTCTCTCGCGCCGTGCTTGAAATAATGCCGTTTATCGACTTTTATCCCGAGGTTATGCATTGCCACGACTGGCAGGCGGCGCTTGCGGCGATTTATTTAAAAACAAATTACTGCTTCAGACCCGAGTATCAGTTTATCCGCGCACTTTTCACTATCCATAACATAGAATATCAGGGGCGCTATTCGCTTGATTTGCTCGGCGACTTGTTTGATATTTACGGTAGCTATCAGCACCTTGTTGAATATGAAAACTGCATTAACCTTATGAAGGGCGCAATAGAGTGCTGTGAAAGGTTCTCGACAGTAAGCCCCAGATATGCGCAGGAGATAAAGGACCCGTTCTATGCCCACGGACTTGACCCTATTGTAAGAAGAAACGAGTTTAAGCTTACGGGCATTCTGAACGGCATAGACGACATCGGTTACAGCTGCGAGCACGATGAGCATTTATTTGCTAATTACACGCCCGAGGACTTTAAAAACAAAGCTGTTTGCAAGAAGGAATTGCAGAAAATGCTCGGTTTGCCGCAAAAGGCGGATACACCGATAATTTCCATGATTACGAGGCTTGTTTCGCATAAGGGACTTGACCTTGTAACCAACGTTATCGAGGAAATTTTGCAGGACGACGTGCAGATTGTTATCCTCGGCACGGGAGAATCGCATTTCGAGGGCTTTTTCTCAAGTCTTGCGGGAAGATACCCCGACAAGCTTAGCGCAAATATAGTATTTAACGGCGATTTATCGAGGAAGATTTATTCGGGCTCGGATATCTTCCTTATGCCGTCCAAATCGGAGCCGTGCGGGCTGTCGCAAATGATTGCATGCCGCTACGGCACCGTGCCCGTGGTGCGCGAAACGGGCGGGCTGTTTGACAGCATTAAGCCGCTTGTTAACGGATACACGTTTACAAATTACAATGCGCATGATATGATGTATGTTGTGCGCAAAGCGGTTTCCGATTATAAAAACAAAGAAGAGTGGGCAAAACTTATGTACAGAGCGGCTACAACCGATTTCAGCTGGAGCCATTCTGCGAAGGAATATGAAGCTCTTTATTTGGATATGCTTAAATAATTTACTTAACAGGAGAACATAATGAGCAATTCTGCCATCACCGAGAAGGAAGTGAAGGACGCGATTAAGGGCAAGCTGTCGAGATATTTCGGCGTTGCGCCCGCCGAAGCTTCCAAAGACCAGATTTATAAAGCTGTTGTCATGGTAGTAAGAGATATCTTACTTGAAACAAGACAGCACTTTCATAAAAAAATCAAAGCTAAGCGCGCAAAAAGGGTTTACTATCTTTGTATGGAATTCCTTATGGGACGTTCGCTTAAAAACAGCTTATATAATTTAAGCGCGACGCCCGTATTTGAAAAGGCCGTATCCAATTACGGACTTTCTCTTGAAGAACTGTACGAGCTTGAACCCGATGCGGGCTTGGGCAACGGCGGTTTGGGCAGACTTGCGGCATGCTTTATGGACGCGCTTGCTACGGGCAACTATCCCGCAATGGGATATTCGTTGCGCTATGAATACGGCTTGTTCAAGCAAAAAATAGTAGACGGCTGGCAGATTGAGCTGCCCGATGTATGGCTACCCGGCGGCGAGGCATGGCTGACGCAGAGGACGGATAAATCGTTTATTGTACGCTTTAACGGTCAGATTATTGAAAAATGGACGAAAAACGGGCTTGAAACAAGCTATGTCAACTGCAACGAGGTTCAGGCCGTTGCTTACGATATGATGGTTTCCGGCAAAAACAGCGAGGCGGTATCCGTTTTAAGGCTGTGGAAAGCAAAGCCCGTGCAGGACTTCAATATGAAGCTGTTCTCGCAAGGCGAATACTATCAGGCAATGACCGATGATAACGATGCAGACCTGCTTACAAAGGTGCTTTATCCCGCGGATAACCACAATGCGGGTAAATCGCTCAGACTTAAACAGCAGTATTTCCTTTGCTCGGCTTCAATTCAGAACATAGTGGAGGACCACAAGCACAGATACGGCAATATTGCAGATTTGCCAAAGCTTGCGGCTATTCATTTGAACGATACGCACCCCGCAATGGCCGTACCAGAGCTTATGCGTATTCTGATTGACGAATATTTTTACGACTGGAATACAGCGTGGGCGATTACCACGGGCACATGCGCATACACCAACCACACAGTGCTTGCAGAAGCGCTTGAAACGTGGTCGGAGGATTTAATTGCGCGCACAATTCCCAGAATTCATTCCATAATCAAGGAAATTAACAGAAGGCTTTGCGAACAGCTTTGGAACAGCTTCCCCGGAGAATGGGTGAAAATTTCGCGCATGTCCATTATCGAGCACGACCGCATTAAAATGGCAAATCTGTCGGTTTACGGCGGGCACAGTGTAAACGGCGTTTCTGCTCTGCACAGCGAAATTATAAAGCAGTCCGTGTTCAGAGATTTTTACGACTTTACGCCCGAAAAATTCACCAACGTTACAAACGGTATTGCGCACAGACGTTGGCTTAACCAGTCTAATCCCGAGCTTGCGCAGCTTTTGAACGAGTGCATAGGTAGCGGCTATGAGCTTGACGGCGCTCAGCTTTCCGAATTTAAAAAATTTGAAAACGACAAAACCGTTTTAAAGCGGTTGGACGAGATTAAATTAATCAAAAAACAGCAATTTGCCGAATATGCGAAAAGAAAGCAAGGGCTTATAATCGACCCGAATACGATTTTTGACGTACAAGCAAAGCGCTTGCATGAGTATAAGCGCCAGCTGTTGAACGTGTTGAATATTATCGATACTTATCTCGATTTGCAGGAAAATCCCGATAAACATATTGTGCCAAAGACTTATATTTTCGGCGCAAAGGCCGCGCCCGGCTACGATATGGCGAAAAAAATTATAAAGCTTATCAATTTCCTTGCGGACGAGATTAGGAGCAACCCCAAAATCAAGGAAAAATTGAACGTTGTGTATATGGAAGATTACAACGTTACTATGTCTGAAAAGCTTATGCCGGCTTCCGAGGTGTCCGAGCAGATTTCGCTTGCCGGTAAAGAGGCGAGCGGTACCGGAAACATGAAGTTTATGATTAACGGCGCGCTTACAATCGGCACGCTTGACGGCGCCAACGTGGAAATGGCGCAGGCGGTCGGCGATGAAAATATCTTCATTTTCGGATATAAATCGAATGAGGTTGACGAAATCTGGCGTAACGGTTACAGCTCCAGCAGATATTATAACGAAAATCCCAAATTAAGGCGCATAATCGAGGCATTGATTATCGGCTTTAACGGTCAGTCGTTTGCGGATATTGCCAATTATCTGCTGACCGGCTCGCCCGTGGCCGACCCTTATATGTGCATGGCGGATTATGCGGCGTACAGCGTTACACAGCAAAAAATTTCAAAGCTTTATTCCAAGGACAAAATGCTGTGGAATAAAATGTCGCTTAACAATATTGCCGCGGCGGGAATTTTTGCCGCAGACAGAGCGATTGCCGAGTATGCAAGCAATATATGGAATTTGAAAAGTCTGAAAACAGAAAAATAATTTTAATAAAGCTCGGGGCCAAATCAGCCCCGAGCTTTTGATATTATGTCTGACATAATATTGATTTTTTATTAAAAATTGTGTTGACATACGCATTTGCTTGTGGTATTCTGTATTAAATGCTTAATCTCTTCGTAAAACACAGCTTTTACGAAGAGATATACTTATATAAATACGCCCGTACCACTGCTTTATAAAACGGAAAATTAAATTTATGGGAACTAATTTCTACACCGAACGCAACAATAAAAATCTTGAAACTGTCGACAGATTGCTTGAAGAATATCTGCCGCTGTTCTGCTACGATTATTTTCTTGCAATTGACAGCCAGACCTCTGCGCTTACCCGATTAAACTACGCGCACGATTTAAAAATTTTTTTCTACTTTTTGCAGGAAAAGAAATTCCGCAAAAGCAAGACCGTAAAGGAGCTTACTCTCGATGACATGGAGGCTGTTACAAGCAACGACGTTGAATATTTTTTAAGCTTTCTTTCCCACTACTCCTATAACGGCAAGCAGCACTCCTGTAACGAGCGCGCCAAGGCGCGTAAGCTGTCTTCTGTCCGTGCTATGTTCAAATTCTTTTTCAATAAGGGCTATATCAGTGTTGACAATACCGCAAAGGTCGCCACGCCAAAGCTGCACGAAAAGCCTATAATAAGGCTCGATTCCGAGGAGGTTTTCAATATAATCGACATAGCGGAAAGCGGGCAAGGACTGTCCCCCCACCAGCGTGCTTATCACGAAAAAAACAAGGTGCGCGACAGCGCTATTCTTATGCTGTTTTTGGGCACGGGAATACGAATAAGCGAGCTTGTGGGACTGAATAATAACGATTTAAATTTTAAGGATAATTCCTTTATAGTTACGCGCAAGGGCGGCAGCAAGGCTATTTTATATTTTGACGATGATGTTGCCGCGGCGCTTAAACGCTATCTTGATTGTAAGGAGCAAAGCTCTGATACTCTCAACGCCCCCACTGCTCCGCTGTTTATTACAAACGGCCGCAACAGAATTACCGTGCGCGCCGTTGAGAACCTTGTTGAAAAATATGCGAAAATCGTATCTCCGTTAAAGAAAATTTCGCCGCATAAGCTGCGCTCTACCTACGGCACTGCGCTTTATAAGGCGACTGGCGACATTTATATTGTTGCGGACGTGCTGGGACATAAGGACGTTAACACCACACGCAAGCATTATGCCGCAATAAGCGACGATAACCGCCGCGGCGTTGTCGGTAAGGTCAAGCTTAAGCCCGACGGTGACGAAAACAACGATTAAACCTAAAAAAGCGGGCATACTGCCCGCTTTTATTCGTCAATTATAATCTTATCTATTTTTATAACCGCGGAATCGTGAATTTCAAGACATTTTCCGCAATTGTCGCAAATTTTGTTTTCGTCCAAATCGCAAACCTCGCACTCCATACAGCCTATGCATTCTCTGTCATAAAGCACGCATTCTTTTCTGTCGTTTTTTTTCATTGTAAGCTCCTCTACTGCTATTTTAATACATTTCAAACTAAAAAACAACTGATTTTTATAAACTTATGTTTGCATTTATAAAATAATTATGTTATACTGTATACATAAAGGTGAGAAAATGGCTGAAAACAACAACCGCGAAAGGAAAGAGCTTAAAAAACTGAACGAGGACGATGCAGTTTTTAAATTTATACAGAAATTTATTACCGACAACGGCTACGCGCCTTGCGTGCGGGAAATTTGCAGTGCGTGCAATCTTAAATCCACCGCTACGGCTTTTACCGTCATTAACAGGCTTTGCGAGCGCGGACTTCTGACAAAATCAAACGTAAAACGCAGAGCCATTGCCTTGCCCGCAAAATCTGTTTCGGTACCGCTTATAGGTACTGTTGCAGCGGGTCAGCCGATATTTGCAACAGAAAATTATGACGGCTATTACGCCTTGCCCGACAGCTTTTTTTCCGGCGAGGATTTGTTTATGCTTACCGTCAAGGGCTCCTCTATGATAAATATAGGCATGCTTGACGGCGACAAGGTTGTCGTAAAAAAGCAGGAAACTGCCGATAACGGCGACATTGTCGTTGCCTTGGTCGATGACGGAGCTACCGTAAAGCGCTTTTTTAAACGCAACGGCAAATTTATTCTGCATCCCGAAAATGACGATATGGAAGATTTTGTGCTTGACGACGTTTCCGTTCTGGGCAAGGTTATAGGACTTATAAGAAATATTTAAATTTAAAAATAGCGGCGCGCATTAATTTGAAATGCGCGCCGCATTGTTTTTATTCATCTGCTTCTGTGTGATATGGATTGACGTGCACAGTAACGTGCTTGACCAGCGGAAAGCTTTCCTCTATGCCATTATGCACGGCCTCCGCATATTCGTGCGCCACATGCAACGGCAAATCGCAATCGCAGGCAATTTCCGCAATGACATAAATTCTGTTGCCGAATTTACGGGTCAAAAGACTGTCTACCTTCCTCACACCCTCGCACGAGGAAATAAACGCCCTTATCTCCTCTTCCGTTCCTTCGTCGCATGCCTCGTCCGTCATCTTCTTTATTGCGTCTAAAAAAATCTGGATAGCCGCCTTCACAATAAATGCGCATATGACAAGGCAGGCAATCGGGTCAAGAATAGGCACGCCGCACATTGCGCCGATAATTCCTATTAAGCTGCCGATTGAAGAAAGCGCGTCCGAGCGGTGATGCCATGCGTCTGCGCGCAGTGCTGAGGAATTAACCTTTTTTGCCGCCCTTATTGTGTACCAGAACATTCCTTCCTTAACGACAATAGACACGGCGGCGGCAACCAGCGCGGCAATGCCCGCAGGCGAGAAATTGCCGTAATCGAGCGACTTATAGCTTCCGTTAATTATGCTGACTATGCCCGAATAGCCTATCCACGCACCCGTGGCGAACAAGACCGCCGCAAGGAGAATTGCCGCAACGCATTCGAAGCGTTCGTGCCCGAATGGGTGCCGCTTATCTGCCTTTTTTGAGGAAATTTTAACACCGATTATAACGATAATCGTAGAAAAAACGTCCGAGGCAGAATGAATTGCATCGGAAATAAGCGCATACGACATACTGAAAATACCGGCAAGCAGCTTAAATACCGTAAGTAATGCATTTATTATTATTGTCACCACCGAGGTTTTAACGGCGGTTTTTTCCAAATCATCAGCCTGCATAAAACTCCGAAAATATAAACAAAGAACCCCTTGATATTTTGGGGTTCTTATGGAGCTGCTGAGCGGACTTGAACCGCCGACCTCATCCTTACCAAGGATGTGCTCTACCGACTGAGCCACAGCAGCAATATTAAACTTACCAAAATATTATATTTTAAATTAAAAATATTGTCAATTCATTTTTAATATCTAAAATAAATTTTACCCCAAAAATCGCAAAATTAATAAAAATTACGGACAAGATTTTTACTCTTGCCCGTTAATTTATTTTATTCCGATTTATAAAAAAAGTTTATCAGCTTTTTCTTTTTGCAATAGCTATTCTTATGCATTTTTTGTCCGTCTTTTCTTCGACGGCTACCTCTTCCTCAACCTCCGCGTCTGCGGGAAGGTAAGCCGAGGCGGCAATTTCAACCTCCATACCCTCTGCCTGCTTCATTTTAACGTAGGCAACCGCGCAGGGATATTTAACCCACTTATCGCACATGCCGCAAAACGGCGCGTATTCTCCGCATAAATCGCGGTTAAGCCGTTTGCTGTTTTCGAATTTATCTACGTCTATGGTCTGTTGGATATTTTTAAGGTTCTGAATATTCAGCTGTGCAGGCATTGACTGCAACAGTTTTAAGGGCGCTTCGCTGTTCCACATAATATTTTGCTCCTTGAAGTTGTTCCCGATTATTATACTATAAAAGAATTGATTTTTCAAGTATTTATTTTATATTTCTTTAACTGTAAGCGCAGACAAAACTTCCCTGTACTTATCAATGCCGAAGGATATACTGTCCGGCGAGGTAACTGCCGCCGTTCCCGCGGCTACACCTGCACACAGAATATCCTCCAACGAGCCGCCGCGCACAAGCGCACAGGTTGCCGCCGCAACCATTCCATCGCCCGCGCCGACGGTGGAATTCATAGCCACGTTTACGCTTTTACTGTAAAGACTGCGCTTGCCGTCTGTTATAATCGCGCCCTTTTTGCCGAGGGAAAGCAAAACGCATTTTGCGCCCTTGTCAAGCAATTGCTTACAGCCCGCAAGCATATCGCTTTGTGTTCTTAACGGGCGCTTTAAGGTGCGTTCAAGCTCGTCAAGATTAGGCTTGATTAAATCAACGCCTTTACCAAGCGCGGAATACAGTCTTTCACCCTCGGTATCCACTATTTTTTTTACGCCCTCGGGCACAGCCGCAAGCAATTTACCGTAATAGTCGGGCGTCATACCCCTTGCAAGCCCGCCGCAGATAACAACCGCCTCGCACTTGCCCGATAACTGCTTTACAAGCTCTATAAGCTCGTTTTGCTTTTCGGGGCTTACCTCGGGACTTATATCGTCAATTTCGGTCAGCATCGATTTATGGTCGATAAATTTATAATTTTCGCGTACGCGCCCCTTGCACCATACAAATTTGTATGGCACTCCCTCGCGGTGCAGTTCAATCTCGAACTGATTTCCGTTGCCTTCGTACATAAATCCCGTTGAAAAAACGTCTGCATTCAGTCGGGAAATGCCTATTGCAACGTTAATCGCCTTGCCCGTAAAAAATATTCTTTTGCTGATAAGCTTATGCGACATGCCTACCGCAAGCGATTCCACTTCGATATTTACGTCTATGCAGGGACTTAAACAAACAGTTAAAATCATTCCGATAACCCGAATTTAAAAGCCAAACATTAAAAAAGCCGATTGAATTATAATCGGCTTTATCTTTAAGTTACATTGAAATCATTTGAAGAGTTTCGTAAAGCTCGTAATTGAACTTTTTCTTCATGCTGACCGCCTCGATAATGTCAAGATCGATTATTTCGTTTTTGCGGATACCGACAACTCTGTTGCCGACGCCGTCGTTCAAAAGCCTGACGGCCTTGTTGCCGAACTGTGCCGCAAGCATTCTGTCCGCCATAGACGGCGAGCCGCCGCGCTGGATATGTCCTATTGTGGTTGGACGAACCGAATAAGTGGTAACCGATTGCAGCTGCTTTGCAAATTCGTCGGCGGTGCATACGCCCTCCGCAACAACAACTATATTCGAGTGCTTGCCGTTCGCACGGGAGCGGTTTATCTTCATAACTATGTCGTCAAGGTCGAAAACCACCTCGGGCACGACAATAATTTCCGCTCCGCTTGCAATACCTGCAAACAGCGCAATATCGCCGCAACGTCTGCCCATAACCTCTACAACAGAAATTCTTTCGTGCGAGGTCATAGTATCGCGAAGCTTATTTATAACGTCAATACAAGTATTTACCGCCGTGTCGAAGCCGAGCGTGTAATCGGTATATTCAAGGTCGTTGTCAATGGTGCCGGGTATGCCTATCGTGGGCACGCCGTACTCCTCCGAAAGGCATTTTGCGCCTCTGAACGAGCCGTCTCCACCGATAACAACAAGCCCCTCTATTCCGCGGGCTTCCAGAGTTTTAACGGCCTTCTTCTGTCCTTCCTTGGTAAGCATTTCAAGACAGCGCGCAGTGCGGAGCTTGGTGCCGCCCCTCTGCACTATATCGGAAACGGAGCGCATTTCAAGGTTTACCATATCGTCGTCGATAAGTCCCTGATAGCCGCGCTTTACCCCGTAAACTTCCATACCGAAGTATATTGCCGTTCTTACGACAGCTCTGATACATGCATTCATGCCGGGAGCATCGCCGCCACTCGTAAGTAATCCTATTCTTTTCATTGAAACCTCCGATGGTACAATAATGTTCCGCGCATTGCCCCCTTCGCGCAGAAACTGTTCTACATCATTCCAAATTATTATAGCAAATCAATTTTAAAAATACAACAGTTTTTTATAAAATTTATGTGTTATTCCACATATTTCACGTCCGACTGTTCAAGCACGGAATAAAGCTCGGCCAAAAGCCCGCGACAGTAGTTTATACCGAACGGCATTCTGTATTTTTTGCTTCCGCGTACGATTTTGCAGACCGTTTCGCCCGTATAGTTTGAAAGCATACCCACAAGGTAATCGAAATCCTCGTCGTCAAGCGCGCCCGCATTCAGCCAAAGCACGCTTTCCGTCTTTTTTGCTTCGACCGTTGGCACTGCGGTGGAATTTGCGTTTGCCGCCGCATCATCAGAAATCTGCGCCTCCGTAAGCTCGTCAACAATACAAGAGAAGCCCTTTTCGGGGTCAACATCAAGCTTTCCGCTGATTTTTACGATTTTATCGTTTGATAAAAAGGGCTTAACCTTCTCGTAAACGGCGGGGAAGCAGACGCATTCAAGACTGCCGTGCACGTCCTCGAGGTTCAAAAATGCCATAAACGCGCCGGTGCGCTTGGTTGTCGTTCTGCGCAGAGATCCGATAATGCCCGCCATAGTAATGCGCATACCGTCCTTAATGCGGTTATACGTCCTTACGCCGTCCTCGTCCTCGGTATAGTCGTTGAAGAACGAACAGTCAAAAGTGCATTCGGGGAAGGCGTGAATATATTTTTCAAACGGGTGACCGCTGACATAAACACCCAAAACCTCCTTCTCCTTTGCAAGCTTAACGTTAAGCTCCAGCTCGGGAATGTCGGGATATTCGACTTCAAGCTTTTCGTCCTCGATAAAATCGCCGAAAAGCGTCATCTGCGCGCTGTTTTTCTGCTTGCTTATCGCCTTTGCACGCGCGCAAAGCGGCTCGTATACAGCGGCAAGCCGCGAACGCGCCACGCCCATTTCGTCAAAGGCGCCCGAATAAATCAAACCTTCGATAAGTCTGGAATTTAGCACATTGACATACTTCGTATTGGGGTCGTCGCTGTCGGTCATAAGGTTACTGCAACGTGAAATAAAGTCGGAAAAGTCTTTAAAGTTTCCGTTTTTTTCACGCTCGTCTATAATCGCGTCAATAACGCCCTGTCCAACGCCTTTAAGCGCGGAAAGCCCGAAGCGCACGCCGTCGTTTTCAACCTTGAACATTGAACGGCTTTTATTTATATCGGGCGGCAAAACCTTGTACTTTTTTTCTTTTAAATACAGAACGTATTTGGTAATTTCGTCTATTTTGTTAAGTCTGTTGTTTAAGAGACCACAGATAAATTCCTTACAGTAATATTTTTTCAGCCACGCAGTCTGGTAAGCAAGCACCGCATACGCCGCCGCATGTGATTTATTGAAGGCATAGGACGCGAAATTTTCCATATCGCCGAAAATTTTATTGGCAATTTCGCCCGTTATTCCGTTATGCACGCAGCCCTTTATTGCAGAGCCGTTTATATCGCTTACGCCGCCGTTGATAAACTTTTCCTTTTGCGCCATAAGCGTTTTTTTGTCTTTTTTACCCATTGCGCGGCGCACAAGGTCTGCCTCGCCGAGAGAGAAGCCCGCCAAATCCTGAAAGATTTGCATGACCTGCTCCTGATAAACGGGTATGCCATAGGTTACGCTTAAAATCTTTTCTTCCTGCGGGCAGTCGAAGGCAATAGGCTCCTCGCCGTGTTTGCGGCGGCAGAAAGAATCGATAAACTGCATGGGGCCGGGGCGGTACAATGCAACGCCCGCTATCAGGTCTTCAAGCTTATCGGGTTTCAAGGTTTTCATGAACCTTTTCATACCGCCGGCTTCGAGCTGGAACACCCCGTCCGTGTCGCCTTCGGAAATAATCGAGTAGGCGCCCTCGTCCTCATAGCCTATTTTATCGAAGTCAACCCTGATATTGTGCGTTTCCTCGATATAATCAATAGCTTTTTTTATGTCGGTAAGCGTAACAAGCGCAAGGAAGTCCATTTTCAGCATTCCCAGCGCCTCTATTTCCTTTGCGACAAACTGCGTTGTTATATCCTCGCCGTTGCGGGAAAGCGGCACGTTGTCCGCAATACGCTTCTGGCAGATAACCACGCCCGCCGCGTGCATACCCGTCTGACGTGGCATGCCCTCGATTTTCAAGGCCATGTCGATAACACGTCGCAAAGCGTCGTCGCTTTCGTATATTTCGCAAAATTCTCTGTTGCGTGCGGCCTTTAATTCCTGATACTTGCTCTCAAGCTCTGCACGCTTATCCTCGTCGGCTTCTGCATCGATTTTCGCCTTCTGCGCTTCGAGCCGTCTGCCGAGCAGGTCGCTTATAGAGGTTTTGCCGTCCATTATCTTTGTCAGACGGTCGGTTTCGGAATAAGGCACGCGCATTACTCTGCCGACGTCCTTAATGGAGTTTTTCGCCGCCATTGTGCCGAAGGTTACAATCTGGCAGACGTTTTCTTTACCGTACTTGCCGCGTACGTATTCGATTGTTTCCTCGCGTCTGTCGGTACAGAAGTCTATATCGAAGTCGGGCATGGAAACACGGTCTGGATTAAGAAAGCGCTCGAAAAGCAAGTCGTATTGCAACGGCTCGACATCGGTTATGCCTATCGAATATGCGACAATCGAGCTTACGCCCGAGCCGCGCCCCGGCCCTACGGGTATACCCTGCTCCTTAGACCAGTTTATAAAGTCCCATACAACCAAATAGTAGTCCGCGTAGCCCATGCCGCAGATAATGCCAAGCTCGTACTCTGCTCTGTTCAGCTCTTTTTCACCCAAGCTATCGCCGTAGCGTTTTTTAAGTCCGTCGGCGGTAAGCTTTCTTAAATAGTCCGCCGAGGACATTCCGTCTGGCGCGGTGTATTCGGGAATAAGCGTTTTATCCTTTATAGGATAGCCCTTTTTGTCAAGATTGAAGGCGGGTTCGGTAACTTTATCGGCGATAACGCGGGTATTCGATATGGCTTTCGGCAGATTAGGAAAAAGCGCCGCCATTTCTTCGCCCGTTTTGAAGTAGAATTCGTTTGTGGAAAATTTCATTCTCTTCGGGTCGTCAAGCTGCTTTTTCATCTGTATGCACATAAGAACGTCCTGCATTTCAGCATCGCTCTTTTCAAGATAGTGCACGTCGTTGGTTGCGACAAGCTCGGCACCGATTTCCTCCGCAAGCCTTATAAGGTGCGGCAATATCTGTCTTTCCTCGGGTATTCCGTGGTCCTGAATTTCTATGTAAAAATCCTCGCCGAAAATACCTTGCAGTTCAAGCGCCATTTTCTTCGCGCCCTCGTAATCGCCCGCAAGAATACGGCGGGGAATGCCGCCTGCAAGGCACGCGGAAAGACAAATAACGCCCTCGGAATGCTCCTTCAACACCTTGTAGTCAATCTTCGGCTTATAATAAAAGCCGTCTACAAACGCCATTGAATCAAGCTGAACCAAATTTTTATAGCCAGCCTTGTTTTTTGCAAGCAAAATAAGGTGCTCGGCTGTGTTAGATGACTTGTCGTTCATGTCCTTGGTCATATAAAACTCACAGCCGATTATATATTTTATCCCCGCGGAGAAGGCTTTTTCGGCAAATTGCAGAGTGCCGTACATATTGCCGTGGTCGGTAATACATACGGTGTCTATGGCGTTCTTTTTGCAATAGCCGATAAGATTGTCTATTTTACACGCGCCGTCAAGCAACGAGTATTCGGTATGGAGATGCAGGTGTACAAAATCCGTCATATTTTTATCCTTAGTCCTGACTGAGTGTGCGCGCAAGCTCGAGAATTTTTCTCATTCTGTGGTTTATGCAGCTTTTTGAAATGCCAAGCCGCGCGGCAAGCTCCTGCATGGACGCGTTTTTATCGGCAAGCCGACACGCCGCAACATCGAAAATCGGCTTTTCGAGGGCTTGAAGCCCGATTGTCTGCGAAATAACTTCGATTGCCTGCACTTGCTTCACCGAGGCGGTAACGGTTTTATCTATATTCGAAACCGAGCAGTTGTTTACGCGGTTGGCGTTGTTTTGTCTGTCCTTGCGTTCAACAAGCTTGTTCAGCTTTGAAAGGCATTTTCTGCACGACATTGCGTTTAAAACGTCGGAAATTACTTCCTTGCTTTTAACGTAAACAACCGTTGTATCCTTTCTTGCAACGAGCTTGGCAAGAATTTCGAACCCGCACAGCAAATCGCAGAAGTCGTTTGCAATATTGCGCTGATTGAAAACTATTTCGAAATGGTAGCCCGTGCGGCTGTAAATGTTTTCCTCCGGCAAGGTACAGCACCCGCCGCCCAAAAAAGCACCCTTCAAATAGCTTAGCCGACATTTTTTATTTGCCACAAGCGCATCGTCTATTTCGGTAATAAAAGAATTTCCGCCGTTTTCGCCGCCTATTATATGAAGCTCCTTTAAAAGCCTGTCAGAGCTGTCGTTAAGGCATTCGAAGGTCATTTTGTTCTTTTCGCTTTTATACTCGAAGGAAACGCCGGAAAAAGGCATTGAAAGCCCGTTTTCAAGCATGTCCGTGAAAAACTCAGCCGTTTGCTCGTTTTCGGTAACCAGCTCGAACCCGAATTTGCCGTCGCGCAACAAAATGCTTCCGCCCGTCCTTACGAACGCCGAAAGCATGGCAAGCCTGCAAGCCCTGTCCTCCACCGACTGCGCGGTTATTTCGTTTTTTATCTCTTCGGTAAAGCTTTTCATACTCAGATGTGTCTGATTTTATATTCGTTAAATCTGAAATCCGGCAGTCTGCCGTCTATATTTTCTATTTTTTCAAGGGGAATTGAAGCCTCGGCAAGCAACTCCTCCGCAATTTTTGTATCGCCCACGCGGTCAGCGGAATGCGCGTCGGAATTTATTACGAATTTTACGCCCGTTTCTGCCATATTGTTAAGCTCTTCTGCGGAAATATGCCGCTTTTTGGTATTGATTTCGATATAAGTTCCGTAATCAGCACAGCATTTGGCAACCTCAACAAGATTGCAATAGCATTTGTAATTGATATGCGTAAGAATATCTATGGGATTGTTTTTGATTACGTTTATATACGCTTTTGTGGTTGTTTCGATAATCTTGTCCGACGGCTTTTTTCCGAATTTGTATGCGGCGTAATTTTTAACCATTATATTGTAAAAATCGTAAAAGCTTTTGTATTTAAGCACCTCGTGTATTCCGCAAAGATAAATATCGAAATACTGCAAATCGCTTAAACACATGTCTGTCTCGCCGCCGACAGAGGTAATATTACTCTCCATTCCCATCAGCCTTACGCCCGTAAGCTTTTCCGCTTCGGTTATCTCGTCCCGCAAATCGGATAAAACCTTGCGTTTTAAGCCGAAAAGCAGGTGATTGAAGCCATGGTCGGTAATAGCAAGCTGTTTAAGTCCAAGCTTTTTTGCCGCCTGAGCGTTTTCGAGAACGGTATTTTTGCCGTGGGAATACGGCGTATGCGTATGATAATCAGCTGTCAAAATCATTGAATTCACCTATGTAAATAACCTCTTCCTCAAGCAGAATCCCGCAACATTCGAAAACTCTGCGCTTGACAAACTGAATTAATCTGTAAACATCGGCAGACGTACCGCCGCGGTTGATAATAAAGTTCGCATGCTTTAAGGAAACCTCTGCCCCGCCGATTTTACTGCCTTTCAATCCCGCTTTATCGATTAATCTGCCCGCGCTTTGGTTTGGAGGATTTTTGAATACGCAGCCGCAACTTTTCCCCGCGGGCTGATTACGTCTTTTTAAGAGATATTTTGTTATATTTTCCTTGACTGCTTCACGGGGAACGGCGTTTTTCGACAGATAAACTCCTAATATGATAGCATTTATGTCACGCATAGTACTATGCTTATTGCCAAATTTACACTTTTCATTAGGTAAATTCTTAAAATTTCCGTCAAAAAGCCTAACTGATATAATATTCTCTGCAATATGCTTTTCGGGTATGCCACCGTTCATTAATGCAAGTCCGCCAACTGTTGCGGGTATTCCCGCAAGATACTCAAAGCCGCCTATTTCATTTTGCACGCAAAAATCAAGCAATTGTTTTACGGTTGTACCGCTTAAGCAGTAAAGGCTTTCATCGCTTTCAATAATTCCGCTCAGATATTTTGTACAGATTACTGAATAATTTATATCACCATCGGCGGCAAGAACATTCGACCCGTTGCCAAGCACAAAAAACCTTTCTCCGCCGCCATTCAAGTATTTGAAAACTGCGGCGGCTTCGTCTTCAGTTTTAGGAAAATAAATACGCTTTACCTTTCCTCCCAGACCGTAGGTTGTATAGCTGCCGAGGGGCATATTCTGTTTGCATAAAATGCCGTCAAGTCCGTTATTGCGGAAATTATCGTAATGCAAGCCGCTCTCCTATATATAATACCATTAAATTATCTTTTTTTCAATTAATTGAGGAAATTTTTCAGCAATTTTATGTCGCCGCTTGCAATGGCGTTTTCAATTTTCGTTTTGGTTTGTTTGCCGATTGGTGAAATTAGCTTGCATTCGTAGGTAAGCTGTTCCATAGCGTGCATTTCGTCGTCATACAAATCATTTCCCGCGCTTAAAAGACCGATTTTGTTTACTGTCGCGCTTTTTGACAACAGAAAATCAATAAATTTCTGCGCGTGCGCCTTTTGCTTTGCATTGCTTGCAGTTATCGAGATATTCTGATACAAATCGTTAAACTCTGTAACAGGCTTTATTTTAAAGGCAACCCCGCGGGTTTTCAGTCTAAAAATGTCCCTCTGCGTGCCTAACAAATATTTATATTTTCCGTTAATCAAATCAACGTATGCGCCAGTCGGCTTCTCAATATTTGCGCCGTTTATTCCGCACAGCAAGGCCGCCGCACCCGATAAATTATCCGTCCCCTTATTTATTACGGTATTTTTGGTTGAAATGTCTGAAAAATCCGCGCTTTCGTCTGTGGTCAAAAAGCAATATCCGCCGTTGCACCAGCTATAATAGGGCTTTTGACCGGTTATGTAGCTTTCAATACCGTACATTCCCGCGCCGTATGAAATAAGGTCGGGAACGGCTCCCGCTTTTAAATTATCCCTTGCGGCATCTGCTGTTACGGCAGTAACCTTAACATAGCAAGAATTCTGCTTTGTAAACTCTGTGCCTACACCTTTAAGATATTCTGCGCGAGAGCCCTTTCCTCCCTCGAAGCTGTCAATCTGCCAGATATTCAGAACAGTCATTCCGTTATACTGCTCTGCAGAGGTTTTGCCCATTCTTGCAGCGGTAAATGGTGCAGATATTATTATTGACGCAAGCATAACAAAGCAAAATATATTAAGCAAATGCTTTGGTTTTTTGATTTTTCGCATAGTATATTCTATTTTACAGCCGCCGCAAAAATACATAGGGAGTACCCGCAATTTATGCGAATACTCCCCCGCCCGCCGCAAAAACGCGTACGGGCGTTTCAACGGAGGGACAATATATATGAAAGCGTTTCCGCTTGTAATAATATTTTGGGTTATATAAGCTTTTTTATACAAAAAAAGTCCGATATTAAAAAATATCGGACAAAATTATTGCTGTAATTAAATTTATTCCTCGTCGGGAAGCTCTACATTATGATAAACAGACTGAACATCGTCAAGCTCTTCAAGCTTATCAAGCATTTTAAGGAAGGTTGCAAGCTTGTCCGCATCAAGAGTGATATAGTTCTGCGGAAGCATTTTTATTTCCGCTTCAAGGAAGGTTACGCCCTTATCCTCGAAATATTTACGCGCTTCCGACCACTTTTCGGGAGTTGTATAAACCTCGTAAAGGTCATCCTCTACAACGTAATCGTCCGCCTCGGCTTCAAGGCAGTATTCCATCATAGTATCCTCGTCAAGCGCAACAGTACGCTCGATTACAAATACGCCCTTATTGTCAAACATATACGAAACGCAGCCCGTTGCGCCCATCTGACCGCCGCATTTGGACATTGCCGCGCGAATGTCTCCAGCCGTTCTGTTTACGTTGTCGGTAAGCGTTTTAATTATAACCGCCGCGCCGCCTACGCCGTAGCCCTCGTAGGTAAGCTCCTTATAGTCCTTGTCGCCAAGCTCGCCCGCCGCCTTGGCAATCGAGCGCTTGATATTTTCGTTAGGCATATTCGCCGCTTTCGCCTTGGCTATTACGTCGGCAAGCTTGGAGTTTGTGTCGGGATTGGGGTTGCCCTTTGCGGCAACGGCAAGCTCTCTGCCTATTTTTGTGAATACCGCCGCACGCGCGGCGTCCGTTTTACCCTTTTTTGCCTGTATATTGTGCCATTTTGAATGTCCTGACATTGTTTTAACCTCTTAAAAGTGAATTTCTAAGCTGATACATAGCTATCCCCGCGGAAATCGCCGCATTTAAGCTTTCACAGCTTTCTCGCATAGGCACTTTAACCTTATACTGCGCTTTATTCATTACCTCGTCGCTTATTCCGCCGCCCTCGTTGCCTATGCAAAGACAGTATTTTTTCGGCGGAGTAAAGGTAAAAATATCCTCTCCGTCCATATCCGCACAAATCAGCGGAACGCCTGAAAGCGCACTGAAAGCCTCTTCAGCGGCGCATTCGTAAATTTTCACGAAGAAAATTCCGCTCATACTGGCGCGCACTGCCTTGGGCGAATACGCGTCCGTACAGTTAATCAGATACAGCTCGTCATAGCCCGCGGCGTTTGCTGTGCGGATAATCGTGCCCAGATTGCCGGGGTCCTGAATTCTGTCAAGCAAAAGACAGCTACCTTGCGGTTTGTTCGCCTTGTTTTGCGGCATATGCACCAAAGCAAGTACGCCCTGCGGCGCTTTTTCCGTAGAAATCGCGTCAAAAACGCTTTCGCTGACGGCAACGGCTTGCGGAAAGTTATCAAGCATATCCTCGCGGCAGACGATTTTTTCTATTTTGCAGTCGGAATTTATACATTCCGTGACGGGCTTTAAGCCTTCAACAACAAACAGTCCCGCCGCTCTGCGGTATTTTCTGTCGCCCGACAGCTTGATAATATCCCTGATTAACGGATTTGATTTGGAAGTAATTACCATATAAAAAATTAAGCCTTAGTATTTAAGGCTTAAAATTAGACTTATAAAGCTGCTTTCGCCTTTTCAGCGAGTGCGGTAAACGCCACCGCGTCATTAACGGCAAGCTCTGCAAGTACTTTTCTGTTAAGCTCGATGCCCGCAGATTTAAGTCCGTGCATAAATTTGGAATAAGAAAGTCCGTTAATTCTTGCCGCAGCGTTAATACGTGCAATCCACAGACTGCGTAAATCGCGCTTTCTAAGCCTTCTTCCGATATACGCATAGTTCAGGGACTTCATAACTGCCTCGCGGGCAATTCTGTAGGACTTGGATTTGTTGCCGAAATAGCCTTTTGCAAGGCGGAATATCTTTCTGCGCTTCTTTAAAGCGTTTACTGTTCTTTTAATACGCATAATTTAACACTCTCCTATTAACCCTTATAAGGAATCATTGCTTTTACGTTGGATTCCTGCGTAGTCGAAACAAGCGTAACCTTACGCAGGTTTCTCTTTCTTTTTCTGTTTTTCGTTTCAGCCTTGTGGTTCTTGCCGCCGTGGGGTCTTTTTACCTTGCCGGTGGAAGTCAGCCAAAAG
Organism: uncultured Christensenella sp.; assembly: GCA_910587015.1. Taxonomy (GTDB): domain Bacteria; phylum Bacillota; class Clostridia; order Christensenellales; family Borkfalkiaceae; genus Coproplasma. The sequence goes on from CAJUME010000015.1 coordinate 53,664, forward strand.
CGCTTTTTGCTGCCGCTGTGTGATTTCTGCTTAGGCATATATATTGTCCTCCAAAATTTGAATATTTTACTTATTGATTTTTAATTTCTTTCGCGGGTGATAGGAACATTGTTATGCTTCTGCCCTCGGTCGTAGGCTTTTTGTCCTGAACGGCTTTACCGCCCAATCCCTCAAAAAAGTCCTGCATAACCTTAACGCCCTGATAGGAACGTGAATTTTCGCGGCCCTTCATTCTAATGGAAACCTTAACCTTGTTGCCCGCTTCCAAAAACTTTAAGCACTGCTTTGTTTTTACCGCAATATCGCCCACGTCGATAGTCATGGAAAGGCGTATTTCCTTTACCTCGACCACGGTCTGGTTTCTGCGGTTCTCTTTTTCGCGCTTTGCCTGCTCGTACTTAAATTTGGAATAATCCATAATTTTGCATACGGGCGGATTTGCATTGGGAGAAATTTTCACCAAATCGAGTTCTGCCTCGTTGGCAAGACGCTGAGCTTCGCGGCCGGACATTACTCCCAGCATAGTACCGTCTGCGGCGATTACCCTTACCTCTCTGTCGCGAATCGACTCGTTAATAAAATACAAGTCCTTAATAATTAAATACCTCTCTCTTTTTGTTGCGAAAAAAATTTCGGATAGCAAAAGCTACCCGAAACAATTTCAGCGCATATTTACGCTTTAAAATCATTATCTGCCGAGCAATCAATCACACGGCGAAAGGGTTAGCCTTTGCTTTAACGATAATATATTAACCGTGTTTGCGTAAAATGTCAAACGTTTTGAACGGCTTTTATTAAAAAATTACTTTTTCAGCTATCTGCGCAAGCGCCATAGAAATAAATTCGTCAAGCGCAACCGTCGTCTTTTCTTCCACTCCGCGCTTGTTTACGTTCACGGTGTGCTCTTCCAGCTCCTTGTCGCCGACTACAAGCACATAAGGCACCTTGTCCATTTTAGCTTCTCTTATCTTGTAGCCGATTTTTTCGTTGCGCTTGTCAACCTCGCAACGAATTCCCAAATCAAGCAGCTTTTCTGCAATTTCCTCTGCATAGGGCAAGGTTCTGTCTGTAATAGGCAGAATTTTTACCTGCACGGGCGCAAGCCACAAGGGGAATTTGCCCGCAAAATGCTCTATAAGAATGCCGATAAATCTTTCAATTGAACCGAAAATTGCGCGGTGAATCATTATCGGACGGTGTTTAAGGCCGTCCTCGCCGACGTATTCCAGCTCGAACCGCTGAGGCATCTGGAAGTCGAGCTGAATTGTTCCGCACTGCCACGTCCTGCCTATGCTGTCCTGCAAATGGAAGTCGATTTTGGGGCCGTAGAACGCGCCGTCGCCCTCGTTGATTTCGTACTCTATCTGCATTTCGTCAAGAGCTGCCTGCAACGCCGCCGTTGCGGTATTCCAATCCTCCTCGCTGCCCATGCTGTTTTCGGGTCTGGTGGAAAGCTCTACCTTGTATTTAAAGCCGAACTGCTTATAAATGCGGTCGGTAAGCTTGACAACGCCCATAATTTCGTCCTTAATCTGCTCGGGTAGCATAAAGATATGCGCGTCATCCTGAGTAAAGCAGCGCACACGGAAAAGTCCGTGAAGCTGACCGCTCTTTTCATGTCTGTGCACAAGCCCCATTTCCGCAACCCTCAAGGGCAAATCCTTATAGCTGTGCGGGGAGTTTTTATATACAAGCATACCGCCGGGGCAATTCATGGGCTTAACCGCGCAGTCCTCGCCATCGATTTTGGTGGTATACATATTGTCCTTATAGTGGTCCCAGTGACCGGAATTTTCCCAAAGGCTTCTTGTAAGGATGATGGGCGTCTGAATTTCGACATAGCCCTCTCTGCGGTGCAAATCGCGCCAGAAATCAACAAGCGTGTTTTTAAGCACCATTCCGTTCGGCAGAAAGAAAGGAAAGCCTCTGCCCTCGTTCAAAAGCGCAAACAGCTTTAACTCCTTGCCAAGTTTAATATGGTCGCGCTTTTTCGCCTCCTCAAGCATCTGAAAGTACGCGTCCATTTCGTCCTTTTTTGCAAAGGCAACGCCGTAAATGCGCGTAAGCATCTTGTTTTTCTCGTTCCCGCGCCAGTACGAGCCGGAAATGGAAACAAGCTTGAACGCCTTTATTTTGCCGGTATTAGGCAGATGCGGGCCGCGGCAAAGGTCGGTAAAGGTGCCTTGCTTGTAGAAGGATATAACGGCGTCCTCGGGTAAGTCGTTAATAAGTTCTGCCTTGTAGCTTTCCTTATATTTTTTCATAAGCTTCAAGGCCTCCGCGCGCGGCAGCTCAAAGCGCTCTATCTGAGTTTTCGCCTTGATAATCTTGTTCATTTCGCTTTCGATTTTTGTAAAATCGTCCTGCGTTATAGGCGTATTAAAATCTATATCGTAATAAAAGCCGTTGTCGATTACGGGGCCTATCGCAAGCTTGCACGTGGGATAAATATTTTTTATCGCTTGCGCAAGCACATGCGCGCATGTATGGCGGTAAACCTCAAGCCCCTCCTTGTCCTTCAAAGTTACAATTTCAAGCTTGTCGCCGTGCGAAAGCGTTTTCGACAAGTCGCAAAGCTCGCCGTTGATTTTTGCCGCTACTGCGTTTCTTGCAAGTCCGTCGCTGATTTTCTGCGCCGCCTGCAAACAGGTTGCGCCGTCTTCAACTTCCAGAGCGTCGCCGTTCAAAAGTAAAATTTCCATAAGTTACTCTCCTGAAAAAATAAGTCCTTAAACGATAGTTAATCGTTTAAGGACGCAAAATCGATAAAAATGCGCGGTTCCACCTTAATTGCCTTTGCAAGCCGCAAAGACCGCTTTAAATGTGCCCGAATTTATCAAAAGCGGTTTCCCTCTCTTGTGAACGCTATGCGGATTTCAGCTCCCCGCACTCTCTGTAAGCTTCTGCAAGCGGTACTTGTCTTTTTTCAAGCAACTAAATATTATTATAAAAACCGCCGTTTGTCAACAATATTAAAACGCTTTTTAAGTAAAAATATTTGCTTATTTATTATTGTCAATGTATAATTAACGTATTAAATTCAGGGTAAACAACTATGGCGTATACTAACTTTAACGAAACAGAAAAAAAATGGATAGCTTACTGGGATAAGCACAAAACCTTTCATACAGATTTGTATGATTTTTCAAAGCCCAAATATTACATTCTGGATATGTTCCCCTATCCCTCGGGTGCGGGCTTGCACGTGGGGCACCCCGAGGGCTATACCGCAACCGATATTGTTGCAAGAATGAAAAGAATGCAGGGCTACAACGTTCTGCACCCTATCGGCTTTGACAGCTTCGGTCTGCCCGCAGAACAATACGCAATAAAAACGGGCAATAATCCCGACGGCTTTACGCAGAAAAATATTGCAACCTTCACGGCTCAGCTTAAAATGCTGGGGCTTTCCTACGACTGGGAACAGACTATTTCCACATGCGACCCCTCCTATTACAAATGGACGCAGTGGATATTCAAGCAGCTTTTAAAGGACGGGCTTGCGCGCTATGTTGAAACGCCTGTAAACTGGTGCGAGGAGCTTGGCACCGTGCTTGCCAACGATGAAATTATTGACGGCAAAAGCGAGCGTGGCGGCTATCCCGTTGTCCGCAAAAATATGAAGCAATGGGTAATAGATATAAACAAGTATGCCGAACGTCTTTTGGAAGGGCTTGACGAAATAGATTGGAGCGAGCCTTCCAAAATAGCGCAACGCAACTGGATAGGTAAATCGGTAGGCGCGAAAATAGACTTTAAAGTTGAGGGAACGGACAAGTCCTTTACCGTATTTACAACCCGTTGCGACACTATTTTCGGCGCAACCTATTGCGTTCTGGCGCCCGAGCACAGGCTTGTGGACGAAATTACTTCCGCAAAGCAAAAAGCCGAAATAGAGGCTTATAAAAAGGCGTGCGCAAGCAAGTCAGATATGGAGCGCACCGAGCTTAACAAGGAAAAAACGGGCGCGTTTACTGGCGCATACGCTATAAATCCCGCAAACGGTAAGAAAATTCCCGTATATATTTCCGATTACGTCCTTACCTCCTACGGCACGGGCGCGATAATGGCCGTGCCCGCGCATGATACCCGCGATTATGAATTTGCAAAAAAATTCGGCATTGAAATTATCCCCGTTCTTGAAGGAGGCGATATTTCAAAAGAGGCATATACGCAGGACGGACTGCATATCAATTCCGACTTTTTGAATGGTTTAGACAAGCAACAAGCAACAGAAAAAATGCTTTTGTGGCTTGAAGAACGCGGCTGCGGCAAAAAGGCAGTTACCTACAAACTGCGCGAATGGATATTTGCACGTCAGCGCTATTGGGGCGAGCCCTTGCCCGTTATTCACCTTGAAAACGGAGAAACGTTTGTGCTTGACGACAGCGAGCTACCGCTGATATTGCCCGAAATGAACGATTATAAGGCGCGCGGCGGCAATGCACCCCTTGAAAACGCACAAAATTGGGTCAATGTAACGGTAAACGGAGTTAAGGGCAAGCGGGAAACGACCACAATGCCCGGTTCGGCGGGCTCAAGCTGGTATTTTTTAAGGTACTGCGACCCGCATAACGACAAGGAATTTGCAAGCTACGATTTACTCAAACACTGGCTACCCGTGGACTTTTATATGGGCGGTAAGGAGCATTTGGTTGGACACCTGCTCTACTCGCGTTTCTGGAATAATTTCTTGTTTGATAAGGGGCTTGTGCCTTATAAGGAGCCATTCAAAAAGCTTGTGCATCAGGGACTTATTCTCGGCGAGGACGGCAATAAAATGTCCAAATCGCTGGGCAACGTTATTAATCCCGATGATATAATCGAAAAATTCGGCGCGGACGTTTTGAGAATGTACGAAATGTTCATGGGACCTATTACCGACAACAAGCCCTGGTCTACCGCGAATATTGAGGGCGTGAAGAAGTTTGTAGACAGAATTCACAGAATTTACTGCGAGCTGAACGTTATTTCCCCTTCCCCCAACAAAAGCCTTGAAAAAATATACCACCAGACGGTTAAAAAGATTACAGAGGATTACGAAAACGTAAAAATCAATACCGCGATTTCGCAGATGATGATTTTCGTAAATGCAGTATACAAGGAAATTTCCGACGGAAACGGCTTCCCTCTGGAATATGCCGAAGGGCTTATAAAGCTTTTAAACCCCGTAATTCCCTTTATTACCGAGGAAATATGGACGACTGCTTTAGGGCACAGCGGCACAATCGCCTATGAAAAATGGCCCGAATACGATAATTCAAAATGCGGCGAGGACGAATTTGAATACGCCGTGCAGATTAACAGCAGAATCAAGACAAAAATAAGCGTGCCCGCGGATATGCCCGCAAAGGAAATCGAGGAGCTTGTAAAAGCCAATACGGAAATTGCGCCGTTGCTGGAGGGAAAGCAAATCAAAAAGTTTATTCTTGTACCCAAAAGACTAATAAATATTATTGTTTGATAAAAAAGCAGCGGCGAACTGAAATTCAGTTCGCCGCTGCTTACTTATTATATTCAGAAAATTAAAGCGTTTCAAGCACGTTTACTACGTCGCCAACCGTTTTAAGCGTTGTGATTTTATCATCGGGAATGGTTTTGCCCGTTTCGTCCTGCAAAGCCATCAACAGCTCGAACACGTCCAAAGAGTCCGCGCCCAAATCCTTTATAATTTCGCTTTCAAGCGTAACCTTGTCCTTTGAAATGCCAAGCTGATTAGCAAGAATTTCCGCTACTTGTTCAAACATAATAATGTAAATCTCCTTAATCTTTGGTTTTAATTTTAAATAATTAATTATCCGTTGTCAAGTCAATTTGCTTGTTTTTTGACCTGCTTTAACGAAAGTCCTATTCTCTGCTTTTGCTTATCGAGGCTGATAATTACCGCCTTAACCTGCTGACCTACTTTAAGCACGTCCGAGGGGTGTCTTATAAATCTGTCGGTAATTTCGGAAATATGCACAAGTCCATCCTGATGCACGCCTATATCCACAAATGCGCCGAAGTCGGTAACGTTGCGCACCGTACCCTCAATTTCAATACCGACTGACAAATCCTCTATGCCAAGAATATCACGGCGGAGCTGTCTTTGCGGCAAATTGTCGCGGATATCTCTGCCGGGTTTTACAAGCTCGGATATAATATCGTTCATTGTGACAACGTCAAGCCCGCATTCCTGCGCCGCCTTCGCATCTCCGTACGCCTTTACCTTTGCCGCAAGCTCGCCAAGTCGTTTGCCCCTTACGTCCGCGTCGGTATACCCGAACAGCGCAAGCAGCTTTTCCGCTTTTTTATAGGATTCGGGATGAACCGCGGTATTATCCATTATATTTTTGCCGTCGGGAATGCGCAAAAAGCCCGCGCATTGCTCGTACGCCTTAGCGCCGAGCTTGGAAACCTTCAAAAGCTGACTGCGCGCAGTAAATTTACCGTTTTCTTCACGGAACAATACGATATTTTTTGCAATTCCGCTGTTAAGACCCGCAACATACTTCAAAAGAGAAACGCTTGCGGTATTCAAATCAACGCCGACGCTGTTAACGCAGTCCTCCAAAACCCCGCCCAGAACGCCGTCAAGCCGCTTTTTGTCCATATCGTGCTGATACTGACCCACGCCTATCGACTTGGGGTCGATTTTTATAAGCTCGGCTAAGGGGTCCTGCAACCTTCTTGCAATCGAAACTGCGGAGCGCAGAGTTACGTCAAAGTCGGGGAACTCCTCAACAGCCAAAGGGCTTGCCGAGTACACGCTGGCGCCCGCCTCGTTAACGACTGCATAAGCCACGGGGCGCGTAACCTCCTTCAACAGTTCTGCTACGAATATTTCCGTTTCCTTGCTTGCAGTGCCGTTTCCTATGGAAATTATATCCACGTTATGCTTTGCAATCAGCGCCTTTACGGTCTGCTTTGCCTCTTCAATTTTATTTTTGGGCGGAACGGGATAAATAACGCCCGTATCAAGCACCTTGCCCGTTTCGTCAACTACCGCAACCTTACAGCCGGTGCGGTAGCCGGGGTCCAGGCCCAAAGTTACCTTGCCCTTAACGGGCGGCTGCAAAAGCAGAGGACGAAGATTTACCTCGAACATTTTAATGGCCTGCTCGCTTGCGCGGTCGGTCAAAATAGCGCGAACCTCGCGCTCGATTGAGGGCTGAATAAGTCTGTCATAGCCATCGTCCGCCGCCTCGGTTATAAGCCTTGCGCAGTCACCGCTGCTGTGAACGTACTTTGCACAGCAAACGCGCTTTGCTATGTCGGGGTCGAAATAGATTTTGACCTTGAGGCATTCTTCCTTTTCGCCGCGGTTGACGGCAAGAATTCTGTGGTTTTTGATTTCGGGAATAAGCTCGGCATAGTCCGCGTACATAGCATAGGTGCCTTTTCCGTCATCCTTGACCATTTTTACCTGCATTTCGCCGTGATTTTCAAGCAAGGAACGCAGTTTTTTGCGCAGCTCGGCATTGTCGGAAATAATTTCCGCAATTATATCCTTTGCGCCGTTTATAGCATCGGCAACGGTCTTTACGCCCTTTTCCTCGTCTATGTACTTTTCCGCCTCGGTATAAGGGTCGCCGTTCTGCGCCAGAATGAACTCCGCAAGCGGTTGCAAGCCCTTTTCGATTGCAACTGAGGCGCGCGTCTTTTTCTTTTGCTTGAACGGACGGTAAACGTCCTCTATTTCCGTCATGGTCTGCGCGCCGTCTATCGCAGTCTGAATTTCCTCCGTCATTTTACCTTGCTCGGTTATGGCGTTGGCAACCTCCTGCTTGCGCTTTTCAAGGTTTTTAAGGTATTCGTATCTGTCATTTAACGCGCGCAAAACCTGGTCGTCTATCGCGCCCGTCATTTCCTTTCGATAGCGTGCAATAAAGGGAATTGTATTGCCCTCGTCCAAAAGCTTTAAAATGTTCTGCACATGGTCGGCGCGGAGCTTGAATTCATCGGTTAACTGTTGTGAAATTTCCATATTATCTCTTTAAACCTTTTAAATATGTTTTTTGTTCGTCAGAAAGTCTGTAGCTTTCGCAAGCCTTCTGTATTGCTTTGTTGTGCGTTTTTTTATCAAGAAAATTATCTGTCAAATCAGACTTTAAAAATTCGACTGTATCGTTGTAGAATTTTACAAGCATTTCGGCAAGCAGCCATGCCGCCGCCATATGCACATAATACAAATCTGTATTAACATCCTCCTGCAAAATGCTGAAGATTTGTTGCAAATACTTTTCCTCAACATAAAAATGCAAAAGCGTAGTAAGCGCAAACCGCTGATAAAATTCGCTTTCGTTATCCAGATAAGAATATATGTAAAACAGAAACTCGTCCTTGTGCTTTTTAATGCACTTGGGCGCAAAGCAGTCGCAGGTTGCCCAGTTATCAATTAACGCGACACAGCCGTCAACGTACTGAATAAATTTTTCATACGGCAACAGCGCAACGACCGTAAGCTTTACAAAGGTTACCTCGTAATACTCATCGGGGAAGGTCAAAAGCGTTTCAACTTCCGACTTGTATTTTTTTGCAAGGCATCTCAGCTGCGGAATGCGCACGCCGATAACGTTTACCGCATCGTTTTTTAACAGCTTTTTATGAAAAGCCTTATAGCCTTCGTCTGCAAAGCCTTTAAGCTCTTCCAAAAACTCGTGATAGCGCATTGTGCCATTCCTCTTTTGAAAAACGGGTATTGGCGGGGCTTGTGGAGGGCAGTTTTATATACGGAACGCCTATATCTGCAAACTGCTTTTCGAAAATGGAAAAAGCCGTGCCGCCGTTAATTATTATAAAGCTTATTTGCGAGTTTTGCAACAGCTTTTTTATATCTGCCGTTTTAAAATTTTTTATTGTTGAGTCCTGAGAGCCGACTATTTCGCACTCGGTCACAATATCCCACAGCGCAATTTTACGGCGGTATAAAAACTGCTTTTTGTCCTCGGTTGCTGCGGGAACCTCTTCCCCGAAAAACCCGCAGACGGTTTTCCAGAATTTATTTTGTTTATTGCCGTAATAAAAATCTATTTGTCTGCTTTTCACGGAAGGAAAGCTGCCCAAAATAAGCAATTTACTGTCTTTATGGTAAACGGGCTCGAAGCCGTATTTAATTTCACCCATTACGCTAACGGCTTGTCCACCGCGCCGACAAGCGATACCGCCTTAAATTTATCGTCAAAATTGACGTCTATCGCGTCAAGCACGTCATTTAAGGTTACCGAGGAAATTTTGTTCACTCTGTCCTCGAAATTGTACACTCTGCCGCGATACAACAGCTCTTTACCGAATAACAGCATTTGCGAGCTTGTGCTTTCCTGTGCAAAAATCTGCGAGGAAATAAGCTGCTCCTTACCGCGCAAAAATTCCTCTTCCGAGATGTTTTTCTTCCTTAAATCGTTTACGCAGCTGTAAATAGCTTCGGCAGACTGCCGATATTTTTCCGCATTCACCCCCGCATACACCGCAAGCGTGCCCGTTTCGCAATAGGTTGAAATATACGAATACACCGTATACGCAAGCCCTAACTCCTCTCTCACGCTCTGGAACAGCCGCGAGGACATACTTCCGCCGAGGATTGCGTTCATTATCTGTGTTGCGTCAAAAAGCTTGTCGTACCGTTTGACCGAGGGAAAAGCAATGCCGATATGCACCTGCTCTATATCCTTGGTTTTGAATAGCGATTTTGCCTGCAATTCCACTTTAACATCGGTTTTACTGCAACAGCATTTAAGCATTCCCGCAAAGTGCTTTTCCACCATTGCCTCGGCAACCTTAATATCGATATTGCCCGCCATAGATATAACGATATTGTCAGAGCAATAACGCTTTTGCATATAGCTTTTAATATCGTCGCGGGTAAAGCCCTCAACGTTTTTGCGCGGGCCTAAAATATTTCTGCCGTAGCCGCGCTCGCCGTAATACGCGCGGGAAAGCATATCAAGGCACAAATCGTCGGGCGTGTCCTCGTTCATGTTTATTTCTTCGATTATTACGCCCTTTTCACGCGACATTTCGTCCTCTGGAAAGGTACTGTTCAAAAACAAATCCGCAAGAATTTCAAACGCTTCCTCAGCATGTCCCGTGGTAGACTTGGCGTAATAGCAGGTCAAATCCTTGCCCGTGAACGCGTTCATCTGCGCGCCGATTCTGTCCATTTCGTCGGAAATTTTAAAGGCGGTGCGCTTTTTGGTGCCCTTGAACATCATATGCTCAATAAAATGCGAAATCCCGTCCTCTTTATCGCTTTCCACCGAGGCGCCCGTATGCACGAGTATGCCCATCGTCACGGACATAAGTCCGGACATTTGGTTAACAACAAGTCTTAAACCGTTATCTAATTGTTTAAAATGTACCATTATTCTCCTAAATTCTGAGAAACCGTTGCGGTTTTCAGCCCGTTTTCTCTTATGTATGTTAATATTTTCGGAAGAGCCTCGCAGGTAACGTCCTTGGGGTGCATAAGTATAAACTCTCCGTTTTTCAGATTTTCTGTTGCGCGCTTTACTATCAAATCAACGCTTTTATCGCGCCAGTCGATGGTATCTCTGCTCCACATTATAACACTCATATCCAGCTGAGCGCAAGCGGATAGCGTATTTTCGCAAAAAGCGCCCGAGGGCGGCGCGAAAAGCGATACCTTTTTGCCGCAAATCATTTCAAGAATTTTTACGCTGGGGCGGATTTCTTCAAGATTTTGCTCATAGCTCATTTTTGAATGGTCCTTATGGAAATACCCGTGACTGCCCAGCTCGAACCCGCGATTGTAAATTTCCCTCACGCAGTCAACATTGTCGTCCGCCCAGCAGCCGCCTATAAAAAACGTGGCAGTTGCCCCGTATTCGTCCAGAGTATCCATAATTTTTTTCACGTTTTCGGTGTTCTCGTACACGTTGAACGTCAAGCTTACCGCCTCGCTGCCCTCTTTGCCGCCATAATACAAATTTGTATTCTCGTAGGAAACCGCCCTTGCGCCGCCGCTGAAATACCCGACAAGCGACACGGCAAGCACTACCGCCATAAGCGCGCAGTTTGTCAAAACGGAAAAAATTTTGCCCTTCTTCAATTTAGTTTACCCCTAAAACAAAATACTATTTATATAATATTACGCTTTAAGGCTTAACTTGACTATTTAAGCTTAATAAAGGTTACGCCCGTTTCTCCCTCGCCGTAATTGCCGAGGCGGAAGCTTTCCACGTTTTTATGCCTTTTAAGATGCTCGGCAATGGCTTTTTTCAGCTTGCCCGTGCCAACGCCGTGGATTACCTTGATTTCTTCGAGGTTATCGGTTACCGCGCTGTCGATAAAATTGTCCACCTCGTACAGCGCTTCGGGCACGGTCATACCGAGCACGTTTATTTCAAGCAAAGGCTTCGATACGGGCAACCGCTTAATAACCTTGATTTTATCGGGCTTTTTAGCTTCTGCAACCTCTCCGATAATTGATATGTCCGAAATTTTAACGTGCATTTTAAGGCTTCCGCAAGCGACCTCTGCCTCGCCCTTCTTTGCGGAAAAGCTTACAATCTGTCCGCGGCTGTCCATAGGTCTTATATAAACGCTTAGCCCGACCTTTAAATTTTCCGCAGTCGCTTGTATATAATCGTTAATCTGCGCGCGCTCGTTTTCTTCGTTGTATGCAATATCCTGCAATCTGTTTTTAAGCGTTCGCGCGGCAATAAGGTCGGCTTGCGAAAGCTCCGCCTTTTTAAAAATTTCTTCTATCTGCGCAAGCATTTCTTCGGCTTGTTCGGTGCGTTCATTAACAATTCTTCTGCTTTCGCTCCTTGCAGAGCGGTTTATTTTTTCCCTTTCCTTATTCAGCTCTTCAATCTGCGCGTTGATTTTTTTAAGCTTTTCCCGCCATTCGGCTTCCATTCCGCTTATTTCCGCAAGCTTGCGCTCGGCTTCGATTCGGCTTTCCTCCGCGCGGCGGACAACATTTTCAAAGCTTCTTGCCCCGTCCGAAAGATAGCCCTCCGCGGTTTTAAGAATTTCCGCTCGCATTCCAAGTCTGCGCGAAATTGCAAGCGCGTTGCTTGCACCGGGCAGACCGATTTTTATGCTGTAAAGCGGCTTTAAGGTATCGGAATCGAATTCCATACTTGCATTTTCTATGCCGCGTACGGAATAGGCAAACTCCTTCAACGGCGTGAAGTGGGTTGTCACTATTCCCCTTGCGCCGCAGTCAAGCAAATGCTTTACGACAGCCTTTGCGATAGCCTGCCCCTCATCGGGGTTGGTGCCTCCGCCAAGCTCGTCTATAAGCACAAGACTGTTGCCGTCCGCATTGTTGCAGATGTCTATAACGTTGACTATATGCGAGGAGAATGTGGAAAGGCTTTCTTCAATGCTCTGACTGTCGCCTATGTCGCAGAAAATTCCGTCGAATACCGCAACCGAACTGCCCTCTGCGGCGGGAATAAAGTAGCCGCATGCCGCCATAAGGCAAAACAACCCCGTCATTTTAAGCGTAACCGTTTTGCCGCCCGTATTCGCGCCCGAAAGCAGTAAAAAATTGTAGTCTGCGCCCAGCTCTACGGAAACGGGCACAGCCTTACCCTTTTCAATCAACGGGTGTCTGCCTTTGATTATATTTATATAACCGCGGTTATTTACCTTAGGCTGAACGCATTTATGCTTATAGCAGTATTCGGCGATTGCATACAACGCGTCAAGCTCTGCAAGAATTCCGCCGTCCGCGCGAAGCTGCGCAGACATTGCGCCAAGCCGCTTTGACAATGCGCGCAATATCGCTTCAACCTCTTCCTTTTCATCGATTGACAGCGCGATAAGCTCGTTATTCAGTTCAAGAATATATTCGGGCTCGATAAAAAACGTTGCGCCCGTTTTGGAACGGTCGTGAATAAACCCGCGGACGCGGCTTTTATGCTCTGCCTTGACGGGAATAACGTATCTGTCGTTTCTAATCGTTACAATGCCGTCCTGCAAATAATCGGCGTCCTTACCCGAAACGTACTCCGACAGACGCGAACGGATACGCTCGTTAAGGCTTTTTCTCCTTTGCCTTATGGAATACAGCTTATCGCTCGCAAAATCGCTTACAGTATCGGGAGAGAGTATTTTATCGGTTATATCGTCTTCAAGTCCCTTGTCAAAATACAGCCGCGCGCAAAGCCCTTTAAGCAATATAATTTGCTCATCGTTGACCTTTTCAACGCTTTCATAGGCTATTCTCGCAGAGCGCAACAGCGCCGCGGCGTTAAGCAGCTCTCCGCAAGACAGCGCCGAGCCCTTTTCCGCACGCATAAGCTCCTCCGACATATCGCAAAACTGTTCAATTTTGCCCGTGCCGTGGGTATATAAAAGTCTGTCGCACTCAAACGTCAGCGACAGCCTTCGCCGCACCTCCGACATATCGGAGGATGGCAGACAGCCTTTTATTATTGCTTTGCCGCCTTCAAGCAAGCACAGCTCCGCCGTCTGCGCAAAAATTTTATTAAGTTCAAGTTTTTCAATGCTTTTATTATCCATTTTTTATAAAACGGGCTTAACCGTGTGCCCGCGAGTAAAATTGCCGTTATAATGCGCCTTTAATTTCTCCGTATCGCCGCGCATGCCAAGCGGAATTGAAGCGTTTTCTTCAAGCGAAAAATCTAACAACGCGCCGCAAAAATTCTGCGAGCTGACCAGATTTGCACAGTTATACACCTCAAAACGGCAATTCTCGTTGGTTTTGTATCTGCGCAAGGGGAATTTTCTCCCGTTTTCGTCCGTAAGCGTATAAATATTTCGCTTATCACAGCTTTTGCACTTTTTTCCGAACGGGCAATATATCAAATCCATAACCTTTATGTTGCCCGCAGTAAGAAGGAACGCATTTTGCGTTGAAAGCGACTTAGCCTCTTCAAGAGTAAGCTCCTTTGACAATGCAATATATTCCGCGTTACAAAAAGAAACATCGATATTATTAGATAAATTAAGTCCAAAGCCCGCAAAAAACGGCTTGTTTAACTGTTCGGCAAGCTTTATGCCGTAAAGTCCGTCACAATAAATTCCGTCAAAGCTTTCGGCAACGGGTATAATTTTTTCCGTTTCCGCACCGGTCATAAACGGCGGTAAAAACAAAAATTTTTGCCCGCCGAAGCCTTCCGTCAGCTTATACAAATCAGCGGAATAGTCATTCGGCTTTAAAATGCCTATATCGGCGCAAATACCGTTCAAATCGGCGCAAATAACCGCAGTTTTGCTGTTTTTTGACGCGTTGAGCGCGGGAATTACAAGCTTGCTTTCAATTTTAACGTTATTATTTTGTGTAATTAAATCGAAATAACCGCCGAAAACGGCTCTGCGCAGGGCGTTAAGCGAGGAAGCGGGCATAAATACTCCGTCAGTTTCGATACTGCCGAAGGTAATTTCATACGGATATTTATCCGTCTTTAAAAAGCAATTTTTAATATCCTCAACTGTAAGCGGGTGAGCCTTTGCACCTTCAAGCGCACTTTCGCCATAAAAATTGTTACCGTTGATTGTGACCTTTGCCATTTTGCCCGCAAGCATACTGACGGAAAGCTTTGCGGGGATTTTTCTTTTATTCGCGGCAAGCCTTGCATTCAACGCAACGTCTGTCGTTATAAAAGCCTTGTCGCCGTTTTTAAGACGTTCGCGACAGCTTAAAGCAAAACCACCCTTGATTTTGCCCGCATAAAGCGCGCCGCCAACCTCTTTACCCTCGCGAAGAATTTTGAAGCAATCGCCGTTTGAAAAGTTTTCGTCACTTTTGACGGTAAATTTACCGTTTTCAACCTTTATTACGCCGACAAACTCGCCTATGTGTCCCTGAACCGCAGAGGAAATGAAATTTTTGTCTTGTCCGAACGCCAGACCGCTTGTATAATTGCCGCGGTTATAAACGCGTTTAAGCGCGCTTAAATCACGCACATCGCTTTTTCCGCTTAAAATATTTTTGTAATACCCGACCGCCGCGGAAACATATTCGGGACGGCGCATTCTTCCCTCTATTTTAAAGGAGTATACTCCCGCGTCTATAAGCTTGTCGATATTTATTCCCACGCTCAAATCTGAAAGAGAGAGCCGGTAAGCATATTCGTCAAAGCCATCACGGTCTATGGAATAGCGCTTGCGGCAAGGCTGCTTGCATTTGCCGCGGTTGCCGGAATTTCCGCCCGCAAAGGACGAAAAATAGCACTGACCTGAAAAACAGGTGCACAAGGCACCTTGCACAAATACCTCGGTTTCAATTATTTTGGTAATTTCGCGGATATCTTCAATAGCTGTTTCTCTTGCAAGGATAACTCTGTCAAAGCCGTATTCCCTTGCAAGCCTTGCGCCGTAAGCATTACACACGCCCGCCTGCGTGGAAAGATGCAGACAAATCTGAGGAAAGCTTTGCTTTAAAAATTTTCCGACAAAAATATCGGAAACAATTATCGCATCGGCGCCGTTATTCCACGCCTCTGCGGCAGACCTCAAAAAATTTTCAAGCTCGGCATTTTTAACAAGCGTATTCATTGCAACATAGACCTTTACGCCGAACAAATGCGCAGTTTTTACAATTTCGGCAAATTCTTCAACGCCGAAATTTTCCGCCGAGCTTCTTGCGGAAAACTGCTTTAAACCTAAATAAATTGCATCTGCGCCCGCATTTATCGCCGCAAACGCACTGTTTTTATCGCCAGCAGGGGCTAATATTTCAGACATAGTACTATGCAAAACCGAATTTTTCTATAATTTGAGCTATTGCGTCATCGTTATTTGTTGCCGACACGAAATCCGCAACGGACTTTAACGCGGGATCGGCATTGCCGACCGCAACACCAATGCCCGCCGCCTTTACCATGGGCAAATCGTTTAAATTATCGCCCGCGGCAACCGTTTTATCTATGGGAATATTATAATGCGCGGCAAGGAACTTCAACGCCTCGCCCTTGTTATCGGTTATGGGAGAAACCTCTACAAGCACGCTTGCACTGCACGTCACGTCAAAGCTTGCGCCAAGCCGCTTTTTAAGCTCTGCATACAGCGCATCGCGCTCTGTTTTTTCAATCAAAACGGAAACCTTCTGACAATACAGCCTTTCGTGAGCGATAAAGTCTGACATTTTTTCACCGACGTAAATACCCTCTACACCGACTATCTGCTCATATAGCTGTAAATACTCGTTATCCTTTGGAATATTGGTATAAAAATCGTTATCCGCATACACGTTGAAGGAATAATTCATATCCTCAAGCGTTTTACATATTTCCACAACGCTTTGGTATGGCATTCCGTTCAGTCTTATTACGTTCCCGCTCTCTATTTCTGCTATAACCGAGCCTTGAGAGGCTATAACAAGCCCCTTCAACCCCAAGGCGCGAACACGCGGCAAAACCGAGCGCAGCATTCTGCCCGTGCAAACGGCAAAAATACCGCCGTTTTCAACGTATTCCGCTATCGATTTTCTTACTTTTTCGGAAATCTGCTGATTATCGTCTATTAATGTGCCGTCAAAGTCGGATACAATCAGCCCGTAATTGAGTTTTTTCATAAATTTTCTTCTAAATAAAGTTTGATTTTTTCAGCCTGAGCACGGCTTATTCCGTCAACAGCGGCTAAATCCTCTACGCTTGCGCTTATAATTTTATCCAGCGTGCCGAATTTTTCAAGCAAAGACATTCTGCGCACCTTACCTATGCCGTCAATTTCCGTCAAAACGCTTTGCAGATTGCGTTTGGAATGTAAATTTCTGAAATAGGTTATAGCAAATCTGTGAGCCTCGTCACGGATACGTTGAAGCATTTTTAAGGAATAGTCGCGGTGCGATATTTTAATGCTTTCTTCGGAATTTAAGGTAAACACCTCTTCCTCGCGCTTTGCAAGCGAAACAAGCTCTATACCACGCACGCCCATTCCGTCAAAAATTTCTTTAACGGCGGAAAGCTGCCCCCTGCCGCCGTCTATAATAATCAAGTCGGGCTTAGGGAATTTATCTTCTTCCGCTGAACCGAGCTTTTGAAGTCTGCGCGTCAAAACCTCCTGCAAGGAGGCAAAATCGTTTGCGCCCTCCACGGTTTTGATTTTAAACCTGCGGTAGCTGCTTCTGTCTGCCTCGCCGTCGATAAAAACAACCATGGAACCGACCTTGTCAACGCCGCTTATGTTGGAAATGTCATAGCATTCCATTCTGCGCGGGTAACGTTCAAGCCCCAGCAGCTCCTGCAAGCGCTTACACGCGTTCACAGTCATATCGTCCTTGTGCTTGATTTTGTCTACCGATTTTTCGAGGTAATCCTCGGCGTTTTGCTTTGCCATTTTCAGCAAGCGCGCCTTATCGCCCTGCTTTGCAAGCGTAATTTCAACCGTTTTATTGAACTTTTCTCTGAAATAGTTCTGCAAAAGCTCTTTTTCACAAAATTCCTCACAGATTATTTCGGAGGGCAGCTCGTGCTGGGAATAATACTGAATTATAAAGCCCGTAAGCGCTTCGCCATCATTCAAATGCGCCTCGTCCAAAGCGAAGCTCGTACCGCCCTGCATAATGCCCTTGCGGGTTACCAGAATATTTACGGCAGAATACAGATTATTTGTTGCATATGCAATAATATCGGCATCGATATAACGGTTAAGCGAGGTTATTCGCTTTGCCTCCAGCTTGGACAGCATTGCAAGCTTATTTTTATAGTCAAGCGCAAGCTCGAAATTCTCATTTTCCGCGGCAGAGGTCATTTTGCTTTTTAACAGCTCCTCTGCCTCCTTATAATTGCCGTCAAGGAAGCTTAGCGCCTTTTTAACCTGAGCCGCATAAGCTTCCGCATTTACCCGCCCCGCGCACGGCGCAGTGCATCTTCCTATGTGATAATTTAGGCATTCGCGCTTTTTGCCCGTAATTTTAGTGTGACATAGCCGTACGCAAAAGGTTAATTGAAGCGTATCCAGAATGTCCTTGCAGTTTATTCCGCCCATAAACGGGCCGAAATATCTGCAACCGTCCTTTTTTATTTTGCGGGTAATATAAAAATTAGGAAATTTTTCCCGCATATCCGCTTTTATATACGGATAGGTTTTATCGTCCTTTAATAAAATGTTGTATTTTGGCTTGTACTTTTTGATTAAATTGTTTTCAAGCGCAAGCGCGTCTATTTCCGAATTAGTTATTATATAGTTGAAATCTCTGATATTTTCAACCATTTTCATTACTTTTTCGGGCTTGGAGGTATTATGGAAGTATTGCCGAACCCGATTTTTCAGCACCCGCGCTTTTCCGACGTATATTATGTTTTTGTACCCGTCCAGCATTATATAAACGCCTGGGCTTTCGGGCAAAAGTTTAAGTTTTTCGGAAATAATGTCCATAACCGTTTAAATTATAGCACCTGCACTGATTTTTTGCAATATTTATTTACTGTAAATTAAAAAGGTCCCGCCGCAAAGCAAAACCTTTTTATTATTTACTGTATTTAATTTTTGTGAACGCCCGCGCAAGCTTTAACCGCATCCGGTATGTCGTCTAAAACTGTAATCAAATCGGTAACTTTCGAGCATTTGTTTGCCGCGTCGTAATAGAATACGCTTGCATCGGTATCGAAAGTCTGGTTAAATTTATTCTGATTAGTCACGGCTTTTGTTCTGTTGGTTACGATTGTTACATAGGTTGAACTTGTCGGCTGAATTGTATCAAACTTACAGTTAAACACCTTTGCCGCGCCGTTCAGCGAGCCTTCGCTGACGTTGTTAATCGTTGCGCCCGTTTCCGCCTTTGATTCAATGGGATTTTTCGCGTTCTTGAAATAACAGTATTCAACAAGCGCATACGCCCCCGCACGCAAGGACAGGCAAGTATCGGTGGTTCCCTCGTAATAGTTGTTGTACATATGCATGTTCGCCTGTCTACCGAGCGGAAGCCTTGCTTTACAGCCCTGATAATAATTGTGGTGGAAAGTCACGTTTGCGGTTTTATGTCCGCCGCCACCCCCGATTAAGCCTGTTTTATGCGTTTTAATGTAATGATTATATGCAATGGTTATATATGCGCATTTTTTAAAGTCGGTGGAACCGTCTCCATCGCCCTTATCCTGCTCGTTGCAAACGTCCCAGTAGTTTTTGCCTTCTTCAAAAGTGCAGTGGTGCAACCATATTCTGTTTGAATCGAAACCGTCGAACGTGGTCGAGTTTGTGTTGCCCTCGAAGCTGCACGCGTCCTCGTTATAATCGTCAAACGTAAGATTTCTTACCTCAATCGATTCAGCGTATTTCCACGTTATGCCCCACTGGAAAAGCCCAGCGCTTGTTCCTATACCTTCAAGCGTAACATTCTGCGCAAATTTGCCTGAGGTTGAACCCGTACCAATAGGACAGTTATTCCAGCAGGAATCGAATTCCTTCTTTTCACCGTTATCATAGTTCATATACCCCAAATCATAAAGCCCGTCAAGCGCACTGCAACCGTTGTTTGCGGGGTCGGTATTTAAGGTATTAAAGCCCAAATCGATAAGCTCCTGCATAGTGTATTTTTTAGCTTCAAGAGTGTTGCCCTTTGTACTCGGCGTATTATCTATAATATAGTCGGCTGTTACAGGTTTTTTACCGTAAGAAACACTGTTCCAAGTTGCGGCTTTAATCATATCCAAAACCCTGATAATAACGGGTTTTGTGCTTTTAGGCACCGCCCGCAAAATTTCAATCAGTCCCGTATAGGTATTGCCCTCTATCGTGGCTTTGACAGAGTTTTTCGTTGCCTCGGAAACGTAAATAATCTGTGCGTTGTCCTTAGGTGTACCGTCGTTTTTATATCCGCCAACTCCGTCCGCATATACATTGTTGCCCGCGCTTGTGTCAAAGTGCGCATAACCCGAGCGGTCGTATGCGGCAACTGTCACGGGTTTAGTAACACTTCTTCCGTCCGCCTCTATCCTGAGTGTATAATCACCCGCTTTAAGTCCCACTACGTCCGCGCGCATTTTATTCGGCGCAATTTCGCGCACAAGCTCTTTATCGATATAATTGTACGATGCCGCGCCGTTTGCCGATTTGCAGAATACCTTATATTCGCTTACTCCGCTTATCTTTCCGAATTCTATATAAGCGCCCTCTTCATAACCGCCGAAGGCAGTTATATTAAAGGTGGTATTAGACTGCCATTTGGCGTAATAGGTTTTATTGCCGTTGTCGGTTTTGGATATTCCGGTCACTTCTTCACCGGAAAAATCAGCCGCTTCAAACCAGCCCGCAAAATCATTACCCGCTTTTTTGGGTACGGGTAGCGTCGCGCCTTGCCCGTAAGTATACTCATTTAAGGGTAACACAATACTGCCGCCGTTCAATTCAAGTGTTACGGTATATTTTTTGGGGCTCCATTCGGCGTAAAAGGTCAATGCGCCCGTTTTATCCGCGGTTATTTTGTCCGTTTTAATATCGGTTAAATCGGATTTTTCGTGCCAACCGACAAAATCGTGAAATTCCTTTGCCGGTACAGGCAAAAGCGTTTCCACACCCTCGTTATAGCTTGTAATATCCTCTGCAAGCGCGCCGCCGTTCAATTCAAGAGTAAGCTTATGCTTAATCGCATCCCACCGCGCCCACAGCGTAATATCGCCCGAGCTTGCCTCGGTAATGGCTTCGTACTTGCTTCCGCCGCTCTGACTGTCGTACCAGCCTACAAAAGCACAGTGCGTTTTTGTAGGCACGGGCAACTGCGTGCCAACGCCGTAAACATAGGTTAAGGTACTTTCCGCAACCACTCCGCCCTCGGGCTGCAACGTGACCGTAAAGGTCTTGGGCGACCACTTCGCATAAAAGATTTTGTTGCCCGTTTCGTCAGCCGATATTGTGGTTACCGGCTCTGCATCGGAAAAGTCTGCCGCCCTGTACCAGCCTACAAAGTCGTAATTTTCGCTTACTGGCACGGGCAAAAGCGTTTCAACACCCTCGGTATACGAGGTAAGATTTTCCGAAAGTGTGCCGCCGTTCAATACAAGCGTAACCTTAGGTCCGCTTTCTCCGCCAAAGCAATTTGCAAACAAATCGCACGCGGTCATACCGACAAGCGAAAGAGCAAGAATAACAGCCGTAAGCGCCCTTACTAATTTTTTCACTATAATCACCCATTATATTTTTTTATTATTATATAACAAATTATGAACTAAATCAACAGTTTATATGTGAAAAAATGAAAAAGGCAGTAACAAAAGTTACCGCTTTTCAATATCCTAAAAATTCTACTCCCTTTAACATAACGTCATTGACCGTATCGTTTACAAGGCTGTAAAATATAATTTTGCCCTGCCGCTCGCTTTTTACTATGCCCAGATTTTTCAGAAGCCTTAGCTGGTGTGATACCGTGGTCTGATTAATATCAAGCACGCGCGACAAATCTGTTACGCACATTTCCGATATAGCAAGCGCCGAAAGCATTTTAACGCGCGTATGGTCGGCAAAAATCGAAAAAAAGCAAACTATACTGTCAAGCACGTCGCCGTCGGGAACGTATTCTCTTATTAAATCCTTTGTACGTCTGTCTAAAAGCATCATTTCCTGCATATCAGCCTCCATACCAAAATTATAGCGGTTTATATGCTGATATGTCAAAATGTTATAATGACGTATACTGTCACAATCTGACTAAGCTTGTCGTTTTCTAAGTGAGCAGACCTTCAAAGTCTTATTTTTCTTCTATAGAGGTTACCGAATAGCCCGCGTCGGTGACAAGCGCGGTGATTTCTTCGTTTGAAACATCTTCGCGGCTTCTTATAACGGCAAGCTTCTTTTTGAGCTTAACGTCTACCGAAACAACGTTTTTTGCAGTTGAAAGCTTATCCTCAACGCGCTTTGCGCAGTGCTCGCAGCACATACCTTCGATATGGACTATCTTTTTCATAAAATAATTATCCTTTACAAATTTTTTATTTTTATATAACAGCAATCTTAATGCATTGCACACCACAAAAAGCGAGCTTAAGCTCATACATAAAGCGGCAAGCCACGGCTGAAACGCAAAGCCCAGCGGCGAAAACGCGCCTGCGGCAACGGGTATCATAATAACGTTATAGAAAAACGCCCAGAAAAGATTTTCTTTAATGTTTCTTACCGTTGCACGGCTTAAATCGAAAACGGTATCAAGCGTACGCAAATCCTCGCTGACAAGCACAACTCCCGCGGAATCGATAGCAACGTCCGTACCGTTACCCATTGCAATACCCACGTCGGCTTGCTTTAATGCGGGCGAATCGTTTATTCCGTCGCCCACCATTGCCACGCAGCCGCCCGCCTTTTGCAGGTTTATTACTGCATTCAGCTTATCCTCCGGCATAACCTCTGCCACAAAATCGTCTATACCAACGCTTTCCGCCACCGACTGCGCCGTCCTTTGGCCGTCGCCCGTAAGCATAGCAACGCGCATATTGCGCGCCCGCAACAGCAAAACCGCTTGCTTGCTGCCGCTTTTTATTGTGTCGGCAACAGCTATCAGTGCAAGAACTTTTTCGGCATCGGCAAGATATATTACCGTATTTCCCTTTTGAGAAAGCTCTGCCGCAGCCTCGTCTGCCTCTTTGGAAATCGTTATATTTTTAAGCAGTTTTCGATTGCCGAGGCAGTATTTCTTACCCTCGTACTCCGCAACGGCGCCGCGACCTACCGTATATTTGAAATTCTGCACCTCAAAGCCGTAGTCGGCATACTCCACAATGCACTTTGCAAGCGGGTGGTTCGAATTTTTTTCTATACCGCAGGCAAGCCTTACAGCCCAGTCCTCCTCACAGCCGAATGCAAGCACTTGCGTAACACGCGGTCTGCCCTCTGTCAGGGTTGCGGTTTTATCCAGAAGAACGGCGTTAATGTTGCAAACCTTCTGTAAATTTTCGGCGTCCTTATACAGTATCCCCTGCGAAGCCGCTTTTCCCGTAGCCGTCATAATGGCAACGGGCGTTGCCAGCCCCAACGCGCACGGACAGGAAACAACAAGCACGCTTATTGCGTAGGTTACGCTGTGCTCGGGCTTGACAGTACCGTCAATCAACAGCCATATAAGGAAGGTTGCAAGCGAAATAAGCACGACAACGGGCACAAAAATACCCGCAACCTTGTCGGCAAATTTTTGTATGGTGGCCTTGCTTGCGCCGGCCTCGCGCACCATATTTATTATTTTTGAAAGGGTTGTCTCCTCGCCGACACGCTCCGCCTCAATCTTTATAAGTCCGTTAGTCACAATTGCCGCGCTCGTAACAGAATCACCCTCGGCAACCTCCACGGGCAGACTTTCGCCCGTTATCGCGCATTTATCGACAAACGCCGTACCATATATTATTTTGCCGTCGACGGGAATATACTCGCCTTGCTTAACCACGATAATATCGCCCGCGACAACCTCTTTGACGGAAACCACGGTCTGCCGACCGTCCCTTTCTACGGTAACGGTGTCCGGCGCAAGCTTTAAAAGCTTTTCTATTTCGTCGCCCGTTTTTCTCTTCGACTTTTCTTCAAGCCACTTGCCTATATCGACAAACACCAAAATCATTGCCGCGGACTCGAAATGCAGATTCATTGCATTATGGTGAGGGTCTTTGCCTGTAAAAATCAAAATCGTAAGTACAAGCGAATAAATAAACGACACGCCGGAGCCGAGCGCGACAAGCGTATCCATATTCGGCACCTTTTTAAAGACCGCGACAACGCCGTTTTTGAAATATTTATAATTTACGCCGATAATTACCGCGGACAGAATCAGCTGATACAGCGCAAACCAACGCGCGCAGCCATCGACTTCTGGGTCGATAAACCACGGCACGGGCGCGCCGAGCATGTGCCCCATAGAAACGTACATCAACGGCACAAGCACGCTAACGGATATAATAAAATTAATAAACAGACGCTTATCGCCGCTTTTTTGCTTTTTGTCGGTCTGCTTAGCCTCGTTTTCGGCGGAAATACCATAGCCGAGCGATTTGACAGTTTCGAAAATCTTCTCCTCGGTTACGGTTTTTTCGTCAAATTCAACCTTTAACGACTTACCCATTAAGCTGACCTCGCAAAGCGTTACGCCTTCAAGTCTGCCTATCGTCCGCTCTATGCCAGACGAGCATGCGGAGCAAGTCATTCCCGTTACATTATATCTTTTAATCATAGCTTTTTATATTATAAGACCTAATTCCTACTTTGTCAATAGGAATTAGGTCAAAATGCTTTATAAAAATTATCAATGCAGCTTTTCGAAGAAATAATTCTCTTTAAGCACCTTATCTATGCTTATGCTCGAGCCGAGCGCCAAAAGCACCTTTACGGTAGCCATTTCAAAGCTTATGTCGTACGCCGCCGTGCACATTTCGGGCAGTCCGAGCGCACTTTCGTATATGCGCGCATTGCTGTCAATCGGCGCGATAACAACGGGTATACCTACGTTTTTGCAGTAAACGAGGAATTTTTTGAAGTTTGCCTCCTCTCCTTCGGTGCAAACCGTGCCGCTGTGGTACAGCTGAACCATAATCGCCTTGGGCTTTTTATCGTTAAAGCGGTAAAAATCGAAATTAAGCAGAGAATGCGCCTGAATCGTAAGCATATCCATACACAGCCTTTGTGCGGGGCATGCTTTTCTTGCCGCCTTCAGCTGTTCAAAGGTCGGATTGCAGTCGTTTTGGTTGTAAACAAAGCGGTTATCCACTATTTCGCCGAAATGCACCTTTAAAATACTGTCGTATTCCCCGCTTATCTGCGTTGCGGAAACAAGGCGGCTGGCAAGGTGAATTTTGCAGCTTTCGTTATAATTCTGAAAGCTTACAAACACTCCGCCGAAGCCTGCGCTTTTGATAAACGTAACCGCGCCGGCAAAATTTTCAACGCCGCGGCTTCTGTCGTCGTCAAGCGGATATAAGGCGGAAACAAACACAAGCGGCACGGGCAAATCGCAGAAAATCTGACTGAAAAGGTTTGCCGTAAAGCAAAGCGTATCGGTGCCGTGCGTCAAAATTATTCCGTCGTATTTATCCGTGTCCACCCCGCGTACGCAATCCGCCATTTTTTCAAGGTCGGACGGCTGAACGTTTTCGCTTAAAATATTAAGAGGGCGAAGCTCGTCAAACTGCACGCTTTGACCGTAACGCGCGGTATATTTTTCAATCAGCGCGCTTTTATGCTCGTTTTTTAGCCCGACAGTTCCACCCTTAGAGCATGAGCCTATGGTTCCACCCGTAAAAATAACGCAAATTCTGTTCTTCATAACGTGATTAAATATTGCCCAAAATTATAAGCTTCCTACCGTTCTGGGATACAAAAGAGTGTCGCGGATGTTCTGAACGCCCGTTATATACATAATCATACGCTCGAAGCCAAGCCCAAAGCCGCTGTGCGTAACACTGCCGTACTTGCGGGTGTCAAGGTATTCCGAATACGCCTCCAAGGGCATACCACGCTTTGTCATCGCCGTTTTAAGCTTTTCCAAATCTACCTCGCGCTCGCTGCAACCTATAATTTCGCCTATCCCCGGCACAAGCAGGTCGGTTGCGGCAACGGTTTTGCCGTCTGCATTTTGCTTCATATAAAACGCCTTTATATCGGCGGGGTAATCGGTGACGAAAACGGGCTTTTTGAAATATTCCTCGGTCAAATACCTTTCGTGCTCGGTCTGCAAATCACTGCCCCATTCTACGGGGTATTTGAATTCCTTACCCGATTTTTTAAGCACCTCTACCGCCTCGGTATAGGTAATTTTTCCGAAATCGCTTGACAAAACGTGTTCAAGCTTTTCCAAAAGACCTTTTTCTATGCGCTCGTCGAAATACGCAAGCTCGTCATGGCAGTTATCCATAACGTCCTTTATTATAAATTTAATGAATTCCTCGGCAATTTCTATTATGTCCTGCAAATCGCAGAAGCAAACCTCCGGCTCTATCTGCCAGAATTCCGCCGCATGGCGCGTTGTATTGCTGTGCTCGGCGCGGAATGTGGGTCCGAAGGTATAAATTCTGCCAAGCCCGAGCGCCGAATACTCGCCCTCGAGCTGACCGGAAACTGTCAAACCCGCCTTTGCGCCGAAAAAGTCGCCCGCATAATATTCCTGTTCGGTTTTCGCGTCGGTTTTCCACGGCTGTGTGGTTACGCGGAACATTTCACCCGCGCCCTCGCAGTCGCTGCCCGTGATTATGGGCGTATGGACGTATTTATAGCCGTGCTGTTGAAAATACTTATGCACTGCGAACGCAAGGCGGCTTCTTACCGCAAAAACCGCCTCGAAGTACTTCGTGCGCGGTCTTAAATGCGGTATAGTCCGCAAAAATTCAAGCGTGTGATGCTTTTTCTGTAACGGATAGTCCTGAGGACAGCCGCCGAGCACCGCAAGCCTGCGGACGCCGATTTCGTAACCGTTTCTTTCGGAAGCAAGCAAAACGCCGTCAACCTGCAACGCGGCGCCGACAACCAAAGCGGATTTTACTTCGTTTTCGTCAAGACTGCCCTTTTCTATTACAAGCTGAATATTTTTAAGCGAGGTACCGTCGTTAAGTTCGATAAAAGCAACGCTTTTGGAATCGCGCCATGTTCTTACCCAACCGCAGACGGTAACGCTGCCGTTCACGAATTCATCGGCATGTGCAAATAATTCTTTGATATCCGTATGTTTCATTTTGTGCCTCCTTTAAAAAATACGGACTGCCCTTTGACAGTCCGCAAAAATTCTTTTAGTTTGTTTTTTCGTCTGTGGAAACTACCTGCACCTTATCGTAGTATCCGCAGTTGCGGCAAACCTTGTGCGCCTCTTTCTGCATATGACAATGCGGGCATTCAACCAGCGTAGGAGCTGTTGCTTTGTAGTTTGCAAATCTCGAATTAGTTCTCTTTTTGGACTGTTTTCCCTTGGGTACTGCCATCTTTATACACCTCTTTTATCTTTTATTTAGGTAACGTCAATACCTTTGCAGTCCTCTTTACAAAGTAAAATCTGAGGCTGGCTGATAAGTATTGCATCGTCAACGGCGGTTTTTAAATTTATTTTAAACCCGTCGTAATCGTAATTTTCATTATCGGCTTCCGTCACAAACAGCACGCTTTGCGTAAACTTAACGTTTTTCTCCGCATCGCTTAAGCAATACGAGCACTGTCCTTTAAGCTTATAGCTTACGGTAAGCTCTACCTCCACCGAATCATCATCGAAAATTTCGTACTCGCCCGAAACCCGCACATCGCCGTCTATATCGCATAAAGGTATCAGACAGCTGCTTTCGGGGGGCGTATAATCGAAACCGAAATTCCCCGTCAATTTTCCGAGGGCTATAAGCCTTTTTACTTCAATTTCCATAACCTAAGCCGACTGCTAAAATTATATTAAAGCGACAACGCTTTGTCAACTCATTTTATTCCGCTTTTTTCAATAATTTATTAAAACAATTAATAAACAGCGCGAATTTTTACAGAAGCGCCGCAGTTTCCCTTGCGATAACAAGCTCCTCGTTGGTGGGAATAACAAGCACCTTCACCTTTGAGCTACTCTTGGATATTTCGCGTACGGAGCCGTCGTTTTTGGCCTTGTTTGCCTTAGAGCTGAATTTTACGCCGAGGAATTCGAGCCCCGCGCAAACGTCCTCTCTTACCGTAGCCGTATTTTCGCCTATACCAGCGGTAAATACAATGCAGTCAAGCCCGCCCATTGCCGCAGCGTATGCGCCGATATACTTCTTTGTCTGGTAAGCAAACATTTCAAGCGCAAGCGCACAGCGCCCGTTGCCCTTTTTCGCACCCTTGCATAAATCTCTGAAATCGCTGGAAACGCCTGAAATTCCCGCAACGCCGCACTGCTTGTTGAGGTAGGTTATAACCTCGGAATGGGAAAGCCCCTTCTTCTTTGCAAGGAATTCAACTGCGGAAGCGTCTATATCGCCCGAACGCGTGCCCATAAGCACGCCTGCAAGCGGAGTGAAGCCCATAGATGTATCAACGCACTTGCCTCCGTTAACTGCCGTTATGGAAGAGCCGTTACCAAGGTGACAGGTGACAATTTTAAGCTCCTCGGGGCTTTTGCCGAGGTATTTTGCCGCCTCTCCGGAAACAAATTTATGGCTTGTGCCGTGCGCGCCATACTTTCTTACACTGTAATTTTTATAATCGTCGTAATTTATGCCGTAAAGATAAGCCTTTTCGGGCATTGTCGCATGGAAGGACGTATCGAACACAAGCGCCATAGGGGTTTTGGGCATAACCTCCATGCAAGCGCGCAAACCGGTAGCCGCCGCGGGATTGTGCAAGGGCGCAAGCTCGAAGGTCTTTTCTTCAAGCGTTTTCAAAACCTCGGGAGTAACCAGCGTGGGCTTTTTGAAGTATTCGCCGCTTGCAACTACTCTGTGTCCTACCGCACCGATTTCGTCCATTGACTTAATTACGCCGATTTCACTGTCCTGCAAGGCGTCAAGCACAAGCTCAATCGCGATTTTATGGTTGGGCATGCTCTGGCGATACTCTTTTTCAAGTCCGTTACCCTTTGCTTTAAGCAGAGAGCCTTTAATACCTATTCTTTCACAGCCGCCCTTTGCAAGCACCTTTTCGGTCTGCATATCTATAAGCTGATATTTGAGCGAGGAGCTACCCGCGTTAACAACTAAAATTTTCATATATTTTCTCCTTTAAAACGTATATTATTCAGCCTGCAACGCCGTTACCGCAACGGTTGCAACGATATCCTCTACACTGCACCCGCGGGATAAATCGTTAAGCGGCTTTGCAAAGCCCTGACAAACGGGACCTATCGCCATGTATCCGCCGAAGCGCTGTGCGATTTTGTAGCCTATATTGCCCGCGTTTATGTTGGGGAATACAAACACGTTTGCGTGACCCGCCACCTTGGAGTCGGGCGCTTTAAGCTTGCCGACCTCGGGCGCGACTGCCGCATCAAACTGGAATTCGCCGTCAAGCGCAAGCTCGGGCGCCATTGCTTTGGCAAGCGCGGTCGCCTGCTGAACCTTGGGAACGGTCTGCGTGAATTTATCATCGTTGCCGCTGCCCTTGGTTGAGAAGGAAAGCATTGCCACCCTCGGCTCGATACCCGCGATAGCCCTTGCGGTTTTTGCGGAGGATACTGCTATATCCGCAAGCTGTTCCGCCGTAGGCTCTATATTTATGGCGCAGTCCGCAAACACTGCAACGCCGTCTGGATTGTAAGGATTTTTCTTGTCGGGCGCAATCATTATAAAACAGCTTGAAACCGTCTTTATGCCCGCCGCGGTTTTTACGACCTGCAAGCCGGGGCGAAGCGTGTTTGCCGTGGAATGGCACGCGCCCGAAACATAGCCGTCAACATCACCCGCTTTAAGCATAAGCGCGCCGAACATTGTTCTGTCCCTGGCCTGCTCTGCCGCCTGCTCCTCCGTCATACCCTTTGCTTTTCTTGCCTCGTAAAGTAATTTAGCGTATTCCGCAGTCTTGTCCGAGGTAAGCGGGTCTACAAGCGTTATACCGTCAAGCTTCACCTCGGGGGCGATTTTTTTGCATTCGGCTTCATTACCGATAAGAACTATTTTGGCAATTCCCTCTTTTGTAATCTGCGCCGCCGCCTCGATAACGCGCTTGTCCTCGCCCTCGCAAAGGACTATCGTTTTTTTGCGGGCAGCCGCCTTTGACTTGATTTCATCAAGTAAACTCATTTCTTTCTCCTTAAATCGCTTTATTTTTCCGCATTAATTATATATACTTAATACGGCATATTCAAACAGCTTGATTATATACCAAATATTTACAATTGTAAAGTTCAAAATGAAAATTAGTGCAATAATTTGCGAATTCAATCCATTTCATAACGGGCATAAATATCTGATAGAGCAAGCAAAAGCCATGACGGAATGCGACAGACTTGTCTGCATTATGAGCGGAAGCTTTACCCAGCGCGGCGAAATATGCATAATGGACAAGTTTGCCAGAGCCCGCCACGCCGTTTTGTGCGGCGCGGACGCGGTTATAGAGCTGCCCGCCGCCTTTGCCGTAGCGCCCGCGGAAATTTTTGCAAGAGGCGCAATTAAAATACTGTCGTCCGTGCCCGAAATTAACGCTGTTGTCTTCGGTTGCGAAAACGACAATAAGTCGGATTTTTTAAAAAGCGCGGAAATTTTGCTGAACGAGAGCGAAAGCTTCAAAAAAACGCTTGAAAATGCGCTTAGCGGCGGAGAAAGCTATATAAAAAGCTGTCAAAAGGCCTTTGAAGCCGCGGGCGGCGGCGGAGAAATGCTTGCAAAGCCCAACAACGTGCTTGGAGTTGAATATACCAAAGCCATTCTGCGGGCAAAAAAGAACATCGGAATTTTCCCCGTCAAGCGTGTCGGCGCGGGCTATAACGATGGAAATTTAAAGGAAATCTTTTCTTCGGCGAGCGCAATTCGGCAAAATGCAACCTCTCCGCTGTTAAAAAACAATCTTCCCGAATGCGTTCTGAATGATTTGAGCGATTTTTCCACGGCAAACAAGCGGTTTGAGGAGTATTTACGGCTTATTTTGACAAGAACGGACGCGAAAACCTTAAAAAACATTTACGGCTGCAACGAGGGGCTTGAAAACAAGCTGAAAGAGCTTGAAACGCTTAGCTTTGACGAAATTATTGCCTCGGCAACAAGCCGCCGCTACTCCGCCGCGCGCATAAAGCGCATTCTTTGCGCAAATTTTCTGGGAATTTATCAGCCCGACTGCGAGGAATTTTTAAAAAACCCGCTTTATATAAAGCCGCTTGCAGTAAACAAGCAATGCGCGGACGAGGTGCTTTCCGCCCTTGCAAAATCGGAATATCCTGTGCTGACCAAGGGACGCGATAAGCTGAATTTGGACAAAATTGCAAAAAAATGCCTTGCTTTGGACGAATTTTCGTACTTGCAATGGCAAATAACAGCGCAAAAAAACGAGTTAACCAATCAGGACAGCCTTATTTTTGTATAACGGGCGGCTGAATTAACGCTTTTTAGCATACAAACAAATAGCGCACTACTTCATTTACGAGGTATAGTGCGCTGTATTTTTTTCGTTTTTATGACAGAGTAAAATTTATAACTCAATATCAATTTTATATTCCTTATCTATAAAAACGTAGTTCAGGCTGTATGCTTTACACATTTGTAAATTGTTTTCGTTTTCTTTAATCAAGTTTTCTTGTGTAAAATCACCGCTTATAAGTCTTTGTTCAATTATATTTTCGTTTGCGCAAATATCCGAAAAATGCTTTTGAATATAGTCTTTGCTCATAATTAAGCAATAGTATTTAATTTGGGTTAAATGCTCTTTACTAAAATCATTCTCCCAGTCAAAAGGTATATAGCAGCCTTCTATAATAAGATTTTGATTATTTTCAATTGCTGTTTTAATTATTTCTTTGACTAATGGCCACAAAAACTGCGTCAGTTTTGCATCGTCACTTACACTTATCGTAGTAAAATTACACCTTATCAATCCCATTTTTATGTGGTCGATAGAAAGATATGGAAATTTATACTTTTCTAACAACCGTTGTGATAAAACGGTCTTGCCCGTGTGCGTTGCTCCCGCAATTAAAACTATCATAAACTCCTCTAAATTGAAATTTATCTAAAACTCAATTAATGTTTATAGTCATTTTGTTATAACACAAGCATAATAAAAAAGCAATAACAACTGCATTGTCATTGCTTTTTCCTAAAACACAGCGTAATTACCGCTCCTTTTTTATTTAAAGATTATTAAGATACGCCACTTCACGCGCGGAAAGCTTTCTGTAAGCGCCCCGGTCAAGCCCGCGCAAGGTCAGCTCACCGACCTTTATGCGCTTTAACAGCATAACCTCTTTGCCGATTGCGGCGAACATCTTTCTTACCTCTCTGTTTTTGCCTTCCGTAAGCGTGACGTGAATTTTTGTATAGCTTTTATTCGTTTCGACGATATGCGCCTTACATTTCTTGGTAACGTAGCCGCCCTCGATTTCCACTCCGCTGCGGATAGGGTTAAGCGCCGCCTCGGTGCAAATTCCCTCGACCTTTACAAGATAGGTTTTAGGCACCTCATTCGAGGGGTGAGTAAGCCTTTGCGCAAGCTCGCCGTCCGTTGTTAAAATCAAAAGCCCTTCGCTGTCGTAGTCAAGTCTGCCTACGGGATAAATTCTTCCCACGTTCTGCGGCATTAAGTCAAGCACGGTTTTTCTGCCCTTGTCATCCGAAACAGAGCAAATATAACCCTTGGGCTTATTTAGAATATAATATTCGTTTTTTTGCAAAACGGCTTTTTTGCCGTTAACGAATACTTCGTCATCGGAATTTATTTCCTGACCTATAACCGCACTTTTGCCGTTTACCGTTACGCTGCCCTCGGCAATCAGCCTGTCGCACTCTCTTCTCGATGCCATGCCGCAAGCGGCAAGGTATTTGTTTATCCTCATAGCAGACCTTAAAAAAATTAATTGTTTCTGTCTACTATACTATACAATTTTTCGCTGAAAAGCAAGCCGTTTTGACCGTAAATATTCAGCTCGGCAACCAAATCGCCCTTGCAGATTTTTTTAAGCTTATCTGACGCAGTCACCTTAAAATCAAGCTTTTCATTCTTTTTTGCCACAAAACAGCCGCTTTTTGCAGGTTTACAAAGTACTATGCCAGACATAAACGTGTTGTTTTCGTTGATTTTTACCAAATTATAATCATTGAAGCACGCATCGAGAATGTCTCCGCTACGCACATACATATCGGGACAGTTAAGCACAACGCAGACAACATCCATACCGTTACGCTCTGCAGAGGTTACAAGGCATCTGCCCGCCTTCATTGTGTAACCGGTCTTTACGCCGTTTGCACCATCGTAATTGTAAAGCATTTTGTTTTTGTTTACAAAGCTTCTGTATTCGCCGCTGTGGCTTTTTGCGGAAACTACCTCCTTAAAGGTTTTATTCTGCATTGCATAGCGCGCAATTTCGCACAAGTCGCGGGCGGTTGTATAATGTGCATCGTCTGGCAGACCGCTGGGGTTTTTAAAGCTTGTATTGTGTGCACCTATCTTTTTAGCTCGCTCGTTCATTACCTCCACGAATTTTTCCGCGCTTCCGCTGTGATGAATAGCCAAGGCCGCAGCCGCATCGTTACCCGAGCGTAGCATTAAGCCGTAAAGCAAATCCTTAACATTAATCTCTTCGCCTTTTTTGAGGTAAATGCTGGAACCCTCCACCCCGACTGCGGCATCGGGCACGGTTATCACCTTATTTAAATCGCAATCCTCAACAATTATAATCGCGGTCATAATTTTTGTGGTGCTTGCCATGGGCAGCTTTAAGTCTGCATTGCTTTCCTTTAAAACCGTGCCCGTCTGCAATTCCATTGCAATTTCCGCAGTTGCCGATGCGTCCGCATAGGTGTCGCGGCGGATTATCACAGCGCACATTATTCCCGCCGCAATTATTATTGATATTATAATCGATATAATTTCCGTCTTTTTACGCATTGTTGTCCGTAAGTCTGCTTACAAGCTCTCCCGTTTTTTCTATAAGCGCCTCAACAGCACTGTCCTCTATCTTCAAAAGCCTACAGCCCTTGCCATCGTCCACGATAAACGCCTTTGGCTTTACCGTTATAACCGAGCCGTTGCCGCCCGCAACCTGAAAGCCGTCTGCTTCTTTAAAGGTTTTTACGTCGCCGTACTCTCCGCCGCCGCTTAAATTTACCACGGTTACCGAGGAAACGGGTATAATTTCCGTCCCGCTGACCGTTATAATCGATTTGCCGACAACGGTGTTTGCATCGGCAACCTTCTCAATCGAAACCGATGGCACGTCAAAATTATTTTCTCTGTTTTTTCTTATTTTTGTCATTTAGCTTCTCCATTAAAATAATAATAAAAATTTTCAGCACTACAAGCGCGTTTATAACAGTAACTGTCTTGGCATAGTATCTGATGTCGGAATGCTCCTGATTTAAGATTGTGTAATTTCTTAATTTACAAAAATTTCCGTTTATCTGAATGAATTTATAAATTGCCGTTGTTAAGCAATTCTGCGCAAGCGCGGCATAGGCGTTACCCTCGCGTTGCATGCCGTAATCGCCGAGCTGAACCATTTTGTAAAGACAAATGCAGTTAAAAATTTTGTAATAGCTGCCTTTAAGCTTTTTCATATCCAGCTTTTTGTTTTTTCCGTTTACCTGCATTTCGTTCGGGTGGTCTTTTACGGTATTTACGTTAAAAAAATTCCAGCCTAAGGTGCCTATATTAAGGCTTGCGTACTTCTGACCCGTGTTTATATAAATATAATTGTACAAATGAACGGGAAATATAAGTAAGGCAAACAACGCCGCGCCGACGGCGGTTAGTGCAACGTTCATACCCTTATTATCAGTAAACGGAAAATATTTATACAAAAAAAAGGACGGCTTTAACCGTAGTGCACATAGGAAATTTAAGACAAATTGCAGACGAAATAAATTAAGGCGTGGCGTAGAAGCTACGCCTTTGTGCTTGTGTTTTTATATAGTGAGCTATACTTACCGCTTGTTTTTTTGCGTTTAATGTACTATAATGATTGCACGATAAACAGTAATTTAGCGGAGAATTGATTTATATGTTCGATATGATACCTAATGCGGAAGAAATGACAAATTTGGTCGGTAAACCTTTATACGAAGTATGGAATAAATTATGTGATTTAATTGATGATAAGTACGATATGGATTGCGTATGGAATAAAGGCGGTAAAGCGTGGAAATACGAATACAAATATCGTAAAGGCGGTAAAACACTTTGCGCCTTGTATGCAAGAGAAAATTGCATAGGATTTATGATTGTTTTCGGTAAAGACGAGCGGTTAAAATTTGAAGCTGACAAAGAAACCTTTTCAAAAGAAGTTCAAGAAATATATGAAAATACTCATACTTACCACGATGGGAAATGGATAATGTTTGAGCCAGCTGACACTTCCTTGTTTAATGATTTTATCAGACTGTTGAGTTTAAAAAGAAAGCCGAACAGAAAGTAAAGATAATTTCAATTTAAAGGAAAATAGTTTTCAATTAAACAAGAGATTGAAATATTAAATTCAAAAAAAATACTTCCGTGGATTGGCGCACCGTTTAACGGTAAATTTCAATTTATCTTTTAAAATAACGTGTAGCTAAAAGGCTCTCGAACGAAACGTCCGAGAGCCTTTTACCGTCGTTTGAAAGTGCAGCTCCTTAAAATATAGTTTTGTAATTCTCTATGGGAGTGCGCTTTAACCGCCCTTTACGCTTTTTAAATTTATCAATCTATCTTAATTACGTCGTCATCATCGCCGATAAAATCGGGAAGCTCGAAGCCGTCCTCGTCCGTACGCGGCTTTTTTTCCTCCTCGGCTTGCGTAACGGGCGGCGGTGTCGCCCCCTCTTCAACGTATACGTCCTTTTTATAAAGGTAATTTCCGTCCTCCTCGTCGGCAAATGCGGCGTTGTTCAGCTCTGCTATCTGCGCCATAAGCTCGTCATAGTCGGGTAGTTCGTCAATGGAGTTCAGCTTAAATCTCTTTAAAAAGTTATCCGTAGTGCGATAAACGATAGGCTTGCCAACGGCGTCCCTTCTGCCGCACGGTTCTATCATTTCAAGCTCTAACAGCGTATGTATTGCGTAATCGCAGCTGACCGTTCTTATTTCCTCAAGCTCCGGCTTGGTTATCGGCTGCTTGTATGCTATTATTGCCGCGCATTCCAGAATGGTTTTTGTAAATTCCTTTTCTTTAATAGGTATAAGCACCTCTGAAACCTGCTGTTTATACTTGGGATTAGAGGCAAGCTGAAGCTTTCCGTTAAAAACAAGCAATTGAATGCCGCCGTCCTCGCCGTATCTCTTTTTCAGCTCGTCAATGCTTGCGTTAACTTCTTTTATGCCGCAACCGAGCTTTTCGACAATAAATTTTACGGGAACAGCCTCCCCCGAAGCGAAAACAATCGCCTCAATTATATTCGTCAAATTGTTCATCAGTTAAATCCTTTAAATCCCAGTCGGGATTGAGTTTTATAGTAATCGCGCCGAAGGACTGCTGCTGCTCAACCATAATAAACTGGTGCTTCAGCATTTCCAAAAGGGCCTGAAAGGTTGTTATTATTTCGTTTTTGGAATAGGTTCTGAACAGCTTTTCAAATTCAATTTCCTTACATTCAACAAGCTTGTCTTTTATAAAGGTTACCTGCTCCTCAACGGTGTGCTCGTCCTTTGGAATTTCCTTTACGTTCTGCTGTTCGCGTTGCAGGCTTTCGTTTTTAAGCATCATTTTCGCAAACGCTTCAAGCAACGCGCTTACGGTAAAATCCTTATACACAACGCGTACGGTATCGAGAGATTTATCGGGATTTTTGAAAAAATAGCCTATCGTTTCCAAAGTTTTCAGCTTGGGAGTTTCGCCTTTAATCAGCTCGTACTCGCGCTGTTTAAGCTGTTCGATAAGCGCGCGCTGTTCCTCTTCGGCTCCACCCATCTCCTCGCCGCCGACCTCGACCACGGGCACAAGGCTCTTGGATTTTATGTAAATAATCTGCGCGGCAAGCGCAAGATATTCGCTTTCTTTATCGACGTCGCGGCTTGGCTGCGTTTTCATAAACTCGATATAATCGAGGAATTGTTCGGTCACCTTCGAAACAAAAACCTCTTCAATGTTGATTTTTGCTATATTGATAAGGTGCAACAGCAAATCCAACGGCCCCTCGAAAATATCGAGTACCGTTGTGTAATCCACTACCGATTCAAAATTGTCGTAATTGTTTTCAGCCATAATTTTTCCGCCGTTAAAAAGGCATTAACTGTATCGGCAATCCGAAAATCGCATTCCACATAGCCGTTATGGGGAAGCCGATAATATTCCTTGCAAACCAATGGACATAGCCCAAAATATCAAAATAATGCACATACGGCAAGGAGGTATGTGTGCTTAAAATATCGCAAAGGAAGCTTTCAAGCACAAGTATCAGCAAAATATATCTGCCGTAGTCCTTTAAAAATCTGCGGACGGGGTTAATTTCACGGGTTAAGGACTCCACAACACGGAAGCCGTCAAGCGGATAAAACGGAAGCAGATTGAATACGGCAACGCTTAAGCTGTAAGCAAAAATCAGATAAAAGACCTGCTCGAAAAAGTTTACCACATAAACCGCCGCCGAGGCCGTGGGAGCGGCATAAACGGCGATAAGCAAAAACAATGGATAGGCAATAAACGCGATAATATAATTTGCCACAACGCCCGCAATCGCCGTCAAAAACAGTCCTTTTCTGTATTTATGAAAGTTATACGGATAAATAGGAACAGGCTTTGCCCAGCCGAAGCCCGTCAAAATACACAGAACAAAGCCCGTGGGGTCAATGTGCTTCAACGGGTTAAGCGTCAGCCTGCCGCGCATTTTTGCAGTAGGGTCGCCGCATTTGTACGCAACGAATGCGTGCGCGAATTCATGCGGAATAAATACGAAGAGCACCGCTATTATTCCGCCGAGATATTTGAATAAATAAGTCATTTCTTCAACCTTTCCGGTATTAAATCGTTCCGCACCAAATCCTCGTAGGTTTGCGGTCTGATTATGTATTCCGCTTCGCCGTTATTTACAAGCACCGCCGCGGGAATAAAATTTCTGTTATAATTGCTCGCCATGGAATAATTATACGCGCCCGTCGTCAAAACCGCAAGAATATCCCCGCTTTGCGCCTCGGGCAAAGGCACGTCAACGGCAATCAAATCGCCGCTTTCACAGCACTTACCCGCAACGGTTACCTTTTCCGTGCAGGGCTCGTTTGCTCTGTTTGCAAGCAGGGCGGTATATCTTGACTGGTAAAGCGCATACCTCGGGTTTTCGAACATTCCGCCGTCGACAGCAATATATTTTTTTACTGCGGGAATATCCTTGATTGCGCCCACGGTGTAAAGCGTTATACCCGCTTCGCCCACTATCGAGCGCCCCGGTTCAAGCAACAAATACGGCTCTGCAAGCTTGTATTTTGCAGCATTATGCTTTACGGCTGCAACAAGCGCCTTTAAATAATCTGCGTAATCTTCATATTTCAGCTCGGGGTCGTCGCTGTTATACCAAACACCGAAGCCGCCGCCGATATTCAGCTCCTTGACCTCAAAGCCGAGCCCGTCCCTTATTTCTGCGGCAAATTGCATAACCTTGTTTGCCGCAAGCACAAATGACTGCTTTTCGAATATCTGAGAGCCTATGTGGCAGTGAAAGCCCCTTAATTCAAGATTTTTCTTTGCAAGCACGTGCTTCGCAATTGCCTCCGCCGTGCCGTCTGATATAGAAAAGCCGAATTTGCTGTCCGTTCTTGCAGTCTGCACAAACGCATGCGTATGCGCCTCCACTCCGGGGTTTATGCGGATTAAAACCTTCTGTATTATATTTTTCCCTGCGGCAATGCTGTCAAGCATATCCGCCTCGCGAAAGCTGTCAACTACGATATTTCCAACGCCGCAGTCAAGCGCGTATTCCAGCTCGCGTTCAAGCTTGTTGTTGCCGTGCATATAGATTTTATTCGAGGGGAAGCCCGACTGAACCGCAGTGTACAGCTCTCCGCCCGAAACAACGTCTACGCCTATTCCCTCCTGACGGGCAATAGCATAAATCGCCTCGCACGAGAACGCCTTCGAGGCATACAACACCATGCCGTTGCCGCCGTATTCGCCGTCGATTACCGACTTGTAGGTGCGCATCATACGGCGGATATGCGCCTCGTCAAAAGCATATAACGGCGTACCGAAGCGGCGCGCAATGTCCACGGCGTCCATTCCGCCTATTTCAAGATGTCCCGCTTTATTTATCTTTAACGTATCCCGCAAGTTCATTAAAATTCTCCGCAATATATTCCCAAATATTTTATCAAATTCAGCGCAAATAGTCAAATAAATTGCCGTGAAATTATTTTCGGCGGCAAAATACGGCGCGCAAGGCAATGCGCGCCGTATCGCTCTATTGTTAAGCATTTATTTTAAATTGCCCATTGAGAAGCGTTTTGTTTTAAATAATCGCCGTAGCCCGCCTTGTCAACGCTTTCCGCCGCAACAACGTTTACCTTGTCGCACAGAATGCCGTCCTTGTAGACCTCAATCTCGCCGACAACCTGATTGACCGCCACGGGCGCCTTCACATTGAAATCAACCACCTTGTGAGTAATTTCGGGGGCTTTGCCCGCCGCAGAAAAGACGTAGCTGTTTCTTTCCGGCTTTACCTGAAAGGTATCCCTTTTGCCGCCCCTTACGCTGAATTCGTCATTGAGGGTGACGTCCTTATCCAGCACAATTTTGTTTTGGTAATTTGCAAAGCCGTATTCGAACATCTGCACGGTTGAGTTAAATCTGTCGTCGCTCGAGCCCGCGCCCAAAACAACGGAAACAAGCCTTAAATTGTTCTTTTTTGCGGTAGCCGCAAGGCAGAAGCCCGCCTCGTTGGTGAAGCCCGTTTTTCCGCCGTCGCAGAAGGAATATTTTCTTATCAGCTTATTAGTGTTTGTCATAGAGGTTTTTCTGTTGTCGGGGTGCTCGAATTCCTCTAACCAGATTTTGCTGTAATTGTAATATTCCTCGTTTTTGATAAGATTTGCGAACATAAGCGCAACGTCCCTCGCGCAAGAATACTGCGTATCGCGGGGAAGCCCCGTGCAGTTGGCAAAAAGCGTGTCTGTACAGCCAAGCTCCTTAGCCTTGCCGTTCATTAAAGCGACAAACTCGTCCTCGCCGCCCGCAACCTTTTCGGAAAGCGCAACGCAGCTGTCATTTGCAGAGCATACTACCACGCTTTTAATAAGCTGGTTTACTGTATACTGACATTTGCTGTCGAGAAAAATCTGCGAACCGCCCATACCCATAGCCTTACTGCTTACCGAAACAGTATCGTCAAGCGTGAATTTGCCCGCAGAAACAGCGTCAAAAACAAGCGTAAGCGTCATTACCTTGCATACGCTGGCAATAGGCATACGCGCGGCTTCGTTTTCCTTATATAAGCACTCGCCAGAATTGTAATCCATAAGATAAGCCGATTTACAGCCCTTGGTAAGCGAGCCCGCCGCACTGCCCGCCTCGTAGGTGAAGCCCGAAAGAGCCGCGCCCGAAGCCGCAATGCAAGCGGATAAAAATACATTGAATAACTTTTTCATACCGACAGTATGCGGAAATATAAAAAAATTATACTATAATTATCACCACCCTGAACAGCACGTTGACAAGCAAAAGCATGACAATGCAATCGGCTACGGCGCAGACTGCGGGAATAAAAAAGCAATACCTTTTATCTGCCCTTGTGCAGAATTCACCTATAAAATAGCAGACGGCTAGCGAGATAAGCGTTGCCGGCACGAATACAAAGATAATTACGATTACTCCGCTGAAAGCGCCGACTGTTATTATAAGCGCTGTATAAATGCCGAAAAACAGCCCCCTTAAAAAGACGAAAATGAGATTGAGGTATTTTAATTTAGTAAAATAGCTTATT
Organism: uncultured Christensenella sp.; assembly: GCA_910587015.1. Lineage (GTDB taxonomy): Bacteria > Bacillota > Clostridia > Christensenellales > Borkfalkiaceae > Coproplasma. The sequence goes on from CAJUME010000015.1 coordinate 94,007, forward strand.
AAAAAGAAAATATAAAAATACAGCACATCGCCCAAAAGATGCGGAAAAATTATATTTCCGTTTTTAAAATTGAATACGTAATAAACGTAATCGTCCGCCAGATTAAGCAGATAAGTATTGTAATTTACAAAATTGCATAGTACTATGCCACATATAATTGAGCAAATTAAAGCAATAACGAACGCCAAAGCGTATTTTTTATCCCATTTATCGCCGCAAAAAGACAAATTTCTCATATATCAAATATATGAGAAATTTAATATTAATATGAACCCAGCATTTTATCTATTCCTATTCCGTAGCCTCTTGTCGGGTCGTTTACAAACACATGAGTAAATGTCAATAAGTTACAAATATAAATTTTCTATAATTCGTGTAGTTTCACAAAAAAGCAAAATCGTTCGACAAGTATTTGAGGATATTTTTCGACAAAGTATTTTAAACTTAGGGACATCAACCTAAATTATCATTAATTTGTTTTCTTGTTTTGGCAATTTCAGCATTTATTTCTTCTAAAGACATGCTAGAAATGCCATTTTGTTCTGCTATTTGTTGCGCTTTTCGTATAGCTAAAATTCCGTTATTTTTCTCTTCGTTTAATCTTGAATCAGTATCCATATCTATTTAGCTTCTTGTATAAACAATCCATAAATGTAAAGTGGCGACTGCCCGAAAAGTCCGGAATCATCATCTGCAAAACTTGAACCGGTAGCTGATGAATAAAACATATCCAAAGCCTCCCTCTCGGTTACGTTTTGGTTGGCACATATCAGTTTTATAATTTCGGGTAATATTGTTGCCCTGACCGTAGAATGAGCCATACTATTTCATCTCCACTTTATAACTTTTAATAAACTTTAATTCATTTAATGATTTTTCGCTACAGAAAGCTATCTGATTATTTATCTTTTCAAACTTCAACCGTTCAACGGCATCTTCCTTACGCATTATTCCCTGCATTACGTATGACACAGTTTCTCCGACATTGTCATTTGCAATTTTACCGCTGACTATATCATATCCGTGCTTAAAATCTATATTTCCTCTGCAGTTTACAACGAGTTCAAGCCATTCCAGCGAAGCCACAGAAAACTCTTTTTTCAAAGTTTTTTCAGAAGGAGTCCATTCATAGATATTGACTATTGCAGGAACTAATATGCCTTCTTTCTTCTTGGATAAAATCTTAGCTTTTCTGATTGCCCAGCGTTCAGCCTGCTCTTTAATATTTGTTGTATAGAAAGCGAAACCAAAATCGCGTCCGAGTTCGCTTTTAATTATTTGAGGGGTTACTATTTCAAGCGTTGTTCCGTGATATAATATCATTTCACGCCTCCAAGATATTCATCAAATAACTGCATTAAATATTCCATTCCCATCCCATGCAAGTCGTCATAATCATTTTCCAATAATTCAATCAGTTTCTCTTTCTTGAACAGTTCATAGACTTCATTACTAGGTTTGTGGATATGCTCTGCATAATATTCAACACAAAATGATATAAAAGAAATTTTGCTCATAAACAGTTTATATTATATTATGTTTAGTCTATTATGTCAAGTTTCAATTTCAATTACATAAGATTGAAGTAATACCATTAGTTTTATGTCCAACGATCATATTTACTAAACATTTTTGTAGCGACGGACCCTCTTTTTTGAAACTGACTTTAACCGGTGTATCACCAACCTTAAAAATGTATGGATTACCGTCCATTTGAACCAGAAAAGAACAAATGCGTTCTATAACCGGTTTCGTGGCATCAATCTTAACATCTCGGATATCCTTTAATTTTTCTAATTTTATATCTTTAATATCAAGTGATTTGTAGTATTCTAACTTATGCTTTAAGTTTTCTACTTTTTCTTTTGTAATCATTAAATTAATAATTCCTTTACAGTTATTTTTTCCGTTCTTTTGTGTTTATCTAATATTGATTCAACTAAAATATTGGGTCGATAAAATTTTATCAACCCAATATTTTTTAATTGAGGTGATTTTATTAAATTTTTAGAACCTCCTTTTATTGTATTTTGTGTGTCAAAAGTGTCTTATTACCATCACCTGTTTCAATTATTAAAAATTATTAATATTCCATTTCGTAATACTTGTTCGTGAAATATTATTAATCCCTTCACTTATTAGAGAAAAATCGGTAGTTACTAAAGTAGTTTTTTTAAAAAAGTTTAAGATTTTTTTAATAGCTTTTTTAATTTCGTAAATAATCGCTTAACTCTGTCGGATACAGCTTGCTCTGAAACAGCTTCTTCCCGTGCTATTTCTGCCTGCGACATATTCAGAACAAAGAGTTTATGTATCGTTATACATTGTACTTCTGTTAAAAATGGTAAACCGCTCTCAATCTACGCATTAAAACTTTCTGTTCCGCCCTTTCTTCTCTTTCAAGAAACAATTCTTCCGAGTCTGAGTTCTCGTCTGCAAAGTCGTGTCCTGCTTCCGTAATGCTTTCAAGCGAAGTCGAATAATAACTCTCATACGCATTGTTACGCCATTCTTCCCGTAAGCTATCACGATACTGCTTTGCGATCTTATTCGATACCTCTACCAAAACCTTTTTGCCCTGCACATCTTTAAAATATATTTTTGCCATTTTTTAAATCCTCCGATCTTGTGTTTTTCAGCAATAAAAAGTTTACACAATCGGACGAATTTGCCTAAATAAAAAAGACCGACCGCATTGGATAATTCCAAGCAATCGGGCAAATCGAAACAACAAAAAAAGCCTGATAGAACAGTAAAACCCTATGCAGGAATTATTTGTCTGTCAGACTTCTCTTAACCTAATATTCAAAAAAGGATATTAAATCAAGAATAAAAAGTTGCGTAATTTTGAATTACAATCTCTTACTCTGAGAAAACGTCTCTATTTTTCGTGGATTTTATTATATTTATCAATGCTATTTCTCAAACTCTAATTTATATTTATCTGGACTTATTCGATACTTACTAATTGGAATAGTTAGTTTTTTAGCAACGTCTCTTATTAAGCATTCGTTTTCTTTAGAAATGTTTGCCCCCAAATAAATGCGGGATATTGTATGTAAATCAAGCAAATGTCCATCAATAAGTTGGCTTTGATGATTGACGATTCTCCATTCTTCTTCATAATTCCACTTATTACTTTTACTTAATAAAAGCATAGTTAACTCGGGGACATAATCTAAAACATTGTTTAATTTAATCTCTTGTGGATTTGAAAAATCAAATAGTCCCATAGGAAGCGATGGTCTTTCAACTGAATATAATACAGGAAGAAGATTTACAAGTGCATCCCAGTTCCTACATTTTTCAAAGTTATACTCAACACAGAATCCGGTATGCTTGTTTGCATAATGTGACCACATAAGAATTGAATCTGATAATTTTGAAAAGCACGTTATAGCAAATTGTTTATTTACTGACTCCTTTAATTTTTCAGTTATTGGTATTAATTTTTTGCGTGTATCTTCCAAATCCTTCTTTACTTTTTCTCCGTCAAAGCCACCCATATTGGATACTTTTTCTAACTTTTCTATCAAACTGTTAGACTTCATTACATCGTTTAGTTGTTTTAATTTATCTATGTTTTCTGTTGTAATATTTGCGCCCATAGAACTTAACATATCCGGATTTTGAGCAATAGCGGAAATAATGTCTGGATATAGATCATTCAATGGGAGTTGACTTAAATCAATGGGCGAACTTGTACTCCCTATCAATCCTAAAAATTGCGTTGCGAAGCTCACATCTAAAAAAGAAGACAATACGGCTTGCTGAATTTCCGATTCCAATATTTTTTCGCCATTGACCATTTTAGGCATAAGCTTTTGAAATGCCGGCGCAGTAATCAATAGTTTTATTAACTTAAGCTCTTTAATATCTGTTAGTATTTCAGTTTGGTTATCAAATAAGATTTGCTTTATGCAGTCTTTAATTAATTGTTCATTTTCTCCGCTAACCGAAATGTCACTGTCAATAAGTACGGGCAAATATGCTTCAATAATTTTATCCAAAGATATACTAACGGCACAATCAAACGGATCGTTAAATCTTTCAGGTTTTGAAAAATGAACTACACCGTTTTTTAAGTTTTCTATAGCATACTCATCTTCGAAAGAGTAGTATTTATACAGCTTGCCGCCAAACTTTGATACCTTGTCCCAAATAATAGCCAGAGAAGGCTTTTCTTTGCTACTGAATATTGTTTTTAGAAATTCATATACCCAAACTTTATCTTCCAACTTATTCTCCTCTATTGATTAGTACTCTTGCATTTTTCTTTTCAAACACTTGGGACAAATTATTGCATTTTCGGTTTGAAAAAACTCACCGCACTCACAACAACGTGTCAAAGCACGCTCATCGCTCTCATATCCACAGTGAAAGCACTTATAGGTATGATCTTTTTCTATATAAACTAGTTGTTCTTCGTCGCAATGTGGACAATTATATAACGGATACTCCCCGCCATCTTTTACACACTCATATTCATTGATTTTTAATATGTCTGATATGTATTCTTTGGCTCTATTCGCGTATCTAAATTTTAAGTAGACTTCATTCGTTATCCAATCTTTATAAGAATCGGTTTCTTCCACATCATAAATTTGAGTACAATGTTCAATAAATACACAGTGTGCATTTTTAATATACCGAAAGTCTGTTTTTATTTGAGCATCTGAATCTCTATATTTACTTATCCCTAAATTACACAAAAAGATAATATCCGCTTCCGAAAGCGAGAAATCAACGATAAAATTATCCACTTCACAATCAACATGAAAATAATCAAATCTATAATTATCCAACAAAAATTTAACGTAAAGCTTTTCTAAATGTTTATTTAACGCATTTTGTATTCTTGCTATGTAAAAAATAATTGCGTTTGCACTGCTTTCCAAATAATCAATGTCTATATTCCCTTTACCGGTTGCGTGAGCATAATCATCTCGTTCTTTAACGTACTTCCCCAATATCGCAACTTCCGATTCGTTCATTCCCAAAGCATAAAAAACCTTGAATATTTCTTTTTCCGGAATTATACTAAAATCATAAACACTTGAATATTCATCTATATTCGGCTTATCATCCCTACCACGATAAGCATTGATAGGATAGTAAACCAAATCTACGCCTTCAGGATAAAAGCGATATGCTTTATCTACTGAATAATAAACGTAACTCATAAATATCAAGTGCATATAAAAAAAGCATACCTGATAGTTACACGTATTAAAATTATCCTTAACCGTTTTTATCAAATCCGATAAATATTGGTCATAATTTCCCTCTTCGTAATTTACAGCTTCTTTGGGAAAATATGATAACAAAGTATCTATACTTTCATCTATCGTATAGCTCATTACTACTCTCCCCAAACTTCGGAAAGTTTATCTTTAATCTTTCGTTCAAATATATTAATAAGATTTTTACAGTTAGAAATATATTCTAATTCTTTTTCAATCTGCAAAACTATTCCCTTTTGTTCTTCTATTGACGGTATCGGTATATGTATTTGTTTAATTGCATTCGCATTAAATTGAGGTTGACCACCTCCCGACACCAAACTTTTTGCTTGTTGCCAATACTCTTCTGTCTGCGCATACACCCAATAAAATCTTGTATTAATGTAAGAGGGCAAATTTATCTTTATTAAAAAAGATGCGTATACCGCCGGTTCATTTTCTTTATAGTATAAAGTCTTACCATATGTTGCCCCCGTTCTGGCGACAACAATATCGCCCTTTTGTAAAAAATATTGTTGGCTTTCTACATTCAAGTCTATAAATTTTGCATCATTCGACCGCAGTTCTCCATTCTCATCTATATCTGTAATACGAATGTATCTTATGTCTCCCCTCTCTTGTGCCGTAGCAGTATATCCATACGACAATGACGCAATATCGGCAAGTGATTTTACCACCCACGAAGAATTGACCTTTAATTTCGGTCTATAATTTTCTATAACTTGTTTTGCTCCGTCTATAATTTTTTGATAACCATCTATTTCCGCAACAATTTGCTTTTGAATTTCAATCGGCGGAAGTGGAATTTTTAATTCTTTTAAATACGTATAATGCCGACTATATCCTCTGCTTTCTATGGGATTTGTTTTAAGAACATAATACAGATACTTTGTATCAATTTCATCAATTGGTAACAGAATTTTAACACCGTCTGCACCCAATATAAAATCAAAATCGACATACTTTAATGCTAATGTATGATCGCCAAAACAAATCACAGGCTTTTCTAAATGAATCAGCATACTCTCATCATCATAATAACCAGCAATAAAATTTTCCGATTGATCAATTATCGGATATTTTCCTGTTGCTTTGAACTGACTTCTTAATAGCTTTTCTGGATACCTTATTTTGCATAACAAATTTTCAAGTTTCACCAAAGGATATTGTGAGTATATCTCTTCTTGCTTTCTATATCTATCCCCAACCAAAATATAATCATTCTCAGCAATTTCTTCTTTGTTTGCCAAAACCGATATGCCCGATTTATCTTCAAAACGTTCTAAATTATCATTCTGAACACAAAAAATGTATTCTTTCACTAAACTGATGATATTCGGTATATCGTTTTGTTCAATAGAACGTCGTTGCGCGCCTAAATCAAATCCATCATTATTCATTTTGACGAACAAAATTTTATCCGTCTTTCTTGCGATAGTTTTATCCATCAACAAAATACTCGTTTTAACACCACTGTAAGGGTTAAAGACACCGCTCGGCAAAGAAATGACCGCGTAAAGGTAATTCTCCTGAACTAACATTTTTCGCAAATTTTTATAAGCATTCACAGATTGAAAAACAACCCCTTCGGGCACAATAACGCCGGCTCTTCCGTCACATTTCAAATGCTTGGCGATATAATAAGTGAATAATACTTCGCTACGATTTGCGTTGATAGTATTAAACAATTCGTGCGGACGGATACCGCCTCTCGGAGTCATAAAAGGTGGATTTGCAAGAATTACATCATAATTATCTTTCCAATATGTTTTTTCGGAAAGAGTGTCATAAAGATGAATATTCGGTTTTTTGCAGTTATGCAAAAATAAATTAACGTTTGCAAGTTTCACCATATTGGGATTGATATCATACCCCACAAGTCCGTCGGTCATCAAATGCTCACGCTCTTCAATAGACAAGTCTTCTTTGATGATTTTATTGTATGCACTTATTAAAAATCCAGCCGTACCGCAAGCCGGATCAAGTATAGTTTCACATTTTTGCGGATTAACGATTTCAACAATCATATCAATGATATGTCTCGGAGTTCTGAACTGTCCGGCATCGCCTTGACTGCCCATAATGGAAAGCAAGTCTTCAAACGCAGTACCCAAAAGTTCCGTGTTGTCAGTCGGAATTTTATCGATTTCCGCAAGAAACAAATTCAAAGTTTGCGGATCTCTGTAAGGAATGAAAGCATCTTTAAAAACACTTACAAAAGTAGAAGGTAAATCCGTTCTGTTTTGCAACAATTCAATGCCTTTAGAATATAAATTGAATTTTTCGGAATTGTTTGTCGCTTGCATAATTTTCGTGAAAGAATAATCCTCATATTCTCCCACGAAAAAAGTAGCGGGCAAATCGTAACCTCTCGCTTCTCTGTCTTTGGCATCCATAAATTTATAAATTAAAGCCAAAGTAATTTGGTCTATTTGCGACTGCGGATCGGGGACCTTTCCCACCAATACGTCTCTTGCATTTTTAATTATCTTATTTATTTCAGCCATTTTACGCACTCCTCAACAGTTCCTGCGGTACAATATCTTTTAAGCTCTGCGCTATTCTAATTTTCTTGTCTCCAAGTCGAATAAAATCCTGTATGCTGTAAATACCCGTATAATCGAACAGCATATATTGCCCGCTACTGATATAATTCCTTATTTCTTTACTTTCAACATACGCTTCAACGAGTTTACGGATATCCTTTCGTTTTACTTCCTCAATATCAAAAACTTGCATACACTTTGTAACGGTTTCTTGCAACAATTCCTCTTTGGTTTTTAATCTTGTCTTTATGCCGTAATACAACTCAACAAGTTCCTGCCAGCTCGGAATTCTTTCCAAGCGCATTTGCTTCCCAATACTTTCGTTATTCTCGTAGCCGTATTGCTGTTTATTGTTATACCGCTCGTTAACTATCCTTACAACTTTATCCCAGTTCTTTTCCTCAACCGCTTTTCTCAGCTCTTCGTCGGCAAGCATCGCATCTCTTAACGAAGTTCCTTTATTAAACTCACGGTCTATTCGCATTCCGTCATCTCCGACTTTTGCTCCCACTAACATTGCTGTTTCATCAGGCACATTAAGAGTGACTGTTCCATTTTCGATGGAAGTGCCTACATTTGTCTGACCATCGGAAGGTTTTTTCGGTGCTTTTAACTTTTTATCGTAATCATAATACTCGAATCGCTCAAAATTACCAAAATAGTCAAAGAAATAAAACTCGTCTTTTTTTACGAATTTTCTATCCAATATGAAATCAAATATTCTTGTGCCACGTCCTTTAATCTGAATAAATTCAGACGGTTGCAACACGGGACGCATTAAACAAATATTCAACAAGTCCTGACAGTCATATCCTGTCGTCATCATCGAAACAGTACAGCACACACGAGTTTTTGATGTTTTATAGTCATCTGAATCACTTTCATCAAAGTAACTACTTGTTCCATTTAACTCATTAAACTCCGTTGTAAATAATTGGGTCATCTTTGAATGATTTTCTACACTTGACGTTACCTGCTCAGCAAAATGCCCGCTATAACTGCTCCACTTTTCAGGCTCATATTCTTTGATAAGCTTATTTAAAATATTGGCTATCTTGCCTGCATGCGCTTGTGAAACACAAAAGATAATTGTTTTTCCAATTTCTCCGGTAAGCGGATCCATCTTCGCATTTTCCAAAAACATACGACAAAACGTTTCGTTCGTATTTTCTGAAAACAGCTTTTTTTCAAAATCGTTTATCTTATAAATCTGTTCAGCTTGTTCGTCTTCCGTAAAATTACCGGATATGGTTTGATTTATATTTAACCCCTCATCCATTAGCTGATAAGTTATATCAGTTCTCGCATCTATTGCATAAGGCATTACAAGAATACCTTTCTTTACGCCGTCGGCAAGTGTAAATTCATACGTCGGTTTTCCCGAACAGCAACCAAAAGTCAAATATGTATCACGGAAAGCCCTTGCATCATACTCATATAAATTCGTAGAGATAAGTTGTTTTGTATTAACTCCCCTGAAATAATCTTTCGGCGTAGCAGTAAGCCCAATCTTATACCCTATAAAATACTCAAAAACTTCTCTTGCTTTTCCGCCTATCGTGCGATGCGCTTCATCTACAATGATTAAATCAAAATCGCTCGGCAAAAACTCCGTTTGATACCTATCATGTGCCAACAGGGATTGAACGGTAGTTATCAAAATCTGCGATGCACGCCAATTATCCCTACCTTCTTTATAGATACTAACAGTATAATGTTGTCCGTTGTTGAACACTCCGTCAAAAGAACGTTTTGCCTGATTTTCCAGTTCGATTCTATCAACCAAAAATAATACTCTATGAGCGTTTTTTGTCTTTAAAAATATTTCTATTATTGCAGCACAAGTTAATGTCTTGCCTGTGCCGGTTGCCATTTCAAGCAAAAATCGGTTATTCCCTTGCTTTGCCGATTCAATTATAGCATTCACTGCGTCAACTTGGTAATCTCTCAAAAGTTTTACTTTTGAGTCCTTTAAGAAATCATCCCTTAATTCTTCGTCTTTAAACTTTACGTTATTTTGAATATTAGGAATTTTAATCTCGGCAAGAGCTGTATCTTCGCAAACCTCTTCCCACAGATTTTTTCTATTATAAGAATTTTCAGTTAAAGCAATCAATTTATCCTGACAAAGAAAACCGTCCACATGATGTAAAACGCCATCTTGCACATCACAAAATAGATGTTCTTCTCCATTTGACAAATAGAAATATCTAACACCCAAACGTACCGCATATTCCATTGCCTGCGCTTTTGCACTCCGTAAAGGATAATCCTTTTTCTTTGCTTCTATTACAGCTAACGGACGACTAAAAGTATCTAACAGCAAATAGTCGGTAAACTTAGTTTTTTTATCGTAACGGTAGCCTTGTTCAAGAACAACATTCTTTCTTTTTTGGTTTTCATCAAGCAACCGCCAACCACTTTTTTCTAACAATTTATCAATTTTAACTCGTGCAAGAGCTTCTTTATCCGACATAATTATACCCCACTCTCTTCGTCAATAATTTCCATAATATCAGATATATCACATTCTAAAACCTTGCAAATTTTAACAAGGATCTCAGTATTTACGTTTTCATTCTTGCCAAGTTTAGCAAGTGCAGTTGTTGTAATTCCTGTGGCAAGACGCAAATCTTTCTTTTTCATATCTTTTTCTATCAAAAGTTTCCAAAGTTTCTTATAACTTACTGCCATAATTTATACCTCTATTAAACCTTCTTCTATTATAGCACAGCCAATCTAAAATTTCAACATAAAATCTAAAAATTAGATTTTATCATTAATAAAAAAGAAGCTATCCCCGAAATAAATGTATCTAAAGCATTAAAAGAGTGACTGTTATGTCTAACAGTCACTCTTTTATATTTACTGCTTCCTTAAAATAACTAACTATTATTTGAGGGATACTTATGGAAATTGATCAAAAAGAAATTCAAAATCTATATGAGAATGTTGATAATGTTTGGCCAAAAGATGACAATTGGCATTTGTATTCTAAATTTCAAATTGAGAAGTATTTAAAAAAACAAAATTTTAGTCTTTCCGCCTATACTCTTAATGCGGGATCAGGCGGAAATGATTATGGACTTATTTCTTTAAATATGCATCATAGAGACTTGGCAGAGAATAAAATAAATTGCTTTAACAATTATTCTGTAGGCTCTATAGAATTGTTACCGCAAGAGAATGATACTTTTGATAATATAATATGCGTTGGCAGCGTTATAAATTATTGTGATGCTGTAGCGGTTATTTCCGAGTTTAGTAGAGTATTAAAAAAACAAGGAACTCTGTATTTAGAATTTGAAAGTAGCTACGGATATGAGCATAGAAAATTTGAATATTATAAGTCGTGCGCTGAAGTTGTTCAGCTAAAATACTTTGGTAATTTTTGGAAACAATGGATATATTCTCCTAAATACATTAAAATGCTATTAAAACAATATGGATTTAAAATTGTAGACGACTTTCGTTTTCATATTTTAAGCGCATATATGTATAGTAATTGTCAAGATGAAAATGAATCTGCTAAATACACTAAATTTGATTGGATCCTAAGACATACATTGTGGAAAAAGCACGCAAATAATGTTTTACTAAAATGCGTAAAGTTATAAGTGCTTTTTAGTTATAAAAATAGACAATATCGCTGTACAGATGGCACTTATAACTCCGCCTAATATTGCATTTACAGAAGTAATTTCTACACCAAGCTTTTCTAAAACAAAATTGTATCCCCAAATTAAAGGTATCGGTAATAATAACAATAAAGTGAACAAGAAAATATAAAATTTTTTACCTTTGGGTTTACTTAAAGGCATATTGTTATTTGTAAAAAGAAGATTTTCAGCCTCGACTTCTCTGCAGCACGTAAAGTCTAACATTATTGAAGAGTCCTGAGATATAGAATCTTTCAACTTATCCAAAGTCTCAGTTATATTTTTTTGATACATAACAACTTCTTCTTCCTTAAAAAATGGTTTATACCATTCTAAATAGTAATCGGAGTACAAGCAATCTACAAAATTTAAAAATGTTTCTTTGTTTATGCTATGTTGCTTATCTGCCGATTTAATATAGAGAAATGCACTAAAACAACTTTCCGTGTTATTAACCCCTAGTGGAAGAGAAGTGTATTCATAATTGATTTTATAAAAGTCTTCTAAACAAAGAAATTTTAAAAATAATTGACTTTCTTTATCAATATCCGTTCCTTGATTTTTATTACTTATTTCAACCATAACATAATTTATATCTAATTTTATTTCGTTGAAATATAATTGAATCAATGTAAAAAAAGAAAGGAAAACTGTGTTGTTTTTATATTTTTCATCAAGAGCCAAATAATCAATTACAAGAATTCTGCTTCTTTTTAAAAAAGAGGTCATAGCAAATCCAACATTTATATTTTTGATAAATAAAGAAAAGATATGTAATTTAAATTTTTCGTTTTTGTTATTTAACCAATAAGAAATTTCATTTGAATTTGTTTTTATACATACCGGAGTAGATTTATTATAAATAGCTATGCTTTTTATATATTCTTTATCTAAAGTACTACTGATTTCTTTTATTGAAAAACTGCTTCCTAACATAACTTCCTCAAATAATAGTTAGTTATTTTATCCATATTTTACCATATTCTGATATAATTTTCAATACTAAAATAAAGAATATTGGAGATTTTATGAATTATTTAACGAATTTTATCAATTATTTGCAAACTACTAAAAACTTATCAGAAAAAACATTTAAAGCATATTCTTGCGATTTAAAACAATTTTTTGTATTCGAAAAGAATATTCTTCATCCTGATATTTGCGCTTTCATTTCCTATTTAAACAAGCAATTAAGACTTAAAGACACATCAATTAGGAGAAAGATTATCACTCTTAAAAATTTTTATAATTTTCTTATTGATATCGAAATCATTGACACTTCACCCTTCGGAAAACTTAAATTTAGGTTTAAGCAAGAAAAAAAACTACCTAAAACTTTAACCATTAATGAAATAAGGAAAATACTTAAATGCTTCGATTTAGATCTCGCCCCCCTCTCTCCATTCTCACAAAAAGAATATGTTCGTGATGCTGCATTGATTGATTTGCTTATAAGTACCGGTATAAGAATCGGTGAAGCTGCGGCAATAACATTAGACGATATAATAAAGCCTGACCACACTTTATTAATACATGGAAAAGGACGAAAGCAACGGCTTATTTACGTATCATCGCCAATAACGTGGGAACGATTAAAAATATTAATAATAGAACGCAAAAATAGCCAAAATAATTATCTATTCGTCAACCGCTACGGACAGCCATTGTCAATTCACGGAATTGAAGATATATACAAAAAATACGTTAAAAAAGCGCAGATAACAACGAAGTCTACTCCGCATTATCTGCGCCATACATTTGCTACAAATTTACTGTCTAACGGTGCAGACTTGCGCTCTGTACAGGAAATATTAGGACACGCTTCTGTTGCCACCACTCAAATTTACACCGAAGTAACTATCGCCCGTAAAAAGCAAGTACTTAAAAAATTCAATTACAGAAATAAAATATAATTTGGCACAAAATTGGCGTAAAGATGGCAGAAAAATGAGTATGCAATCCTTGAATTATATGTTAAAATGAAGAAAAACAAAAAGGTCAAACCCAAAAATACTTGATTTGACCTTAATAATATAGTAATTATGTTTGACATAATACTATTCAAAATTTAATTTTTAACTATTAATAGGCATTCAACATATTATCGATACCTATTCCATAGCCACGCGTTGGATCATTAATGAACACGTGAGTGACTGCGCCTATCAGCTTACCGTCCTGCACAATGGGGCTTCCGCTCATTCCCTGAACTATTCCGCCCGTTCTGTCCAGAAGCTTTTTATCTTCAATTTTTATCACAAAATTTCTGTTGTCCTTATTGTGCTTATCTACTTTAACAATGGAAATTTCGTATCTTTCCGGCTCCTTACCGTATACGGTTGAATATATATAGGCCGTACCCGCGTGCACCGCGTCTATACTGCCCTTGCTTATTTTAATAAGTCTTGAACAGTTGAAGCTTTTTGAAAGGTCGCCGAAAACCCCGCACGCACAGTTTAGCCTTGCATTGCCGATGACGTTTCCGCTTTCAAATGCGCCCCTAAGTTCACCGGGGGTACCGCGCACCCCCTTTTTAACGTCGTAAATCAGCGAACCGAACACTGTTCCGCCGTTTATACCGACCATTCTGCCGTCCATATCTGTTACGGGGTGCCCCAGCGAGGCAAATTTGTTTGCCGATTTGTCGATATAGGTTACCGTTCCCACGCCGTTTATGCTGTCCTTGACAAGCACGCCGAGTTTTTTTGTGCCCGTCGCCGCCTCTTTGGCTGGCGTTACGTCAACGCAAATGCTTTCTCCGCCGCGGATAATCAAAACCTCGTATTTTTTATAATCACGGGCGATAAATTCGTTTATATCCGAGGTTTTATTCACGTCCTCACCGTTGATTTTATCGATTATGTCGCCGGTTTTGATACCTGCATTACGCGCGGGCGAAGCTACTCCGCCTTCCGTAATCACATCGCATATGCCCACAACCTCTACAGTGGTTGTATTCAACACAAAGCCCGCGGGAAACCCGCCGAGATAGAGCGAGTTTTCGTCTGCCGCCGCAACAAGCGTTGAATAACCGATAGTAAGCGCGCACATAAGCGCGGCGATAAATATGAGTGATGCCTTATTTAAAGCCTTTAAAAACTTTTTTCCGTAAAACATAACAGTATTGTGTGCAAACAATTTACCGCTATGCAAAAAAGCGGCGAAATTTTTCGCCGCCTGAATTATTGTTTTTTGAACTGAGCTATAAGCTCCTTTGCGTGGCTACGCGCGATTTCGGAATCAACGCTGCCTGCAAGCCTTGCAATCTCGGAAATCTTACTTTCCTCGTCAAGCCGCTTCACTCTCGTCAAAGTTTTGCCGTCTGCCTCTTCCTTATAAATAAGGAACTGCGCACTGCTTGCCGCGCACACCTGCGGCAAATGCGAAACTGCCAGAATTTGCGTGTTTTCCGCGATAGTTATAAACTTTTCCGCAACCGTTTTTGCCGTAAATCCGCTTATACCCGCGTCAATTTCGTCAAATATGTAGGTTGAAATGCCGTTAACATCCTTTAAAACGGTTTTAACCGCAAGCATAAACCTTGACATTTCGCCGCCGCTTATAACCTTGCTTAAAGGCTTCAACGGCTCGCCTTTATTTGCGGAAAACATAAAACAAACGCTGTCCGCGCCGTTTGCCGACTGCAAATTCGCCGTTTCCATTGTGTACTCGCCGAATACTACCGTAAACTGTGCGTTTGGAATATTAAGCGTCTTTAATTCTGCGGCAACATTCCCGCAAAAGCTTTCCGCCGCCTCTGCCCTGAGTGCGGTAAGCCGCTTGCATTGCTTGTAAATTCTATCGTTGCAGTCTGCAAGCTGCGCGTTATACCTTTCCACAGCGTTAGCGCTGTCGGACAAAAGCTCGTACCGCGCGCGTGCCTTTTCGAGGAAGGTAAGAATTTCCGCCTCGTCAGCGCCGTATTTCTTCCTTAAAGCTTTAATCAGCGTCAGTCTTTCGTCAATTTCCTCCGCCTCTCTGCCGTCAAAGGTCAAGTCGTCCGCGCTGTCGGAAATAAGCTCCGCCACGTCCGAAATTTCGGCATAAAGCCCTTCCAACCGCGAAGAAAGCTGTTCATAAGCTTCCCCGAAGGAGGAAATTCCGTTTATTAGGTGCCTTGCGGAGGAAACGCCGTCAAGGCTTCCGCCGTCATCGCTCAAAACAGAGCGCGCGCCGTTCAGTGCGGAAAGTATACGTTCGGTATTGTTTAAAATGTTCTGACGGGCTTTCAGCTCGTCAAACTCGCCTATTTTTATCTCCGCCCGCTCTATTTCGTTAATTTGGTAATTCAAAAGGTCGCACTGACGCTCGCGCTCGGCTCCATCTCCGCCAAGCTCTGCAATTTTCGACCTGATTTCTCGCTTTTCCTTAATCAATACGGAAAGCTCAGCCTTGATTAAAGCCGCCCTTTCACCAAGAATGCCGTCCAGCACCTTAAGCTGGTTATCCTCGCTCAGCAGAAAAAAATGCTCGCTTTGACCGTGCACGTCTACCAAGTGCTGGGTTACCGATTTAAGCATTGCCGCGGTTACCGCACTGCCGTTTATTTTAATAGCGCCTTTGCCGTCAAGACCGAATTTGCGGTGGATTACAATCGTTCCGTCCGTTTCTATATCGTATTCCGCAAGCTTTTTAACCGCCTCGGAATTTTCGCTTACGACAAATTCGGCACGAACCGCAGCCTCCTGCTCGCCGTACCGTATCATTGTTTTATCCGCCTTGGAGCCGAGTACAAAGTTAATCGAATCAAGAATAACCGACTTGCCGGAGCCCGTTTCGCCCGATAAAACGTTGAGTTTTTCGTCAAACTCTATATCCGCTTCGGAAATAAGCGCTATATTTTTAATATACAGCCTTTGAAGCATCAGCTTAAATACTCTTGCAAAAGCGTAACCACAACGGGCGTATGCTCGTTGCTGTCAACGACTATCAGAAGCGTGTCGTCGCCCGCAACGCTGCCGATAATTTCGTTGATTTTAAGCGAGTCGACAAACACACCGACCGTAGAGCCGTTGCCGCGCATTGTTTTGACAAGTATAAGGTTGTTTGCTGAATTTATTGAAAGCACACAGCCCTTGTAAAGGCTTGTCATTCTGTTGTTTACGCCATCGTCAACGTCAAGGCTGGCGTATCTGTACTTCTTCTGCACGCCGGCGACTTTGTAAAGCTTAAGTTCTTTCACGTCGCGGGAAATCGTGGCCTGCGTAACCCTGAAATTGCTTTTGTTAAGCTCATCGCAAAGCTCTTCCTGCGTGTCAATTTCCTTGTTTGCAATAATTTCAAGAATTTTTTGCTGTCTTTTTGCTCTCTGCATTACTTACTCCATTTGTTTAGCTTAACTAATAATTTATTAAAAAAGTTTTTTGCGTCCCTTGTAATAAAATCCGCGGTTATTTCCGCCCGCTTTACCGTCACCGTTTCGCCCGCGCAGATTTCGCCCGCAATTCTTCCGTCGGCAATAAGCGCAAGCGGCCTTGACTTGTCCAGAGAATTTAGCTTAACGACCGAATTGCCGCTGAAAACCACGGGACGGGAATGCAGTGAATGCGGACACACGGGCGTCATTATAAACGCGTTTATATCCGGAGCGAGCACCGACCCGCCCGCGGCAAGCGAATATGCCGTCGAGCCCGTCGGGGTGCTGATAATTATACCGTCGGACGAAAAATTATCAACGGTTGCGCCGTCTATTTCCGCATGCAGATTTACCGTATTGCAGAAATTTATTCCGCTGGTACTGCGCTGAATAGCCAAATCGTTCAAGGCGAGCAGTGTTTTTTTGCCGCAGGTAATTTCAAGCATGCTTCTTTGCTGAACCTGATAATCTCCGCTGCACACAAGTGCGACAGCCTCGTCAAGCTTTTCCGGCTCAAATTCCGCCAAAAAGCCTAAATGCCCGTAATTTATGCCGATAATGCGCACTTTTTTAAGCGCGCAGGCGGCCGCGATTGTAAGAATGGTTCCATCGCCGCCCAAAACAAACAGCACGTCTATGCCGTCTAAATCGGCACAGCCTTCAACCGCCTTGCTTTCCGCGCCTTTTTCGGCAAGCAGCTTTTTCAAGCGTTCGACATAGCTTTTATTGTCGCTGAAATATTTTCTATTATAATATATCCCCGCCTTCATATGCCTACTCATTATATAACACAATATACAAATATGCAAACAAAAAATGCATTAATTTAAATTTTAATGCATTTTAACAAATTTTCATTTTTTTCACAAATTCCGTCTTTTTCAAGCAAAATCACATATTCCATATTTTTATCCTTAAAAACAGGTGCATTTGTAAGCTTTTTCGGCGCAAGTCCTACAGATGCAGAAAAATTACAGATTTTCTCAATTATGCTTTTATGAATTTTGCCGTCGCGGACAATTCCGTTCTTTCCCACCCTTCTGCTCTCGCATTCGAACTGCGGTTTTATAAGCGCAAGCACATGCCTTCCGCTGTCCAAAAGTCTTGCCACTGCGCCGAGGATATACGTTAAGGAAATAAAGCTTACGTCTATAACAACGCCGTCAATCTTTTCCGCAAACATTTCCGCATACAAATTTCTTGCGTTGAAATTGTCAATGACTATAATATTTTTATTTTTTAGGCTGTTATCCAGCTGACTTTCGCCAACGTCTATACAATAGACCTTTTTTGCACCGTTTTGCAACAGACAGTCGGTAAACCCGCCCGTGCTTGCACCCACGTCGGCAAAAATTTTGCCGTTAACGTCAAATCCAAAGTCCTTCAGCGCCTTTGACAGCTTATAGCCGCCTGCGGAAACGTAGCTCTCCTCAGCCTCGAAAAACTCGATTTTATCGTCTGCCTTTACCTCGTATGCAGTAGAAACCGCCTTGCCGTTCACCAAAACAAGTTTATTTTCTATCGCTTTGGAAGCTTTGTTGCGCGAACCGTACCTTTCCGCAAGAAATTTATCAATTCTCATTCGATTTAATATAGTTTACGATAGCCTCGCCGCTTACTCCGAATTCGGTCATAAGCTCCGTAACGCCGCCATGCGGAATAAACCCGTCCGCATAGGCAAAATTTTTGATAAGCTTTTTATCGCCGCTGAAATACACGTCTATCAGCGAGCCGAACCCGCCGAGGAGCATATTATCCTCAACGGTAATTATAAATTTTTCCTTCAAGCTATCCAAAAGCGCGCTATCCAAGGGCTTTACAAACCGCGCGTTGATTACGGAAACGGCAATTCCGTCCGCCGCAAGCGCTTCCGCGGCGGCAATGCCGAGCGTTACCGCGCGTTCCCCGCAAGCAATAATAACGTATTTGCCATCGGCTTCAATAAGCTTTTCCCACTTGCCTGCTACTATTTCCGACTGAACCTCGAAAATTCGCTTGCCCTCTCTGGGATAGCGTATTGCAAGCGGAGCATTGAAATTTGCGCTGAATTCAAGCATTTTTTCAAATTCCTTTATGTCCTTGGGCACGGCTATTGTAAGATTGGGAATAAAGCTTAAAAATGATAAATCGAACACGCCCTGATGCGTTTCGCCGTCCGCGCCCGATATTCCCGCACGGTCAATGCATAGCGTAACGGGCAAATTCTGCTCGCAAATATCCAGAACAATTTCGTCAAAGGAGCGCTGTAAAAAGGTGGAATAAACCGCATAATAGGGCTTTAAGCCCTCGGTTGCCATAGAGGCGCACAAAATTGTAGCGTGCTCCTCGCATATTCCCACGTCTACGGAACGCCGAGGATACTGTTCGAAAAAGCCGCCAAGTCCGAGCGAGGAGGTCATTGCTGCGGTAACCGCAACAATTCTGTTATCGTTTTTGGCAAGTCTTGAAAGAGTTCTGCCCAAAACGGCGGAATACTCCTCCTTAACCTCTTCGGAGTTTTTTATCGAAATGCCGTGCGTCGCTTCGGGATTTTCCTCGCAAAAGGCATAGCCCTTGCCCTTCTTTGTAATGACGTGCAAAATTACCGACTGCGTTTTTAAGCGCGCCTTTACCTCCGTCAGCTTTTCTATCATTGCTTCGAGGTTGTTGCCGTCGTAAACGCCGTCGTATGCAAAGCCGAACCTTTCGAAAATCTTTGCGTGTTTATCCTTTTTCTGCTTATGCGTTATATCCTCGCTTAAAATTTCAAGGTACTCGTGCATACTGCCGACAGTCGGCGCAATAGACATTCCGTTATCGTTCAAAATAAGCAAAACGTTGGTATTTAACAGTCGAAGACTGTTAAAAGCCTCGTAAACAAGCCCGTTATTGAACGAGCCGTCGCCGATTACAGCAATAACAGAAAATTTTTCGCCCTTTATATCCCGAGCCTTGGCAATGCCCAGCGCGGCGGAAACAGACGTACCCGCATGCCCTGTATCGTAGCAGTCGAACCGACTTTCTGCGCGTTTAGGAAAGCCCGAAAGCCCGCCCTTCTGCCGTATAGTAGAAAAGTCCCCGCATCTTCCCGACAGTAATTTATGCGTGTAGCACTGGTGCCCCACGTCGAAAACCACTTTATCCTCGGGAAAATCGAAGACGTAATGTAGCGCAACGGTCAGCTCGACCATACCGAGGTTAGAGGAAAGGTGCCCGCCGCTTTTTAAAACGGTTTGGGTAATCTTCTCCCTCGCCTCCTCGCAAAGAGCCAACAGCTCTTTAAGGGTCATTTGCTTTATCTGCGCCTGAGTTATATTTTCAAGCATTATTTCTCTCTTTTAAAAAGGGTTGTGAATTTGGCAAAGCCGAAAACAATCTGCTTGTTGAAGGTTACCGCAATATGCTTGCAAATTGCTTTACCGCCCACGGTAAGCGCGCCGATAACAGCGCTTACGCCGATTGACGCAATAAGCTCTACCGTAGAGCCCCCGCCTAAAGCAATGCTTACGGCAAGCGCCGCACCCGCCGCACCGCTGACAATGCCGCATATATCGCCTATAACATCGGCAAATATGCTTGAAAGCTTGCTTGCATTGCGGCAAAATACAACGGCGCGCTTTGCGCCCTTGATTTTGTTTGAGGCCATTGAATGGAATGCCGCTGTATCGCAGGACATTATCGCGTTTGCAAGCACGTCGCAACCGATATTAAGCACCAAAAGAACAATAAGCACCACCACGCATATAATCGCGGCGCTGTTTTTTATTACCACTTCTGTAAGAAAGCTGAATAAAACAGTTAGCGCAAAGGACATAAAAAGTACGCTTATGCCCCATACAAGCCATGCATATTTATGCTTTTTTTTGCTTTTCAGCTTCTTTTTTGCTTTTTTTGCGGCGGCTTTATCAGCCTTCGCTTGTTGACCTTGGCTACTTGGGGGAACTTCTGCAGTATCCCCGCCGCTTAAATTGTTAGAATTTGTCTGAGTTGGTTGATAATCGTTGTCCATAACATTCAAATTAAAATACGCACATTCCGTGCGTAAACAAAAAACTATATAGTGGTTTATATTAAATAAACTTTGCGGCTTAGGTTCGGAAGGATTTCCCCCACATCCACTTCCCGTCGCCGAAGAAGCAGTTTCCTTTTAAGGACATGAACGCTTGAAAAAGCATATCCGAATTGCCACTTAGTCCACACCGTAATCTCTAATATAAAGACAGTCTAGAAGCTTTCCTTGACAATTTTTACTGAGCTAATCCTCTTTTGCAAACAACAATTTCAAACAGCAATAGGCTCCGCCGTCCGGCCGAACGGCAAAAGCCGTGGGTCTGTTATCCGCTGCATTCACTCAAGGCAGGCTACTCTGTACCAAGCTTTCGCCTGATAGCAGGTTTAATCCGTCAAAAATAATTTTTGACGACCTCCACGGTGAATGGGGTTGGCTACGGTATGCCGTTACCTAGCTCCCATACACCTTTACTCCCAGCATTCACCCACTTTTGGCAAAGCAAGCAAACACCAGAAACTTCATCGATATGCCCTTTAACGGTATTTTACCCCCGTCTTCGGAACAATAAAAATTGACTAGAATACTGCACCACTATATTCAGTTTATCACATTATAACATAATTAATGTTACAAGTCAACATTTTTTCAGTGTTTTCTTCCGCGCACGCTGTCTATAAGGCTCAGAAGAAAACCGTTATCGCCGCCGATGCCCTCAATTATGCCGCGGCAGCGTTCCGCAAGCACATCCGCCATAAGCTTACTGCCGTCAAGCCCGTGAATGCTTACCGAGGAATATTTACCTTCCTTTTTGTCCTTCCCTATGCTTTTGCCGAGCGTGTCGAAATCTCCCTCAACGTCTAAAATATCATCGGTAATCTGGAAAAGACAACCCAAATCCCGCCCGAATGCTTTAAGCTCTGCAAAGCATTTGCCGCCGCACAGAATGCTGGGCACGACTATCGGCGCGGTAATAAGCTTCGCCGTCTTGTTTTCCATAATAAAATTTAGCGTGGGCTCGTTAAAGCTTGTATCGTTTTCGTGCAAAAGGTCGGCTGACTGCCCCGCAATCATTCCGTAAATGCCCGCGCAGTCGCAGATAAACTCTGCCGCGGCAACGTATTGCGCGCCCTTTCGGCACTCCCTTAACAGCACGGAATAGGCGGTATTTAACAAGCCGTCGCCCGCAAGCACTGCGTTGCCAGTGCCGAAAATTATGTGGTTTGACGGTCTGCCGCGGCGAAAATCGTCGTTATCCATTTCGGGCAAATCGTCATGTATCAGCGAATAGGTATGAATAAGCTCGGTTGCAAGAGCGAAATTATGCAATTCCTCCCGCTTTACACCGAGCAAATCGCCGATGGCAAAGGCAAGCACGGGGCGCAGACGCTTGCCGCCGAGCTCAAGGCTGTATCTTAAGCTTTTATTTAAAATTTCTGGACGGCAATTAAGATTTTCGCAAAATTTATTTAAAATACTGTTGAATTCTTTAAGATATTCATCGTATTTTTCGTTGAAATTCAAAGCTTTCTCCTTAAAACCGCTGCTTGAAGCGTGTTGTGCATAAGCATTGTTATCGTCATAGGCCCCACTCCGCCGGGGACGGGAGTTATATACGAGCATTTATCCCTGACGTTTTCAAAATCCACGTCGCCGCAAAGTTTGCCGTTTTCATCGCGGTTCATACCCACATCGATTACCACCGCGCCCTGCTTAACCATATCCGCGGTAATAAATTTGGCTTTGCCGATTGCCGCAACCAAAATATCCGCGTTAAGGCATTCCCCGCGCAGATTTTTTGTTCTGCTGTGGCAAACCGTCACTGTCGCGTTTGCATTAAGCAAAAGCATTGCCATAGGCTTGCCGACTATGTTCGACCGCCCCACAACAACCGCGTGCTTGCCTGAAATTTCTATATTGTAATGCCTCAGCATTTCCATTACGCCGTTGGGCGTGCAAGCCACAATGCTTTCCTTACCCGTGCACAGCTTGCCCACGTTTTCAGCCGAAAAGCCGTCCACGTCCTTCTGTGCGGGGATAAGCCTTAACATTTCGTCCGCGTTTATATGCGGCGGCAACGGCAGCTGAACAAGTATTCCGTCCACATTGTCATCGTCCGCCAACGCTTTTATATGCTTTGCCAGCTCCGACTGCGGAATATCCTCTGGATAGCAGTAATTCTGCGATTTTATGCCAACCTCTCCGCACGCCTTTATTTTATTGCGGACGTAAACCTGCGATGCGGCGTTATTGCCCGCCATAACCACGGCAAGCCCTATTTCGCGTCCGTATTTCAGTTTATATTCGTCAATGCGCTGTTTGATTTCCGACCGCATTTGCGCGGCAAGACCTTTTCCATCAATTAAAGCGTGCATATTCAACCCTTTGCCGCCTCGGCAAGTATTCCGCTGATAAACGTTGCGCTTTTCGGCGAGGAATATTTCGAAGCGAGATTTGCCGCCTCGTTAATGGAAACGGCGGCGGGAATATCGTCAAAATATTTAATCTCCGCAAGCGCGACAAGCAACAGACTTATATCCGCGGGGAAAAGACGGCTTTCCGGAAAGGAATGCGAAATACCGTCAATAAGCGCGCCGAAATCCCTTTCGTTTTCACCTATTACCGACAAAAGTCTGTCGGCGTAAGCAATATCGCTTTCCGTCAGCTTTTCTTTTTTATAAAGCGCGTTTTTCAGTCCGTTATCTATGCCATCGGAAAAGCGCGACGCAAAAATCACTTCAAAAACCACTTCTCTTGCTTTTGTTCTCATTATGTACCTAACTGAAATTATACCCTTAAAAAATTTAAGGGTATAATCGGAATTTATTTATATTACGGAATTTTCAGGGAAATTAACGTCCTGAATGTGCACGTCTACCTTTGCAACCTTGTAGTTGGTCATAGACTCTACATTGTGCTTGATAGCCTGCTGAATTTTAAACGCAAGCGAAGAAACATTAAAGGTTATATCCACCTTTACGCTTATATCGGCGTTTATTCCCTGCTTTTCAAAATTCAACTTAACGCCCTTATTCTTTGTGGATAAAAGCGAAACTCCTTCAACCTCGCTGACGGCAACGGCAACTATATCGCTGACTATATTTGCGTTATAGGTTATTTTGCCCTTTTGCGTAGCCGTAGGATTATGCCTCATATGTGCCATAATTTTTTCTCCTTTAAGCCGATGGTAAGCACAGCTTGGTTTATCATCGGCTATAGTATAACACTTATTTTAATATTTTGCAACATTTAAGCCCGATTATGTAAATCAAACTTGCGAATATACGGGCAAAATTATTATGCTTCCGGGTGCAATGCCTACTTCGTCCTTAAGCATTGTGTAAATCTGCATAGCAGTGTTGTAGTCAAGCTCGTTGGAGTTAATGAATACGTTTACGTTATCGGAATTCATGCCGATAGACACAACCGCGTCCGAAAAGCCGCGCGACTTGATAAGCGTTTCCAGAAGAAGCTCCTTTTCCATCATCTCGACTATTTTAAGCTTAAGGGCAACAGCTTCCTTATACTTGTCGCTGTCCTCCTCGTAAAGCGCGATGACCTTGTCGATTTCAAGCAGCTCTTCCGAGCGGGTCGAAGTTCTTTCCGTTCTGAAGGTGGTGAAGTAGTTGGACGTTGTCACCGCCTGACCGTTGGTTGACCTTGTGGTTGCAAGCAAAACGTTCAATACCGCTGTTATCGCAAGTAAAAGCACCAGTGAAGACATAATGATAATCTTTTTCTTCTTTGTCATAAATTTCTCCTTAAATATTCATTGAATATATAACTATAATATTTTTTTCAACATTCAGCGCCGTGGACACGGCGTTTAATATATCGTTTCTGACGATTATGCTATTGGCGCCCTCGCATACGATTATAACGCCCGTAATTTCGTCCTTGCTTTCGTTTATCATAACATTTGTGGCGCCCACGCCCTCGATAGAGCTGAGTATTGCGGTCAGCTTTACCTCCGTTTCGCTCTGTTCGGTTACGGTAGGCTTTGTCGGCTCTTTATTGCCCCCTCTGCCCAGAAAGTAAATCGTACCGACAAGAACTATAATAAGTATCACGACTATAATTATTTTTTTGTTGTCGTTAACAAAGTTAAGTACTTTCCGCATATACTGTTATATTTATATAGCCCAGCTCCTGCAAATATTCATAAATTGCGTCAATTAATTTGCGGTTATTTTCCTTTATTACTACCTCTGCCGTCTGCGCCTTGAACTCGCCGCCCGTATAGCCTATTTTTACCGCGCATTCGCAATCGGTTTCGAACTCCTCCTCCAAAAGCTTTTCCAGCTGCTCGCTCTGGTGGTCGGAATAAATTTGCTCTATATAGGTATAATCGACCTTGCTTTCGGAATTATCCGAGGAACCTATCTTAAAAATGCCCGTAAGCGGCTGAATAAGCACAAGAATGCATACAAGACGCATTATAAAGGTGATGCTTTTATTAAGTTTGCCCTCCGGCACAAGCAAAGAAACGATAACCGACAGAAAAATCGCCGCCGCCGCGCCCAATAAATAAGTTTTCATATAAAGCTGTTTGCGGAATTGACAATAAGCATAATCAGCAGAGAATACATAAACGCCACGGTAAGCAGTCCCGCCACAAAATACTCTACGTCCTTGGAAAGGTCGGATAACAACGAATACAATACGCCCTCGCCCAACGGCTGGACAATTGCGCCCACCACCTTCAATATAGTTGAAAAGGCAACAACCGCAATTATCGGCTGAATTATTTCCATAAGCAGAAGTATCAGCCCGCACACCCCTACCGAGCTCCTTATAAGCAGTCCGGCAGAGGTAAGCATATCGAAGCCCGAGGAAAGGAAATTTCCCACAATGGGCACCGAATTGCCGACAACGAACTTAGTCGCCTTGAAGATAATTCCGTCAAACAGCGACGACGCCGAGCTTTGGACGGTTATAAAAATGCTGAACACGGTAATCGTAATGCCGATAACCCACTTTAAAATGCTTTTGATAAGCGCGGTTACGCCCGAAAACGACATTTGCGTATTCAGCTTGGACATAAAATCGAGCACAACCACAGCGACTGCCGCGGGGAATACTATTACGCTGACTATTTCCACCGCTCCGCCCGAAAGGAATATCGCAGACGGCTGATAAATCGCCGCCGAGCCAGTGCCGCCCGTCAGCACTGTAAGCGTTGCAAGTATGGGCGTTATAACCTCCACCTGCCGCTTGATATTGTTAACGCAGTCGACGCAGTCGGAAACCACGCCTACAACCATGGTTGTAAGTATTAAAATTATCAGCGAATAGCACGCAAGATGAACTATTTTAGAGGACGCCTTGCCGATAATTGTCCCCTCCGCCGCGCTGACTACGGCAGACAGCAGAGCTATCGCCGTAACCGTGGCAAAGGCGGGAATCATATTGATAACGTCCTTGAAAATAACAGAAAACAGCTCGTTGATATAGCCGCTGTAATTTGTGTTGAGATTGCCGGAAATTAAATATTCTATAATCTCTCTTGCCGTGTTGCCGAAGCCGAACAGAAAATTGTTTTCGTCCTCTTCGAGAAACTTCTGCAATTCCGATAAATCGAGCTTGTCTAACAGGGCGGCTATATTTTCGTTAAGCTCTGCCCTGCCGTCAGAGGTCTTGGCGGCAAAGGCGTAAATGCCGCCGTTGATTGCAAGCAACAGTGCAAGCGCGGCAAAAACTGCGATTAATAAAATTTTTATCAGGCTGCGTTTATTAAAGCGACGATTATTTTGTAGGTGCCCGAAAGTATCGGCACGGCCGTAACGAACAGTATAATTTTTCCGCATAATATCAGCTTGTCCGCCACCCCTCCGAAGCCGAGCTCCTTTACAGAGCTTGCAGTAAGCTCTACCATAAAGCCTATGCCTATTATTTTGAAAACCGTACGGATAATGGAGTTGTCTATACCAGTGTCTTCCGTAAAGGCTTTAATAAACGCAACGCTTTCGGCAAGATAGTCGAAGGCGTAAAGAAAAATGATTATTCCGCCGGCGGTAAGGCACAGCGGCACAAGCTCCGACTTGTGATTTTTTAAAATAAACGCGCAGACCGCGGTTATAACCGCTATACTGCAAAGCTTTAAAATAAGCATCAGAACATATCGAACAGCTGCCGTATCTGTGAAAATAAATCGGCAACCATGGTTATTACGACCGTTAAAACTATTATAAGCCCGACAAGGCTTACAAGCGTTGCAATGTCATCGCGGTCGGATTTTTTTAGAACCTGACAGATAATCGTTATTATTATGCCTACGGCGGCTATTTTGAAAATTATACTTATATCCATATATAAATTGATTTAAATAAGCGTTTTAAGCAGATTACGCAAGCAAAACCGCCATAAGCACGCCCGCCATAAAAAAGATTTTGATATAAAGCGAGGAATATTTTTTATAGTCGGCGGCGCTGTCCTCCTTCAATTTGGAAAGCTGAGCCTTTCTTCCGTTGAGATAGTCCACCTGCGACGAGGCATCGCTTTTACCGAGGTTGACGATATACTCGGCAAGCGTGTCGCCGTCCTTGCCGCTTAAAATCTTTTCCCCCTTAATTACGGACGGAATAAATTTATACGGCTCCGCCACCTTTGCAAGGGGCGCTTTACTGAATTTGAGATTTAAAAGCAGCTGCTCGTTAAATTCGTAAAGCTCTGCAAAGACCTGCATGCGCTTTTTTTTATTTGCCGAAAACAGCACCCCGAGCGCAGTCGTCAGACACACTATTGCAACAAGAATTAAAGCTTTTATCATAAATTTCAGGTATGCCGCCGACCGAGGTCAGCCTTACATAATAGCTGAACGGCATTTTTTTAAGAATTTCTCTGTCGGTTACATGCGACGAGGCTATTACCGCTATTCCACACTCGGCGGCATAGCCGACCGCCTTTATATCGTCCTCGCCGTACAGTTCGTCCGTGATTAGCACGTCGGGCTTCATTGCCCTAATCGCGGCGGAAACGGTATGCAACTTGCTGAAGCAGCGCACCACGTCCGCATAGCCGAGGTCAAAGCCCTCTCCGTAGCCGTCCATTGCCGCAATTTCGTTTCTCTCGTCCAGAACAAGCACATTGCGCAGCTTTTCCGTACTCAGACGTCTTGCAATATCGCGTAAAAGCGTGGTTTTGCCCAGACCCGGCTTTGAATAAATGAGCGTTGCGGCAATTTTGTCCTTAAACAGAGCACCGCAGACGTATTCAGAGCAACCGACAGGCTCGTGCGGAACCCTTATATTCAGCGATGTAACGCTTTTAACCGTGCTTATTGCGCCGTTGTCGCTGACGTATTCGCCCGCAATTCCTACACGCACGCCGTGCTCCACGGTGATAAAGCCGTTTTTAAGCTGTTCGGTGTAGCCGTAAATACAACCGTCCGTAGCGCGGTTAAGCGTCTCTGCCAAATCGCCTGACAGCACCGCATTTTCGGGGCTGTCATTCACGCCGAAGCGGGTTAAATATGCGTATTTGCCCTTGTATTCCACCACAACGGGCTTATCCAGCCTTAATCGGATTTCCGATACAAAATTATAATTGAGATGCGCAAGCGCGCTTTTAACCTCTTCGGAAAGAAAGGACAAACCCATAGTTTAGCTTATTTGTCACAGCGCAAAAAAAGAACTTATCCCCGATAATTATAAATAAAAAAGCCCTTCCGCATAACACCGCGGAAGGGTCTTGATTGTTGTTTATTTTTTTCTGCCGAATAATTTAAGAATTTTATCAGTAACCTTTGGATTGAAAACAATGAATTTATCCCAGAAAAATTCCGTTATAAAGTTAATTATAAGCGAAAGCGCGGTAACAAGTATGCCCCAGCTATCGCCCCAAAGCTTAACAAGCGCGTCGCCGCCGAAGGCAAGCGGTACAACTATAAGGCAGTTATAAATGACCACAAGCGTCATTGCAACGGGCACGTTGTTTGCTGCCTTAAAGGTAAATTTGCGGTTAAAGGTGAAATTCCATATCACCGACAGCGTAAGTCCGATTATGTAAGCTATGTAATAATAACCGACAAGCCAGCCCGTCCATTCGTGCAGAACCGAGGTTGAAACCAGCTGTATAACGCCCGCCGAAGCCGAAAACAGCGTAAATTTGACAATCTGTATAAACTGCTGTTTTTTTGCGGGCTTGGCTTCCGGCTTTGGCTTTTCCTCCGCCACGGTTTGCATATCCTCAGCGCCATCCTTAACCGACGCTGAATTTGCCTCTGAATCCTCAAAAAGATTTTCGTTTTGCATATTCTTACCTCTCAAATCAAAAAAGCCCGAGCCGTTTTAAAAAACAGGTTCGGACTTTTCGTTTTGGTGCACTCGACAGGGGTTGAACCTGCATGGAGTTACCCACAAGATCCTTAGTCTTGCGCGTCTGCCAATTCCGCCACGAGTGCATTGATAAAAGCAAGGTAAATTCTATAATATTTCCGCCTTGTTGTCAAGCCAAAATATTGATTATTTCAATTTTTTTTATTAATAAATTTTACCTTGATTTTTTTGATAATTTCAAGCGTTTTTTGCCGCAAATCGTCCAAATCGCCGTCATTATGTATGACATAGTACTGCGCAAAATCCGCATTATCGTAATCAAACTGGTTTTTAACGCGTAAAAATGCCGCTTGCGCGCTTATTTTGTCCCTTAAAGACACGCTTTTAACTCTTTCCTCTGCCGCGCGCAGAATTACGATTGTACCGTCAAAATGCTTTTGACAACCACCCTCGAACAATAAAGGCACCTCGCAAAAGCAAAGATTGTGCCCGCTTGCACGCAAAAACAGCTCCTCCATTATTGCGGGGTGCGTTAAATTATTCAGCCTTTTTAAAGCAGTCTTATCATTAAAAGCTGTCCGGGAAAGCTTTTTTCTGTCAAGCGAGCCGTCCGCAAGCAAAATATTACCGAATTCTTTGCAGAGCCGTTCAAGAAATTTTTTATCCGCGCACAGCTCCGCATAAATTTCGTCGCACGACAGAACGGGAAAGCCCGCGGACATTATTATTTGGCAGACGGAGGATTTTCCACTGCCTATTCCGCCTGTTACGGCGATTTTAATATTATTTTGCATCATACCAGCTTTTACCCGTATGCACCTCTACAGTAAGCGGCACCTTAAGCTTCACTGCGTTTTCCATTGCGTTTTTCAGAATTTCAGCCGCCTTTTCAGCTTCCTCCTGCGGACCTTCGAGCACAAGCTCGTCATGAACCTGCAAAATAAGCCTTGTGCGCATGCCCTCAGCCTTTAAGCTGTTTACAACATTTATCATTGCAATTTTGATTATATCCGCGCTGGAGCCTTGCAAGGGCATGTTCATTGCGGCGCGCTCGCCGAACTGACGAAGATTATAGTTAGATGAATTGATTTCGGGAATAACGCGCTTTCTGCCCGTCAGCGTAGTGACAAAGCCGTGCTCCCTTGCGTACTCGACGTTGGAATTCATATACTGCTTTACCGCGCTGTACGTTTCGAAATATTTTTCTATATACTGCCGTGCCGTCGCAACGGAAATATTTAGATTTTTTGAAAGTCCGAAATCGCTTATGCCGTAAATAATGCCGAAATTTACCGCCTTTGCCTCTCTGCGCATTTTGGGCGTAACCTCTTCAAGCGGAACGCCGAAAACCTGAGAAGCGGTTACGGCGTGAATGTCGGTTCCGCTGTTATACGCCTCTATAAGCTCCTTACAGCCCGAAAAATGCGCCAAAAGCCGAAGCTCTATCTGAGAATAATCTGCATCGGTAAACACGTTGCCCTCGCGCGCGACAAAAAGCTTCCTCAGCTCTCTTCCCTCGTCCTCGCGTATGGGTATGTTTTGCAAATTCGGGTTAGAGCTTGAAAGCCGTCCCGTCGAGGTCTGCGTCTGGTGATAGGTTGTATGCACAACGCATGTTTTTTTATCGATAAGCGGACGGAAGCCCTCTATATACGTCGAATTCAGCTTTTGATAAAGTCTGAATTTTAAAATATCGTTGACAACGGGGTATTTTTCCGCAAGCTTTTCCAAGACCTCTGCCGCGGTTGAAAATTTCCCCGTTTTCTTCTTTTTTACCTCTGTAATACCAAGCTGTTCATACAAAACCTCGCCCAACTGCATAGGCGAATTTATATTGAACTCTCTTCCGCAGCCCTCGTAAATCTTCTTTTTATACTCTTCAATAAGCGTCTGATACTGTGCGGAAAGCTCGTTAAGTCTGTCCATGCCGACCTTAACGCCCGTCTTTTCCATCTCAAACAGCACCGAAACAAGCGGTTTTTCTATTTCACTGTATAAGGACAGCATATTTTCCGCTTTAAGCTGAGCGTAATAGCTGTCAAAAATTTCGTTTACGGCAAATGCGGAATAATCATAATCGTAAAGGCAATAAGCGCACAAATCCTTAAGGCTGCCGCCCGACGCGTTATAGTCGCAGAGGTATTTTACGACTGCCAAATCCTCGAAATCGCAACTTGCCTCTATATTCAGTTCGTCAAGAATGTGCAACTGCAACTTGTAATCGAAGGCGATAACCTTATTTTGCGGATTTGCATAGATTGCCTTGATAATTTCGATAAATTTATCATAGCTGAGCACTTCTGAATTAACCAAATCTGCCGCGGCGGTAACGGAATACTGCGTGCCTCCGACATAAATTTCCGCACGCTCGGGCTCCAGCACTACGGAAAATACACTTCCGCCGTTTACCACCCCCCAAACCTCTGCGGCGTCCTTGCACGAAATTTTTTCGGGATATTTTATTTCGGAAGAGGGCGCGCTTTCCTCTGCCTCCTCGAAAATATTGAGCAGCATAAACGTTTTGAACTCAAAATCGGCAAAAAGACGCTTTACCTCCGCATTGAATTTTTGGGGAGCCCTGCAATCCTCCAGCCGAATGTCAAGCTCGCAATTTCTGTCTATTGTGGCAAGCTTGTAGGAAAGATAGGCAAGCTCTTTGTTTTTAAGTAGCTTATCGTGCGTTGCGCCCTTGATATTTTCGATATTTTCGTAAATGCCGTCAAGCGTGGAATATGCCGCCAGCAAATCCATTGCTGTTTTTTCGCCTACGCCCGCCACTCCGGGGATATTATCCGACTTATCGCCCTGCAACGCCTTTAAATCGACTATCTGCGAGGGTTCAAGTCCCGTTTCAGCCTTAAAATTACTTGTATTCAGCCTTAAAAGGTCGGTAACTCCGCGTTTTGTATAGTAAACGTCCGTGCGCTCGTCCACAAGCTGATAGCTGTCTCTGTCGCCCGTATAAATGTAGCTGTGCACATCGAATTTTTTGGAAAGAGTGCCGAGAATGTCGTCCGCTTCTATCCCCTCCTTCTGACAGATTGCAATGCGCATAGCCTTCAAAAGGCTTTTAAGCGGCTCTAACTGGACGGCAAGCTCATCCGGCATGGACTTGCGGGTTGCCTTATAGCCGTCATACATTTTATGGCGGAAAGTCGGCGCCTTTAAATCGAACGCAACGACCATATATTCGGGCTTTATTTCCTGTAAAATTTTGAATAGAAATTTCGAAAAACCGAAAATAGCATTCGTGGGAGTGCCGTTGCGGGTTGTAAATACGGGCGTTGCATAAAACGCTCTGTTTAAAAGGCTGTTGCCGTCAATCAATACAAGCTTATCCATAACAATAATTTATCACTCTTTTAAAATAAAATCAACAATTAAAAAACGCGGAAATTAAGCATGCCTTCTGCCTAAAACCGCGTTTTTCTCTGGTGCCGGTGGTGGGGGTCGAACCCACACGGTATCACTACCACGGGATTTTGAGTCCCGCGCGTCTGCCAATTCCACCACACCGGCGAACAGCTAAATTAGTATACAATAGCGCACGGCAAAAATCAAGCGATTTATAATAAATTTCAGCAAATAATGCGCCGAACGGCAAAACCTCCGTTCGGCGCATTACTTTAAATACTTAAAACTCAGGATAGGATATTACAAATTTATTTAAACGATTCCAGAATAAGCTTATCTGCAACAAGCGCAATAAATTCGCTGTTTGTGGGTCGCTCGCTGCCTATGTAAACTCTCGCGCCGAAGATAGAGCTTATTGCGTCCGCTCTTCCTCGGTTCCACGCAACCTCTATTGCGTGTCTTATAGCCCTTTCTACCTTGCTTGCCGTGGTATTGAACCTTGCGCCGATGCTGGGATAAAGCTCCTTGGTCACTCTGTTGATAATGCCCGGCTCGTCCACCGCCATTTTTATACCCTCTCGCAGATACGCAAAGCCCTTGATATGCGGAGGAATGCCTATCGTAATAAAGATATTGCTTATTTTTTCGTCAAGCGAGCTTACCTTGCGCTTGTCCCTTAAATCTGCCGTGACCTTGTAGCCGACTGTTTTATTGCTTGACAAGTCCCGTATTCTGTCCATAAGCGTGTCTGATTTTACAGGCTTTGCAAGATAATAGACGGCGCCGTGCTCTATTGCCTCGTTAATGATTTTGTCGTCCACAAAGCTGCCTATAGCAATAGTCGTGCACTCGGGACGGTTCTCCTTAATAAAATCAAGAACGCCGAAGCCGTCCAGCCCCATAAGCACCAAATCAACTATTGCAACATCGGGCTTGGCCGACATAATAAGCTCGAGAGCGGCGTTTCCGTTAGCCGACTCTGCACAAACCTCAAAGCCCTCTGCAAAGGAAATTCTGTCCTTTATGTCCGCTACAAGCTCTTCATTATTTTCGAATACGGCAATTTTTGTTACTTTCATATAACTCCTCCAGATTTCGCTTACAGAAGGAATTATAATACACAATTTTGCAAATGTAAAGTATTTTTGTAAAATAATGGTAAAAATATTTTAATATATTCTGTATTATTTTACAATATTATGTTTTATTTTGTCGAAGACCCGATATTATTGAGTTATTATATCAATATACTCGTCGTACGTTACGCCCTTGTCAAACCGCTTTGTGCCGTTGATTTCTATAATTCTGTTTGCAACGGTATTCATAAGCTCCTGGTCGTGGGAAGTGAAAAGCATACAGCCCTTAAAATTCTTCATTCCGTTGTTGAGCGCGGTAATCGATTCCAAATCGAGGTGGTTTGTCGGCTCGTCAAAAATAAGGAAATTACTGCCCTCAAGCATCATTTTGGCAAGCATACAGCGCACCTTTTCACCGCCCGAAAGCACCTTTGCCTGCTTTAACGCCTCCTCGCCGGAAAACAGCATTCTGCCGAGCCAGCCGCGGAGATATTCCTCGTAATGGTCCTTTGAATACTGGCTTAACCAATCCACAAGCGAGAGCGCACAGCCCTGAAAATATTCGTTGTTGTTTTCGGGGAAATAGGAAACGGTGATTGTCTTGCCCCATCTTATTGTGCCCGCGTCCGGCTGAACCTTGCCCGTAAGCACATCGTAGAGCATTGACAGCGTGGTGCTTTTATCGGAAACTATGCCGATTTTTTCATCTCGCTGTACGGTGAAGGAAACGTCCTCGAAAAAGCCTTTTTTGGTGAGCCCCTCTACCATTAATATATCGTTGCCGATTTCCTTTTCGAATTTGAAGTCGATATACGGATACTTTCTTAAAGAGGGCTTAAAGTCGGAAATGGTCAGCTTTTCAAGCTCCTTTTTGCGCGAGGTGGCTTGTCTTGACTTGGAGGCGTTTGCGGCGAACCTTGCAATAAATTCCTGCAATTCCTTTGCGCGCTGTTCGTTCTTCTTGTTCTGGTCGCGCTGTTGGCGGGCAAGCAGCTGGCTTGTTTCGTACCAGAAGTCGTAATTGCCGAGCATCATATTTATTTTGCCGTAATCCACGTCGCATATGTGCGTGCATACCTTATTTAAGAAATGGCGGTTGTGCGATACTATAATTATGGTATTTTCAAAGTCCATTAGATAGTTTTCCAGCCAGCGCGCAGTTTTTATGTCGAGGTTGTTTGTAGGCTCGTCCAGCAAAAGCACATCGGGGTTGCCGAACAGCGCCTGAGCGAGCAATACCTTAATTTTAAGCTTTGCGTCCAAATCAGCCATAAGCGTATCGTGGTATTCCTCGGTAATATCGAGGGCGCTTAAAAGCGTCTGCGCCTCGTATTCCGCCTCCCAGCCGCCAAGCTCGGCAAACTCGCTTTCAAGATTACTTGCGCGCACGCCGTCCGCCTCGGTAAAGTCCGCCTTGGCGTAAAGCGCGTCCTTCTCGTCCATTATGTCGACAAGGCGCTTGTGCCCGAGCATTACCGCGCGCAGAACGGTTACGTTATCGAACGCGTTCTGGTTCTGCTGTAAAACGGACATTCTTTCGGTTTTGTCAAGGGTTACGTCACCCTTGTTCGGCTCGATTTCTCCGCTTAAAACCTTCAAAAACGTAGATTTACCCGCGCCGTTCGCGCCGATAATGCCGTAGCAGTTGCCCTTTGTGAATTTGAGATTTACCTCTTCAAACAGCTTTTTACTGCCGTATTGAAGGGAAACGTTGTTTACCTGTAACATATATACTCCGTTAAAATTTTTTCTTTATTGATTATGCCGCAAACTGGCTGTTGTACAACCTTGCATAAAAGCCGTTCTGCTTTAACAGCTCTTCATGCGTGCCTTGCTCTATAATATTGCCTTTATTCATAACAAGAATAAGGTCGGCCTCCTTAATGGTCGAAAGTCTGTGCGCGACTATAAAGCTTGTTCTGCCGCGCATAAGCTTGGCGAACGCGCGCTGAATGCGCTGCTCCGTACGCGTGTCTATAGATGAGGTAGCCTCGTCAAGAATAAGCATAGGCGGCAGACAGAGCATAATTCTCGTTATGCACAGCAGCTGCTTTTGTCCTTGCGAAAGATTGCCGCCGTCCTCGGCAAGCACTGTATCGTAGCCGTCCGACAGCTGCATTATAAATTTATGTGAATGCGCCGCCTTCGCCGCGGCAATTATCTCCTCTTCCGTCGCATCGGGCTTGCCCATTGCTATATTTTCGCGCACGGTGCCGCTTTTAAGCCAGGTATCCTGCAGAACCATACCGTAATTTTTTCTAAGCGATTTTCGGGTAACATTCATAACATCCTTGCCGTCAACCGAAATTTTGCCGTCCGTAGGGTCGTAAAAGCGCATTAAAAGATTGATTAGCGTGGTTTTTCCGCAGCCAGTCGGCCCGACTATCGCTATCCTTTGACCCGCCTTTGCCTTGATATTAAGCTTTTCTATCAGCTTTTTGTCTGCCGTGTAGGAAAAATAAACGTTTTCGAATTCCACGTCGCCGCTGACGTTTTCAAGCGTTTCTGCAGTCGGGCTGTCGGGCGTCTGGGGAATTTCGTCTATAATTTCGTAAATTCTTCCCGCGCAGGCAATCGCGTTCTGCAATTCGGTCACCACGCCCGAAATTTCGTTAAAGGGCTTTGTGTACTGGTTTGCATACGCCAACATGCTTGTAAGCGTACCCACTGAAAATGCAACGGGCAAAATCGTGCCCCACGAAGGAATTATAAGTATCAGCGCGCCCGCAAGCGCAACGGCGGCATAAACTATCGAGTTTACAAATCGGGTTGTGGGGTTGGGAAGCGAGGAAAAGAATATCGATTTAAGCGAGGCCTTTGTAAGCCTTTCGTTTATTTCGTCAAACGCCTCCATATTCTCGTCCTCTCTGCCAAACGCCTGCACCACCTTTAAGTTGCCGACCATTTCATCGATAAAGCCCGTCTGCTCGCCGCGGATTTCGGAGGTGGTTTTGAACATGGAATATGTGCGCGAGGCGATATACTTGCCGACAAACAGCGACAAAGGGGTTAAAACAAACACTATAAGCGCAATTATCCAGTTTAGAACGAACATCAAAATCAATGTACCGAAAATTGTAAGCACGCCCGTAAAAAGCTGAGTAAAGCCCATAAGCAAGCCGTCGGCAAACTGGTCAACGTCGGCAATGTTTCTGCCGACAATATCGCCGTAGGAGTGCGCGTCGATATATTTAAGGGGAAGCCTTTGCAGCTTGGCAAACGCCTCCTCGCGAATGTCCTTTACTATATTAAAGGTTATGCGGTTGTTTATAATACCCATAAGCCACTGGGCTACGCACGTTATTAGAATTATTACGCCTATTATTATAAACTTTTCGAAAATTTTGCCGAAGTCGACCGAAGCAAATTTCGTCAAATCGAGCAAATCTATAACCTGACCGAAGAAAACCGGCACGGCAATAGTACCTGCTACGGTAACCAGAGCCAAAAAGATTGTTACCGCAAGCAACAGCGTGTAGCCCTTCATTTGCTTTAATATGCGCTTTAAAATTTTTGCGGAAGATGCGTCAGCCATTTTGCGCGCCCTCCTTTCTGAACTGCGAATAATGAATTTCGCTGTAAATTTCGTTGCTTTCAAGCAGCTCTTCATGCGTGCCGAAGCCGACCATTTTGCCGCCGTCAAGCACGATAATTTTATCTGCATGCTTTATTGAGGACGTGCGTTGCGAAATTATGAATACCGTAGGCGAATAATCGAGAGCTTTAAGCGACTGCCGAAGCGCCGCGTCGGTTGCATAGTCGAGCGCGGAGGCGCTGTCGTCAAGAATTAAAATTTCGGGCTTTCTTACAAGCGCGCGGGCAATGGTGAGCCTTTGGCGCTGTCCGCCGGAAAAGTTTTTGCCGCCCTGCTCCACAATTTCGTCAAGCCCCTTTTCCTTTGCCTTGATTACGTCTGTTGCCTGCGCCGTTTCTATCGCCGCGGAAATTTCCTCGTCCGTGGCGTCGTTTTTGCCCCATTGCATATTTTCGCGCACGGTGCCCGCAAACAGAACCGCACGCTGAGGAACAATTCCGCATATACCGCGCAAGGCCTCGTCCTCATATGTATTGACGTTTTTGCCGTTGATATAAACTGCGCCAGTGCGAGCGTCATAGAAATGCGGCAACAGATTTA
Source organism: uncultured Christensenella sp. (assembly GCA_910587015.1). Lineage (GTDB taxonomy): Bacteria > Bacillota > Clostridia > Christensenellales > Borkfalkiaceae > Coproplasma. Next base: position 131,640 of record CAJUME010000015.1, read on the forward strand.
CAAGCGTTGTCTTGCCCGCGCCCGTGCCGCCTATAATCCCCACCGTTTCTCCGCGGTTGACGGAAAAGCTTATATCTTCCAATGCGTCCACCGCCGCATTGCCGTAATTGACGCAGACGTTTTCAAACCTGATAAACGGCTCTGCACCTTCCGCCGAAGCCTCGCCGCTATCGGCAAAATGCTTTAACGAGGGCTGCATTTCGAGTATTTCGCTTATTCTGCCCGCACACGCAAACGATTTTGTGACGGTGATAATAAGATTTGCAAGCTTAATCAGCTCTACAAGTATCTGCGACATATAATTGTACAGCGCAATAACCTGTCCGCAGGTCAGCATTCCGCCGTCCACCTTAATTGCGCCCACATACAGAAGAAGTATTATTGCCGCGTTTATCACCGCATATGTAAGCGGATTCATAAGCGCGGAAATTTTGCCCACAAACAGCTGTGATTTGGTTAACTGCTCGTTTTTTGCGTTATAGTCTGCAATTTCGTCCTCTTCCTTGCAGAATGCGCGGATAACCCTTGCGCCCGTAAGCGTTTCGCGCGTGGATACGGTTACCTTGTCGAGGTTGCCCTGCACCCTTTTATAGAGCGGTATGCTGATTAGCATTATTCCGAACACCACCGCGCACAAAACCGCGATTGAAGCGGCAAAAACCCCGCCCGCGGCAACATCGATTGTGAAAGCCATTATCATGGCGCCGAAAACTATGAACGGCGAGCGCATAAACAGACGCAAAACCATATTCACGCCGTTCTGCACCTGAGTTACGTCGCTTGTCATGCGGGTAATCATTCCGCCCGTGCCAAGACCGTCTATATCCTTATAGGAAAGCGACTGCATTTTTTTAAAAAGGTCGTGCCTGAGCTCCTTCGAAAAGCCTACGGCGGCCTTTGCTGCGAAATACTGCGCAGAAACCGCACTTATAAGACCTATTACACCCAACGCGACCAGAATAAGGCAGGCATATACAACATAGCTTACTCCTTTGCCGCCCTCTATTCCGTTGTCGACTATTGCGGCGACAACCATTGGCACAAACAGCTCGAAGCAGGCTTCAAGCAATTTAAACAGCGGGGCAAGCACCGCCTGCGCCTTGAAATGTTTAAGGTATTTAAGCAATTTACGCATACGCTTTAAATTATAACATTTAAGCAAATAAAAAGCAATTTTTATTGCAAATATTATTGCATTTTGCTACACTTAAATAAGGTGATTTTTATGGCTTACGAGATATATCTTAAAAAGGGTGAAGAAAAGCGCATTGTAGCGGGGCACAGCTGGGTTTACGCCAACGAGGTGGCAAAAATCGAAGGCAAGGACAAAAACGGCGCGCTTGCCTCGGTTTTTTCAAACGACGGAAGATTTATAGGCAAGGGCTATATAAACCACGCCTCCAAAATTCTTGTGCGGGTATTTATCCGCGGCAACGAAACGGACAACGAGCAGTTTTATCTTGAAAGAATTAAAGCCGCGAACGATTACCGAATTAAATTAGACTATAAAAGCTGTTACAGAATGGTTTTTGCCGAAAGCGACAATCTGCCCGCGCTGATTATTGACAGATACGGCGATATTTTTGTTATGCAGTGCCTTTCCTTAGGCATAGAATTAAGAAAAAAGCTTATCTGCGACTGTCTTGTTAAGCTGTTTGCGCCAAAAGGTATTTATGAAAGAAGCGACGTAGCCGTACGCAAAAAAGAAGGACTGCCCGAAATTAAGCAAACCCTTTACGGCGAAGTGCCGGACTATTGCGAAATAGAAGAAAACGGCATAAAAATACTTGTCGACGTTAAAAACGGGCAAAAAACGGGGTATTTCCTTGACCAGAAGGAAAACAGATTGACGGCAAGGCGGTACTGCGCGGGCAACGTTTTGGACTGCTTTTGCAACAGCGGCGGCTTTTCACTGAATGCGGCAACCGTTGCGCAAAGCGTTACCGCTTGCGATATTTCCGAGCTTGCCTTGCAGAACGTGCGCGACAACGCCAAGCTTAACGGCTTTAAAAACATTCAAACCCTGCACGGCGACGTATTTGAGGTTTTAAGAACTTTCAGAAAGGAAAAACGGCAATTCGACACGGTAATTTTAGATCCGCCCGCCTTCTGCAAAACCGCAGACGAGGTAAAGGACGCATACCGAGGCTATAAGGACATAAACCTTACGGCAATGAAAATAGTCAAAAGCGGCGGATTTTTGATAACCTGCTCCTGCTCGCATTATATGACTGCAAATCTGTTTGAGAAAATGCTTGCCGAGGCGGCAAAGGAAAGCGGGCGCATTGTAAGGTACGTCGAAACAAAAACCCAGTCGCCCGACCACCCCGCATTGCTTTCCGCAGACGAAACGCAATATTTAAAATTCATCGTTTTACAGGTAATTTAAGCTATTTATGTCAGACATAGTACTTAATAAAAGCGCAAAAACACGGCTTTTAGCCGTGTTTTTGCGCTTTTTATACTATTAACAATTTAAATTGCCCAGTTGCCGTCCTTAAAGATTTGCACGCGTTTTCCATCCCTCGTCACGCCCACAATAGACATATCTCGACTGCCAATCATAAAATCGACGTGTATCATAGAACTGTTTACGCCAAGCTTTTCACACTCCTCCACCGTCAGATTTTCATAATTTTCTATGCAGTCGTTAAAGCCTCTGCCAAGCGCCAAATGACAGCTTGCATTTTCGTCAAACAGCGTATTATAGAAAAGTATGCCCGTATTGTTTATGGGGGAATCGTACGCAATCAGCGCGCACTCGCCAAGATAAGCGGCGCCCTTGTCCATAGCAATCATTTTTTCCAGCAAGTCCTGATTTTTCTCCGCATACACCTCTACCGCCTTGCCGTTTTTGAAGCGAAGCCAAAAGTTTTCTATAAGCTTGCCCTGATAGGAAAGCGGCTTTGTCGCAACCACCTTGCCCTCTGCAAGTCCGCGCACGGGAGTTGTAAAAACCTCCTCGCTGGGAATGTTGGGATTGAAATAAACGCGGTTTTTGCCTATAGTCGTTTCTCCGCCGCCGCAGAATTTGCCAACCGCGTTAAGCCCAACCGTAAAATCAGTGCCGTTTGCGCTTTTGTATTCAAGCCGTGCAAATTTGCAGTCGTTCAAAAATTTACAACGCTTTGCAAGATTTTCGTTGTGCTTTTTCCACGCCGCAACGGGGTCGCCGTCCACGCGCGAGGTGTTTAGTATCGCTTCCCAAAGCTTTTCCACCGCTTTATCAGGCGACAAATCGGGGAAAACCTTAACCGCCCAGTCCTTGCCCGCAACCGCGGCAATACACCACTGCTCTTTGTTTTCCACCGCATCGCGGTAGGGCTTTATAATCGGGAAGCGCGCAATATTTGCTTTGGAAATTTTTTCGCTGTCTGTACCGTTAAGACCGTCGGGGTCGTCGGAATCGAGCCACAGCCTGCAAGGCAGCTTATCAACCCGCCTTTGCAGCTTTGCCTTTTCTATTTCGGTTACCTCCGAAAGCGTTTCCAGACTTCTGTACTGATAGTTAAGCTTAGTTACAGGCATATACGCCCAGTCTACGTTCACGCGCGAGGCGCCCGCAAGATAGCACTCTTCAACCACCATTGCCACAAATTCGGGCTGGTCAAGCCCGCACGCAATGTTTACTTCCTGTCCGTTTTGAACGTTAAGACCGCATTTTACTATAAGCCGCGCATAGCTTTTTAATCTTTCTTGCTGCATAATTGTATCCCTTATATTAATTTTTGCTTAATTTTACTATATTTTAAAAAATTATGCAAGAAATTATTTATGCTTCTGCTTCAAAAACCAAATCTATTTCTTTTTGTTTTTTATTATAACTATTGCAACGTATGCAACAAGCAAAAGCGCGCAGGTTCCCAAAAGTATGCCGTACATTGCCCCGAGCGGGATTTTGGTTCCGAATGAATACAAGTTCGCATCAAAGCTGTCGCGTATTCCGTTTATAACACTGTCTATTACGCTTTCTTCGACGGACGCCGCGCGCAACTCCTCCGTAAACGCTTGCATATAGCCGTTTAGGTAATGATTGCGCATTATTCCCATGCCGTAGGTCCCCGGTAAAAGCGACAAAATGTTCTGCAATCCTTTTGCAAACGACGAAATCGGCATATACGCGCCGCTGATAAAGCCGTACATTGAAGAAACCAACGTGGAAACGGCAGAAAGTCCGCCCTGGGTAGAGATAAAGCTTTCCACCACCCCCGCAAGCAGTGTACCGAAAAGTATGCCGCAGATTATATCGACTATTATCATAAATGTATCACCGACGGGAATGTACCAGCCTATGCACGCAAGATAGATATGCCCGATAAGCATAACGACTATAAGCACCGTAAACGTCACAAAAAAATTGGATATAAAGTACGACAGCGAAATTGTTGTGCCTTTGACGGGCGAAACGCGGAAATCGTTGACAGACGAGCTTATTTTGTCGTCAATCATAATGGTATTCGAGCAGAAAGCAACGGTAACCGCGCTTACACTGAGTATAGACGACATAAGCCACGCGCCCGCACAGCCGTTGATTATTTTTGTATTCACCGTCAGATTGTTTTCCGAAAAGGCTTTTTCGAAGCTTTCTATATAAACGTTCCTTAAAAAGGTTACAAATAGTACAAATAATATAAGCGGAGTTATCAAAGACATAAAAAACGTGAATTTATCCTTGAAATAGCACTTTGTATTGCGGGAAACAAGCGATATTAATTTTTTACATTCCGTCATTTTAGTCATTTCACACCTCCTTTAAGTCTTTGCCCGTAACTTTAAGAAATACGTTATCCATATTGCCCTTTAACACCTCGAAATCGGTAAAAAATTCGGGTTTATCCGCAAAAAACTGCCCGACTTGCGCGGTTGAGTTAACTTCTATTTCAACAAAGTCGCGTTCACGCTTTACATTCAGTCCGAGTGCGGCAAAATATTTTTCAGCTTCGTCAATATGCTTGTAAAGCTTGACAAAATCGCTTGCGTATGCGTTTTTCAAGTCGTGCGGGGTACCCTCGGCAACCTTTTTACCACCATCCAGAATGACTACGTAATCGGCAGTAGCCGCCTCCTCCATATAGTGCGTGGTTAAAAACACCGTAAGCCCCTGTTCCTTTCTCAGCTTTTCCACAACACTCCACACGGTTATGCGCGTTTTGGGGTCTAAGCCCGTTGTAGGTTCGTCTAAAATTAACACTTTGGGGTTATGGAAAAGCGCACGCGCTATATCTATTCTGCGTTTTTGTCCGCCAGAAAGCTTGTTTACGGGACGCTTTAAAATATCTTTTAAATCAAGCAGTGCCGTCAGCTCTTCGAGGCGAGCCTTAAACGCCTTGCCGAAAATACCGTACAGCCCCGCGCGCGATTTTAAATTGTCATACGCGCTCATTTTTTTATCGAGCACAGAATTCTGAAAGACAATTCCCAGCTCGCTTTTAATTTTGTCTGCGTCCGTTTCGATATTGTTACCGCAGATTTTGACGGTACCGCCGTCCTTGGCAAGTATGCCGCTTATAATATTGATTGTAGTGGACTTGCCTGCGCCGTTCACGCCCAAAAACGCGAACAGCTCGCCCTCGCGCACGTTAAACGAAATGCCGTCCACCGCTTTTACGTCCTTAAAGGATTTTTTAAGATTTTCGATTTCAATTATCATTTTTTGCCCTTTATTATTTTAACCTTATTCGGGAAAGCGCCGCTGCGGATTTACGCTGCGGCGCCTATAAAATAATCTGAGTTTAACCGTAAGCCGAGTTCTGTCTTGTACGGCCATCTATCTAACCTTGCGGTCGCCCGCAAGCTCAAGCGATATTTACGGCTGTCGGCAGACGGGCAGCCTTTTGCATTTAAGCAAGCCGATAGCCCAATCTTGCATCGGGTGGGGTTTAATTGGCTCCCCTTGTTACCAAGGGGACGGTGAGCTCTTACCTCGCCATTCCAACCTTACAGCATAGCGCTGCGGTATATTTCTGTTCACTTTCCTTGAAGTCGCCTTCTCCTGCCGTTAACAGGCACCCTTGCCCTGCGATGCTCGGACTTTCCTCACGCTGTTTTCACAGCCCGCGACCGTATAGTTAACTCAAATCAAAAATATTTTAACACCAAAACATATTTAAGGCAACTAATTTATGTTTTTATTTGATTTTTTTGACGGTTTATTCTAAAATAAGTACCAGCAAACCGAACTTAAGGAGCATTCAATGAAAAAAACAAAAATCATTTGCACGCTTGGTCCCGCAAGCGACAGCGAAAAAATTCTGTCCGAGCTTATCGATGCGGGCATGAACGTTGCAAGACTTAATTTTTCGCACGGCACACACGAGGAGCATGCGGCAAAAATTGCAAAAATAAAAAAGGTCAGAGAACAGAAAAAGGTTCCTCTGCCTATCATTCTCGATACCAAGGGGCCCGAATTCAGAATAAAGACCTTTGAAAAGGGAAAAATCACCTTAAAGGACGGCGATACCTTCACCTTTACCACCGATGACATTGTTGGCGATAAAACGCGCGTAGGCGTTTCCTTCAAGGGCATTTGCGAGCAGATGTTTGCAGGCGATAAAATACTTTTGAACAACGGACTTATGGTTTTCGAGGTCGTGAAGGTAGAAAAGCCGAACGTTATCTGCAAAACGCTTGTCGGCGGCGAGCTTTCGAACAGAAAATCGATGTTTTTCCCCGATAAGCTGCTTGATATGGAGTATCTGTCGGAGCAGGACAAGGCGGATTTGAAATTCGGCGTTGAGCAAGGCGTTGACTTTGTAGCCGCTTCTTTCGTTTCAAAAGCGCAGGACGTTATAGATATAAGAAACTGGCTGAGAGAGTGCGGTTCACCCGACGGTGAAATCGAAATAATCGCAAAAATCGAAAGCCGCGCGGGCGTCAATAATCTTGAAGAAATTTTAAAGGTCAGCGACGGTATAATGGTTGCGCGCGGAGATTTGGGCGTTGAGGTGCCGTTTGAGGAGCTGCCCAGCATTCAGAAAACCATAATCAACGCATGCCGAATCTGCGGCAAGCGCAGCATAACCGCAACCGAAATGCTGGAATCCATGATAAAGCAACCCCGCCCCACCCGTGCGGAAATTTCCGATGTAGCGAATGCGGTTTACGACGGCTCCTCCGCTATTATGCTTTCGGGCGAAACTGCGGCGGGCGCATACCCCGTGGAAGCGGTTAAGGCTATGTCCAAAATAGCAATGCAAGCCGAGCAAAACACCAACTACATAGCGCATATAGCGGAAAAGGACTATAAAATAACCAAATTATCGGAGGCGCTGGCGCACTCCGCATGCACGCTTGCGCACGATATAGGCGCAAAGGTAATAGTTGTGTGCACCCGCACGGGCGGCACGGCGAGAACGGTTTCCCGCTTCCGTCCCATGATTGACATAATAGGCATGACTACGGAAGAGCTCGCTTACAGAAAGCTTGCCCTCAGCTGGGGCGTTACGCCCGTAATGAGCGAGGAATTCTATTCTGTAGACGTTTTGTTCCATTATGCAAAGCGCGCCGCGATAGAGAGCGGAATGGTTGCAAAGGGCGATAAAATAGTGCTTACGGGCGGCACGCCCAACGGCAAAAGCGGTAACAGCAATCTTGTTAACGTTGAAACGGTTTAACCTTAAAAGTAAGAAGGCCGCGCCTTACAAGGCGCGGCTTTCTCAGAGAGAATATGAAAAAAAGTTGAGTGTATGCCGTTTGTTTATGCTTACATTATAGCGGCGGTTTGTGTTAAGAATATGAAAATCTAATGATTTTTATATTTTATGAAAATTTTTTCCGCCGCGGCAAGCCCGTCCGCCGCCGAGCTGGTAATTCCGCCCGAATAGCCGCTGCCCTCTCCGCACGGATAAAAGCCTTTTAAAGAAACACTTTCGCCCCTTTCGTTGCGCAGAATTTTAACGGGTGAAGAGAAGCGCGTTTCAACGCCTGTCAGAATTGCCGAGGGCGAGGCAAAGCCGCGCAATTTTTTGTCCATATCTGGAATAGCCGCCTTCAACGCCTGCACCGCGGTTTGCGGCAGAACCTCTGCAAGCGGCGCAAACGCCGTTCCGCATGCGTAGCTCGGTTCAACCTCGCCGAAAGCGGAGGAAGTTCTGTCCCTTGCAAAATCGCCGTACAGCTGAACGGGCGCCTTATAGCCTTTTCCGCCAACGTTAAACGCACGGCGCTCGATTTCGCGCTGAAAATTCATACCGTCAAACAAGCCGTTGCCGAAATCCTCCCTCTTCATCTGCACCATAAGCGCAGAATTAGAATTTTTGCCGTTGCGGGCGTATAAGCTCATACCGTTCACGACAACCCCGCCGTTCTCGCTTGCGGCGGGAATAACAACGCCGCCGGGGCACATACAAAAGGTAAATACAGTACGCGCGTGCGCGTGAGATACAAGCTTGTAATCTGCCGTCGGCAACAGCTTAAAATCCTTGCCGTACTGCGCAAGACTAATACTGTCCGCAAGGTGCTCTATACGCACGCCTACGGCAAAGTCGCGCGGCTCCATTGCAATGCCGCTTTTTGCAAGCATTTCAAAGGTATCTCGGGAGGAATGCCCCAACGCCGCGACAGCGCAGTCCGTTTGCATTTCGAACTCTTCGCCACTGACCGTATTTTTAAGCAATAACGAAGAAATTGCACCGTTTTTGGAAGTAAAGCCGCAAAAAACAGTGTTAAAAAGATAGCTGCCGCCGTTTTCGGTTATGAATTTTCTGATATTTTGAAGCACGCCGAACAGCTTATCACTGCCAATGTGCGGTTTGTTTAAATAGAGAATTTCCTTCGGGGCGCCGAAACGCTGAAAAATTTCAAGCACGTCACGGTTTAAGCCGTCATGCGTCTGGGTATTCAGCTTGCCGTCGGAAAAGGTTCCCGCTCCGCCCTCGCCAAACTGCACGTTGGAATTTTCGTTCAGCGCTCCGCCGTCAAAAAATTTGCGTGTTGTCTGCGTGCGCGCTTCCACCGCCTCGCCGCGCTCGATTATCACGGGCGCAAAGCCGTGCTCTATAAGCCTTACCGCACAAAACAGCCCAGCAGGCCCGCTACCGATTACGGCAACCTTGGGGGCGTTTTTTATTTTTTCAAGCGGAGGCTTAGACTCCTCCTCCGCATTCGCCGAAAAAGCAATCGAATATACCCAACGGATATTACTTTTGTCGCGCGCATCAAGAGATTTTTTAATTATTTTAAAAAGCTTAACCTCTCCGCGCAGATTTTTGCGCGCAACGTCAAGCAGCTTACTTTCGCTGTCGGAAATATTCAGTTTCACATTGTCAAGACGCTTAATCATAGGTATTCGCAATTTAAAGACGGTTTAAAATTTCCCGCGCAACAGTCATGCCGCTTGTAAACGCCCATTGCAGATTATATCCGCCGCAATCGCCGTCAACGTCTAAAATTTCGCCCGCAAAAAACAAATTCTTTGCAAGCCTGCTTTCCAGAACGCCGGTTACCTCACCCATATTTATACCGCCCTTGGTCACCTGCGCATAGTCGAAGCCGAGATTGCCGCAAACCTCAAGCGTGAAATTTTTAAGTGTTCTAACTATTTCGCGCGGGGAAGCCGTGCCCGCACGTTTGATAACCGCCCGCCCTATCTGATTGTGGAGGGTGCCGGAAAGCAGTTCGCTTTCCTCTCTGCCCGCCGCTTTTTGCACGGCTATGCTTTGTTCGATTTGTTCGGCGGAAAAATCGGGTAAAAATTCAAGCGAAAGCGTTACGTTTTGCTTGTCCGTAATATAAGATGACACGGAAAATACCGCGTTGCCGGAAACGCCGTAATCGGTAAAAATAACATCGCCGCGGGCTTTTGCAAGCGTTTTTCCGTTACAACTTGCCGTAACAATACAGTCCGCGCGAATGCCTTTGAGAGCTTTTATATGCTTTGTATCCGTTTTAAGCTGAACAAGCGACGGATACAGCGGCGTAAGCGTATGACCGAACGAGGTTGCCAGCGCGTATGCGGAGCCGTCAGTTTTAAACTGCTTTTGCGCCTTGCCTCCGGTGCAAAGCACAACAAATTTCGCTTTGCCGACAAGTCTTTTATCCTCATAAACGGCAAAACCGCCGTTTCCCTTGATAATTTTGCTTATTTTAACGCCTGTAACACACTCGGCGCCGCGCAAGGAATGCAAAAGACTGTCTACAAGCGCGGAAGCCTGTCTGCCCGCGGGATAAATTCTGCCCCTATCGTCCGCGCCGAAAACACAGCCGAAAAGCTTTGCGCCGTCATAGGCATTGGCGCACGCAATTTTTTCTGCAACGGAAATATTGCCGCCGTGAAAGTGCGCGGCGGTCATATCCGTGTTTGAAATATTGCCTTGCCCGTTGCCCGTTGCCGCAAGCTTTTTACCGAAGCGCTCGCCTGCGTCGACAAGACAGATTTTAGAATTTTTGCCGCACTTAAGCAAGCTTACGGCGCACGCAAGCCCCGCCGCACCGCCGCCGACTATTATTACATCGTATTCCGAATAATTCATAAAATGACCTTTAAGTCATTTTATATTATTAAGCCTACGCTGTCAACATTTAAACCCGCTCAAAATTTTTTCAAGCGTTGCAAGGTGCAGCCGTTCGTCCTCGATAATTCTTGAAATTATCGCCTTAACCTGCTCGTTTTTAAGGCATTTCAGCATTTTTTCATAGCCCGCAATGGCGTGCCTTTCGCCTATTATATCGTCCTCGAGCATGTTTTTCAGCGAGCGGGAATAAGCGACATATTTTGCGGAATAGAAATTGAAGCATGTGGACGGATACTGCGCATACACGGGCAGTGCGCCGAGCGCCAAAATCAGACTTGCAAGCATATCCAGATGATGCATTTCGGCTATGCCTATTCCGACAAGGGTATCGGCAATTTCCTTATAGCCGTTCTTTTCGAAATTTACCGAATGATAAATATATTGCAGAATTGCGTTCAGCTCGCTTTCGTTGGAGGCGTATGCGGGCGATACAATTCTCAGGCTGTAAGCATCGGGGCAAATTCCGTCTGTTGTAGGATAGGGTTGATTTATATGTATGGATTTAGGCATAATACAAGGTATGATTTGTCGGTTTTTTTAGTGAAAGCCGCAAAAATATGCCGTTTATGTGTGACATAGTACCTTGCAAACAAAATAAAAAGCGGTATTCAACCGCTTTTTAACCAAAAATTACTTAATTTAAGACCTTTTTAAGGAATTGACCTGTATAGCTTTTTTCTACCGCGGCAACCTCCTCAGGACTGCCCACGGCAACAATTGTACCGCCCTTGTCGCCGCCCTCGGGACCCAAATCAATCAGCCAGTCCGCGCATTTAATTACGTCGAGGTTATGCTCGATAATAAGCACCGTATTGCCGCCGCTTCTTAATCTTGTAATAATTTCAATCAGCTTTGCCACGTCATAGCTGTGCAAGCCCGTAGTCGGCTCGTCAAGAATATAGAAGGTTTTGCCCGTACTGCGCTTGGAAAGCTCCGTCGCAAGCTTTACGCGCTGAGCCTCGCCGCCCGACAACGTAGTCGCGCTTTGACCGAGCTTTATATATCCGAGCCCGACATCGCAAAGCGTCTGCATTTTGTTGTGTATGGAGGAAACGGGCTTGAAGAACTCAGCCGCCTCTTCCACCGTCATTTCAAGCACGTCGGAAATGGACTTGCCCTTGTATTTTACTTCAAGAGTTTCGCGGTTATACCGCTTGCCGCCGCAAACCTCGCAGGGGACGTAAATGTCGGGCAGAAAGTGCATTTCTATCTGAATAATTCCGTCGCCCTGACAGTGCTCGCATCTGCCGCCCGCAACGTTGAACGAAAAGCGCCCGCTCTTGTACCCTCTTTCCTTTGCATCGGGAGTGGCCGCGAACAAATCTCTTATCATTGTAAAAACACCCGTATAGGTTGCTGGGTTGCTTCTCGGCGTTCTGCCGATAGGCTGCTGGTCTATGGAAATGACCTTATCGAAGTACTCCACACCCTCGAAGCCGTTGCATTTGCCGGAAAGTCTGCGCGCATTGTTAAGCTTGTTTGCAAGATACGGATAGACAATTTCGTTTACAAAGCTCGATTTTCCGCTGCCGGAAACGCCCGTAACAGCCGTTATAAGCCCTACGGGTATATCAACGTTGATATTTTTAAGGTTATTCTGTCTGCAATTTTTAACCCTTAAAAATCTGCCGTCAGGCTGTTGTCTTACCCGAGGCACCTCGATTTTTCTCTTTCCCGAAAGAAATTCGCCCGTTATCGAGCGCGGCTCGTTCATAATATCCTCAAGCGTACCGCTTGCAACGACCTCGCCGCCGTGCACGCCCGCCTTGGGGCCTATGTCAACTATATAGTCAGCCGCGCGCATAGTGTCCTCGTCATGCTCGACTACAATCAGCGTATTTCCGAGGTCGCGCAAGCCCAAAAGCGACTTTAAAAGCTTTTCGTTATCGCGCTGGTGCAGACCTATGCTCGGCTCGTCAAGAATGTACAGTACGCCCGTCAAAGCGCTGCCTATCTGCGTGGCAAGCCTTATGCGCTGACTTTCTCCGCCGGAAAGAGTTGCCGCGCTTCGCGACAAGGTTAAATAGCCAAGACCGACATTCTGCAAAAAGCTGATACGGCTGTCTATTTCCTTTATAATGCTGTCGGCAATCATATGCTCGGTCGCGTTAAAAAAGCTGAAATCGCTGAACGCCTTCAAATCGTCCACGGGCAAGGCGCAAATATCAGCAATGCTTTTGCCGCCTACAGTAACCGCAAGCGCCTCCTTTTTAAGGCGCTTTCCGTGGCAGACGTCGCAGTCGGAGGTGCGCATATACCTTTCAATGTCCCATTTGACGCTTTCCGAGGTAGTTTGCGTGTATCTGCGCTGTAAATTTGTTGCAAAGCCCTCCCACGACTTTTCGTAGCTGCCCGTAAAATGGTAGGCGCTGTAGCTCATTTCTATTCTTTCGCCGTTGTTGCCGAACATAAGCATATCGTAAATGCCCTCCGGCAGCTCGCTTACGGGCACGTCAAGCGAAAAGCCGTACACCTTTGACAGCGCGTTGAGGTACATTTGCGTCATTGTGGAGGATTCCAGATTCCAGCCGCTGATTTTTATTGCGCCTTCTCTAAGCGTCTTAGATTTATCGGGGCAAATCAGGTCGGGGTCAACGGTCTGCTTAAAGCCGAGCCCCGAGCATTCGGGACACGCGCCCCATGGCGTATTGAAGGAAAACAAGCGCGGCTCGATTTCTTCAATGGAAATTCCGCAGTCGGGGCACGCGTAATTAGAGGAAAACAGCTCTTCATTGCCCTCGCAGTCGATTACAACAAGCCCGTTTGCAAGCTGTAAGGCGTTTTCAAGACTGTCGGTAAGGCGCTTTAAAACGCCGTCCTTTATCACAAGTCTGTCGATTACGACCGAAATATTATGACGGATATTCTTTTCAAGACGGATTTCTTCCTGCAAATCGTAGATAATTCCGTCTATTTTCACCCTTGCATAGCCGCTTTTTTTGTAGGAGGCAAGCTCCTTTTCGAACGCGCCCTTTTTTCCGCGGAATACGGGCGCCTCAATCAGAATTTTACTGCCCTCGGGCATAGCCATAACTCTGTCTGCAATCTCGTCGACGGACTGACGGCGGATTTCTCTGCCGCATTGCGGGCAGTGCGGAATACCCACCCTTGCAAACAAAAGACGGAAATAATCGTAAATTTCGGTAACCGTTCCCACAGTTGAACGCGGATTGTGCGAGGTGGTTTTCTGGTCGATTGAAATTGCGGGAGAAAGCCCGTCAATAAGCTCTACATCGGGCTTTTCCATCTGACCTAAAAACTGCCTTGCATAGGAGGAAAGACTTTCTATATACCGTCTTTGCCCCTCGGCAAAAATTGTATCGAAGGCGAGCGTCGATTTGCCGCTGCCCGACAAGCCCGTGAATACGGTAAGCGTATTACGCGGGATATGCACGTCTATGTTTTTTAAATTGTTCTCTCTTGCGCCTTTTATAAAAATTTCTTCTTTCATATATAAATCACGATTTTTTGCTTTTTAAAAGTTTTTTTCTCAGCTCGGAAATAGTGTCGCGGATTTCTATTGCCTTTTCAAAGTCAAGCTGTGCAGAGGCAACCTTCATAAGCGCCTTCAGCTTTTCTATTTCCGCGGGAATATCCGCAAGCTTTATGTCGTTGCCGATATTCTTTTTGCCCGTAATGCCTATGGCATTTTTTACTTCCTTTATTATTGTTTTGGGGATTATTCCATGCTCTTTATTATAATCGGACTGAATTTTGCGGCGGCGGTTGGTTTCGTCTATCGCTCTGCGCATACTGCCCGTAATGGTATCGGCGTACATTATTACTCTGCCATCGGCATTTCTTGCGGCGCGGCCGATTGTCTGCACAAGCGAGGTTTCGCTCCTCAAAAAGCCCTCCTTATCCGCGTCTAAAATAGCCACAAGCTTAACCTCGGGCAGGTCAAGCCCCTCGCGCAGAAGGTTTATACCGCAAAGCACATCAAACTCGCCGCTGCGCAGACCGTTTATAATGTCTATACGCTCCAATGCGTCAATGTCGCTGTGCATATAGCGCACCTTTAAATTGTGCTCCTTTAAATAATCGGTAAGGCTTTCCGCCATACGCTTTGTCATTGTGGTTACAAGCACGCGCCCGCCGCCCGAAATAACGCCATTTATTTCGCCAAGCAAATCGTCTATCTGGGTTTTGGTGGGACGAATTTCCACCTCGGGGTCGATTAAGCCCGTGGGACGGATAAGCTGTTCCACCACGTTGCCCGCCTGCTCCATTTCATACGGCGCGGGGGTTGCGGAAACGCAAATCAGCTGGGGAACGCGTTCGTCAAACTCCTCAAACCTCAAAGGGCGGTTATCGTACGCCGCATTAAGGCGGAAGCCGTAATTTACAAGGTTGTCCTTTCGGGAACGGTCGCCGTGGTACATTGCGCGTATCTGCGGAATTGTCATATGACTTTCGTCAATAAATACAAGAAATTTGCCCGCGGGGAAGTAGTCTAAAAGCGTAAAGGACGGCTCGCCCGCGCTTCTGCCGTCAAAGTAACGGCTGTAATTTTCAACGCCGCTGCAATATCCTATTTCTCGCATCATTTCAAGGTCGTAGGTCACGCGCTGTTCAAGCCTTTGCGCCTCCAACAGCTTGCCGCTGTCGCGGAACGCCTTTACCTCGTCATGCATATCACGCTCAATCATGGAAAGTGCGCTCTGCATTTTGTCGGAGCCGACAGCGTACTGACTTGCGGGAAATATCAAAACATGCTTTAATTCGGAAATAATATTGCCCGTAAGCGCGTCCTCCTCGCAAATTCTTTCTATCTGGTCGCCGAAAAATTCAACGCGTATTGCAACCTCGGAATTGCTTGCGGGAAAAATTTCCACCGTATCGCCGCGAACGCGGAAGGACGAGCGCTGAAAATCTATATCGCGGCGGGCGTACTGAATTTCCACAAGCTTTCTCAAAAGCGCGTCCCGCTCCATTTCCATATCGGGACGAAGAGAGATTGCAAGGCGGAAGTATTCCTCGGGCGCGCCAAGTCCGTAAATACAGCTGACCGAGGCAACCACTATAACGTCCTCCCGCTCGCCAAGCGAGCTTGTGGCAGAGTTACGCAGCTTGTCGATTTCGTCATTCAGGCTCATATCCTTCTCGATATAGGTATCCGTTGAGGGGATATAGCTTTCAGGCTGATAATAATCATAATAGGATACGAAATATTCAACGCGGTTTTTAGGGAAAAATTCCTTAAACTCGTTGCAAAGCTGTGCCGCAAGCGTTTTATTGTGCGCGATAACCAGCGCGGGGCGGTTAACGTTGTTTATGACGTTTGCCATGGTAAACGTTTTACCGCTGCCCGTAACGCCGACAAGCACCTGAGTGCGGATACCGTCCAGAACGCCCTCCGTAAGGCTTTCTATCGCGTGCGGCTGGTCGCCCGTGGGCTTAAATTTTGATTGCAGCTCGAATTTCATATCTATTGAAATTATAACCTTTTTTTTAAATATTTACAACTGTTTGAGCGGAGTTTTTGCTAAAAAATAAACTTTTGTTTTTGTTTTGCGGCAACAAAAAACCGCCTAATCGGGGCGGTTTTTTATAGTGATAATTTTTAATTTACTATTGAATATAAACTTTTACGTTGCCAGGACGAAAAAGTCTATATTTACAGTTATCATATTCAAATTCCCATATTCTAAAATAATACTCGCCACGTTCACGCATAAACGGTTTATCGTACTCATATTTACCCGTATTAGGATTTACATAGGTAATTTTAGCCGACCACCCGTCTATTAAAACTTGCTTATTATTATCACGCCTTCTAACTTTAATATCTAATTGTTTCTGTTCTCCGTCATACGTTAAATAAGCGTCTTCATAAGAATCATAGTCTGCTTTCACTAAATGTTCGCCTGTTTCGGGATTAACAATATCGAAATAACACCAGATAGGGTGTTTATTGTCATCACAAGCAGTTAACGTTAAAGTTAAAATAGCCATTAAGCAAGCAACTATCGTTATAAATATTTTTTTCATTGAAAATGGACCTCTACTACATTACTGTATTTAAGCGTTTTTCTTTTTTACGGCATTGCCGCCCGTAAGCAGTATCATTTTCGCCGCTTCTATTGAATAGCTGTCCGCAATGACATACAGCTTTTTATCGAGCCTGCCCCTCGCAAGCACCTTAACCGCGGTTGCTTTTTTGGAAAAGCTTAAAACACGCTTTTTTATCTCCTCGATAGTAACTGTTTCACCGTCCGCAAAGCATTTGCTTAAGGTATCGATATTGACTATATCGAATTTTGTTTTGTCGGAAAGCTCTTCCGCCTCTTCAATAAGCGCCACTGCTATTTCGTCCTGCATAAGCTCCGCCGCCTCGCTTACCGTTACAGCGTCTCTGGGTTTGAAAACGTCGCCGCTTTTTGCGTCTTCCTCCGTAAGAACCTTCACAAGCTTACGCTCGATAAGCGGCTCTATCTTTTCATACGGGTATTGCTTTGCAAAGTCGGTTTCGGTATATACGTCACGCTTTTCGCGACCCTGCATTGCGGCGGAGATAAGGTCTGCCGAGTATTTAAGCCGTCTGTCGTTCTTTATGCGGTAAAGACAAGGAATTTTTTCGTATGCGGCAACCTCGGACATATCGTCAACCTTGTATTTGGTTTCTGCATAGTCCTTTGCATTAAGCGCAAGGAAAAGGCACACGCATTTGCCCCTTATGGCAAGCTTTGCGTAGGTTTTTCTGCCGCAATAAAAGGCTTCGCCCTTCCAGCTTATGCGGCTTTTAATGCCGTCATAGGATAAAAGCTCGTTTTTAAGCGCCGAATAATAGCTTTTTACTTCGTCGTCGGACTGAATAAGCTTTGCCGTAAAGCTTTTGTTGTACTTGATTATTATATAGCGGATTGCGCCGTCAATGCGCTTTGCCGTTCTTTGAGGCGCCTCCTCATACTCCTCCTCGGGTTCTTCCTCGGGTTCAACGGCGCTGTCGTCAGCGTCCTCGGTTTCGTCCTCTGCGGCTTGTTCTTCAACCTGTTGTACGGGCTGCTCAACCGTTACCTCAACGGCGGGCTGTTCGGCTTGCGCGGATTTTTTCTTTTTACGCATAGCAAGCGTAACGAATAAAGCAACAGCGACAAGCGCAACCAGCGCCGCCACGCCGCAAGCAACGGGAATTATGTAATTTGCCGCAAGCAATAAAGCAGATAAATCAGTCATATCTTATACCCCTCGTAAAAATGCAGTAAAGCTATTATACTACCGTAATTTACAAATTTCAACGATATAGGCAAAAAAAATAATGAGCGGTTAAAAGCCGCTCATTAACAATTTTTTGTGAATTTTATGATAATTTTTCAAGAAGTCTTAAATCGATGCCCTTGTCGCCGATTTTGATAATTTCGACCTTGACAACATCGCCGATTTTTACAACGTCCTCTACCTTGTCAACACGCTTGTCCGAAAGCTTGGAGATATGAATCATTCCGTCCTTGCCGGGGGCAAACTCTACAAATGCGCCGAAGTTCATAATTCTTACAACCGTGCCCACGAACATATCGCCGATTTCGGGGTCGTGCGCAATGCTTAAAATTATCGCCTTTGCCTTTTCAGCGTTTTCTGCGGGGCCTACGCAGGAAATATATCCGCGGCCGCTGTCGTCGCTGTTGAATTCGATTTCCGTGCCCGTTTCTTCCATAATCTTCTTGATTACGCAGCCCTGCTTACCGATAACGTCGCCGATTTTGTCGGGGTCGATTTCAAAGCTGATAATCTTGGGAGCGTAAACGGAAAGCTTGGGCGCAACCTCGGGAACAACTTCAAGCATTTTGGAAAGAATGAACTGTCTGCCCTCGTTCGCCTGATTGATTGCGGTGTGCATAATCTCTTCGGAAATGCCCTTGATTTTAATATCCATCTGAATTGCGGTAATACCCTTTGTGGTGCCCGCAACCTTAAAGTCCATATCGCCGAGGAAGTCTTCAAGTCCCTGAATATCGGTAAGCACCTTGAAGTCGCCCGTTTCCTGATTTTTGATAAGTCCCATAGCAACGCCTGCAACGGGCGCTTTGATGGGTACGCCGGCGTTCATAAGCGCCATTGTAGAACCGCACACGGAAGCCATCGAGGACGAACCGTTCGACGAAAGAATGTCGTTAACCACTCTTATTGCATAGGGGAAGCTGTCCTCGTCGGGAAGCACGGGAATGAGAGCGCGCTCTGCAAGTGCGCCGTGACCGATTTCGCGTCTGCCGGGGGAACGCAATGCCTTAGCCTCGCCCGTGCAATAGCCGGGGAAGTTGTACTGATGCATATATCTTTTTGAAGTTTCTTCGTCAAGACCTTCAAGCTTCTGCGCTTCGGTAAGCATACCCAAAGTACAGGTTGTAAGCGTTTGGGTTTGTCCTCTTGTGAACACCGCCGAGCCGTGCACGCGGGGAAGAACTCCGCTTTCGCACCATATGGGGCGGACGTCTTTCAGTCCTCTGCCGTCAGGGCGGATACCCTTGTCGAATATCTTTGCGCGAACCTTTTCCTTGGTCAGATAGTAAAGGCTGTCCTTAATTTCGCGCTTGTTGTCGGGATAAATAGTTGCAAAATGTTCTAAAATTTCAGCTTCCGCTTCGTTCTGGCGTCTTTCTCTTTCCTGTCTGTCGAACGTGTCGATAGCCCAGTCGATTTTCGCGCTTGCATACTCGCGGACGACCTTGTCAAGCTCTCCGGGGATATGGTAAAGCTCGATTTCAAGCTTGGGTTTGCCGACTTCGGGGACGATTTTCTCTTCTATAAACTTGCAAATCTTCTTTATTTCTTCAAAGCCGAAGGTGATTGCGCCGACCATTTCGTCGTTGGTTACTTCGTTTGCGCCCGCTTCAATCATCAAAATAGCGTCCTTAGTGCCCGCCAAATTCAAATGAATATCGCTCTTTTCGCGCTGTGCAAGGTCGGGATTGATAACGTACTTGCCGTCAACCATTCCGACTACTACCGAACCCGTGGGGCCTGCCCAAGGGATATCGGAAATTGCAAGCGCAACAGACGAACCTATCATTGCCAAAGGCTCGGGCGAAACGTCGGGCTCAACCGAAATTGCCTGCGCGGTAACTACTACGTCGTTGAAAAGCCCCTTAGGGAAAAGCGGACGGAGAGGTCTGTCGATAAGTCTTGCAGTTAAAATAGCCTTGTCGCTTGCCCTGCCCTCGCGCTTTTTGAAGCCGCCGGGGATTCTACCGATTGAGTACATTTTCTCGTCATAGTCAACCTGCAAAGGGAAAAAGTCCATACCGTCGCGGGGTGCGGCAGACATACATACCGAAACCAGAACCGCGGTTTCGCCGCATCTTACCACGCACGAGCCGTTGGTCTGTTCGGCATACTTGCCCGTTTCTACAACAACATCCTTGCCGCCGACTTTGAGTGTAAATTTTTTGAAATTCATATCCAAATCTCCTTCTGTTCTTGTGCCTGTAACTCCCGTTACAGACTAAAATTTTTACTTATTTAAAGAAAAAAAGAGCGAGAAAAAACTTACCCGCTCAATTTTCAATTACTTTCTTAATCCCAGCGCAGCGACTATTGCACGGTATCTTTCGATGTCCTTGCTCTTCAAATAGTCCAAAAGACCGCGTCTGCGGCCGACCATTTTCAAAAGTCCGCGGCGGGAATGATTATCGTGAATGTGCTCTTTAAGGTGCTCGTTGAGGTGGTTGATTCTCTCCGTCAACAGTGCAATCTGCACTTCGGGCGAACCCGTGTCGCCTTCCTTAAGACCGTATTTTGCGATAATTTCCTGCTTTTCCATTTAATTTATCCTCCTATGGAAATATTTGCGGGCAACAAAGTCAGGCGTTGAGTGTTCGCGTTGCCTTGTAGCCGTAACATAAGTAAGTTTAGCACATTATTAGCCGAATTGCAAATGTTTTGATTAGGTTAAATATAAAAAGTTTGTCGGCTAAAACTTAATTACCAATCAAAAAACCGTAAATATTTCCGACATTGCTGGCTTTACCTTTCTGAATAACCATTGTTCCAGTATTGGTACAATTATCCGCTTGCACGGTAAATCCGACTATACCGCCGCAATAATCTACATTTATCCCTTCGTCAAAGCTCTCAAAACCGTTAAAATTTCCGTAATTTTCACAATTTATTACTTTCGTTGCCGAACCCGCTATACCGCCTATACAATACACATCATTCGTAAAATAGCTGTTGAAAACATTTTTTATTTTGTTATCTTTTTCTGCTGTTTTATTTAAATATATATTTCCGTAATTAACACAATTTTCTATTACTTGATTTGCCCAATAATTACTTGCAGACTGTACGTTATAATCTTCCGTATACGAGCCGCCAGCTATAAAATAATTTATCCAATAATAGGAACCTATCGTATTAGCAATGTCCAAATCGACTGCGCTTCCTACTATTCCTCCCATACGCGTCAGCCCCGCGATATGTCCGTAATTAACGCAATCCTTTACTTTTACATTCCCGTAAATCTCTCCTGCTATTCCGCCTATAGCATATTTGTCGTCGTTGTCATTATACGCTTCGTATTCTATCGTATCATATTCTCTTATACGCTCAGGGCGCCTAACAAAATTTCCGTAATTTTTGCAGCCGCTGATTATCGTATCACCATAAGCCGTTATAACCATTCCGCCATTATAATTAAACACCCTATCTGCATAGTTTTCACATCCTATTATTTCACAATCAACTACCGTTCCGATAAAATGTCCCTCTCGGCTAGATTTTTTAAAAGTACTATTATAACAAGCACTATCTTCCTGAAAATAATTAATACAATCTTTTATTACAGAATTCTTTGCATAGTTCACAAGAGTATTAGCAAAACGAGAGGTTTTTTGATAATCGCCTTGAGATGCTGAAAATATTACATTTTGTATTACGGCATTTTCTATATATGTAAATATTCCAGATTCGATAGCGGAATAGCAATCTTTGATTTTATAATTATTTCCGTAAAATCTTCCATTGAACGGGTGACTTTTACTTCCGATATCATAATAGTTATACATACCCATCCACTGTATATCATTTGCAAGAATAAAATTCCCCGTACCGCTATAAGTCTCCGGATGATTTGTAAATCTCCAAATCGCGTCATAAATACTACTGTCCCGAAAAACATCATAGATAATTCCGTCAACTTCTACGGTTTGCGCATTATCAGGAATCTCTACGGGATGTACTCTTGTTTTATCATGTTCGGCTTCCATTTCCTTGGCATAGTTTTTTCTTATCAATTCTTCATCATATGTTGCATTTGATTTTTCCGAACACGCTGACATAAACACACAACCGAGCATTAAAACAAAAGTTATTGCTATTGTTAAAAATTTTTTCATTTTAGTCGCACCTGTTTGAAGCTATGTCTGAAAACAGCTTGTTTCTCTCTTCGATTATTTTATCAAGCTTTTGAATATAAGTCGGTAAATCTTTGGGCGAGCCGTAACGCTCGATTCTGTCCTCGTCGCCATAAAAGCGCTTTGAAATTGCGTTTGCGCCAACAGCGATATTATCCGAAATTTCTTCCATAACGTCGATATTGTAAACGCACGCTTTCTCTTTCTTCGCCCAGCCGACGTTTTCAAGACCGCCCGCCTGATATTTCTGCCTATACAGATAATACGGCTCGTACCCGGCCTGCGTAAGTTTTTCGCGGGAAAGCATTATCATTTCGTTAATACCTGAAACGTTGAGTCGTTTAGTGTTCTCTTTAAGCTTTGCGCCGGATTTTAAGGAAAGCGTATGCACCGTTATATTAGCAGGGTTTAATGAAATTGCTTTATCAAGCGAATATTCGAAGTCTTGGGGAGTTTCTTCGGCAAGCCCCGCGATTAAATCTATATTTATGTCAAAGCCGTACTTTGCCGCCATTTCGTAAGCTTTTACTGTCTGCGCGGCGGTGTGCTTTCTGCCTATCGCTTCAAGCGTTTTATCGTTGAAGGACTGCGGATTGACGCAAATTCTGTTAACGCCGTAATCTTTGGAAATTTTCAGTTTTTCTTCGGTGAAAACGTCGGGCCTGCCCGCCTCGACGGTGTACTCGCAATTTGTACCGCAAATATCGTTAATTGCGGCATATATGGGGGTCAATTGCTCGGGTTCAAGCACAAAGGGAGTGCCTCCGCCGATATAAATACTGCGCAAATTCTTTAAAAACGGCTTAACGGAATGTAATTCTTTTATAAGACAGCTTATATATTCGTCTACGTATTGACGCGTTTTATCTATCGGCGCGGTTATAAACGAGCAATACTCGCATTTTGTAGGACAAAACGGCAAGCTGACAAACAAGTCCTGCCCGCCCTTTTCATATATGCCCTGTTGCGCGGTTAAAACGCGTTCAATCAATGATATGTTGGGGTCAATTACGCAAAGCTTTTTAAAAAGCTCTTTAAAATCGCGCTCGGCGGACTTTTCCATATAAGCAATTTTAGTAGGGCGTATGCCCGTAAGCGCGCCCCACGCAAGTCCGCCCTTAAACTGCGACAGCACCTTATAAAAAGCAAGCTTGCACGACCTTTTTGCAAGGCGTTTGAAAACAATTTCGTCCTCTTCGCCGTACTCCTCCTCAAAGTCGTAAAACCCGCCGTTGTATTCTATTGCATTATAAAACTTACCGCACGCGCAAGAAAAATAGTGCGTGAAGTCTTCCTCCTCCGCACCGAAAGCGCGTATAACGTCCATAATTTCCGAACGCAGATATTCACTGTTTGTATTAAGCATAAATTACCTTAAATAAGGATTATGAAACCGCTCGAAATCAAGCGTAGTGTCCTCGCCGTGACCGCAATATACATTGTAATCGCCTTCAAGCGCTTTAAGCATTTTTAAGCTTTGCAAAAGCTTTGCCATATTGCCCGTGGGCAAATCGCATCTGCCGATGCCGCAACAAAAAAGCGTATCGCCCGAAAAAATATTATTGCCTGCAATATAGCACATACTGCCCGCGGTGTGCCCCGCGGTATGGATAGCCTTAAAGTCTATTCCGCAAAGCGTAAGCTGCTCGTTATCCCTGACGGTTTTAAAAATTTCGAAGTGCGGAACGTACACTCCGCCGAAAATACCGAGATATTCCCCGCTGAAAATATTGTCCTTTTCCTCTTCCCCGCAATAAATTTGCGCGCCGCCCTCAAAAAGCACGTTGCAACCACCCACATGGTCAAAATGTCCGTGCGTCAGCAAAACGCTTTTGCAGACAAGCCCGTGACTTTTTAAAACGTCTGTAATATCCGTTTGCGAGGGGTCGATTACCACGGCATTTTTATTGTCGGCGGTAAGAATATAGGTATTACTGCCGAAACCGCTCGGCTCTGCCTTGATAATTTTCATCAGTTTGTTGTTCTGAAAACGTCGATAATATGCTTGTTGCGTTTAAGTCTGTTCATAAGCAAATCTATATCCGAACGCTTGTTAAGCTTAATGCGCAAATCGATTTCGGCGTTCTTATCCTTATTTACTCTGCCGTTGACCTGAGTTAACGATAAATGCATTAAAGAAATTTCCGCAAACACCTCTGCGGCAAGCCCTTCGCAGTTGTCGCCTATCACCTTTATGCCCGCAACGAATTCCGTTTCTACCAAGCCCGTCCACTGCGCGGACTGCAAACGGTTTTTATCGATGTCCGCAAGGTTGGGGCAATCTGTTCTGTGGACAATAACCCCTCTCCCGCGCGAAACAAAGCCGACTATATCGTCGCCGGGGACGGGGTTACAGCAGTGCGCAAAGCGAACAAGAAGTCCGCCCATGCCCTTAATGGTTACACTGCCCGCGGGCGTATGCTTAAGCTTTCCCGAATCGATAACCTCGACAGGCTTGGGAATTTCCTTTTTATAATAGTCAATCAGCTTGAAAATTATCTGGTTGACGCCCACCGCTCCATAGCCGACCGATGCCATCATTTCATCGACAGAGCTGAAAACAAGCTTGTTGGAAAGCTTTTTGAAGGAGCTTTCCGTAAGAATGTCATTAAGATTGTACCCGCGGCGGCGAGCCTCGGCTTCGAGCATGGCTTTGCCCGTTTTTACGTTCTCCTCCTTCATTTCCTTCTTGAAGAAGAGCCGTATTTTAGCGCGTGCAGAGCCCGATTTTACGAATTTAAGCCAGTCCCACGAGGGGCCGCGGCCGTTGGACTGGGTAAGAATTTCTACCACGTCGCCCGTGGACAGCGAGGAATTGAGCGCAACGATTTTGCCGTTCACCTTTGCGCCGACGCATTTATTGCCTACCTCGGAATGAATTGCGTACGCAAAGTCGACGGGCGTGGCTTCCAGCGGCAGAGAAATTACCTTGCCGTGAGGGGTAAATACCAGCAGTTCGTTATCGTATAAATCGTTTTTAAGGCTGTCGACAAAGTCCTTAGACTCGTTAAGACTGCCTTGCCAGTCCATAACGTCGCGTATCCAGGACAGACGCGCATCGAAATTATTTTCGGAAGTCTTTTTTTCCTTATACTTCCAGTGCGCGGCAATGCCGTACTCCGCCATTTTGTGCATTTCTACCGTTCGTATCTGAATTTCGAAAAACTGTCCGAAATTCGTAACGACCGTTGTGTGCAACGACTGGTACATATTGCGCTTGGGCATTGCGATATAGTCCTTAATTCTTCCCGGAACGGGCTTCCACTGCTTATGAATTTTACCTAAAATTTCATAGCATTCGTCAATACCGCTGACGATAACGCGGACAGCGGTAACATCGTAAATCTGGTCGAGCGTCTTGCCCTGATTTTTCATTTTGCGGTAAATAGAGTAGAAGTGCTTGGGGCGGCCGATGACCTCGCCCTCGATATTGCTTTCCTTTAAAATTTCCTTAATCTGCTCCACCACAAAATCTACAAAGCTTTTGCGCTCCTCCAATTCCTGATGGATATTCGTTACGAGGTATTCGTAAGCCTCGGGGTCGATATATTTAAGGCACAAGTCTTCAAGTTCGCATTTGATTTGCGATATACCCAGTCTGCCCGCAAGCGGGGTATAAATTTCAAGCGTTTCCCTTGCAATTCTCTGCTGTCTTTCGTTCGATAAAAAGTTCAGCGAGCGCATGTTATGCAGTCTGTCGGCTAATTTTATTATGATAACGCGGACATCGTTTGCCATTGCAACGAAAATTTTTCTGAAATTTTCCGCGTCTTCCTCCTCGTGCGTCTGAAAATGTATTTTATCGAGCTTTGTAACACCGTCGACAAGCGTCATAATTTCCTTGCCGAACCTGCGTTGAATATCCTCGTCCGTGGCGGGCGTATCCTCCACCACGTCATGCAAAAAAGCGGCGGCAACCGTAGGCGTATCAAGACCGAGGTCGATTAAAATTTCCGCAACGGCGCACGGGTGAGTGAAATACGGCTCGCCCGAGGCGCGCTTTTGACCGCTGTGCATTTCCTCGGCATATTTATAAGCCGAAAACAGCAGCTCGCCGTCCTCAGCCAGATAATTTTTTTTAATTTTTTCAAGCACTTCCATCATTCCAGCCCCGTCTGCATTTTCATTACCGCATTGTAGATAGCGGAATTTTTCAAATCGCTTTTTACACCGCGCATTATTTTAAGTCTGCCGTCCGCAAAGGAAACAAGCGCCAGCTGTAAAAATACCTTCAACGCAAAGTATACCTGAGCTTGCGAAAAGCCCAAATTATTATTTTTTGCGACCTCCTCTGCCGAGGCGCCTTCAATTCCGTTCTCGTTTGCGGCAAGCGTTGCAAAAAGCTTCAACAATTCCTCTCTTTTACACGACAAGCCGCGGATATATTCGGGAACAGCCGCCGCGGCAACCTCTACACTTCTGCCGCTTAGCGCGGGCAGCTTTATCGCCCCGCCGTCCAGAAGTATAATTCTTTTATAGCCGCTTAAATCGACCTCCGCATTGGGCGCGACAAGTATGCACGAGGCGGCGTTTCTGGCTGTCAGCACAAACAGCTCCACATTCAGCCTTTGCGCATTTTTGTATTTTTTAAGCGCAGAATACTCTCCGCAGATAAAAACCGTGCCGAAGCTGCCGCACTCTGCCATTGTCTGCTCGATATATTCGTGCGATACCGCGGTTTGCATGCAAGGCACACTCGGCAAGGACAGACTGTCTATACCACCGAACGCAATGTCCGTTTCCACAAATTTTTCTATATCCCCGCCGTAAATAATATCGCGTATAAAGCCCTTGACATACTCTCTGCCGCGGAAGGTGGATACATTGTATTCGAAAATTACCCTTTTGGGAGCCTGACTTTCGAGCACGGGCGCAAATCTGCTGCCGCCGAAAAACATGAGCTCGATTTTGTCGTTTTTGACTGCTATATGCGTAGAGCCCGCCTTTACCGCGCGCACGGGCGATGCCGTAACGTCCACCTCGAATAACGGCCGTCTGTTGCCGACGCCGTAAGGCTCAAGCATTTCAAGCTCCTTTGCAAATTTTGCCGAATACCCGCCGTCGAGAACGCCGTTGATAATCACAGTCGGCTCGAAGTCTTCATTAGAATAGTTCGCGCCGATATATTCGTTCACGGCGTTATACAGGCTTTGGAAATTATCGGCGGAAACGTTTATGCCCGCCGCCTGCGAATGCCCGCCGAACTCGGTTATATATTGACTGCACGCGCGCAACGCCTCGAAAATATTCACATTTTCCACAGACCTTGCCGAGCCTTTAAGCATATCGCCGTTTTTTACGAAAAGTATTGCGGGGCGCGCGTATTCGTCCGCAAGCCGCGCCGCGACAATGCCGACAAAGCCGGAATTCCAGCTTTCGTTGCAAAGCATAATCACGTTGCCGATTTCAGAACGGGCTTTAAGCATTTCCTTTGCGCTTAAATACAGCTCGTCACAGCATTTCTGCCGCTCCATATTATAGCTGCTAAGCTTTGCCGCAAGGTCAAAAATCTTATTCTCGTCCACTTCGTTAAACAGTGCAAGCGCCGCGCGCGCGTCACCCATTCTGCCCGCCGCGTTAATCTTCGGAGCAATAGAAAATGCAAGCGTATGCGAGGTTGCGGCGGCTTCCGCCTTAATAAACGGCGCATAGCCCTTTGCGGGGCTTTTATTGATAATTTTTAAGCCTTCCGCAACTATATCGCGGTTCTCGCCCGTAAGCGGCACGCTGTCCGCAACGGTTGCTATCGCGGCAAAATCAAGATATTTATAGGCATCCTCGCCGTTAAGCGCACAGCCGAGCTTAAACGCAACTCCCGCGCCGCACAGGTTGTCATAAATATAATCATCGTCAAACTTCGGGTTAATGCAAATGCAGTCGGGGATAACCTCGGGCAGCTCGTGGTGGTCGGTAACTATCACCTCCGCGCCCATTTCTTTTATATATTCGACCTCTGCCGCACAAGATATGCCGCAATCGACCGTTATAAAAAGCTGAGGAAAAATTTCCTCGAAAATATTGTCAATAAGCCCTGTGGAAAGCCCGTAGCCATCTCTGCGCTCCGGCACGATAACGTAAGGCTCTATACCGAAGTCCTTTAATGCATTGCCGAGTATGGTAGAGGCACAAATTCCGTCCGCATCATAATCGCCGTAGACCACCACCGCCCACTGCTCCTCGCGGGCGCGGGTGATAAGCTTAACCGCCTCGCTCATGCCGCTCATTTTAAACGGCGAAATAAAATGATTTTTTGACGGATGAATAAAATCGAGAATGCTTTGCTTGTCCTTATAGCCTCTGCCATACAGAATTTTGACCGTATCCGCACACAAACCGCATTCGGAAGCCAGATTACGGATTATATTAAGTTGTTCCTCCGAAAACTCGGCTTCAAATACGATTTTTTTCATAATTAACAAAAAGGCGGGTCGCCCCGCCTTTGATTTTTAAAATTATTTACTTACATTTTCCTTAGGCGCACGCGTATGATTTTGCTTGTAGTTGTCGCCGATTTGTTTAAACCGCGAATATACGGCGGGGGTAAACAGCAACAAGCCATAGCCGCAGGAAACACAGCATATTATCGCGCCGAATGCGGGCGCAAGCACTGCTATAACCGACATAGCGCTTATAGACGCAAGCACAAACACGACAACCGCAACAGCGGCAATGCATACGGGCATAAACAGATTTATCTTAAAGCTTTCGCTTGCGCTTTTATCAGTAAGCTCGAACGCGCCAAGCTTTGCATTAGCCTCGTCTTTGGCGTTTTTGCGCACCCTGTCAAACAAAAAGCATGTGCCTATTGCGGTCAAAAGCACCGTAAGCGCGGCAAATGTAATTATCGAGGAGCCAACGGGCACCCTTGTAAGCGACAGAAGCGACACGAAAACCGCAAGATTGTGAACGTCCGCAAGCAACGCGCCAAGCGCCATTGTAAGTTTGAAGCGCACCGCAAAATATATGAAGTGTAAAGCTATAACTGACGCAATAGCAACGGCTCCGCGCCAAAGCGCCTTTCCGTTACCGTTTAAGCCGTCAACGGTATGCGCCGAAGCCGTGCTCATGATAACGCTTTCTACATTGTTATCTTCATCTGCGTTCGGCTTGCTCTTGTCGGCAATTACCGCGTTTATCGCGTTAACCGCCGTCTGCAGCTTTTCTTCTTTAACGGAATAATTGAACTTAAAGGTATATTCGCCGCCGACGGTGTTACCCGACTTTTCACCGAAGCTTACGGAATAGTAATAGCTTACGCCCGCATCGGCAAAGGCCTTTTCGCAAATCTCTTTAACCTCGTTTTTATCGGCAAAGTCAGCGCTGACATAAGAAACAGTTACGCTTTTATAGCTTTCCCAATCAGCTCCGTAATTAAAATAGCCGTTTGCAACAAACTGGCAAATCGTGCCGACTGCCGCGCCTATTGCGATTATTATGCTTGAAATGATTATAAATAAGTGCATTTTGGAGGAAAGTTTGAAATCAGTCTTCATCATACGCCTCCCTTTTGATTCCGCAGAATTTGAATTTGTCCTTCACGGGCGAGGATAATACATACCACATAAACCGCGTGAACCAGTACAGCACATAGGATGCTATTGTGGCGATAAAGAAGATAAATCCGCACGCCGCCGCCTCGCCTACGCATACAAGCGCAAGCAACAGCGATATTGCAAGCATAACAAGGTGCAAATCAAGCACAGTCCAAAGCGTTCTTTTATAGCCCGCTTTTATAGATGCCTGCATTGTCCTGCCAAGCAAGCTTTCCTTTCTTATAGCCTCGAACACATAGAAATTTGTAAACAGCAACAGTCCGAGCCCGAGCACAGCCGTAAGCGCGCCCGCAACCGTTATCTGAATTTCTATAAGCATAACCGCGCACACAAGCGCAAGCGCGTATATAAGCGTTACCATTGCGCAGACGTAACCGAGCTTTTTGTACTTTATAAACGGCAACGCAACCGCAACTGCCAGCACCAAAAGCAACGTTACAAACAGATATATGGGCGCATGCTCGCCGAAGGCGGGCGTAACAGCCACAATGCTTGTAGCGGAATTTTCAGCCGCGCTGTTGTAAGAGTTTGCAAGGGTTTTACCGTTTATAACGGTATTAAGCAAAATCGAATAATCCTGCGCGGCGCTTTTGCCAGCGTTTAACGTAAGCGTGTTGTCGGTAATATTGCCAAGCGCGTCATTCGTAAGGTCAAAGCCCGTCATATATGTTTCGCCTACGAACAAATATGCCGAAGCTTCCTCTGTAACGGCTGGCTTGATTTTTTCAAGCCCTTCCTTTGTAAAAATCATTCTTACAAAGTAGTTACCCGCCATGGAATACAGGTTAATATCCTTAAAGCAGTCGGCAGCCTTGTCGTTTACTGAAGGTAAAACCGATTTAGAGCCTTCGTATGTGGAGGAATTTCTTATAGTCAACTCGCCGTCAAGCATAAGATAGCTTACCGTATTGCTTATTTCCGTAAGCGAGCCGTTGTTTTTATAATCAACGTAGGTATAGTTTGTGGGAACGGTTACCTTTATAGCAAAGCCGCCGTCCTCCAAAGCCACGGAATAGCTTGAATATTCCTTTCTGCCAAACCTTCCGTTAAGAATGTCAGCATCCTTTTTAATGCTTGCCTTAAAGCCTTCCTCGTCCTCCAGCTTTTCATTTGCAACGTAAACGCCGCCGCGCGGAGAATACTTCTTCTCGTACTTGTCCTTATCGGCATTAGCGTCGTCCTTTACGACTATATCGTAGTCCGCGGCGGAAATAACGCCCTCGGGATACAGCATAACATAAGCGCTGCCCGTAAAATCGCTGCCAAGATGAATATTGCTGACAAATGAATTCAAGGTGTCCGCGCCGTCGGTGCCGGCAACGGGCCAAGATACTGTGGAGAACAGCGCTAATACCACGATAGCTATCACGAAAAGCGTTGTTATTACCGCTGATTTGACTTTGCTCATCTTTACTCCTGTTTAATGTCCGCGTCAATAGTAATGCGGACGGTGCAAAACCTGAAATTTAACTTCTATATTATATAAAATTATTTTAAAGCCGTCAATAAATTTAGGGCGAATGCACACATTTTTAAAATATTATTCGACCAAATTATACTTTTTTATGCTGTTTTTTGCTTGCAAGCACATGCATACCGCACTCTATGCGCTTTTTCATCATTTCGCAGGTCACCTTATACGGCTTGTTTACATCGCCCTCGAAATAATAATTGTTTGCCGAACAGCCTCCGCTGCATATAAATTTGGCAAAGCAGTCGCCGCAGTCCTCCCTCGTAAACAGACACGAGGTAGCAAACTTGTCCCTTATATCCTTATCCAGAACGCCATCGAACACGTTGCCCATTAAAAAGCTTCTATCTCCCGCGAACTGGTGGCAGGGGTATATATCTCCGTTTGGCACTACCGAAAAATACTCGTTGCCCGCTCCGCATGCGGAAACCTTCTTCTGCAAACAAACCCCGCCCTCCAAATCGACGTTGAAGTGGAAAAAGTTAAAGCCCTCTCCCTTTTCGTGCTTTTCAAGGTATTTATCGCACAAATTTTCGTATTCGGCGCAGATTTCGGGCAGATGCTCCCCTTTTATCGCCAAATCGTCTATGGTCGTTACGACAGGCTCCATAGAAATGCTGTCAAACCCGTTTTCCGCAAGAAAAATAACGTCCTTGGAAAAATCGAGGTTTTTAGCGGTGAACGTTCCGCGCACGTAATAGCTTTTATCCCCGCGCGAGCGCACGAATTTTTTGATGTTTTCTATGACCAAATCAAAGCTGCCCTTGCCGGTTTTGGTCTTTCTTATTGCGTCGTGCACCTCTTTTCTGCCGTCGAGGCTAAGCACCACGTTTTCCATTTCGCGGTTGAAAAAGTCTATTGCATCATCGTCAAGCAAAAGCGCGTTCGTGGTTGTGGTAAAAAGAAACTTTTTGCCGACCTTGTCCGCCTCCCCACGGGCGTACGCCACAACGTTTTTGATTGTCTGCAAGCACATTAAGGGCTCGCCGCCGAAAAAGTCGACCTCCAAAACCCTTCTGTTGCCGCTGTTTTTAATAAGAAAGTCAATTGCCGCCTTCGCTGTCTGCTCGCTCATAAATTCGCGCTCGGAGTGATAGGCTCCCTCGTCGGCAAAGCAATAACGGCAACGCAGATTGCAGTCGTGGCAGATATGCAGACAAAGCGCCTTAACCTCTGTCGATTTAAGCGGATATGCCTTTATTTCTTCCTTTAAAAACAAGCCCTGATTTTTAAGCCCGGTCAAATCGTTTTCTATTTCCGCGATTTTCTGTGCGGAAAATTCGGGCTGTTCACCCTTTTTTTCGTATTTATAAGCAACGTATGCCGCGGTATCCGCATCGCACTCGTGCAAGCTTCCGCTGCCCGAATCATATATGTAATTTTTATCCTTATAGCTGAAAACGTGTATCATTTTAACGAAATTTAAGGAGCAGAGAATATTCTGCTCCTTTATACGGGCATATTACACCCTTTTTTATATCTTATTTGCCCTGCTTTTCGGGGTTCTGCTCGCGTGTAATTCTTTCACAGCTCTGGTTGCCTACGGTGCAGCTGGTCTTGCAAGCCGACTGGCAGGTGCTTCTGCATTCGCCGCAGCCTGTAATTTTCTTTTCCGCGGGCTTAGCTATTGTCTTAATCATTTTTATTCTCCTTGAAATCTCTTTTTTTTAATTATAGATTAAGGAATATAAAAATGCAAGTAAAATAGCGTATTTCACGCATTCTTTTTGATATTTACGGCTATTATTCCCGTAATGCCGCCCGCAGCCGCGCCAAGAACTATCTCTATTATAAGCTTCCACGAAATAGACAGAGAAAGAGAAATAAGACCGAATAAAAGATATGTAAGCAGTACCGCAATAACGCCGTAAATAAGGCCCTTGACAAGTCCCTTTTCGCCGCGGATAAATATAAGCCCGCCCGCGACTATCGAAATTATTTTAAATACCTGATTAACGGGCTTGACGACGTTCATCGGCAGTGAAAAAAGCTGAATTATAAGCGTAAACACAAGCACGAACGCAAGCGAAATCAAAACCGAGGCAAGCACCGCCTTTAAAACCTGAAAAATATTCGTACGCATAAAAAAACCTCCGCTATAAATCTATGCGAAGGCTTTTAAAATTATAATTGTTTTGATTAAACGGCTTAAATATCAGTCGTTCTTTTTGCTCTTTTTGCCCTTCGTTTCCTCTGCGGGCGCTTCCTCTGCAACGGGAGCCTCTTCAACGACTTCCGCAACCTCGGTTGCCTCTGCAGGCGCTTCAATTGCTTCTTCGGCGGGCGCTTCCACAGCGGGCTCTTCCGCTGCCGCGTTTGCTTCGGGCTTTTCAACTACCGCGTCAGTCTGGTAGATAGCCTGTCTGTCAAACTTGATATAGCTTTTGCCGGAAAGCTCGGTACCCGTTTCAAGCACGAAGGTATTCTCTTCGTCGTCAACCTCTACCACAATGCCGCATATACCGCCGATTGTCTTTACCTTGTTGCCGGGCTTTACCGCATTTATAAGGTCCTTTGCGTCCTGCTCCTGCTTTTTGCGCTTTTTGTTGCCGAGAACGTACATTACAACCACCACGACAATAAGAACCGCAAGTATAGCAAGCATTATCCAATTGCCGTAGCCGCTTGCCGCGTTGGTAGTGCCTTCGCCTTCAAGTAAAGAATATATCATAATTTGAACTCCGTTTATTTTAATCTATATAAATATAATTGTTTTAAATTTGTTTTGCAAGCAATTTTAAGCCGTTTTCGTTATTTGCACCCAACTTTCACAATTAACGCGGCAATATTC
This sequence comes from uncultured Christensenella sp., assembly GCA_910587015.1. Lineage (GTDB taxonomy): Bacteria > Bacillota > Clostridia > Christensenellales > Borkfalkiaceae > Coproplasma. The sequence continues at coordinate 165,314 of CAJUME010000015.1, forward strand.
AGCCTCTGCCGTATTCCGAATAAAACTTTTCCGCAAAATCGTTTAAGCTGTCTGCAAAAATCGCCTCGCGCATGTCCGCCATAAGCTTGTGCAGAAAGGTTATGTTATGCAAGCTTAAAAGCATGGACGAAATCATTTCGCCAACGTTTATCTGGTGCCGCAGATACGCTTTTGTATAGTTTTTACAGCAATAGCAATCACACTTTTCATCCAGCGGCGTAAAGTCCTCGGCATATTTTGCGTTGCGCACAACCGTTTTGCCTTTGGAAGTGAAAGCCGTTCCGTTGCGCGCTATTCTTGTTGCAAGCACGCAGTCGAACATATCCACACCGCGTTTTACGCCCTCTATAAGACAGTCGGGACTACCTACGCCCATCAGATATCTGGGCACGTCCTCCGGCAATTCGGGACGGATAAGCTCCAAAAGCTCGTACATTCTCTGCTTCGGCTCACCAACGGACAGTCCGCCTATCGCAATTCCGTCCGTTGCAAACGGCTTTGCGCGGCGCAGGCTTTCCATACGCAAATCGTCGTACATATTGCCTTGAACTATGGGAAACAGCGCTTGGTCGTTGCGTGTTTTGGCGTCGGCACAGCGTTTAAGCCATGCGTACGTTCTTTCCATTGCAAGCTCTGACTGTGCGTGCGTATAGCCGTACTCGCTGCACTGGTCAAGCTGCATAATTATATCCGCGCCGAGGTTTTCCTCGATAGACATAACCTTTTCCGGCGTAAACAGATGCGCGGAGCCGTCTATATGCGAATTGAAATATACCCCTTCGTCGCGGATTTTATTCAGCTTTGTCAAAGAAAATACCTGAAAGCCGCCGCTGTCCGTCAAAATAGGTCTGTCCCAATTCATAAATTTGTGCAGACCGCCCGCTTTTTTTACAAGCTCGTCATTAGGGCGCAGATATAAATGATAGGTGTTTGAAAGTATTATCTGAGAGCCCGCCTCCTTTAAATCGCGCGGGTACATTCCCTTAACCGTGGCTTGCGTGCCTACGGGCATATATACGGGGGTTAAAATGTCGCCGTGCGGGGTATGAAAAACGCCCGCGCGCGCTCCCGTGTATTTATCGATATGCTGAATTTCGTAAGAAAAATTTTTCATAATTATTAAATAATAAACATCGCGTCCCGTATTTGCACGGGAGACAGGATATGAGGGACTTAGAACCGAGAAAGACAAGACGCGCGAGGAAAACCCGAAGGAGTTTACTTAGCGTAAATGACTGAGGGTTACCGCAGCGCAACGCCGTATTTCGACGGTTATAAGACCATCATCGCGTCGCCGAATGAGAAAAAGCGATACCTTTCCTCCACGGCGGTTTTGTACAAATTTAAAATTTCCTCTCTGCCCGTCATTGCGGCGACAAGCATTATCAGCGTGCTTTCGGGCAAGTGGAAGTTTGTTACAAGCGCGTCCACGCACCTGAATTTATATGGCGGATAGATAAAAATCTGCGTGTTTCCGCTGCAAGGCTTTAAAAGACCGTTTTCGTCCGCCGCGCTTTCAAGAGTACGTACAGAGGTCGTTCCAACCGCAATAACCCTCCTGCCCTCGCGCTTCGCCTTATTTATTATTTCCGCCGCACGTTCGCTTACCTCGTAATATTCCGAGTGCATTTTGTGGTCGGTTATTATGTCTTCCTTTACAGGTCTGAATGTGCCTAATCCGACGTGCAGAAGAACTTCGGCAATTTCAACGCCCATTCCGCGGATTTTTTCAAGCAGCTCGGGCGTGAAGTGCAGTCCCGCCGTAGGCGCCGCGGCTGAACCGTCCGTCTTTGCGTAGACGGTCTGATACCTGCCTTTGTCCTGCAACTTCGTTTTGATATAAGGCGGAAGCGGCATTGTGCCGAGCCGTTCGATTATTTCCTCGAAAACTCCTTTATAGGCAAACTTAACTATGCGCTCGCCGCTGTCGGTTATTCCCGTTACGGTAAGCGAAAGCTCGTCCGAAATTATCAGCTTTTTGCCTACCGTGCACTTCTTTCCGGGTTTTACAAGCACTTCCCACTCGTCTTTATTCAAGCGTTTAAGCAAAAGTACTTCCACCGCGCCGCCGTTTTCGGTATGCGCGTACAGCCTTGCGGGCAAAACCCTTGTATTGTTGACTACAAGCACGTCTCCCGCACGCAGATATTGCGTAATATCCTTAAAAATTTTATGCTCTGCCTTGCCGCATTTTCTGTCATACACAAGCAAGCGCGAGCTGTCGCGCGGCTCCGCCGGGGTTTGCGCAATCAGCTCCTCCGGCAGGTCGTAATAAAAATCACTTTTTTTGTATTGCATATCAGTTATTGCTTTCGTTATTGTCGAATATTGAAATCTGCGCGCGCTGTTTTTCGGTCATTTTAAAGCCGAGGTGCTCGTACCCGCCGCGCAAAATCATTCTGCCGCGCGGAGTTCTTGCAATAAAGCCCAGCTGTAAAAGATAGGGCTCGTAAACGTCCTCAATTGTGCCTGCATCCTCGTTTATGGTTGCGGCAAGCGTTTCCAGCCCGACGGGCTTACCGTCAAATTTTTCGACCATTGCGCGCAAAAGCGCTCTGTCAACATAATCAAGCCCGAGTTCGTCAACCTCCATTTTGGAAAGCGCGAATTTCGCGTCCTCCAACGTGACCGCGGGGTTGTTGTTTATTGTGGAAAAGTCGCGTACGCGCTTTAACAGACGGTTTGCAATACGCGGCGTCCCGCGGGAGCGCTTTGCCACCTCCGCCGCGGCTCCGTCCTCTATGGCTATGCCCAGAGTGCGGGCGCTTCTTAAAACTATATCTTTCAGCTCCTCGGGCGTGTACATTTCAAGGCGGCAGATAATGCCGAACCTGTCGCGCAAGGGGTTTGCAATCATTCCCGCGCGCGTGGTTGCGCCGATAAGCGTGAATTTTTTAAGCGAAAAGCGGATATTCCTTGCGCTGGGGCCCTTGCCGACAATTATATCGAGCGCGTAATCCTCCATTGCGGAATACAGAATTTCCTCCACGCTGTGGTTAAGGCGGTGAATTTCATCGATAAAAAGCACGTCGCCCTCGTTAAGGTTGGTAAGTATTGCCGCCAAATCGCCGCCGCGCTCGATTGCGGGCGCGCTTGTAAGCTTTAACTGTCCGCCCATTTCGCCCGCGATTATATGCGCAAGCGTGGTTTTACCCAAACCGGGCGCCCCGTACAAAAGCACGTGTTCCAAAACCTCTCCGCGCTGTTTTGCGGCGTTCATATATACTTTTAAATTTTCTTTAACCTTGCTTTGTCCGACGTAACCGTCAAGCGTTTTGGGGCGGAGTACGTTTTCCTCTATATCATACTCGCCCTTTGTGCTTTTTACAAGTCTGTCGTCCTCTGCTCCGTATTCCTCTTCTTCTTCGTCAAAAAACATTTATTTACCCGTCAAAATTTACATTCCCTGCAAAGCAAGCCTTATAATGTCCTCTATTTCCGTTGCACCCTTTTCGCGTGCGCGCGCAATTGCCTTTACGCTTTCGTTGCGCGTAAAGCCCAGCGTCATAAGCGCGACTACGGCGTCCTCGTCATTAGACGATATTTGCACGACCGTTGCGGTATCTGACGAAACCGAAGCGTTGACGGCAAAAACCTTTTCCCTTAATTCGAGAATTATCCGCTCCGCCGTCTTTTTGCCCATACCTTTTACGGCGGAAAGCCTTTTTACGTCGTTTGTGGCAATTGCGGTTGCAATGTCGCCCGCGCTCATTTGCGAAAGCGCGGCAATACCCATTTTAGGCCCCACGCTCGAAACGGATATAAGCTTTAAAAACATTTCTTTCTCTTCCGAAGAAGAAAAGCCGAAAAGCGAAACCCCGTCCTCGCGCACCTGCAAATAGGTATAAACCTCGCCCTCGGTTCTGCCCGAAAGACTTCCGCGGGCAGAGCCCGACAAAAGCACCTCGAAGCCCACCCCAGCCGCCGTTTCAATCAGAGCGGTATCGGTACCGAGCGATAAAATTTTACCTTTTAAATAACCTATCATAATTCACCGTATTTATTTTTATATGGAATAGAGTTTGCCGAACCGCGAAGTGTGCGCATGGCACAGCGCAACCGCAAGAGCGTCTGCGGCGTCGTCGGGACGGGGAATTTTGCTAAGGTGCAAAAGCGAGGTTACAACCTGCTGCATCTGGATTTTATCCGCCCTGCCGTAGCCCGTTAAAGACATTTTTATCTGGTTTGGAGTGTACTCGTACAGCTTACCGCAGTACTTTATGCAGGTTAAAAGCATAACCCCCCTTGCGTGCGCGACAGGTATACCCGTGGTTATGTTTTTTACGAAAAACAGCTCCTCTACCGCAATTTCGTCGGGCTTGTACTTGTTGAGTATTTTGTTTACGCCCTCTTCCAGCATTGCAAGGCGCACGGGCAGGCTTTCGTTTTTAGGAGTTAAAACCACGCCGTAGTCAAGCGCAACGTTGTTGTCGTTCTTCTGTTTTTCAATAACCCCGTAGCCCATTGTGGCAAGTCCGGGGTCAAGACCTAATATAATCATTTGTTTTTATTGTACTTTAAATTACTAAATAAGTCAACTATAAACCAAGCCGCCCGCGCCTTTATACGGGCGCGGGCGGCCGATAATTTTTGCAAACCCGAAGTTACATCGCGGGGCCCGTGGTTGAAGGCGCGTACACTCTTGCCAAAAGCTCCTGATTGAGCGCGTAAAGCCCCTTTGCGTCGTTTCCGTAAAGGTGCATCTTTTTGAGCATGTCCTCGGCGTTCTTCTCCTCCTCGCCCTGCTCCTTTATGAACCAATCCAAAAACTGCATTGTTCTGTAATCGTGAATTTTATACGCCTCCGCATATATGTTGTTTATAAGCGAGGTGACGTACTGCTCGTGCTCGTAGCCCGCTTTAAGCGGGTCGGTTGTGTTCTTAAAAACTTTATCGGGCTTTGCGACCGCCTCGAAGGTTACGCGCACGCCGTTGTCGATAAGGTACCTTCTCATCATCATCGCGTGGTCGCGCTCCTCCTGAGCCTGCACCTGATACCAGTGTGCAAAGCCGTCAAGCCCCTCGTCCTCGTAATAATTCGCAAAATCAAGGTATAAATAACCCGAATAAAGCTCTTTGTTAATCTGCTCGTTAATAAGCTTTGCTATTTTATCGTTTAACATAAAATCAACCTCCGTAAGTTTATTTAATTATATACTTAATTTAATAAATTTCAACAGAATTTAAAGAAAAATTAAAAAAATTCGGCAAAATAAGTTTTTTTTATTAAACTGTTGACATATTCATATTTAGCTAATATAATAAAGCGGACGGCAAGAGCATTGCCGAATAATTTGGAGGAATACAGAGAGATGAAAAAACGCAACGTAGGTCTTGCTGTACTTTTCAGCATTATCACCTTCGGTATTTACGGTATCTACTGGTTCGTTTGCCTTACAAACGACAGCAACACCATTAACCCCGAAGAAAAGACGGCAAGCGGCGGCTTGGCTATCGTTCTTTCCCTTGTAACTTTCGGTATCTACGGTATTTACTGGAACTACAAGCTCGGCAAGAAGCTTACCGGTAGCGGCACATTGTACTTAATTCTTTCTCTTATCGGTCTGGGCATTATCAACTATATCCTCGGACAGAGCGAAATCAACAAGTACATCGAAAAGTCTGCTACCGACGAACAAATCGCAGCATAAGTTAATTAAAAAATTACCCGACAATTTGGTCGGGTAATTTTTTATTGCTTTTTATTTTTGCTTATAGCTTTCTGCAAGCGCCTTAAAGGCGGGCAAGGCGCGCTCTATCATATCGGGCGCAACGCAGTAGGAAATACGCACATACCCCTTACAGCCGAAGTCGTCGCCCGCAACCACCAAAAGCTCGAACTGCTTTGCTTTTTCCGAAAACGCCCTTGCATCCTCCTCCAAAGCCTTTACGAACAGATAAAACGCTCCGTCGGGTCGTACAACGGTATAGCCGTAATCGGTCAAAGCCGAATAAAGTCTGTCGCGATTATGCTTGTATATTGAAATATCCGAGGTTTTGTCGTAAACCCTTTTGACGAGCTGCTGAAAGAGGTTCGGCGCGCACACAAACCCGAGGGCGCGGCCTGCGCCGCAGATGCCTGCGTAAACTTCTTCAAATTCTTTCATCTTGTTACTGACCGCGATATAGCCTATTCTTTCGCCGGGGAGCGAAAGACTTTTCGAATACGAATAGCAGACAATACTGCGGGCGTAATAGTTCATTATATACGGCACGGTAATATCCTTATCGAAAACAAGCTCGCGATAGGGCTCGTCGGAAATAAGATAAATAGCATTGCTGAATTTATGCGAGTATTTTTCCAAAAGCTTTGCAAGCCTTTTAATATCGTCCGCGTTATAAACCACGCCGCTGGGGTTGTTGGGGGAATTAATCAAAACCGCCTTGGTTCTGCAATTGATTGCCGCCTCTATTCTGTTTAAATCAAGCTGAAAGGTGCCGTCCGCGCTGTCTACTGCGACAAGCCTTCCGCCCGCGTGCTCGGCAAATACCTTATATTCGGGAAAGTACGGGGCGACCGTGATAATCTCCTCGTCCTTATTCAAAAGCGCGTTCATAACTATCGTAAGCGAAGCCGCCGCGCCGCACGTCATATACAGACAATCGGCGGTAAGCGACGTGCCGAAGCGCTTATTTATATAGTCGGCAAGCGTTTTTCTTACCGAAAAATCGCCCTGAGCCGAGGTATAGCTGTGCAGAGCCACGGGGTCGGTCTGCTCTATAATTTCCTTTAAAGCAGTATGCACCTCTGCGGGCGCGGGCACGCTGGGATTGCCTATCGAAAAGTCGAAAACCTTATCCCCGCCTATTTCCGCCTTGCGCTTTTTGCCGTATTCGAACAGCTCTCTTATGCTCGAACGTCTGCGGCCTAATTCCACGTTTTTCTGATTAATCATAATACAATTATAGCATTATAACAGTCTGTTGTCAAATTATAAGGCGCGGGGAGCTTGCTTAAAAGCAAGCTCCACCCGCCGTTTTTCAGCCAGTCAAGGATTTTCTGAAATTTTCCATAATTCTGTTCTCTATACGCGATACCTGCACCTGCGAAACGCCGAGCATTGTTGCAACCTCGCTTTGCGTCATATCGCGGAAATACCGCAAAATTATAACCTTTCTGTCGCGCTCCGGCAAGCCCTCTATCGCCGTTTTAAGCTGTAAGGCGTCAAGCAGCTCCTCCTGATTGTCCTCCACGGGCAGCTTGTCCAAAAGCTCCTGCCCCTTTTCGTCCTTATAGTCGCCCTGAGCGTAGATAGAAACGGGCATATGCGTAGAGCCCATTGTGAACACCACCTCGCTTTCGGGCATATTAAACCGCTCTGAAATCAGCTTGACGGACGGCTGCGCTCCGTGCTCGGCAGAATATTTTTCTATATAACGGTTTATTTCCTTAGCCGTGCTTTTTATCTGACGGGAAACCTTTATACTGCCGTCGTCGCGCATAAACCGCTTTATTTCGCCCGCTATCATAGGCACCGCATAGGTAGAAAACCGCACGTTAAACGCCTCGTCAAAGCCGTTGATTGCCTTTAACAATCCCATGCTTGCAAGCTGATATAAGTCGTCGTACTCCACGCCCTTGTTAAGGTATCGGCGCACAATGCTCTTTATCAGATTGTTGTTTTCGACCAGCAGTCTTTCCTTGGCGACAGAACTGCCGCTCTTCGCCTCGCGTATCAGGTTGTTCGTCTCTTCGACGTCAAGCATTCTTCACTTCCGCTTTAAAACTTTTTGTCATATAAACGACCGTGCCCTCGCCGCGGACGGAATTCACCTTAAACTCGTCCATAAACGTCTGCATTATCGTAAAGCCCATGCCGGAGCGCTCGTCCGAC
>CAJUME010000016.1 GCA_910587015.1 uncultured Christensenella sp.
AAAAAATCGTTGCGCCGAACGGAAAAACCATTTTCGAGCACGTACAACACCCTTCAAAGGTTTTTTCCGAGGGCACATGCTCGCTTATGAACGAAATTCTAACAGAAACCGCAAAAAGCGGAACAGCGAAAAAGCTGAGCGGACTGAATTTGAACGTAGCCGCAAAAACGGGCACATGCGGGAATTCGGAGGGAAATACGGACGCCTATTCTATTTGTTATACCTCCGACCACTGCATAGGTGTATGGCTTGGCGATAAGGATAACAAGCGCACCAGGGTTTCGGGCGGAAACGACTGTTGTACAATCGCAAAGGATATTTTAAGCAAGCTTTACCGCAACCGCAAGCCGGAAAAGCTGGATATCCAAAGCGGTACCTCGGAGGTGAATATCGATGCAGAGGAATATTACGAAAACAATAAGATAATAATAGCCGACCCCGTCTGCCCCAAGCTGAATTTATTAAAGGTCAAGACCTTAAGGGGTAACGAGCCTAAGGAAACCTCCGACAGATTTTCTTCTCCGTCTATACCCGCGCCGACCGTTTCCGTTAAAAATAACGCGGTAAATATTGAATTATGTCACGCGAAGTACTATGCATATATTATAAAAAGGCAGTCAAACGGAAAAATTAAGACCGTTTATGACGGAAAATGGCAAAAATGCATTACCGACAGCCCGCCCGAAGGCTATTACACCTATACCGTAACGCCGTACTTTTTAGACGGTGATAAAAAAATATACGGGCAGGAAATAACCTTGCCCGCAATAAATTTAAATAAAAACAACTCTTCCCCGCAAGTAAAAATACCCGATATAGCTAACAAAAACTGGTTCGATTTATAGGGTAATCACTTCAAGGGACTGCATAGCCTCATCTATAAGCCCTTCAACGTCCAGCTTGCCCTCCTCCGACAAAATGTTTTCCATTGTCGGCTTAATTACGGGGTGCTTAGGTAAAAATACCGTACAGCAGTCCTCGTAGGGCTGAACGGATATATCATATGCGCCTATTGCGCGGCTTCTTTCGATAATTTCGTCTTTATCAAACCCACATAACGGCCTTAAAACGGGAAGCTTTTTTATAACGCTGTTGGACGAGGTTATTCCCTCCACAGTCTGGCTTGCAACCTGTCCGAGGCTTTCACCCGTGATAAGGCACTGCGCGCCGCTTTTTAATGCGCATTTTTCGGCTATCCTCATCATAAAGCGCCGCAAAAGCGTAACCATATACTCGCCGTTACACTTTTTATGAATCTCCTCCTGTATGTGCGTTACGGAAATAATATTAAGCCTTGTGCCGCAGGTGTATTTGGAAAGCACCCTCGCAAGCTCGATAACCTTGTCCCTTGCCTGCATATTTGTGTAAGGATAGCTGTGAAAATGAATGCAATCAATATTCATTCCACGCTTTGCTATCATATGTCCCGCAACGGGGCTGTCAATTCCGCCGGAAATCAGCAAAAGACCCTTGCCGGAGGTGCCTACGGGCATACCGCCCGCACCCTTAAAAAATTCGTTAAAGACAAGCGAGGTGCCGTTTTCGCGCACGTCTATATTTATTGTAAAATGCGGCTCGTGCACGTCCACGCTTATTTTATCCATACACGATATAAGTCTGCCGCCGATTTCCGCGCTGATTTGCATGGAATTTAGCGGAAAAGTCTTATCCGCTCTGTGAGAGACCACCTTAAAGGTGCCGCTTTCACTGCACACCTCTTTTGCGGCGGCAAAAATCAAATCCATATCGGATTTTACCTTCAGCGCCACACTCATCGAATGTATGCCGAAAACCCTTTTCAGGCGTTCAAGCAGAGCGTCTGTCTGAAATTCGTCAAAGCCTTCAACAAGGTATCTTCCGCTCAATCTGCGGGTTTCGTGCTTAAAGCCCTTTAAGGATTTTTCTATATTCAGTGCAAAAACCCGCTCGAAATAGCCTCTGTTTTTGCCCTTCAAATGTATTTCGGAATATCTGATTATAATTACCTTTTCCATATCCTACGCCATAATCTCTTTTCTGTTTTTTACTATTCTGTTAAGAATTTCCGCCGCTCTTAACACCTCGTCATCGGTATTATCCGCGCAAAGGCTAAGCCTTAATATGCCGTCTGCAAGCTTTTCACCCACTCCGCAAGCTAAAATTGTTCGCGAATACCGCTTTTTCTCGTTAGACGCGCATGCCGAGCCTGTGCCTATAATAAGTCCGTTATCGTTTGCCTCGTGAAGAATTGTTTCCCCTCGCAAGCCGTCCGCGCCTACCGTAAGTATATAGGGCGAACAGTTCTCACCCGAAATTTCCGTAAAAAGCGATTTATCAAGCTTGCTTTTAAGCAAGGCGCGCAACGCCTCGGCTTTTTTAAAATCGTCCGCTATATGCGCATACCTCGCCTCCGCCGCATACTCGAAAACCTTTATGCCGAAAACGTTTTCCGTGCCGCTTCTTAGTCCGTTTTCCTGTCCGCCGCCGAAAATAAAGGGCTTTATAATAAGATTTTTGCGCTTAATCAGCGCGCCGCAGCCCTTTATTCCGCCTATTTTGTGCGCGCTTACAGAGTACATATCGATATCGCAAGTAAGTCTGAACGGAATTTTTCCGTATGCCTGCACTCCGTCGGAATGAAAAAGCGTATATTTATTTTTCTTTTTAACAGCCGCCGCAAGCCTTGCTATGTCGTTTACCGCGCCCGTTTCGTTGCTGACATGAATAACGGAAACAAGCGAGGTTTTTTCGTCAACAAGATTTAAAAGACTGTCGGCATTCACACTGCCGTCCGCATTCAGCGCGGCAAGCCTCACCTCTGTTCCGCGTTGCTTCAACTCGTTCATACATGCGTAAACGGCGGAATGCTCGCCCGCGGTCGTAACAACGTTTCCGCGCTTTGCCCCGCCGAAAATTGCGGTATTATCCGCCTCGGTTCCGCACGAGGTAAATAATAAATCGAAGCGCTCGCTGTCGGCAATATTTTTGATTATATTCTTGCGCGCCTCACGCAAGTCAAGCTGAACGCTATACCCTTCCGTATATAGCGCGGAAGGGTTAAAATAGTCGTTATATAAATACTTTTCGGCCTTTTTAAGACATTCCACATTTGGCTTTGTCGTTGCCGCATTATCAAAATATATCATTAAATTTCTATCGAGCCCTTGAAAGAAAGCTTTACACTGCCGTCAAGGCCGGCGTTACCGCCCTCTTCACAGCTTACAAATAAATCTCCGCCCTTAAGCTTGGCGGTAATAACCTCGCCATAGCGGCAAAGCCCTTTCGCCGCCGCAACAGCCACAGCCGCAGTCGCCGCAGTGCCGCATGACAGCGTTTCACCGTTTTCCTTTTCCCAAACGCGCATTTTTACGGTTAAACTGTTTACAACTCGCACGCATTCAACGTTGGCGCCGTGTGGAAGCGCTTCCGCCTCAATCAAGCTCTGACCCAACGCGTCGATATCAATTTCGTCAACCTTATCGCAGAATATTACGCAATGCGTATTGCCTACGTTGACAAAATTTGCGGTATATTGCTTGCCGCCAAAGCTTATATATTTTTCTTCGGCAGAAATTACGGGCTTACCCAAATCGACCGAAACCGAGCTTGCCGCGCCGTTAAAGGAAATAAGCGAAAGCTGTTTTACGCCGTTGCTTGTTTCAACCGTCAGCTCCTCGCCAGCAAGTCCGTTGTCAAACAGATATTTTGCAACTCCCCTTAAAGGGTTTGCCGCCATACCTCCGTCGCTTCCGTTACGGTTGAATACCCGCATTTTCGCGTCCGCCACGTCTGATTTTTCAATCATAACAACTCCGTCCGCGCCTATTGCGAAATGTCTGTCGGAGAAGTTAATTGCAATCGATTCGGGGCAGGTGATTTCCCCGTTCATATTATTGAAGAAAATATAGTCGTTGCCGCAGCAATGCATTTTTGAAAATTCAAGCTTAAGCTTTGCCTTACGCAGATTATTTATATCAACCAGCTCGGTATTAAACTGATTATACCGCCCAGCAATGCAATCCGCAAGCGCATTTGTGGTGTCAAGCGAGGTTAAAACGGTAATTCCCAGCAAAATTGCATGGTGGTGCAGACTGATATAGTTTGAAATAGATTCAACGTCCGTTTTACCCGTATAAACAATATAATCGATTTTGCCCTCATCCATTAAGCGGAAAATTTCCTCGTTGGAGGAGAGCCTCGAAACGTCCGTGCATTCAAGCCCTACGCTTCTTATAACGTTTGCAGTACCCTTTGTCGCATACAGCTTCAAGCCCAAATCGGCAAACTTTTTGACTATATTTACAATTTCAAGCTTATCCTGGTCGTTTATTGTGAAGTAAATTCCCGAAGGCTTATGCTTTGTAGGCTGATTCATATTGAAGCCCGCCGAAACAAGCCCCTTATACAGCGCCTCTTCAATGGTTTTGCCTATACCCAAAACCTCGCCCGTGGACTTCATTTCCGGCCCGAGCTGAGAGTTAACATCGTTCAGCTTTTCAAACGAGAACACGGGCACCTTTACGGCAACATACGGCGAATTAGGATAAAGCCCCGTACCGTAGCCCAGCTTTTTCAGCTTAGCGCCCGTAAGAATTTTTGTTGCCAAATCAACCATAGGCACGCCCGTGACCTTGGATATATAGGGAATTGTCCTTGATGCTCTGGGGTTCACCTCTATAACGTAAAGCTCGTTATGGTAAATGAGGTACTGAATATTGATAAGTCCCTTGGTTTTTAAGGAAATTGCAAGCTTGGTGGAAATATCCACAACCTTTTTAAGCATTGCATCGCTTAAATTATAAGGCGGATAAACGGCGATTGAGTCGCCGCTGTGCACGCCCGCGCGCTCGATATGCTGCATAATTCCGGGGATAAGCACGTCTATTCCGTCGGAAATTGCGTCAACCTCAAGCTCTGTACCCATAAGATATTTGTCGCAAAGCACGGGGTTTTCTATCTTCTGCGCCAAAATTACGTCCATATATCTTTCAATATCGTTCTGAGTGAACGCTATCGTCATATTCTGCCCGCCGATAACGTACGAGGGCCGAAGCAATACTGGATAGCCAAGCTTCTCCGCCGCTTTAACGGCGTCTTCCTTGCTCATTACGGTAAGTCCCTTGGGGCGCGCTATACCGAATTTTTCCAAAAGCTCATCAAAGCGCTCTCTGTCCTCGGCAAGGTCAACGCTGTCCGCAGGCGTGCCGAGTATGCGTATGCCCTTTTTATCGAGATAGCTGCAAAGCTTTATTGCCGTCTGTCCGCCGAAGGTGATAACAACTCCGTAGGGCTTTTCAATGTCTATAACGTTCTGGACGTCCTCGGGCGTAAGCGCCTCAAAGTAAAGCCTGTCGGCCGTATCAAAGTCGGTGGATACCGTCTCGGGGTTGTTATTGATTATTATAACCTCGTAGCCAAGCCTTTTAAGCGCCCACACGCAGTGCACGGACGAATAATCGAATTCGATGCCCTGTCCAATTCTTATCGGTCCCGAGCCTATAACAATAATGCGTTTTTTACTGCTGTTTGCAACAAACGGCTTTGCCTCGTCATGCTCCTTTTCGTCATAGGTTGAATAAAAATACGGCGTCTGAGCGGAAAATTCCGCGCCGCAAGTGTCAACCATTTTAAATACGGCGTTTCTGTGAGCGGGCAGTTTATTGCCGGAAAGCTTTTCAAGCTCCTTATCGGGATAGCCAAGCTTTTTACCGCGGAAATACTGCTCTTTATTAATCTGCGTTCCGCTTATTTCTTTTTCGAAATCGGCAAGATTTTTAAGCTTGTTTAAAAACCACTCATCGATTTTGGTTATTTTATAAATTTCGTCTACCGAAACTCCGCGCTTTATCGCCTGATAAACTACGAAAAGACGCTCGTCCGTCAAATCGTAAAGTCTTTCATGAATTTCTTCGTCCGAAAGCTCCGCCATTTTGGGCAGATTTAGCGTACCCGCAGAAATTTCCGCACCGCGCACCGCTTTCATTATAGCCGTTTCGAAATTGGTGCCTATCGCCATAACCTCGCCTGTTGCTTTCATTCTTGTGCCGAGGTTGCGTTTTGCGTACAAAAATTTGTCAAACGGCCATTTTGGCAGCTTTACCACAACATAGTCGAGCGTAGGCTCGAAGCACGCATAGGTTTTGCCTGTGACATCGTTTTTTATTTCGTCAAGCGTATAACCGAGCGCGATTTTAGTTGCAACCTTTGCGATAGGATAGCCCGTCGCCTTGGAAGCAAGCGCAGACGAGCGCGAAACTCTGGGATTTACCTCTATTACCGAATATTCGAAGGAGTCGGGGTTAAGCGCAAACTGACAGTTGCAGCCGCCTTCGATTTTCAGCTCGCTTATAATATCAAGCGAAGCCGTTCTCAGCATCTGATACTCTTTATCGGAAAGGGTTACGGCGGGCGCGATTACTATTGAATCGCCCGTATGTATGCCCACAGGGTCAAAGTTTTCCATAGAGCAGACGGTTAAAACGTTTCCCGCACCGTCGCGCAGTACTTCAAACTCGATTTCTTTCCAGCCGCCTATGTATTTTTCAATCAAAACCTGCGTGATAGGCGAAAGCATTAACCCGTTATGGGAAATGAGTTTAAGCTCTTCCTCATCCTTTGCAACTCCGCCGCCTGCGCCTCCAAGGGTGTATGCGGGACGTACAATTACGGGATAGCCTATTTTATCTGCAATTGCAAGGCATTCCTCAACAGTATAAGCTATATCGGAAGGCACCACGGGCTGATTGATTTTTTCCATTGTCGCCTTAAACAGCTCTCTGTCCTCGGCGCGGTCAATCGATTCGAGATTTACGCCTATAAGCTTTACGCCGTATTCGTCCAAAAATCCGCTTTTGGCAAGCTGACAGCCGAGCGTCAGCCCCGTCTGCCCGCCGAGCGAGGCAAGCAGGCTGTCGGGGCGCTCCTTAATAATTATCCGCTTTAACGTATCGACCGTAAGCGGTTCAAGATAAATTTCGTCCGCAAGCGCCTTGTCCGTCATAATCGTTGCGGGGTTGGAGTTGCATAGAACAACGTTAATGCCCGCGTCTTTTAAAACTCGGCACGCCTGCGCGCCCGCGTAGTCGAATTCGGCCGCTTGTCCTATCACGATAGGGCCGGAGCCTATAACAAGAACCTTTTTAATATCTTCTCTCTTAGGCATTGCGCTTGCCCTCCTTCATATTTTCGATAAATCTGTCAAACAAAAACGCAGCGTCCTGCGGGCCGCCGCAGGCCTCGGGGTGGAACTGCACCGTGTATGCGTTCAGCTCGGGATAGTCGAAGCCCTCGCAGGTACCGTCGTTCGCGTTTATGTAGCTTAGCCGTCCCACGTCCTTAAGACTTGAGGATATAACCTCATAGCCGTGGTTCTGGCTGGAAATATACACTCTGCCCGTTTCCATATTTTTAACCGGCTGGTTTGCTCCTCTGTGCCCGTATTTCATTTTCTTAGTCTTTCCGCCCATGGCAAGCGCAAAAAGCTGGTGCCCGAGGCAGATACCGAAAATGGGAATCTTACCCGCAAGCTTTTTAATGTTTTCAATAATGTCCTTATTTTCCGCGGGGTCGCCGGGGCCGTTGGTAAGCATAAGCCCATCGGGATTAAGCGCAAGAATTTGCTCTGCCGTATAGAATGACGGCACCTTAATGCAGTAACAGCCGCGCTTTACAAGCTCGCGCGTGATATTGTCCTTGGCGCCGAAGTCCCATACAACCGTTTTAAGACCATCGGGGTTACCGAAATATTCAACCTCTTCGCACGTTACGCTTTTTACCGCATTTTTAATAAAGTAGGAATATATTCCGCTAAGCTCCTGCAAGGGCTTCGAGGTTATTGCCGCGTTCATAACGCCCGCCTCGCGCACTATTTTAGTCAGCTCGCGCGTGTCAATGCCGTATATTCCTACAATGCCGTTCTCCTTCAGATATTCGTCAAGCGTCTTTTCGCATCTGAAATTTGAAGGCGCGTCACACTTCTCGCGCACGATATAGGCGGAAACCCAAGGCTTTTTGCTCTCGAAGTCGGGGGTTATGCCGTAATTACCTATAAGCGGAAACGTTTGCGTTACTATCTGCCCGTAATAGCTGGGGTCGGTAAGCGTTTCAATATAGCCCGTCATACCCGTCGTAAAAACAAGTTCGCCCGTAACATCGCCGTCTGCGCCGAAACGACAGCCCTGAAACTGTTTGCCGTTTTGTAAAGTCAAATAAACCCTGCAATCCTTCATTTTGTTATCCTTATTAAAATTTTTTCCGAGTTAAAATAAAGACTGATTTAAAAATAAATCAGTCAAAAAACAAACTATTGAAAAAACGAAGATTATCGGCGGT
This sequence comes from uncultured Christensenella sp., assembly GCA_910587015.1. Lineage (GTDB taxonomy): Bacteria > Bacillota > Clostridia > Christensenellales > Borkfalkiaceae > Coproplasma. Next base: position 8,311 of record CAJUME010000016.1, read on the forward strand.
TGAAGCATAGCCGTCTGAAATAACCGATATGTTTAATTTTATTTTAATCTCAAAATTTCTCTTCATCTTCGTTAACCTTATAAATTATATTATAACGCTTTTTATAAGTCAAGCGAAATTCCGCAATTAATACAGCGTTGTCAAAAAATCAAAATTTTTCAAGTCTTTTCTGCACTGCTTATAATCGGGTAAAATTTCGCCCACAAGCCGCCAGAATGCGTTTGAATGATTATGACAAATAGTATGGCAAAGCTCGTGAATTATAACGTAATCCTGCAAGCTTTTGGGGAGCATAAATAATTTATAGTTAAATATAAGGTTATTCTGCGCATCGCAACAGCCCCATCTGCCGGTATAGTTTTTTACGGAAATTTCAGCGGGGTAAAATCTGTATTGCCTTGCAAGCTCCTCCACGCGTTCCTTAAAGTCCGCAAAAAAAGTTTTTATGTAAAGCGTGCAGATGTCCGCCTTGCTTTTTACAAAAACTCCCTCGGTCGTAATCTCGTTTTTACCACAGATTGAAAGCGGAAATTTTGTGCCGCCTATATAAATGCTTTCAAGCTCTATAACGTCATCGTTTACAGCAAGCTTTTTGGAATTCCGCAAGACAACCTTCTCTATCCAGTCGGACTTGCTGTCAAGGAACTTTTCTATCGTTTTATCGTGCACTTCCCAGCCGCACCGCACGGTAATCTCGTTTTTTGCCGAAACTGAAACGGCGATGCTTTTTCTTGCCGAGCGCACAACGCGGTATTTATAAATCACCGAATTCCACCCTCATCTGAATTCTCGTTTCGCCGCCGACTCTGCCCTCGACATAATAGCAGCTATTACCCGCGTTGTGACGGTAAAGCTGTAAAATTTCATTTTCCTTGCATTGCTTAACATAGGTAATCTGAACCTTTTTGATAAATCTGCCGCGCATTTCCTCTACGGAAAATACGTCCGTCAAAAAATCAGCGTACTTTGTGTTGTTGACGTGGAAATAATGGTCGTAATCGGAGTATTTAAGCACCCTTGAATAAACGGCAGCTTTATCGCCGTCCGCCAAGCTGTCTATTGCGGGAATTTTCCAGCTGTTGAACTCTACCGCCCGTTCGGTATTATACCCGTTGAAAAAGCCCTCGGCAAAATATTTTTCTATGGGCATAAATGAAAAATCATTCAGATTGACCATACACCAGCGCGCGCTGGCAACGCCTATTTTTTCGCCATTGCTGTAAAGTTCAAAATCGCGCAGAAAAATAAGATGTCTGGGCTTTAAGGGCCATGTATGCACCTCCAGCACTTCTCCTATTTTGACGGGGCGCGCAAGCTCTACATACCAGTTTGCAAGTATAAAGCCCATATTGTCGCCCTTAATATCGTCATAGCCGAAGCCGAGCTCGTCCGCAGACAGACAGGACGATTCCTGCAAAATGCCTAAAAGAGCAGAAAGCTTTATATTGTCGAAGGCATCGGTATCCGTATACCTTATTTCGTAATTTTTTATATGTCTATACATTTTTAACCTCTTTAACCTCGCCAAGCATTTTAGCACTTTTATAATCAAAAGTCTATAATTTTATCAAAAAACAGTCGATTATGTGTGACATAGTACTTTTTATATTGATAAAATATTGACATAATTTGTAGTTTATGGTAGAATATTGGTAAATTACGGAGGAAAACCTAAGTGGACGACGATATTATAAACGACGTTGAAGCTACACCTTCGGGCAATGACGGTGACAGTAAAAGCGCAATAAGCGCTGACCTTATAAGGGGTCATATAAACACGATAATTCTGCGCACTCTTTACGAGCGCGACAAATACGGCTATGAAATTATCGAAGAAATAGAAACGCGCAGCCATGGACAGTATTCCTTAAAGCAACCCACGCTTTACAGCGCGCTTAAACGTCTTGAAAGTCAGGGCTATATCAACGCATACTGGAAAACGGACGAGGTTTCGCAAGGCGGCAGAAGAAAGTATTATACGCTTACCGACAGCGGCAGAGAGATTGCTGAAAAAAATCAGGCCGAGTGGGAATATTCCAGAACGGTTATCGACAGTCTTATTTCCGATAAAAATTTTGATTTTTCCCAGCCCGCCCCCACTGCAGTTGATTTCAAAATTCTTAAAAATTCAACTACAAGAGTACACTCTGCGCATGTCGAAGCAGAAGAAGCTGCAAACGTCGGACAAGCGGTTGCAAATCAAAGCTTAAGCTCACCCGACAGCCACGCATACGAGGCTCAGCCCGCTGTGCAGCCGACTTATGCCGAGCCTGCCATTCAGCCACCCGTTGCACCCATTGCCTCAGCTCCCGCCCCTGCTCCCGCACCCGTGAGCGAGGTCAGCGAAGAAGAACGACGGAAATTGCACGAAAACTATTTAAGGCTTATATCCGAACCCGTGGAAAGGCCCGCAGAGCCTTCCATCGCGCCGAATGCAGAGGAAATAAATACCGAAAAGCTTATATACAACAACCGCCCCGAGGCAGAGCGTGATTACAGAAATTTAATTAATAATTTATTTATTAAGACAATTCAGCCGCATGCGGACGCTATTCCGCCCGAGCCCGTTCAACGACAGACAAAAACGGAACGTGTAAATACAGTCCATTTCGACGATGTTTCCGCAAAATCGGAAAGCGACGGATTGACCGTAAATACCTCCGATTCAAACGAGGCGGGCTCCCGCAGAAAAAGATATAACCTTGCGGCAAATCTTTTCAAAAGCTCGCTTATTGTTGCGGTAGTTATGCTGCTTGAATTTGCGCTTTGTCTGATTTTCAGAAAAGAGTTGAAGATTTCTCTTGCCTATCCATTTGTTATATTTGCTATTGCGGCGGCGCAGGCTTTGATTTTCGGCGTAATTCACGCGACAAATATTATAAAATCAACGACAAAACCGACCTCGCTTACTTATCTGACGGCAGCAATCGTTGTTTCGGTCATTATCATTCTGATAATCTGCGTTGTTGCAATTTTGCTTAACACCGACTTCACCTCCGCGGCGGACATTATGTCGAACATTATAGTGCCCTCGCTTGTAACGCTTAATATCCCTCTGTTTGCAACACTGCTATGTCTTTTCAGCAGGTAAGGTATGAAAATTCTTATCATTGTCAAATCAAAGCACAACGACAATACAATGAAGCTTGCAGAAGCCATGTCCGAGGTTGCTCCCGCAACCGTTATCGATATAGATTACGCCAAATTTTATAAGCTTTCCGATTATGACATTGTCGGCTTCGGTAGCGGAATTTATTTCGGCAGACACGCCAAAGAGCTGTTCGAGCTTATTAAAGTCTCAAACACGAAAAACAAATATTGCTTTGTTTTTTCAACCAGCGGTTCAAAAAATTATCAAAGGAACAACCGCGCGCTTATAAAATTGCTTGAAAAGAAAGAGAAAACGGTGCTTGGCTCGTTCGGATGTCAGGGACTTGACAAGTTCTTTATTTTTCGGCTTGTCGGCGGCATAAACAAAGACAGACCGAATACCGACGATTTCGATGCGGCGCAGAGTTTTATTAACAATATTATGACCGAATACAAAAATTTAAAAAATGATTAAGCTTAAAGCCCCGTTGCAATCTGCAACGGGGCTTTTTAATGCTGTTAAATTTAATTATTTGGCAAATTCGCTTGCGCGGAATTCCCTTATAACGTTTACCTTAATCTGACCGGGGTATTCAAGCTCAGCCTCGATTTTCTTTGCAATGTCCTTTGCAAGGAATGCCGCCTGCGCGTCGTCAATCTGCTCGGGCTTGACAATTACGCGCACCTCGCGTCCCGCCTGAATGGCATAGCACTTGTCAACGCCGTTAAAGTCGCTTGCAATCGCTTCAAGCTTTTCAAGCCTTTTGACGTAGTTGGTTCCCGTTTCTCTGCGCGCTCCCGGTCTTGCACCGGAAATAGCGTCCGCCGCAGCAACAAGCACAGCCTCTGTAGTGGTCGGCTCCACGTCGCCGTGGTGAGCCATAATGGCATTGATAACCTTGCCGCCCTCTCTGTACTTCTTTGCAAGGTCGGCGCCGAGTTGAATGTGCGTGCCCTCCTGCTCGTGGTCAACCGCCTTACCTATATCGTGCAGAAGTCCCGCGCGCTTTGCAAGGTTTACGTCAAGCCCAAGCTCCTGAGCCATAAGCCCCGCAAGCTGAGAAACCTCGATAGAGTGCTTGTACACGTTCTGTCCGTAGCTGGTTCTATATTTAAGTCTGCCCAAAAGCTTGATAATTTCGGGATGCAGTCCGAAAATGCCTACCTCAAACATCGCGCTTTCGCCCGCTTGCTTGATTTCCTGCTCCATTTCCTTTTTGACCTTTTCAACCGTTTCCTCTATTCTTGCAGGGTGAATTCTGCCATCGGAAATCAGCTTTTCAAGCGAAAGTCTTGCAATCTCGCGCCTTACGGGGTCAAAGCCGGAAAGTATAACCACCTCGGGAGTGTCGTCGATAATCAGCTCTATACCCGTTGCATTTTCAATCGCACGGATATTTCTGCCCTCTCTGCCGATAAGCCTTGCCTTCATGTCGTCGCTGGGCAAGGGTACAACCGATACGGTAATTTCAGAGGCATGGTCTGCCGCGCAACGCTGAACGGCAAGCGCGATAATTTTCTTTGCCTCGGTTGTTGCCTCTTCCCTTGCGGTCTGCTCTATATTTCTTACCTGCAACGCCACATCATGACGGGTTTCGTCAAGAATTTCCGTTGCAAGCAGCTTTCTCGCCTCTTCACGGGTGAGCTGTGCAACCTTCTCCAGCTCCTGAATCATAAGCTCGTGCTGGTGCGTGACTTTTTCCTGAGTTTTCTTTATTTCAAGCTCTCTCTTTTCAAGCTCGCGGCGCTGCTGCTCCAATGCGGAGGTTTGCTTTAAAAGCGCCTCTTCCTTTTTATCGAGTATCTCCTCTCTCTGTGCAAGTCTTTGTTCAAGCTTTGCAAGCTCGCTCTTCTTCTCGCGCGTTTCGCGCTCGAATTCGTTCCTTAACTGCAGTTCCTGTTCCTTTGCTTCCAAAATAGCTTCTTTTTTAAGCGCTTTGCACTCTAAAGAAGCATCGTCAATCATCTTTTTGGTTCTCGTTTCAACGTCGCCCAATCTTTTATCGGTTCTTTTTTGATTAATAATGTAACCGACAAAAAACCCAATAACCAAAGCCGTCAGAACACCTATACCAAGCCCTACCCCAAGCCCGATAACGGTGCTGTCCGCAAGAAACAGGCTGCTTAAAGCCAATAAGTTCATTTAAGCCTCCTGATAAATTTTTCAATAAATACGTTGCCTTAAAAGGCGCATTTATATCTGTATATATTTTACACCCTGTCCGCATAAATGTCAATTTAAATATAAACATTGTTTTTCACAATATAAAAAAAAGCGGTGTTACCCGCTTTGATTTTTTATTGAATATCGTCCAGCCACAGCCTTACAATCGCGTCCGAGGGCATACGCCAATCCCCGCGCGGGGAAAGCGAAACCGAGCCGACCTTCACGCCGTCTGGCATGCAGGAGCGCTTGAATTGCTGAGCAAAAAACCTTGAATAAAAGCTTTTTAGCCACTTTTTGATTGTTTCCACGTCATATACGCCTTTGAACGCATATTCAGCAAGATACTGAACTTTGGCAGGCTCGTAACCGCGCCGCACGGAATAATAAAGAAAAAAGTCGTGCAGAATATACGGGCCGACCAAATCCTCGGTCTTTTGGGAAATGTTTCCGTTTTCGTCTGGCGGCAACAGCTCGGGACTGATTTCCGTATTTAAAATATCCTTTAAAACGCCACCGCATTTCCCGCCCAGCTTTTGCGCCTCGTGTCCGATAAGGTACTTTACAAGCGTTTTTGGCACGGAAGCGTTTACGCCGTACATCGACATATGGTCGCCGTTATAGGTCGCCCAGCCAAGCGCAAGCTCGCTCAAATCGCCCGTGCCTATAACAAGCCCGTTGTTATCGTTGGCAATATCCATAAGCACAAGCGTACGCATTCTCGCCTGCGCATTCTCGTAAGTGACGTTCTTATCTTCTGCGTTATGCCCTATATCCTTGAAGTGCTTTAAAACGCTTGCACCTATGGGCACCGTCCTTGCCGTTGCTCCCAACGCCTTGATAAGCTTTATAGAATTGCTCTTTGTTTTTGCGGTTGTACCGAAGGCGGGCATTGTTACGGCAATTATATCCTTTGCGGATTTGCCAAGCGCCTTAAACGCACGGCACACAACAAGCAACGCTAATGCGGAATCAAGCCCGCCCGAAACTCCTATAACGGCAGTTTTGCTGTTTGTGTGCTTAAAACGCTTTTCAAGCCCCTTTGACTGAATAGATAAAATTAATTCCGTCCGCTCTTCAAGCCCCGCGCCCTCCTCGGGAATAAACGGCGTTTTGGAAAAGGCGCGTGTAAGCGATAAATTTTCCGTATTAGTATTGAAAGGAACGCTGAAATAATCTACTTGTTCACCGTAATATCCGCTTGAAATTCTTCTGCGTTCGGAAGCAAGATAAGCAACGTCTATCTCGCTGTAAACAAGCCCGTTTTCAAACAGCTTGCTTTCGGCAAGCACGGCGCCGTTTTCGCAAATTATATTGTGCCCCGCAAAAACCATATCGGTGGTGCTTTCACCGTCGCCCGCATCGCAGTAAACATACCCGCAGACAAGCTTTGCCGACTGCGTTTTTACAAGATTTCTGCGGTATTCCGCCTTGCCTGCAACCTCATCGCTGCAAGAAAGGTTGACGATTATATTCGCGCCCGCCTGCGTGTGCGTTACCGACGGCGACTGCGGCACCCACAAATCCTCGCAAATTTCAACCGCAACCGCAAAATCGGGCATTTCCTCCGCTCTGAAAATCAACTGCGTGCCGAAATAAACCTCATTTTGTCCGCATAGGGAAATAATCTCAATCCCGTCCAAAGGCAATGCGGGCGAGAAATGCCGTCTTTCGTAAAACTCGCCGTAATCTGGAAGAAAGGTTTTGGGCACAGCCCCCAAAATTCTGCCGTTGCTTACGGCCACCGCGCAGTTATAAAGCCTGTTACCGACAGCAAGCGGCGCGCCAACAAGCACAAGTGTTGCGCACCCTTCCGTTGCCCTTGCTATTTCGCCCAAAGCGTTTTCGCACGCGCTTAAAAGCGCAGGCTGATTAAATAAATCGCCGCAGGTATAGCCGCAGATACAAAGCTCGGGAAAAACGGTAAGCTGACTGCCGTTTTCCGCGCTCTGCTTTATTGCCTTTATTATCTGTCGGGTATTGAATTGTACGTCCGCCACCTTAATTTCGGGTGTGGCGGCGCATACCTTGATAAAACCGTAATTCATTTATTTAATTTGCGCGCCCAATGCGCGGCTTATTCCGTAAAAATCAGTCCTTTTTTTCAAGCGAGGACTTATGCGCATCCCTTATTTTTGCATCGATTTCCGCCTTGATTTCGGGATTGCTTCTAAGGTATTCGCGCATTTTTTCGCGGCCCTGCGCAACCTTCTCATCGCCGTAATTGAACCACGAGCCGCTCTTTGTAAGAATGCCGTATTCAACGCCGAGGTCGATAAGACAGCCCTCCTGCGAAACGCCCTCGCCGTAAATTATATCGAATTCCGCAACCTTGAAGGGCGGCGCAACCTTGTTCTTTACAACCTTGCATTTTGCACGGTTGCCTATAATGCCGCCGTCGCCTTTAAGCGCGTCAGCTTTTCTTATATCGAGGCGGATAGTCGCAAAATATTTAAGCGCCTTACCGCCGGGGGTGGTTTCGGGATTGCCGAACATAACGCCGACCTTCTCGCGCAGCTGGTTTATAAAGATAACGCACGTTTTCGAGCGGTTTGTTATGGCGGTAAGCTTTCTTAAAGCCTGCGACATAAGCCTTGCCAAAAGTCCGACGTGCGTGTCGCCCATATCGCCCTCAATTTCAGCCTTGGGGGTAAGCGCCGCGACCGAGTCAATGACAATAACGTCCACCGCGCTGGAACGCACAAGCGATTCGCATATGTCAAGCGCCTGTTCGCCCGTGTCGGGCTGGGAAAGATACAGCTCGTTAGTGTCAACACCGAGCGCGTGTGCATACTGCGCGTCAAGCGCGTGCTCGGCATCGATAAACGCCGCAACTCCGCCCATTTTCTGCGTTTCAGCAATAATATGCAGTGCAACCGTGGTTTTACCCGAGGATTCGGGGCCGTACACCTCTATTATTCTGCCGCGGGGTACGCCGCCAACGCCCAACGCCAAATCCAGCGAAAGACAGCCGGTAGGAATAATTTCCAAATCGTTGCTGACGTTAGTATCGCCGAGCTTCATAATCGAGCCCTTGCCGTACTGTTTTTCAATCATTGCAATGGTTGAATTAAGCGCCTTTTGTTTTTCTTCGTTCATATTTATATACCTCTGTGATTTTTTCTTATTTTATGAATTTATAAGCAAGAAACAAAGCAAGATTAATTGCCGTTTCCGTTATTTTTTTACGCGAGCCGCAAAGCTGATATTTAAACGCCTGAGTACCGTCCTTCAAGGCTATGCCTATATACGTCAAACCGACGGGCTTGTTCGTATTGTCCGATTTTGGCCCCGCAATACCCGTGGTGGATATGCTTACGTCGCAGTTACCGTCCTTTATCAGCCCCTCCGCCATCTCCGCGGCAGTCTGCTCGGAAACGGCTCCGAACCGTTTCAGCGTCATTTCCTCCACGCCGAGCCGCGCCGCCTTAGCCTCGTTGGAATATGTGTTCAGTCCCTCGTAAAAAACCTCGCTTACGCCGGAAATACTCACAAGCCGCTTGCATATGCCGCCGCCCGTAAACGATTCCGCAACGGCTATCTTCATTCTGCGCAGCTTTAAAAGCTGAACAAGCCGCTCTTCAAGCGAAATATCCTCCAAGGCGTAAATATATTTATCAAGCCTTGCAACAAGCTCTCTCAAAGCTCTGTCAAATATTGATTTGGGCGTATTACTGCCGTAAACCACCTCAATTTTGGTGTCGCCGTAGCTTTCTGAAATATTGAATTCCAGCTCGCCGCAAATACTTTTTGCCGAATTGACGGCGGACATAATCAAGCTCTGCGGCGCGCCTACCGCTTTAACATATGCGCAACCGTGATTTACTCCGTAACGCTTGTCCAACTCGTTACATATATCCGAAACAAGCAGTCTGTTATTGCTGTCGGAAAACAGCATAAACACGGAATTGCTTTCCCCTTTAAGAAAATTAAGCCCGTCAAACTCCCCGCCGACGGCGGCAACGGCAAAGTCCTTTATTGTACCCTCCATTGCCTTAGGACAGTAAATTACCATATTTTCGTAATTTTCAAGCCCGTCCTTTAAGGCAAAAACTATCTCGGCAGAGCAATTGTAGGCGACATAGCTTATTTTATCAAAATAATAGCCGCCGTTTGCAAATTCCGAAATAACCGCATCAGCGCCGCTGAAATCGTTTATTTTTTTATTGCGGAAAACAAGCAGACAGCATTTATTCAACTTGTTATAAACAGCGGTATTCATTGCTTTAAAACTTGAATATTTTTTACTATATAATTAACGCCGGAAATTACCGTAAGCAGTACTGCAAGCGCAAAAAAGCCAAGACCGATATAATTCAGAATTTCGGAAGTAAGGCGTACCCCTTCGTTCATAGAAGCAAATTCGCCGAAGCCCGCCGCAATAAGCAGAACAACTATCGAAATATCCTGACATACGGTTTTATATTTTCCGAAGTTGTCCGCGGCGATAACCATTCCCGCGCCCGCCGCAACCATGCGGAAGCCGCTGACAATAATCTCCCTTGCAAGTATAAGCGCAACACCACAGCCGCCCGCAATCAACGCCCAACCGCCAAAGCTTAAGGTAAAAAACTGCGGAACGGTAAGCATAATGACAAGCGCCGACAAAACAAGCACCTTGTCCGCAATAGGGTCTAAAAATTTGCCCAAATTTGTTACAAGCTTATACTTTCTTGCAATTTTTCCGTCGAACAAATCGGTTAAGCACGCAATTGCAAACACCGCAAGCGCAACGAAGTAATGACTTAAAAACTGGACGTAAAACAGCGCAATAAACGCGGGAATCATACACATGCGCGAAATCGTAAGCTTGTTGGGCAAATTCATTACGCCCTTACCCGCGGCAAATTTGTATGCTTTGCTGTTTTTGTCTATCTCTTTCTCTTCATTCATAAAATATAGTCCTCAGTCCGCCCGAAAAGGTCGTAGCTGTCGCAGTCCTCAATAATTACCTCGTAATATTCACCCTGAACAGCCTCGGACGCGTTAAAATATACTTTACCATCTATATCTGGCGCCTGAAAGTACGCTCTGCCGACAAAGCAGCCTCTGTCATAGTCTATACCGTCGCACAAAACCCTTACCGCTTGTCCGACATAACCTTTAAGCTTGTCCGCCGAAATCTTTCGCTGAATTTCGTATAACTGCTTTACCCGTGCGCGCTTTTTGGAATAAGGAACCTGTCCTTTCAGCTTATAAGCTGGTGTATCAAGCTCGCGCGAGTAGGCGAAAAAACCACAATTGTCAAGCTTTGCCTCCCGCAAAAATTCGCAAAGCCCGATATGCTCCTCCTCCGTTTCGGAAGGAAAGCCGCTGATAAACGTAGAGCGAATTGCAATATCGGGAATTTTCTCTCTCAGCTTTTTTATTAAAGCCAGATACTCAGCACGTCCGGCGGGTCTGTTCATAAGCTTTAATATTCTGTTTTCGCTGTGCTGAAAAGGAATATCGATATATTTAACTATTTTTTTATTGCTTTTTATCTCCTCAATAAGCTCGTTGTCGAGCATATCGGGATAACAGTACAATAATCTTACACTATTAATATTGACAAGTGTTGTCAGCTTTTGTAAAATTTCTTTTAATTTTTTTTGACCGTATAAATCAACGCCGTAACGCGTTATATCCTGCGCAACCAAAATCAATTCTGAAACATCGCCAAGCCCTTCCGCCTCTTTCAAGAGCTGTTCCATAGGAAAGCTTTTATATTTTCCTCTGATTTTCGGGATAAGGCAATAGGTGCAGTGATTACTGCATCCATCGGCTATTTTAAGATATGCATAATGCGCGGGCGTGGTAAGCACTCTGTTTGCGCTAAAACAGCCCTTGCCGCAACCGACAAAATTTGTTCTGCCCTCTGCATAGCATTTTTCAAGCGCGTCAAAAAAATTGCCGTAATCTTCCGTACCCAAAAACAAATCTGCTTCTGTAAGCGCGTCAAAGGTTTCGCCTATAAATTTCTGCGGCAAACAGCCCGTAACCACTATTTTTTCAAGACAGCCGTTTTTATATTCGGTGCAATCAAGCACGGTTTCGATTGCCTCCTTGCGCGCCTCGTTCAAAAACGAGCATGTGTTTATAATCAGCACATTGACTTCTTCGACATTGTTGCTGATTTCACAGCCGCGCTCCTTAATTATTGCCAAAAGCTTTTCGGAATCAACACGGTTTTTATCGCAACCCAACGAAATCAATCCGAATTTTTTCGCAGAAAAATCAATCGTCAATGTCTTCACCGTAAATTTGTACGAATTCGTCCTTTGAAAGCAATACCTTTCTGGGCTTGGAGCCCTCGGAAGGCGTAATATAATTCATTTTTTCCATCCAGTCGATAATCTTGCAAGCCTTAATATAACCTACGGGGAATCTGCGCTGAATCATGGAAACGGACGCCTGATTTGAAGTTACGCAATACTTCAATGCCTTGATATGCGTATCGTCTATCTTGAACTCATCGTCCTCGCCGCCTTCTCCGCCGCCGAGCGCGGGCGCAGTCGTTTCCTCCTGCTCTACGGTATTGATAAAGTCGGCAAGCCCTTGGTCGAAGTACGTTTCGTTATGCGATTTGATAAAGTCCGTAACCCTCTGCACCTCGTGTGTGTCAACAAAACAGCCCTGAATACGTGTAAGGTCGGGATTTTCCGCAGAACGGAAATACAAATCTCCGCGACCGAGCAGCTTTTCCGCACCGCCTATATCGAAAATACAGCGCGCATCGTCAAACGAGTTTACCTTAAAGCCTATTCTGGTAGGAAGGTTGGATTTGATAAGTCCCGTAATGCAGTCGACGGAAGGTCTTTGCGTTGCAAGTATAAGGTGAATACCCGCCGCGCGCGCCTTTTGCACAAGCTTGATAATTCTGCTTTCTATATCCTTTTTGGCTTGCAGCATCAAATCGCCGAACTCGTCTAAAACTATCAAAATCTTGGGCAGCTTTTCCTCGCCAGCTGGCAGATGAGCGTTATATTCTTCAAGGTTTTTAGTAGCTTGCCCCGCTTCTGTCATGTCCTTGAACAGCGTATATCTGCGCTCCATTTCCTTTATTGCCCAGTTCAGCGCCTTAATAGCCTTGTCGCACTCGTATAAAATTTCGTTTATCATAAGGTGCGGCAATTTATCGTAGGAAATAAATTCAACCTGCTTGGGGTCGACAAGGATAAGCCTTAGCTCTTCGGGGCCGTATTTATACAAAAGACTGACCAAAAGCGCGCTTAAGCATATACTTTTACCGCTACCAGTGGTTCCCGCAACAAGCAAATGCGGCATTTTGGTAATATCGGGGCAAACAACCTCGCCCTCGATATTTTTACCGAGCCCGAAGGTCAAAGAGCCCTGCTTGCTGTTAAGGAAGCTTCTCGAAGCAAGCATACCCTTCAGTCCAACGGTTGTGCGCACGTTGTTTGGAACCTCTATCGACAGCGCGCCCTTGGAATAATTAAGGTAGGCGTTTACGTTGTCCTTTTTAAGCTCCATTGCAATCGCATCGCGGTACTTGACGGACTGATTGATTTTTGTTTTATCTATAATTATTACGTCATAGCGCGTAATTGCGGGGCCGATTGTTACGTTCGATACCTCGCTGGCGATTTTAAAGCGGTCAAGCGTTTCCACTATAATGCGCTTGTTGTCCTCTATTTCGCCCGTATTTATGTTGTTGGTTTCGGGATAGTCGTCCAAAAGGTCTAACGAGGGTCTGACGTACTTTTTCCATACGTGCTTGGGCTTTTCCTCTGCGGGAACGGGCTGAGCCGCAGGCGGAACCGTAGCGGCGGGCTTTTCCGTATTTTCCGTCCTTCTGACGGGGCTTACAGGGCTGATATTGCCGCTTTGCAAGGCATTTCTCGGATTGCTTTCAACATTGCTGTCCCGTCTTACGGTAGCCTCGCTTTCCGCATTGCCGTCCATTTCGTCATCGTCAAACAATTCCGCATTGCTTGACGCTCTGCCAAGGGAAGAAGTCCCTCTGTCCCTGCGCGAGGGCAGGCTGAAAAGTCTGTCTACCTTGCTTTCGGCATCCTCGTTATCCGCGCTTATATTTTCTGCGGGTAAATCGCTCCTTATCGCCTGATTGTAATTTTGCTCCGGCTCGGACGGCTGTTCGGACGGTGTAAAGCCTACCGTGCCCAAGCCGCGCGCAGAGGGGACATAAGGCGGCTCCTGATAAGGCTCCGGCTCCTCAAATGCCTCGGTATTCTCCGAATAATTACGGGAGGACTCCGGCTCGTAAATATCGGCGGAATAATCCTGCTCCTCCTCTGTGCTGTTGTCACGGACGTATTCGCCGTATATCTGCGGCTGCTGTTCGGAACTCTGAACGGGATAAATTCCCCCGTCGGAATAACCGCCAAGGTCGGTTGCGGGCTGTTCGCCGTAAACAAAGCTTGACGGCGTAGACTGAACAGTCTGATTTAAAACCTCATCGGAATACGCTTCCGTATAGCTTGCCTCCGGCACGGCGGCGTTGTTTTTTTGCGACTTAGCCCCGCCCGAAGAGAAGCTGCTTAAATAATCCGCCTCGCTTGCCGTTGTTGTAGAAGGACGGTTGAAATAGGAATTTTCGTTGAAAATCATATTCCTTCTGTAGCTTTCCGCGGCAAATTCGCCGTTTTCGAACAGAATTTTGCGCCCGAGATTTTTGGACGAAAACTTATCGTCCTCCTGCTCCACCGTAGCGGAAGCGGTCGTCTGTACGGGCGGCTGATGGACATATATATTATTCTGTACGGGCTGAGCTGTGCTTTGCGGCTGTTCGGTCGGCGCTGTGCTTACCGCCGCCTCTTCCGAAAGCGCGGCATTGTCAGCAACAATATTTGCGCCCGAAGCCTTGCGCGACCTTTTGATAGTGAAAATATTTCTGCCGCCGAACGCAAGCACGGTTACATAAACGCATGCAACCGTAAGCAGGGATAAAATTATGTAAGCGGCTACAAACGAAAGCTTTGCAAGCGGATATACGACTATTGCGGACACAACTCCGCCGAAGGTATAGCCTGCAATTCCGTTCTGCGCGTTTTTATAGCAGTCGGCAATATATTTGCCATAGCCTTCAAGCGTAAAATTGCGGGTAGTAACTGCGTGGAAAAGCAAAAACAGCATAAAAACCGTAAGCGCAACGGCAAAAGCCCTGCGCAGTGAGATTTTTATCTTCTTTTCAAAGGTCAGCCATTCGCCTAAATATGCAAGCAAAGCCAGCACAAGAAACGAGCCGTAGCCGAACGTGCCGTACATAAACGTGCATACAGCCGCCCCTATATCCGCAAAAACGTACTGTCTTGTAACAAGCATTAAAAATACTATTGCAGTAAATAAAAGCAAAGTCATTCCGAAGGTTTCCCTCGTGAATATGTACGACGCTTTTTTTGTTTTATCCTTTATTTTATCTTCCACCTTAACTCCTCGCGCATAATATTAAACGATAATATTGCCGTCCGCATCAATCAAAGCTTTTATAATATATTCAATCTGTTTTATTATAACATTTTACAATTGAAATAGCAACGAAATGACGGCATTTTACGCCTTAAATCAAGCCGAAAAATTTGCCGCGGCAGACTTTGCAAGCTCGTAAATATCCCCTGCGCCGAGCACAAGAATAATATCCCCGCTCTGCGCGCCCGACATAAACTCCGATATATCCCTTATTTCGTCGCCATAACGCGAATTGCATAGGCCTTGCGACAGTGTAAGCGCACTGCCCGCATCGTCAAAGTACTCCCGCGCGGCAAAGGTGCGGTATACAAGCAGATTTTTAAGCGGAGAAAGCGCCTTAATAAAATCTTTGAAAAGGTTTTTTGTCCGCGAATATGTATGCGGCTGAAAAATTACAAGCAGTCTGCCCTTTACTATGCTGTTTGCGGTATTAATCGCCGTGGCAATTTCGTCGGGGTGATGGGCATAATCCGCAATTATTTCGGCGCCGTTTGCATTTCCTATATGCTCAAACCGCCTTTCTACGCCCGTAAACGACAGCAGACCTTTTTTTACCGCTTCAAAGCTTATCCCCGCCGCTCGCGCCGCCGCGGCTGCCGCAAGCGCGTTAAGCACATTGTGTTTGCCGTAAACGCAAAGACTTACCTTGCCGCAATTCACGCCCTTTTCGCAAATATCAAAGCTGAATTTACCACTGTTTTCAATGATATTTTCTGCCGAATAGTCCGCATTTTTATCATAACCGAAGGTAAGCCCGCCGATTAGCAAATCGTTAAAAGGCGTTACTGCAATTTCCGCCGAGCCAGCAAACCGCTTATATGCAAGCCTTAAATTTTCCGCATTGCCGTAGCATTCGAGGTGGTCGGGGTCGGTATTCAGCACAACGGAAATATCCGGCTTTAAAAGCAGAAAATTCTGCTTGTATTCACACGCCTCGGTAATAAAATACTCGTTCCCGCAATAATAAAAATTCGAAAGGCGCGCATCTCTGCCGCCGATATGCGCGCAAAACCCCTTTTCCGCCGTCATAAAAATATGCGCAAGCATAGACGCCGCCGTAGTCTTGCCGTGACAGCCGCTAATTGCTATAACCCTTTCAAAGCTTCGGCTTATTTCCGTTAACAGCTGTCCGCGCGATATTATAGGCTTATTTAAGCCTCGCGCTTGTGCAAGCTGTAAATTGCTTTCGTTTATTGCGTCCGTATAGACGATAACGTCAAACTCTTCTATGCTTTTTTTGCAGTCGCCAACGAATATTTCCGCGCCTATGGCGGTTAAATCGTCAACATAAACGCTGTGCGACTTGTCGCTGCCCGCAACCTTAGCACCCTTCAAAAGCAGAAATTTAGCAAGCGCGCTCATGCTTACTCCGCCCGCGCCTATAAAGTAAAAGCTGTTATAAGTCTCCCAAATTCTTTTACGCATATTAAATTTTATTAAGCATTTTGCGGCATTAGCACGAAATTTGGCGTTTTTTACAAAATTTAAACAAAATTTTTCAGTTTAAGTATTGAAATTGTTTTTGCTTTATTGTACAATGTATTTAATGAAAGTATATTCTGGAAGGTGAGCTATGAAAATCTCAGATGTACGAATCAGGTTAGTTAACAAGGAGGACAATAAACTAAAAGCGGTAGCCTCGATTACTATTGACGATTGCTTTGTCGTGCACGACATAAAAGTTATCGACTCTACCGAAGGCGCGTTTATTGCGATGCCCAGCAGAAAAACTAATGATGGCGAATATAAGGATATTGCACATCCGCTTAACACCGAGACCCGAGAAACTTTAAAAACGGCAATCCTTACGGCTTACTATGATGAACTTAAAAAATAAATAAGTCATATTTTGGTTTTCCGTTAGTTAATACTGAATTTGTAAAGAAACAGCGCACGCAAAAGCGTGCGCTGTTTCTTTTATTTTATTCCTCACCGGTTTTTTTACCGAAGTTTTTAAGCCTTTCTATAAATTTAGGTACGCTTTTGCCGGTAGGCCGCTCTATTCTCTCCTCGTCGTTATAAACGCCGCGGACGGGAGGCTCCGTCTGCTGATACTGCACGTTCTGAACGGGCGGCTGGGAAATTTCCGCTCTGTGCAAGGGCTGAGGCTGTATCGGTTGAACCGGTTGTACAGGCTGAGCGGGCTGCAAGGGCTGGGTGCTTCTGTAATAGGGCGATTCGCTTACGGACATTCTCCTTACGCTACCGCCGCCGAAGCTGTTGCTTTCATGCGTTCCGCCGCCGACGCTTCTTCTCTGCTCGTCGTCGTGACGGTTGTCATAGCCGGGGAAGCCCGTCGCAATTACGGTTATTTCAACCTCGTCCTGAACGTTGGGGTCGATTCTCACGCCGAATATAATATTTGCCGAGGCGTCTACAACACTGCTTATCAGCTCCGCCGCGTCTGCGCCCTCCGCCATAGTCAAATCGTTGCCGCCACATACGTTTATAATAACGCCGCGCGCGCCCTCTATCGTGGTTTCGAGAAGCGGAGAATTGATTGCAACCCTTACCGCCTCTAAAATTCTGTTTTCACCCTTTGCAACGCCGACGCCGAGGTGCGCAATGCCGCTGTCCTTCAAAATCGTCCTTACGTCCGCAAAGTCGAGATTGATAAGCGCGGGATTAACAATCAGCTCCGCAATGCCGCGGATACCCTGCTTTAAAATATCGTCCGCAACGCAGAAGGCGTCTACCATGGTAGTGCTTCTGTCAACTATTGTTCTCAGCTTATCGTTGGGAATAACGATAAGCGAATCGACGTAGTTCTTTAAATTGTCAAGGCCCTTGATAGTATTTTCTTTTCTGCGCCTGCCCTCGAAGCCGAAAGGCTCCGTAACCACGGCAACGGTAAGAATTTTCATATCTCTCGCAATTTTTGCGATTACCGGCGCCGCGCCAGTACCCGTACCGCCGCCCATACCGGCGGTTATAAATAAAAGGTCGGTGTTTTTAATGGCTTCCGTCAGCTCGGTCTTGCTTTCTTCGGCGGCGCCTCTGCCCACTTCGGGGTCGGCGCCCGCGCCAAGTCCCTTTGTAAGCACAGTGCCTATCTGAATTTTATGCTCGCACGGCGACAGCACAAGCGTCTGGCTGTCGGTATTTACAACATAATACTCGGCGCAGTCTATGCCCGCTTCAAGCATTCTGTTAACGGCGTTATTTCCCGCGCCGCCTACGCCTATAACCTTGATTCTCGCTTTTCCGGTAATGCCGCCTGCGCCGCCCGTTAAATCGTTAAACATAATTTACCCTCCGTAAATCGTCAATGTATAATTTCAAATAAGTGTTTTTGATAGCTTTTCGTCTGCAAGAGCGGTATCCAGAAGGCTAAGCAACGACGAAAACCTCGGTTTGTCGTAAAAAGGCACCTTCGGAGCGATAACCTCCACGCTCTTTTCAAGTCTGCCCGCAATATGCTCTGCCGCGCCGCGAACAGTCTTTATTCCTTCCCCCGTAACAAGCAACGGACCCGCGTCTGTATATCTGACGGGACAGCCCTGTCTGCATTCCTGCACGGTTTCGCAAATTCCGTCAAGCCCCTCGCGTATTCTGTCGCGCAGCGTCATTGTGGAAAATGCATAGGTTTTACCCTCGGAAACGCATTCCTCGGTACCTGTCAGCTTTTCTTTGGCGTTTAAATTTACTGTTGACAGATAAGAAAGCGCAACCTCGTACGGGATATTCAGCTCCGACATAAGGTATACCGCCACATGTCCTATACCTACGGAAAACGCCTCGCTGTATAAAAGTCCGTCGCCGTAAACAACGCTGTATGTCGAAGAAATAAAGCCCAAATCAAGCAAAGCCGTGCATTTGTTACGCTTTTCCGGCTCGATTAAATACATTGCCTCGGCATGACTTAACGGAATAAGATTTACAACAAGAATGTCCTTAAACCGCTTGAATACGTCCATTATACAGCCGATAAAGGAATTTTTACATTTATAAAAGCAGAATTTACCGTGCAAGCTGTCACTAACCGCGCCGACGGGGTCAATCACCTTACGCTTGTCCGACAAAACATAATAAAGACAGCTGTGCCTTACCGTGCGCCAAGCCTCGTCGTCGGGCGGGGCGGACATTCCGGTAAGCGTTTTAACGTCGGAGGAATTTATTTTTCTCGACGAGGAAAAGCTTAGCGTCTTGTCAACGTTCACAAGCTTAATAAATTCGTCGGGCACACCGACGTAAAAGCTTTTTATTCCGCTGTTTGATGCAAGCGTACTTTTGACGGCTTCGGTCACCGCGCAGACAAAGCTGTGAATATCCAGCAGCTCGCCTTCGGCATAGCCCTCGTAATCGCAGGTATATTTACTTTTTATAATAAAAGTGTTGTTTACTCCCCTTTCGCCGACAACCGCGGTAACTTCCGAAGAGCGTATATCCAACACGGCAACGTATTTTGCGCGCATAATATCCCCGCATCAAAGTATACAAATATTATATAATAGTGTAAATATAAAAGTCAACTGTTTGAAAGAAAAAAGCGATGCCTGAGCATCGCTTTTTATATGTAATGTTTTACCGATAGGTTGAAGATACAGTCCCTTCCGCGGTACGATAGCAGTAAATTTCCCCGCACTGCTTTTTGTCCGCAGACAAGCCCATAAAGCAATCAAGCCCCGCGCTTATTTTTTCGTTTGCGTAAAAGCCGAAATCCAAAACCGTCAGCCTTACGCCGCATCTTAAATAAAAGCTTATTCCGTCATTAATCACCCCTATGCTTAAAACTGCCTTTTCGCAAACAGAGCGCAGAGAGCCGAACACATTTTCAAACGCCGCACAAGCCGCGGCAAGCTTATCGGAATATTGCAGCATATCTGCGGGCGCCGCGCCCTCAACCAGAAGATTCGGAATACCGTCCGGATTTATCGCCGCTTCTTCATTTTCCGCAACCCGCAACGGCGAGCCGCTTTCGTCATACACCGTATAAGCACCGCCGACGTCGGCACAATAAAACACTTCCTTATGCTCTTTAATGGTCACGTTAAGCGTGCAAGGATAAACCTTTTTGAATTCTGCAACGTAAAAATAATTGCCGTCGGACAAATCAGACTTCACCTTTTCCTCCGTAACCGAGGAAATAAGCTTGCCCTTTACGTTTTTAAGAATTGCGTTTTTGAATTCCGCAATCTTCGCCTGCGCCTCGTTGTCGGTTTTGCAGGTATAGCTGTACATTGTGACGTTTACGTTCCTCACGGCAAATATCACCCCGACGCCTATTGCAACCGAAGCTAGCATAATAACGCATATAAATAAAACCGCAATTTTTCTTATGTATTTCATTTAACCTATACGGACAGCCTTACAATATCCCCGCCGAGCCGCCTCAGCTTATATTCGAAAGCGCCGTATCCCCTGTCTATATGTGAAATATCCAGAATTTCGCTTCTTCCCACTGCGGAAAGCGCCGCCGAAACAAGCGCCGCCCCGCCGCGTAAATCGTGCGCAACAAGCGTTGCGCCGTGGAACCTTTCCACCCCGCGCACAAAGGCGTTGCGATTTATCACCGTAATATCCGCACCCATTTTGCGAAGCTCGGGAACGTATTTGAAGCGGGTTTCAAACAAATTCTCCGTCACAATCGACTGCCCGCGGCAAATACAGCACAACGCGGTCATCTGCGCCTGCAAATCGGTAGGAAAGCCCGGATACGGCTGGGTTTCGATACTCTTTACGGAAGTAAGCCTTCTGTTATTTTCCAAAACTATTTTATCATTATTTACGCGGATTTTGCAACCGTTTTCTCTAAGTTTATGTAAAAGCGAGCTTATATGCTCGGCGCAAGCCCGTTTAAGCTCTACCTCTCCGCCGCACATTGCAGCCGCTATAAGAAAGGTTCCCGCCTCTATTCTGTCGGGTATTGGCAGATATTCGCAGCCGGAAAGCTCTTTTACGCCCTGCACAACCACGGTGCCGCTGCCCGCTCCGCGCACCCTTGCGCCCATTGCGTTAAGAAATTTCTGCAAATCCTCTATTTCCGGCTCGCGGGCGGCGTTCTTTATAACCGTCACGCCCTCCGCCTTTACCGCCGCAAGCATTATGTTTTCGGTTGCGCCCACGCTGGGGCAGTCAAGCATAATCTCGTTGCCCGTCAGCTTGTCGCATTTGCAGACTATATAGCCGTTTTCCTCCGTAATTTCCACACCAAGACGTTTAAGCCCCGTAAGATGTAAATCCACGGGGCGCAATCCTATATCGCAACCGCCCGGATAGGCGATTTTTGCCATATGAAAACGCGAAATTACCGAGCCGAGCAGAAATACCGACGAGCGCAATTCATGCGCAAGCTCGCTGGGTATTTCGTAGCAGTCGGCCACGGAGCTGTCAATTATTAAATTATTGCCGCAGAATTCCGCCCGACAGCCGAGCCTTGAAAGAATTTTGACCATATTTCTGACGTCGGAAATATGCGGAACGTCTGCAATCGTTACCTTTCCGTCCGTTAGGACGGCGGCGGCAAGTATAGGAAGCACGGAATTTTTGGCAGTCTGAATGTCCACGCTTCCGTATAGCTTGTTTCCTCCGTTAATTATGTATTTTTCCATATAAACCCCGAGTAGTAAAATATACTCCATTATATGGAAAATACCCGTCTTATGTTAATTTCAGCCCAGCGCCTCGGCATTGCTATTGCTTGAAATATTGTAAAGCACGCCCATAGACGCCATAGTAATTATAAGCGAAGTATTTCCGCTGCTGATTAGCGGAAGCGGCAAGCCCGTTGGAGGTATTGTACCCGTAACAACAAGCGCATTTATTACAACCTGAATGCCGTAAACCATTGTAAAGCCCGCCGCAAGCAGAAAGCCGAACCGCTCGTTACAGTTTTTGGCTATTTTAAACCCGCGCCAGACTATAAATGCACAGCACGCAAAAAACAGCAAAAGCCCGATAAAGCCAAGCTCCTCGCCCATTATCGCAAGAATGAAATCGCTTTCGGCAAAGGGCAAAAAGCGGTATTTTTGCGTGGAATTGAACAGCCCCGTACCGAACAGTCCGCCGTTGCCGAGCGCGTATAACGACTGAATAAGCTGATAGCCTTCGTCCTTAGGCGAAGCCCACGGGTCTAAAAAGGCGCTTAAACGCTGTAAGCGGTACGGCTCTAAAATAATCAACACAGGCACTGCTATAACAAAGGGAATTAAAATAACTGCAAAGGTCTTTAAATTAGTGCCGCTTAAAAAAATTATTCCCAGCATAAGAAGCCCCACGCACATTGTTATAGACATGTTGGGCTCTATAATTATCAGCACGCAAAAGAGAATGCCCACGCCAAGCACAGGCAAAACGCCCTTAACCGTTTTGACTTTGTTATAGTTTTTTGCAAAATACGCCGCAGAAAACAGCGCAAAGGCGTATTTTGCTATTTCGGACGGCTGAATGGTCACTCCACCGAAGCCTATCCAGCGGGTTGCGCCGTAATTTGTTATGCCGACATGCGGCACAAACACCAGCACAAGCAGAACGACCGAGATTATTATTGCGGCAAATCTGATTTTTGCAAGCTTTTTATAGGGCAGAAAGCTTGTTCCCACCATTGCCGCCGTGCCGAGCACTACGCCTATAAGCTGTTTTTTGACAAAATACAGCTTGTCGCCGTACTGAACTCCGGCAGTGTAATAGCTTGCCGAATATATCATTAGGCAGCCGAAGCACGCCATTAAAAACACGCAAACTAAAAGCGGGATATCTCCCGCTTTTGTGTTTTTTCTGCGTTTTACCGCCGACCTTACGGCTTTTATCGGCTTTTCGGCGGTCGCGCCGCCGTCTGCAACCGCCTCGGGCGTTTTTTTGCGGCCCTTAAATATTTTCTTCATTTATACCGTCCACTATTTCCTTAAAGGCTTTGCCGCGTTCCTCGTAGTTTGCAAAGCCGTCGAAGCTTGCGCTTGCGGGGCTTAACAGCACGCTTTGACCGGGCTTTGCGATAAACGTTGCAAGCCGCACCGCGGTATTGAATTCCGAACACAGCGAAAAGCTTACAAAGCCCGCCTTTATTGCGGCGTTAAGCATTTTAAAGCGGTTTTCGCCGTAAATTACCGCGTGCACTACGGGGCTTGAGCTGAGCCCATGAAACAGCGGAGCATAATCCTCGCCCTTGTCCTTGCCGCCGAGCAGAATAATCGTAGGCTCCTGCATGGCCTGCGCCGCCTTCAACGCCGCATCTACGTTAGTGCCCTTGCTGTCGTCAATGTAGGTTACGCCGTTTACCTCGCGGATTTTTTCTATGCGGTGGCTTACTCCCTTGAAGGCGCAGACTGCGTTTGCCGCAAGCCTTTTGTCCAGCCCTAAAATCCCCGCCGCCGCAATACACGCAAGCGCATTGTACACATTGTGCACCCCGCTTATGCTCATTTCGTTTACGTCAAGATACTTCTCGCCGTTGTAATACAGCCCGCCGTCCTGAAAATACGCTCCCTCCACCCTTGACTGGATAGAGAAGTACACAACCTTTGCCTTGGTGTTTTTTGCAAGCCCGCGTACAATTGGGTCATCGTAATTCAGCACCGCATACTCGCTTTCGCGCAGGTTGCGCAGAAGCTTGGACTTTAAAAATATGTAATTCTCCATATTGTAATGGCGGTTTAGGTGGTCTTCCGTTATATTCGTTATGACTGCGATATGCGGACGGAGGCTTGTCAGCGTTTCAAGCTGAAAGGAGGATATTTCTATCACCGCAAAATCGTTAAAGCTTAACTCCTCCACCTCGCGGATAAGCGGGTTACCGTTGTTTCCGCATGCCACACTGTGCTGTCCGCAAGCGTTTATAACCTCGTTCAGCATAGAAACGGTTGTGGTTTTACCGTTTGTGCCCGTCACCGCAACGGCGGTTGCGCGCAGATACAGCGCGGCAAGCTCTTCCTCGCCGATAATAGCCTTACCGCGCTTTCTGAAAAACACCGGCAGAGCGGTATCTATTGGAATACCGGGGCTAAGCACTAAAATATCGCACTTTTCCGCCGCGGCGTCGCAGTTTTCGGCAGTGACGATATGCGCGCCGAGACCGCGCAGCTCGGCATAGACCTTTGCGATATTATCGCTTACAACGTCATCGTAAACGTAGACCTCAGCACCGCGTTCAAGCAAAAAGCGGGCGCTGCCCTCACCCGAAACAGACATACCCGCTATAAAAAACCTTTGACCCTTGAAAAACATTTTACCTCACACAAATATCAAGCATAATATTCCGACTAAGGCGGTGAGTGTAAAATATGCATAGGAAATTTTACTTTCCGAATACCCCTTCATCTGAAAATGATGATGAACGGGAGCCATTAAAAACACTCGCCTCCTTGTCCGTTTATAGTATATGACTTGTACAATTACGGATATTCCTGAAATTACGAACATTATTCCGAGCAGCGGAATATATAAAGAGTTACCCGAAAACACGGAAAGACATGCTATAAGCCCGCCGAGCGCAAGCGAGCCGGTATCGCCCATAAAAATAGAAGCCTTACTGCCGTTGAAAACAAGGAACGCGCCCACCGCGCCTGCCGCAATAAAGCACAATACGGAAAAATCCGCATTCTGCAAGCAAAGCATTATACCAAGCACAAGCAGATAGGCACAGCTTGTCCCGCCCGCAAGCCCGTCAAGCCCGTCGGTAAGATTGACGCAGTTGACGGTTGCAAGGAATATGAAAATAACAAGCGGAATAATTCCCCATTTTATATCAAAGGCAAAGCCGCCGCCGAAGGGCACGTACAAATTTGTATGTCCGTTCATATAGCAGTAGACTGCCGCAACCGAAGCGATTGCAAGCTGGAATAAAATTTTCTGATAGGGCTTTAAGCCCTCGTTTTCCTTGCGGTGAATTTTTAAAAAATCGTCTAAAAAGCCTACAACGGTGAAGCCCGCTGTTATCGCAAGCGTAAGGTTTACTCTTCCATAGGAAAAGCCGCAAAAGCACATTCCTACGATTATAATTGCCGCTATAAAGGCAAGCCCGCCCATTGTGGGCGTGCCGTTTTTGCTTTTATGCTCCTTAACGTATCCAAGAATGTACTGCCCCGCCTTCAGGCGTTTCAAAAGCGGTTTTATTATAAGCAACAGCACAAAGGACGCGGCAAACGCGCACAATATTCCGATAAAAATGTTTTTCATTGAATTCCGCTAACCGCCGATTATGTTTTTTATTATCGTATTGTCGTTATAGCTGTGTTTTATACCCGCAATCTCCTGATACTGCTCTCCGCCCTTGCCCGCTACAAGCAGAATATCGTCCGCAGAAAGCAATCCTATCGCGTACTCGGTTGCAATATCGCGCTCGCTTACCGTTACATACGCCTTGCCGCTGAGCTTAACACCCTGCTCTATCTCCGTAATGATGTCGTAAGGGTCCTCGTAACGCGGATTGTCGGAGGTAATTATAATAAAATCAGCATACTTTGCCGCAACCGCACCCATAACGGGGCGCTTTGTTCTGTCGCGGTTGCCGCCGCAGCCGAAAAGACAAAAAAGCCTGCCCTTACAAAGCTTTTTAAGAGCCTGCAAGGATTTTTCAAGCCCGTCGGGAGTATGCGCAAAATCGACGAATATGTCCGCGCCGTTGTATTTTGCAACGTGCTCCAAACGTCCTGCAACGCTTTTAACACTATTAAGTCCCTTTGCTATCACGTTAATTTTTATTCCGAAAATTTTTGCGCACGCCGCGGCCGCCATTGCGTTGTAAACGTTATGTATGGCGGGCAGGCACAGCTTTATTTCGTAAAGCTCGTCCGAAAGATTTAAAACAAACGCGGTTCCGTCTAAATTTTCATGAATGTCCACGGCAAACACGTCAGCGGGGTTTTCTATTCCGTAGCTTATCGCGCCGCGAACTTCGGAAATCAGCTCAACGCCCAGCCTGTCATCGGAATTGATAACGGCGCGTTTGCAGCGCCCGTCCTTAAACAACAGCTTTTTACAGCGGGCATAATCTTTCATATTTCCGAAAAAGTCAAGATGGTCCTGCGTGCAGTTTGTAAAAATGCCCGCTTCAAAGGTAAGTCCGTTTATTTTATCGAAATAGAGGGCGTGCGCCGAAACCTCCATAAAGACGTACTCCACGCCCGCCGCAAGCATATCCGCAAATACGGAATGCAAAAAAATCGGGTCGGGTGTGGTAAGCTCGGGCGCGATAAATTTGCCGCAGTACTCTATGCCGAGCGTGCCTATAACTCCCGCGCTTTTGCCCGCCGCCTTAAAAATGCCAGCAAGCATATGCGTTATGGTAGTTTTGCCGTTCGTACCCGTAACCGCGACAAGCTTCAATTTTTTATCGGCGTAGCCGTAAAAGGCGCGCGCCGCAGGCGCAATCTGCCCTCTGCCGTCCCGCGTAATAATTTGCACGGCGGCACAGCCTTCAATCGGTCTTTCGCATATCACCGCAACCGCGCCGCCATTAATTGCCTCGGATATATCCCCGTGCGAATCGTGTTTTCCGCCCTTGTATGCAAAAAACAAATCGCCCCTTTTCACAAGTCTGCTGTCCGTACAAAGCCCGCTTATTTCAACCTCGGTATTGCCGTTTATTTTATCGTAATTTACACTGTTTAAAAGTTCGTTAAGCTTCATTTATTCGTACCGTTCTATGTTTTTTAACCTGATAATATCCTCAAAAATTTCCTTTGCAACGGGCGCGGCAACGGCGCTGCCGTAATACGTTCCCTGCGGCTCGTCTACAATGATAAGCGCAAGATATTCGGGCTTGTTAGCGGGGAAAAAGCCCGCAAAAGAGGAAACGTATTTGCCGCTTGCAACGTGTCCGTCCTCGTACTTTTGCGCGGTCCCCGTTTTTCCGCCCACCTTATAGCCCTCTATATATGCGTGCTTGCCGCTGCCCTCTGTCACAACGCCTTCGAGCATTGTCCCGAGAATTGCAGACGCCTCCTCGCTTATTGCCTTATTTTTAAGCACGGGCTCGTTTTCGGAAACGGTTTTGCCGTCTGCGGAAACAATGCTCTTCAACAAATGCGGAATATAGTAGTTACCGCCGTTCACAGCCGCGGCAATAGCGCATGCAAGCTGAATGCCCGTAACCGCAATCGTCTGTCCGAAGCCTATACGCGCAAGGTCGCAGTCCCTTACCGCTGTTTGCGGCACAAGCATACCCAACGCCTCACCGTTGAAGTCCAGTCCCGTAACGTTACCGAAGCCGAAGGCCGATAGATAATTATAAAAATTCTCACTGCCAAGAGAAAGAGCAATGTCCGTAAAGCACGGGTTGCAGCTGTTGTTTAGTGCTTCGGCAAGAGTCTGGTTCTGGTGTCTGCCGTTGGAATGGTCTGCCCAACACTTGATTTTTGTGCCGTCTACCGTTCGCGTGCGGCTGCCGTTGAACACATAGGAGTTTGAAAAGGCCTTTTTATTGCCCCTTAAATGCTCTTCGATATTCGCGGCGGCGGTAACCACCTTGAAGGTTGAACCGGGCTCGTAAATGTCGCTTACGATACAGTTTCGGGAAAGCAAATTAAGCGTATCGGTATCGTCGCGCGGCACGTTGTTCAGGTCGTAGGACGGATAGTTAACCATAGCAAGAATATCGAAATTCTGCGGATTAAGCACCACGCACGAGACCGATTTTGCCTTACTGCTGTTGTAAACGTTCTTCATGGCGTTTTCGGCCGCAAGCTGAATATCCATGTCTATTGTCAGCCGTATTTCGTCGCCCGCCTTTGCCTCGCGGTATACTACCACGGGCTTTTCTGTTTCTATACCGACGATATCGGTGGTGTATGTAATTTCGCCGTTGGTTCCGCCGAGCACGGTATTATAGAACTTTTCCACTCCCGAAATGCCGGAGCCGTCCGACGAGGTAAAGCCCAAAACCTGACAAAGCGCCTCGTTATAGGTGTATCTGCGGGTGTTATCGCGCGAATAATACACACCCGAAAGGTTATAGGCTACAAGCTTTTCTATGCTTTCCTTGCCGACTTGCCTTGCAACGGTCACCTCGGAAATCTTTCCGCCCTCTATTTTTTTGAGTATTTCCTGCGCATCGAGCGAAAATATCCCTCCGAGTATTGCCGACGTATATTCGGCGTCCTTTACAGCATTCGGACGCAAAAATACGCTGTAAGTGGTTTGGTTGCCCGCAAGCACCACGCCGTTTCTGTCGGAAATTATTCCCCTTGACGCGATTACGGGAATTTCTCTGTTCCACTGGTCGGAGGCGCGCAGCTTCAAATCGGAGCCCCACGCTATCTGCACATAAAGCAGTCTTGCCGCTATTATGCAAAAAATAAAGGTTATTGCCAATGCCATTGACAATAACCTCTTTTGTAAAACCGTTACGGAAAAACCCGTGCTATTTATTTTTTTAATTATAATTGACCCCCGAATATGCTTTGTTTAACTGATTTTTATCATATTGTTAAATTGTGCAAATTCTTCTACCTTTTCAAAAATATTCATTTTGAAATCGTCTACCTGTCCGCTTATACCGGAGTACGCTCTTGTTACGTCCGTCAAAGACGATTGAAGAGAACCTATATCGCTGTTAAGGTTGGAAATAATTGCCGAGTTGATTATTATCAGTGCAAACAACGCAACGATAACGCTTACCACGACCGCGATTATTATCTTTTCCTTTTTGCTCAGTCTTGTGCGCTTTTCCGCGCTGACGTTATTTATTTTGCCCTCTTCAACCGTGTTCCGTATAGCCGCCGACTGATACTGTATGGTTGTGGGCGTGGGACGCAAATCCTCGTTCTCCTCTTCCTCGGGCTGCGCATTTTCCTGCACAGTCTGTACCGTTCTGCGGTTAAGCGGGTTGTCGGCACGGAAAAGCACCGAATCCGCTCTTGCGTTTTCAACAAGGTAGGGCTTGTTGACCGTTACCTCTGCGGCGGGAGCCGTTATAGAAGGCTCGTACGAAACCGCGGGTGCGACAGCTGCCGCTGTCTGACATTCGTTTCTGCCAAGCAAATCGTCGAGCTTTACGTCGGGATTGATAAGCATAGCATAATTCGATTTTATGCGTGAATTATGTACTTCGTCCGCTCTTTTAAGCGCATTGGCGGAATTTATTTTTTCTCTCTCTATAACTGCAACTGCCATTTTTTCTCCTTATCTCATTTTCAAATTATTTTTTCCGCTATTCTCAGCTTTGCACACTTAGAACGCGTGTTGAGTGTCATTTCCTTAACGCTTGCCACTATCGGCTTTTTGGTTATTAGCTCTATTTCCTTTTTCTTTCCGCAAACGCACACCGGCAGGCTTTTGTCGCATATGCAGGTCTGTTCAAGGTATCTGAACGCCTGCTTTACAATTCTGTCCTCAAGCGAATGAAAGGTAAGTATTGCTATTCTTCCGCCCTTTTTAAGCCTTCTCGTCAGTCCCGTCACACAGTCGTAAAGTCCGCTTAGCTCTCCGTTAACAGCTATCCTTATAGCCTGAAAGCTTTTCCGTGCCGCGGGCCCGTTCTGCTGAAATTTTTTGGGTATGCTCTCCTCAATAATCGCGCTCAGCTCTCCGCACGTCGTTATACGCTTGTTTTCGCGCGCCTTCGCTATGTTCGCCGCTATCGCGGAGGCAAACTTCTCTTCTCCGTATTCTTTAAGTATTTTCGCAAGCTCTTTTGCGCTGTATTCGTTTACTACCGTTTCCGCCGATAAGCTTTGCGACCTGTCCATTCGCATATCCAACGGAGCCGAGGGCTTCATATAGGAAAAACCTCTTTCCTCGCTGTCAAGCTGCCAGCTCGAAACGCCGAAGTCAAGCATTACGCCGTCAAGCTTATCCACATTTGCCTTTTCAAGCACCTCTTCGAAATTTTTGTAGTCGGACTTGAATATCTTAAATCTTCCGTCAAATTCCGCAAGCCTCGCGCTTGCCGCGGCTATTGCATCGTCGTCCAAGTCGGTTGCAATCAGTCTGCCCGACGGAGCAGAACGCTTCAATATTTCATACGAATGCCCGCCGCCGCCGATTGTTCCGTCGAAATAAATTCCTCCGTCCCTTACGTTAAGCCCTTGCAGACACTCCTCCAGCATAACCGGTATATGTTTAAAGCCGCTCATTATATTTCAAGCGAGTTGAATACCGTATCGAACTCGGTCGTGGTATCCTCGCCGTTGTGGTATCTGGTGTGTATTTCCTTCGCCCATACCTCTACATGCGTGAAGTTGCCGCAGATAACTATGTCCTTATCTATCTTCGCAAACTCCTTATAGGGCTTGGGAATGGTCATACGGCCTTGTCCGTCAAATTCAACCTGAACAATCGAATCGAGAAACGCACGCTGACCCTGACGCTTTGCCTTGTCGGTAATCTTTATCGCAGAGAACTTTGCGAGTATCTCGTTCATTTCCTCGGAGGAGAAAACAAAAAGACAGCCGTCCGTTCCCTTGGACAGATACAGCCCGTCCGTTTCAAGCTTAAGCTTGTTGGGAATTCTTATTCGGTTTTTAGCGTCGATTTGATGCTCGTACGACCCGGTAAGATAAGCCATTGCACTGCCCTTTGTAAATATCGTAAAATTATATTAGCACCACTCGTGACCACTGTCAACCCTTTTTACCCATTTTTTTATATTTTTTTGGGTGATTTTGGGAATATCGACCTTTCACACCTTGTTTTAGGGTTAAAACGTAATTTTGCCAGAATTCAGAATAGCTTCCATATTACTAAAAACTCTTCTGTTTTTCTCCTCGTCGCCGCCGATAAAATG
Organism: uncultured Christensenella sp.; assembly: GCA_910587015.1. GTDB lineage: Bacteria > Bacillota > Clostridia > Christensenellales > Borkfalkiaceae > Coproplasma. Next base: position 38,655 of record CAJUME010000016.1, read on the forward strand.
TATTTCCGGCAATTTTTCGTGTCGGTGGTCAAAAGTCCCTAAAATTGCACGCAAATGCTCGGCTGTGCCTGCATTTCCGTCGAAAACGGGTCGTTTATAATGCTTTTTTATAATTTTTTTTACAAAAGAATAATGCGTACAGCCCAATACAACGGCCTCGGCGTCGATTTGCGGTAAAAGCGCGCATATTTTTTCGGGCTCGATATTAAAAATATTACCTTCTATGTACGCGGCAAGCTCGCGGCAAGGCACTACCCTTGTCCGCCCCATGCCATAGCGTAAAACGAGCTGTTTTACCGCGTTGCTTTCCGCCGTAGACGGCGTTGCAAGCACAGCGCAGCTGCCCGCCGCCGCAGCGGGCTTTATTGCGGGCTGTATGCCGACAACAGGAAAATTGTACTTCCGCCTTAAAGGCGCGATACACTGCGCAGTAACGGTGTTGCACGCTATTACCGCCGCGGACGGATTAAGCAGGCTTATCTGTTTAAAAACGCCGTCCGCCTTTTCAAGCAACTGATGCGAGGACATACTACCGTAAGGCACGTTATAATTATCGGCAAAATAAAAATATTCGGCGCACGGTAATCTGCGCACGCATTCATATAACAAGGTAAGCCCGCCGATACCGCTGTCAAAGCAACAGATTTTGGGAATTTCGCTATTGAAATGCATTACCTTATATATTATTTCGCAAACGCATAATATATTAAAAAAAATTGTAAAAAGCCGTTTAAAAACAGTTTACAAGCACATTTTTTTATGATAAACTTATCAAGAATTTTGAATTTAACGATTTATAGGAGATAGAAATGCCTAATATCAAGTCAGCAAAAAAACGCGTTCTGGTTACCGAAAAGAAAACCGCAAGAAACAAAGCAATCAAGTCCGAGGTTAAGTCGGAGGTTAAAAAGTTCCTTGCACTTGTTCAAAGCGGCGACAAGGCGGCGGCTACTGCTAAGTTCCCTACTACCTGCTCTGTAATCGACAGCGCGGTTTCGAAGGGCGTTCTTAAAAAGAACACGGCGGCGAACAAAAAGTCGGGTCTTGCTAAAAAGCTTAACGCAATGGCGTAAAACAGTTTAATGCATAAAAATCAGGCGGACTTATTACAAGCCCGCCTTTATTTTGTATTTTTTTACCGCCCCCGAAGCCTTACGGCTTCGGGGGCGGTAATTATACTGTGGTACTCCCGCTGGGAATCGAACCCAAAACTGCCCCTTAGGAGGGGGCTGTTATATCCATTTAACTACGGAAGCAAAAAATTTTGACTGCAACATATGCGTTACAGCCAAATCATAATATCATAGCCGTATTAAAAAATCAATAATTTTCGGTTGTTAATTCTCTGCCATTACCGCCTTTACCGAAATTTGTTTGATTTTTAAAAAATATAACAGCATTACCGCCGCATAAAACACTGTAAACGCCGCAAGCGTTATGAAAAATATTGCCACGTCAAAATCGAATATAAGCGAGTACTCCTTAAAAAATAAATCAACCATGACGCGCAAAATCGCATACTGATACGCTGTGCCAATCCCGAAGCCGATAAACGCAAACGGAATATATCCGGTAAAAATTGTTACAGCGCACTCCCTTGCCGAGTAGCCGAACGCCTTCATAATAGCCAGATTTTTGGTATTTGCATTAAAAAGCGCAGTGAATGCAATAAGCATTATAGTAACGGCAAGCACAAGCCCGATTGTAAGAATAATCGGGCCCATCGCGCCCGCATTCAAATCGTACATAGCCCCTCCCATCTGCACCATTGCGGAAAAGCAAAAGGCGGCAAACGCAATAAAAAACACAAGCATTTTTTTGCTTGAAAGCGTTTTTATGCCCATATCCAGAAGAAATGCACGCGGTTTTTCTGATTTATCAGCTTTGACTTGCGCCGCCGACCGCTTGCGCGCAACCGTTTTGGTCTTTATTTCGCCTTTAAGCATACTGCCGACGTCGCGCCGCAAAGCAAGCAGAGCGTACCCGCACGACAATGCGGAAAAAACCAGCGTCGGTAAAGCTATCATAACTATCGGCAGCCAAAAATGAAATTTTACGGGAATTGTAAGCCCTTCAACCGTCATCTGGCTGTAAATCATAGGCATAGCGGCATAGCCCGCGCCACAGCCAAAAGCCGAGCCAATAAGCACGCTGAAGCCGAACACCCAGAATTTTAAAGCAATTTCTCCGTTTTTATAACCCATTGCCTTCAATATGCCAAGCTGTCTGCCGTGTCCGTCAATATACAGCTTTATATAAAACACAAGCATTACAAACGCAATCAGCGAAAGGCACCCGCCGCTTAACGCACAGCTGAATTTTGCCGTGGCAAGCTGTCCCTGATAGAGCGCGAAAATTTCTTGCGTAACGCTGTCGGCAACCGCCGCGGCGTCTACGCAATAATTAATAAAAAAGGTACATACAAACACTGCGCAAAAGCATATTACGGATATTCCCGCAAGCTTAACGCTGTCCTTAATACTTACAACCATAGCTCACCAGCCTATTTCGTAGGCGGTTTTAGGCGAGGTATTTTTTATAACCTCCTCTATCCTTCCGCTGTTGATTCTTATAACGGTATCCGCCATCTGCGCGATATTTTCGTTATGGGTGACCATTATCATTGTAAAGCCCTGCTCGCGCTTTAATTTCACGAAATAATCAAGCACGTCTCTGCCCGTCTGCTCGTCAAGCGCGCCCGTAGGCTCGTCAAGAAAGAGCACCTGAGGCTTTTTAGCAAGCGCGCGGGCAATACAAACGCGCTGTTGCTCCCCACCCGAAAGCTCGCCCGGCTTGCGGCGGCATTTTTCTTCAAGTCCCACCGCTTTTATTATTTCACGGAAGTCCTTATTCCCCGCCAAATCCGCGCCTAATCTTACATTGTTTTCAACGTTTAAATGTGACAAAAGATAATATTGCTGAAAAATGAACCCCGTATATTTCCGTCTGAATTCCGTAAGCTGTCTGTCATTGAACCCCGAAATTTCCTGTCCATCAAAGCACACCGTACCGCTGTCCGCCCTTTCAAGTCCGGAAAGCACGCTCATAAGCGTTGACTTACCGGAACCCGACGCACCTAAAATTACGGCAAAATCGCCTTTTGCAATTTCAAGCGAAACGCCGTTAAGCACCTTAACCCTTCCGCCGTTGAACGATTTATAAACGTTCTGCGCCTTAATCATTTTGTTCCTCCTTAAAGCGGCGTATAAGCCCAACGCAAACTGCGGTGAGCATATCCGATATTTCTTTTTCCGTAAATTTGCATACGTTTGTCGCAAGCAAAACGGCTATACCGTGAGAATATATCCACATGTGCAAATAAAGCTGTTTTGCCGCTGTATGGCAAAAGCCGTATTCCAACTGCACCGCGGCGATAATTTTATCGTAATACTCATCTATCTGCCGCAAAACATTATCCAAATCGGGAACGGCTTGCGCCTCCTTCATAAATAAAAGCTGAAACAGCTTAGGCTGTTCGGCGGCAAACCTGATATAACCCAGACCCGAGCCCTTAAATGCGTTGTGCTCGTTAAGTCCCCGCTCCTGATAAGCTCCGTACAGCGACCTTGCCGCCGATATTACCGCATTCTGCACCTCTTCCATACTTTCGAACACAGTGAATATCGGACGGGCAGAGCTGCCAAGCTCTGCCCCGAGCGCTCTCGCAGTCAGCGCTTCGAAGCCGTCGCGGCGGACAATTTCAAGTCCCGCGTCAATAATTTCGTTTTTTGTGAATTTTGCTTTCGGCGGCATAACAGCCTCCTTTTATTAAAAACTATCGTTTTGCAACAACTGTTTTAGATTATAGCCCAATGCTTTTCTGTTGTCAAGCGAAACAAAAAAATATCCGAGGAAATTCTTCCTCGGATATAAATTTTGTGCTTTTATCTGGCAAGCTCGTCTGCAAGAGCCGCAAGCTTTGCTCTGCTGTCGTCGTTCAACGCCGCGCGGATTGTTACGGAATTTTCCGCAAAGGTCAGATTTTTGCATTTTTCAAGCCGCTTCAACACCGTGCGGCTTGCTACGGGCGCCCAGCTTCCGTTTTCTATCAGCGCAACCGTTCTGTTCTGAAAATTCCTTTCTGTAAGCCAGTCCAAAAACTCCCTCATTGCGGGGAAAATATCGCCGTTGTAGGTTGTGGTTGCAAGCACTATTTTGCTGTATTTAAACGCTTCCGCAACGCATAAAGCGCGGTCACTTCTGGCCAAATCGTATATTGCAACGTCTTTAACGCCCTTGCCTTCAAGCATGCTTTTCAACAGCTCGGCGGCAGACCTTGTATTGCCGTAAACAGACGCATAAGCTATCATTACTCCGTCCGCTTCGGGCAAGTAGCACGACCATCTGTTATACAAATCAAGACAATGCGGAATTTCCTCCTTCAACACGGGTCCGTGCAACGGACAAATGACGTCAAGCGGCATATTTGCAAGCTTTTTGAACAAGCCCTGCACCTGCACCCCGTATTTGCCTACAATGCCTATATAGTAGCGCCGTGCCTCGTCGTCCCAGCCCTCGCTTGCGTCAAGCGCGCCGAATTTGCCGAACGCATCCGCGGAAAACAAAACCCTTTCCTCTTCCTCATAGGCAACCATAACCTCTGGCCAGTGAACCATAGGCGCAAAAATAAATTTTAAAGCGTGACCGCCCAGCCGTAACGTGTCGTTTTCGTTGACGACCACGCGCCTTTCGGCAAAATCACAGCCGAAGTATTCGGCAATCATTACAAACGTTTTTGCGTTGCCGACTATTTGCGCGGACGGAAATTCCTTTGAAAAGTTAAGTATATTTGCGGAATGGTCGGGCTCCATATGCAAAACAACAAGATAGTCAGGCTTGCGCGCGCCGAGCAGTTTTTTCAGCTTTTCAAGCCATTCATCGCCGAACCGTGCGTCAACCGTATCCAAAACGGCAATTTTTTCGTCAATAATTACATAAGAATTATAAGCCATTCCGTTGGGAACGGAATACTGCCCTTCGAACAAGTCCGTCTTGTAATCGTTTACACCGATATTGTATATATTTTCGCTGATTTTCAATTTTTCACTTCCTTTGCAGTTTTATAAGTCAATTATACCAAAAGATTAAACGACATCAAAAGAAATACGGTGCCGAAAATAGTTATAACCGAGCCTATGCTCGTCCACACTACAAGCTGTGTGGCAAGCTGCTCGTCGTTATTCATTTCGCCCGCCATAATCGCGCTTGATACCGCTACGGGTGTGCCGAACAGCGCAATCAATGTGGGATATACGTCCGCTCCGAGGCTTAAAAGCGAAGTATAGCTGCTTAAAAGCACCGCAACGCCTATGCCTATAAGTGGCGCAAGCACTATCCGCCATACGGTACCGACTATAATTTCCTTAGTCATACCCTTTACGGCAGAAAATTCGAACTGCCCGCCAAGTATGATAAGCGCCAGCGGAGAGGCAATAATTTTTAAATCCACTAAAGCAGTATACAGAAATTTTAACTGAGTATCAAGTCTGAAAGGCGTTTCTCCGCCACAGCATGCGCGCTGAATTTCGCGTATACCTACGCACACAAGCCCTGCAAAAACGCCGATAATAAGCGGATTTTTTATAATATTCAAAAGAATATTCTTTACGGAATGCTTTCCTTTCACTGCCTGTACGGCGGGGGACGACTGCGCGCCCGCCTGCATTGCGCTGTTCAAGCCGTCTTCGTTCAGCGCTTCTGCCGAGGCTTGCGGCTGTTTTTCCGCAAAGATAGAAAGCGCGATAACCGCAAGGATATTGAATACGGGGATGGAAAACGCAGAAATTATCCCGCCGAGCGCTTCGTCGCCGCCGAGCCTGCCCACAAGCGTAAGTCCGATTATGGCGAAGTTGCTTCTGAACGAGCACTGCAGAATAACCCCGCGCCTGTTCTGCTTTTTTGTAGTCAAAACCGCCGTCAGCAGACCAAGCCCGAAAATAACTAAAATAATTATCGTCGAATACAGCACTACGTCCCAGCGAATATCCGCAAAGCTGTTCATTTTGTCGTAAATATTGATAAACAGCATGCAAGGCAGACATACCCTGAAAACAAACTTGTTGCCGATTTTTATAAAATTGTCGTTTAAAAATCTGAATTTCCTTAAAAGATAGCCAAGCAGAATAAGCAGTATTATAGGAACTACAGCGTTTACAGATGTTAAAAATACGTCCGCCACATTATCCCCTCCGCTTCAATTATGTGAAATTTTAGCAAAACTAATATAAAAAGTCAATAAAAAAGGCGTTTTTGCACAGCAAAAACGCCTTTTTACAAGCTTTTGAATTTATACTATGCCGTGCGCCAGCATGGCCTCTGCAACCTTTACAAAGCCCGCAATGTTTGCACCCATAACATAATTGCCCTCAAACCCGTATTGCTTTGCCGCATTGTCGATATTATGATAAATATTGACCATTATGCTTTTAAGCTTAGCGTCAACCTCCTCAAAGCTCCAGAACATTCTGCCCGAGGACTGCGCCATTTCCAGCGCAGAGGTGGCAACCCCGCCCGCATTAGCCGCTTTTGCGGGTAAAAATACAACGCCGCTGCTTTGGAACACACCAATCGCGTCAAGCGTGGACGGCATATTTGCGCCCTCAGCAACATATTTTACGCCGTTTTTCACAAGCAATTCCGCAGATTTTTTGTCAATTTCGTTCTGGGTTGCGCAAGGCAAAGCAATATCGCAAGGCACAGACCATATTCCGCGGCAACCCTCCGTATAAACCGAGCCGTTGACGCGCTCGGCATACTCCTTAATGCGCCCGCGCTTTACCTCCTTAATATCCTTTATGACGTCAAGCCGAATTCCGTTCGGGTCGTAAATATAGCCGTTGGAATCGTACATTGCAACAACCTTGGCACCTAAGCTTTGCGCTTTTTGACACGCATAAATTGCAACGTTGCCGGAGCCGGAGATAATCACCGTTTTGCCCTTGAAGCTGTCGCCGCGCGCCTTCATTGCCTCTTCTGTAATATAAATAAGTCCGTAGCCGGTTGCCTCGGTTCTTACAAGACTGCCGCCGTAGGACAGCCCTCTGCCCGTAAGCACCCCGACGTGCTCGTCGCGTATTCTCTTATATTGCCCGAAAAGATAGCCGATTTCTCTGCCGCCGACGCCTATATCGCCCGCGGGCACGTCGGTATCCGCACCGATATGGCGGTACAGCTCGGTCATAAAGCTTTGGCAGAACGCCATAATTTCTCTGTTCGATTTGCCTTTGGGGTCAAAGTCGGAGCCGCCCTTGCCGCCGCCTATGGGCAGACCCGTAAGACTGTTCTTTAAAATCTGCTCCAAGCCCAAAAATTTTATAATGGAAAGATTGACCGAGGGGTGAAACCGCAGACCGCCTTTATAAGGGCCGATTGCGCTGTTAAACTGCACTCTGTAACCCTTATTTACGCGAACCTTACCCTTGTCGTCCACCCAAGGTACGCGGAACATAATGACCCTTTCGGGCTCCACAAACCGCTCCAAAAGCCCCGCCGCCTCGTATTCGGGGTGCTTTTCAATCACAGGCGCAAGCGTTGTCAGAATTTCAGTCGCCGCCTGATGAAATTCGGGCTCGTTCGGATTTTGCTTTTTAAGGCTTTTCAAGACCTTTTCAACGTACTTCATTTACTTTTTTACCTCAAATTTATGCATAGTTTCGCGCATAATTTATATTTTATTGTATTATAGCATAAGTATTATACATTTACAAACGATTTGGCGCTCAAATATTCATTTAATATTAAAATTGCTGATTAACCGTATAAGTATTTATTATAACAAAAAAGGGCGGTCTATAAAACCGCCCTATAATGTAAGATTATTTGAAATAAACTTTGTTTGCAGTGTTATAAAAAACGTCGTTAAGCTCGCTTGCGGTAAAGGCTCCGCTGTCAATAACAGCGCCGACCATATTTGCATAGCTTTCTCCCGTCAGCGTGCAAGGCATATCAGAGCCGAACATAATTTTGTCCGCGCCGACTATTGCCTTTGCGTTTTTTAAATGCTCTGCCATAGTCGGATAAGGATAAACCTCCGGCTTTTGGTTGTGCCACAGCGCGGCTATGTCAAAATAAACGTTGGGCATAACAAGCCTTTTAAGCGTTTCCTTTAAAAGCTCGGCATCGCCCTTCTGCGGGGCAAGCAAATGACATATAACAAACGTAACCTGCGGATATTTTGCAATTACGTTTGCCAAAGCGTCTGTTTGCCAGCACGGGTTCCGCGGTCTGCCTATATCCAGCACAACGGTCAGCCCATTTTCTCTTGCGTGCGCAAAACAGCCGTTCATAACGCTTCCGTCAAGATAAAACGTTCTGTTTGCCATCAGTCCCGAGCCGTTTGACAGCTCGAACTTGACTATTTTGAAATTAAGCTCGTCAAACAAATGCCTTTTTATTTCCTCTGCCTTAACGCAAAACGGGTCGTAGGTTGCCGCGCCCGTAAAGCGCTTGGGGTATTTTTTTATTGCCGCATATGTGTATTCGTTCTGAAAGCCGAGCCAGTTGCCCTGCAAAAGCACAGCCCTTTCAACCGAATTTGCGTCCATTACCTTTATCAACGCTTCCGGTGAAACGCCCGTATCCCCCATTTCGGACGGAAACATCTGAAACACCTCGCCCGTAGAATACTGCGCCTTACCGCCGCCGACAGCCCTTAGCTCTCCCTTAGAGGTAAACCCGCAAATATATTGTGCAACATGCGCGTGCGCGTCTATAATTTTCATTTTTTAACCTTTTTTGCCTTAGGCTCTGGCAGCTCGGGATACATTGCCTCGAAAAGCGATAAAATAAAGTCGCCATCGTCAATATCTTCAAGCACAAGCATAGGCTTTGCGCCAGTATACGGCGGCTGCATTTCCGCGTTGGGCAACAGCCTTTTAGCCGCCTCTACAGGCTTTAAAAGCACTCTGTTGTCGCATATATCCCCGACCAGCTTGCCGCGGTAATACAAAAGATATTCGCCCATCATAGGCTTTACCGCAATATCCTCGGGACGGTTTAACTGCCCGATAAAATAGCTAATAAATTCCTTTGAAGTTGCCATAGCGCTTGTCCTCAATTAAAATATTTTTTTATGCTGTTAAGCCAAATTTTCATAGTCAGCTTTTGCGGCAAAAATTTCACGTTCATATGCTGACATTTTACGTAAAACGAGCAAACCGACATATCCTTGCCCTTTTTTGCGTCTTTTAAAGCTGTTTGCACAACTTTCTCAGGCTTAACCAGACCGCCGAATTTAACCTTTTTGCCGTTGATTTCTCGTATAAGCATATCGGTATCAATCCAGCTCGGGCAGACCGCAGTTACAGATATGCCAAGCGGTTTAAGCTCCGCATTCATTGCACGCGAATAACTGCGCTCAAACGCTTTTGTAGACGCATATAAATTTAAGTAAGGCACGGGCTGAAAAGCCGAAGCCGAGCAAACGTTTATAATTCTTGCGCCCCTTTGCATATACGGCAAGCAGATATTTGTAAGAATTGCCGGGGCTTTGCAGTTTAAGTCAACGGTATCTTCTATTTCCTTAACTGTAAAATCCTTTGAAAGCTTCATCTGCGCAATGCCGGCGTTATTAATTAAATAGGCAATTTGCGGTTCTTTTTCAATCAAAATGTTGCGAAACGCTTCTATAACGTCGGGTTTTGTAAGGTCGACACATATCGGAACGATTTTTTTACCGAATTCTTCCGATAATTTTTCCAGTCTGTCCGTATTTCTGCCTAACGCCCATATTTCGTCGAGAGGCTCTTTTTCAAGTTCTTTCAAAAACGCGTAACCCAGACCGCCCGTAGCACCCGTCAATATTGCTATTTTTTTGGAATTTTCCATTTACGCACCGCTTTTATTTTTAACTTAAAATTATTATAACACATACTACCGCCTGCCGCAAGAATAAGTTTAATTTGCGCATCAAAAAATTTTCGACGGTACATATAAAAAAAGAACGCAAGCAAAAACTTACGTTCTTATTGGCGCGGAGAAGAGGATTTGAACCTCCGGACGGGTATTAGCCGTCACACGATTTCCAATCGTGCGCCTTAAACCGCTCAGCCATCTCCGCATTATTGCCCGACATTCAGCCGAGCAGTAATATAATATTAAAAAATTATTAAAAAATCAAGCATTTTTAAACTACAAAACCAACAATATTAAAAGTTAAGTTACAACCCTTATAACTGCCGCAACCTTTGCTATTTCCGCCGCGGAATTTATCTCTGCAACCGCTTTGTTTATGTTGCTTTCATACGTTTCGTGCGTAATAACCACCAGCGGCACGGCTCCATCGGAATTTTCCTTTTCCTGAATAATCTGCGACATGCTTATGCCCAGCTTGCCGAAAACCGAGGTGACCTTCGAAAGCACGCCCGCCTTATCCGCGGCGACTATTCTAAGATAGTACGCACTCTCGAAATTTTTGATAAATTTTGTTGAAGGCGCTGCCTTTTCCGTATTTTCAAAGGGCGAATAGACAAAATTTGAATGGGTTGCGCAATAAATTATATCGCCGACAATGGCACTGCCCGTGGGCTTTGCCCCCGCTCCTCTGCCGTACAGCATAACGTCCTCTACGCTGTCACCCGTAAGATACACCGCGTTAAAACTGTCGTTAACGCTTGCAAGCGGGTGCTCCGCCTTAATAAATGCGGGGTGAACGCGCACCTCTATTCCCTTAGCGGTATTCTTGCCTATCGCAAGCAGCTTCAAAACATACCCGAGCTGCTTGCCGTAAGCTATATCGAGCGGGGAAATTTCCGAAATACCCTCGCGGTAAATTTCGGTATACGGCACTTTTGTATGGAACGCAAGGCTTGACAGGATGGAAAGCTTATACGCCGCATCGTAGCCGTCCACGTCGGAAGAAGGGTCTGCCTCGGCATAGCCCAACCGCTTTGCCTCGTCAAGCACCTCGCCGTAAGACGCGCCGCCATTCGACATTTTTGTAAGGATATAATTGGTTGTGCCGTTTATTATGCCGAGCATAGAAAGAATTCTATTGCCCTGCAAATTGTCGGTCAAGGCACGGATAATCGGCACGCCGCCGACACAGCTTGCCTCGTAAAACAGTCCGCAATGGTTCTTTTTTGCGGCCTTTTCCAGCTCGTGAGAGTATTTGCAGTACAGCTCTTTATTAGAGGTAACAACCGATTTGCCCGCGTTCAGCGCCGCAAGCACAAACGACTTGGCGGGCTCTACCCCGCCCATAACCTCGACAACTATATCCACCTCGGGATTAGAGCATATTTCCGCTATGCTTTCGGCAATTTTGCTTTCGTCAATACCCAAAGCAATTGCGCGCCCGCGGTTTTTTTCAAGGACACCTTCAACCGTAATATCCAAATTATGATTGCTTTTGTAAAATTCCTTGTGTTCGGCAAGTATTTTATATGTACCGCCGCCCACAACCCCGAGCCCGAGTATTGCTACGCCTACCTTTTTCATTCAGTTCTCCAGACAGTTTATACTGTATAAATATCTTAACCCTTCAAGCGTCAAAAGCTTATCCACATTGTCTATGCAGGAAATTTCCTTTGCAATAACCTCTGAAAAGCCGCCCGTTGCAACAACGGTGACTGCATCGTCCTTCATTTCACGCTTGATTTTTTTGACTATATATTCCACAAGCCCCGCAAAGCCGAAAACTATGCCCGACTGCATATTTGTTATTGTATTTTTGCCTATTACCGTTGCGGGACGCTCGATTTCCACACGCGGAAGCTTGGCGGTGCCGTTTACAAGACTGTCCAGCGAGCCTTTAATGCCGGGGGCGATTACACCGCCGATAAATTCACCCTTGCCGTCCACCACATTAAAGGTTGTTGCGGTACCAAAATCGATAATTATAAGCGGGCAGCCGTATTTTCTTACGGCGGCAACGTTGTTAACAACTCGGTCCGCGCCGACCTCCTTAACGTTATCAACCCGCATATTCATACCCGTCTTTAAGCCGGGACCGAGTGAAAGCGGCTTAATTTTAAGATAGTTTACGCACATTCTTTCAAGCGTATAATCAAGCTGAGGCACAACGGAGGAAATAATTCCGCCCTTTATATCCGAAACGCAGACGGAATTGTTCTGTAAAATGCTAATAAGCTGACCGCCGTATTCGTCGGAGGTTTTTTTGTGCTCGGTCGCAACGCGGAAGCTTATTTTAAGCTTTTCGCCATTGAACACCGCGTATTTTATGTTTGTATTGCCAACGTCAAGACAAATAATCATAATTTATTCCGATTTTTCCGCCTCTGCCGCGGCAAGCGGCTGAGGCTGTTTTTTATTGAGCAGAGTATGGTTAACCTTTTGAAGGGCTTTAACGTATATCGGCACCAGAACTGCGCAGGCGGCAAGCTCTATGGGGAAGTATATTGTTACCGCAACGCCCATAATTGCCGTGAGTGCGTCCGCCGCCCTGCCGTCGCAAATAGCTACCGCAAGCAGATATAAAACCGTATTTGTAAGCGAGCCGACTATACCCGCAAGCGCCGCGGGGAGAACTTCCTTTACAAATCTGTTTTTTACCTTTTTAAAAAGCCTTGACAGTCCTAAGTACGTCCAATATGCCGTTACGCCTATACAAAACCTCGGCAATACTGAAACAAGCGGGTTGGCGTACTTTATAAACGCCGAAAAAATCAGGCAGAAAATGCAACTGCATACGCCGAGCAGCGTTCCTCCGACAAAGCTTTTTTTCAAGTCGTCGTAAATACTTACGGCGATTGCAACGGGCAACGACAGTATACACGCCGTCATACCCACGGGCGACAGCACCGCCCCCTCCAGAAGAAACAACACAAATATCAGCGCAGCCATTACGCCGACAAAAGCGACAAAGTGAGCCTTGTCCTTTCTCATAAAACCTCCGTCCGATTTCTTAAAAGAATATCGGCAGTAAAAAAATTATTGTACTTTGGGAAAAATCCCGAAAGGTCAGACTTATAAAAAATATCTGCCTAAAGTAGCTTATTTATGCAGGCACTGCATTTATGCCGTTAATTTTAACATTAAATTTGTATTTTTGCAAGCAAATGAAAATATCGGTAACATTTTTACGGAAATTTAAATATTATTTAATATACGATTACTGTATTCCGAAAGATAAAAACAAAGTCGGATACGTAGCTGAACTGCATGGAATTTTTACAAAACTATTACATACCGACATGCAGTATAAAGGAGGAACTTATGAACATCTTTTCGTGTTGCGGCTCTAACAGCTGCCTTTGGATTTTAATCCTTTTGCTTGTTGCGGCAAGCTGCAGCGGTAACGGTCTCGAAGGCGTCCTTTCGGGGAGTTGCACGCCTATACTTATTGCCCTTATTTACAGCATGTGGAAGAACGGAACTCTTTCCTCGCTGTTGTGCGGCGGCGGAAACAGCTGCGGCTGCGGTTGTAACTAAATCGAAACAAAGGGGTTGCCCCAAAGCGCAATTCTAATAGGGAATTAAAAAACTAAATTTTTAAGAGTTGCACTTTCAAGCGATGACAAACGCTCTCGAACGAAATGTTCGAGAGCGTTTTACTACAAACTATTTAGAAAGATAAATTGAAATTTAACTATTGATTACTCCTACTGTTTCTTTTTAAGATTACCTTTGCTTATGGCGGTTATTATTTCTATTGTATAAAACACTATAAGCAAACCGCAACCTAACAAGATTGAATACCAATCGGTAAACGAATACAATACTTCAACATATCTATCCAAAGGCGTAAGGAACACGGCTAATCCTATTGAGTAGAGCATACAGATTATGCAACCTATTAGTGCCCACTTTTTATTAAAGTGCTTCAAGATGTAACAATAGAATTTTGTCGCACACATCCAAATTCCAAACACCAAAACAGCGTGCGTTACTCTTTCAAGTAACCGTCCTTTCAAAACACAAGCAAATAATATGCTAAAAACAATGATACCTATCAGCGGCGATAAGTCTATTATGAGCGATAATGGCTTAGTCGCTTTTTTCGTTCTTTCTGCATCGGGAAATTTTTTCAACATAAAACCGATTATAAAGAAACCGAAAGCCAATAATGCAATCAAAAAAACACTTAACATTTTAGTCCTTCTTTATATAAATTACTGTTTATCATGCAATCATTATATAACTAAATATGAAAGAATGCAACCTATTGCATTTTGTGGGATATATAAAACATATCTATATCTCACTTGACTACAAAGCAGCCTCTTTCGTCCACGCAATATAAATATCAAAAAAAGCGTGACTTCACGCCACGCTTTTTTGTTCACCTGCGGCTTACCTAACATTCTCTATGAGAACTACGGTAAAGGCAACCCCTTTTACTTTATATTTCAATGCCGTTTTTAAGGCAATATTTGTATATCGCCGCAACGGTTTTTGCGTCGCATATTTCGCCCTCGTCAATCATTTTCAAAACGTCATTTAAATCGGTAAGCTTAACGTCAAGAAACTCCCCTTCATCGGGCTTGCGCAAATCTGCGCGGCAACCCTTTGCCTCGTAAATATGAATAACCTCGTCAGTATAACCGACCGAGGGGTAAATTTTCAAAAGCGGGACAAGCTCGCCGCCGATATAGCCCGTTTCCTCCTCCAGCTCTCTTTTTGCCGCAAGCAAGGGGTCTTCACCAACCTCCAGCTTTCCCGCGGGGATTTCCCAGATTTCCTTTCCGTAAAGATAGCGGAACTGCTTTACAAGCAGAATTTTACATATGCCGCCCTCGCGCTTGGTATACAAGACCGCCGCTCCGCCGCTGTGACGGACGCATTCCCGCTCGGCAACGCTTCCGTCGTCAAGGCGCACCCTGTCCACATCAAGCTGTAATATTCTGCCCTTAAAAACCGTTCTGCCCGCAATTTTTTCTTCAAAAAAGCCCATAAAATTAAATTTCCCGCTCGAACAGTGCAATCGCCTCGATAAGCGCTTGCAGTGTGTCAGAAACGCATTTATTATATATCGCAAAATAATTATATCCGAAAATCAGCGCGTCTATAAGTTCTTCGTTTTCGGAATGCACCGCCGCATACAGCTGAGAAAGTATTTTTGCCCCACCCTCTTTTTCGTCATCGGCAATTGTGCTTTCAAGCAGAAAATGCAGTTCCTCTGCTATTGCATGCTTAAGCGCGGAAAGCACCTCTGTTTTTCTGGGATTTGTGCTCTGCTCGGCATTTTCATCGACGGGCACGGCGGACAAATCGTCCTTGAATACTTGTGCAACTGCATCCTGCAAGCCCTTTACAACCGTTTCGCAAAAAACGCGGTAGCCCGCGACGTAGCTTCCGTCCTCGGGATAAAAACGGCATAAAAAGTCGTTAAAATTTATAGTGTTTTCGTTAAATTCCACAAAAAGACAGAAAACAAAGGCAAGTCTTTGCCCGACCGTTTGGGGAAGGATTACGCTGTTTTTCTCAAAAACGCCCTCGTTTACGGTAACAAGACAGCTCTTTTTCGCCTCGGGATAGTTAAAATTTTTGGTCACCGCCTGAAAAAGCCTATAAATTTCGGGACAGTTGACAATGCACTTCAAAAGGTCCTTAATTTTGGTTGTAGCCATAATAAATTTACAGCTTTTCAGCTCTTCGCACGCTTCCAAAAAGGATAATACCTGTTCTTTTGTATCAGACATAATTATTCACCGCAATTGTGTTTTGTTTTATTATAGCACAGTTAATTTTAAATTTGAATTAATTTAAGACAAATATCTTGATTTTCATAAAATAATTATGTATAATAATTGCAGCTTTTGCACTTTTTAGTAGATTTTAAAAGATTATGTTGAACACAGGCGAAACCTCCACAAACAAATTAATAATTCTTTTCGTTTTCGACAAAATGGAAAGCGCCTTGTCCGAGCGGACTATTGTGGATATGTGCTCCACCACCAACAGCTGGATGGGGTATATGGACTGCGTGAACGTAATTCATAAGCTTATAGACGATAATTTTATCTGCGTTGTGGGCGAGGATGACGATACCCTTTACACAATAACGCCCGACGGAAGAGAGTCTTTGGCGAATTTCTACATAAACATTCCAAAAAGCGTGCGAGAGGAGATTTCGCAGTTCGTCAAAAAGAACAGCACAAGATACCGCAACCGTCAGGAATGCCGCTCCGACTATTTTCAGAATATGGACGGCACCTATACGGTGTCGTTGAAGATACTTGCGCCCGTTCAGCCTATTTTAGAGCTTAAATTTGTTGTGCCCGACAAAAAAACAGCCAAGGCAATTTATAAAAAGTGGGAAGAAAAAGCCGCCGACTTATATTCGGTAATATACGAAAATCTTTGCGATTAAGGAGTTTAAGCATGTTTACATACTTCACGTCAGGCACTTGTTCAAGGCAGATTATATTCGAGGTTGACGAGGATAACAACCTCCGCGGACTTAAATTTATAGGCGGCTGCAGCGGGAACCTTCAAGGCGTGGCGCGCCTTTGCGAGGGCAAAAACATTGACGAAATTCAGGCGCTTTTGTCTGGCGTAAAATGCAAAAACAACACCTCCTGCCCCGACCAGCTGTCAAGGGCGATTGCGGCATACAAAAAATCGCTTGAAGATGTAAAAAAATAAATACTGCACTTAATATAAAAAAGCGGGTTTAAGCTGCCCGCTTTTTTATTTTGCTTAATCTATATCAAAATCCTCGTTTTTAAAGCCGCTGTAATATCTGCCCTTAACCGCCGTAAATTTAAGAACGCAATAATCGGGGTCGGAAACTCCCTTAGGATAATACATCGTATCGCCCATTCTCCAGATGCGTTTTTTCGCTTCCTCCGTCTGCAACACCTCAACAGTGCCGCTTAAGCAAGCCCCACGATAAAAACGCCCGTCGACAAAATACAGACTTGCCTTATTGTTTTTAAACAGAAATTTAACCTTATTCGAGGAGGTATTTGTAGACAGATAAAAGGTCTTTATTCCCTCGCGCTCCCTCGGCTTAAGCATAGCCCTTGTCTGCGGAAAGCCGTCCTCGTCAACATAGGTTATATAACAAAACTTTTGCTTGTCCGCAAGCAGTCCAACCGTCTTTTGTGCATCTTTCATTGAAAATTTCTCCTTTTTAGCTACCTATGCGTGACATAGTACTGCGCAAACGCTTAAATATCCATTAAAATATTGTAAAAATCGCTCATATTTTTGTTTACAAGGTCAATATAGAAGCATCTGCCGTCATAGCCGCGCTCCGAGGTATAGCGTATGATATTGAAGCCGTAGAATTCCTTGTCTACCTCTACAAGCAGCTTTTCAAAGGGCATACCGTTATATTCTGTAAGCTTGCCGAAATCAAATTCAACCCAAAGCCCGTTCTTCATTGCCTTTACGGTTTCTTTGTCAAGGCTTACGCCGTATGCGGGCATCTCGTGCGAGCCGTCAAGCAGACTATTCCAGCCTGTAAGAATTTCCTCATAGGGCTTGTCGCCCGCGATATAGGTCGTTGCGTTTCCATCCTTATATATGTTGATTTTTTCGGTTTCTGTAAAAATATCTTTTATTTCCATAACTATCATATAAAGGTATTTTTTGCCTTTTCTCCTTAATTATTCGTTTTTTTGCAAAGATATTCGTCGATAGCCTTCGCCGCGGTTTTACCCGCGCCCATTGCAAGTATTACCGTCGCCGCGCCCGTAACAGCATCGCCGCCCGCAAAAACGCCCTTTTTAGAGGTTGCGCCCGTGCCCTCTTCAATAATTATGCCGCCGTGCCTGTTAACTTCAAGCCCCTCGGTGGTATTTTTAATAAGCGGGTTGGGACTTGTTCCTATCGCCATTATTATGCAGTCAACGGGAAGAACATATTCACTGCCCTCTATTTCTATCGGGCGGCGTCTGCCCCGCTCGTCAGGCTCGCCAAGCTCGCACCGCCTCAGCTTTAAGCCACTGACAAAGCCGTTTTTGGGGTCGCGGCGGTCGTTTTGGTTGTTATAGCCGATTATTTCAACGGGGTTGCGCAAAATTTCGAATTTCACGCCCTCCTCTTCGGCATGCTCAACCTCCTCTTTTCTTGCGGGAAGCTCCTCCATCGAACGGCGGTAAACTATGTAAACCTTCTCTGCGCCAAGCCTTAAAGCTGTCCTTGCAGCGTCCATTGCAACGTTTCCGCCGCCGACAACGGCAACGTTTTTTGCGTGCATAATAGGCGTTTGCGAATTGCTTTCGTAAGCCTTCATAAGGTTTGCGCGCGTCAAAAACTCGTTTGCAGAATAAACGCCCTTCAAGCCCTCGCCCGCAATACCCATAAACCGCGGCAAGCCCGCGCCCGAACCGACAAAAACAGCCTCGTAGCCGTCTGCAAACAGCTCGTCAACGGTAATTGTTTTGCCTATGACAACGTTGGTTTCTATGTCTACGCCGTATTTTTTAAGCGTTTCGACTTCCTTTTTAACAATTTCCTTGGGCAAGCGGAATTCGGGTATTCCGTAAACCAACACCCCGCCCGCAAGATGCAACGCCTCGAATACGGTTACCTTATAGCCTTTTTTAGCCAAATCGCCAGCGCAAGCCAAGCCAGACGGGCCTGAACCGACTACCGCAACTCTGTGTCCGTTCGGCTTCGGCAATTCGGGTAGCGAATTATTGTTATTATTATGCCGGTCGGCGACAAAGCGTTCAAGTCTGCCTATGCCCACGGGCTCGAATTTAATACCCAAGGTGCACTTGCTTTCGCACTGGGTTTCCTGAGGGCAAACTCTACCGCAAACTGCGGGCAGGGACGAGCTTTCTGCAATAATGCTATACGCACCCTCGAAATCGCCGTCCTTGACCTTTGTTATAAAATCTGGAATGGAAATATTGACGGGACAGCCCTCCACACAAGGACGGTTTTTACAGTTTAAGCATCTTTTTGCCTCTGCAACGGCAAGCTCGGGCGTGTAGCCCAGCGCTACCTCATTAAAATTGCCCGCCCTTACAAGCGGCTGCTGTACGGGCATTTCATTCTTTTTGGGTTGTATTGCCATTATTCCACCGCCTTGTTAAGCAGATTGCAAAGCTCGCTTCTCTGCCCTTGCTCGAATTCCGCATACGCGCTTGACCTTGCCATAGCCTCGTCAAAGTCCACCTCGAAGCCGTCGAAATCGGGCCCGTCCACGCACGCAAATTTGGTTTTGCCGCCCACTGTCAAACGACAGCCGCCGCACATACCCGTGCCGTCAATCATAATAGGGTTCATAGAAACGGTGGTCTTTATTCCATACGGTCTTGTAGTGGCGACAACGAATTTCATCATAACAAGCGGACCGATTGCGATAACCTCGTCATAATTTTCGCCGCCTTCAATCGCCTCCTTCAAGGGCACGGTAACAACGCCTTGCCGACCGCAGCTGCCATCGTCCGTCATTACGGTAAGCTTGTCAGAGCATTCGTCAAACTCCTTTTCAAGGATAACCAAATCCTTACTGCGGAAGCCGATTACAGAATGCACCTCGCACCCCAAGACCTTGAACTTCTGTGCAACGGGCAAAGCGATTGCACAGCCTACGCCGCCGCCGACTATACATACCTTTTTAACGCCATCGGTACGCTTAGCACATCCTAAAGGTCCCACAAAGTCCTGAATATATTCGCCCTCTTTTTTGGCGTTAAGGCGCATTGTGGTGCCGCCGACAATCTGGAATATTATTTTTACGGTACCCGCCTCTCTGTCAAAGCCCGCAACCGTAAGCGGTATTCTTTCGCCGTTTTCGTCCACGCGCAGAATGATAAACTGCCCCGCTTCTGCCTTTTTTGCAACAAGCGGCGCATAAATATCCATCATTGTAACAGTGGAATTAAGCTCGCGTCTTTTAACGATTTTGTACATATATTACTCCGGTATTACTTTCCTTATTCTTTTGATAAATTGTATAGGATACGGCGCGTGCGCCTCGTCCGCAAAAAGCACTCTGCGCACTGTTCCCGTCTGCTCTCTGTTATGCCTTCCAAGCGGAGCAAGCACCTGCGCGCCCTCGGCAACTCCGTCAAATGGGCATAAATACCAGTATGTATATCCAACAACGTTTATGTCGCCAACGAACTCCACCGCAACATAGCAAAATTTTTCGTTCATAGCAAAATTATATAACATTTCACTGCAAAAAATCAATAAAAAAGGCTTGCCTTATAAGCAAGCCTTGAAATTTATTATTTATATTATTCGTAGTCCACAACGTCTATCCAGCGGTGAAGGAAAGCTTCCTCCTCCTTGGGCGCTTTGGTAAGACGGGCAGCCGCTACGATAGGTATCCAGCGCTGAACATACTGGATAGCGGTGTCGCTCTTTTTGCAGAAAAGCTTCAAATACTTGTCGCCAAGCTCTTCCTTGCCCGCAAGATAGAACAACAGATAAGTACGCGCAACGTCCGCCGAGGAGTTGCCCTGAGTTGCGTGCGACCAGTCGATTATATAGGGCGTGCCGTCCTTGGTTATAATGATATTCGTGGGGTTAAAGTCGCCGTGGCACAGATGAGTGTGCTTGGGCATAGAATCGAGGCGGGTATGCAGGTCGTAGCGCGTTGTTGCGTCAAGCACATCGGCAGTTGCCGAAATTTTTGCCTGAAACTTATCGCGCAGCTTATTGAGCATGGGCACCTTTTTGGAAAGCGCGTTAAGCTGCAAATCTACAAACAGCTCAAGATATTCGTCCTCTTTTTCGGGGTGTTCGTCCATAAGCTGCTGTAAGGTTTTGCCCTCGATATAATCAAGCACAATAGCCCACTTGCCGTCAACGACCTGAACGGCCTGCAATTTTGGAACGTTCAAATCCGTTTCCTCAACTCTTGCGTGGTTAAGCGCCTCGTTAAGAATGTTCGCCTTGGAATAGTTTGCATCGAATACCTTAATCAGCCTATCGCCCTCGCGGTATATTTTTTTGTCCGCTCTTTCAAAAACAAGCTTTAAATTCTGGTTGTTCATATATATTTTTCCTCCTTATTTACCGTAGTAAGCGTTGAGATACATTTGCTTGATTTCGCTCATAAGCGGGTATCTCGGGTTAGCGCCAGTGCACTGGTCGTCAAACGCCTGTTCAACCATATCGTCAAGCCTTGCAAGGAAGTCCTGCTCGTCAATGCCGTAGTCCTTAATGGTCTTTTTAATGCCGACCTGCGCCTTTAATTTATCGATAGCCTTAATAAGGTTTGCAACCTTTTCCGTATCGTTCTTGCCGCTTATGCCAAGCGCTTCGGCAACCTCTGCATACCTTCTGAGTGTTTTGGGATATGCATACTGGCTGAACGTGCCCATTTTTGCAGGAGCTTCCGCAGAGTTGAATTTGATAACCTCGCCTATCATAAGCGCATTGGCAACGCCGTGGGGCAAATGATGGAACGCGCCGAGCTTATGCGCCATAGAATGGCACACGCCAAGAAATGCGTTTGCGAACGCCATACCGGCCATGGTTGCGGCGTTTGCCATTTTCTCCCTTGCCTCTACGTCTGTCTGACCATTTTCGTAAGCGGCGGGAAGATAGTTGAATATAACCTTCAGCGCCTGAATTGCAAGCCCGTCAGTGTAGTCGGTTGCCATTACCGAAGCATACGCTTCAAGCGCGTGTGTCACCGCGTCTATACCGGAAGCGGCGGTAAGCCCCTTGGGTGCGGACATATGCAAATCTGTGTCTATTACAGCCATGTTCGGCATTAACTCGTAGTCTGCAAGGGGATATTTAACGCCCGTCTTTTCGTCTGTGATAACGGCAAACGGAGTAACCTCGGAGCCCGTTCCCGCAGAGGTAGGTATGGCGATAAAGTATGCCTTTTCGCCCATTTTGGGGAAGGTGTAAATACGCTTTCTTATATCGACAAAGCGCATTGCCATATCCATAAAGTCAACCTCGGGGTGCTCGTACATAACCCACATAATTTTTGCGGCGTCCATTGCACTGCCGCCGCCGAGCGCAATAATCGTATCGGGCGCAAACGCCTTCATTTGCTTAGTACCCTCAATTGCGCATGCAAGCGTGGGGTCGGGCGCAACGTCGAAGAACGTCTGGTGCGCAATGCCCATTTCGTCAAGCTTGTCGGTTATGCATTTTGTAAAGCCGTTATTGTAAAGGAAACTGTCCGTTACGATAAACGCCTTCTTTTTGCCCATAACCGTTTTAAGCTCGTCAAGAGCAACGGGCAGACAGCCCTTCTTTATATAAACCTTCTGAGGCGCGCGGAACCACAGCATATTTTCTCTCCTTTCAGCGACTGTTTTAATATTCAAAAGATGCTTAACGCCAACGTTTTCGGAAACGGAGTTTCCGCCCCAGCTTCCGCAACCGAGCGTAAGCGAAGGCGCAAGCTTAAAGTTGTACAAATCGCCTATGCCGCCGTGCGAGGAGGGCGTATTAATAAGGATACGGCAGGTCTTCATTCTTTCGCCGAATTCCGTAATTTTGTCCTTGGAGGTAACAACGTTTATATACAGCGATGAAGTATGACCGTAGCCGCCGTCCGCAATAAGCCTTTCCGCCTTGTCAAGCGCCTCCGCAAAGCTTTTTGCGCGGTACATTGCAAGCACGGGCGAAAGCTTTTCGTGGGCAAACTCCTCGGAAAGCTCTACGCTTTCAACCTCGCCTATAAGAATTTTAGTTCCCTCGGGAACCTCCACGCCCGCAAGAGTAGCGATTTTCTTTGCACTCTGTCCTACTATTTTAGCGTTGAGCGAGCCGTTAATGATAATGGTTTTTCTTACCTTATCCAATTCTTCGCCCTTAAGCAGATAGCAGCCGCGTACGGCAAATTCCTTTTTTACCTTATCGTAAATTTTATCGGCAACAATTACTGACTGCTCGGAAGCGCAAATCATACCGTTGTCAAACGTTTTTGAATGGATAATCGAGTTGACTGCAAGCAGAATATCCGCGCTTTCGTCTATAATCGCGGGGGTATTGCCCGCGCCGACGCCGATTGCGGGTTTGCCGCTGGAATATGCCGCCTTAACCATACCGGGGCCGCCGGTTGCAAGAATCGTGTCGACCTCCTTCATTAAAAGCGCGGTCATATCAAGGCTGGGAACGTCTATCCAGCTGATAATGCCCTCGGGCGCGCCTGCCGCTACCGCCGCCTCGTAAACTACCTTTGCCGCAGCGATTGTGGAATTTTTTGCACGGGGGTGCGGGCTGATTATACAGCCGTTGCGCGTTTTAAGGCACAGCAGAGTTTTGAAAATTGCCGTAGACGTCGGGTTTGTGGTGGGAATAACCGCACCGACAATGCCTATGGGGTCGGCAATCTTCATAATGCCGTATGCCTTATCCTCTTCAAGAACTCCGCAGGTTTTAACGTCGCGGTATTTGTTATAGATATATTCGGCGGCGTAGTGGTTTTTTATTACCTTATCCTCCACAACGCCCATACCGGTTTCTTCTACCGCAAGTCTTGCAAGGGGAATTCTTGCCTTGTTTGCAGCAACCGCGCAGGCAAAGAAAATTTTATCCACCTGCTCCTGTGAAAACGTTGCAAACTGCTGCTGAGCCTTGCGTACTCTTGCAATCTCTTTTTCAAGCTTTTCAACGCCGTCGCAAATTTCGTAGTTTAACTTAAAATCCATAGCTTTCTCCTATAAACTGATTATACAATGTGAACATACCAACCTGCCCGTGCGGGCAACCGAATTAAATTATTTTTTAATTCGATAAAATTTTATCAAATAAAATTATCACAGTCAATTATAGAGGCGGTGATTTTTATTAATATAATATTTTGTTATTTTTAACAATTTTAGGTTAGTTTAAAACAAACCCATACCACAACACAATTTTGAGCCGTTAAATAAAAAAATTTTATACTTTTGGCTTGACAATATTTTAATATTTTATTATAATCAGTCTTGTTTTGCGGACGTGGCGAAATTGGCAGACGCGCAGGTTTCAGGTTCCTGTGGGCAACCATGGGGGTTCAAGTCCCTTCGTCCGCACCAAGTCTTAATAGCTTGAACTTCTTTTCCGTAAAAAGAACGTTCGGGCTATTTTGTTTAATGGAAGAATTTGAGAACTTCCGAGAATAAAAAATAATCCGATAGAACATTATGTGCTATCGGATTATTTTTTGATTTCAGATTATTGCATCGGATTGCGTGTAAGCGGTTAATGAGTTGGCTTTGACCTGAATACATATATACTTTATTCCTTTGTCCGGTGCGGCAAAAAATTGTCGTTTTGCCGAAGGTGAAATACGAAGAAAATCGCCCGTTTTGATAGTTATCTTTTCACCGTCAATAATAACCAAGCCTTCTCCATCTAATATCGCATATATTTCTTCGTTATTCTTATGCGAATGAATAAAAGGAACATTTGCACCAGCGGGTAAGGTGTTTATGCTTACTTCTGCACCGGTTAGACCGAGTTTGTCGTGAAGTTCAATGCGAGAATCTTCCGTAATGCTGATTTTGTTGTAGTTTTTCATAATGATGCCTCCGAAATGAATTTGTAAATCTATTATACCAAATACCGAAATCTTTGCCATAATGTTACTTTTTTATTATCTGATAATAGAATAGTAACATAGTTTCATTTTTGAACTATTGACATAATTTCTCATTTCTGCTATACTCTATTAAAATATAAAAGGAAGTAACGCTTATGCTGACTAAAGACGAATTACCCGAATGTCCCGTTGCAACGACTGTTCAACTTATCGGCAACAAATGGAAGCTTCTTATTTTACGTAATTTAATGTACGATAGTAAACAACGTTTCAAAGATTTTATCAAAACAATTCCTGCTATAAGCAAAAAGGTTTTAACAGATAACCTTCGTTCTTTGGAAGAAGACAAACTCGTAGAAAGAGAAGTTTTCGCAGAAGTACCGCCACGAGTGGAGTATTCTTTATCGCCGCTTGGACAATCGTTAAAGCCTATTTTGGATGCTATGTACGTTTGGGGAACAAATTATAAAACAAGTGAGTAAAACAAAAACCGCCGATAGAGTTTGTGGCTCTATCGGCGGTTGCCGTTTATACCTTTATGTACGGCTACCTAACTTGATTAGGTTTATATCTTTCATTTATATTCCGCGCAACTTCGGCGGTTTTCCTTATTCCGTCTTTATAGGCGGCTATCCCTATATGCTTTAACGGGATCCTTTATTATTCGATTGTTTATTCAGTTGTGATTGTTGCCATTCGGCGTAGTCTTTTTGTCCTTGCTCGGATGACAGATATTCCTGCATAATCGGTAGCAATACTCTTGCAAGAGATTCAAGCTGATATTCGGGAATATCAAAGTTGGTTTGGGGTTGTTGCTTCTTTCTCGGCATAACTTACTCGATACATTTTCCTCCTATAAAAATTACTTTGACCACAAATTCTTTGATGATGGTACGGGCGGCTTTTGTTTGCTTTCAAAGAGTGCATTGTAAGCCGACGGGTTTTCACGCTCTAACTTTGCAAGCAGTTCAAGCGCCTTTGCCGCTCGGACTTTATACGCTTTGAGTTCTTTGTTCTCTTTGTCAATGTCAAGCGTTTCCTGCATTACTTTATCCAACCGCTTTTTAAGGTCGGCGTTGTCGGCAGTTACGGCTACAATTTGCTTTCGCATTCCGCTTTTGCTGTGAGCGATTTCGCCGTGCTCGGCTTGCTGTAACGCTTCCGAATATTCTTCCGCTTCGGCGCGTTTTTGCTCGGCAGCTTCTACAATCTTTTTCGCCTTATATTCCGCCGTATCCAAGTGTTCGGCTTGACTGTTCGGCTTGCCTCTGTCAAGTCCGTATTTTTCTCCGACTTCTTTCCAAAACTCCGTTTGGAGTGCGGCGAGCTTTCCGTCGAACAAGTCTTTTGCACATAACTTACCGTTGGTAATAGGGATAAGGTTTAAGTGCATATGAGGGTTAGTTTCGTCCATATGCACGATAGCCGACAGCACGTTTTCTTCGCCGTACTTGCTTTGAAAAAACTTGACGCAGTCCCGAAAGAAAGCATACTGTTTTTCCTTCGTGGACACCTTAAAAAATTCGGGACTTGCACCAAGAACAAACGACACAAGATAAACAGCATCCGAGCGCACCTTGCGTTTCAAATGCAGTCCGTTTATGCGTTCTTGAATAACGTCCATATACCTGCCCGACGGAATAACAATGTGGTAGTTATCTTTCGTCCGTGAACTGTCTATTTGCGGGTTGGTTGCTGGATAATTTTCGTCACGTTCGTTTTCTTTCTCAACGTCCGTTACGTCGTTTTTGCCTAACTTCTTTAAATTACAAATGATATAAATAGTTTCGTCCTCCTAATGACTTAAATTCTTTAAGTGTAGCTCACTACACTTATTTCGCTTCGCTACATAAGTTGCGTTCGCCCTGCGGGGCTTTCGTCCACAGAGCAGAACAATTTGCTTTCCGTTTGCTTGTCGTATTAAGGCGGTCTTATTGTCATAGCGTTTACCTCCGAATTGATGATTATTTATATCTTCGTCCACGCAAGAAATAGTGGGAAAGATACAGTAAAAAGGGCACAAAAAAGCCGCTGATACTTTTAACGTAATCACCGACTTCAACCGTATTTAGCAATATGATTTTGCTCTATGGTGGTTAGCCATTCTATGGAATTGTTAGTAATGTTTTAGCTCAAAAGACACTCCTTAACCGAAAAAATTGTACAATTATAAAAGCCTATCACGGCATACGAATTTTGCGTAACACTATAAAACCTACGCTCTATCCGTAAGCTAAGGCGCGGGCGGTCATAACGCCCAAAACCTTCCGCATTCTACAAGCAAACGCTTGTCGCGGAACTACTACCCTTTAAGGGTACTCCACCACAAACTACATTGTGGTAGTGTGCATTATATCACAAACTTTTGTTCGTTGCAATACGTTCACTTCCCATAAACGGACAGTGAAACACTTTTTATGAAAACTTTTGTCGAAAGGCATATTAAAGGTGTTTCAAATTTTTCCTATACCGTTTCAATTCGCTTTCCCCAAAACGGCTCAAAATCTCGTCAATTATGGCAATCAATTCGTTTTTTTCGGTCGGTAAGTTACCGTGTAATTGTACGGCATTAGACGCACCGAGAGCTGCAAAATGCGTTTTAATATCTAAACCGTTTACAAGCATTTTCAACTCCTCGTATTTTTCCGTTTCGCTTTCTTCCGTCCAATTTCCGTTTTGAATTTCGCCGTACAATTCCGACGCGGTATAAATCGTAAGCATAGACGCGCCGACGATTTTCGGGTTTAATCGATTAAATACTTTTAACGTATTTTCAACGCCTTTTTTGCTTTTACCTTTACCGTAAATACCCGTAAGATAGAAAAAGTTATATTCCAGCCCGACCTCGTCAAGTTTGCGGCATTGTTCTAAAATGTCGGCAGAAGAATAGCCCTTATTCATAAAAGACAGCGCTTCGTCATCGCCCGTTTCAACGCCGATTGTAATACCGTTATAACCGCAAATACGCAACTGTTTTAATTCGTCAACGCTTTTCGGCGCTATATCGGTTATACGCGCAAAACAGCCAATAGTTTTTAATCGGTTGAGATATTGTTTAGATAAATATGCTATTTGCCGCAGTTTTTCCGTAGATAATACAAACGGATTTGCGCCGACTAAAAACATTCTTGTTACGTCGGGGGTAAAATAACACAACTCTTTCAAATCGTTCTCTATCTCGTCCATAGGCGACGTTCTAAATTTGAAAGCAACGTCCTCGTACAGCGTGCAGAATTTACATTTATGGTGTGTACACCCCGCTGTAACTTGTAACAAAGCCGACCAAGCCTCATAAGGCGGGCGCCAAACAGTTCCCGTGTAGTGCATAATAAATACCGTCCTTTTGTTTTTCTATATTTTAAATCACAATAGTATAGAAATACAAGTACTGTCTTTATTTAGTAGTACTATCAAAAAAGATACTATTATATTTGACTTGCTTTTTTCAATGCGCTATAATGATAAAAAGGAGTTATTATGACAGACAACAAATTTAGAAAAAGAGAAGTAATGGCGCGGTGTGTTCCTATGAATACGTTGCAAGCCGTTTTAAGCGGTAAATGGAAATTCCTTATTCTTTGGTATATTGCTTTTTATAAGGTGCAGCGTTTTGGAGAACTATTGCGCCGAATGGACGGCATCACTCAATCGACTTTAACAAAACAGTTGCGCGAATTAGAGGACGACGGTTTTATACACCGCGAAATTTATAAAGAAATTCCGCCGAAAGTAGAATATACTTTGACGGAACTCGGTAAAAGTTTTGTGCCTGTACTTACGCAAATGATGATTTGGAGCCAAACGCATTTATGCTTACCCGATTATGTCAGTCCGTACACGGAAGAACAAATAAAAGAATTGTTAAACCAAGAATAATAAAAAGCCGAAAGGTCAACAGATCTTTCGGCTTTTGGTTTACTCAAACTTATATTCAAGAGAACCTTTTTGCAAAATATGATTTTCGGCTTTTTTGAGAAAGTGCTTTTTCCGTTTAATCGCAGATAAGTCTATCGAACAATCTAACGCATAAACCGTTATGCGATATTTATGCGTTTTACCGTGCGGCGGTTTCGGACCGGCGTATCTGTGCATACCGTATGCTATACCTTGTGTTGCGCCTATATTCGAAATGTATTTTCCTTTCGGGATTGCCTGTTCGATTTTGCTTGTTGCCGGAATATTCCAAATAATCCAATGCGTAAAGTTTTTTATCGGGTGGCTTATATCTTCCAAAGTAACCGCAAGTGTTTTGGCGTTATCGGAAAGATTTTCAATTACAATTTCGGGCGACAAATCTTTCCCTCTGCCTGTGTGGTCGATAGGAAACGTATCACCGTTTGCAAAATCGGGTAAACTGAATATCAACTGTTCCATATTTCAACTCCGTTATAATTTTTATAACCACACCGCCCAATCGCCGTAATCGAATGTCCCTGCGCAGTGATGCAGTTTG
This sequence comes from uncultured Christensenella sp., assembly GCA_910587015.1. Classification (GTDB taxonomy): domain Bacteria; phylum Bacillota; class Clostridia; order Christensenellales; family Borkfalkiaceae; genus Coproplasma. The sequence goes on from CAJUME010000016.1 coordinate 67,472, forward strand.
CCTTGCGCTTTCAATTCTCGAAACGAATCTCTCATTCTTATTGCAATTTCGGGCTGTATATCAAGTGAGTGATGAGCGGGGAAAAGTCTTTTTGACGGTAACGCTGCTATAACTTCGAGCGACTGCAAATACGCTTCGGGGTCGGTTGACGGATAATAGGCAAACAGCGTATCCTTATAAATCAAGTCGCCTGTAAATATGTAGCCCCGTTCTTGTTCCCAAAAGCAAAGATGTCCCGGCGAATGTCCTGCGGTGTGCAAGACTTCGATTTTTCTATCGCCAATGTCAATTATTTCGCCGCCGCTTAACACCTTTGTCGGCGTTCCCTGAAACATCTCGTACTTGCTTGCGTCAAAGCCTTCGGGCAAATCGCAACGGTCAACAACCATATCGCGTACGGTTTGAATAGAAAGCGGAAATTTGCCGTTAAGCCACGGGAGCTCGGCTTTATGTACGTAGAAATCGGGAAAGTATTTGTGCCCGCCAATGTGGTCCCAATGGATATGGGTTGCAACTGCGGTAACGGGTTTGTCCGTCAGTTTGCGTACTTCGTCATAAATATTGCAAATGCCGAGTCCCGTATCAATCAAAAGGCAACGCTTACTGCCGATTAAAAGATAGCAATGCGTTTCCTCCCAATGGCGGTATTCGCTTATTATATAAGTTTGTTCGTCTATTTTATCTATCGTAAACCAATCTTTCATTTGCTGTATTCGTTTTTGATAATATCAATAGTTTTGCCGCCGATACCGAAATTTTTATCGGGCAGCTCGGTAATCGTAGTTGTGAAGAACTCCTGCGGAATATTCATTATTTCCGAAGATACTTCTGTCAAGCGTTTAATAAGTGATGTTTTTTGCTCGTCAGTCAGTTTTCCGCTTTCAATTTTTATATAAGGCATTGTTTACTCCTTTTTGCTTTGTGCGAAAAAACTATTCGTTAAATAAACTTTTCAAGGTCGAACATTCCGTCGCGATAAATCAAATCTCCGTTTTTATGTTCGTAACCCAATTTGCGGTAGAACGGAATCGCCGATATA
>CAJUME010000017.1 GCA_910587015.1 uncultured Christensenella sp.
GTGTAACAGGTCCCACGGGCGCAACGGGTGTAACAGGTCCCACGGGTCTGGCTGGCGCAAACGGTGCAACGGGCGCCACAGGCGCTACGGGTGCAACAGGTGTTACGGGTGCGGCGGCAACTGTTGTAGTCGGCACTACCGACACGGGCGAGCCCGCAACCCCCGCGCTTGTAACTAACAGCGGCACGCCGGAAGCGGCCGTACTCAACTTTGTAATTCCACGCGGCGCAACAGGCGCTACGGGCCCCGCGGGAGCTATCGGCGCAACAGGTGTTGCAGGTCCCACAGGTGCTACGGGTGCAACGGGCGTTGCAGACCTTAACGCTTACGGCGGCTTGTATAACGCAACTCCGCAAACGCTCAACTTAACGGTCGGCGGCACTACCCAGCTGCCCATTGCCGCTACAATGCCGTTGAAAAACGTTTCCTATGCTCCCGCAAACAGCATCACCGTATCTGCGGCCGGCGTTTACGAAATCAACTACTACACCAACGTATCCGCCGCGCTCGGCACAACCGTAACGCTTGCGGTACGCAGAAACGGCACGGCAATTCCTCAGGCAACGCTCTCGCGCGTGCTGGCGGTAGGAGTAGGCTCGCTGTATAATGGCAGCTTTATAATAACGCTTAACGCGGGCGATGTAATAGATATGGCAATCTCTGCACTGCTTGCGGTTGGCGTAACTCTCGGCGGCGGCGTCAATACAACGCTGACAGTCAAGCAGCTAAGCGTTTAACCAACCTTTAACAGTATATAAATTTAATTAAAAAGCCGCGGAGGGTAACTTTTGCCTCCGCGGTTTATCTTTGCCGTATTTTTGGCTTTTGCAAAAATTTGTTTTGCGCGGCGGCTAAAACAATTGACGGCAACTTCAAAAATATATATAATAAAGCAGTACTGAGGCGTAGCGCAGTTGGTAGCGCGTATGGTTCGGGACCATAAGGTCGTGGGTTCAAATCCCGTCGCCTCAACCAAATATGCCGAACGGCCTTCAACCGCCGTTCGGCAAAATTTAAATACGGAGAAATTTATGAGCAGAGCGGACGAAATTTTCATAGCCAATATGCAGGACATTTTAAAAAACGGCGTCTGGGATACAGATTTACCCGTCCGCCCGAGGTGGAGCGACGGCACGCCCGCGCACACCGTAAAAAAATTCGGCATAGTCAACCGCTATAATCTGCAGGAGGAATTTCCCGTCCTCACAATCCGCAGAACGGCCTTTAAATCGTGCATTGACGAGCTTTTATGGATATGGCAGAAAAAGAGCAACAATATCCGCGATTTAAAGTCGCACATCTGGGACCAGTGGGCGGACGAAAGCGGCAGTATAGGCAAGGCGTACGGCTACCAGCTCGGCGTAAAGCACAAGTATAAGGAGGGCGAGTTTGACCAGGTAGACAGGGTGCTTTTCGATTTGAAGCATAACCCTTCAAGCCGCCGAATAATGACCAATATTTATACCTTTGCCGACCTTCACGAAATGAATTTATATCCTTGCGCATATTCCATGACCTTCAACGTGTCGGGCGATACGCTCAACGGAATTTTAAACCAGCGCTCCAACGATATGCTTACAGCCAACAACTGGAATGTAGCGCAGTACGCGGTTCTGCTTATCATGCTTGCGCAGGTTTCGGGCCTTAAAGCGGGCGAGCTTGTGCACGTTATCGCGGACGCGCACATCTACGACAGACACGTTCCCATTGTCGAAGAAATTATAAAAATGCCCCGCTTCGCCGCGCCTAAGTTAGAGGTGGATACAAGCATTAAAAATTTCTACGACTTCACCGTGGACAGCTTCAAGCTTGTCGACTATAAGTTCAACGATAAAAAATACAATATTCCCGTTGCGGAATAATTCAGCCGCCAAACGCGGTTAAACGGCACATATACAGGGGGCAATTTAAAAATGAGAGCAATTTTACACGCAGATAAGGAATGGGGAATAGGCAAAAACAACTCGCTTATGTTCCGTATTCCCGCGGATATGAAATTTTTTAAGGAAACCACCACGGGCAACGTGGTCGTTATGGGCAGCAATACCTTAAAGTCCTTTCCCAACGGCAAGCCCTTGAAGGACAGACTGAATATAGTCCTCTATCCAAACGGCGCAAAGCGGGAGGACTGCCTTGTTGTCGGCTCGCTTGAAGAGCTGTTTGCCGAAATAAAAAAACACCCGCCCGAAAAGGTTTTCGTTATCGGCGGAATGATGATGTACAAAACGCTTTTGCCCTATTGCAGCGAGGTGCTTGTTACGAAGGTGGACGCCGTGGGCGGCGCAGACGCGTTTTTTGAAAATCTTGACCAAAACCCGAACTTTAAGATTGCTTACGAAAGCGCGCCAGAGGAAACAAACGGCTATACTATAAGGTTTTTGACTTATAAAAACCTCAACGTCAAGCCATATTAAAATTGCGATGAGCACAAAAAACAAAATCATAATTTTAAGCATAAATATTCTGCTTTGCGCGGCAATTGCGCTTTTAACCGTCTTTTTAATGGACGGTTGGGGCGTGTTGGCGCGCGTTGTTTTTTATTGCGTTGCGGGCACGGGCGCAATCGCTTCGCTTACGGCTTTCTTCTTAAAAAAGGACGCAATTTTTAAAAGCGCGTTCATCCTTACGGTCTGCGCCGTTATCTTTCTTGCGGCGTTTATCGTTGTCGGCAAGGTCGGCAATATAGGCGGGTACGAAACTGAGGAGGAGAAGATAGCCGCGCTTAAACAAATCCTTGTAAATACGGGCGGCTGGGGAATGCTCGTCTATTTCCTCATTCAGGTTTTGCAGGTAGTAATTCTGCCCTTGCCCGCGCTGGTCTGCTATCTGCCGGGGGCATATATCTGGGGCCCCTTGGTTGCTACGCTTATCGCCTCCGCGGGCGTTATCTGCGGCTCGCTAATCTGCTATGTAATCGGCAAATTCTGGGGCAAAAGGGCGGTGGAATGGGTTGCAGGCAAGGAAAATACCGAAAAATACGCCGCATACCTCGGCAAACGCGGCAAGGTCGTGTTTGTACTTATGCAGCTTTTGCCGTTCTTCCCCGATGATATTTTATGTATGGTCGCGGGGCTTACCGCAATGAATTTCCCCTTCTTTTTAATCACAATCGTGCTTGTGCGCCCGCTTATAATCGCGGGCTATTGCTACCTCGGCTCGGGCACGGTAATTCCCTTCGACCAACCTTGGGGCATAGCCGTTTGGGTCGCAATATTCGCCGTCTGCATTGTGCTTGCCGTGCTGTCCTTCAAATTTCAGGACAAAATCGAAAAATGGCTGGTCGAAAAATTCACAAACCGCCGCAACAAGCCAGCAGACCAACTCCCAGACCAATCGACAGATACAAATGATAACCCGCATTCCTCCGAAGATTAATAATTTCAACCGCTTATCTAAGCCCGACGCTATTCACGTCAGGCTTTTTCTTTACATAAAATATAGTGACTGATTATTTTTACCGGAGAAGTACTTGTGGAATGGCTGAATAATTTTACGGGCTGGCAGCTTGCGCTTATGGCAACGACCTTTACATGGGCGTTGACGGCGCTTGGCGCTTCGCTTGTGTTTATATGTAAAAAAGTAAGTCAGAACGCCTTTGCGTTTATGATGAGCTCCGCCGCGGGCATAATGCTTGCGGCAACGTTTTTTTCTCTTTTATTGCCCGCTATGGAAATGGCGCCCTCCTTCGACTATCTTGTCTTGACGTGCGGCTTTGTCCTCGGCGGTGCGCTTATAATAATTACCGATATAATTCTCGGCAAGCTTAAAATGTTCAACGGCAACGCAAAAAAGCAAAGCTGCGCGGTAATGTGCATTGCGGTAACCATGCACAACATTCCCGAGGGCTTGGCTGTCGGCGTGGCATTTGGCGCGCTTGCCTCGGGACAGACGGCGGGCGCGGTCGCCGCAATTATGCTTGCGGTCGGTATAGGAATACAAAACTTTCCAGAGGGCATGTGCGTTGCCTTTCCCTTGCGCGCAAACGGCACGGGTCGGGCAAAATCCTTCTTTATAGGCCAGCTTTCGGGCGCGGTGGAAATTGTTGCGGGCGTAATCGGCGCGCTTGCGGTGCAGGCGGTGCGCGGCATTCTTCCGTGGGCGCTCTCGTTCTCTGCGGGAGCCATGCTCGCCGTGGTCTGTTCCGAGCTGATTCCCGAAAGCTTTTCGCAGGGCAAGGTCAAGGCAACAATAGGCGTAATCTTCGGCTTTGCGCTTATGATGATTCTGGACATAGCCTTCGGGTAAAGCAAATTTTTTTACATTTTATTTCGCTGATTTATTTTGCATAAATCGGAAAATATTTCCGCAATATAGTTGTATGGAAAAAACCGACAAAAAAACGGCCATTGTGGTTGGCGGCAGCTCGGGTATCGGCTGCGAAACGTGTTTAAGACTGTATAACCGCGGCTGGCATGTGGTGAATATTTCGCGCACGCCCTGCAAAAATTCCAATATCGTAAGCATTGCGGCGGACGTTGCCGCGGGCGACAGCGTGGCGGACGCAATAAAAACCGTTGGCGAAAATCGCAGAATAAACGCGCTTATATACAGCGCGGGCTTTTCAATGGCGGCGCCTATCGAGCACGCAAAGGAAAGCGATTACCGCTACCTTTTCGACGTCAACTTTTTCGGTGCGCTCAAATGCATGCAGGCGGCTATACCGTTTATGAAGGAGAAGGGCGGCAGCATAATCCTTGTCGGCTCGCTCGGCGGAGATTTACCAATCTGCTTCGACAGCTTTTATTCCGCCTCTAAGGCCGCGCTCGAAATGCTCTGCCGTTCGGCGTATTCCGAGCTGAAGCCCTGCGGCATAAAGGTCACGGGACTGTTGCCCGGCGGCACGGCAACGAATTTCACCTTCAAGCGCAAGGTGTACTCGGACGATGAAAACAAGGCGTATTCCCACAGTGTCAACCGCGCTGTCGCCGCGCTTGCGGATATGGAGCAGAGCGGTATGAAGCCCTCTGACGTAGCCGAAATAATTTACGGACTTCTGCTTGCGGACAAGCCCCCCGTAATAAAAACGTGCGGCGCAAAAAACAGCATGTACAGACTTTTGTCGCGCGTCATGCCGGAAAAGGTTACGCTTAAATTTAACGACAGGATGTACCATCAATGAAGAAGGACTACGATTTATCCCGCCGCGACGAGCGGGAAACGCTTATAAGAACGCCTAAGGGGGAAAGAATCAGAAATGACAGGCAAAACCCGTGATAACTATAACGAAAACTATTTAAACTACGTCAAAACGCAGGACCCGCCCACACAGCACTTCAAAAACTGCGCGGCGGCGTTCGGCGTTGGCGGACTGATATGCTGTATAGGTCAGTTTATAAGATATATGCTTGAATTTGCGGGGCTGTCCGGTGACGAGCTCGCGGGCGCAACCTCTATAGTGCTCATTTTTCTCGGTTGCTTTTTAACGGGGCTCGGCGTATACGACAGAATAGGCAGATACGCGGGCGCTGGCTCGATAGTGCCCATTACGGGCTTTGCAAACAGCGTAACCTCGCCCGCAATCGAGTTCAAAACCGAGGGCTGGATATACGGCATGGCGGCAAAAATGTTCACCGTTGCGGGCGCGATTATTGTGTTCGGAGTGTTTTCGGGTGTGCTTGTCGGGCTTGTATATTTCTTTCTGTAAAAGCAATTGCCCCCGCAATATGCTTGATTTAACGCAATTTTAATAATAAATTTCAGGATATGGCTATGAACAAAAAGGGAAATACCGTATTTTTTAAAAATTCGCCTCGCGTAACCTCGTTTGCCGCAGTCTGCGGCAGTAAGGAAAGCGCGGGCATAATAGGCACCTATGCAGATATAACCTTGCAGGACGACATGTATGAGGAAAGCACCTACGAAAAAGCAGAGTGCAAAATGCTTACCACGGCAATTGCGCTTGCAATCGAAAAGGGCGGCTATTCGGAGGGTGATATAGACGTGCTTTTGTCGGGCGATTTGCTCAACCAGATAATATCCGCAAGCTTTGCCGCGCGCGACTACAATTTTCCGTTCCTCGGCGTATATTCGGCGTGCTCCACCATGAGCGAGAGTATGCTTCTCGGCGCAATGCTTGTCAATGCGGGCTACGTCAAAAAGGCGGTTGCAGCAACGGGCTCGCACTTCGCTTCCGCGGAAAGGCAGTACCGTTACCCGTTAGAGCTCGGCTGTACCCGCCCGCCTCAAGCTCAGTGGACGGTCACGGGCGCGGGCGGCTGCGTCATTACCGACGAAAAAAAGGGTATAAAAATAGTCAATGGCACAATGGGCAAGGTGTGCGACTTCGGCGTGACGGACGTGAATAATATGGGGGCGGCAATGGCGCCCGCCGATGCTATAATACCACCATACGGACGAACGCACATACACGTCGCAATACTGCGTCAGGCTTCGTTCCGCCTTGGTCGTGTACGTCTTGTACACTCCCCGCGGTCGGCGCTCGCTTTCCTTGTCTTGCTTGCGTCTGTGCGTTCTTTATTGTTGCACTCTGCGGCGGACAGCCAAAAACGCTTTAACACGGCAAAACATAAGGAGGAGGACATACGGATTTTATCCGCCGCAGAGTAATAAGCGCAATATATACGCATACTTAGTACAAAACACGGCTTACATTATTTGCCTTAATTCAACAAATTGCCTTTCATATCATTGACTTTGAGCGGGTCGGGTGATAGAATAAATTATATTATAATCTGTAACCGCAGTCGGTTTTTCGTCTGCGGAAAGGGCGTGTCGGTGAAGACGGCTGAATTATTCGATTTAAACCATACCCTCGCGGCGGAATACCTTCAAAGCTTTTCATACCCTTGGGAAGCGCTTGCGGGGCTTAAAGATTTTATTTTAAAGCTCGGCGCAAGGCTCGACAAAGAAGAATATTCGGAAATTGCCCCTTGCGTATGGGCGCATAAAAGCGCAAAAATCGCCCCGTCCGCATACATGGGCGCCCCTTGCATTATCGGTGAAAATACCGAGGTAAGGCATTGCGCCTTTATCCGCGGCAGCGCGCTTGTCGGCAATAACTGCGTGGTCGGCAACTCTGCAGAGCTTAAAAACGTAATCCTTTTCGACAATGTTCAGGTGCCGCATTACAACTATGTCGGGGACAGCATTCTCGGCTACAAATCGCATATGGGCGCGGGCGCGATAACCTCCAACGTCAAGTCGGATAAAACGCTTGTCACTGTAAGCAGCGGCACGCAAAAAATCGCAACGGGCTTAAAAAAATTCGGCGCAATTCTCGGCGATGGAGTAGAGGTGGGCTGTAACAGCGTTTTAAACCCCGGCACGGTAATAGGCAAAAACACCAACATATATCCGCTTTCGTGCGTGCGCGGCTATTTGCCCGCAAACAGCATCTACAAAACGGGCGGAATTACAGTCAAAAAAAAATAATCAGTCGGAATAACACTAAAGAGAGATACATATGGGCAAATATTTCGGAACGGACGGCTTCCGCGGCGAAGCAAATAAAACTCTTACTGCCGACCACGCTTATAAGGTGGGCAGATTTCTCGGCTGGTATTACGGCGAGCTTAAAAAACGCGCCAACGACAATTCCGCGCCGAGAATTTTAATCGGCAAGGATACAAGACGTTCCAGCTACATGTTCGAATACACCCTGATTGCGGGGCTTACCGCCTCGGGTGCGGACGCGTATATGCTCCACGTCACCACAACTCCGTCTGTGGCATATATAACGCGGGTGGACGAGTTCGACTGCGGAATTATGATTTCCGCAAGCCACAATCCTTATTACGATAACGGCATAAAGCTTCTCAATTCCCACGGCGAAAAAATGGACGAGGGCACGATAGCGCTTATCGAAGCCTACCTCGATGGCAAGCTCGAAGCCTTCGGTGAAAAATTTTCCGAGCTCCCCTATGCCACGCGCGAGCATATCGGCAAAACGGTGGACTACGCTTCGGGTCGCAACCGCTATATAGGCTATCTTATTTCTTTGGGAATGTATTCCTTCCGCGGCAAGCGTGTCGGGCTCGACTGTGCAAACGGCACAACATGGAATATCGCAAAAGCGGTATTCGAGGCGCTCGGCGCGACTACCTACGTTATCAATAACGAGCCCGATGGCTTCAATATAAACGAAAACGCGGGCTCAACCCATATAGAGGGACTGCAAAGGCTTGTAAGGGAAAAGAAGCTCGATGTCGGCTTTGCTTACGACGGCGATGCGGACAGATGCCTTTGCGTGGACGAAAACGGCGAGGTTGTCAACGGCGACCAGATACTTTATCTGTACGGCGTTTATATGAAGGAGCGCGGCAAGCTTATAACAAATACCGTTGTCACAACCGTTATGTCGAATTTCGGTCTGTACAAGGCTTTCGATAAGGCGGGTATAGAATACGCAAAAACCCCCGTTGGCGACAAATACGTTTACGAATATATGTCCGCGCACGGTTGCAGGCTCGGCGGCGAGCAGTCGGGGCATATAATTTTCTCCAAGTACGCAACCACGGGCGATGGAATTCTTACCAGCTTAAAGGTAATGGAAGTAATAATGGCTGGCAAGACCACGCTTTCAAAGCTTGTCGAGCCGTTTAAAATCTATCCTCAGGTGCTTTTGAATATAAAAGTAAAGGATAAGGACAAGGCGCAGAACGATAAAAACGTTTTGGCAGTTGTCAAAAATATTGAGGACAGGCTCGGCAACGGCGGAAGAATTCTTGTAAGACCTTCGGGTACCGAGCCGCTTATCCGCGTCATGGTGGAGGCGGAAAGCGAAAAAATCTGTCAAAGCCTTGCACAGGAAGTGGTTGAGGTTTTGCGGACAAAGGGTCACGCGCTTTAAGGTTGTCAAACAAAAGAAAGGGTAGAAAAATTCAATGTGCGGAATTGTAGGATATATAGGTAAAAAACAAGCGGCGCCCGTGCTTTTGGACGGGCTTAAAAAGCTTGAATACAGAGGCTACGACTCGGCGGGTGTGGCGGTGCTTAACCCGGACGGCGGAATACAAATCGTCAAAGCCAAGGGCAGATTGCAGGCTTTAAGCGATATGACCGACGGCGGTAAAGCTATAAAAGGCTACTGCGGCATAGGCCATACCCGTTGGGCAACCCACGGCGAGCCGAGCGAAAACAACGCCCACCCGCATTGCAACGATGAAAAAACGATAGCCGCCGTTCATAACGGCATAATCGAAAACTATATCGAATTAAAGGAAAAGCTTATCCGCCGCGGATATACCTTCTATTCGCAGACGGATACAGAGGTGGCTACAAAGCTCGTAGACTACTACTATAAAAAATACGGCGACCGCTTGCGCGCTATTTCGGAATTCGCTTTAAGAGTACGCGGCTCCTACGCGCTTGCCGTGGTTTATAAGGACTTGCCCGATACGATTTTCGCTATCCGCAAGGACAGCCCTATGATAATAGGCATTGCCGGCGGCGAGGCGTTCCTCGCTTCCGATGTGCCCGCAATACTCAATTATACCAGAACGGTATACTATGTAGACAACCTCCAAATCGCGCGGCTTGAAAAGGGCGCGGTAACCTTTTACAACCTCGATAGAGAGGAAACGTCAAAGCAGCCCGTGCAGATAACGTGGGACGCCGAGGCGGCGGAAAAGGGCGGCTGGGAGCATTTTATGCTCAAAGAGATACACGAACAGCCTAGGGTCATAGCAGATACAATCAACAGCGCGGTACATGGCGGAGAAATAGATTTTGCCGAGGTCGGACTAAGCGACAAGGCTCTCAAAAAAATAAAGGGCATAGTAATCGTCGGCTGCGGCTCGGCATACCACGCAGGCGTTGTAATGCAATACGTTATAGAGGATTTGGCAAGACTGCCCGTCAGGGTAGAGCTCGCTTCCGAATACCGTTACCGCAACCCCGTAGTCAACGGCGAGCTTGTTATAGTCATTAGCCAGAGCGGGGAAACCGCCGACAGCCTTGCCGCCATGAGAGAGGCGCATAAAAACGGACTTAAAACGCTTGCAATCGTCAACGTCCTCGGCTCGTCAATCGCAAGAGAGGCAGACTATGTTTTCTATACCAAGGCGGGGCCGGAAATTTCCGTTGCCACAACCAAGGCGTACAGCGCCCAGCTTGTCGCGGGCTATCTGCTTGCAATAAAGCTTGCTAAGGTGCGTAAAACCGTTTCTGAGGAGTGCGGCAAGGCGCTTTTATCAGAGCTTTGCTCGATTCCCGACAAGGTTAAGGAGCTTTTGGACAGTAAGGAAGAAATTCAGAAATTCGCGTCAGAAACAATGGACAGAAGCGACGTTTTCTTTATAGGACGCGGCACCGACTATGCCGTCAGCATAGAGGGCAGCTTAAAGCTTAAAGAA
>CAJUME010000018.1 GCA_910587015.1 uncultured Christensenella sp.
ATGCAACGCTGTCGGCGGGCATATTGTGCGGAAGATAGCCGTTATCGGGGTCGCCGTCAAAGGCAAACAGCACGATTTTCATTCCGGGGAAGCCCGCGGCAAGCCGCAGCTTTTCCACGTCATCGTCCATAAAGCCCAAATCCTCTGCAATCATAGGGATATTGCCAAGCTTTTCGCGCACCTTTAAAAACAGCTTTGCCTTGGGGCCGTTTAACCATTCGCCCGTTTCGGCTGTTTCAGCATCGGCGGGAATGGCATAATATCTGTCAAGACCGCGGAAATGGTCGATACGTATAACATCGTACAGCTCCGCCGACTTTTTAATGCGCTGTATCCACCACGAATAGCCGTCCTCTTCCATTTTTTCCCAGTCGTAAAGAGGATTGCCCCACAGCTGACCCGTCTTGCAGAAGTAATCGGGCGGAACGCCCGCAACGCGGACGGGGTTCATATCCTCGTCAAGCTGGAACAGCTCGGGATGCGCCCAAACGTCGGCGCTGTCGTATGCAACGTAAAGCGGAATGTCGCCGATAAATTTAATGCCGAGCGAATTGACGTAGGCTTTAAGCTTATTCCACTGCTTTATAAACTGAAACTGCAAAAACTGCCAGAAAAGATAGTCGGTATCATATACCTCTTGTCTGAAATTGTTCACCGCCTCGTTGCCGTAAGCACGGTACTCTGCGGGAAAATTCAGAACCGAGCCGTCATATTTTTCGCACAGCGACATAAACAACGCGTATGCGTCGAATTCGCCGCCGTCAACGAAGGCTTTAAACTCCTCATTGTCCTTATCGAAGCGGGAAAAGGCAAGCTTTAAGGTTTGATAGCGGGTATCGTACAGCTGTTGATAGCTTACATCGCCTTCGGGAAGAACGCAGTCCTCAAGCTCGTCCGCGGTGAGCAGACCTTGCACTGCCAGGGCTTCGAGGTCGATAAAATAGGGGTTGCCGGAATTACAGCAAACGGACGAATACGGACTGTCGCCGTAGCCCGTCTGCACAAGCGGAAGAATCTGCCAGTATTTGACGTGCGCGTGCTTTAAAAAGTCTGCAAACCGATACGCTTCTTTACCGAGCGAGCCTATGCCGTACCTGCCCCAAAGGGAAGAAATATGGCAAAGCACGCCCGCCGCGCGCCCTGTATTGTTGTTTTGCATAATTTTACCCCGAAGTTTTTCCGTGTTATTTTTTAAGAATGCTTTTAATGCGCGCAACCGCCTCGCGGGTGTTAGCCTCGCTGCCGAACGCCGTAAGACGGAAATAGCCCTCTCCGTTATTACCGAAGCCCGCACCGGGGGTGCCGACAACCTGCGCATTGTTAAGGAGGAAATCAAAAAACTGCCAGCTTTTCATGCCATCGGGGCATTTAAGCCAGATGTATGGCGAGTTTTTGCCGCCCGTGTACCAAATTCCAAGCCCGTCCATGCACTGCGCAATGATTTTTGCGTTGTTTTTATAATAGCTTAAATTGTGCGCAATTTCTTTTCTGCCTTGCTCGCTGAAAACCGCCGCCGCGCCCTTCTGGACAATGTACGGCACGCCGTTGAACTTGGTAGCCTGACGCCTCAGCCACATTTTATTTGCGGAAAAGCCGTCCTTTTCAAGCGCCTTGGGCACCACTGTATAGCCGCAGCGCGTGCCCGTAAAGCCTGCTATTTTGGAAAACGAGCAGAACTCTATCGCGCATTTTTCCGCGCCCTCTATCTGAAAGACCGAGCGCGCGAGCTTGTCGTCCTCTATAAAGCATTCATAAGCGGCATCGAACAATATTACGGCGTTCTTTTTCAGCGCGTAATCCACCCACTCCTTAAGCTGAGCTTTTGTATAAGCCGCGCCCGTGGGATTGTTTGGAGAGCAGATATAAATTATATCCGCATTAACCGTATAGTCGGGCATGGGCAGAAAGCCGTTTTCGCCGTTTGCGTTTGCAAAAATAATTTTTCTGCCCGCCATAAGGTTGGTATCCACATACACGGGATACACGGGGTCGGGCACAAGCACGGTATTGTCCTTTGAAAATATATCAAGGATATTTCCAAGGTCGGACTTGGCTCCGTCGGATACGAAAATTTCGTCCAAAGCAAGCTCTACGCCGTATGCTTTATAATAATTTTGGATACTTTCACGCAGAAATTCATAGCCCTCGTACGGGCCGTAGCCCTTGAAGGTTTCCGCTTTGGACATATCCTCCGCGCCATCATGCAAGGCCTTTATAACCTCGGGCACGAGCGGCAGAGTTACGTCGCCTATGCCGAGCTTTATAATTTTTTTGTCGGGGTGGGCCTTGGAATATTCCGCCGCGCGCTTCGCAACCTCGGCAAACAGATAATTTTCCGCTATATCGTTAAAATTTGAATTGAATTGCATTGTTAACCCTTTTTGCTTTTACCCGCCATATATTTTACGGAGGCCTTTATAAACTCGCGGAACACGGGGTGCGCCGCCTGCGGACGGGACTTAAATTCGGGGTGGAACTGCACGCCGATATAAAAATCGTTTGCGGGAATTTCCACCGCCTCTACAAGCGTGCCATCGGGCGAGGTGCCCGCAATTACCATGCCTGCCTTTGCAATCTCGTCACGGAAATCGTTATTGAATTCGTATCTGTGACGGTGACGTTCGGAAACGGGGCCCGAGCCGTAGGCGCTCTTCATAATATCGCCGAGACAAAGGCAGGGATAAGCGCCGCGCCTTAACGTGCCGCCCATTTTTTTACCCTGATAGTCGGGCATAATGTCTATTACGCAATGCTTTGAATCGGGGTTGAACTCGCTTGAATTTGCGTCCGCATGCTTTAACACGTTGCGGGCGTATTCGATAACCGCCGTCTGCATGCCGAGGCATATGCCGAAATAGGGCACGTTGTTTACCCTTGCATACTCCGCGCATAAAATCATACCCTCTATGCCGCGTCCGCCGAAGCCGCCGGGGACGATTATGCCGTCAACCTCTTTAAGTGTCTTTTTAACATTGTCCTTGGTAAGCTCTTCGGTGTCAACCCATTTGATTTCTACCTTCGCCGCGTTTTCGTAGCCCGCATGCGCAAGCGCCTCGGCAACGGAGAGGTATGCGTCGTGCAGTTGAACGTATTTTCCGCACAGCGCAATTTTTACCGTTTTGTCGCGTGCGGCAATGCGCCCGAGCATTTTATTCCATTCGGTAAGGTCTATAACTCTGGGGTCAAGCTTCAAGCGCTTGCAGACGATTTCGGAAAAACGGCTTTCTTCAAGCATAATAGGGCACTGATAAAGCACGGGCAGCGTCATATTTTCGATACAGCACTCGGGTTCTACATTGCAGAACATTGCAATTTTTGCGCGCACGTCCGCGGGCATAGGCTTATCCACACGCGCGATAATAATATCGGGGTTGATGCCCATTCCCTGCAATTCCTTTACAGAGTGCTGCGTAGGCTTGGACTTGAACTCCTCCGAGCCCGAGATATAGGGCACGAGGGTAACGTGAATAAAGCAACAATTATCTCTGCCGACCTCGCGCGCGACCTGACGGATAGCCTCGATAAACGGCTGGCTTTCGATATCGCCGATTGTGCCGCCGATTTCAGTAATGACTACGTCCGCGGCAGATGTCTTGCCAACGTTGTATATAAAGGTCTTAATTTCATTTGTGACGTGGGGAATGACCTGAACGGTCTGACCGAGATATTCGCCGTTGCGCTCCTTATTCAAAACGTTCCAGTAAACCTTGCCCGTGGTAAGGTTGGAGTATTCGTTTAAATTTTCGTCAATAAAACGCTCGTAATGGCCCAAATCGAGGTCGGTTTCGGCGCCGTCCTCGGTTACGAAAACCTCGCCGTGCTGATAAGGGCTCATAGTGCCGGGGTCGATATTGATATAAGGGTCAAGCTTTTGCGAGGCGACCTTGTAGCCTCTGCATTTTAAAAGTCTGCCCAGCGAAGCCGCCGTAATGCCCTTGCCCAAGCCCGAAACAACACCGCCTGTAACGAAAATATACTTTGTCATAATACTCTCCGAAATTTCCTTTATGCTTTAAGTAAAATAATCCTTGCTATTATATCATAAAGGCGGTGAAATTGCAAGATTTCACCGCCTTTATTTTTGCTATAAATTCTTATATCAATTATCGGGTCTTACTATAGGAATAACCTCACCCTCTTTTAACTGTCTGACATAAAAACAATATATACATTGCACATATTGACTGAAGTCACCCGCAATATTATAAGCAGTCCATATATGCTGTTCTATTTTACTTGCTTTACAAGCACAACTATGCATATGCAACGCTTGACTTTTAGATTTATACTCTGAATAATTATGTAATTCTGTTCGAGCATCATAACAACTACAGTATGCAATATGGTTATTATTATCTACCTTTTCATATCTGAAATCAAAATTATGATATGTTTTCTTATATGTTACGATGTCGTGACTGCAATAGCAGTATGTTTTAGTACCATCTTGATTTTTAACAACATAATTGTTGTTATGACTATGATTAAAATTAAACTTTAAAACCATTGCGGAATGATAGCGATTAAATTTATTACTAATTTTATAAAATGAATATTTAGAGGAATTAGTCCATCCCATATTACCGTACAAGTCATCATTTTCAAGATGATATGCTATAAAAGCATGACTGGAACTTTTATCATTAGAATTATCTGCACCAACTAAAACGGGATAGCCTTGTTTTACATGTTCTTTTATAAAATCTTCAACAGCATTACTATCACTATCACTAATTATAAAATTAACACTATAATCAATACCTACTTGCAACCCTTTTATTTCTTTTAAGTAGGCTTGCAAAATTTTATTCCTGTTGCTTAATGTGGTACCGCAAGGAAACATATCATCATATTGATAAAAACCTAAGCTTGCTCCTATAGTTATTAATTTTGCATGCAAAGAAGGTTTACTTTCGTTGTTTGCCTTTATTTGCATTTCATTTAAGTATGATTTGTTTGATAAAAGTTGCCCAAATAATATATTATCATTATAAATCCCCGGAGAATTTTTCCTTGAATTCATATTACTATCCGTACATTGAGAAACACAATCATATTTTTCCGGTATAATACTATCATCCAAATATGTATCATAATAAGATAAAAGCATACCTAAAGCAACATATCCGCAAGACCCTTTAATATTTTCTCCCATATTATCTTTCAAATTTCTAAAATATGCTTCCAAAAAAGAATTATATTCTACACCATCATTTATTTGAGTATTTATTGCAGTTTTTGTTGACAAATCTTCATCTTCTTCTATTGGCTTTAACATATAATCGACAACTTCATTACTTTTATCAATAAAACCCAGTAACTGTACAGATAACTGTTTTATTATAAATATAAATAATATTGAACCAACAAAAAGCATAAATAAGCTTATCTTAATTTTAATTTTCATTTTCGTTACTTTAAAAGCATTTAAGCTATAATCAGATTATTTGCAAAATAATTTTCAAACCACGTTAAAGGCGTTTGTGTCGCTTCTTCGTAATAGCACGTTCCTACGCATTCGCCGCCCGCGTACAAATTTATATACTTTGTAAAAATATATTTATCGGAATTACCGCACTGCCCGAACTCCAAAGTTATTGTATTTGAAACGGCTTTGTGTTGCGGTAAAGAAATCATCAGCATACTTAAAGAATAACGGTAATTCCCCTCCGTCACTACACCGTTATTATCGGTATTTCCGCCCAATTCGTCATCATAAATTCTGAACGCCTCTGTTATTATAGGGTTTACAATATTTTCCTGTTCGTCGCTTTCCGTAAGTATATTAAATTTCCACCCCGCTTCCCAAGGCGAAAGTTCTTTTCCGTAATCGGGATTTAATAATACAAAACTGCCTTTATACGATTTTTTAAACTCGTTTTTGTAATAACCGAGAAAAACGTCAAACATATCGGCATCGCCGTTTTCGCCGTTATCGGTATAATCAAGCTGTTTATACTTAGCGTCTGACAAATCCTCGATTTCGAAAAAAGGCTTTAATGCAACCTTATCCGATAAATTTATTTCAAAGGTTTGATTTTTACACCCCGCAACGAAACACAACACAAAAAGTGCAGACATTATAACGCATAGCATTATCCTAATTTTTTTCATCTTTCATACTCCTTTTTTATTGTTATTTTTATACCCCGTCACCCCAGATTAAATTATTTGCAAAATAATTTCGGAACCATTCTTCTTCGATACTCCCTACCCCTCTGTCAAAATAGCAAGTCGCAAAGCATTTATCGCCGCTGTATACGTTTACATATTTATTGTAGCCGTAAATTTTATCCTTGCTCTTCCCGAATTCCAGCACAAAATCGCCTTTATCGTTACTTTCGGTCGGCATAATATACATACTGAAATCTAAGGAAATATTAAGCCCCGAAGGTTTATTTTGCGGAGCCCATACCCCTAATTCCTTATCGAATAAACGAAAACGCATCAACGCAAATATTTTATTGTTATCCGTTCCGCGGTATATGTCGTAAAAATGAAAATTTGCATCCCATAATTCATAGCCGTAATTTAACAGATATAAATTACTGCCGTGCAAATTGTCCCTGTAATAATTTGTAAAAACGTCTTGCTCCTCGGTGAAAATCAATTTTTCGTACCCTTTATATACATATTCGTTTTTAACGCTATCGTCAAGTTCATAATATATGACAGGCGCAGTTGCAGTATAATTTAAAGCGTCATTTTCCGCATTTTTACAGCCCGCCGCGCCAATACAGACGCCCGATACCGTAAAAAACGCTATTATAACACACACAAGCTTTTTCATATTCTACTACCCTCTATTTTCTATTATTATACATTTTTTCATTAATTTGTCAATATTTGAATAAGATATTTATAATTATAAAAAATTCCGCTGTTGGACAATAAAATTTGCCCAACAGCGGTTAATATTACTTTTAAAAAATTTTAAATTTCGATTTCGCCCGTAAAGACAAGTGAGGCGGGTCCCGTCATGTACACGGCGTCGTTGGTATACACAATTTTCAAATCTCCACCCAGAAGAGATACTGTTATTTCCTCGCCCTTGACGCAATAGCCGTTTAAACAAGCCGCCACGGCGCACGCGCACGCGCCCGTGCCGCAGGCAAGCGTTTCTCCGCTGCCGCGCTCCCACACGCGCATTTTTAAGTGGTTATTGCCGATAACTTTAACAAATTCCGTGTTTATTCTTTCGGGAAAGGCGGGGTGGTTTTCGAACCTTCCGCCGATTTTCTCCAAATCGAGGTTATCGGGGTCGGCAAATACCACGCAGTGAGGATTGCCCATAGATACAAGCGTTACCTTGTATTGCATACCGTCAACGTCAAGCGGCGCGGATACAATTTTTTCGCCCTTAAAGATTGACGGAATTTTTTCGCCGTTTAGCACGGCCGCGCCCATATCCACCCTTGCCGAAGCGACCTTGCCGCACTCGTCCAACGTAAATTCCAGCGTTTTTATGCCCGAAAGCGTTTCTATACGGCATTTATCGCCTTTGACATAGCCCAAATCATGCGCAAGCTTACCAACGCACCTTACGCCGTTGCCGCACATTTTGCCCTCCGAGCCGTCCGCATTGAACATACGCATTCTGCAATCGGCAATATCGGATTTGCAAAGCAAAATTATACCGTCGCCGCCTATTCCGAAATGTCTGTCAGAAAGCTGTATTGCAAGCCGTTCTGGGTTTTCGATTTCGCCGTGCATGCAGTCGAAATAAATATAATCGTTGCCGATACCGTGCATTTTATAAAACTTCATAGTCACCTATGGCTTAATACATTTCCACGTATGCGTCGCGCTCGGCTCCGACCGAAACATACTTTATTTTGCAGTCGCAAAGCTTTTCAAGCAGTTTTATGTATGCAAGCGCTTCTTTGGGCAAGTCCGCGGGCTTTCTGCACTTGGAAATGTCGCAGTTCCAGCCCTTTACGCTCTCGAATACGGGCTTGCACAAATCCAGAACATCGGTAAACGGGAACTCGTCTATAACCTTGCCGTCAAGCGTGTAATGCGTGCAGATTTCGATTTCCTCGTAATCGCTTAAAACGTCCAGCTTGGTCAGCGCGATTTCGTCCGCGCCCTGACAGCGTATGCCGTAACGCGAGGCAACCACGTCGAAGGGGCCAACCCTTCTGGGTCTGCCCGTGGCCGCGCCGTATTCGCCGCCGAGCCCGCGCAGCTTTTCCGCCTTTTCGCCGAAATATTCGCAGGTAAACGGGCCCGCGCCGACACAGCTTGAATAAGCCTTCATTATACCTATGGAGCTGTCTAATTTAAGATTGGGAACGCCCGCACCGATAGGCGCGTACGCCGCAATGGTCGATGAGGACGAGGTATAGGGCACAATGCCGAAATCGATATCGCGCAGTGCGCCGAGCTGCGCCTCGAACATAATATTTTTGCCTTGTCTGTTTGCCTCGTTAAGGTACAGACCCGTATCGCAGACGTATTCCGCAAGCGGCTTGCCGTAGGCTTCGAAATATTCTTTCATTTCTTCAACCGTAACGGGCTCGAAGCCGTACGCCTTAATGGTCATATTCTTCCATTCAACGATATCGGGCAGACGCTTATACAAAAGCTCTGTATTCAAAAGCTCGCCCATACGGAAGGCCTTTTTCATATACTTATCCGCATAAATGGGCGCAATGCCGCGGCGGGTAGAGCCGTAGGGCTTGCCCGTTGCCTTGGTAAGTCTGTCCTCCTCCATAACGTCCTGCAAAACGTTATAGGGCATAACGATTATGGCTTTGTCGGAAATTTTGAGGTTTGCGGGCGAAATTTTTATGCCGCCCTCTCTGAGGCGCTGCATTTCGCCGCAGAGGTGCTTTATGTCTATTACCATTCCGGGGCCGAGAACGTTTACCACATCCTCGCGCAGAATGCCCGAGGGCAAAAGATTTAAAATAAACCTTCCGCGCTCGTTTATTACGGTGTGACCCGCGTTGTTTCCGCCCTGATAGCGGCAGACAATATCGAAGCCTTCCGAAAGCAGGTCAACCATTCTGCCCTTGCCCTCGTCACCCCAGTTTATTCCGCAGATACTTGTTAGCATATACGCACCTCGCTGTACTGTAATTTCATAAATATTATAGAATTTTACGCCGTTTAAGTCAAGCGTATGCATAGCGATTAAAAAATAAATGCGGGGCGGTTTTTCCGTCTGAAAACCGCCCCGCAAGACTTTATTATAATGATTTATTTAACGCTGTACAAAAGGTCGAAGTAGGTGGGATAAGGCCAGTAGTCGGCAGAGGTAAGCGTTTCCATCTCGTCAACGATTGCGCGGACCGCCTCCATATCGGGAACAATCAAATGCGCCATTGACTGAGAAGCGGACAGCACCTCGCGTCTGTCAACCGACTTCAAATCGCTTTCGAGCTTTTCTACCGCCGCGCTTGCATTGTCGTTGAGTTGGGAAAGCTTATCGATAAGCTTTATTTCCGCATTGCAGGGCACCCTTTCGCTTACGGCGCGCTTTGAAGTAACGTTCCGGCACAGCTCCGCAACAAAGTCGGAAACGGCGGGTATTATGTCGCGCTTTGCCATTTCTATCATGGTAAGCGCCTCAATATTGATAATTTTGGTATAATTTTCCAGACGGATATCCGCGCGGGCAATCGCTTCCGCTCTGGTATACACGCCTTGCCGCACAAACACGTCTATATTTTTATCCTGATACAGCACGGGCACGGCGTCCGCGGTGTTTTTGTTGTTCAAAAGCCCGCGCCTTGCCGCCTCCACCTCCCACTCGGGGCCGTAGCCGTCGAGGTTGAAGATTATGCGGTAATGCTTTTTAAGCTCTCTTGCAATTACGGCGTTTGCCGCCTTTTCTATATCCTTCTTGCCCTCTAACTCATCGGCAAAGTCGGAAAACGCGTCCGCGACAATCGTATTAAGGCAAATATTCGCGTCCGATACGTTGGCCTGCGAGCCGAGCATACGGAACTCGAATTTGTTGCCCGTGAACGCGAAGGGCGAGGTTCTGTTTCTGTCGGTTGCGTCCTTGGGGAATATGGGGCTTTCGGGCACGCCTATGCCGCCCTCCTCCGCCTTGACCGACTTGTAATTTTCACCCTTTACAATACTGTCCACAAGCGCGCCGAGCTGGTCGCCGAGGTAAACGGACATAATCGCGGGGGGCGCCTCGTCCGCGCCGAGTCTGTGGTCGTTACCGGCGGAAGCGATTGACGCGCGCATTACGCCCTGATATTCGTCAACGGCCTTTACCACCGCCGCAAGCACAAGCTTGAACAGAGTATTTTCCTCGGGACTGTCGCCCGTGTTCAAAAGATTAAGTCCGCTATCGGTGGACATTGACCAGTTATTGTGCTTGCCGCTGCCGTTTATGCCGCGGAAGGGCTTTTCGTGCAATAAACAAGCAAGCCCGTGCTTGTGCGCAACCTTTTTCATAAGCTCCATTGTAAGCATATTGCCGTCTACGGCAACGTTGCTTGTGGAGAATACGGGCGCCATTTCGTGCTGGGCGGGGGCTACCTCGTTATGCTTTGTCTTGGAAAGCACGCCGTAGCTCCACAGCTCTTTGTCCAAATCGCGCATAAACTCGCCTATCTTGGGCTTGATTGTGCCGAAGTAATGGTCTTCCAGCTCCTGCCCGCGGGTTACGGGCGCGCCGAAAAGCGTTCTGCCCGTCAGCATTAAATCCTTTCTTTTAAGGTATTCCTCTTCGTCGATTAAAAAGTACTCCTGCTCGGGTCCGACAGTTGTGGATACCTTTTTGCATTCTATGCCGAACAGCTTTAAAATACGCTTTGCCTGCTTGTCGAGCGCCGTCATAGAGCGCAGAAGGGGCGCCTTTTTATCAAGCGTTTCGCCCGTGTAGGACACGAAAACGGTGGGAATGTAAAGCGTGCCTTCCTTAACGAACGCGGGCGAGGTGGGGTCCCACGCGGTATAGCCGCGCGCCATATAGGTTGCGCGCGAACCGCCCGAGGGGAAGCTTGAAGCGTCCGACTCGCCTATAATAAGGCTTTTGCCCGTAAGACGCATTATTACCTTGTCGCCCTCCGGTTCGATAAAGCTGTCGTGCTTTTCCGCGGCAAGTCCCGTAAGCGGCTGAAACCAGTGCGTGTAATGAGTTGCGCCCTTGGAGATAGCCCACTTTTTCATTGCAGAGGCCACAGCGCCCGCTATATTTACGTCAAGCTGCTTGCCCGATTCTATTGTGGCGCGCAGCGCCTTGTATACTTCGCTGGGCAGAGTATCCTTCTGAACGGAATCGTTGAAAACGTTTTCGCCGAACATTTCGGGAAGATTCATATGTATTCTCCTTAAATTGCGGGCTTTGAATTTGCCGCACGCAATAATACGCTAAAATTATATGATAACGACAGAAAATAGTCAATCTTTGAAGGGGTGTTGAATATACAAGTTTTTTATTTTGCCATAAGCACAGCTTATGGATTTTTTTGTCAGCCGAAGCTACATAAGCAGCGCAATAGCCGCAAAAGGCTATTGTTAGGAATTACCGCCGTTGTCCGCGGGGTCGGTAAAATTGCCGGGCTTTATAAGGTGCGTGCTTTTTATGTCCGCGCGCATTGCGGGCGGCTCCTGCGCGACTGCGCCGCGCTGTAATTTATCAAAGCCGTGCTTTTTGCGTATTTTGTCAACGCACCGCTCCACTGCCTCTAATTTTGTATATTTGCCGTTGGTTTCGTCCAAAGTAAGCTGCGAGGCGCCGTTATCGAAGCCCGAAACGGTAAGCCCGAGCGCGCGCACCTTAAAGGGCGGCTGTATATTAGCCTTGAACAGCGCAAATGCGTGACTTGCTATCTCTCCGCAAAGCGCGGTATGTCTGACCTTCTTCTGAATGGCAAAATCGGATAAATCGGCATAGCGCACCCAAAGATGGACGGTATCCGCAAGCCCCTGCCCGCTTTCCCTAAGCCTTGCCGCAACGCTTTCCGCAAGCACATATAGAAGCCGCTCTATCCTCGAATATTCCGTAATATCCTCGGGATAGGTGCTTGAATTGCCTATCGACTTATACTCCCGCTTGTCGTCCATATGCTTTACGGGGTCGCTGTCAAGCCCGCGCGCGTACTTCAAAAGCGTATCGCCGACCTTTCCGAAGGCTTTTACAAGCAGACCGTCCTCGGCGGCGGCAAGTCTGCCTATTGTGGAAAGCCCCATTCCGCGCAGCTTTTGCGTGGTTGCTTTGCCGACATACAGCAAATCCTCCACGGGCAGAGCGTTGATTACCGACGGATAGTTTAAATACGAAATAACGGTAGTGCCGTCTGGCTTCTTCAAATCGGAGCCGAGCTTTGCAAATACCTTATTGAACGAAACCCCGCAAGACACTGTTATATTAAGCTCTCGCTTGACCTCTTCGCGGATATGGTCGCCTAAAAATCTTAAATATTCATCGCTGAAATGCTTTTCGCCGTCAGCTTCTGTAAATTTGGGAGTAAACTCGGGAAAAATTCGGGTTGAATGAGTTAAATCAAGCCAGCACTCGTCTATACCGTAGCTTTCGATTAAGTCGGTATACCGCGCGTAAATTGCCTTGACCTTACGCGAATAGCTTATATATTCGTCAAAATGCGGTGGAACGCAAATTAAATTTGGACACTTTTTTTGAGCCTGCCAGACGGTGTCGCCCGTTTTTACGCCGAAACGCTTTGCCTCCTCGCTTTTTGCAAGCACAATGCCTCTGCGCGCTTCTTTACTGCCGCAAACGGCGATAGGCTTGCCCGTAAGCTCGGGGCGGAGTACCCTTTCCACTGAGGCATAAAAATTATTCAAGTCGGAATGAATTACAATGCGCTCCATAACCTATATTATAAGCAAAAAAACACAAAAGTAAAGGCGGGAAAACACCTTCCCGCCTTCGATTATATTGTTACGCGATTGCCGTGAATATCAAGCGTTCCGTCCGAGCAGACTATTACGAATGTTTCCGTACCGTATACCCAATCTTTATGCTTTTCTATCGCAAGCCACTGCGCCATAGTGCCGCCGTAATTTATACGTTCAAGCCGATAAGGATTGTAAAAGGAAAATCTGCCAAGCTCTTTAAGAGTAACCGATATATTTATTTCCGTTATATAAGAGTGGATAAAATCGGAGTTGGCGTCCACGCCCAACTGCGTTATTGTTGACGGAAGCGTTACCGTACCGCTTACACGGTTGGGAATATGGATAATTTCTGTAAAAGCTTTGTTGTAAAGTATTCCGTTCTGCACGGCGAAGGCGGTATTGCCTTCTACAACGGTAAAGCTTTCAAGCATTAAAAAATTCGTGAAAACGCCGTTGTCAAAGCTTGTTACCGATGCGGGAATTTCAATAGTTACCGCTTTTCTGTTGAAATAACAGTACGCGACGGTTTTGTCTTTGCTGTAAAGCCATTCACCGTCGGCGGTGAAATACGGATTATCTTCGTCAACGGTTATTCCCGTATTTTCGGTAAGCTTTAAATTGTATGCGATATTCCGCCAACCGCCGGAAACCGTGTTGCGGGAATTATCGTAATACACGCCCCAGCAAGCAATACCGTCGATAACTACATTTTTACCGACGTAAAGGCGGGATAAATTTTTGATAAGCGAGAACGCGCCGGTTGCAAGCCACTCGGTCTGCTCGGGAATTCTATACTCCCCGTCCGCGCGGTTTGCGGGATAATTTACCAGCGTTTTCATTGATTTTGTAAACAGAACGCCGTCAACCGAGCAAAAATATTCGTTTTCTGCGTCTACGGTTACAGACGTGTTATCCGAACAAACCATTGCGCTATCCCATATGAATTGTACGGTTTTGGGAATAAACACCGAGGTTGCGCCTTTAAAAACCACACCGCTGTCAAATAAACCTTTTGCGTCTATTACGCCGATTGCAACAACGGTATAGGTTATTTTGTCATATGTTACCGTTTCGGGAACCGTTACCGCGCCCGCAGCTTCCTTTTTGACAAGCTGAACGGTATTATAGCCCGCAACAGCGTATTGAAAACCGCTTACCGAGAATGTTTTGCGCAAGGTTAAGCCGTTTTCTTCGGCGTAATTTGTTGTTGCGCGGGCGGGCAGTTCATACAAAAACTGTATACTTGTTCCCTGCGCCGTATGCGGAGTATGGCGGGTGAGGAAGGTTTCAACCGTATTATAGTACCTGCCTCCGTCAAGCCAGTTAACCTGCTGGGTATCGTTTACAAGGAAATACCGGTAAGAAATTCCGCAATATTCGGACGGAGTATCGTCCCACGTTAAATCGCACCAGTACCATTCGCCGTTATCAAGCCGTACAAGGTTCCACGCATGTTCTTCGCGGTTGCCTTTTCCGCTGACGAAGATATTTTCCACGCCGTTATAATTTAAAAGCAACTGGAACGTTTTTGCATAGCTTTCGCACACCGCTCCGCGCTCTTCGAAAACGCCCATAACGCTGTGCGCCCAATGCGCGGTCTGCGGTACGCCAACACTTTCGTATGCGTAATCCACAGCGGAAATAATTTTATCGTGGAAGGCAAGCGCCTTGCGGTATGCATTGTCGTTTACGTCAAGCATAAGCGAATACTCCGCAACCTTGTTATACACAAAATCGTTTGCGCTTATGCGTGCATCGCCCTGCGCGTATTCCTCAACGGCAAGCATATACAGCTCTTCAACAGTGTAAACAAGCTCGCCGGACAGCCAATAATACAGCGGGTTGTCGTCCTTATAGGTTTTCCAGACGGAAACAGCCTCGTCAGCGGTAAGCGACAAATCGGAATATTCCGCCGTTGCCGCTATGTACACGGTTTTGCCGTTTTGCAGCTTTTGCTCTGCATTTGCTGTTTTATCCAGATGAAAAGCGCGCACGCCAGCGTCTATACGCTCGTAAAGCGTTTGCTGTGCAGATAAATTATTCTGCTTGAAATAATTATAGCCGTAATCGCCGTTGTATTTGTCCAGCTCGGCGCCGCCGCCGTCTGCCACGGACTGTCCGCATTTTTTACAGGTACCGTTTTCAAAGTCGTGTCCGTCGGTTTTAAGCGCGCGCTTTTTGAAGTCGCCGCAGCCCGAACAAGTTTGCTTCTGGATATGCTTAGTGCAGGTTTTAACCTCGTCAATCCACTCGCCGTAGCTGTGTCCGATTGGCGTAAGCGTTTTTTCCTCTTCTTCCTTACACTCAGAACAAACGCGCTTTTGGACGTATTCCGTACAGGTATCGGTTACGACCTCCCACTCGCCGTAGCTGTGACCCTTGGCGGGAAGGGAGTTGGTCTGAATATCTCCGCATTTTGTGCAGAAGCGCTTTTGCGTGTGCACTGTGCAGTTATTTACAATATCCGTCCACGGCCCGTATATGTGACCCGCTTCCAAAAGGTCGTATTCGATATCGCCGCAAAGCGAGCATACGCGTTTGACCCTGTGGACGTTGCAGTTGTTTATCTCGTCCGTCCACTCACCGTACACATGCACGCAGATTTCAGGCTGCGGCGGCTCGGGGTCAGGGTCGGACGGCTGTTCCGTTGAAGGAGGGTTTTGCGGGTTGTCGCCGAAAAGGCCACTGATAAAATCGCATGCGGAAAGCCCCGCCGCTAAAACGATAAGCGACAGCGCCGCCAAAAACGCAATTAAAAGCTTTTTTATTTTCATAATTTTCACCTGTTTGCTACATTATACAATATTATTCAACATTATTCAACAAAATGCAATGTGTTGATAAAATCAGTCTTTTAAAGCGAGCTGAGCGCAAACGCCATCAAGCACGTTAAAATAATCCTTAAACGTTTTAGAGCAGACCTCGGCGTCTTCTATAACAATTCCGTCGGCGCGCAGACCCGTTAGCGCGAAGCTCATTGCAACGCGGTGGTCGCCGAAGGTTTTTATCGTTGCGGGCTGTGGCTTGGAGGGGTAAATTTTTACGCCGTCCTCAAATTCCTCGCACCTTACGCGCATTGCTTTAAGGTTGCAGATAATTGCTTTAATGCGGTCGCATTCCTGTCCGCGGATATGCTTTACCCCCGTAATATGCGTGGGTTTTGCAAGGTACGGCGCAATTGCGGCAAGCGTTAAGGTCTGGTCGGAAAAGGCGGACATATCCACCGTGCCGCCGTCAAAGTCTTTAAGCAAATTTATGAATTTTATGTCGCCCTGCATACTGTTCGGGGATACACCTTCAACGGTTATATCTGTGCCGAGAATTTTATTTATTGCGTAAAAATAGCATGCGGCGGAAACGTCCGGCTCGATATCGTATTGCCTTGCGGAATATCTGCCGTTGACGGTATACGCGCCGTTTTGCTCCTCAACTCCGACGCCGAAAGAGCGCATTATATTTTTTGTTATTTTGATATAATCAAGTCCGTGAAAGCCGAAAGGCATTATTTTAACGGGCTTGCGGGCGCACACAGCGGAAATCAACAGCGCGGAAAGATACTGACTGCTTTTTGAAATATCCACCGCAATTTGAGTGTTCGGCGAAGTCGCGCCCTCGATTATGAACGGAAAGGAATTTTCTTTTTCCAAAAAAGTGAACCTTGCGCCGAGCTGTGTAAGCGCGGTTATAAGCGGCTCTACGGGGCGGTTTTTCATTTGCGCGGAGCTGTCAACCTTAAATTTTCCGCTTTGAAAAGCTAAAAACGCGGGCAGAAAACGTGCTGCCGTGCCCGCACTGCCTACGTTGATTTCCGCTTGATTTACCGCAAGCTTACCCCCGCAACCCGTAATTTTTACGGTTGTGCCGTTTACCTCGCTTTTTATACCGAGGGCATTAAGGCAATTTAAAAAGGTTGCGCAGTCGTCGGAAAACTGCGCGCCCGACAGAGTGCTTTCTCCCTCTGCAAGCGCGGCGATAAGCATTGCGCGCGCGGTTATCGATTTTGAACCGTCCACGCGCACTGTTATGCTTTTGTTATTTGTTTTGCCGTAAATGTTGCTGACCTTATAATTCATAAATATTTAAGTAATTAAAATGCTTTGATAAAAACGCATAGATACAAAAAGTATATATGCGTTTTTATTTTCTTCGCCTTAAAATGTCGCCGTTCTTTAAAGCATACGGACAGCTTATTTTGTAGTGCTGCTGAACAAGCTTGCAGTCCCGCACTTCTTCGCCGTTAATTAAAAACGCTTTTTCCACCGTAAAGGTTTTTAAAAAGCTGTCGGAGGGGCTTAACACCTCCAAGGTATCGCCGACTTTAAATCTGCCGCGCATTTCAACGACAGCAAAGCCGTTTTCACTGCCGATAACGTTCGCTATATAGTCGCACCCGCCCTTTGCCTGACTGTCCGCATAGTTTACCGTTTCGGCATTGTCGCCGAACGCGTAAGCCGTTGTATAGTCGCGGTGGAAGGCAGTTAAAAGCTCGTTTTCGATTACGGGAGAATAGCCGCCGTCAATACACCTGCGGTACGCGTTTATGACGGTTGCAAGGTAGTATTCCGACTTCATTCTGCCCTCGATTTTAAACGAGCAAACGCCTGCTTGCGCCATTATATCGAGGTGCGCGCTCATATTCAGGTCCTTTGAATTGAGAATATACGCGCCGCGTCCATCCTCCTCTATGTCCAGCCAGCCGCTGTCGGAAAGCGCGTCCGACTTGCGGACTTGATAGTTCCAGCGGCAAGCCTGCACGCATTCGCCGCGGTTGCTTTCCCGCCCCGCGAGGTAGTTGGACAAAAGGCATCTGCCCGAGTATGAAATACACATTGCGCCGTGAACGAATGCTTCAAGCTCGATTTGCGGCACGAAGGAATGAATTTCCGCAATTTCTTCAAGCGAAAGCTCGCGCGCGAGCACCGCGCGGGTTGCGCCTTGCTCCCGCCAGAATTTAACGGCGTATTTGTTGGTGAGGTTTGCTTGCGTGGATATGTGAATATCCAGCTTTGGCGCGCTTTTTTTAGCGGCATAGACGACGCCCGCATCCGAAATTATAGCCGCGTCCGCCTTGATTTCTTCAAGAAATTTGAAGTAGTCCTCCAAAAGCGGCATATCTGCGTTTTTTGCGAATATGTTTGCGGTGACGTAAAGCTTTTTGCCGAGAGAGTGCGCAAATTTTACCGCTTCCGCCATTTCCTCACGCGTGAAATTATCGGCAAAGGGACGCAAGGAAAAGTCCTTGCCCCCCACATATACCGCGTCCGCACCGAAATTTATTGCAGTTTTAAGCTTTGTAAAGTTGCCCGCGGGGGCTAAAAGTTCAACCTTCATAACAGATTATCCAATATTTGTTTTTCCTTAGGAAAGCCGTCAAGCCTTTTATACAGCAATGAGACGGAAATATGGCGCTTTCATAATTTTACGCTTAACGCAACGCCGTTGCCGATATTTATTATAGTTGTTTGAAGCCCGCTGTCATTCGTTACTGCGGTAATATATTCTTTGACATGCTCTACCAGCATTTTGCGCTTGGTGGGAACCTCCTCCTCGCCCGTGACGTAGCCGAACAGCAGAATATCGTCTGCAATCAGCGTGCCGCCGCGCTTTAAAAGCTGTTTAAGGCGGGGCAGATACTTAACGTACTGCACCTTTGCGCAGTCCATAAAAATGAAGTCGAAGGAGTTTTCCGGCAAGGTATTTATGACTTCGCCCGCGTCCCCTAAAATTTGTGTTACGCGGTCGCATAGACCCAGCCTTGCGAAATTCGCCTCCGCTTCATTATAAAAGCCTTGGTCGCGTTCAACCGTGGTAAGGTGAGCAGCTTTGCATATATCGAGCATAGCCGCGCCCGAAACGCCGACCGCCGTACCCAGCTCTAAAATGTGTTTGGGCTGAACGGCGCTTAAAACGGTTTGCAAAAAGCAAAGCGTTTCATCGTCCGATACGGGAATTTCACGGTCAAAGGCGCGACTGCGAAGCTGCGCAAGGCTTTCGGATATTTTCGGCTTGTTGAACTGCGCGGTCAGGGTTGCCCTTTCGCCGTCCCTTGTATTTTTGTGTGCGTAAGAAAAATTTTGCATATATGCGTTTTTTTAAATTTCGACTATTACGGGCACGACCATAGGGTTTTGTCTGGTCTTTTTCCACAGATAATTTTTAAGCGAATTTTTAATAACTCGCTTTAACTGGTCGCAATTGCCGCGGGCAAGGTCATAGCCCTTTATTGCGTTTTTGATAACCTCGCGGATTTCCTTATCGTAGTCGCGGTGGAAGTCGAACACAAAGCCGCGCGTGTTTATGGCGGGCTCGCCCACAACCTCGCCGCCGTTTACCGCAACGGATACAATGAACAAGCCCTCCTCGGAAAGCTGACGTCTGTCCTCGATTACTACCGAAGCCTTTTCGTCCTCGATACCCTCGCCGTCAATCAGGCGCGAGCCTGCCGTTACGCTTTCGCCGCGTCTTATGCTGTTTGCGGTTACCTCGATACAGTCGCCTATATCGGGAACGATTATTTTATGCTCTTCAAGCCCCATTTCGTGCGCGAGCTGAGCGTGCTTTTTAAGGTGACGGTATTCGCCGTGCACGGGTATAAAAAATTTGGGGTGCAGAAGTCTGTGCATTATTTTATGCTCTTCACGGCACGCGTGACCGGAAACGTGGATATTTTCCAGACTTTCGTAAACGACCTCCGCGCCAAGTTTGTACAGATTGTTTATTACTCTGTAAACCAGCTTCTCGTTGCCGGGGATAGGCTTTGCGGAAATTATTACCGTATCGTTTTCGCCCACGGTTACAAAGTTGTTGGCGCCGTTTGCCATTCTCGTAAGCGCGCTCATCGGCTCGCCCTGACTGCCCGTGGAAACAACCACAACCTCGCTGTCGCGCATGTTTTTAATCTGGGAAACGTCCACAAGCAGATTGTCTGGAATTTTTATTTCGCCTATTTTTTCCGCGGCCTCTACCACGTTAAGCATGCTTCTGCCCGAAAGCGCGACCTTTCTGCGGTGCTTTACCGCCAAATCGAGTATCTGCTGAATGCGGTACACGTTGGAGGCGAACGTGGCAATTATAATGCGGCGGCGGGAATTTTCGTTAAAAAGCCGCTCTAACGTAGAGCCGACTACCGTTTCGCTCATAGTAAAGCCCGCGCGCTCGATATTGGTGCTTTCGCCCATATACAAAAGCACGCCCGCCGCGCCCGCGTCGGATATGGTTTTTAAGTCGATAGGCTCTCCGCCAACGGGGGTTAAATCAATTTTATAGTCGCCGCTGTGAAAGATTACGCCCTGCGGCGTCTGTATTGCAAACGCAAGCGAGCCCGCGATAGAATGGTTTACATTTATGCAACGCACCTTAAAGCAGCCCAGCTGCGCAGTCTGTCCGGGGCTGACCGTTACTTCCTTAACGTCGTTTATGCGGTGCTCGCGCAGCTTGTTGTCTACAAGCGCAAGCGTAAGCTTTGTCCCGATTACGGGCACCTTAAGCTCCTTTAAAAGATAGGGCACGCCGCCGATATGGTCCTCGTGTCCGTGCGTTAAAATAAGTCCGCGGACCTTTTTGGCGTTTTCAACAAGATAGGTAATATCGGGCACTATCAAATCGAAGCCGGGGGTTTCGTCTGTGGGGAATATCGCGCCCGCGTCTATAATAATAATATCGTCGCCGCACTCGATTGCCGTCATGTTCTTGCCGATTTCTCCGACGCCGCCCAGAAATACGATTTTTACAGGCTTGCCCTTTGCGGGCTTACCCGTTTTGGGCTGCCTTGCAGGCTTGTCCGCCTTAGCCGACTTTAACTCCTTTACGGGCTTTGCCTCGCCGCGCTTACCGGTGCGCAACCTTTTGCCCTCGCGGCTTTGTCCGTTGCCCTCGCGCGTTGCGGAGCCATGCTCCGCGCGGCCGCGGCCGTTCTGTCTGCGCGGGGTATTTGCATTGCTTTGAGTATTTTTGCCGTTCCTTGCGGAATTGCCGCGGCGGTTGTTATCGTTGGTGGGTGCTTGTGATTGTGTTTGTTGGTTGTTCAAAATATTTCTCCGTTACGGTATTTTTTATGTATATCGGCAAAAAGCGTAATTAAAGCAAACGAAACAAGCCCTCCCGCAAGGGAAGGAATGCACAAACGCCGTATAATTCCCGTATTATGTCAACACGCTCGCCGTCGCGCTGACATAATACGGGGGGCTGAAAATACTTCAACCCCCGCGCACCTTTATTTTATTTGTCCTTTTTTACGTCCTTGACAAGACCGTCTTCGATAAGCTCTTCAATGGTTTCGTAAGGATACATTGCCGCGTAGTCACGCTGAGGGATATTTCTCTTCTCGCCGTTGCGTGCCGCAAGCATTTCATCGATAAGTCTTACAGCCTTTTTAACGCCGAGAGGGCTTTTTACCTTTATCATCATAGGCGTGCCCGCAACGGACTTGTTGTCGGAAACGTCCTTATGGTGATATACGCTGTACTCGTGCGTTGCGGGGTCAAGCGCAAGATAGAGAATAAGCGTCTTGCCGCGGATTTTAAAGCGGGCAATGGTTTCTCTTCCTTTGTGGAAACGCTCTGCACCCCATGCAATGTTGGAGTTTACCTTTTTGTAGCTTAACAGCGCGTTTCTTACTTCACCGTAGTATGTCTTTTGCTCGTCAGTGCCCTGAATAATTCTTGCAATAAAGCTGCGGTTATAGCGCATCATGTTTGCAAAGTCTACGCCGCCCTCGCCCGAAAGCTCGTCATAGCTGAATTCTTCAACCGCTTCGTCCTCGTCGCCGTCGGCTTCTTCGTCCTCGGCAACGGTCTGCTCGGTTACTATTACTATCGGCGCGGCGGGTTCTTCGGCGGGCTGTTCTTCAACAACCTCCTCTACAACATCCTCCGCAGGCTCTTCTTCAATCGTTTCTTCAACTGCTTCCTCGGGCTCGGTTACTTCTTCCGTAACCTCTTCCGCCATTTCTTCTGCGACCTCTTCCTTGACGGTTTCCTCGGGCTCGTCTGCGATAACGTCGCTGACGGTTACAAGCTGTTCTTCCTCAGCCTCTTCCTCGTAAACCTCTTCATAAGCCTCGGCGGGCGCGATGTCGTCCTCTCTGGGAGCGGCCACCAAAACGCCGACAGCAAGCATACGCTTGATTTCTTCGATTTCTCTGTCGATTGTATCGAAGCGCTCTTCCGTTGTTTTTGTAACGTTTTCGGAAACGCTTGCGGAAACCCTTTCAAGACCGTCCTCGTCAAGCACTATGTCATAGTCAAGCTCCTGCTGACGCTCGTTCAGCTTTTCCGCAACCGCGTTGCTGACCGCCTCGCTGTCAACCTCTGCCGCGGGCAACGCGCTTATAACCTGCGTTGCGACCTTGTCGGCAATTTCGTCCGTATCGAATTCGGGCAGATAGTTGGAAAGCACCGCCGCCGCCTTTTCGGCTATGGCGTCCTCGTTAACGCCCGCAACGGTAATGTTCTCGCTTATGCGCGCAGCCATTTCCTCGTAGTCGGGCTGCTCGCCGTTATCCTCGCCGCTTAAATCAAGCGTTTCGCGCAGCTTATCCGCAACGGTGGAGGCGATAAGCTCGTAATCAAGCTTTTCGGTAATTTCCTTGGTTATGCTTGCACAGCCCTCTTCGTCAACCATTATGTTGTAGTCATCGGGCTGGATAGCGCCGATTTTCAACGCTATTCTGTCGGCAAGCTCTTCCTCGTCTATGTCGGCGTTTGCCACAACCGCAGTCGAAGCCGCCTCGGGGAGGACTATTCTTTCCGCTACCTTACCGGCAAGCTCCTCGTAATCTATTTCTGCGCCCGCCGCCGTTACAAGCGTTTCCTTAACGGGAATATGCTCTGAAATAAGCTCGGCAAGATGCTCGTAGTCGATTTCCGTATTCTCGCTGACTGCCGCCGCGGGCGCCGCCTCTGCAATAAGCTGAGGAGCGGGCATTCTTTCCGCAACCTTTTCAGCAAGGGTATCGTAATCTATCCGGGTATCTCCCGCCTCGGGAATAATAAGCTGTTCCGCAACCCTCGATGCGATGTAATCGGGAGAAATAACCTCCTGCACGGGGATACGTGAAATCACCTTGTCGGCAATCAAATCGTAATCCACCTCCGCACTGACCTGCACCGGCTCGGCAGCGACTGCCGCGGGCACGATTGCGGGGGCGGGAATATCGATACGCTCGGCCACCTTTGCCGCAAGCGTTTCGTAGTCGATTTCCGCGCTTTCACGAACAACGGTCTGTACGGGCGTCCCGTCGGAAACAAGCTGGGGCGCAGGTATTCTTTCCGCAACCTTATCTGCAAGCGCGTCGTAATCTATCTCTGCGCTGACCTGCACAGGCTCGTATACGGGCGCGGCCGCCGCTACTGCGGGAAGGGCAATTCTTTCCGCGACCTTTGCCGCAAGGGTATCGTAATCGATTTCCGCTTGTACGGACTGCGCCGCCCCTTCCTGCATGGGAAGGCGGGCAACGATTTTGTCGACAAGCACATCGTAGTCTATTTCCGCGCTTTCCTGAACTATCGTCTGCACGGGAACGCCGTCCGATATAACCTGAGGTGCGGGAACTTCGATACGCTCGGCAACCTTTGCCGCAAGGGTATCGTAGTCGATTTCGGCGTTGAACGGAACGGGCTCTGCCGCAACAGCCTCTGTAAGGGCCGCCTCGTCCTCCGCGGGCTGAACGGGACTTAATCCGTTTACCTCGCCGCCGAGCTTTTCGAACTTATCCGATACGGAATTGTAAATGCTCTCGTTCTGCGCGGCAAGATATCTCAACTCGCGTCTGAGCGCGGCAACGCTTTCGCCGACGGTGCCGAAAAGCTCCTCGTTTCTGCGCAGCGCCTCTGCACTTTCCTCGCGAACCTTTGCAAGCTCTGCCATTACCTCGTCGATTCTTGCGTTTGCGGCGTTGACCTTCGCGATAGCGTCGTCCTGCTTTAACGCCATTTCCTGCTGGCGCTTTAATATAACGTCCGCTTTTTTGGGAACTCTCTGAACCTGCTCCGCGTTGTCGTAGTCGTATCTACCGTTAGCCATTTTTACACCTCTTGAGTAATTATTAGCCAAATTTCAAGCCGTAAAATTATACAGCCTGCTTATAGTTTACACCTTATTTTTAAAAAAGTAAATATAATTATGCTGTTTTTTAAGATTTTTTCGAGAAAAATATGCGATTATCGGGACATATATGGGGGGCAAAAGCCATTTTATGGTAATAGATGCGCAAATCGGGCGCGGCGGGCGGCAATGCAATCCTTCGCCCGCCGCAACAGGCAAATTTAAAAAATTAAGCGAATAATGCTATAATCTGTTGCATAATACGCGCGTATGTCCTATAATTGTGTACAGTAACATATAACATTTACGGGTTCTGTTATTATGAAAAGCAAGAGAAAACAAATCGAATACGGCGCGGCGGCTGTCGCGGTCTGGTTTTTCGGGCTTGTGCTGCTGCTTTTTGCCGTCTGCAAATTCTGTCTTTTGGGCACCTTCAACCGCCAGAAGGCAGAGGGCGCGGAATGCACCACTCTTTACACCACCGAGGACTTCTCCGCAGTAAACCACCGCCGGATTGAATTTTTAAGCGGTAAAAACACGCTTAAGGGCTATGTTTGGGAGAGCGGCGAAAGCGACAGGCTTGTCGTAATATCCCACGGCTTCGGCGAGCTTTCGAATTACTATTATTCCGTTATGGAATATTTTGTGAACGAGGGCTACAGCGTGCTTACATACGACAACACGGGCACGGGCGAAAGCGATGGTCTTGGCACAAAAGGACTTTCGCAGTCCGCGATAGACCTTGACAACGCGCTTAAATTTATTGAAACGGACGCACAGCTGAAAAGCAAGTCCGTATATCTTTTTGGGCACAGCTGGGGCGGACACGCGGTTACCTCCGTGCTGAACACAAACACTAAAATAAAGGCGGTCGCTTCGGTCGCGGGCTACAACTCCAACTCGGGCGCGATGCTCGAATGGATGCAAAGACGGCTTAATATGGGCGGTTTTGCATATACCCTGTGGCCATTTACCGCATTCTGGGCAATGGTTGACGCAGGCGAAAATTACTATATGACGGGCGTGGACGGAATTAACACCTCCGGCGTGCCGGTGCTTGTGGTTCAGGGCGGAAACGACGATACGGTGCTTAACGACAGCATATACGCCCACCGCGACGAGATAACAAACCAAAGCGTGGAATACTATTTCGTCGAGAACGGAACGCACACAAGCCTTGTTATATCCGATAACGAAAAAGCGGAAAAATACCGCGAACAGATAAATACCGAATATACCGAGCTGAGCAAGCTTTACAACGGCAAAATACCCGCCGAGGCGGAAAGCCGCTTTATTGCCTCCATTGACAAGCGCTTATACAACAGCGTTAATACCGACACAATGAAGGAGGTTTGCGCCTTCTTTGAGAAAGCGTAATTCCGCAATCCGATAAGCCTTAAACGGCACAGCAGTATAAAATATAAGGCCTTCGCTAATAATAATAGAAAAATAGCGGAGGCTTTTTTATGGGTAAAAAAACTAAAATCAAAAAGATTACGGACGAGCAGTATCTTGCTTATATAGCGGGTCTTAAGGACGACCCCGCGCCCGCCGCGCTGTTTGACGCGGACGGCAACATGGCCGTGCCCGAGGCGTATACCCGCGAAAGCACGGAAAAGAAGCGCGGCGACTGAAAAGCTTTTAACGAATATAAATTGGCGGCGGCGGAATGCATTATAGCATTCCGCCGCCGTAAATTTTGCAAGCCCATTACCCGCGCAATATAGTGCGGATAACGCCTGTTGCAGCCTTAATATAATATATGCACAAGTAAACAGTTTGGTCAACCTATGATATTTTTGTGAAAGCTTTACGCGTACAACGCCGCAGTGCAACGCCGTTATGCGAAGTATATATGCGTTTTTAAAGTATTATGCAGATTACTCCGCCCCTGCCCTCGTTTACAATTCTTGTAATTGCGCGGCGCATTTTCGCCTTGGTATCGTCGTGCATACAGTTAACCTTGCCCGAAAGCCCTTCCTTAACCATTCCGCGCAAGGATTTGCCGAACACGTTGGTATCCCACATATCCTCGGGATTGCTTTCAAAGCCGTTCATCATGCCCTGCACAATGCCCTCCGACTGCGAGGCGTTGCCCATAATGGGGCTGACCTCTCCGCTGACGTCTATTTTAACTATGTGATAGCTGGGCGCGGTTGCGCGCAGCTTTATGCCCACACTGCCGCCCTGACGAACCACCTTGGGCTCTTCAAGGCTCATATCCGTATCGTCGGGCTGAACTATGCCGTAGCCGTTCACCCTTGCGCAGTCGAAGGCGTCCTTTATTTTATCGTAGTTGCGCTTTGCTTCGGAGGTGCCGCGCACATAACGCATAAGCGTGAACTCGTCGGAAATGGTATCGCCCGCGATTTCCGAAAGCATATCGAAGAAAATTCCGTCCTTAACATAGCAATCGACGTGCGCCTTGCCGTCCGAAAGGCTTAAATTTACAAGCGCTTCGGGCTTCCAGAATTTGCAGTCGGCAAGCATATTATCGAACGCCGAGCAATCCTTCATTTTTTTAACTGCCTCCGCCGCGGCTTTTATTCTGTCTAAAAGCTCGCACACCGCCGTGCTGTCGGGCGGAAGAAAGCGCATCCAATCGGGAATGTCGATGTCGAAGCCCGTGACGGGGAACTCGAAAAGCACTGCCTTCAACACGTTCAAAAGCCCTTCCGCGTTCAGCTTTTCGCAGTTTGCCGCAATGGTTGTCACCTTATATTTGTTTTCAAGCTCCTCGCGCAGTTTTTTTGCCGCGGCCTTGTCGGGTTCTACGCAGTTTAAAATTATGACGAACGGCTTTCCGCTTGCTTTAAGGTGCGCAACGGTGCGCTCCTCCGCGTCAACATACCCGTCGCGGGGAATATCCGCAATACTGCCGTCAGTGGTTACGCAAATACCTATTGTGGAATGCTCGGATATTACTTTTTGAGTGCCCAGCTCCGCCGCCTCTGCAAAGGGCAGCGGCTTATCGCTCCACGGCGTGTTTACAAGGCGGGGCTTTCCGTCCTCCTCGAACCCGTTTGCGCCGCGCGTGATAAAGCCAACGCAGTCTGCAAAGCGAATGTTTGCGGTTGCGTTTTCTATGCGGACCTGCGCCGCCTTTGCCGGCACGAACTTCGGCTCGGTCGTCATAATGCTTTTGCCCGAAGCCGACTGTGGCAATTCGTCAACCATTACGGTTTTTGCGTTGCCGTCCTCGGTATTGGGAATAACCAGCTCGGTCATAAATTTTTTGATAAGCGTCGATTTGCCCGTACGCACGGGACCTACTACTCCTATATATATATCGCCGCCGCTTCTTCCTGCAATGTCCTCGTATACGTTGTAAT
Source organism: uncultured Christensenella sp. (assembly GCA_910587015.1). Classification (GTDB taxonomy): domain Bacteria; phylum Bacillota; class Clostridia; order Christensenellales; family Borkfalkiaceae; genus Coproplasma. The sequence goes on from CAJUME010000018.1 coordinate 27,204, forward strand.
CAAGCATATCTGCCTCCGCAAAATCAATGTGTATAATAACTTATTAACGGTTTGCGGCGTTTAGAACGCTTTTTTTAATATTTTGCGGTTATGAAAAGGACGGCGCGGACGGCTTTTTGCCGTCCGCGCCGTTATAATTCAGTTTTTTAAAAGCTCGGTTGCAAATGCAAACCCCGCCTTAAAGCCTTGTATAAACTTTTCCGTACAGGCTGAGGAAGTCATGGCTGTAACAAGCCCGTCTATTTCTATCAGCAAATTTTTATCCTCTTCGGAAAGCCTTTCGGCAAGCTTGGAATAAGCTTCCGCATAGCCCTCTTCGGCGGAAATATATTTTTCGCTGTTTAATTCTTCCCCGCAGAGATTTTTACCGTCCGCAAAAATTTTTTGTAAAATAGATTTTGACATTGCTTTAACCTTATTACACTTATTGAATGTATTTTATCACGCTTGACAAGCGTAAGTCAAACATTTTACGCTTGATAAGTGTAGTTTTTAACTATGATTACAATAAAACAAATTCAAGAAAAGTTAATAGAGGCAATTAAACTGTGTGGTATATCGCAAACAGATTTAGCAAAAAAATTAGGGATTAAGCAACAAACTATTTCTCATTATCTAAAAGGCGATATTATGCCATCGTTGGAAACCTTTGCAAATTTATGCGCTGTTCTGGATATTGACCCCGCGGATATTCTTTGCATAGACGATTATAAAAAAGATTGAACCAACAACATTTACGCCGCCCGCGCAATTGCGCGGGCGGCGCTTTTATTTACTGCCTTACCTTAGTTATTTCCGAATAAAATTCGTCAAGCTGTTGCTTTGTATCGAAGTTGGCTATATACATTATGTTGCCCATTGTACCCGCAAGCACGTCGGGCACGCGCTGAATGATTTTTATATTCGCGCCGAAGCGGTCTATTATATCCTGCTCGGAATAAGCGTAATCAACGCCGTCGCGGCGGCCCGCAAACGCGCAGAAGTATTTTTCTCCAACCGTCACAAGCGAGCTGTCGTAGGCAATCATATCCGCCCAGATTTTAAACACGTTGGTGCTGTTGGCGTAATTCATCATATCGGGGGTAATACCGCCGGCGGGGCGCATATTCACTTCAAGCGCGACAACCTCGCCCTTTTTGCCGATATGCTGGTCGGACAAAAGACGGAAAAATTCGAAATGCACAAAGCGACTTTTTACCTTGAACGCCTTGACCGTTTTTCTGCCCAGCTTCTGCACATCGGGCGCAAGCTGATTTACTATATAATACAGACAGCTGTCGCCCGTGTTGACTACGTCCATAAGCGATTTGGGGGTTATGTTGCCCGTTTCGAATATCGGATTACCCTTGCTGTCGATTATTGCGTCGTAGGAATTTACCTCCCCGTCGATAAACTCCTCCATTATGTAGCTGACTTTTTTGGGTTTGCTTTTTAAAAACGCTTTAAGCTGTTCGTCGCCGTCGATTTTGTGGGTATCGCTTGCGCCGACGCCGTTATCGGGCTTGACTATTACGGGATAGCCGACCTGCTTTATGAATTTTTCGCATACGGCAAGCGATTTTGCAAGACAGTGACGCGCCGTTTTTACGCCTGCCTTTTTGTAATAGGTCTTCATTGCGGATTTAAGCTTAATCTTCTTAATATCCGTCTTTTTAAAGCCCGTGTCGATATTGAATTCGGTACGCAGAAGCGCGTCCTGTTCAAGCCAATACTCGTTGTTGCTCTCTATGTAGTCGATTTTGCCGTATTTAAAGGTGAAAAACGCAACCGCGCGGAAGACCTCGTCATAATTTTTAAGGTCGTCAACCTTGTAATACTCTGTAAGCGAGCCCTTCATATCTGCGGTAAGGCTGTCATAGACCTCATCGCCTATGCCCAGCACGCGTACGCCGTTGTTTTGCAGCTCGCGGCAGAATTTCCAGTAATTTGACGGGAAATTCGGAGAGATAAAGATAAAATTTTTCATATATACGCCTTCTTAAATAAGAATTTTTTCAGTAAAGCTTTAATTCGCTCAGCCTTTGTCCGTTTGCGCCGCGCCGTACGCTTCGCCGTTTAATATCCCTTCAAAGAATGCAAGCAAATCGTTCTGCACCTGCTGTTTGCAGTCGTCGTTTAAAATTTCGTGACGGCTGTCCTCGTAAAGGGTTAAAGATACGTTTTTTACGCCCGCCTTGTGGAATTTGTTAACCGCCCTGATAACGCCGTTGCCGTAGTCGCCGACGGGGTCAAGCGCGCCGGCCACAAAATACACGGGCAAATTTTTGGGCACCGCGTTAATTACGGGCGTGGAGCAAGCCTGTTTTATGATTGAAAACAGAATAAAATAGCCGTTGTTTGTAAAGTCGAAGCCGCAAAGCGGGTCTTTTTCGTAAGCGTCCACGTTCTGCGGATTTTTGGACAGCCAGTCGTTGCCCGTGCGCGCGGGTCTGAATTTTTTATTGTAGGAGCCGAAGGCAAGCTTTTTAATTGTACTGCTTCTGTACCGCCAGCCGCGGGAGCGCGCGCTTGCCTTAACAGCGGAAAGCGCGGTGTTAAGGGTAAAACTGCTTTTAAAGCCCGTGCCCATAATCACAGCCCCGATAAATTCGTTGCCGTAAACGGAAATATATTTGCGGCAGAAGAACGAGCCCATGCTGTGGCCGAGCACAAACCACGGAAGCTCGCCCGTCTGTTTTTGGACGGTCAGCTTCAATTCGTGAATGTCCTCAATAACGATATTATAGTCGAGTTGGTCGTTGAAATAGCCCAAATCCTCTTCCGTTTTTGCCGTTTTGCCGTGACCGAGGTGGTCGTCCGCGCACACAATATAACCGTGTTCATTTAAAAACTGCGCAAAGGGCGCGTATCTTTCAGCGTATTCGCACATACCGTGAATAAGCTGAACAACAGCCTTTGCCTTGCCCTGCGGCAGCCAAAGGCACGCGTGTACCGTATTTTTTCCGTCCTTTGACGGGTAATATATATCCTGCATAGCCCTATCCTTACCTATTTTATATATTGTAGCACCCTATATGTAAAAATGCAATACGTTTTAAATTTTTTAAAGCCCGATATACTCAAAGGCAAGCTCAGCCATTTTTTTATACGCCGCCTCCGACGGGTGAAGATGGTCGCCGCTGTCAAAGCCATCTGCAAACGCCGCGGGATTTTTATCCGAACGCAACGCCCTATCGAAGTCGATACAGCCGTCCGCGCCGCATTCCTCTCTCAGCCAGCCGTTAAAGGCGTTTTTAAGCTCCTCGCGGAATGGCGCATAGGTGCGCCAGCCGTAAATGGGCAAAAGCGTGCCCGCAAGCGTGCGCAGACCGCGCGCCTTCGCCGTTTTTATGTAGTATTCAAAGCCCTTTTGCAGCTCTTCGCAGGTCGGCAAATCGGACATAGGGCGGAAGGGATTAACATCAGTGCCAACGGGGTGGATTATATCGTTTATGCCTTGCTGGATTATAACCGTATCCGCGCCGCTGACGGTGGAAATTTCCCGCAGAAAGCGGTTTTTGCCGCACAGCCCGTAGCTTTCGTAGGTCAAACAGCTGTACTCCCGCAGAACGCGCGTGCCGCTTGCCGCGCGACGGATAACCGAGGTTTTGTTATAGGGGTCGTCCATACATTTGATTGCAAGATAGTCCGCCCAGCTTTGAGCGGTAATGGAATCGCCGTAAAGTATCACGGCGCGGTTGTCGTCCTCTGTAAGCACGTCAAGCCCCGTCAAAAAATAAAAGGTCTGCGTGGTGCGCGTTTGTTCCAGCGGCAGAACCGAGCTTAACGTTTGGTTACCCACCGAATAAAACCCCTTTGAAAGCGGGCCCGTTATCACCACGGCAGAGCGCATAAGCGTGAAATCCTTTAAATAAATGCTTACGGAAACACTGCCGCGCGGCTTTACTCGGAAGGGAATTTCGTCGGAAAACACCTCCCCGCCCGCGCCTATTGTCACGCTTTCGCTCCCGCCGAAGGTGACGAGGCACGCGTCCTTTAAATTGATTTCTCTGTCGGACACCGCCGGCGCAACAGTAACCTGAGAGAGGGTTACGGGCTCGGTACCGCAGAAGTTTGAAAAGTGCAGACGCACGCAATTTCCGCCGAAGGCGCATTTTACGGGATAGCGCAGGGTTAAATTTTTTGCATAATTTTCGGGACGGCGGTCAGCAACCGAGGTTGCGTTGCCCCATACTGTCACCCACTTTGACATAGCTTTACCTTAAAATTTTTTTACCGCTAAATTGTAGCATATCCGTATGCTTTATGCAAGTATTGTAAAAACAAAAAACCGCGCGCGGACGCTTTGCCGCACACGGAATTTTGCCTTAAAAACCAAATTTTTTACGCCTCTTGCTCTTCGTAGGCGGTTTCCTCTCTGTCGCGCATTCTCAGGCGAAGTCCGTTGCCGCTTAAAATGGGCGATACTATAAGCCAGATTGCAGCAAGCGTGATAATTACATAAACTATTATCGCGCCGACCGAGCGGGGTCCGCCGAATATCCAGCTGACCAGATTGAAGTCGAAAATGCCGTACAGTCCCCAGTTGACCGCGCCGAGCAATACAAGAATGTAAGAAATAATATTTGCTATAACCATACTCTCTCCTTAAAAGCAGTATGGTACGCGCGCGGAATTTTATGCAACGCTCAGCGCCCTTCGTTTTTGGAAAGAGTATCGGCGGCGAATTTCTGCGCCTGCTCGAAGCCGCTTTGCGTAATCGCGCCGCGTTCTAAAAGCGTTTGGGTATAGCTTGCCGCCTCCGCCTCGCCAAGATAGCTTTTATCCTCGCCCCGCGCCAGAAGCACAAGCCATTTTATAAATATAAAAATATCGGTGAACAGCTCGCGCCGCTTTGCATAGCGCGCGTCAAGGGCAAACATATCCTCGTACGAAGCGCCGTCATATCCGCCCGCAAGCATATGGCAGATTATCCCCGGACGGGCGGTAAAGCGCTCCATATACTTATCGTCCATAAGCGCGCCGTCGGCAATTTCCAGCGGCTTTACGCCTATAAAGGACATTTTTCCGCCCAACACGTCGAAAATTTCCGCAAAATATTTAAGTCTGCCGTGTATGCCCGCAAAGGTATGCAGATATATAATTTTGCATTTGACCCCCAGATATGGCACAGTTTCGAAGGCTTTGCCCGCCTTTACCCGCGATATTATCGCAAGCGTTACAAGCAACGGCGAAAGTATTATCACGACCGTAAGCGCAAACAAAAAATCGAGCAGCGCCTTTGCGAAAAATCTGTAATTCAGGTCTAACAGCGCCAGAACGACAACCGCTATAAAAACGCCCAAAACAGCTCTGCCCGCAGGCGTGGACAAAAATTCAAGCATCATCTTCTCCCACGGATATAATTTTTTCTATTGCGGTCAAAACCTCTTCATACCCCTGTCGGGTCTGCGACGAGGTTGCTATTATGTTATCCGCCCCGCATTTATAGCATGCCGCAATATTCAGCTTGCCTTTATTTTGCGCCGCACGCGAAAGCTTGTCCGCCTTGGTTGCGATTACCGTAAACGGCACAAGGTGATAGTAAAGATATTCTACCATCTGCATATCGTCCGCGGTGGGGTCGTGGCGAATGTCGGCAAGCGAAAAAACGTGTTTAAGCTTATCCTTCTGCGCAAAAAAATCGTCCAAAAGCCGCGACCATTTCAGCTTTTCCTCGCGGGAAACGCGCGCAAAGCCGTACCCCGGCAGGTCTGCAAGAATAAACCGACCGAAGTCGAAATAATTTATAAGCCGCGTTCTGCCCGGCTCCTTGGAAACCTTTGCAAGCTTTTTGCGGTTGGCAAGCATATTTATAAAGCTGGATTTGCCCACGTTGGACTTGCCGCAAACGGCAATTACGGGCTTTTCGCTTTCTACAAACTGCGCCTTGCCCGCCGCGCTTGTAATAAATTCCGCATTTGTGATTTTAAGCATTTTTATATACCTGATTGCTGTTTAAAGCATTCCTTTAAACCTTATAGAAGCGAGCAAAGCAAGGAGCGCGAGGCTTTTTGCGGCGATGCGTACAATGACGTACGCGAGCAAGAAAAACGCAGCGCGACACCGCTATGCGAAGCTTACATAGGGTCTAAATTCCTATTATGGCGGCTTTAAAAACCGTATCCACTTCCGTCACGGGTACAAAATCAATCCGGCCGCGCACGCTTTCCGGCACTTCCTCCAAATCCTTTTTGTTGTCTGCGGGGATAATCACCTGCGTTATGCCCGTGCGGTAGGCGGCAAGCGCCTTTTCTTTAAGTCCGCCGATAGGCAAAACCTTGCCGCGCAGGGTTATTTCTCCCGTCATTGCAACGCTTTTTCTTACCGGCTTTTTGGTGAAAGCCGAAAGTATTGCCGTAGCCATGGTTATGCCCGCGCTGGGGCCGTCCTTGGGCGTTGCGCCCTCGGGCACATGAATGTGAATATCCGTCGTTTCGAAAACGCTGCCCGCTATGCCGTACTGAGAGCAATTTGCGCGTATATAGCTTATTGCCGCGCGGGCGCTCTCCTTCATAACGTCGCCAAGCTTGCCCGTAAGCAGTATATCGCCCTTGCCGTGCATTGCTGAAACCTCGATTGTAAGCGTGGTTCCGCCGACTGCCGTCCATGCAAGCCCCGTTGCCGCGCCTACCTCGTCCCCGCCGAGCGCCGCCGCGTCCCGCTCGTACCGCCTTGCGCCTAACATCTCCTGCACCGTAGCCGCGGTGACGTTTATTTTATCCGTATTGCCCTCGGCAGTCCTTACTGCGGCCTTTCGGCAGACGGCGTCAATCTCGCGCTCCAAATGCCTTACGCCCGCTTCCATTGTATAGCCGCTGATAATCTCGTCCAAAGCGCTGTCGTCAAAGGAAAGCTGTTCCTCTTCCAAGCCGTTTGCCGCGCGCTTTTTGGGCACGAGGTAGCGCTTTGCAATCTCCCGCTTTTCCTCCGCGGTATAGCCGCCCAGCTCTATAAGCTCCATTCTGTCCAAAAGCGGACGGGGAATGGTGTCCACGCTGTTTGCGGTGGTTATAAAAAGCACCTTGCTTAAATCGTAGGGCACTTCTAAATATCTGTCGCGGAAGGTGGAATTCTGCGCGGGGTCCAAAACCTCCAACAGTGCGCTTGCGGGGTCGCCGCGCATATCCGAGGAAAGCTTGTCTATCTCGTCAAGCAAAAACACGGGATTTGCCGAGCCCGCATTTTTAAGCCCCGCGATTATTCTGCCGGGAAGCGCGCCGATATAGGTTTTGCGGTGACCGCGTATTTCGCTTTCGTCCTTAACGCCGCCCAAGCTCATTCTTACGAATTTTCTGCCAAGAGAGCGGGCAATCGAGCTTGCGATAGAGGTTTTACCTACCCCCGGAGGGCCTACAAGGCACAAAATAGGCGCGTTAAGCCCGTTTGTAAGCTTTAAAACCGCAAGATATTCGGTTATGCGCTCCTTTATTTTTTCAAGGCCGTAATGGTCCTCGTTCAGAATTTTAACGGCATCGTTAAGGCTTTCCGTATCCTCGGTTTTTTCGTTCCACGGAATATCCAGAAGCCAGTCGAGGTACATTCTCAAAACGTTGTAATCGGGCGAGGAGGTCTGCATTCTGGACATTCTCGAAAGCTCTTTAAGGGCTTTTTCCTCAACCTCCTGCGGCATTTGCTTTGCTTTTATGCGGCGTTCAAGCTCGTCCCGCTCTTCCTCGTCGTCGCCCAGCTCGGTATGAATAGCCTTCAACTGCTCGCGCAGATAATATTCCTTCTGGTTTTTGTCTATGCTTGCGCGGACCATGGAATTTATTTTACGCTCCAAACGGGAAATTTCCAGCTCGTCGTTAAGCACCTTGTCCATAAGGCGCAGTCTTTCCACAACGCGGTTACAGCTTAAAAGCTGCTGCTTTATGTCCGTTTTGACGTTTAAATTGTGCGCGGTTATGTTAACGAAGCCGTCCGCGTCCGAAGCCGCCTCGATTGCCTGCAAATTCTCCTTGGAAATGCGGTTGCCGTCGGAAAACAGCTCGCGCACAAGGTCGCGCGAGGTTCTTAAATACGCCTCTTCAAGCGTTTGGTCGCTTGTAATCGATTTAAGCTCGTTCACGTCCGCGACAAGAGTGTTATCAACATATTCCACGGTGCGCACGGCGGCGCGGTAAAGCCCCTCCGCGCTGATACGCACGTTATTGCCGGGCAGCTTGGTTATCTGCTTTATGCGTACAACCGTGCCGACGTCATAAATATCGTCGGGCGTGACGTCCGATTTTTCCGCATTCTTCTGCGCAACAACAAACAGCCGCGAATCGGTATCCGCCGCCATTTTAACCGCTGTAAGCGAAATAAGTCTGCCCACGTCGAAGCTGACGGAAACAGACGGAAAAACCACTCTTCCCCGCAAAGCCACAACGGGAAGCTTTTCTGAAGTTTGTCTTGCCATAAGAGTACTCCTTTTACTCTTTTTACACAGTTTCCCCCTCATACGGAGGGGGAAACCAAGCTGTTTGCATATTAAAATATCTGTTATCTTACAATAGCGCAGAGGTACAAGCAGAACAAGGAGCGTGCGGCTTTTTGAAGCGAAGCGTACTTTGGCGTACACGAGCAAAAAAAACGCAAACGCGACAAGGTTATGCGAAGTATATATGCGTTATTGTTTAAGCGGTGCGCTTGTAAATTATCTTCGGCTCCGCCTTGTCGGTTACGCATTCGCGGGTGACGATAACCTCTTCGATATTCTTTTCCGAGGGGAGCTTGTACATTACCGATGTCATAAAGCTTTCAATAATAGTCCTGAGTCCCCTTGCGCCCGTCTTTAAGCGGATTGCGGTATTTGCAATCTCGCGCACGGCGCCGTCCTCCACGGTCAGCTTTACGCCGTCCATTGCAATAAGCTTCTGATACTGCTTGATAATCGCGTTTTTGGGCTGCGTAAGAATATTGACAAGCGCGTCCTCGTTCAAAGGGTGCAGGCTTACAACAATGGGAACGCGTCCCACAAACTCGGGAATAAGCCCGAATTTGGTCAAATCCTGAGGCTTTACGTCCTCAAGCATTTCCGCGTTATCCTCCGCGGGCTTTACGTTGCCGCCGAAGCCGAGCGAGGTGCTGTCCTTGCGCTTTTGTATTATTTTGTCAAGCCCGACAAACGCGCCGCCGCAAATAAAAAGTATATTTGTGGTGTCTATCCTAAGGCACTCCTGCTGGGGGTGCTTTCTGCCGCCCTGCGGGGGTACGTTTGCGACCGTGCTTTCGATAATTTTTAACAGAGCCTGCTGTACGCCCTCGCCCGAAACGTCGCGGGTTATGGATACGTTTTC